>CAVXGA010000015.1:0-54277 GCA_963761195.1 uncultured Bacteroidales bacterium
ATACAGTAGTTTTTTGGGAGATATTATTTTTGTGCCAAGAACAACGTTTCTACCACGATACCCCCGGTCAACGATTCCTGCCTCAGGCTGGTAATGCGTTAGTCTTTCAACCTGCTTCAACTGGGGTTGAGAAGAGTGTCCCCGTCATAAATGTTTTCTTTGAATGCTAAGGCTCCAATGATGATCCCTGATTTTCGTGTTTTTACTATTGAGGTCCTATTCCCAAATTCATAGGGTTTTGATTCTTTTCCTTTTGCTATACAAAGTGTATGCGGTTCATGAATACTGTAGATTTTGTTTTTTGAATTTTTATTTTGGCTCAGAATGAGCTTAAAGATTGTCAATTCCTGAAGGAACCGTTGACGTTGTTCATCGTTCATTTTTCTTTCAATATCCCTGACCATCCTGCCTGCAATGGTTTTTATTTTCCTGGCTGCTGCATTGGCCTTTTTCCGCCTTTTGGGATGTTGCCTAAAGCGTTGGTCTATCATTAATTGCTTCAAGATCCTTCTGTAACTCCGCCTAAGGACGATACCTTCTTCTTCGGCTATTTTTCTGCATTTCTCGATAATTTTCTTTTGCAGTTTGGTATCGGTCGGAAAGGTGATGTTTTTTTCCTGGACAGTTGTATCAATTAACACTTCTTTTGCCTCGATCTCTCTTTTTTCAAATAAATGTATGGTTAAACTGAGTATTTTCTCTGCTCCCGATTCTCCTATGCGTTGCCTGAATTTTATCAACTCCGTCGGATCAAAGGGGGCTTCATGTTGAAAGTATGTTTCGCCGCAGAAATATTGCCAATACGGATTTTCCTGCCACCTTTTCCACTACACTTTCATCACTCTGGTTATAAACTCGTTTAAGTAAAATTACTCCAACTATTTTTCGATCGAAATGATGGCCTTCCATTATTAGCACAGTAATATTCCCTAAATTCTTCTTCTACTTTGTACACCAGACCCTCTATCTTTTTCGAAAGCAAACACAATTCATGATCGTGATTTATGTATAAGTTCAATGGGATTTTGAAAACATTCAATTGAGGTGTCTTATCTGTTTTTCCTACCATCTTTTTGCAAGGTTTTCAATAAAATTACAAATATCCTTGCAAATTATACTGCTTTTTTTTGACCAGTTATTAACGTAAACCTGTTGATATCACTGATCTCTTTGAGTTTTTCAGGTTCGACTAAATAGAATCTGACAAGAAGTGCCAACACTTCGCAGCTATACACACCCCGTCTTCACACTGCCTCGCCTGCAGCCAAAAAGGCGGGATAAGTTTAGCCGCCCCGGCGCAAGGAAGACATGAACGCCCAGTTGCTAACAGCCCATCATAGCCCATAGTCGGCTTAAGGTTCATCAAGGAAAAGAATTGTAAATTTGAGCATACGGAACATTAATGAACTTCAGAGTAAAGAAACGGATACGGGCTATATGGGCAAGGCGTTGCGGATTAACGGCCCGGCGGGTATGTGGTGATCAATGAGCTTAAAATAGTAAAACAAACAACACCGTACCTGTACCGCTTGCTAATTGGGGGGGCGATGAGAAGGGGTGTGGTTACCTGCAGCGAAGGTGGCATGGCGCGAAGATTGAAGTTATTTACCCGCTTCGCTACAGTCGGATAACAGGCACCGCACCCGCAAGTGTTCCGAAGGATCACCGCACCCGCAAGTGTTCCGAAGGATCACTTGTGGGATTTAAATAAGCAAAGTTTGTAACTTTGCAAACGAAGCATAAAATCTAACGAAAATGAGCCGAACCTACAAATTTGCTGATCCTGAAGGTTTGTATTTCATTACCCCGCAGGTAAATTTCTGTCTGTATACAGAAAAATGCTCCGCAGGCCGCCACTTGTCATATCCTAACTGTTGGCAACAAGTTAAGAAATAAAAAGTCCAACTTCAAAATTAGTTTTTATACTCAAAAATTGGAAGTATTCCCCCAACTACAAATCTGAACGAAAATTGGACAATAATGTAAATAAGCTAGAAATCCCTATCAAGAATTGTAACAAAAAGAGTAACAGGAGCGTCTTTCAATAAAATAAAATGAAAAACATATCACAAAAATTTTTAATCGCATATTCGTTAGTTATTACTATAGTTTTTGTTTGGTGTACAATGAAAATTGTAAATCTAAAGAAGAAAACTAATGCTATCTTCGATGAAATAGAAGTAAAACAGATTAGAATTGTTGAGCCTGACGGAACCTTACGGATGGTGCTTTCCAATCACGATAAATTTCCAGGCATCATAGTTAAAGGAAAAGAACGTGCATTTGATAGACCTCAAGCTGGAATTCTATTTTATAATGACGAAGGATCTGAAAATGGCGGACTTATCTTTAGTGGCTATAAGGATAAGAATGGGAAAATCATGAATGCAGGTGGTAGTCTCACTTTTGACAGGTATGGAGGAGATCAGGAACTACAATTATTGGGCGTACATGATAGTGAAGATGCGTTAACTGGTTTAATTGTTAGGGACAGTCCGCCAAATGAAAATGCGTATGGACGACTTTGGTTGGGAAAAGATAATAAAGGCATCGCTTCATTGGCTTTAAAAGATGGAAAAGGAAATGCCAGGATCCTTTTGAAGGTTGATGTATCAGGAGATGCAAGTATCACTTTTCTTGATGAAAAAGGTAATATCGAGAAGAGAATATTACCAAATAAGTGATATTTGATTATTCGAATTATGAAATAGTTTTATTTATACGATTAACAGGTTTATCTACTTCAATAATTTTCTTCATTTGCAAAACTACCCACCGCACCCGCAAGTGTTCCGAAGGATTACTTGTGGGATTTAAATAAGCAAAGTTTGTAACTTTGCAAACGAAGCATAAAATCAAAAACGAAAATGAGCCGAACCTACAATTTTGCTGATCCTGAAGGTTTGTATTTCATTACTTTTGCAACAGTTGGATGGATAGATGTCTTTACAAGAAGAATATATAAAAATATTTTAACCGACAGCCTTAAGTTTTGTCAAAAAGAGAAACATTGTTCTCGATCCGGAAGATTACTTATACAGCAGTGCAAGGAATTATGCAGGATTGGAAGCTGAAATTGAAATGATATAAAATAAGTTGCAAACTTAAAAAAAATGAATGGATCAAGCCCACAAGTCGTGCCATCGCACAAGGCCATCGCAGGAAGACTTGCGGGTGCGTGGGGTTTTATAAACAGATTTTCAATTATATCCTTACAATTATGAAAACAAAAAGATTTTTCATTGTGTGTACCGGCCTGATTTGCGCCGTTTTATTAACAACATGCTCAAAGAAAAGTGATGACTCGGACAATCCAAATAATACGGGTGAAACGATAACAGACGTCGACGGGAATGTGTACCCGGTAGTTACAATCGGCAATTATAAGTGGATGGCCAAAAATCTCATCGCCACACATTTTAATGATGGAACTGAAATCCCTATAGTTTCTGATAATACAGAGTGGAAAAACCTTACAGGTCCCGGATCTTGTTATTATGAGAACGACGATGCAAATAAAGCGACCTATGGTTTGCTTTATAATTTTAATGCAATGAACAGTGCAAAGAAAATCTGTCCGGATGGCTGGTCAGTTCCTGCTGATGAAGGATGGAGTGCACTGCTCTCTGACCTGGGCGATCCGGCTACCGCAGGTGGAAAACTTAAAGAAACAGGAACGTCGCATTGGGAAAGTCCGAATGATGGTGCCACTAACGAAACGGGATTCAGTGCATTGCCTGGCGGTGCGCGGACAAATACCGGTGACTTTTTCTTTAAGGGAACCCGTGCCTTTTTCTGGAATTCGATCTCGACTTCTTCCAATGGTCACTATTACAGCTTGCTCAATGCAAATGCAGAACTTTATTCAGGCTACACCTACAAGACTTATGGATACAGTATTCGGTGCTTCAAGCAGGCAGGGAAAAAGTAGTTCATGGTCAGGCTTTAGTAATCAAGTAGTAACCATTGAATATCCGAAGTTGAAAAATTGCACTGTGCTAATTTGCACCAGGACCATCCACCCTATCCCGGTTCAAAATAATCCCCGCACCCGCAAGTCTTCCAGCATTGGCAATAGCGCAGGCATGACTTGTGGGATTTAAATAAGCAAAGTTTGTAACTTTGTAAACGAAGCATAAAATCTAACGAAAATGAGCCGAACTTACAAATTTGCTGATCCTGAAGGTTTGTATTTCATTACTTTTGCAACAGTTGGATGGATAGATGTCTTTACAAGAAGAATATATAAAAATATTTTAACCGACAGCCTTAAGTTTTGTCAAAAAGAGAAACATTGTTCTCGATCCGGAAGATTACTTATACAGCAGTGCAAGGAATTATGCAGGATTGGAAGCTGAAATTGAAATTGAAATGATATAAAATAAGTTGCAAACTTAAAGAAAATGAATGGATCAAGCCCACAAGTCGTGCCATCGCACAAGGCCATCGCAGGAAGACTTGCGGGTGCGTGGGATTAGACTGAACAAATAAAAGAATAAAAAATTATATCCACCAATGTATAATCTACCCTACCATAAAGAACAGGATAAGCAAATAATCAATGAATTCATTGGACAGTATCCTTTTGCCTTTCTAACCGGATGTGATTTAGAAAACAGACCGATTGCAACACAAGTACCACTTTTTATTGAAAACAAGGACGGAAGAAAAGTTCTTCGGGGACATATAATGAAAGGTACGGACCACCATAAAGCATTTTTGCATAATGAAAATGTACTTGCAGTTTTTACGGGAAAGCATACCTATGTGAGCGGTACTTGGTACAGCAACCCATATACACCTTCTACTTGGAACTATATGAGCGTACACGTTAAGGGAATGATTAGGTTCGTGAATAGTGCTGAATTAGAAGACATACTTCGAATTACTTCACTACATTTCGAAGGTGGAAACCAACAATCAACAACTGTTTTTGACAATTTACCATTGGATTTCAAACGAAAAGTACTCGGATTAATAGTAGGTTTCGAGATTGAAATAAATGAAATAGATACAGTATTCAAACTCAGTCAAGACCGAGATGCAGAAAGTTATCACAATATTATTATGAAACTAAAAGAACAAGACGAAAGTGGGCGTGTAATTGCCGAAGAAATGAAAAAAAGAGAGAAAGACCTATTCCCCTGCTGCCTCAAGTGTTCCAACCTGACCTTTGCGTAAGCATCACCTGGGGCTTTCAGCATAACCGAACCCCGGCTTGGTATCCAGCCTAGGTCGAATGAAGTTAAAACCTTTAGATTTTTTAATCAGCTAACCCCGCAAGTTTAAGTCTTCAAGCGAAAGCCTGTGCGAGAGCACGATTTGGTACATTTATAGTTTCTGTTTGTCCAATTCTTTTTCTAAATTCGTGTAATCCGTATACAAAAAACCGGCAGGGAACCACCCCTGTCGGTCTAAAAGTAGGGCAATTAAGAAAGGAAAGAATAAACCTAATTATTAACCAAAACCAATTAAGGAAAGAACCCTACTTTGTTATCTTTTATTTTTGCAATTTATATTATTTTGGTAAACCGTATGCCAGCAAATATATAAAATTACTAAACATATTTCCGGTTTTTCTCTCTTATTTATTCACCATTTTTTTAACAATTTTCCAATCAATAAGGACTCATATAGCGGATGCCTTCGGCAAAGCCCTGAACCTGAACCTGAAACCTGAAACCTTGAACCTTGACAACCTTGAACCTTGAACCTGCAACCTTGAACCTTGAACCTGCAACCTTGAACCTTGAACCTTGAACCTGAAACCTTGAACCTGCAACCTGCAACCTGAAACCTGTAACCTGAAACCTGAAACCTTGAACCTTGAACCTTGAACCTGAAACCTTGAACCTTGAACCTTGAACCTGAACCCTTGAACCTGAAACCTTATTCCCCTTTGCTACAGCAATCTGACCGGAACCTTTTGCCGGTGCGGTCAATAATAAAAAATATCAGTAATACGGTGACTCACCAACTACATAAGTATCTTCCGGTGCCGGCATTGCAAAATGAACCAAAACCTTAACGCAAATAAATTGTTAATACCATTCAAATACAAATGCGCTAAGATTTTTAATGAATTTGCATGCATAGTGAGTAAAGGTAATTGAAGTCATTTAACGTCACTCCACTAAATAGAGATACCAATGAAAAAGATAGTACATCTTCTTATTTTGTTTGTTGCATTATCATCCGTTGTTATGAATGCACAAACCTTTACAAATCTTAATAACGGCTTTCCTTCGGTTGAAGGTGCTTTCGTGGCCTGGGCCGATTATGACAACGACGGTAAACCTGATTTTGCATTCGCCGGTTTTTCAAGTTCGATTGCTGAGGTAAGCCGTATTTACCATAATGACGGAGACGGGACATTCTCACTGGCATACACATTGAATATGCAGGTTACCGGCGCTGTAAGCTGGGGTGATTATGACCAGGACGGAGATTTGGATCTTTTAGTGAATGGTCAAAACGGTGGCCCGGGAGATCCTGCCATTACTACACTGGTTAGAAATGACGGCTCGGGTGTGTTTACAGAAGTTCCGATAGACATTCCCGGAGTTATCGGGGTGTCGCGGTGGATCGATTACGATGGCGACGGCTGGCCCGATGTTCTGACCTGCGGATTAGGTGTTACGTTATCCGCTGATTCAACACGGCTTTTTCATAACAATTCCAACGGGACTTTTACTGAAGTTTCTACAAACCTGCCCGATTTTCTTGCCAGCTATATCTCTGTCGTTGATTATGATAATGACGGAGATATGGATCTTTTTGTTCCCGGAGAATCGATGCCTTCATCAGGATTCCCGCTCACTAAACTTTACAGAAATGAAGGAGGAGGAAATTTTACCGAAGTTCCTTTCCCGTTTATAAATCTTGCTACCGGTACTTCAAAATGGGCTGACTTCGACAATGACGGAGATTTGGATGTATTGTACGACGGACTTGACTCTACCGGTTTATTGCCTGTTACAGTTATTTACAGAAACGATGGAGAGGATGATTTTACATTGATGAATACTGACCTTCCGGGAAGCGGTGAACCCGGCACAGTAGATTGGGCTGATGTGGATAATGACGGTGACCTCGATGTATTACTTGGTGGTCCCACGGCATTACTCCGTAATGATGGAAACAATATGTATACGGATATTACGCCCCCTGATTTTCCATTCGGGGCTGCCCTCTCGTTTCAGGACATAGATAATGACGGGGACCAGGATGTTTTGGCCCTGGGCTTACCCTCAACTATTTTCAGAAACGAGCTCCTTACTGGAGTTAATGAACCAAGCAACGCTGACAAATTTAGTGTGTATCCCAATCCGGCTCAAACTGATTTTACACTTTCAACAGGTGAAACTTTAAAGAATGCCAGGGTTGACATCGTATCAATGACCGGGCGGGAAATTTATCAGTCGGTAATTGTCGATCAAACATCTGTTATTCATTTCGATGAACCTGCAGGAATATACTTTGTAAAGATAACGGATGATAAAGGTCAAAACACATTGAGATTGATTGTGAAATAAAATTCTTACCCCCCGCTGGCTCAAATGTTCCAGCCCGGCCTTGTGTGTGAGCATCACTTAGGGCTTTTAATCATAAAATAGTCTCCTCAATTGTCACAAATCTTGTGTGATGGATTTAGGGCGGCATACTTGTGACCTTCGGAACTAACTTTATAATCTAAAATATTTTTACTTTAGGATTATGAGTTCCGCATGCAAATTTCAACTATTATGATGAGTAAGCAAGGCACGAGTCAATAGTGCATGCGGCTTGCGCCGGTTTTGGGTGGGGGTAAAATACTTTTTGTATCTTTAATTAAACGTAAACCGTATACATAGGTAATTTTTTATAAAACCGCCTTCGCATTCGTGTGCTCCGTTATAGCCAATGCTAAAAGTGGCTAATTATTTCATCATTTTAAATAATCGTTGATATGGATTTTCCGGACAAAACCAGGGAAGAACTTATAAGCGTGTTGCAGGAAATAATTAATGAGAATAATTATTTAAAGGTTTTAAAAGAAAAACGGACAGATGAGTTAACAATGGCAAACAGAGAACCCGCCTGCCAAAACGAAGAGAAAGAGAAGCGGGTCCGGTTACCCAACATAATAAAAAAAGAGAAGTAAATAAACGGACTGACTGCTCTACGTGACAAATAGAACAGAACAAAATTCAGGAGTATGCCGAAAATCCTTTAACGGGTAGGCAATTATGAATAATTTTTATTTATTAAGCATTAAACGAATTCATCATGAGAATATTTAATTTTTTACAACTATCAGGTTTGTTATCGGTATTTCTCCTTCTTATCAATGTTAACACAGGTTGCAGTCAGGATCATAAACCAGTGACTTCGGATGTAACAGATTATTCAATAGCTTCACACTGGTTATCAATTCCTGCTACGCTTTATCCGGTCGACATTTTTTACTATTACCCTACGTCGTGGAATAAGCTTAAAGCAAGCGACCCGGTCATTTGTGAAATTGATAATCCAATTATGTTACAAACTGCTCCTATGCAATTTAAAAAACAAGCTACTGCATTTGAAACAGTAGGTAATGTTTACGCTCCATTTTACAGACAGTATGATGCCACATCAACCCTGGCGTTGCCACTTGCAGAACAGGCTATAATAAGAGATGGCATTCCCACAACTGACGCAATAGCTGCTTTCGATTATTACATCAAACACTTTAACAACGGGCGGCCTTTTATTTTAGTTGGACATTCGCAGGGAGCGGTTGTGCTTAGCAACCTTATATCCGGATATATGAAAGAACATCCAACAGTATATCAGAGAACGATTGCTGCGTATATTTTCGGCTGGCCTATTACTTCAGAATACCTTGCTCAAAACCCACACCTGAAATTTGCTGAAGGGCCTGATGATGTTGGAGTGATCATTTCATATAATGCCGAAGCGCCTGATATTCCTATAGTCAATCCTTTGTTAGTCGGTTTGATAGGTAATGTAATAAATCCAATCACATGGACAAGAGATGAAACTATTGCCTCCACATCACAAGGATTAGGTTCGTTTATGCCTGATTCATCAGGGGTTTTTAGACCTGTACCTCAATACGCTGATGCTCGTGTAGATATTGCAAAAGGTGTGTTGATATGCTCTACTGCCAGTGCATTAGGTGAACTCGCTCCTTATGGTATTTATCATAATTTTGAGATACCGTTCTACTATTACAACCTAAGACAAAATGCTGCAAACCGGGCTAATAAATTCTTAAATAAATAAACCCTAAAATTCCCACGCATATGAGAATACAATTTGAATTGACAGTGATCTTAATACTTATTTTTATTGCTGGATGTAAAAAGGACAACAACTTTTACAGCACCGCAAAAAATGTTTATACTATTGCTGTGTTGGCTGACAATCATTATATGGATCCTTCCTTGCTGATACAGGATGGTCCCGCATTTCAGGATTATCTTGTAACGGACGGGAAACTCCTGGCCGCGAGTGATGCCATCCTGAAGGAGGCTATTTATGAGTTAATTCATGCAACGCCAAAGCCCGACCTTGTCCTTATTCCCGGAGATCTTACCAAAGATGGTGAACTGGTTTGTCATGTTTCTGTTCATTTATACCTTGAGCAATTGATTCAAGCCGGGATCAAAGTCAGAGTTATTGATGGTAACCATGACATTTACAACCCGCATTCGTATGCGTACAACGGCGTTACACAGACAAGGGTTCAGAATATTGGTCCGGATGATTTCAGGTCGATTTATTCAGATTGTGGATATAGCGACGCGCTGTATACCGATCCGTACTCACTGAGTTATGTATCCGAACCTTTGCCCAATCTCTGGCTCCTCGCCATTGATTGCTGTAAGTATGATAATATAAACGATTCGATTTATACTGCAGGAGCTATCAGGCCGGGTACCATGAAATGGATACTTGACCGGTTGGCAGAAGCAGCTGAGAAAGGAAAAACAGTTTTTGGTATGATGCATCACGGAATAGTTGAACAATTCACTGACAAGCACCTGACATTCCCCGGCTTTATGGTAGATAATTATACAGACGTATCAAATCAACTTATGAATGCGGGCTTAAACATTATGTTTACCGGACATTTTCACGCAACTGATATTGTTGAAAAACAATCAGGAAATCAGTTCTTATATGATATAGAAACCGGTTCTATTATTGTTTACCCTTGTTCATACAGATTGATCACGTACATTATGGATTCCGCATTAATCATTACAACGAAACACATCACAAATGCAGATTATTCAGGCATCCCATCTTCACAGACGTTTCCACAATATGCTGAAAGTTTATCCCTGATAGCTGCGGATAGCATGTTTACGACAATCCTAATGACAAATAAGCAAATCAGTTATAATGACACTGCCTGGCATATTAGCCATTGTATGGCATCAGCATTAATGGCCCATGTGGCAGGTGATGAAGATAAAGCCCTTGAGGATAGAGTATTCATTGGGCAAACCGGAATACAATACAGTGCTTCCTGGCTTCCCGGATACTGTGATTGCCTCTGGACTGATGAAATACCAAAAGACAATTCACTAACAATTCAACTGAAATCGGGTATTTCTTTTAAATAGTGCAGGGGATATCTAATAATGGCAATTTTACCTCCTTTTTAACCCCCCGCTGCCTCAAGTGTTCAAGCACGGCCTTGCTCGTAAGCATCACCTGGGGCTTTCGGCATAACCCGGATCAATAAATTAATAACCAGCCTTCCATTTTATATACAGATTTGATAAAAAGACTTACGAATGCAAAAAGGATTTGAAAAATCTTTACTTTAGCGTTGGCGGGGTCGGAGAATGAAAGTTAAGGGAATAATGAATAAAAAACTTATGAAAACCAATAAAGAAATCAAGCCGGTTAAAATATTCTCAGGAAAACCATGGCAGGCCGGGATGGTAAAAAGCTTGCTGGAAAATGCAGAAATTGAGACATTTATTAAAGATGAAATTATTGGAACCTTAAATCCATGGTGGACAGCACCCGGCGGTGTTGGTTCAGTTAAAGTATTTGTTTCAAGTGCAGATTATGATAAAGCAAAAATAGTTGTTGATGAATACGAGAAAAACTTAAAGGGAGATAAGGAATAGGTTCCAACCCCACCGCCTCAAGTGTTCTGAAGGGCACTTGTGGAATTTAATAAGCAAAGGTTGTAACTTTGCATGTGGAGCATAAAAAACCGAAACAATGAGACGAACCGGAATAACAATTTTAGGAAGAATAAATAGAAACCCCACAAGTTGTGCCAACGTTAATGCCTTTGCAGGAAAACTTTCGGGTGCGGGGGAATTTGAAAGTTCTAATGTGAGCCTGTCTCTCCTTTCTCTGTAAATTGCCATTATTTTAATTTTTTTAAAGTTAATACTGATTTTATTTTAGCTCTCAAATAACATAAGTTTCGTGGTTCAGTCAATTCAACGCATTCATTTACCACTGCTTTTTAAAAGTTTATTCTTGATATCCATGTTTGCCTTAAGTCTTTAATCGCTGGTATTAGTGTTGTGATCTTTTTTGGCCTCCAGGATAAGCATAAAGCTGATACCCGGATAAATTTTTTATTCTCTTAAATTGGATTTATTTTATGGTGTTTTTCTTCATAAATCCTTCAATAAAATCTGTTCCAGCATAACCTGCAGCTATAAAAGCAATAATGACGGCATTTGTGATTTCCATATTTATATTCGACACTGCCGCCAAGACACCTGCAATTGCACCAACTGAAAAACCTATAAACAGGCTTAATGCCAGTTGTTTGTATTCTATTAAATCTTTCGCGGCTTTATTTTCCTTCAGTGATTCGTCATAAACTTTTTTCAGTCCTACTATTACACGGATGCCTTGTCCGGTTGCTCCGAGTATGGCTCCCAGAAGGATAATAATAAGTAAATTTAAAGGAGTTGTGGTTGTTTCCATTGTTGATGAATTTAAATTTGTTATTGTACTTGGTTTTGTTATAATAGGCTGATTATCTATGGGTCCGGCAAATTCCATGGAAAGCACAGGATGTATTTCCCGTCCGTTATTGGCTCTTCCTTTTTGCCCGTGATTGAAATCAAAGAAACCGACACCTGTTAATATTACAGTGGGAGGGTCTTGCAAATTTTTGAATTTTGTTGTTGGTTCCCCAATATTGTCACTAAACCATTGGTTAAGGTTAGCAAATTGTTCTACTCTGCTTGTTCCTTGAATGCCTTCACATATAGTATCCGGAATTTCTGCTATCATGGTTTCATGCGTTTCAGGGTCCTCAATAACTACATGAATATCTTTATCTCCCTTTGATCCGCCTTCCTTCTTAAAAGTTAAAATCCTGCATTTTATCTGATAGATAATACTTTCATCAGGGCGTCTTGGTATATCCTTTATTTTGTCAGGTGCAACAAGCATAATCTGTTCGTGTACCGAACTCGGAACTACCTGGTTAAAGTTTATTTTTAAAGTATCAGGGTCGGATAATGTTTTTATTGCCCATCGTTCGGTTCCGCAATGCACTTGCGCAAAAATTGTTAACGCGAGGCATTGCATAAAAAAGATAAGTGTTATTTTTTTCATAGTTAATGATTTTTGTTTGCCTACTCTTTAATGGATTTTCGGCTTACTCCATCTATTTGTTATTTGTTTTAGAAGACTAACTATTTTTAATATTTTCACATTATAGCTTATCAAAGGAGAATATTAAACTGATTTTATTTAACACGTTTTTGCTGTGGAGCCCCGTAATTAAATTTTTAGGTTCTGTTAAAAAATTGAATTTAATGAAGCTATTTGACATTATCAACGGGAAATTAAATTCTCAAATCCGAATGATTGCTGTGCGAAATCATTATCGATGAAAAAATTTTATTTAATTGTATAGTACGGTTTTGTAATTCTACTATGTACAAATATACATAATAAATAGGCTGGAAGTCAAGAAAAAATAAATAGTTTTATACACATATTCAAATCAGCACATTTTCAAATTTTCCTGTTAGCAAATTAGTCAATTCCCGCTTACCAGCTTCATAAGGTAATAAGGTTATTCCCCCCGCCGCCTCAAGTATTCCAGCCTGGCCTTGCGTAGCTTTTCATTATAAATAACCCGCTTAATAATCAGCCTTCCATTCTATAAAAAGATTTGATAAATAGACTTAGAAATGCAAAAAAGATTTGAAAAATCATTATTTAGCATTGGGTGGGTTGGATCACGGAAAAGAAAGCGGGAAATAGTGATAAGATTATTTACTAAAAACACAAGCCGCAATAATGCTGGTGCCAATACAGGTAGCCTTGCGGATGCGAATGGAGCAGGGTCATTACCAACCTGTAGTCGTTTTGCAGCATTTATTAGTATCAATTTTATACATTTGTTTTCTGATATGAAAAAAGAATGAAAAGGCGTTCTGCATTTCATTCATTCGGAACAGTACTGGTTTATGAAGGTATTGACAAAACACAATTGAGATGAAAATTAGATATTTCCCGTTTATTCTGCTCTGTAGCATTGGAATGTTATATGATACAGCTGCTTATCCGGAAGTTTTAAAGGATTCATTAAAAATCTCTCCTTTTGGAACCGTTTATCTTTTTATTCCAGATAAAACACCTCCCGAGTCTGTTATCATCATGATTTCGGGTGATGGTGGCTTCAGATACGGAGTAGTCAATTTTTCTGAGCATTTTGCTTTTCAAAACAGCCTCGTTATCGGTGTTAATATCAGAAGCTATTACGGTGAGCTTAAAAGCAGGAAAGAAGCATGTTACCATATTGTAAGCGATTTTGTGACGCTGGCATCAACTATCGAGAAAAGGTATAAGCTCCCGCGATACCAGGAACCTGTTTTGATGGGATACTCAAGTGGAGCAACAATGGTATATGCCTTACTGGCACAGTCGCGCCCACATACATTCAAAGGAGGAATTTCGCTTGGATTTTGTCCGGATGTTGAGCTTTCAAAGCATTTTTGTGAGCTTAACGGCTTAAAACAGCATCCCATCATCGATGGGAAAAGCTTCGATCTTGATCCCGATTCGCGTCTGGGAGATCCATGGTTTATATTACAGGGAAAGCTTGATAAAATATGTGACTTTCAAAAAACGGCTGAATTTATCAGGCTCTCCGCTAATGCTGAGCTCATAGAACTTGACAATGTGGGTCACGGATTTACCAAGTGGACTGATTTTATGCCACAGTGGGACAAAGCTTTTCAAACAATTTTAGCCGATAAGCCCGATATACCGGATGAAGAGAATGTGGCCGAAAATGAGCTAATTAAAGATTTGCCACTTACGGTTACCCGGGCTAAAACCGGTAACAATAATGCCCCGATGGCTTTCTTTATTTCCGGAGATGGCGGATGGTACAGCTTTGAACAAGATTTAAGCGACCATTTGGCGGAAGCGGGTGTCCCCACCGTTGGGCTGGATGCCAAGAAATATTTTTGGAACAGAAGAACACCTGAAGAATCAGCACGGGATATTGCCAATGTGCTGAGTCACTTTTCGGAAAGATGGCAAAAAAATAAAATCCTGCTGATAGGTTACAGCCTTGGGGCGGAATTAATGCCGTTTATTTATGAGCAGTTGCCACTGGAAATCCGGAACAAGGTTGAAAAAATGATCATGCTGTCTCCCGGTGCCTATACTGATTTTGAAATACACATTACCAACATGATCGGTATCGGTAATTATGAAAACTCGTACAATGTTGTTGAGGCTTTAAAAAGGATCAGCAGCCTTACTCAAATTCTGATCATTACCGGAGACGAAGAAGATTCCTTCATGCCTGCTGACCTTTCCGGTACAGGAATAAATTTTGCTACTGTTCCGGGCGATCATCATTATAACAATGATTCATTCGAAATTTTTGATTTACTCAAAGAAAATAAGGTGTTTTGAGAAAGTCACCAACTAAGCCGTTTTTAAAAACATCAATCCGACAGGATCATTTTGGCTGAATAAAAACTTCGGTTTGTGGTCAGCATTATAAAGTAGATTCCCGGACCTGTCAATGGGTTTAAATCATTGACATTGATCATGATTTCATGCTTTCCGGCTTTTAGATTTTTCTTCAGAAAAGTATGAATTATTTGTCCCTGCATATCTGCAATACTGAGATTAGCAACCTGGTCCGATGAAAGATCAAAACTAATCACTGCCATGTCTTTTACCGGGTTTGGACTGATGGCGATACCATCCTCCGGATAAATATGGTCTGTCTCGTCATGATTGAACACTGTTCCGGTGGTAATTTCCCGTTCGGCTGCCATCAGCTTGTTTCCGGACCCACCGATGACATATCCGGTTTCTGTAGCCTGGATGTAACTGATGCCGCCCCCAAAGCCGGAAATGCCTGTGCTGAACGGCGGAGAATAAGAAGTCCATGTCAATCCACCATCGGCCGACTCCTGGAATAAGGCATCTCCCGGATTCACTGCAGCAATATAGTCACCGATACCACGGGTCAGTTGACGGGCACCAGTGGTGGATACCCAGGTCCAGTTCAGTCCTCCGTCGGTGGTCCGGTACATGCCGCTGGTTGCGCCATTAGGAACCGCGGCCAGGCCTGTATTTTCATCCAGCCAGACCATATCCGAAATAAAATCAGAAATACCGGTTGGATCGATTAAGTTCCAGGTGATTCCCCCATCGGTTGTTTTATACATAACTGGTGAATTATTGATCTGGCAGGCGATATAACCTTCATTTTCACTGGCAAAAGCGACATTTGAAATATAAATCTGTCCAATGGGTAGCCCGCCGCCAACCGCTTCCCATGTTACCCCGTGGTCAGAACTTTTATAGAGGTTACCGCCGCCATTCGGCCAACTTCCATACGTTCCGGCAAAATAGCGGTCGGAAGCCGGCAGGGCAAAATTCGTCAGGTTGAAATCGGCCGGAAGATTGCTTTGTTCCCAGGTTTCACCTCCATCTGTTGTGTACCTGATGTCGCTGTATGCACCAAGTATCCCAAACTGGTTGTCGAAGAATCCGATATCCGTTACCCACCGAAGGTTCTGCCCTGCATCGGGTACGTACCAGGAAATTCCTCCATCATCACTCCGGAAGAATGTACCGTTATTGATTCCTGAATTGGGCTGATTGTTGGCAAACAAAGTGCCGTCCGGCTTCTTCCCGATGACCATGATCGGTGCTGAAGGGAATACAGCCAGGTTCTGGACAGCATCCTGTACATTCGTGCCTTCATCATCCGAGTAAAAAATATCCCCGATATCGGAACTGAAAAGCAAACGGTTTCCATTCTCAACCACACTAAGGAACCCGGTTGTATAATAGTTGAACTTCAGTTGCCAGCTAGCCCCTGCATCAAAAGTTTCCCAAAGTGCTGCCCCTTCGGCATTGGTCACCGAAAACCAGTGTATCTCATCGATTGCTAAAGTCCGGTATCGGTAAAGCGGTTCAATGACCTGACTGGTTGAGGACCACGAATTACCACCATCTGTTGTTTTCCAGACTTTAAAATCTTCAAGCGCATAGCCAGTATTCTCATCGACAAAGTAGATCTCGTTAAGGCCGAAGACTCCCGGAGTTGCAATTTGGGTCCAGGTGTTGCCCCCATCAAAGGTCCTGTGGAACAATCCATAACCGACCACATAGCCTTCAGTAGCTGATTTCCAGTAATGTCCACGGGCATATCCGGTTCCTCCCGGACCTTTATTGATCCAGTTGATCCCGTCATCCGTCGAGACCAGTATTGAGCCGTTTTCTCCTGCTGCCGAAATTCCACCACTGGGGATAGGTGCCAGGTCAAACAGATTTCCTGTGCCCGTAATACTAAGGATCTGCCAGTTCTCACCATTGTCGGTGCTTCTCATGATCCTGCCCTGCTCACCCGAAACAATAAGTGTCCCCTGGTCGGAGATCAGGATATCATACAAATCATTGCAAGTACTGTCCGGCCCGAGTGTCAGTTCCCAGTTTTGTCCTCCGTCGCTGGTTTTCAGAATGCTGCCGCAACCGGTAACGGCCCAGCCATTATTGGCATCCTTAAAAGCAATACCGTATACACTATTGCCCTGAGGTGAAGGATGCCCCCAATGATAGGTAAATCCTGAAGCCAGTAAGACATGAACTGAAAGACATGCCAATAAAAACAAGCAAAGGGAAACAGATTTCCAGAGATAAGAGTGAATCAGATATTTCATCGTTGGTCAAGTTTATCATTCTAAACCCTCAACAATTCAGAATGTTCATTGCCCATATTCCTATCATCTATTCAACAATCGAAAAATCGGACAATTCTCCGCACTTAGGCGAGTTTGTACCTCGTACCCTAATTAATTTACCCAGAACCTCGGTCTCATATAATACAGAGCAGCATTTTTTAATGCATTTGTAATAAAAGGAATAGTGAGTAACATTCAACACTCGGAATTGCTTCCTTTTATCCATTATTAAAAGCCATGAAAAACTTATCTGTTACCCATTCAATACCAAATTTGTCTAAAATAAAAAACCTGCCATTAACCATCGACAGATTTTTTAAGGGGAATAAATTATTACAGATCAAACGGCCCAATAAACTCATTGGTTCCGGTTCCGAAAACATCGCCCGAAACACAATATTTTGTGCCAGTGTAATTGAACAGGATATAATACTCTTTCTCTCCGACATAAAATCCGATCCCTGCTCCCACTTTTTTCACTGCAAAGGGTAAGCCTCCGCCTGCCCAGTCCTCAATACTCTGAACCTGATCAAATGTGTTCGGATTGTTATGGTAAAGTGAGAACTCGGTTCCGTCCTTATTGATCATATAACGGTTTGACGGTCCCAGGGGATCATGATACTGAAATACCATTGCTCCGATACCGTTCAGTGCAAAAGGATTGTATCCCGATGCCAGATTTCCGATCGGCTGTACCTGACCGCTCCACGTAGAATCGGATCGTATGTAGGTATATTGGCTGCCGGTCATATCCATGATCATCGTCCAACTATCCGGTGTGTTATTCCCATCAATTCTGCAAGCTGCTCCGATCCCGCTGAAAGGGGGTGGCCCTCCGCCCAAATCACTGATCGGGTATGGTCCATCAAGAACACCAATATTACTTCTCAAAAATTGCTGACCATCCATACTGATGAGGATAAATTCAGTTCCGGTCATTGAATAAGCGGCTCCGACACCTCCTATTTTTGAAATCACATTACCTTTCCAGTGTGCTGTATAAGCCGGTTCACCACCGATCGGAGCAGGCTCGCAATTAGTAACGTCATATTGGGTTGCAAGCTGAACGCTGACGATCTGGTTTGAATATACGCTTCGTACAACATAACTGATCGGTACACCAGTTGAAATCGTTGTAGACTCTGCCAGTAATTGAACAAGGGTGCTCAAATCAGTCACTCCTACAGTAAGTAAACTAGTCGATGCTTCACCACCAAAGGCCATCACTTTTATCTTCAGGTTTTGAAGACTTGAAAACGTATTGCCTGAAATGTCAACATTAGCAGAATTGACAACGCCATTGAATGAGGCGCTAACACTTGCTTCCATTTCCTGGTAGGAGGAGCTTGATTCGATGAGCATGTAATAAATCCTTCCATAGGTTACATCGGATATATAGGTGGCCGGATTGCCTGCCTGAACATATTTTGCAAGGTCTTCAGGTGTAACGTCCGGGGCAAACAGTCCCGCAGTACTGGTCGGAATATCGAAACTCATGGTGTAAAAACTTTGGTTAAGTTCAACAAGAATCCTGTTCAGGTTCGAACCGGAACTAAATCCGAAATCGGAGCTGATATCAGCAAACGCTGATTCATAATCGATACCGAGTTTGAGTGCCAGCGCCTGTTCACTTTGAACCTGGCTATAATTAAAAACAAAATTAGCAGGCAGATCAGGTGGTGAAGCTGCAATGATCTGGTTCATCGCATTTTGAATGGAACTTTTAGCTACCACAGGCACAGAAAAAGTTGACGTGAGGTTTCCATTAACAAGGTCATACGAAATAGTACCTCCGGCACGATTCACAGCAATAACATCCGGAGTCGATTTTTTAAGCGACTTGCCCTGCAGAAGGCTGCCCGGATAAACCACCGATGCATTGGGGTTAAAAAGAGGAAATCCTTTGTTACCACCACCTGGGGCAAGGGCATTGTATGTTGTAGTTGTACAATTCCATACCTCCCCGTTGATTATTTCATTACCCGTGGTTGAATCGACGGGTTCTTCACTGTTGACGGCGGGAGTAAAATCACCACCGGATTTGATAACCCCGTCAAAGGTTAAAGAAGAGGTTGTATTGTCATTCTTTTTACAGGAGAATACAACCCCCAGTAAAATGACAAGTGTTAATAAGGGTTTAATGCTAGTTTTCATCGGGTCAATTTTAATTTATAGAAATTTAATTGTGCATTTGAAAAAGTTATAAAACAGATAAAACAAGTAACATTTAATCTTCGGACATTGTTCATATGGCTATGGAGGTCATCCTTTCAGAACGTCCGGGATTTCTCTGTAAACAATATTTATAACTAACTCCGGGAGAAATTAAAATTAACCATCAGGATTTAGCCGACCGGTTCAATTAGGCAGACACGTTAATTAATCACCTTAAGAAAATTGTACTCCGCAGTTTTGGAACAGATGAATTTTTACTATTTTTACCTTGTTCCTGACAGTCCTTACATTCAATGAAAATAAAACTACTTTTTCTGCTATCGATGCTTTTTCAATTTATCCAATTGACAGGTCAAATAATGTTTTCAATTAATAACATTCCGATTATCAACGAGGAAGACCTAAACTATGAAAAACCAGAAGTTCCTGTCAATCGATCCGATCTATTTTTCGAATTAAAAGTCTCCAATGACATGACCTATTTTACCGACCGATATTTTTCAAGTGGAATCAGGATGAATTTATACGCACCGTTCATGGCAAAATCCCCGTTCAATAAAATCATGTTGCCGCATTCTAAAAGTTCACAGAACTATTATGCATTGACGTTTACACATAACATGTATACCCCTGATTATATTGATACGCTTTCTGATCGAAGCATTGATCATCCGTTTGCTGCCTATTTTTTAATGGGTAACCGAAAAGAATCCTACAATACTATCCGCAGATTTAAAGTGACTTCAGAACTACAATTGGGATTTATTGGACCGCTGGCCGGCGGAAAGGTCTTTCAAAATACGCTGCATGAATATATACCTATTGCGGGTCACGTTTCGGGATGGGAGAATCAGATCAATAACCATGTTTGCTTTCAATATTCCTCACTCTTTGAGAAAGGAATTGCAGATGCGCACTGGCTTGAGGTGAACGCTTATGCGGGTGCAAAGCTTGGAATCCCTCATACGGAAGCTCAAACAGGTATTTTCTTCCGGTTTGGCTATTTCGATGATTATTTCAGGAACATAGGAATCAATAAAAGCAAAACCTGGCAAATCTGGCTGTTTTGTGCAGGAGATGCAAACTACGTAATCTATAACGCTGTATTACAGGGAGGGATAATTAATCACAAAGATTCATACACCTTGCAAACCATCAATCCTTTAATCTGGCATACACGATTTGGGGGAACTCTGGTTTATAAAACGCTGAAATTTGAAATTGCGCAGGAAGTCGCTTCCCCTTCTTTCCCGACAGGTCTTTGGTATCGATGGGCATATATCAGTTTAATGGTTGGATTTTAATGTGAAAACAGGGTATATAAACTCCCCAAATTCCGATTTAATACTCACTTTTTTTCCGGTTGAGGTTTTGCAATGACCGATGATTTTCGCATCGATATGAAAGGATTGTGAAATCAGGATAATGGCTTCCGCAATTTTTTCCGGGACATATAGTTCCATCCTGTGTCCCATATTAAAAACCCGGTACATTTCCTGCCAGTCGGTGCCTGATTCATCATGAATGAGTCTGAAAAGAGGAGGGATTGGAAACAGGGTTTCTTTAATTACTTCCACGTTTTTAATGAAGTTCAGAACCTTAGTTTGCCCGCCGCCGCTGCAATGGATCATGCCATGGATTTGACTGCGATATGTTTCAAGGATGGCTTTGATGACAGGAGCATAGGTCCGGGTAGGAGAGAGCACCAGTTTGCCAACATCCATTCCTGCTACATCTGATGGGTCGGTTAGCATTTTGTTTCCTGAATAGACCACTTCGTCAGGTATTGAATCATCGAAACTTTCGGGATACTTTTTAGAATAGGATTTATGAAAAATATCATGCCTTGCGGAGGTCAACCCGTTACTTCCCATTCCGCCGTTGTATTCCGCTTCGTAGCTGGCCTGCCCATATGAAGCAAACCCGATGATTACATCTCCATCCTGAATATTATTTTCGATGACTTCCGATCGTTTCATCCTTGCCACTGCTGTGGAATCTACAATGATGGTCCGAACCAGGTCGCCAACATCGGCTGTTTCTCCACCAGTCGATTGAATTCCAATACCGAGGCTGCGCATCTTTTTCAGGAATTCCTCGGTTCCCTCAATAATGGCAGAAATCACTTCTCCCGGAATCAGCTTTTTGTTCCTGCCGATAGTTGATGAAACAAGAATGTTATTTGTCGCTCCTGCGCAAATCAAATCGTCAAGGTTCATAACAATGGCATCCTGGGCAATTCCCTTCCAAACAGAGAGATCACCGGTTTCCTTCCAGTAGATATAGGCAAGAGAGGATTTTGTTCCCGCACCATCAGCATGCATGATATTGCAGAAAGCAGGATCACCACCAAGGAGATCAGGCACTACTTTGCAAAATGCATTGGGGTAAAGCCCTTTACTGATATTTTTTATCGCAGCATGGACATCTTCTTTTGATGATGAAACTCCCCGAAGATCATATCTTGATTTTCCTTGCATGGATTAAAAAAATAAGCACCCCATTCGGAGTGCCTTAATGCTTTTTACTTTTCGAACAGGAGCTGGTTTTTTTCCTCGTCGATTTTATAATCCCCGATCAGGGAGAATGTAGATTCATCAAGGTAAAAACCTTTTGGGATTTTATAATTTACAGTTACTTCGATCATCGTAATTTCATGCTTACCGATCTTCAACTCTTCTACAAGGAATACTGATTTATCAGCAATGGTAGAATTGGCAAGCACCACTGTCGGGTCGCCGGCAAAATCATCTTTGCTGATAGCGCCATCCCTGAGCAGGTTTAGTGCATCTTCAAGAGATATCTGCGGCTGCCTGATTTTTTTATCGATGAAAACATTGATCCCGTAGCCATTCACTTCGCAGCGGGCACCAAAGCGACCGGCGTCGTCTTTCATAAGTTTTACAGCATCTACTTCTTTTTCTGGATTTACGACGATATCGATCTTTTTCGGAAACGTGACTTCTGCAATTTTTTCTTTGGGTACAAAATCATTCCTGAGCACACTGAATTCGGTACGCCGGTTCAACTGGTGCGCAAATTCCTGGATTTCTTTTGTTGGAAGCGCATTGATAAAAGCGTCGTTAAGAACAGCACCGGAATCCAGAATCTGAACCCCATTCAAATAATAGTTTCTGTCGAGTACGCGGGGGACCCTTTCACCATATCCTTTGGCAACAAGCCTGTCTGGGTCAATCCCGCGAAGGATCAGGTAATCGACAACAGACTGAGCTCTTTTTTGTGAAAGTATATCGTTGCGCTCGTCGGTATCGCGTGAGTCGGTATGAGAAGCAAGCTCAACGACAATAGTCGGATTATCGTCCAATGTTTTGATCAGACCCTGCAAAGAATCCTGATATTGCGGTTTTAAATCCCATTTAGCCAAATCGTACAGAATTTCGGGAAGAACAATTGGCTTTTTGGGAATCGGAACCAATACAAAGTCATGAACAAATTCCTTACTTCTGGCCACGCCGACCGTAGTCTCCGTTCCATTAGCACTAAAATAACTATCTTTAGAAATAGTCAGTTCGTAGGTTGTATTCGGAAGGAACTGGTCCTTGGAAAATTCATACCGGCCAACCGAATTGGTTTGCTTTTCAATGGTCGAACCGTCTGAACCGACCATTCTCACGGTTGCTCCATCAATGAACTGCAATGTCCGGTCATCCTTAATTATTCCGGAGAGAGAAAATTCGAGGGACGGAACAATAAAGTACCAGATGTCATCGCCTCCTTTACTTCTTTGGTCAAATATTTCTTTACGATTGGAACAAAAATATCCTTCCTCTTCTGAATTGGGATTAAAGATAATGGCGAAGTCATCAGCATTGGTATTGATCGGATAACCCATATTTACAGGAACTCCCCAGGTATCACCTGTTTTTGTTGTTTTGAATATATCAAGCCCTCCCATACCAATATGACCTGTAGAGGAAAAGTACAAAACCGTATCTGATCTCAGAAAAGGAAACCCTTCATTTTCGGCGGTATTAACAACTGGCCCTATATTTTTTGGTTTTCCAAAAGGGTCACTTTTTGATTTTCTAGTAGCATACCAGATATCAGTTCCTCCACTCCCCTGTGGAAAATCAGCGGTAAAGTAAATTGTTAGTTCATCTTCACTTAGAGTAGGATGTTTGATACTGGAGGTACTGTCGCCTCCGAGATCAACAATTTCCGGATCGGAATAGGTGCGACCCGTTTTCTTTGACTTATAAATATGACATCCTGATTTTTTATTTTTCGCATTACCGCATCGTGTAAAATACAGGGTTGTAAAGCTCGAATTCATCATCGGGCTTCCTTCATTTGTTGCGGTATTGATCTTCATTTCCGTTTCGAGCAAATCCGGTGTGCTCCATTCACCTTTTCTGTCCTGACGCGTGTAAAACAAGTCACTGAAGTTTTGGCCTGTCCATTCATCGGTATCTTTACCGGTTGATCCCTCCCGCGAGGAAGTGAAAATTAAATCATTATAGTTTTCGCTGGCGTAGCAGGGGCTGAAATCGTCTTCACGTGAGTTAACCTGACTAAGATTTTTGATTTGATGATTCGTTGGGTGTGTAGTCCACTCTTTCTCCATAGTACACGACTTTAATCCGTCAGTACCTCGCGGATCATCAGGCTTCAACTTAATATATGCTTCAAATTCCGGTAAAGCTTCATCGTATTTTTCATTTGCCTTTAGCATATTTGCATAATGCAGCAATACGATGGGTTCCTTTTTAAAATATCCATTTCTTACAAGGCTTTTATACGTTGGTTCAGCTCGTTTTGTATTATTCATCAGGCGATAGCATTCGGCCATTTGAAACCGAATCCTGTTTTTTTCGTCCCTGTCTTTTACCTTTGAATATGCTTTTTTGTACTTATCAACAGCTGTTGCATATTTGAAATCGACAAAATCTCTGTCAGCTGATTCTGTGATTGTTTTTTGAGCATAAATGTTAAGGGAAAATAGTAAAGCAAATGAAAAGAAAACTACTTTTTTAATGTTCATAAATTATAAATTCTTTTTTCGACCGCAAAGATAGTAAATTCAGTTTTTAACGAGATAGTTTTTCTTTTATTTCAGGAATATTAAAAGTGAATTATCATTGATTGCTTATGGGTTCTGTTTTCAGGATTTTTAAAATGCGTATTTAAAGCCACCGTAACTGAACTGAGAGTTTTAACAACAAACGTATTCATGAAACTTAAATTTTAAAAACAAAATGAAATTTACAGTTGAATCCCGGCGCAGGTGAATCAGCAGATTGGGATTATCAGCAATGCTTCGTAATTTAGGTCAGAAGTTTGCTGTGGTACTTCAAAATATAACTACTCAATTTCAATTTCATATATTTCACCCACTAGGTCGTTTTTCGGGTATGGAATGAAGTTTTGTTTATAGGGTCCCATTGGCCACCAATCAGCATGATGCCACTCCTGGGTAATGATCATGACCATTTGGTTATTGGGGATACTTGTGACCGTATAATCCATGTAACAGGCTACTTTCATTCTGTCTTTGCTTCTTCCGATCCGCCAGATAATTTTATCAGGTTCCCAATCGATTTGAAAATAATAACAGCTATCAGAGAAAACACTGTCATGATTTTCAGGATGAATACTTGTTACCGCTTTATACCAGTCGTCCCAGCGGTGAAGCTCATAAGAATGTCCCAGATACTCGATGGGTGCAGCACCTGTTTGGAATTTTGCCGGTTGTCTGCAGGCCAGATCCCAGTTGGTGCAGGTGATCATGATATCGTGGTTCGATTCGGGATCGTCTTTTGGATAAAATCCACGGAGCTTGTAGGAAGAATCAGGCCAGAATTCAGACGTCTTAACCACCTCAAAGTCAATCTCCGAATACGATGTCGTCGGCGTTCGTTTGGTAGTATATCCAATTTCACCTTTTGGGATATAGCCTTCACCCGGGCAAATCCTTCTGTTATTCCAGTCCTTTTCCTCCTGGTTAATCATCCAAACCGCATTTGTGATACCATTCCACATATTGTCTTCATTGATTAACCGGGTGAGTTTTACTTTAGCCGTCACTTTTCCATAGGTAAATCCGATGCGCGTTTTAATGCCGACATTTTCCTTCCTGAAATTTTTTGCTGACCCCGGATTCCGGATGATAATAGCTTGTTTTATTGAGTCATAGGAAACTGTTTTACAGGGACAATCGGTAATACGAATAATATCATCAATCAGCTCATCTTCATTGAATCGGGCAATGTTATCATGATATTGTTTCCGCGTATAATCGTCATTCACCACATCGTCGGCCAGCGGAATATTTTTAAAGGTAAAATGTTTATCGATGTTGTGAAAGTATTGCTGAAACTGAGCATATCGGTATAGTTTGGTCGAAGTACCACAGGTTGAGTTAAAATAGGAAGAGTCGGTTATCAGTTTATCATACCTCAATTGATTTACATAAATTCCCGTAGCCAGATCAAATTTAGCACTCGTTTTCAGAACTTTTTGCGATTTTATCACCTCAATATTATTTTGTATTGAAATTTTCTTTAGCAAATAATAATAAGGATCGAGGTATGTGGTGTCGGTCAGCTTTAAACCGATATTTTTCACCTGATTCGGAATTTGAGGCAGGAATTCCTCACCTGAAATGAGAAGCACAAAGCTGTATGTCCCGACCCGAGGATTGCGTTCCCACCGATTGTTATAATCGCCATCGTTACTTTCATGATCAATCATCCACATCGCATCAAGAAATAATTGTTCATCCAGCGTCCGTTTGTTGTCGATTGCCTTTTTTTTGACTTGCTCAAGCCAGTCAGGAGTGTTTTTAATATGTGTAATGTATTGATCAATTCTTTCTTTCGATACTTCGATTTCATTCGGATGGCGACCGTAGTAAATTTTTTCATTCCTTGGGTTCCCAACGATGCGAAATGAATCCGTAACAATATAATCATTGTTATCAGCCGGAATCAAAGGTGTGGTATGTAAAGAGTCTGCAACATCTTCCCAGCTTCCGTAAAAATTTTCGGATGCATACGGGTTAAATGCTATTTTTTTATCTACTGTATCCGTTTCAGAAAATTTATAGGATTCGTTTCGATAAAAAATCTTATAAAAATATTTTTTTGACTTGTTGCTGTTGTTCTTAATTGTAAAACTAAATTTGAAATAACCCTGGTCAGGAAGACTGATCCCTTTGTATATCTCATGATCCAGATTCATCGGAAGGATAACCGTATCGGAAATAGTTTCTCTATAATTGATCATCGGATCAAAGGCAGTAATGCTGAAATCATTTGACTGGTTGCAGCCTGCAATTATCATAAACCCAAATAACAAGAACGGGATATGGCGTATTAAACGATTAATTTTTTCTGTCATTTATTTGTTAAGTTATTATTTTACCAAGAAGCTGGTACAATAATAATTAAAATTATATAGCCAGTTATTCTTACAGAACTATTTTGACGAAAAATTATAACTGAGCTATCGTATCGATATGAAAATATTTTGGTTTGAAATACATACTTTTTATGAACAATCATTGTTTAATAGAATCCCGATGGCTAATTAATCGGTCATTCTAAAATTTATACTTTTGTTTCAAATCGCATTAAGTTAATGGAAATTAAGTCGCACAGGAGAAAATTATTAAGGTCAATTCAGTTTGTTTTGCTAACGGGTCTTTTTGCGTTATCATTTTCAGGTTTTGCAAGCCCCAAAGGCTACCGGATAAAATTTCAGATAAATGGCCTTACCGATACCATCTGTTACCTCGCTAATTATTACGGTGATAAGACCTACCTTGTCGATACCTCTTTAGTCGACAAAAAAGGAAGGTTTGTATTTGAAGGAGATACGGTTCTCCCGGGTGGAATATACATTGTTGCCGGGCAACATAATAACCGCATACTGGAATTCATTGTTGATAAATCGCAGCAATTTTCGGTTATGTCGGATGTTTCGGATATCACTGGCAAAATTAAATTTACAGGCTCACCTGAAAATGATCTGTTTTTCGAATATATAAACAAAAATATACATGACCGGAAGGCCATCGAAAAATTGAACTCAGATAAAAAGAGTGTTGTTGATCAGCCTGACTCGCTTGCAAAAATTAATAAGAGTATAGAAGGTTTAACGGAGGATTTAAATAAATTCCAGGAGAACCTGATCAAAGCCAATCCCGGAAGTTTTGTAGCCGAACTGCTCACAGCAATGAAAGAACCCGATCCAGGCAACATTCCTGTACTTGAAAATGGGAAACAGGATTCCGTATATGCTTATCAATATTACAAAAAGCACTATTGGGATAATTTCAATTTGACGGATGCGCGATTATTGCGAACTCCTTTATTTGATAAACGAATTGAAGCATTTTTCACGAAGGTAGTTCTTCAAAATCCCGATTCAATTATCAAAGAAGCTGATCTTTTTATCACCCGCACAAGGGACTCCAAAGAAGTCTTCAAATATTCGGTTTGGTTTCTTACTTATAAATTTGAGACATCAAAAATTATGGGCTTCGATAAAATATTTGTCCACATGGTTGATATGTATTATGCAAAAGGCGAGGCATTCTGGGCTGATTCAACCCTGCTTAAAAGTATGGAAAAGAAAGCCGATGAAATACGACCTGTCCTCATCG
Organism: uncultured Bacteroidales bacterium; assembly: GCA_963761195.1. Taxonomy (GTDB): domain Bacteria; phylum Bacteroidota; class Bacteroidia; order Bacteroidales; family JAADJA01; genus JAADJA01. Next base: position 28,012 of record CAVXGA010000015.1, read on the forward strand.
GGAATATTGCTCCTGAATTGATCCTGATCGATACCAGTGGCTCATTTATTTCGCTGCACCACACTACTGCAAATTATCTGGTCCTTATTTTTTATGAATCCGATTGCGGGCATTGCAAAACAGAAATAGAATCCCTTAAAAACTGGTACGAAAACAATGAAATCGGATTTCAGGTATTTGCGGTTTGTACAGATACATCCCTGGTAAAATGGAAAAAATTCATCAATAAAGAGAAACTGACCTGGGTTAATGCAAACGGAACCCGAAGCATAACTCCCGATTACCATCAGCTTTATAATGTTACCATGACCCCTACACTTTTTTTGCTGGATGAGAAAAAGCAAATAATAGCTAAACAATTAAAAACCGACCAGCTGAAACCCTTTCTCGAAAACTTCATTAAAAAGCAGTAGCCGAAAATTGACAAGAAAAGGCTAAATTACTGGCGTTTTACTAAAACTTAATTTCATTCGTGTCGTATACTGAAAATATTAAAAAATCAGTATAATACTATTGGAAATGAGTGAAAAAATAAAATCACCAGTAATTATAGGTTTCTTTTCTTTATTAGTACTTCTGAATTTCGTTTACCTTTAAGGTTCAGAGCCAAACGATTAATGCTGAGTTTAGCTATGATCAGGTCTGCAAAACTTTTCAGTTTACTGATCAATCTGAGGCCACAGGAGGTGAAATCAGTGAGTGGAATTGGGACTTCGGTGACGCAGCCAGTTCTCTTGCTCAGAATCCGCAGCATACCTATTCAAGTTTCGGAAGTTATGAGGTAACATTAACTGTTGAGCATGAATCAGGGATATTAAGCAGCATTTCAAAAGAGGTTTCTGTATTTGCAGTGACTGCCGATTTTGATGCTGGTTCGGTTTGTCTGGGAGAAACAACGTTTTTTAGTGATAATTCATTCACCGCTCCGGAAACTGAACTTAGCTTATGGGAATGGGATTTGGATGATGATGGAGTCTTTGATGCTTCTGGTCAAAATATAACCAACATTTTTTCAAATCACGGTGTTTATCCGGTCACATTAATGGTTCATAATGCTGAGGGATGTTCCGATATAGCTACGAAAGACGTTATTGTTTATGATTTACCTGAAGCTGATTTTATTGCAGATACAGCCTGTTTTGGCGGACTGACCTCATTCACAGATAATTCAACAGCACCTCCAGGAACTACGATTTCAGAATGGCACTGGGATTTTGATAATGACGGAACCTACGATGCAAGCGGTGAAAATGTCACTCATCTTTTTGCTTCTCCTGGAATTGCACAGGTAAAGCTGTTAATTGTTAGCAGTGCGGGTTGCTCCGATTCTACAATCAAAGATGTACTCGTTTATGATGTGCCGGTTGCCGATTTTGTTGCCGACCCGGTATGTTTTGGTCAAACCATGTTTTTTACTGATAATTCAACAGCCCCTTCTGGTACGACAATTACCGAATGGCATTGGGATTTTGACAATGATGGTACTTATGAAGGCGAGGGACAGAGCACATCATATTTATTTAGCGCTCCCGGATTATTTCCAGTTTCTCTTATGATACTTACCAATGAGGGTTGTACGGATACAATTACAAAGAATGTTGAAGTTTATGGCTCACCGGATGCCGATTTTTCTGCTACTACCGCATGTTTTAGTGAGGCAACCCAGTTCACGGATTTGTCGACTACACCTGAAGGCACTACCCTTGTTACATGGAATTGGGATTTTGATAATGATGGTGTATACGATGCAAGCGGTTCAAGTCAATCCTTCATTTTTAGTACTCCTGGGTCTCATATGGTTAAACTTCAGGTTATAAATAACCTTGGTTGTTCAGATTCAATTACAAAAGAGATCATTGTTAATGATGCACCTTTTGCGCAATATGCCTATTCAACTGGTTGTGTTGGAGTGCCTACTCAATTTTCTGATGAATCCACACCTCAAGGTGACATTTTTATATGGAAATGGACAATAGACGGGATTTATACCATACTTTCACAAAATATAAGCTATACGTTTTTATCTCCCGGGGATCATACTGTAAAACTCACTGTTACGAATTCAAACGGCTGTCAAGATGATACCCTGCAGGTAATTTCTGTCGATTTTCCACCAATACCAGTTTTTATCTCAAATATGACTTGTTTGCATGACACAACATTTTTCTTTAACCAAACCGATCTTCAGGGAGTAGAAGTGGCAAATTGGAATTGGGATTTTAATGATCCGGGTTCAGGTTCAAATACTTCGGCTGACGAAAACCCCTACCATGTTTTTTCGGGTTCAGGTGATTTTTTAGTAAAACTGACCGTAGAAAATGTTTTTGGCTGCATTGATTCGGTGACTAATATTGTTACTGTTAATGGCTTGCCAACACCTGATTTTATATTCAACTCCCCAGTAGCTATAAACAATCAAGTTGTTTTTACTGATATATCGGTTCCTTCCGGGTCATCTCCAATTATTGACAGATATTGGGATTTTGGCGATGAAAATTCTTCAATAAATCCAAACCCCGTGATCCATACCTACGATGCTCCCGGTAATTTTAATGTTTGCCTTTCGATCACTGATGTAAACGGATGCTCCGATACATTATGTCAAAACATAGCAATAACAGCATTGCCGAACGCTGACTTTACCTATACTTCAGGATCAAACCTTCTAACATATTTTTACGATAATTCTTACCCTGATACCACAATTGTGGACTGGTACTGGGATTTTGGAGATTTAACGACTAATGCTGATACGCTATCAGGAGATCCGGCTCCATCATACATTTATCCTGATACCGGAATTTATAATGTTTACCTTAGAATATTGGATATATACGGAGGAATTCGGGATACTATGAAGACCGTTTATGTCGGGAATTCAATTATTGCAGATTTTTCCCATAAAGATGTCTGTTTTGGTTCATCCGTGAACTTTATCGACAGGACATATAGTCCTGCCTCTACCAATCTAATCTCATGGTATTGGGATTTTGGTGACGGCAGTGATTCCACGTACTATTATAAAATTGATACCCTACGCCATATTTACGAAACATCCGGAACTTATTATGTTAGATTAATTTCATATGGAATTTTGAATGGGTTCTATGTCTCTGACACAACGCGGCAAGAGGTAAACGTGTTTTCGTTTCCAATTGCACGGATTGATACTCAGCAACTGGTCGCATGTCTTGGTTCGCCTATCTATTTTATTGACTCCTCTTACACCGTCGATAGTGATTATATTGCACACTGGAACTGGAGTTTTGGCGATGGGGGTACATCCACCTCTCAAAATGTAAATCATGTATACGACAGTATCAATGAATATCAGGTCTATCTTACGGTTTCTACTTCTCATTACTGTCAAAGTACAGATTCTGTGATGGCGAAGGTAACCATTGCTCCTAATATAACTTATACAATCCAAAACACTTGCGTGAATTCACCGGCATATTTCTTACCCAGCGAATCGGACATAGAAATTACCAAATGGAAATGGAATTTTGGTGACCCATTATCCGGATCAGCTAATAGCTCTGACTTGCAATTTCCAACTCATGTTTATGACAGAATTGACAATTATACAGTAACCATGATTGCTTCATCCTATGGGTGTTCAAAGACACTTCAGAAATCGTTTATTGTAAAGCCGATACCTTATAGCGGTTTTACATTAACACCAAACGCTGGAGGGGTTCAGGGAAGAACTGCATTTTCAAATAACTCTATTTATGCAACGCATTATTCATGGGATTTCGGGAATGGTCAAACCTCAAATCTAAAAGATCCCACCGAGGTTTATGAAATGGATAGTACATTTACGATAACATTAATCTCATTTAATGAATATGGATGCTCTGATACAACCAGGCAGGATTTGAAAGTATTTTTCAGGGGATTGTATTTTCCAACGGCATTTTCTCCTGATAATCCTAACGAAGCAATCAGTAGATTCGAGCCAAAAGGTGTAAATCTTTCTGAATTTCTTGTTCAGGTTTTTGATATGAGAGGCAATAAATTGTGGGAATCGGATAAACTCGATGAAAATGGCAAGCCGCTTGAAAGCTGGGATGGCTATTACAATGGACGTCTCATGCCCGAAGGTACTTATATATGGAAAGCCAAAGGTGTATTCAGAGATGGAACCATTTGGAAGGGATCCACATTTCAAAGCATAAATCCTCAAACTGAAGGTACAGTTACACTGATAAAATAATAACTGATTCCCTCTTCCTGATATCTGTTTTTCAGGAGGAGGTGTATGTTTTTGGTTCAGGGCGTTTGTACCTGATGACCTGGAATTCTTTCCTTAAAATAATAGCCGTCGTTTAAATCAGTAAGATTGTGATTTCAGAAACGATAGTGAACTGAAATTACTAAGTCGAACTGATCCCGATAACGCAGTGTATCGGGATCTCTGCGTTATATTCCCCACTGCTTTGCAGCGAGATGGTTTATTAAAACAATTATCATGGATTACTTATACATGAACAGATACTTTTTATTTATTGACTTTCGTACTTACACCAGAATATCAATTAGTAGAATAAAAATCAATAAATAATTAGCCTGAAATTAAACCCCTGCGGTAATTTTTAAATTTAGGTTCGTTTACCGACTTAAATATTACAATTACGGTATTTGCCAGGTGGATTAAGTAATTGCGAACTTACTCTAATCCGGATAGGACAACCTCACAAATGATCGTATACGTAAAGGAAATTATTAGGGCAGTAAACTCTTTTCTATTTAATGACTGTTTAAAAAATGATAAAACTATTGTTCTTCAATGCCACAAAGTTTCACCAAGGGATCTGTTCATTTTCAACTCTTTGTGTTTTCTTTGCTTAGTGACTTAACGGCAAAATTGATACTGTCAAATATATTATAGAATTTTAAACAATCTCTAAAGAATAATGGGGACAATACATTCTGGAATTCCTCTGTTGTCTAAAGGTCCCTGATCTTTTAAGGTCAGATTGATACCTGGTTGGATTTTTAATTTGGCAATTGGATGGTTATAAAATACAAAACCCAATACTGGGTGAAAAGAACACTACCCCTTCAGGGGTTGGTTAAATTCAAAATTGATTTAGATTAAAAGATCAACGGATCGTAGATCATCGGATAGTCATTGGCAAAGTATGATTTACTTTTTATTAAATGGATCTGATCGAATTCAAAACGGAGTGTAATTTCATGAGCGCCTCCGGCTCCCTGCATTTCTGTGAGGCTTAAATCGTAGCTGTACATTAACTTTAAGCGTGCATATTTATTTACCATCGGAACAGTTATTCCTACCATAAGGATCAGGGATTGATAATTGTATATTTCCGATTGTTTGTTTCGGTACCAGGTACCTGCATAAAGTACTGAACGTGCAAAATTTGATCCAAGCGTAAAGGTGTTGAATCCTCCCTGATTTTCAACTATAAATCCGGGGTTGAACCGGAATCCTTTATTGGGGTTGCTTTGCTGAAGAATCACAAATTCGGTATGGAAAACGTATTTTCGTGGAACCCTGATATCCATTGAAGAGAAGGATTCATTGGGTTTTGTAATATGATGCACAGCGGCACCAAATGTTGCCGTAATAAACTCTTTTTGATAGTTCATTACACCACCAAGACTCAAGTCTGGGTACATTACATGATCGTCTTTAAATCCGGCAAACGAAGAATACTGGTAAAGTAGTCCGTGCCTGTCGTCCAACTGATCACTCCAGATGAAGTCTCCCGCATTGATTTGTTTCTGGACAACTGCTGCCATAAATCCTACTTGCCCAACCCAATTCCTGTTAAATGTAACCCGGGCACTTGCCAATACCCCGACCAAATTTTGTTTTATTAATCCTTTTCCTTCTTTGTTCGTATTAAAGATGATTCCGAATCCACCTGCTCCGGGCATAAACCGTTCAGCTACATCCATCGAAAAATTATACGATTTGAAATCGTCACTATATTGAGGCCATTGGTTTCTGTAATTAAGCCTTACTTTTAATCCCTGATTTAGTCCCGTCATTGCCGGATTATAAAGGAGGGGCGTATTAAAGTACTGGCTGTAAAAAGGCTCCTGAGAAACACCAATTGTTGGAAGAATAATCAGGATTACCAAGGTTGATGTTATGAAGGAAATTAGATTTTTCATTTTTTGTACCACCTATTAATTTGATTTGCCTTGTAAATATCAGTAATTGAATTATTCATCTTATACAGGATAATTCAACAAGGGTTGCAATACATTACTTGTTTTTTAACAGGGAATTGCTATATCTATTGGTTTAAACATGCAATAAAAGAGAAAAAATAAAATCTGCCGAAAAATTAAAATGAGTTTAGTCCAGCCTGATCAATTTTTGGCGAATTAATTTTACAGTTCTGAGAATTATAAAAAGAAGGACAAGTAAAAAAATAATGGTCGCTCCCGACGGTATATTGAAATAGTAAGAAATGATCATACCTCCCATGGATCCTGCCATTCCTAAAAGTATAGAATAAAAAATTATTTTTTTCATATCATTCACGAATAAATTTGCAGTAGCTTGTGGAATTGTAAGCAATGACATAACAAGGATAATTCCGGCCACTTTAATACTGAAAACGATAGTGAGCGCCACCAGGCTCATCAACAGATAATTCATAAAAGAAGTGGGAATATTCCGGGTTTTTGAAAATTCATTATCAAAAGAGATAAACAGAATAATTTTATAGAAAAGAATAAAAACGAGTGAAACCACAACTGTAAGCGAACTTATCATGAAAAGTTCAAGTCTGGAAATTGTAAGAATACTGCCGAATAAATAAGTCATGAGGTTTGGCGCATAACCCGGCGTAATGTAAATAAATATGATGCCAACTGCCATGCCGAATGACCACATGATGGCAATAGCCGAATCTTCACGAACTTCTGATTTTTTCGACATAAATTCTATTCCAAGAACTGAAAGAATGCTGAATACTGCAGCTCCAAAAATTGGATTGATCCCAAGAAAGTATCCCAGGCCGATTCCTCCAAAGGAAGTATGTGTGATTCCTCCGCTAATAAATACGATGCGCTTTGAGACAATATATGTGCCTGTAATACCGCAGGTAATGCTTGTGAGCACTGCAGCCAGTAATGCATTGGTGAAAAAACTGTAATGGAGTAATTCGAGCATATCTTTTTAATCTTGGAGAGTGGTGTTTTTCATTAACAAATTAGTATTCATAGCTTTTTTATTTACACAAATAATTTTTCCTTCACGATCAATTTCCTTCATGCTTATGTATTTTCAAAACCGTATGCGGCACCTCTCCATGTGTTATCAACTGGATCGGACAATTATATTCTTTGAGCTGTTCCTGGCTGATAATGTTTGAAGGATGATAATGAACTTCCTTATTTACACAAGCAATGGTTTTAATGTAAGTTGAAATCATTCCGATATCATGCGAAACGATTAAAATAGCCATCGTTTTATTCAATTCCCGCAGCAATTCATATAATTCACTTTCAAAATGGTTGTCAACATAGGTGTTGGGTTCATCCAAAATCAGTAGTTGTGGGGAAGAAATAATCGACCGGCACAGAAAAACTCTTTGAAGCTGTCCTCCGGAAAGTTCTCCGATGGGTTTTTTTATCAGGTTGGCAATGCCTGTTTTTATCATCAGTTCCTCAGTCCTTTGTTTTTCCTCCCTCGTAAATGAACGGATCAATTTATTTCGGGACATTAATCCGGAAAAAATGACATCTCTCACAGAAATAGGAAATCTTTTGTCCACGGAATTCGCCTGTGGTAAATAACCAATCGAATGTTCGGTTTCAGTTCGGTTAAAGTAATATCTGACATTTCCGCTGAAGGGTTTAATGAGCCCGAGAATGACTTTTACAAGGGTGGTTTTACCGCCGCCATTCGGACCAATAATTCCGATAAAATCATCAGCATAAATTTCCAGATTGACGTTGGTAATGATCGTTTCCCCGTTATAACCGGCTTTTATATTTTTAATCTCCAGTAATTTTTCTCTGTCTGTTTTCATGGTTTCTGATCCCTTAATGCGTTTGCCAATTTTTCGGTGATCGCAAGGATCTGATTTTTCCAGTTGTAGTCCAGCGGATCAATTTGAATAACGTGTCCGTGGATTTCCTTAGCGATGATTTCTGCTTTTGACATGTCGAATTGCTTTTGCACCAAAATCACTTGAATCTTTTCTCTTTTTGCGGTATCAATAATTCGCCGAATGTAATTTGCTGATGGACTTTTTCCTTCGAACTCCAGAGGTATTTGATGAAGCCCGAAATCAGCTGAATAATAAGTTAGTGCAGGATGATAAATAATAAAACTTTTGGTCACAGCCCCTTTTAATTTCGATCTGATGACCGATTCCACCGAGTCGATCTCAGTTGAAAACTTCAAAAGATTTTCGTGATAAAAGGTCTTGTTCCCAGAATCTATGCTGACAATTGCCTTGTAAATATTATCAGCAATGATCTTCACATATCCGGGGGACATCCAAATGTGCGGATCTTTCCATTCATTATCGTTTCCGTCAATTCCTTCTTCGAAAACAGGAATATTCTTCGACATATCCGAAACTTTTAATTCAGGATGATCCTTTAAAAAATTAGTGATCCACGTCTTTTCAAATTCTATATACCCGATCCTGAAGTAAAGAACTGAATTCAATAAATCTGCAATCTGGCGCGGAGTCGGATCATAATTCTCTTCGCTAGCTCCGGGAGGAATTAAAACATTGATGCGAAATTTATCGCCGGTAATTTTTTCGACAAAATATTTTTGAGGAAGAATGCTAACTGAAATTACAGGCTTCTCAAAACTGTTATTTTTATTAGTGCAATCATTTAAAAATAACAGAACCAGCACTGTGCAAAAAATTATTGAAAACGAATTTATATAACTTGAAATTTTCATTTTGAAGTTTTTCATCTATTTATTGCAATTTTCGCATGTGCCTATCACAACAAAATTGGTGTCTTTTTTTATATACCCCAATGGCAGCGTATAATCGTTTAGTTGAATTTCAGTCAGGCATGTAATTTCTCCGCAATCCGTACATTTAAAATGGAGATGTTCAAGCGGTTCTTTCTTAAGTATATATTTTGTCAATGTTCCTTCAGCAGCAATGGAATGAATGATTCCGGATTCTACAAAAACATTTATCGTTCTGTAAATGGTAGCACGGTCGCAAACATTCATGAGTTTGTCCTGAATTTCTTTTTCAGAAAGCGCAACATGGCTGTTCAGAAAAACATTTAAAATATGAAGTCTTCCTGAAGTTCTGCTCAGGCTATTTTTTATCAATATACTTTCAGCTGACATTTTAATAAATGCGACAATGTTGCAAAAATAATAAAATTATTTTACAATATTTAGGTAGGATTAAAAGAATGATAGTTTTGAAAATAGGAGGATATATGATGCACTGAGCTCAAATATCATTTAACGACTTATAGGTCAGGTATCCAGCTTTTCCTTCAGATATTTCCCAGTATACGAACTGGAAACGTGTATCAAATCTTCAGGAAGGCCCTCAAAAACTATATGACCGCCTTCTTCTCCACCCTCCGGACCTAAATCAATGATCCAGTCAGCACATTTAACAACTTCCATATTATGTTCGATAACGATAATTGTATGCCCCTTTTCGATGAGTGCATCAAAGGCTTTTAGAAGTTTGGAAATATCATGAAAATGAAGCCCTGTAGTTGGTTCATCGAAAATAAAGAGGGTAGGAGCTTCAGAAGTTCCTTTCGACAGAAAGAATGCCAGTTTCACACGCTGCGCTTCACCGCCACTCAACGTACTCGATGATTGTCCTAGTCCAAGATACCCAAGCCCAACATCCTGCAGAGGTTTAAGCTTTTCTGCGATTTTCCTCTCATGGGAACTGGTCGATGCATGAATACTAAAAAAATCAACAGCCTGATTGATGGTCATATTCAGCACATCATTAATATCTTTTTCCATGTATTTGATATCGAGGACTTCATCTTTAAACCTCTTCCCTCCACATGATTCACATGTAAGATAGATGTCAGCCATAAACTGCATTTCTATTTTCACGACCCCTTCACCTTCACATTCTTCACATCTTCCACCTTCAATATTAAATGAAAAATAGCCGGGTTTATATCCTCTTACCCTGGCCAAAGGTTGGTTTGCGTATAGAGTTCGGATATCATCGTAAGCTTTTACATAGGTTGCCGGATTTGATCGGGTTGACCGGCCAATGGGATTTTGATCAACAAGTTCAATATTTGCGATCCGGTTATAGTCCCCTTCTATTTTATCAAATTTTCCTGTTTTTTCGCCGTAGCCACCAAACATTTTTTTTAAAGCAGGATAAAGAATATTTTTAATGAGTGAGGTTTTACCCGAACCGCTTACACCTGTTACCACCGTAAATACATGTAATGGAAAGCGGACGGTGATTCCTTTCAGGTTATTTTCCCTTGCTCCGACTATTTCAATAAATTCCTTCCAGGTCCGCCGTCGTTGTGGAAGATCAATTTTTAACCTGTTGGTAAGGTATTTAGCTGTAAGACTTTTCTCCGATTGCTTCAACTCATCAAAATTTCCCTGAAAAATTAGCTCGCCGCCATGTACACCTGCGAAAGGGCCAATATCAATAATCTCATCTGCACTTTTAATGATTTCCTCATCATGTTCAACCACAATAACTGTGTTTCCGGCATTCCGCAACTGCTGTAAAACTTTGATTAGTCGCTGAGTATCCCTTGGGTGCAACCCGATACTTGGTTCATCAAGTATGTAAAGTGATCCAACAAGACTGCTTCCAAGCGATGTGGCCAGATTAATCCGCTGTGATTCACCACCGGACAATGAATTGGATAGCCGGTTCAGGGTTAAATAACCGAGACCCACGTCCTGAAGATATTGTAACCTGTTTTCAATTTCAACCAACAAACGAGCAGCAATTTGAGTTTCGTAATTGTTGAGGCTCAGATTTCTGAAGAAATGTGAAATTTCCGTTATCGGCATAACTACCAGTTCGCTGATTGATCTGCCGTCAACTTTTACATAATTAGCATCTTTTCTGAGTCTTGTACCGTTACATTCAGGGCAAACAGTTTTTCCCCGGTATCTCGATAGCATCACCCTGTATTGAATTTTATAAGCTTGTTCTTCCACATATTTGAAGAAGTCATTCAACCCATAAAAATGTTCATTGCCAATCCAAAGTAGCTCCTGATCTTTTTTAGATAATTCAAAATAAGGTTTATGAACGGGGAAATCAAATTTATAGGCGGTTCTTACCAATTGTTCTTTCCATTCGCTCATTTTTTCACCTTTCCAGCAGGCTACGGCATCTTCATAAATGGATAAGCTTTTATTTGGAATAACAAGGTCGGGATCAATACCGATTACGCTTCCAAATCCCTCGCATTTCTTGCAGGCTCCATATGGATTATTGAAACTAAACAGATTAACAGAGGGTTCTTCAAATACAATCCCATCAGCTTCAAATTTGTTGGAAAAAATTTCAGTATTGGATTTTCCATTGTATTCGACTTCAACTAAACAGCTTCCATGGCCTTCATAAAAAGCAGTTTGAACAGAATCTGCAATACGTGATTTAAGGTTAGCATCTTTTTCATTTATTGTGATTCTGTCGATAACAATACTTATTTCATTTAGTGTTTTGATTTTTTCCGTTTCTGCTTCATCAATCCGGATGATTTGGCCGTCCATTCTTATCCGGCTAAAACCTTGCTGCAATAAAACGGATAATTGTTCTTCAACCGATCTGTTTTTCCATTTTATTTCTAACGGGCTGAAAATAATGATCTGTGAACCCTTATTTTGCGAAATGATATAGTCAGTAACAATGCTTACTGTATGCCTTTCTACGAGTTTGCCAGAAATGGGTGAGAAGGTTTTACCTATACGTGCGAATAGAAGTTTCAGGTATTCATAAATTTCAGTTGAAGTGCCAACAGTAGAACGCGGGTTTCGGGTGTTCACTTTTTGCTCGATGGCAATAGCAGGAGCAATTCCCTTAATCCAATCCACTTCAGGTTTGCTCATCCGTCCAAGAAATTGACGCGCATAAGCACTCAGGCTTTCAACGTAACGACGCTGACCATCCGCAAACAGGGTATCGAAAGCCAGAGAAGATTTACCTGATCCCGATAAACCGGTAATAACAATGATCTTGTTTTTAGGTATAGCAAGGTCAATATTCTTGAGATTATGAACCCTTGCACCCTTTATGAGGATGAATTGATGTGTATCATATTCAGAGATGTTCTTTTTTAACATTTTTTAATTAAAGCGGTCAAAATTATTAATTAAATTTGCATTTGAAATTACATTGTTTTATTTTTGCACAGTATTTGTATAGAAACATAATTTATAAGACACTTTCAAAATAATTTAAAATAAAAAGGAGAAGCGCCTATTTTAAAAAAATCTACCTATTAACCCGATAAAAAAGGAGGTAAATATGAAAGCTCAACATTTAAGTGATAAGGAGCTTATAGGTAGGTATTTGAAAGGTGATCATGCCAGCCTTGAGAGTTTAATCAATCGTCATCAGAATCGTGTTTATGCTTATATCCTTATGATTGTAAAAAATAAGGATTTGGCTGATGATTTGTTTCAGGACACTTTCATTAAAGTGATAAATACGATAAGGGCAGGTTCATATAACGAAGAAGGGAAATTTCTCCAATGGGTTATGCGGATTGCTCACAATTTAATTATTGATCATTTTCGCAAGTCGAACCGAATACCAGTTATCGATAACAGTAAAAATGATGATTTCGATATTTTCGATACGCTTAATATAACGGATCAATCAATCGAAGAAAGAATAATTACGGAGCAAATTCATAAAGATGTCCGCAAATTGATTGAGCTCCTACCCAGCGAACAGAAAGAAGTTCTTTATATGCGTCATTATGCTGAGATGAGTTTTAAAGATATTGCCGAGGTAACTGACGTAAGCATTAATACAGCTCTTGGAAGAATGAGGTATGCACTAATCAACCTGCGTAAAATTATTGCTGAGAAAAAAATTATTCTTACCCAATAATAGAAAAATGAATTGATGGCTGCAATACTACGGATCTTGCAGTCTTCCTTCTATTAAAATACTTTAGTGAATTAACTTAGTATAGTTCTCCTGTAAATTTTCTTTAAAGATTATTAAAATAATTCAAAAGAATATAGCGTTAGGTATTTTGTAAATTTTTAGTTAGATAAAATTTTGCCTATGAAATGTTCTTTTACTCTTAATGATTTATTTCTATTTGCGTACAGTGATAAAGTTGAAAACGAGGAGCCTCAGTGGTTTATTAAAATGCAGTCAAAAGAAAAAGTATGGGATGAGTTAAATGATTTACTCAATTCAGAGTACACAGATGAGGAGTTCACAATATCACCGGATCGCAATGTTGTCAGAAACATCATGAGTTACTCACAAGCTCTTACGATTGTTAAGACACAAAACGCAGGGACTTTTAATTTATTGATGAATTAAAGGCACCTGAAAAAAGTAAAGCCTCGGTAAATAAAAAAATAACCGGGGCTTTTTTGCTTTTATTATGAAATTAATGTTGTTGAATTTAACGATGCATGAAAAAGAAAGAGAAGTTTGAAAAAGTATTGGCTTTTTTTGAACAACAACAGCCTTTTCCTGAAACCGAACTCGTTTATAAATCTCCCTATGAACTCATCGTGGCAGTTATTCTATCGGCACAATGCACAGATGTTCGCGTTAATATAATTACACCCGCGTTTTTTAAATTATTCCCTGACGAGAGATCACTGGCAAAAGCTAAACAGGAGGAAGTATTTGAGTTGATAAAAAGTTGCTCCTATCCAAATAATAAAACAAAGAATCTTATTGGAATGGCAAGAACACTGGTTAAGGAATTTAACAGCATAGTTCCTTCTGATGTTGATGAGTTGCAAAAATTACCAGGTGTAGGTAGGAAAACAGCCAATGTAATTGCTTCCGTTGTATACCATAAACCAACACTGGCAGTCGATACGCATGTTTTCAGAGTTTCTGCAAGGATTGGATTGACAACAAACTCCAAATCGCCAGTAGACACGGAAAAGCAACTACTGAAATATATTCCTGAAGATAAAATCAGGCTTGCTCATCATTGGCTTTTACTCCACGGTAGATATGTTTGTAAAGCCCGCAATCCACAATGCGATAATTGCGGTTTGACGACATTATGCAATTATTACAAGCATTTCGTGGCTTAACAGTTGCTGCAAATAAATTAGGAAAAATTATTTCAGGAAGGCAAATTTAAAACTCGAATATTTATTAACTTTGTAAAAACAATCAAAACCTTTATAAAATGACAACTTTGAAACAAGGTGATACAGCGCCCGATTTTGATGCCGTCGATCAGAATGGTAAGACAATAAAATTAAGCGATTTCAAAGGGAAAAAGCTTATCTTGTTTTTCTATCCCAAAGCTGATACTCCCGGCTGCACTGCAGAAGCCTGCAACCTAAGAGACAATTATTCATTGTTACTCGGTAAAGGGTTTAAAATTTTAGGTGTAAGTGCAGACAATGAGAAGAAACAAAAAAATTTCAGCACAAAATATAAGTTCCCGTTCCCGCTCATTCCTGATACAGATAAAAAAATAATTCTGGATTACGGAGTTTGGGGGCTTAAAAAATTTATGGGTAAGGAATATAATGGAATAATTCGCACTACTTTTGTTATTTCGGAACAAGGTATAATTGAAAAAGTATATACCAGTGTAAATACCAAAGAACATGCAAAACAAATATTAGAATCTTATTCGTTTTAAAACTAAATTAAATATCATGGCAAAAGAAAATCAGGAGATCAATAAAGAAAAATTGAAAGCGTTACAACTCACGCTTGACAAAATTGAAAAGTCATATGGCAAGGGCGCCATTATGAAATTAGGTGGTCAGGCAATCGAAAGCATACCTTTTATTTCAACAGGTTCAATCGGACTTGATGCAGCTTTAGGCATCGGTGGTTTACCAAAAGGTAGGGTAGTTGAAATTTACGGACCTGAAGCTTCAGGCAAGACAACACTAGCTATACAAGCTATTGCTGAGGCGCAGAAATCTGGAGGGATTGCTGCATTTATAGATGCAGAACATGCTTTTGACAGGTTTTATGCTAAGAATCTTGGCGTCGATATTGAAAATTTATTAGTCTCGCAACCTGATAATGGAGAGCAGGCGCTAGAGATAACAGAAAACCTGATTCGTTCCGGTGCAATTGATATCATCGTGATCGATTCGGTTGCTGCCCTTACACCCAAAAGCGAAATAGAGGGTGAAATGGGTGATTCAAAAATGGGTTTACAAGCTCGTTTGATGTCACAAGCTCTCCGTAAACTTACTTCCACCATCAGTAAAACATCCACTTGCTGTATTTTTATTAACCAACTTAGGGAAAAAATCGGGGTAATGTTCGGAAACCCTGAAACTACAACCGGTGGTCATGCTTTGAAATTTTATGCAAGCATACGGCTTGATATTAGAAAAATTAGCCAGATAAAAGATGGTGATAAATCGATTGGGAACAGAGTTCGGGTGAAAGTGGTAAAAAATAAAGTTGCACCCCCGTTTCAACAAGCAGAATTTGATATTATTTATGGCGAAGGACTTTCTAAATTAGGTGAGATCATTGATTTGGGTACCGATCTTGAAATTATTAAGAAAAGCGGTTCATGGTATAGTTATGGTGATACAAAATTAGGTCAGGGACGGGATGCTGTTAAAAGCTTATTGGCTGATAATCCCGAACTGGCTGATGAACTGGAAAAACTTATCAGAGAAAAAATAGCCCCTAAAAAACGCATTAATTAAGTGTGAAGATTTTTATTGAAATTAAATCTGAGGTTATTCCATTTTTTCTTTCCGGGTATTATGACTATAAAATTTAAAGTTTCTCATTTATTGGTTTTGTTTTGCGTTATTATTGTCTTCGGATGCGGACCGAAAAACAATAAAAGTTCAGAGCAAACAGTAGCAGATAGTATTGATACAGCTTTAATTAAGCTCACCGAATTAAATAAAAAAATCACGGATGATTCTTTAAATAGCAGCTTATATGATCAGCGGGCCAGGTATTATCTTTCGCACGAAAAGTATAATGACGCATTAAAGGATATTCTAAATGCCATTGAAATTGATTCTGCTTCATCCGAATTACAACTTACATTATCCGATATTTATCTTGGTATGGGGAAATTGCAACCTGCGGTAGAAGCAATTGACAATGCCATTAAATTAAATCCCGGGAATAAAAATGCATATTTGCAAATGTCCGAAATTGCTATTGTTTTTAAAGACTACAAAAAGGCGATTGATAACATCGACAAAGCTTTAAAAATTGATGATCTTAACGCTAAAGGTTATTTTCTCAGAGGTGTGGTAATGCTTGAAAACGGGGATACAACAAAAGGAATTCTGAATTTCCAGAAAGCAATTGAAATGAATCAGGATTACTTTGATGCCTACCTGCAACTCGGTATATTGTATTCAATCAAAAAAAATAAACTTGCTGTCGATTATTATAATAATGCCTTAAATATTGAGCCTGAAAACACAGAAGTCAATTATTTCCTGGCCATATATTATCAGGAAAATGATGAATACGACAAAGCGATTCAAATTTATAATACGCTATTAATTAAGGATCCCAAATTCTATTTTGCCCTTTACAATATTGGCTACATTAATTTGGTTTACCTTAAAAATTACGATAAAGCAATTGATTACTTTTCCAAAGCTATTGAGATTAATCCTTCATATATAGATGCATACTATAACAGGGGGTTTGCTTATGAATTACTAAAAGATGCAGGTAATGCGAAGAAAGATTATCAGAAAACACTTGAACTTAAGCCTAATTATGAAAAAGCGGTTGCGGGACTGAACCGGATAGATGATTACCTTTCAAACCAATAATAACACAGAAACCATTTTTCTTTTTATACAGAAAAAGTAAACTTGAAAATAAGGTTAAATTCCCGAATTGTTTTAGATAAAGAAAGATCCCACCTGATTTACCAGAAAAGCAACTAACCATGCTGTTGTTGTGGTGTATGTGATCATGAAAAGTGCCCATTTCCATTTTCCACTCTCTTTTTTTACGGCAGCCACAACTGCAACGCACGGAAAATACAATAATACAAACATCAGGTAAGCAAAAGCAGTTACAGGCGTAAATAGAGGCGCACCGGTATGCTGTCCATCGCTATATTTGGCGTCTTTAAGTTTTTCCTGTAATTTTTTGGAATTATTGTCTTTTGTTTCTTGCGTCTGAAACAAAACCCCCATAGTACTCACAACAACTTCTTTGGCTGCAACGCCTGCTAAAAGACTTACACTCATTTTCCAGTCAAAACCCAATGGCCGCATTACAGGTTGAATGAATTTACCTATCCTCCCAATAAATGAGTTTTCCTGAAGCATTCGCATCTTCTCTGATTCAAGGTTTTGCTTAACCTCACTAAAGTTTCCTTTATAATCAGCTGTGGGTATTACTTTCAAATTATTTTCAACAGAAGAATTATTCATAAGTAGGTTTGCTTCCTCTATTTTTTTATCGTATTGCTGAATGATTTGCTGATTTCTCGGGAAATAACCCAATGCCCAAATAATCATAGAAGCAATTAAAATTACGCCTCCCATTTTTTTCACATATTGTGATCCTTTGAACCACATATGGCGAAACGTGGTCCGTCAAAGTAGGCAACCGATAGGGTGGAAGTTCCATGACAAAAGGGGCTTCTTCCGATTTGAACAATGATTTTTTAAAAAGGATTGAAAAAAATATTGCAAATAAAATCCCGATACCATAAACAGTAAACAAGGTGATTACTTCATTTCCAGGGAAAAATGCTCCGATTATCAAAATATAAACAGGCAATCGTGCACTGCACGACATAAAAGGATTGATGAGCATGGTAAGTATACGGTCATTTCTATTTTCAAGTGTTCGGGTTGCCATTATTGCCGGTACATTACAACCAAAACCCATAATTAACGGGATAAATGATTTCCCGTGCAAGCCGATTTTATGCATTAATTTATCCATAATAAAAACAGCTCGGGCCATGTATCCAGTATCTTCCATAAAGGAAATAAAAAAGAACAGAATTAAAATATTGGGAAGAAATACAATTACCCCACCCACACCATCAATTATTCCGTTCACAACCATATCCTTAAGGATGCTGTTTGGCAAAATATCTGATAATGTCTGGCTTAAAAGTCTTACCAGGCTCTCAATCCATGATTTGGGAATTTCCCCAACTTTGAAAGTAGCCTCAAACATGAGCCATATAAAGAAGATAAATATGGGAAATCCAAATATTTTGTGGGTGATAAAAGTATCTATGATTTCTGTTTCGGTCTTAAGTTTTTTCTTGAACTTGTTGGGCGTATAAGTCTCTTTAAGAGCGCCATTTATAAAGCCATATTTGGCATCGGTTACCAGTGATTCACTGTTATCATTAAACTGCAATTCAAGTTTATTAATTTCCGCATTGCAAGTTTCTGTAATCTTTTGATAATTACTTGTTCTCGACAAAGCAAAATGAACACCTTCATCCTTTTCTAAAAGTTTGATTGCATAAAAACGGGATGAGATATTTCCGTTCAGTCCCTTGTTTTTGCTTATTTCATGTTGAATATTATAAATGGCATCCTCAACATTCTTCCCATAATTTATTTGAATTTGCCGGTCATTCGATCCTTCATTCTCATACCGCTCAATTACTTTTCTGAAAAGCTCTGTAATTCCCTTACCTTTAGAACCAATAGTTGGAATAAAAGGTATTCCAATCATTTTACCCAAACTGACATAATCAAATATATCCCCTTTCTGAGTAAACTCATCATACATATTCAAAGCAACCACAACTTTTATATCCATATCGATAAGTTGGGTAGTCAGGTAAAGATTTCTTTCGAGATTTGATGCATCGATAACATTTATAACAACATCCGGATGATAACCCAGTAAATATTTTCTAACGTAGAGTTCTTCTGGTGAATATGCCGAAAACGAGTATGTTCCAGGCAGATCCATTAAGTTTAATGTATAACCATCAAGCTTGAATTTTGCTTGCTTTGAGTCTACTGTCACACCACCATAATTGCCAACGTGCTCCTTTGATCCAGAAGCAAAATTGAAAATGGTGGTTTTCCCCGAATTCGGATTTCCTACAAGGGCAATATCTATTACTTTCCCTTTGAGTTTGTTTGAGGGTTCTCCCATTTCGCCATCAATTACTCCATCAAAAGCTCCATCTTGCTCATTAATGAGGTTTGTATCGTTAAGTGAAATTACATCAATAAGTCCCGCTTCAGTTGCCCTTAACGATATGTTATAGCCTAGAATACTATATTCCACAGGATCCCTGAGAGGAGCTTTTTTAACCACAGATACGACTTTACCTTTCAGAAATCCCATTTCTGTAATTCTCTTTCTGTAGGCCCCTTCGCCATTTATCCTGATAATTACACCTTTATCACCTTGTTCAAGGTCGAATAATGTCACCGTTTTATTATTTAGAACAAATTTAAATTGCAACAAAGATATTTTAAAAAATAATAGATCGACAGCAACTGTTTAATTTAGAAAATCGATATCATTTATATTATTATCAATTCTTTATTTAATTAATAACTTAAAGATAATCAATGTCTTTTGTTGAAATAACCTGGATTTACTTTATCTTGAACTTTTCTAAATAATATATTAAAGGCGAAGTATTTTGAATTAATGAATATAAATTAGAGGAAATATTTTTAATAAGTTTCTTTTATTGCAATTTTGATTAGAAATTATCAAGGAGAGAAATATTTTTTTGGGTATAAATTACATTATGAAATTTAATAAATTTTAGCAGAAATTATAAATATTCTATGATTTGAAATGCATGGACATAGAAGATTGTTAGTTTCGTTTGCAACTAAAATAAATTGTTAGTAACTCAATATCCAATTGTTAAAAACCAGTATCATATATTTTAATTATATTTCCACATTGTAGACTACATTTGCCATTTTGAAACTGTTTTCCCAAAATTGTTCTTGTATAAAGTAAAGATTGAATTTTTATATGTTAGTAGTTTCCAGCGTTGAAAGACTACCATAAGCGAAATAATTGATTCAGAGTGGATTTGTGGAATTAAATTTGCCAAGTATCCGCAATAACAGGAAAATCAGATTTACACAAAGTGTTATTTACATTCTAAGGATTAGTTTTATAATAGTGGATAGTTACGGAGTTTCGGGGAAATATTAATGTTAAAATGTTGGGAACAGAATTTTCACTACTTAAAATGAATAGAATTAATCCTAAAAACAGAGGTTAAAAAAAAGGATGATCGTCAATACGGATTCTATTATTAATGAACTCAGATTGAGAATCAAGTTACTTGAAAATCAGAATGAGGTCAAAGCTAAACTTATGGAAGAAAAGTTATTGCTTTGGCTTACTTCCGAAACAATTAATCAGGCAGGTGACAGGGACGAGTTAGTATACAATCTTTTAGAAAGAATTTCAGTTATTCTTGAAGTTTCCTTTAGTGCATGTTGTCAGATTTCAAAAGAGCATTTTCAATTATTAAATGCTTATTCTGAGAAAGAAATCAACTTAAAAAACAGTTCGATTTTCAATTTGTCAGCCCAACTTATCAATAAACTTAGATCAGGAAACATTTTTTTAGAAAAAGACTCATTTGCCGACGAAGGTTTATACTTAGGTGAACAAATGTTTATTGAACCTCAGTCTGCTTCAATCTTTCCGTTTCAAAGCCTTTATATTCCTTTTGGGTTTTTTATTCTTTTTAGTCATAAAGATACGCATGCAAATTTTTCATCGCTTAGCATAGTATTTAGCCAAATTATTAATATGGCAGTTGAAAAACTGGACAAATTAACTTTGATGGAGGAATTGAAAAATTTAAATTACGTGTTTGAAGATAAATTACGTGAACGGACAAAGGATTTGAATGAAAACACAAAATTATTAAAACAGGAAATAAAAAGCCTTAAACAAAAAAATTCCGAGCAAATATTAGAAGAATCAAGCATCGGTAATTTGGATAATGATGCTTTGTCATTATTAATGAATATTGGACATGAAATCCGGACACCCTTAAACGGAATTATGGGATTTGCCGAGATTATCCGTAAAAATGATTTATCGGTACCCCAAAAGGAGAAATTTATAAATATTATTAAGACCTGTGGCAAATCAATTCTCAATATAGTTGATAATGTGATTGTGCTTTCCAAAATGGAAACACAACAGTTGAAGATTCAAAATGAAGATTTTGAGGTGGCAAAATTTATGGCCAGATTACATGATCATTTTAAAAATGATGAACTTCACCAACAAAGGGACAAGGTCGAACTCAGATTAAATATAAATATTAACGGAAATACAATAATTCATTCGGATGAAAAGCGATTATGGCAAATTTTGGTCAATTTGGTTGGGAATGCACTAAAATATACCGAACATGGATATATCGAAATTGGTTGTAAAATAAATGAAAACGATACTAATAAAAGTGGGAAAAAGGATCTGTTAATTTTCGTGAAAGATTCAGGAATTGGCATTGAGGAAAACATGCAAAGCCTGATATTCGACCGGTTTTTTAAAATCGAACATGAAATTTCAAAATTGTATGGCGGTACCGGTCTTGGTCTCACCATAGCCAAAAGCCTTGTTGAAATGCTGGGTGGGAAAATTTGGTTCGAATCAAAACCCGGCCTCGGTTCGGATTTTTATTTTACAATTCCTGAATGTGTTGTTTTAGCTAGCGTCCCTGAAAGGCCAATTTCGACAAAGGAATTGAAAGCGAAATACAACTGGGATGGCAAACGTGTTTTGATAGTTGAAGATGATGAAATGAGTTATATTTATTTGCAGGAGATACTTAAATCGACCAAAATAAATATTATCCATGCAAAAGATGGCAGGAAAGCAGTTGAACTTGCTGCTGTTGATAACGATATCGATCTGATACTTATGGATATTAAACTTCCCGAAATGGATGGATATGAAGCTACCCGAAAAATTAAAGAAATCAGACATTCATTGCCTGTTATTGCTCAAACTGCTTATGCGATGGCAGACGATCAGCAAAAAAGCCTGCAGGTGGGATGTGATGATTATATCAGTAAGCCAATAAACCGGCGTAAACTTCTGGAATCCATGGAATACTTATTGAAGTAGAAATTTAAGATAACTTTCCTTAATTTGAAGTCGGACTTCTATTATAAACCCAAAGCCAGTTCAATAGAAAAATCCTATACTTCAAATGCATTGAAATTGTTCCCCGTATTAGATTTCTTCATTAACAAGTAATGCAAAGCTTGATGTGCATTGACAAGCGCATAACCCATCCTTGTCTCAAATAGATTTTTAAGAGAATTTACTGCATTTTCTTTGGCGTCCAGTGAATTTTTCTGGTAAAGGTCAATGAAATCTTTTAAATCCTGGTAAATATCGGTCAGGCATTCAGCAAGACTGCCTTTCTTTGGTTTCGGAGTATTGGTTTCATGTGTATCAACAAACCAAAATTCATCATCATTCTTAAGTATTTTCCTTAATTCATTAAAAAGATTTTCCCATTCTTCACCGGTCACAAACCTTTCGTCGGCATCAGGATTTTGTACTGCGATATCAGGTAACAAGGCAGCTTTTATATATAACAACGGACAAATTTTTTGCAGATAATCGAGCAAAGCTGATTTTGAATTAAAGGAAATTTTCGCCATCGCTAAACAATAATCGTTGGCAACTGTTAACATTTCCAATACATTTTTTGAATAAACCAGGTGGTCGGGAAGATTATTCGTCATAAATTTGCAGGCTATTTTTTCCACCTGCAAAGGTGGGAAAATTGTTGAAATAAAAAATCCGGTTTATCGTTAAATTTGGCTAAAGTCGAACCGAACCCAAAATATATGGATAACAGGTCGTTAAAAAAACAGATATTTGAGAAGTGCAAGGAAACTCAGCTTGAACGAATCAGGCATTTGGAACTTGTAATGGGGGAGGCCCAGGATATCGCAAATGAATATGGGCAGCAAAGTGATGATTTTGACTCGCACCGTGAAGAACTAATTGCTAACCGTGATATGTATGCCCAGCAACTGGAAGGTGAAATGGAACTCCTTGAAACCCTCTATAAAGTTAATACAGGAATTGCTAACGAAACGGTCGGATTTGGTTCAGTTGTAATAACTGATCTGCAAAAAGTTTTTATTTCAATTGGGTTGGGTAAATTGGTTGTTGATGATACTACCTATTATGCCATTTCAATGAAAGGCCCTTTTTTCTTAGCGATGAAGGGATTAAAAAAAGGAGATGGCTTCAATTTTATGGAAAAACCTGTGAAAATCATTGATGTTTTTTAAAACCTGAAACATGGTTTGTGAAATTATCTTTCTTATCAATTCAAAACATTCAAAGGGTTTACCTGTTTCTATTTCATCATTCACGAACAATTTGTTTTCGTTATTAAGATGAAGGTAATTATTGGCTCTATCGTTCGTCAGTTTCTTTTCTGGATCGGTTTTATTGCAATCGGAAGAGCTGTTTTTCTGATTTATTATAGCCGGGTTATTATTACTGAGAATATTGGTTTTGTTGAAACCCTGGCTGCCTTCTGGCACAGTTTGCGGCTCGATAGTGTGGCTGCCAGTTATATCATTATTTTCCCTTTCCTGTTATTGATCATCCAATCAATATATAGTCCCGAGTTGGCTTAACTTAATCAATAAAGGTTATGTAATTATAATTCTTTTTATTTGTACTCTAATCACGACTGCTGAATTAGGGATTTACGGGGAATGGAAAACGAAACTTCCGGCCAAAGCATTGATGTATTTGAACCATCCCGGCGAAATATATAATTCGAGTCAGACAGGCACTTTTATTCTTCTCTTCCTTATCCTGATTGGTCAGATAGCATTGGGATTCTATCTTTACAATAAAGTGTTTTATAAAAACCTTGTTCACGTAAAACGAAACTGGATATTTTCTTTCCTTTTCCTGATAATCACTCCCGGGTTGTTGCTTATCGGCTTACGTGGCGGATTACAGCCAATACCAATTGTCCAGAGTAATTCCTATTATTCAAAACATAATTTTCTGAATATTGCGGCTACCAATTCAGAATATAACTTCATGCATAGTTTATTCGAAAATCACGAAAATTTCGGGAAAAATCCATTTGTTTCCTTTACTCCTCATGAAGCGAGTGAAATTGTAAATAAATTAAATTCGGTTCCGAAGGATACAACCCTGTCAATACTGACAACAAAACGACCAAATATTGTCTTGTTTATTATGGAAAGCTGGTCGCATGATTTGATTGAGGATTTGGGTGGAATGCCGGGGATTACACCGGAATTTAAAAAACTGGAAAAAGACGGCATACTTTTTACCAATTTCTGGCCTAACGGAACCCGGTCCGAACAGGGAATAGCTTGCATTTTTAGTAGTTTTCCAGCTCATCCGATCTCATCCATCACGGTTCAGCCAGATAAATATACCAAATTGCCAAGCCTGGTAAAAATATTGAAAGATCAGGGAT
Source organism: uncultured Bacteroidales bacterium (assembly GCA_963761195.1). Lineage (GTDB taxonomy): Bacteria > Bacteroidota > Bacteroidia > Bacteroidales > JAADJA01 > JAADJA01. The sequence continues at coordinate 52,621 of CAVXGA010000015.1, forward strand.
ATTTTACTTCTTATTATTTCGGGGGACAACTCATTTATGGAAACATGAAGGGTTATGTATACTTTAATGAGTTCAACCGGATCACGGAAGGATACGATTTACCGGAGAATATGCCAAGGGGAAAACTTGGTGTTCCCGATCAATATGTTTTCGATTACCAGATGAATGAGATCAGTCAGGATAAACGTCCTTTTTTTTGCACTACGTTTACGCTTAGCACACATTCGCCCTATGATATGCCAATGCATATTAAAAATTTTGTTGATAACAGACTGGAAAATCTTTACATTAATTCGGGATACTATACGGACAGTTGTTTGGGGGATTATTTCAGGAAAGCAAGAGAAAAAGACTGGTATGACAGTACACTCTTTATCGTTGTTGCGGATCACAGCCGGGACACGTACAAACACTGGGATTACCATACTCCTGACTATCACAAGACTTTTTTGTTTTTATACGGTAATGTGATCAAACCGGAGTACCGGGGGACTAAAGTAGAGCATATGGGCTCACAGGTTGATATTGCTGCGACACTGCTCGCACAATTGGATCTGGATTCAAAGGGTTTTCAGTGGAGCAAGAATCTTTTTAATCCCTACTCTCAACAGTTTGCTTCGGTTGCCTTTGAAGAAGGGATTGGCTGGATCAGACCTTATGGATATTTCTTTTACGATAAAAAGCTCGATCATTTTTATTGTCTTCAGTTACCTGACAGCCTTAAGCAGCAAACTATAAATGAAGGCAAGGCATACCTTCAGGAAGTTTTTCAGGAATATACGGATTATTGAAAATTGCCACACGTCAAGATGACCCCGACCTAATGGTTCAAACAATTCTGAAATTAATTTTCCGACATAAACAGGGATTTAGCCGCTGCACAAACGGGGCACATCCAGTCATCGGGTAAATCCTCAAAGGGCGTTCCCGGCGGAATACCGCGATCCTCATCTCCCACCGCAGGATCGTAAACATATCCGCAAATGGTACAAATAAACGTGGCATTCGGATCGGATTTCTCACCCGGCTCAGATTCCACTTCTTGCGCAGGTTGTATTTCCGCTTTCTTAATTTTATTTTTATCAACATAGGTTGGAGCTCTTTCGGGCGCCATCAGCTTCATTTCTTTCCTGAAATAGGCGTAGGTAAGAGGTTCTTTACCGGCTTCGAGCACTTCGCTTTCGAGCACTTCGCCGATGTACATATAATGTGTCCCGACATCGATGGTATCAATCACCTTACATTCAAAATAGGCAATGGAATGTGTAAGAATGATAGGTGCACCTGAATTCCCAATCTTGTATGTGACCCGCTCGAATTTCTCATCTTCGTCGCCACTATGATAACCGAATAAGCCAATAAGACCGGCATCGGTTTCTTTATCGAGAACAGAAACACCAAATACTTTACTTTTATCTATAACAGCCGAAGTGGCATTATCTTTATGGCAACAGATTGCAATTTTAGGGGGCGAAGCTGAAACCTGGAAGGCTGTATTCGCCACATAACCGCTTAACTGCCCATCGCTTTTGGAAGAGATGAGATACAGCCCGTACGACATTTTTAAAAAAGCTTCAACATTCATAATCTCACATGTTCATTCTGACAACCACTTGAATTTATAAGCAAATTTGAAGCGCCAAATTTAGGATTTATA
>CAVXGA010000016.1:0-133442 GCA_963761195.1 uncultured Bacteroidales bacterium
GGGCTGCCATGTTTTATTCATTTTTTGGAACATGCAAAAGGCACAACATTAATCCCTTCGAATGGCTAAAAGATATATTGGATAGAATCCCCCAGCACAAAGCCAGCAAACTGTACGAACTCCCTTCACAAAACTGGCAGAAATCAAACTAAAACCAATCTCCCACAATAAACAAAATTCATCACCAACAAATGATTTGTTTATGATGTAGTTGGTAGATGGGATACAATTTAGTTGCAACCTTGTAACCCTTATCTTCCAAGTATTTTGATCAGCTTTTCAGCGGTTTGATATCCCTGTTGGTGACAATACCAACAGGGTGCAAAACACAGAGCAAACAAGCTGAATGAACAACTGCCCCAGAACTGGCAGAAGCTAAACAATGAAAATCCCCCACAATAAACAAAACTAGCTACTGATCAATGAATTATTATAACGTGGTTGGTAGATGGGTTACAAACTACTCGCATCGGCCAGTAGTTATCAAAAGCAAAAAACAAGAAAACGGTTCAGGGACAGGGCCGGAATTGAACCGGTCATTGGACATATAAAGCACGATCACAGGATGATACGCAATTATTTATCCGGAGAACTGGGCGATACAATGAATACTTTGCTGGCAGCAGCCGGATTTAATATGAGAAAGATGCTTAGAAGGTTAAAAGGTCAGGCAATTATTTTTATTTTCAATTTTTGTGCGGAGATATTCCTTCTAAATCTTCATCCAAAATATTCCGTTGATCGAAAAGAAGAACTTTTTCGTATCCCATCTACCAACTACATCATAAACAAATCATTTGTTGGTGACTAATTTTGTTTATTGTGGGAGATTGGTTTTAGTTTGATTTCTGCCAGTTTTGTGGAAGGAGTTCGTACAGTTTGCTGGCTTTGTGCTGGGGGATTCTATCCAATATATCTTTTAGCCATTCGAAGGGATTAATGTTGTGCCTTTTGCATGTTCCAAAAAATGAATAAAACATGGCAGCCCTTTGTGCTGATTCATGAGATCCTGCAAAGAGGTAATTCTTTCTTCCGAGGGCATTGGGCCGGATTGCATTTTCCACCAAATTATTGTCGATCTCAAGATGGCCGTCATAAAGATATACCAACAGATTGTCCCAACGCGGTATCGTATATTGCAACGCCTCTCCCAACGGACTTTTCGGAAGGGTTTGCCTGACGTGTTCTGCCATCCATTTGCCTAAATCGTTCAATATGGGCAAAGCATGCTCAAGACGGAGTTCTTTTCGCTCAGCAGCAGTCAGTCCCTGATTGCGGGCAAAACGCTCAATCATGTACAGCTTTTGTATTTCTTTTAATACATGACCGGCTGAGTTTTGATCGTATGCCTTCGCCTTTTCAAAATACCTTCGTGCATGCGCCCAGCAATTCAACAGGCTGATGTCTTTCTTTTTCCCGAACCAATCATATACCTGGTAACCGTCACTCTGCAGGTAGCCCTTAAAATCCTTAAGCATTTCTTTGGGGCCTTCCCTGCCACGTCCCTTCCGGTAATCATACAGCAATGCATTTTGCAGGGGCGAGTTGTACACCCAGTAATATCCCTGGTGGCATTTGCCTTTTACATCTTTGTCCAGAACCCTGATCGGAGTTTCATCCACCTGTAAATACCCTTGTCCCAAAACCAGTTGTTTTAGTTTTTCATACAATGGGAACAACAACAGAGAGACTGCTTCCTGCCAGCCATTGATAGTATTGGACGGGATGCGGATGTTTTCTCTTGCAAAACGTTGAACCTGCCGGTAGATGGGCAGATGGTCCACATATTTATCCACCATGATCTGGGCTAATAAACCGTTTCCGGCAATGCCTTTTTCTATTGCAAAACAAGGAAGTTCGGCAATGATCCCCTTGCAATCCGGATTTTGATCATCTTCGGTACGGATGTATTTGGGACGGATATATCTTTTGATGAATAATTTTGCCGGGATCAGCTCCAGTTTGTCAGTTACCTCTTTGCCTATACATTTTAACCCTGTTGTATCTTCCTCTGGCTCCAGCAGTATCTCTTCAACAGGCAAATGATCCGGCAGGGGCATACGGCCCGGATGATTTATCCTTTCCTTCTTTTTGCGGGTGTAGCTTATCTCTTCGGTCTTTTCCTCAACAGGCTCTGTTTGCTCGACTTCAAACGGAAGTTCCATTTGCTCATGATTCTCATTGGAGATGAAACGTTCCCGTTTAGCCCCATATATCAGCCGGGTGAGCTGATCTATCTGGAACTGCATCCGGTCTATTTTGGATTCGAGAACTGTTTTTTGAGATTTAAGGAGGGTGTTTTCGTTTTCAAGGCCGGAATGCTGTTTTTGTAAATTTTTAGCCGTTGTTACCAACTCTTCAAAACTCATATTTTCCAGTATAGTTGACATGAGTCAAAGATACTGTAACTACAAGGGTTTTAGATGATTTATCAGGAAAATTTATCAACCATTTTTCTGGATAAAAAGTGGCCTGAAAATTTGGAAATTAACTTTGCTTGACAGTATTTTCTAAAGGGGTGTAACGTTTTCTTTTTTCAATATTTTTTATGGTCAGTCCATCCACCAGCATCACCATTTGGGCATAGCTCAAGGTAATGCTTCCAACCTTAGGATCATAGGTGGGAACTTCAAAGGTCCCTTCTTCCAGCCGCTTATAGTAAAGCGTAAAACTGATCCCCTGCCAGTGCAGCAGTTTGATCTTGTCACGACGCCGGTTGATGAAGATAAATACATCTCCGTTCAGGGGATTATTGCCAAGAGCGTTTTGAACAACGCCTGCCAATCCATCGAAACTTTTTCGCATATCGGTGGCCTGGCTGTAAAGATGGAACCGGTTACTGGCAGACAAGGTGAACATGGGATAACTTTTATTCCAAATTCATCGGACAGCTTACCTGGATGCCATTGGGATAAGTGATTGTTATAAAATCCTTATCACTGCGGATTAATCCTTCGGTGACCTCAACCGGAAGGAAGGTTTTGACCGGATTGCTATTAGCATGAGTTGCCCGATCCTTTTCTTGTTTGTATTTCTTGAACCAGTAATTGAAAGTAGATGTGGAAAGGTTCTCCTCTTTACAAAACCGGTTTTGGGATATCCCACTTTGTTGCCAGGATTCTATCCAGGCATACATTTGTTCTTTCGTAAACTTCTGATTTTTTCGCATGGGACAAAAGTAGCCCAGCTATATAGCGCTCACAAGACGGGGTTGGAAGAGGGGATACCAAAGGGCTGCCATGTTTTATTCATTTTTTGGAACATGCAAAAGGCACAACATTAATCCCTTCGAATGGCTAAAAGATATATTGGATAGAATCCCCCAGCACAAAGCCAGCAAACTGTACGAACTCCTTCCACAAAACTGGCAGAAATCAAACTAAAACCAATCTCCCACAATAAACAAAATTAGTCACCAACAAATGATTTGTTTATGATGTAGTTGGTAGATGGGATACATTTATACAACCAATACCGTAGAAGGATATCACCGGATGATCCGCAAGGTCACAAAATCAAAAGGAGCTTTTACATCAGATATGGCCATGTTAAAACTTGTTTATCTGGCGACCATTCAGTTCAACAAACGCTGGTCAAATAATCTTCGTAATTGGCCTTTAATTATTACTCAATTATTTATTTACTTTGAAAACAGAATTAATGAAAGTGACACAGTTCATTGAACACTCCCAAAATATTCAATACAACAATACAAAATCCCTATTTATTAACAAAATTGCCCCCCGTCAAACAATAGATTATATTATCAGTCAAAACACAAAGATCATTTCTGCCATCCCTATTATTATCTGAAACAATCAAATTTTGGATATTTTCAGTGCTTGGATAATGCCAAATCCAAACTTGATTTAAATTCTCATCATAACCAATTACAGATTTGTCAGTAGTCGAGGAAATAATTATTTCATACTCACCATCTCCATTTATATCGGCGATAGCTCTAAAAATATAGTCGACTTCCGGCAAGTTGAGGGAAGCTTGAACATTTAATTGGTCATCAAATACATATAAAATTGCTAATTGACTGTTATTGGTTGCAATAAGTTCGACTTTTTGATCATTATCAATGTCTGCCCAACCTAAATACCAAACACTGTTATATTGTCCAATGTAACTATTGATATAAGATCCATCGATACCTCTTTTATGAATTCGTGAATTTCCTGTATAATAACTATCATATGTTTTTAGAGTAACAATATTATATTCAGATCCTTTTTCAAATTGTATAAATTTATCATAAATTTTGCCATTTGAGTTTGCTGCAGTATAAATTTGAGTCAAAATATTATTTCCAAATTCATCTATGATGATAGTATAATTATCTCCATCTGATGTTCCATTTCCGGTAGCTCCGTTATGTGGAGTTCCATTACTATAAGCCAATTCCAATACATTATCATTATTAATATCAGCTATTGAATAGCCCTGAAAATTCGGGCCAACATCATAATACCAAACTTGCAAACCTGATGCAATATTCCATCGTGAAAATCCTCTGGGATCATTTCCATAAGCACTGTGTTCTCCACATATGATATCTCCCTCGGTATAGGTAAAAGGCATTAGCCCCACATCGGAATTGACATTTCGTGAGAATTCTTGTATTAACGTTCCATTACCATCATATAATCTTGCTTTCCCAATCCCATAGTTTGATGTTCCTCTATAATAGGAAATACCGATCTCAAGATTTTTATTATTATCAATATCTTCTAACATTGAAATGTTGCTAAGGTTTTGCCCTGAAATACCAACACTTATTGTTTGTAAAGCTTCACCTCCTGATGAGATAATATATAAAATATGGCTTTGAACTGTGATTACCTCAATATCTCGATCACCAGTGACGTCCCCTGATAAAATATTTTCGCTTGTTAAATTAAAACCAGAGAATTGCCAGAGTGTTATTAATGTATCCATGTTTTTTTTGGATTTAAAAGGATAAAAAAAACTTCCTGCCAAATCATATCCAGAATGATTCCATCCCGTTCCATTCTTAGAGTATGATATTGACGAGCTTTTTCCTGCATTCGATTTCCATAATGTGTTTTTATCATTATCATTTACATGCCCGTCCATATTATAATCCCCTGTAAAATATCCAAAATCTATGTTTTCATCAAACCAAACTTCGTTCTTATCTCGATTGTCAACCTGACCATCGGCATTTCCATCTCCAGCTATCATTCCATAAATATTTGGCCCAACCAGTTTACAACCTAATGATCCACCAACGACCTGATTAATACCAGATGTGAAGTCATAAGTATAAGTATTTCCGGTTTTCGTTATGGGAATACCGGACATAATAGAAAGGTGATTTCTTTGCCAGACAACTCCATACAAATTACCCGTAATAGTTGCATCAAATACTAACGGACTCAATCCATCAATATCAACTACATTTCCATTATTTAAAATGAAACCTGCTTTACACGCAATGGTCGAATCCAGAATCGCAGTAGTTACATCACCGGTGGTTTCGCGTAATTCAATCAAAACCCAATCGGTTACATCCGGATTTGGAATTGCTGATACATCTTCATTTCCATTGTAAAACCATGGTGCAGTATTGTATGGCTGAGTGAAAGGTAATAACCCCTGTGAATTGAGGTCGGTAGTCATTTGACTGCCATCCATTGGACCTTCCAGAAACGCTCTTAACCTGATCATTTCTCCCTCAGTTACTTCTAAATTCACCGGATATCTATGCATTGGATTGAATGGATCGCTTGATGATATGATGAATTCAGTTTCATATAAACCCGTGTTCAGGCCTGCACTGTGTACGTTGACATTAATATATTTTTTTGAGAAAGGAGTAGATATACCCTGATCAGGTGTATATGCAAGCCAATCAATATCATTGGACCTGTTTATGAAATTACCTCCTTGAACAACTCCATTATTACCGTTTCCTGAGAAGTCAAAGGCAGTTTCATTATTAAATGTCCAATAGCCTAGTAATCCTTCTTCATTCCCGTTCAGATGCCGGTAAAGATTATTGTTAATTTCATCAATGGATCTCACTTTGTTCCATATCCTAACTTCATCAATTGCTCCTTCAAAAGCTCGTTGTTGATAAACCGATTCTCCTATCAGTAAATCATTTAAACTATTATCATCAACAGGACCAGAAGGAAACCCAATTGTAGTACCTGTCGTTTGCAAAATACCATTTATATAAATAAGGGTTGTTATACCATTATAAGTGACGGCTACATGTTGCCAGGTATTTAACTGAATTGAGTTTACGGGTGTAAACACAGGATAAGAATTACCATCTATTTTTGGTGCAAATAAAAAGCAATGTTCATTATAATCTTCAAAATCAGTGTCGTACAAAAACAATATAATGGTTTCCTTATCTACTATTCTCCCATATCCATAGTTGTCAACTTCTCCCCATCCGACAGGATATATCCATGCTTCTAATGTAAATATGCTGTCCAATTTGAGGGAAGGACTGTTTCCACAATTTACATAATCATCTACGCCATCTAAATCAATTGCTTTATTACCAACATTAAAGGTTAAATCATAAGGACCTTGGTTTTCAATATAAATTACTGAACTATCTGCTTCATTGGGATGAAGAATAAAATTCATTGAATCCGGATGAATGAACAGTTCGGGAATGTTTGGAACTGTGGTAAACGACCATTCGGTACATGCGCTAGCCTCTCCAGCTGAGTTATAAGGTATAATTTCCCAATAATATGTGGTATTGACAGAAAGGAAATTATCCGGGACATAGAGAAAAATACTTCCCAGATCAGTACCATTCTCGACGTTAGTAGGCGGGGAATCTGTTCCGAAATATAATCTGTAACCATTAGTATTATCAACCATATCCCATTCAAGCACAGTATTAATGTTAACATATATTTCTCCGTCAAGTGGCATTACCGGCTGAGTGCAAACCGGAGGAACCTGTTCATACATTTCTACATAATCAATCGCTATATCACTTCTTTCGTGATCTCCCATCAGGGCTTTAAACTGGATAATAACATCCGGCTCCTGGCCGTAATCGGAAAGATCAACAATCGCATTTCGCCATAATGTACCTTTATTCCCAATTACGCTCCATACTTCAGTCCAGGTATTACCTCCATCAGTTGAAACCTCAACGGAGAGCTCGCAATTATAAATGTATGTATACATATGATACCAGAATGATAACGCAGGATAATTCAAGCCATTACCTCCGGAAAAATCAAAATTTGCCGTTAATTTACAAGTTTGATTAAAATGCTCATCAGCTTCTGCATAAAGATAATATGAACCATCATAGGCGGCATCAGGGCCAGTTCCTGATGTTGGTGTTGGTCCAGTTTGTCCGATCCAATCGAAATCATCTGCAAAAGATTGATACCAATTGAAGTATTCCAGTTCGAAACTTTCAGAATAAGGAAAGGTATCAATTGAAGTTTGATAAGTTATAATATCAGATTTATGAACCTGCATATATTCAATGTAATTTTCACCATAAGGATCTAAATCACCCCTAACAGCCATTCCGGGTTCATCATCTATTTGATAAACCAGATGGATATAATCGTCAGAGGTGGGAGAACACGACGGAAACACACATTCGCTATTGACATATTCGATATCGGAATTCAAATCGATAAATTCCTCCCATGTTTGTCCATCATCGGGGGAGCCTCTCATCCATAAATGCCTGTAATTTTGATTCCCATTATCATAGGTTTCTGTGAGAGAGGAATATACAACAAAAATACAATTTTTCTCATCAATTACAATTTGTGGCATGCTTGATGTCCCAAGATAGTAATTAACACTTTCTGATAGATAATCCAGTTGCCCATTCCCATTAATGTCCTGAGACCAACCGATCAAATTGTAATCTTCAATTAATTCGGAACCTGATCCAAATGAAGGATCAAGCGCATTTAAATTGTTCGAAAATCCCGGCATATCTTCATTCCAATAAGCAAGACCCCCTATAAAAGGGAACCAAAATGTAGAAGAACCATCACTGTAAGTACGATTTATTCCAAAGACAACATGTATTTTATCTCTTGTATCAAAAGCCAATGCATGTGAACCGTCTGGACAATAAAATTCAGAAGTAGCTGCACCTGACCATAACGGATAAGGATGATTCCAAATGATTGTTTTTGTCCATGATGATCCTGAATCATCGGACTTCAACAGGGCAAGTTCATGCCAGTTATCTCCAACCAGTATAGCTACTAAATTTTCTTGTGCAATTATATCATAGATATCGCCGTCCATACTGACATAACAGGCAGGCCCAATATCATTAATTAAAACATCCTTTTGAATCCAGGTATTTCCTCCATCAGTTGACTTTGAATAAAGTAAAGCTCCATCCATTCCCTGGTATAATGTACCTCCATTAGCAATCGGCGCGGTTAGGTATAAAAGATGTATTATTGAATGATTTACACCTCCGGTAACCATCCTTGGCCATTCAACATCCTCATGTCCTGTAGGACCCTGAAATAGAAACTCAGTCCAATTATCAAATCCTTTTTGATCCCTTCTATTGAATAATAATCCCTGACTGGATCCGCCAGCGATATGAGAAACAACTATTTCACCATTGATATCATATGCATAATATGCCGACCACCCAGTTCTGTCACTTTCTATTCTTTGAGTTGGGGAAGGGCCCCATGAAGTCCCGGTAAAATAATTATATCCGGTTCCCCGATCCGGAAATGTGCTATAGCTCATTCCTCTAGTCCAAGCAACTCCTATGGTACTGTCTTCAAAAAGATAGATCCTGTTCTGCATACTATAATTGCTTTGCAGATCATAAAAAGTGTTGCCAACCGAGTCTCCAGTTAATGTTATTAAATCTGGCATTAATCCAGGTTTAGTCATATTACAATTTGATGTCTCTAATTGGGGATCAACGTATTTCTCAACTTTATTTTTTAATTCATTTGAAAGAATTGCCCTGTTTTGAGGAATACCAATTTGATAAAGGAGAACAACAATTAGAAATGTAAATGTCTTTTTCATGGGTGTTGTATCTATAAACAATGAAATAATGCTATTTTTTATAATGCCATTGATTTACTAATCCGGAATTTGAGACTCCTTTCCTTCATTTATCAACCATTTCTCATTTTTATCCTCGTTATCCACCTGCTTGTTCAAATTAAAATCACCAGGCTTATATCCTGCTTTCCCTGCCTGAGGTGACCAACTATTTTGAATATCCAGTGTATCGATCCTGCCATCTCCATTGGCATCGCCTGATACCATACCCCAAATTCCCGGAGTTATTTCTTTATGGCCTGCACTTCCGCCAAATACCTGATCAGCACTGGTCGTATAATCATATGTACCCGCGTCCGGTCCGGTCATTGGAACCGGGTAATTTGAAAGAACTCCCAGGTGATTCCGATGAAATATGGCTATATAGCAATTGCCTGGTTTCGATCCAATCAATAATGGCAACTTTTTCCCGTTCAATCCGACGATCCTTCCGTCCTTCAGTAAAAAAGCCGGCCTGATGTCGGCAATGGTAGTGGAATCTGCATTGGCCGGACTTGAAGCATATCGGGTCTGTATCAAAACCCAATCAACGGTACTGGCATTGGGGATAGAGAGTACAGTTTCATCTCCTTCATAATACCAAACAGCAGTTGAATCCGAATTAAAGGGCTGATACAATGGAAGCGAATAACTATAAAACAAAGAGGTATCCATGATATGATGATCTATGTTATAAGGCCCTTCGAGGAATACCTTTAAATCCACCCAAAAGAACGGAACAACATAGGGAATGCTCCAGACATTGTTTTCATCTTTTACCCTTACAAGCAAATAATGAATACTATCCGAATACTGACTGATGTTTGCCTGAAAGTTAAAGTCTACAATTGAATCAGAGGATAACGGTATTTGTGTACCGTTCCCGAATCCCGGATCGGAGTCTATGTAAAATTCAGCCTGCACAATATCTGACAAAGGAGGCAAAGGAGGTTCAAGTTTATAAATATCTTTTTTAAAAACTATGCTCCATTTATTGTAGGCATCTTTCACCCTGACAAATAGCTTGTGTGGGCCTGTTGGAAGTGAGGTCAGGTCAAAATCGGCATTCTGAATTATTACACTGTCTGCTGTAACAGGAATCGTTATTCCATTACCAAATCCCGGATCGATGTCAAAGAAATATTCTGCATAAATAATATCCGGCAATGGTGGTGCCGGTTCTTCCAGTTTATAGATTTCCTTTTTGTAAGTGATATTCCATTTACCGGTTTCATCTTTTACCCTGACAAAAAGCTTGTGTGGACCGGTTGGAATCGATGTCATATCAAAGTTGGTATTCTGAACTATTATGCTGTCCGTAGTAACGGGAATGGAAATTCCATTGCCGAATCCAGGATCAATATCAAAGAAATATTCGGCATAAACAATATCAGGTAAAGGAGGTACCGGTTCTTCCAGTTTATAGATTTCTTTTTCGTAAGCAATATTCCATTTACCATACTCATCTTTCACCCTGACAAAGAGTTTATGCGGACCCGTTGAGACCGATGTTAAATCGACATCAATATTCTCAACTATTATGCTGTCGGCAATTACGGGAATCGAAGTCCCATTGCCAAATCCCGGATCGGTATCAAAGAAATATTCGGCGTAAATAATATCAGGCAAAGGAGGTTGTGGATCTTCCAGTTTATAGATATCCTTTTTAAAAGCAATATTCCATTTACCGTTTTCATCTTTTACCCTGACAAAAAGTTTGTGGGGGCCCTTTGGAAGTGATGTCAGGTCGAAGTTAACATTTGCTGTAACAATTTGCCCGGGTGTAATAGCAATTGAGGTACCGTTTCCAAATCCCGGATCTAAATCATAAAAATATTCGGCAGCCACTAAATTTGTAATTTGTGCTGAAGCATTGTAAAAACCTATTATAAAGACACTTGCTATAAGAACAAATCTATACATTGTTACATGTTATTTATATTAGTTGTGTGAAGTAGCTTTAATTGTTCCGGGGATGGACGTTGTTCCGGTTGTTTCTATAGTTGCTTCAAAAATTGCAGGAATGGCAGGCATACCGGATAAAACATATGGTTGCCCACCTAATCCGTTATCAAATACACCACAATCACCACCATTGAGTCCTGCTCCAAGTGCAGGAGAACCAGGGGCAAGGAAATATCCATTATCTATATACTTGACATAATCTATAAAAACATTTGACATGTCAATATTGAGGTGATTGTTATTGTTATCCGGATATTGTGTTCCATTACATAGATTGTTATACGCTGAATCTCCATAACCCAGGCTATAATTGTCACTCACTAAAATATTGTTTGTGTGAACAGTATAATACGTTTGCATATTTCCCCAAATCACATTGTTATATAGAAAGGAGTCAAAAGCATAATTGTCATTGTTCATGTAAATTGAATAGAATCCACCCTCTCCACCACTATTAAAAGAGTCAATTAAATTATGTCTAATTATCAAGTTATTAGGAATTCCGCTTACATAGATACAAAAGACAGTCGAGTTATGCGAATTGTAAATTTGGGATGAAATATAGTTTTGTTGAACCGTTATATTATTTCTATCCCCATTTATATATATAACATTTCCTCCATCATACCAACCTCCATCCATAAAACCTTTGATGTAATTTTTCTGAATCGTTATACTATCTGTATTTACTACTATCAGAGTCCAACCCCCACCTTTAAAATATAAATATAGGCCTTCGATCAAAGAACCTTCGCTCCCGGGATTAAATGTCAAACGTCCAATCCGTGACGGTTCTTTGTAGGCCTGGGTCGTATCATTTTCATCCAACCAGAAACCAACTCCAATAATCGTTAACTTTTTATTTATGGTGGCGTCACCTTGAGCATTAGGACTTCCACCCACATATATGGTATCTCCAGATGAAGCTGCATTTACTGCATCCTGCAGCCAGGCAAAATCGGCTGCACTGTGTTGATTACTCACTTGCCAGATGGTGGCACTAATTTCCGAGATTAAAATGATCAGTAGCGGTAATAAAAGAAATATTGCTTTTTTCATGATTGTTATTTTTAATCTTTGTCTATTTGTGATTTATCATTCGTTAATCTGATAATTTAATACCTTTCCCAGCGTTTGGTTTCCATTTTACAATTATATCATCATCATCCACCTGGCTATCCATGTTAAAGTCACCAAGCTTGTAACCGAATTCATCTTCTTCTATGATCCATATATCATTTTTATCATTGTTGTCTATTTGTCCGTCGTTGTTAGCATCACCTGACAACATACCCCAGAGAACTGAAGATAATTGCTTTGCCACATTTGAACCTCCTATATACTGGTTAGGATTTATGGTAAAATCATAGCTGTAAATTCCCTGTGAATAAGTCAATGGAAATGCTGAATATGCCCTTAGGTGATTTCTGTGGTGCAGACATAGGTAAAGATCATTCGTATCAGCTACCGTTACGTTGAGATAGCTTATACCGTCAAGATCGGTAACTATACCATTGAAATTCAGAAATCCGGCTCTCTGTCCCACAACGGTATATTCCATGGTGTCAGTAAACTGAATTAATTCTACGAGCACCCAGTCAATGATATTAAAATTTGGCATGGAAAAAACCGATTCTGTTCCATTGTAGTCCCAGGGATCAGCATCATATGGCTGTTCCAGTGGCAGATAATTCAGCACATTCAGGAAAGGTGTCATCTGACCGTTGAAATAAGGTCCTTGAAGGAATGCCTTTATATCAACAAGAATGGTATCGGCTTCCAGGGTAGTCATCGCATCGGCTACCGTTTTCATTGGTTCGGTGTTACCGACATGATCCTTAGCGCGAGAGAAAAATTTGTAGGTCGAATTGGGTGTGCCTGTAAATTCAATGATCGTATCGGGATTGTATTCACCATACAACAGCCAGGGATCACTATTCTTTGAAAAATAGAGTTGGTACTTTGCTATTCCGCAACCATCCGGATCATCCGTTCCGCTAAAGGATATATCAAACGAAGTTGTACTCATAGCGGGAGGTAGCGGGTCAACCGTACTTTCGGGAGGAAGGGCATCAACGATATTCTTCCAGGTATTGGTCTCAATGGATTCATTCTCGTCAAATACAATGCCCGCAAATGCTCTTAGAGTATCTCCGGTTTGATTGGTGGATGTAGACTTAATTATAAAAGAAACAAAACCTTCTCCATTGGCCAGCAGGGAATCATTTACCGGAAGGAAACCGACCATTGGATCCGCCGGAGGCAATCCAGTTACAGGATCAATGGATTCAAACAACCAGAATGCTTCCCGGTTTTGAACATTCAGTCCTGCCGTGATATCGACAAACAATCCCAGGGAATCCACAACATCCAGACGGGTTGAATAAGAAGCCAGGTTTTCCGGCATCTGGAACAGCAAATTGCTGAAACCAAAATCACTCAACCGGAAATTATACATATTCAGGCTGCTGTCAATGGGTACTGAAATATAAACATTTTGAGCAGGGGCGGTAGCAAAGTCCGGATCATTCTCAAAAAGAACCGTATATGCCAGGTTTTCATTTATGGATACCCATTGGGCAGTGTCGTAACCGAGTGGACCTATTATTTCGTTGGGGTCGGCGGGTGCGATAATTTCTGTTCCTATTATGGTGCCTCCACTGGTATTTGTGCTATTAGTATTACCTGTTGGTACAAATCTGTCATTCGGAATAATGTTCTGAGGATTTCCTAAATCACCATAGGCACATTTCCAATATTTTTGAAGTTCCTTCGCAATACATAGTGCAGTTTCCGTGGTATAAATAATACCACATGCTGTTAAACATGCCATTAAAGCTGGCGGAGCTTCAGCAAGATAGAGACAACCTAAAAAACATGAAATAGATATTATATTAGTTTTAGAAGGGATGATACATTTTAAAAAATTAGGAAGAGGGCATGATGAATTCATTCCAAATGGATCAAAGTAATTTATTGGATTGTTATCTACATAACAATATTTATTTAAACTAGTGGGATTTACTAATGTACCAATGAATATATCCTTTCTATTAAATCTTGCAATATTAGGATTATAAAATCTTGTACGATAATAATATGTACCATTTTCCAAATCAAACTCCCTACCAGTATATAAATAGGGATTTATTATGTTACCTGACAGGCTCTTAATTTCGCCAAAAGCAAAATATTCATAGTTATTGACTATACTTTGAGAAACATCTGTTAATTCTGTATTACTATTTAATCCATTCTTATGATAATAATAGGTTTGGTTGTCCCTTCTTGTTGAAATCCAGGAATCAATCCCTAAAGATGAAGTATATCTTGCCTGGGTTGATCCGGAATTATTTAATTCGGAAATAACATTTGAACCATCAAGAAAATAATAAGTGGTCTGTTCGGCAATATTTTTTAGACTTATCCTGATTCCAGTGGGGCAATATTTATATTCATTATTCGTACCATCAGGGAATATTATTTCTGTTAATCGGTTTAGCCCGTCATATTTATAATCCGTTGTTTCTCCATTCTCAGTTTTACTGATGGTATTTCCGTTGTTGTCATAGGTAAATGAAACATTTCCTGCTGTGAGCAATTGGTCGGCTTCATTGTAGATATAGCTTTCTGGTGCACCATTGTAAGTATAGGTAATTCGGTTACCACTGCCGTCGTAGACAAACTCCTCTGTATCCCCAACGGGGTAATCAACTTGTTTTAACTGATATGAATCATCGTAGGTATATTGGTGCAGATCGGTTTCATTTTCAAGCATAGTCAAACGGTTGCCATACCTGTCGTAGGTATATTCGAAGCTGGAAATTAAATCCCCGTTTGATTTCCTGTTGAAAATAGAAGTCAGCCAATTCCAGTCGTTGTAAGAATAATCCGCATAAGTTCCATTCGCATTGGTTTGTTTGGTTACCCTACCAGCATTATCGTATTCAAAACCGGTTGTTTCATTAAAAGGATTGACCAGACTGGTTAACCGGTTGGCATCATCGTAATAATAATGCGTTATGCCATCATCCGGATCGGTCATGGTTTCCCGGTTACCTGCCGGGTCGTAAGTATAGGAAATGGTTTTATTCCAGGTGTTCACGGTCTTTTCAGTGAGCCTGCTCAGGGCATCATAAACAAAAGATATATTGATGTCATCATTGTACATGTTGATGATGTTGCCTTCTTCATCGTATGAAAAATGATCGGTATTTCCAACGTAGCTTTTTTGTAATAACTGGTTAGTTGAATTGTATGTGTAAATGGTGCTGTTGCCGTTTGCATCAGTGACACCGGTTAGGTTGCCATTGGCATCATATTCATAGGAAATCTGATTACCGATGGGATCTACCGCCAGGGTGAGCTGATTCAAACCATTGTAGAAATACTCAGTAATATGGCCGTTGGCATCGGTAATTTTGGTCAGGTTATCCTGCTGGTCATATTCATAGGTTGTAATTCCTGCAGGAATGGTTACATAGATCAAACGATTCTGGGAATCATATCCGTATCCCTTAATGTTTCCATTGGCATCAATTTCAGTCCTGATATTCCCATTTCCATCATACAGGTAGTTTGTTTCGATGGTATCATTTACTTTAACTTTGGTTAACTGATCCTTTTCGTCGTATTCGAGAAATAAAGAATTGTTATTTGTATCGGTCAGGTCAGAAATATTTCCACGGTTATCGTAGTTTATATCCAGGTAGCCGATCGGATAATTTAAATGGGTCAGGTTATGGTTTTCATCATAAACATAGGAGGTCGTCACATTGTTGGGATTGGTAGTTTGAATGATATTTCCATCCCCATCATAAGTGAAACCATAGGAAACCCCTAACGGTTGATCTATTGACAACAAGTTGCCGTTTCCGTTATAAATAAATGTAGTGGTACTTCCCTTTCTGTCGGTGTATGTCTCAATTTTATTGAATTGGTTGTAGGTTGCCTCAATGGTGTATCCTGCAGGATTGGTTTCGGAAGTTACATTTCCTGTGCTGTCATATTCCCGAATGGTTGAATTTCCTTTAAAGTCAGTATATTTGATAATATTGTTATTCTCATCGTATTCAAATGTTATTGCATTTTGCAAAGGATTTGTAATTTCAACAATTCTGTTAAATTCATCGTAAGTATAGCAGGTGATCAATTTGCCCGAGTTGCCATTTTCTATGACATACGATTTATTATCAGTAAAAGAGAAACTGATTTCGGAATCGCATGATTTTATCTTTTTTACAACAACGTCGTCGTTGTATTCAATGTACACAGGGCTGTTGCGAAAATCTGTAATAGCAGCCAATTTACCACTGGCAAGGTACTGGTATGTTTCTGAAAAATTCAGGGGATTCACTACCTCACTCAAAAAATCATCCTGGTAGGCATAGCTATAGCTGGAGTTATCATAAGTTATTCCTGTTAAATGATCGTCGGTCCAATTGAGTGTAACGGTTCTGCCCGAAGAATTGGTAATAGAAGCCGGATGGTCGGAATTGTAGGTAATTGCGATGGTGTTTCCATTCAGGTCGGTTATTCCCGTCAACATTTTATGGGACGGATCATCAAAATAATACTTTAGTCCTGATTTAAGGGTCAGGACAAACTTTTGCGGCTCGTATTCTTCGAGCATATCGTAATATCCAACAGGCGGAATATATTGTGATCCATCCTTTGTATAAACATCTGACCTGCCCCCACCACGGACGATCACAACATTGTTGTCCTCATCAAAACGATAATTCAATCCGTAATGGAAAAACCACCCCAATCCATAACCATAATCGACGGTGTCACTTATGGAGTTATAATAAAATGAAACATTGATCGGCATGATTCCTTTCACCAAAAAGTCCTGCCGGGAATAAAAAACATTGCCGTTGAATGTGTTTACTTCCAGGTTGTTAAAGACAGGTACTTTAGGCTTAATGTAGTCTTGTGAAAAACATTCATTAAAAGCTATGCATATGATTAGGATTGCAACAGCAGTTGACTTCAATTGATTTCCTTGGATATATTTTGCATTTCTCATGATCTCTCGTTTACCGGGTTAATACAAATTTCATTAAAAAGTGAGGTATCGTATTGGCCTTTGAATAGGCAGTGATCGATCCCTGGGCGCCGGGTC
The DNA here is from genome assembly GCA_963761195.1 of uncultured Bacteroidales bacterium. Lineage (GTDB taxonomy): Bacteria > Bacteroidota > Bacteroidia > Bacteroidales > JAADJA01 > JAADJA01. Next base: position 17,156 of record CAVXGA010000016.1, read on the forward strand.
TTAATATACCGGGAGGTCCGTTGTTCTCAACAAATTCAATGTAAAGTTCCTGCAGATTTTCACTAAAATCCTGAGGGTTGAACGATAAAGGTACTCCGGCTAAGCTTACCAGTAACCTTCCAGGAGCAGGAATATCCACACTCCCATTATTGGCAAAATGAATGGTTATGGGTACGATCCAGTTTGGTCTTGTGGTAGCAGGATGCTGGATATTTGTCGCGATCAAATCCTCAAATCCGATATTTTCAATGTAGCAAACAAAACCCGTAGTATCAATCTGGTTGTAAAAACTGTTCTGGTTGGCATCGATAATCTCAAATCCATCCGGCAATGCTGCCGTTGAATTATCTGTTTTCTCTGCTACAACATCATATATTCCCACTTGCGCCCCGTTAATATTGAAAGTGGCATAAATCCTTGTTGAGTTTTCAAAGTAAAGATTATTGCAAAATATAGGTGTGGATAATGCATTGGTCAGCGTAACTTCCATATTGCTTTCAAACTTTGCCCCCTCAATTTTAAGCGTAACATTTCCTGCATTGCCTCCCTGCGGTGCATCAACCGATCTGATCTCAAAAGGACGAATTTCTGCCAGCAATTCAATATTTTGTGATGTTCCGCTACTTGTTATTCCGTAAACCAGCAGGTAACAACCACCAATATCAATTTCGGGTACGGCTAATTCCTGGTTACCACTAAAAGGAACAGTTGCTGAAAAAGCATGATTGGATCTGCTAGGGATACTATCAAAACTAAGGTATAATTCATTCGAGCCATCAAGTGAATCTCCTGTTAAGGAAATTACGAGTGTTTCATCTTCAAGTGTATCGGGAATTATTACCTGGTAAAATTTACCGACCTGGTTAACCAGTATGTCTGATTTTTCAACGTCAAGGATTAACTCATCCATGGAAACTTCTATCTGATTTGTTGAAATACCGGTGTTGTTCAGGTAATCTTCCTCAGCAATATTATTTTGCACATTGGTTTGGACAGTGAGATTGTAACTTCCCGGCACAACTCCGGGAATGATGTTATTTAATGATAAGGTTTGACTCATTAATGGCGCAATGTTGATATTGCTGGTTTTTGCACCAAATTTTGGATCGCTGAAATTCCAGATTGAGTCAGTAGAGAAATAAACGATATCCTTTAGATAACCGGAAGCAGGATTTAAACCTATGTTTTTGAGTGTCCATTGAATATTTGCAGATTCTCCGGTTGTAACAGAGTCGGGAAATGAAACCTCCGACACAATCAAGTCCGACATGGGTTGCTGCATAATGGAAATACTTGAAAAGGCTATATTATTTTCTTCACCCGAACCGGCTTCATATTGCACATCATTGGCATCCGTTTTAAAGATAACAATATAATTTCCGTAAACATTATTGGGAAGAAATATCTCAACACTGTCAATGTACGATTCATACAAATTTAAAACCGTGTTGTGTGTTTTGGACGCGATGTTAATATCACCGGAATTAATTGTGAAATCGGCAGATAAATAAATTTTATCCGTCCATGCCGGGACGAAAGTTTCACCGAAACCAATATTTGAAACTTCCCAAATGAATTTTACCGGTTGTCCGGCAATTCCTTCCAGGGGAGATTCAAAGTCCTCAACCTGCAAATCGGGATAAGCAGTGGATTTAATGAAGATAGGGTAAGAGCCTGTTAACGACATAACATTGTTGTCATAGGTTTCGTCGTTTGTAACTTTGGCGTAATCAGATACCATCAGGAAATAATAATTACCCGAATATCCGTGTGGAATAGTAAGTGATTTACTTAAATTGTATGATCCCCCGGTGTTTAAAGCAGTTTGAATCTGCCAGCTTTGTATGAAGATGTCATTTTCATCCCAAACCTGATCTGTTGAAAAATAAACTGCGTCATGCCAGCTTGAAATTCCCCAGATATTGGTTGGCGTTGAATTATTGATCACCTGCCAGTTAATTTGTATGGATTGCCCACCCTGCGTAACATAAGCATTTGTTGATGCTGAATTAACTTCCAGATCGATCTGTGCCGGCAACGAGAACTGGATCGGAGAAGATGTGGAAATGTTATTTAGTTCATCTGTTTCATAAACGTTATTGTTAACGTCAGTGACAAAATGGATGTATCCCGGATTAATATTCTGGAGAGAACTGATTGGAAAAAGAACAGTAATATTTTCGGAATAGGTTCCAGAAACATTTAAAGGCAATGCGTGGTTTTGATTTGCTAATTCATGAGCATTATTGATATTAAAAGTAGGGTAAGAGGAAACATAAATCTTATCATTCCAGGTTTTGCCAAAAATGTTTGCCTCACCTGAGTTTTCAATCCTGTAAAATAAAATATCAGGATAACCTAACAGGATGTTTTGCGGTGAATTTGTACTGTCGAAGCTCAGGTCGGGGTAAGGTGACATTTTAATGTAGATGGAATCTATTGCGAGGTTATTCTCATACTGGCTATTTTCAAATACGGAATGGTCAAAATTGGATACAACAAACAAATAGTACACTCCATTGTAACCATCCGGTACCTTTACGGATTTACTCTTTTGAATGGTAGCACCACTATTTATATTGTTCGAGTAATTTATTGATCCAAGCTCAACTTTTTCAAAACTGAAATTACTATTTTCGGATATGTAGAGTTTATCCTTGACGGTTTGATTGATTAAATTACCGGCGCCGGCATTGTTAATACTCCAGTTGAGGGTTATATTTTGCCCTGACCAGGCGGTATCCTGGTTCACTATATTTGAGGCAATTAGATCTGGACAATCAATTTGCAGGGTTATATCACTTCTCGATACATTGTTATCCTCGTTTTCAAATTCGAAAACCTGGTTATTAAAATCCGCATATACATACACATAATATGTCCCTGCTAAATTCTTTGGAGCGTTGAGATTTAAAAAGGTATTTTGAGATTCTCCGGGTTGTAGAACAAGGTTTTGGAACTTTTGTCCTATTTGAATAAAATTCGCTTCATTAAACAAAGAATCAGGACTGATAAATATTTTATCTGTCCAATATGATATTGTAGATCCTGCACCATTATTTTTTAAAGTCCAGCTGATTTCTATGATTTCATTATTGCTCGCCGATGTTGGATTATTTACATCGAGAATAACCAAATCAGGAGGCGGTGTTAATACAATATTGATGCCTTCACTATAGGTATTATTATCCTCATTGGCATGTTCAAAAATATTATTACTGGCATCTGTATAAATATGAATGTAATAATCGCCGGATATATAATTGGGTATCTTAACTTGTTTTTGACCGGTATAAGTTTCACCGACTAATAGATCAAAATTGCAATAATAGCTTCCAAGCAGTGATAAGCTTCCTTGAGAAAATTCAGGAAATTCAGAAATGTAAATTTTATCAACCCAGCTCTGATTTAAAATATTTCCACTACCATCGTTTAATATTTCCCATTGAACTGAAATCTGATCACCTGAAAAAGCAGTTGAAGGTATAATAATATCATTGACCACAAGGTCTGGAGGAGGGGTTAAGCTAACATTGATTGAATGAGCAGAAAAATTATTGTCTTCATTAGTTTCATAAATTTTACTGTAGTGATCGCTATTTACAATTACATATAGTTCGTTAAACATATCTTCAGGGAGTGTTACGGTCTTGGCTTGCGTATAGCCTGTATTTGGTGGCAAAGAAGTCAAATTTTGAAAACTGCCCAGATAAACGTCGACATTAACATCAAGCTGGTCGTCGACTGACAAATAGATTGCATCATACCAACTTTTATTCATTGTACTGTTATTCCCCTGGTTAAATGTTGTCCATGAAATTTGAACATTTTGACCCGTACTTGGATTTGCAGGAACCTGAATGTCCGTAATGATTAGATCAGGAAGATCAGCTATCTCGAAAATTTGAACCTGACTTTCCGTTTCAAAACAGGGATTTTTGGCTACTACCTTCCATTTGTATTCAGTGGCAAAATTTAAACTGCTATATGTATATTGAATAGAAGAAATATCACTTACGCTGGGTTGAGTAGGAGGTATACCAGTTGATTCCCAGATATAAAGATCATAAAGGGATGCATTTTGTGCTGGTTGCCAGGAAAAAGTAAGGGAGGGTTGAGGTATCATTGAGCTATCCGGAGGAAGCATATTTTGAACCGTTGAAGGAGGTTCTAAAAGAAAAACCGATACTGAGACTGAAGCAGTATCCTGCTCAAAAACATCCGAAACGACAACAGAATATACTGTTGTGACTGTAGGAGAGACCAAAGGATTTTGCTCGGTTGAGTTAAATCCTGGTGGATCTGATGTCCACAAGTAAGAATAATTCCCATATCCACCTGTTGGGGTAGCATTTAGTTGGACAGAACTTCCGATACAAATTTCATCAGGATCAGCTTCCGCAATAACATTTAGACCTTCATTAACCTTTAGGGTAACAGGTATAATTAATAGCGGATTATCAGGATCATTTGTGGATAATGAAATATCGCTTTGATAATTTCCTGGTTCCAATTGAGTAGCATCCAGCGTAAAAGATATTACAGTTGAGTCTGATCCGGCTATCGATCCAAATACAGGCAAACCACTAATCCAATCTACGCTGGATTGAATCGTATATTCTAAATCACAATACCCATTATTTTTAACTACAAGCGGTTTCTGTTTTTCATATCCCTCAACAATGGTATCACTATAACTTACAGGGTTTATCGATACATCAGGGAAACCTGGTAAAACAGTAACTTCTATAGTATCATTCGGGGATATAAATTCACCATCAAACACAGAAAGCGTAAAAGAATAAGTATTCTCAGTGCAAATATTTGGCGCGATAAACTCAGGATAAATTGAAGTTGAATCCGATAGAATAATTTCAGTCAGAGAATTCCATGAAAAATATAGTGAATCACTGTCGATATCAAAAGAACCAGAGCCATTAAGTGTTACCAACTCACCGGAATTGACCGTCTGATCTTGTCCTGCATTAGCAACCGGCGGATCGTTAACATTCAGCACAGTCAGAATAAAATCCTGAAAATCGTAAAGTCCGTTAATATCAGTTACCTGAATGATAATGTTATGCTCCCCTACATCCGAATTAGTAGGTGTCCAGTTAATCATTCCATTTTGAGGATTAATGGTCATACCGAATGGATACGTATTTAACTGATAAACCAAAGAGTCGCCATAGGGAATATCCGGGTCAGTTCCTTGCACATTGTAAGTATACAATTGGTCTTCTGTGGCTTCCAGGACAGGCAAGGAAATAATTTCTGGCGGCTGGTTTATCACTTTGAAGTCAATGAATTCTGTAGTTGACAGTGGTGGATTACCATTATCAGTGGCTAAAAATTCTACTGACCAAATACCAGTATTATTTACAGTACCGGTAAGGTCAAATTCAACGGTAGCTTTTTGTCCGGGATAAGTGGTATAATTAAATGAGGATAGTATCCCCTGATTAACAGTGACAGTTGTAATTTGATCATTTTCAGGTGAGTTGAATTGAATAGTATCAATATAAGTATCCCCGATATAAATTTCTACTGTGTCTGGCGGAAAGCTTTCTGGAACGGGTGCAATATTTGTTGAAGTATCAGCAAGGAAGGTAAATATTTTGTTATCCAGATAGCTCACTCCGTCTGCATTACCGCCTGGTCCGTCATAATCTGTTCCTTCATGGTCAAAACGGCCAACCAAGTGGAAATCTATACCATTACCCTTGTTAAGGCCCACTGTAGCTGGTACTCCACCAAAACCATTTGTTCCTCCTGAAGCATCTCCGGTAGTCCATTGCATATCACCATAACTGAATGCCACGTTATTCCCAATTCCAATCAGGGCATCCTGTTTATCTGTAAAGATGACTTCGTAGGTGTTCAGTTTGTCGGTATGTAATTCATAGTATCCAACGCCATCCCAAATCACTGTGACTCTGTGGGCCTCAATTTTGTAATAAACCACTCCGCTAGTCAATGGACGAGTATCAACATCAGCCCAGAATGGTGCTAACAATGGGAAGTTATTGACAGGAAAGCCAAGAGGTGTGAAAGTAAAATAAGGGCCATTGAAGGAAATATTTCCATTGTTGTTAATGTAAAACTCCGTAAGGTTTTCTCCGTAGAATTGAAAGGTAAATGGTAATGAAATTGGAGTTTCTGTATATCCATCATCAGTATGCCCTAAAATTTGTGTAAAAGATCCATCTAATGGAATTAATAATCCCTTCCCTTGATTGTTTTTCACTTTAAACTCAGGATAATCTCCTTGATACATTTTTTGTTTAGTAACTTCAAAATATCCCGAAGTTTTGAGGCTGTCATAACTTGGGTCAAATGGAGTAAAATCCTGGCAGACTGCAGATATTGTACTTATCAAGGCAACAACAATCAATAAAAAGTTACGGAAAAAGCTTATAAGAATCGGGATAGGTGTTAAGCCAATGATACTCTTTTGTTTTTTTTGAAAGGTGGTCATCTGAATAAATTTTATTTAACTGATTAAGATTTATTATTATTTGAAATTCTGATGTTTATTTTGTGTGTTAATTTTCCAGCTCCCACTGGAAAGACAGTAGTTTTGTGCTTTAAAGCTACATCATATATCCACTCCTGTCAATTCCCCAATTAGGCCATCCCCTACACAAGCCCCGTCTCTTTTGCAAAACATACTAGCTGAGGCACGTTATTTAGATTAAGTTTAAGCAGAATATTCTTCCGGTGATGATTTACCGTATCAGGCTGAATTGATAAAAGTGCTGCAATCTTTGTATAACTTTTCCCTTCGGCTATCATCGGGAGAATTTCAAGTTCCCGCTGCGTCAGTTTATCCAAAAGATTTTTAAACTTCTTTCGTTTTTGTTCTTTTGAATAATTGTCAAACTGTTGGCCTGTATCCATGAAAGTATTTGCATCGATCACAATTCCGATCAATGTTTTGGGTTTGCAATTTTCATCTTTTTCAAAAACAGATACTTTGGAACAGACCCAGGCATAATGCCCGTTCTTATGCTTTAGCCTGTACATTCCCGTCCAGCTTTCGTTATCGCCTTTCAGAAAAAAATCATTTCGATTTTTCAGAAGGTGTTTATCGTCGGAATGAAGAAACCGTTCTGTAAATTCTTTGTCTCCAATCGGTAGTTCCTTTTCATCGAATTCGAGAAAAGCGGAATAGTAACCGTTCGTCCATAGGATTTGTTGTGTTTTAATATCGAGGAGAAAAATTACTATTCCGGCATTTTCCAGAATTTTAAATGTAAGGTGTCCATCCATCATGGCGGGTTATTTTTAAACAAGTTTTATTCATTTAAATATATGGATCAGATTCGTAAAATTGGAAAGTGGATAAGAAATTTTTAATTTCGCGGCTATCAAAGCATAACCTTGTCAAATGCACAGTCCTGGTAATGATCATGAAATATACCTGCTTCGGACTGATCCGGGGATACTGATCATGTCGTACCGCGAAATGATCGCCTGTATCGTCCAGCATATTATGATTGAGGGAGAGATTTATCATTATTCGGAAAAGGAAGAGAAAATTCAGGAAATCACAACCCGGTTACTCGAACGAATTGAACGTGTAAGAAAAAATTATACAGGTCGGGCAAAATTAAAAACGTATATGGCAGCCGTAATAAGAAATCTCTGCCACGAAATTTGCAGGGAGGATCTTACCCAATCAAATCCGGGAAAGAATATCATTCTCAATAACACGGAAGGAAATGAAAATAAACGTTTCAGAAAAAGATTTACATTTTTACCCCTCAAAGAAAATATTCTGGTCAGCAGAAAATATGAAACGGCAAAGAGGACTGTTTTTCGTTCTGAATTCGAACGGCTGGATATCATTCTGCAAACTTATGGAAGCCAAAAAGCAAAACTGGAAATATGCCTTAAATCATACTTCAAAATTGAAGTGAGTCAAGAGGATATTAAAAATTATTTTTTTCAAAACCCAAATTCAGTTGAAGAACAAGTTTATTTCCTTTATTTCGATAAGTTGAATACAAAACCTGAAGAATTCAGAAAACAGGATGTCTTTAAGTTATTGACCAAATTTTTCAATAACACAGAGAAACACAAAAATTCTGATGATGCAATCAGAAAGTACATTGAAGTAAAAACACACGAAATCATCCGTCTATTGAACGGAAATCCTCCGAATGCAAATTATAATAAAAGTAATTTAAATGTTTTCCTGGAATTATTTTATCTGTGGAAATCCGGGAAATAATTTCCAAAAATCTATTAAAATTAATATATTTAAATGAATATAATATAATGAAACCCAATAGCTCAATACCTGATTATTTCGATAAAGAAGGACATTTAACTCCTGATAGTGCAGCCATGTGGGTTGATGCGGTTGTTGATGGCAAACTGAATGAATTGCCGGTTGTAATACAAAAACACATAGAAGATTGTATCATCTGTAAGCAGGAAGTAATCGCACTCTATGATGATGTGTATGGCAAATCGCTGGATAAATCAGAATCTGAAGAAGGTAGGGAGAATTTAGCAATTAATAGGTTTCATCTTTCAATATTGCTTCGCCGGACAAAATGGTATGGCATAGCCGCTGCTATCGTTGCACTGCTTGTAGTTGCTGCTTTTTTGTTCAAATTGATTCAAACACCATTGCATGAAAAGTTATTTGCGGAATATTTTCAACCTTACCAGGATATCGTGACCGTAAAAGGCAGTAATGATAAACTGATGCGAATGGCAATGTATTATTATGACAGGCTGCAATATGATTCTGCTATTTTATTTTATGACAAGATACTTCTGAATGATTCATTAAACCCAAAACCATTGTTTTATAAGGGAAATAGTCTTCTTGCCACCGGTTTTAGTAAAGAGGCTGTTTTTTCATTTACAAAGGCGATTAAATTAAATCGTAAGCCTTTCAAACAAGTTACAGAATGGTACCTGGCTTTAGCATATTTACAAGCTGGTAAAACTGAGGAAGCTATAAATCAATTAAAACTAGTAGCCATAAGCAACGGCTATTATGGTGATAAAGCGCGGGAGTTGCTCCTTCGGTTAAAGTGAGTTTTCAGGCTTTATTTTCGTTCCCCGGCTTGAAAAATGGTAATTTCTGTAAAAAACAGTGATAAAAATTAAAATGATGACCAGGAAGCTGCTGATCAAAACGACTGAGCTTGTTGAATTTTTTGCTACTGGTATTGAATGATCGTCCCCCCAGTATTCAAATCCGGCCCAAAAGAAAGGTGAGCCGGTCACTTCGTCGGATGTGCTTAAAAAATCCAGTTTGGCATGATGCAATGCCTTCGATTTGGACATTCCCTGAGCAAGATACTTATAAAATGTCGGCATGATCACGGATGAAGCATAATCATTGGCATCCCACAAGCTTAACAACACCGAATGAGCCCCAGCCTGCTCAAAAGCCCATGCAAGATTGATATTTCCTTCGCCCTTACTCATTTCACCCTGACCTGTTTTACAGGCACTGAGTACAACCAGATCAGCCCGAATCGGTAAATTAAGCACTTCGTAAATACCAAGGGAACCTGATTGACTTTTCCCGTTATAATCGCTGAAAACAATTTTGGTGAGTGACGGATTGTTTTCGTCCGGTATGCCATGAGTTGATAAATGAAGGACGTCATAATTTATGCAATCAATTAGAAATGCTGCCTTTGTAGCTTCTTTACCAGATAAAATTTTAGAAGGTAAGATTTTACCGATCGTCAAACATTCCTGAAGGGCACCCGGCAGATTTATCAGGCTTGTATCCCTTTTCGTCAGAAGTGCTAAAACCTCTTTTTGCTTGTTATCGAATTTCGGAGCAACAGCCAGCAATTTTTCTTCACCTCCCAAATTATACGGATTACTGTTTAAAAAGGACTGAACGGAAAATTCTTTCCTGATTTCGAAATGATTGATCATCCGGTCCTGATAGGAGTGCAATCCGGTATTTTTTACCGGAAGTGCATCAAATGGTATTAAGCTCAGATGCTGTGAGGGTATCAGGATCAGTTCATTTTTCGATTGTACTCCACTGACCGGATTTATCAATAAGTCAAATAATTGGTATCCGATGTAATCGGCTTTTTGAGCATCAATTTCCCTTTCATTCATGTGAAGTAAATACTGATTGATAAGCCCGATTATTTCACCCCCTTTTGTTTTAAAATATTGAAATCCGGATGATGAAATTGCAAGTACCAATATATCATGGGGAATTTGCTGATAATCGCTGCAATATTCGCTGAACCAGATTAAAAGTTGATTTTCTTTAACTTTTTTCTGCAAAGCATTTAAGGATACAGAATAATTTGAATGCTGTATGCTGTTATTCCTTGCATTCAATGCATTATCATTAAACAGCATGTCGATTTGTATTTTCTTGTCAGCGATCTTCACATTCATATCGGCGGTTGGTTCCGATTTTTCAATTTCATTTCGTTTGCTCATTAAATTGTGAAGTTCGTTTTGCAATTGATTTTTCGCAATTAACCCATTATCTGAGAATTGCGAATTAAAATCAGATTCAAGTTTTAAATCTGAGAAAACTGTGCTTGTGTTTCTGTTAACAGAAAGGTAGGTCAGTGCATCTGATAAAAAATTTGTATCATTGGTTGTTTCGAATGCTTTGAATGCTACGTCAGCCATATCCTGATATAATCTGCTATTGTAATGTTCATAAAATATGAGATCATCTATATTGGTTATTTCTGAATGGATAGCTTGTGTAACCTTATGTAGCTGTTCATCACATTTCGCAGCAGCAACGATATATTTCAAATTATTTTCGCTATCCTGCCTATATATTTCCTGCAGATAGCTGGCTTTATAAGATAAAATAATTTTGACTGTGGCAATTGGGCAATTTTTAATATCAACCGGATTTTCAAAAACATTTTCCGCGTTGAGTGAAGGAAAATAAATTTGAAGTGTTTTTTGCATATACCGCAATGCATTCTGATAATCATGATTATTTCCATACAATTCACCAATATTGAAAAGGGTCATCATGAATGTATACCGGTTTTTGGCTTTTGTTTTTTTAAGCAGGTCAAGGCTTTCGTTATGGATTGCAAGGGCTGTATCAAACTTTTGGAACCATTCAAACACATCACTTATATTGTTGCGGCATTTTACCGAATGGAAATTATAGATAGAGTAACGCTTATCAAACAGTAACATCGATTTGTTATAGTAATACAAGGCAGAATCAAAATAACCATATCTTTTGTAGAAAAGTCCTATATATCTATATAATTCAGCACATTTGAAACTCGTATCCGTATGAAGTGTTTGTTGAATATGAAGCGCTCTCCATAAAAACTTCCTGGCAGAAGCCGAATCACTGAAACTATTATGATACATCCCCATCCATTCATATACGAAAGCCGACTTAAGATTGATAGTTCCACTATCTTGATTAAAAATATGAAGTGCTTTGGTGAAATATGCATCAACGATATCTGACTGACCCTTTAAAAATAACAGGATGCCAAGTTGTAAGTAAGCTTCACCTGTTTCAGAATTGTATTAATCCGAGGTGATCGATACTAAACTGGATATTTTTCCTTGCAATAATTTCAGCCTGTGTAAATTTTTCTTGTTGCCAGAGGCATGAAATTAGTTTATTTGTTTCGGTTACTCTTATTTCATCAGATAGTATAAATTTAGGATCTTCAAAACCAGGAAATACAATGATTCAGCTTGTTCTAAAAAAAGCTCATTATACAAGACTGTCGGCACGAATCAATTAATTGGTGATCCCCTGAAAGTTTCTGCTGGCAGAATTCGCCGAAAACAATTGCCCACTTTGAAGGACCCAGATAGTAAATATGAAGTTCTAAAGTCCCTTTCATTTAAAATAGGTGGTCATTGTTCAGATAATTTCACGTAAAGATAAAAAATTCTTCAAGTATATCAATATGAAATCTTTTAATCAGCTTTTACTAGCTAATAAATTTGAAAAAGACATTAGGCCATGAAAGAAATCACCTTTCAACGCTACAGGGTACAACATAAATTTATAAGATGGCAGAAACGTGTCTCAAATCGTGTCTTAAATAAAAAAGCAGCTACATTTTAATCTTCGTAACTGCCTCATTTTTAAGTCGGAGTGGGGAGATTTGAACTCCCGACCTCTTGACCCCCAGTCAAGCACGCTAACCAGGCTGCGCCACACCCCGTTCCCAAATTTTATTGGGATTGCAAAATTATAAAATAAATTCACATTATCAATCCTCTCCTTTTTAATATCAACGTTTTATTATTTGGTTTTTGAATTTCTTTATTGAAAATTTATTCTTGTCATCTTGTCAGCTCCTATTTAGAAATTCCTATAAATTAGCTCAAAATGAATGCTTTTGTCTGCATTGGCATATTTTTCGATCAAGCAAAACAATCTTTTGTATATTTGATGAGAGAAAAAAGGTAATCAATTTAAATCAGGAATATGAGTGAAAATGTTGACAAAACGAAATGCCTGATCATCGGATCAGGACCGGCTGGTTATACGGCGGCCATTTATGCTGCAAGGGCAGATCTCAAACCCATCATGTACCAGGGATTACAACCCGGAGGTCAATTGACAACTACAACAGAAGTCGAAAACTATCCCGGCTATCCCGCAGGAACAATGGGACCCGAAATGATGGAGGACTTTAAAAAGCAGGCCGAACGATTTGAAACCGATGTCAGATGGGGGATTATCACCGAAATAGATCTTTCTAAACGGCCTTTTACGGCAAAGGCGGATGATGGCAAAACCATTGTTGCCGAAACCGTGATCATTGCAACAGGCGCAACAGCAAAATGGCTGGGCTTGCCGTCCGAATCAGAGTACAACGGCTATGGTGTTTCTGCATGTGCAACCTGCGACGGGTATTTTTACAGAGGTAAAGATGTGGTTGTTGTCGGAGGAGGTGACACGGCTGCAGAAGAAGCAACGTATCTGGCCAAGCTTTGCAAAAAAGTTTACCTGGTTCACCGCAGGGATGAGCTTCGGGCCTCAAAAGCAATGCAGCACCGGGTGATGAACACACCCAACATCGAACCGGTCTGGAACCATGTGCCCAAAGAAATTATCGGGGAGACTGAAGGTTTTGCTAAAAAAGTAACAGGTGTAGTTGTAAAAAATGTACAATCAGGAGAAGAGAAAACAATTCCCGTCGATGGATTTTTTGTTGCCATAGGACACAAACCAAATACGGAACTTTTTGCCGGGCAGCTCGATATGGATCAGGTTGGCTACCTGAAAACCAAATCCGATTCGACAGCCACAAATATTGAGGGTGTCTTTGCTGCCGGCGATGTGCAGGACCATGTATTCAGGCAGGCTGTTACAGCAGCCGGAACAGGATGTATGGCAGCTATCGAAGCTGAACGGTTTTTGGCAGCTCAGGAATAATTTATTGAACTTTATATTCTTTAAGCTAAAACAAGGTTTTGAAGCACCTCCCGACTTCAAAACCTTTTTGGTATTAAATAGAATTTTTATATTTTTACAACCTTTCTAAATTTGCAACGCATTTGACAAATAAATATGAAGAACCTTTATTCTTCCTTATGTGAAAATAAAAAGCAGTTTGCTGTTTTGGTCGATCCGGATAAATACAACAGCAAACAACTGGTTGATCTTGCTACAATGGCCGGGAAGACGATGGTTTCCTATTTTTTTGTTGGAGGTAGTCTGCTTGCAGAGGATAAACTCGATGAGACAATCAGCGTAATTAAGGACCATAGTAATATTCCCGTTATTATATTTCCGGGCGACATCAACCAAATCAATGACAAAGCTGATGGAATTCTTCTTTTATCCCTTATCTCCGGAAGAAATCCGGATTTATTAATTGGAAAACATGTAATAGCGGCACCTTACCTGAAAAAAAGCGGGCTGGAAATTTTACCAACCGGATACATGCTTATCGAGAGCGGAAGATCAACAACTGCGATGTATATGAGCAATTCCATTCCTATTCCGGCCGATAAAAGTGATATTGCCGTAAGCACTGCCATGGCAGGCGAAATGTTGGGACTCAGACTTATTTATATGGATGGCGGAAGCGGTGCAAAGGAAGCCGTACCCATAAGCATGATCGAAAAGGTAAAGCAAAACATTTCTGTCCCGTTGATTGTCGGTGGAGGAATACGCACTCCAGAAGAAGCATCGGAGAGACTGAAAGCCGGCGCTGATATTATTGTTGTTGGAAATGCCATTGAAAGTGAAAAATCATTTACTTATCGCAGATCGCCGAAGTTGTTTATTCATTCTGATCAAAGAACTTTTTATTAAAAGTTAATTTATTACCTATAAAATTATCCACAGAAAATATTTTCCATTAATTTGCATTGGAAATTTAAATTAATAGCAATGATAGCGACAAAGAGATTACTGATTTTCACCTTCCTGATGGTTATTGCATTAGCTGTAATGGCTCAGGGAAAAAAACTTACCCTGGAAGATGCAGTGTACATGAATCCAAAGGTGTTGCCGCCCGGCTGGACCAGTTAAAATGGATGGGTGAGCGGGATGAATTTGTTTTTGTTGCCAATAACAAACTTGTAAAAGGTGATGCATCGTCCGAATTAAGAGACACCATCGCTAGCCTTAATGATTTGAATGCCGGACTGACCGACCTGACGGATTGATTCGGTCAAACGTTTTCCTTCAATTGACTTCGTTGAAGACTATAAATTCCGGTTTACCCATAAAAATAATCTGTTCGTTTATAACATCACTTCGAAGAATTTAACCCTGGTTAATTCTTTTGACGGTAAGGCAGAAAATACGGATATTGAAGATCATACAAATGCTATTGCATATACCCTCAATAATAACCTGTTCATTACTTATAACAACACTACAATACCGGTAACAAGTGACGAAAATAAAGGAATTGTCAATGGGCAGATCGTTCACCGTAACGAATTCGGTATCAACAAAGGGACTTTCTGGTCACCACAGGGTAATTACCTGGCATTTTATCGTAAAGATGAAACGATGGTTGGCGATTACCCTCTTGTAAATATTGATACGAGAGAAGCACAAGTGGAAAACATCAAATACCCGATGGCCGGAATGACCAGCGAAGAAGTGACACTGGGTGTGTTCGACATGAAAACGTATACGACCGTTTTTATGAAAACCGGTGAGCCAAAGGATCACTACCTGACATGCGTCACCTGGGATCCCACAGAAAAGTTCATTTATATTGCCGAACTTAACCGCGATCAGAATGATTTAAAGCTGAATAAGTACAATGCATTGACCGGCGATTTCGTCGCGACACTGTTCGAGGAAAAAAATGATGATTACGTCGAACCTTTGCATCCCCTTTATTTCCTGAAAAATAAGCCTGACGAATTTATCTGGTTCAGTCAGCGGGACGGGTATCAGCACCTCTATCTTTACAATACCAAAGGTGTTTTGCTGAAGCAGATCACCTCGGGATACTGGGTGGTGACTGATTACCTTGGAACGGATGACAAGGAAAGATTTGTGTTTTTTACCGCTACAAAGGACGGTCCGATTCAGAATAACATTTACTCTGTTGATCTGAAAACAGGCAATTATCAGCGAATAAGTCCCGATCATGGGACACACTACGGGATGGTCAGCCATTCGGGTGATTATGTTATCGATATTTATAGCAGTACTGAAATCGTGAGGGAATACGATATGCTGGATGCTAAAGGAAATATTGTTCAGGTTCTTCAGGAAAACAGTGATCCGCTTAAAGATTATGATTTAGGAAAAACATCGGTTTTTACAATCAAGGCAGAAGATGGAACAGATCTGTATTGCAGCATGATTACCCCTGCTGATTTCGATTCGACAAAGAAATACCCTGTTTTCCTTTATGTTTATGGCGGACCTCACTCACAGCTCGTCACCGATTCATGGCTTGGAGGCGCGGGATTGTTTCTGAATTATATTGCCGAACAAGGCTATGTTGTTTTTACCCTCGACAATCATGGAACTTCGAACCGCGGACTTGCTTTCGAGCAGGCCATATTCAGGAACCTCGGGACCCTTGAAGTTGCCGACCAGATGAAAGGTGTGGAATACCTGAAGTATCTTCCTTTTGTCGATCCGGCAAGGATCGGTGTCAACGGATGGAGCTATGGCGGGTTTATGACTCTTTCATTGATGCTTAAAAATCCGGGAGTCTTTAAAGCGGCCTGTGCCGGTGGTCCCGTTATCGACTGGAAATACTATGAAGTGATGTACGGCGAGCGCTACATGGATACTCCCGAATCAAACCCTGAAGGTTATAAAAATGCTTCCCTTTTGAATTATGTTGATCAGTTGACGGGTAAGGTTCTTATTATAAATGGCACTATGGATAAAACCGTAGTTTGGCAAAACAGCCTCACTTTTATCAAAAAGTGTGTGGATGAAGGCAAACAGCTTGACTACTTTGTTTACCCGGATCATGAACATAATGTGAGGGGAAAAGACAGGGTGCATCTGTATCAAAAGATTGCAGACTTTTTCGATGAAAACCTTAAGAAATAGAAGGTTTTAGTTTATCAGCAGCATAATTTTTAAAAGCGGAGAGTGAGGGATTATTGACATGAACCCGTCTTTTGTGGGATTCAAACACAAAACCAGTAATTCGCTGCGCTCATTATATTTTTTCATTTCATCCGAAATTGAAAGTGCCATTCATTTCTTCTGAAATAAAAAAACCCAGCCTACGTCTGACTGGTTTTGTGTTTGCGGAGAGTGAGGGATTCGAACCCTCGGATCCGCAATGCAGATCAACAGTTTTCGAGACTGCCCCGTTCGACCGCTCCGGCAACTCTCCTTGAGCCGGCAAAAATAATGAATTATTAGTACAATGTAATATCCCTTTTATTTTTCAGGATCATTTGGTTCATTCGAATTACCTCTACCGGAATCTTTCAGCGCTTTATTGATGATCCATTCCAGCTGACCATTCACACTCCTGAATTCATCAGCGGCCCATTTTTCAAGGGCAGCAAGCACCTCCGGATCGATCCGGAGAACAAATGGTTTCTTCTTGGGCATCACTTCAATTTTTAACTTCTTCCAACTTAATTAACCGTAATTTTCTCTCACTTTATGCCTTTTTAATAAACCTTAATTTCAGGGTTGAGTAATTTATTCATGGCTGACTCAATGGCTTCCTTTCGCTGTGTGCCAAGCAGGACTTTCTTTCCGTTTATTAGATAGAGTTGCAATCCAATCGATCCGCTTACATTATATGCAATTCCGCTCTTTCTCAGTACTTTTCTTTGCCTTACTCCCCAGCCGCCGTATTCCTTTATCGCATTATATTTTCTGACCTCGTACCGCTCGATTTCTTCCTTTGCGATTTTCCTTTCGCGGATGATGAATGGAGGAAATCTGTAATAAATTCCATTGTCTCTTATTTCGATAATAAGTTTTGTTTTGATGAATAAGACAATCAACCCAATCAGGAATATATTCATGCCAATGGTAAAAATTATCAAACCCTGATCCGGCATGGGATTATCCCCCCAGGGCTGTCCTAGCTGCAATTGTTTGTAAAGGCCCAAAGCGAAAATTACATTGAATACACACCATGTCGGCACTGAAATCAACCAGACAAGCAAAGGCTTGAATTTTTGCTCTTCTTTGTAAATTGAACGTTCCATTTTTAATCAGAATTAATTGACAAGAATAATGGAATACCTAAATAATTTCAGTCACTCCATTCACTTTAGTCATTTTAGGCACTTTAGGCACTCTTTACTGATACAAAGTTCCCGTATTCACCACGGGCGTTGTGTCTTTGTCTGAGCACAATACCACCATCAGATTGCTGACCATTGCAGCTTTTTTCTCTTCATCGAGATCAACGATGTGTTTTTTGGATAAATTATCGAGTGCCATTTCCACCATGCTTACCGCACCTTCAACAATTTTAAATCGTGCAGCAACTACTGCCGTTGCCTGCTGACGCCTCAGCATTGCTCCGGCTATCTCAGAAGCGTAGGCAAGGTAATTGATCCTCGCTTCGATTACTTTTATCCCGGCAATGGCAAGCCTTTCGGTTACTTCATCCTCAAGCATTTTATTCACGTCTTCTGCACCACCACGAAGTGTTATTTTGGCATCTTCGTCTTCAAGGTTGTCGTAAGGATACTCCCCGGCCAGTTTACGCACAGCAGCTTCGCTCTGGATCATGACAAAATGCTCATAGTCGTTGACTTCGAAAGCGGCCTTAAATGTTTCTTCAACTTTCCAGACCAGTACAACTCCAATCATGACAGGATTACCCAGCTTATCGTTGACTTTGATAGGCTCACTGTTCAGGTTGCGTGCCCGCAATGAAATCTTTTTCCGATTGAAAAAAGGGTTCACCCACCAGAATCCATTTTCCTTGATGGTTCCTTTATAGGCCCCGAAAAGTACCATAACACTTGATTCGTTTGGGTTGACAATCGAAAATCCCCCAATACAGAACACGGTTACAAACAGCACGACGGCTGCACCAATTTTAACGGCCACCTCCGGACAAAAGATCAGGGTAAGCACCATGCCGATGATGAGGACAAGTTCGATAAAAAGAGCAACATAGCCCGATTTCGCTTTAAATTCTTTTTCTGCTTTCATATTGATTTTAATTTATAATGATATTAAAATGATATTGCAATGATACAACAATTAAAATACCCTTTGTCAAGTTTTTTAACAAAAATTTTTTTTGAATGATTGTAAATCGAATTTGCGGTGCATTCTCCTCAAATCTATCTGCTTTAATTCTGGTAATAAAGTTGTAGTTTTGGACAGTATAGATGTCTGACATTCGTATTAAAGGAAATACAATTTAGTAGTCTTGAGGCAACTATTATTAATGAAACGGTATTACAACATATTATTCTGTATCCTGATATTTCTGTTTTTTATAACGGGTTGTCAGAAAAATAATCAGGATGAAATTCCCCTTTTAAAGATCGTTTCGAAGCATCCGCTTGATATCCCTGAAACATCAGACCTTTCGCGCTATAAAAATCCGAATGAATTTCTTACAGTCAGTGATACGACTGACCGGGTTTATGTAATTTCTGAAACGGGCGAAATCATCAAAATACTGAATTACAACGGTAATAATCTTGAGGGGGTAACCTATGTTCCTCTCGATTCAACAATTTATGTGCTTGAAGAAAAAACCAAAGAAATCGTGAAGTTGGATACAAACGGGAATGAGATCATGCGGTTTCCTTTAGCACTTAATAACGCCGATCCAAAGCACGGCCCCGAAGGGATCACTTTTAATCCCGAAAATCAACATCTTTATGTAGTTACGGAAAAAAATCCATCCCTGCTGATTGAAATGACACTTGAAGGAGATGTTGTGAATACACATGATTTGACCTTCGCCAAAGATTATTCAGCCGTTTTTTATAACGCCTATGATGGTTCGCTCTGGATATTGAGCGATGAATCGGAATTACTTGTAAAATGTGATCTTTCAGGCAATCCAATTTCCAGCTACAGGACTGGCGTTACAAAAGGAGAAGGTGTAGTGATCGATTCGGAACACGCTAAAGTCTATATCATCACCGACCAGGTGAGTGTATTGTTTGGCCTTACATTTTAATGTAATTATCCAACGTCTAAAAATAATTTGGCAATCAGGTTTTAAGTCTTGCTTTTTTGTGAATAATCAGCTAAATTTACAATCTCTATTAATCACAATTGATATGAAACCAACAAGAATCACCCTACTCATTATTTTCTTCATTTATGTTTTTGGAGAATTGGCTGGCCAGCCATGGTGCACTGTTCATACAGGCAGGGAATGCCTGTTCCAAAACGATAACATTTATAAGTCCCTCAGGATTGATTCGGTAAATTATGTAAACGATACTGTTTATTATTTCAATTTCACCACGTTAAGATATAATGATATTGAATGTTACAAATTGGGCGAACCGACCTGGCTCGGAAAATATGTCATGGACGCGCCCAACGGTGACAACCTGTTTTTCAATAAAAACAATGATACAATCCGGATCAAAACTTCAGCAGCCCTGAATACTACATGGACCTGTTACAGGTTCTCTGACGGGAAGTATATCCAAAGTTCAGTGACATCGTTAGTCAATACTTCATTTTTAGGATTGACCGATTCGGTAAAGACAATCAGTTTTCAGTTAAGAGATGCCGACGGCAATAATCTCAATCATCCCATCAACCAGGTTTATCTTAAAATCAGCAGGCAATACGGATTCGTTCATGTTGTCAACTTTTACCTTTTCCCTGATCTGGATGAACCTGGCCCTCCCGATTATTATTTCAGCGATTTTCAGCTGGTCGGGATTACTAATCCGGATGCAGGATTTCAAAACCTGAAATGGAGCGAGGTTTATGATTTTGAAGTCGGCGACGAACTGCATACTTATACCTATTCCTTTTATCCTCCTACAGCTTATGCCACAAAAATGATCAGGACAATCATTGGCAAAGAAATATATACGAGTGGGGATTCGTTGAAATACACGTATGAAAATTGCGGGTGTTATTATGTTTTATCTGAAACAGATACGCTTAATTATCCTCATCATGATACCAGCTATGAGGTTATTCATCTTGCGAACGATCATTTTGATGTTTTATCTAATGAACCGGCATTACTGGAGGATAATATGATCGAATTTGCCGGAAATTTCCTGTATGAAAATAATATCAGGGCAAAAGGGTTCCCATTTGATGTGAGTTTTGTATTGGCAGATAGTTGTGCATTTCCAATTATAGATGGACCTCCGATGAATGTATATTTAAACGGCCTGGGCGGTCCTTATTGGTGGTATTTTGAAGGTGTATTGCAAAATTACAATGAACTGGTCTATTACAAAAAGGGAGACCTCGGATGGGGAACACCCTTTAATTGTGATTCACTGCTTACGGATTATAAGGAAAACCAGGCTGTAAGTGATCAGGTAAAGGTTTTTCCCAATCCTGCCGAAGATTATTTTACTATCACACTGAATAGTATTGATTTGTCGGCACAATTGATTTTAACCGATGTTTGTGGAAATATTTTAATTACCAGGAAATTAGATCAAATATCAACTACTGTATCTTGCTTTGATCTGAAACCGGGACTCTATTTCTATCAAGTTTTAAGTGACAAAAATCAGAGGATCTCAGGAAAGATTGTGATCAAATAAGACGATTAATTTACTTGTCACGCTTTACCTGTTTTTTCACTTTCTGATTATCCCTGACTATACGACCAACTAAACTTTCACACGTCAAGAAATTTATCTTTCTAACTATACGTTTTTTTTGGTTTAATTGCGGTTTCATCCCATCTATTTTCACAATATTCACTCGGTTTCAACGGCGAATGATTAGTGGCAGATCAATTACAATCCAGGATAAATATTTTGTCGGATGATTTTAGCGTTTTGTAAATTCTGACATTTTAATTTCCAACCGGAAGCAATTAAAATATTTGTTTCAATTCTTGTTTTTTCCTGAGCTTTGATTTAACTTTACGATCCAATTTAATTTCAAAACTAATGAAACCAAGAACAATTGCCTGTCCGTTTATTGTATTATTTTATTTGCTCAACAATCTGGAAGCACAATCCTGGTGCACCATTCACACAGGAAGAGAAAGTCTTTTCTCTGGTGATGATACATTCAAGTCAATCCGGATCGATTCGGTTAAATATATCAATGATACAGCATTGTATTTCAATTTCACAACAATTAGGTATTCCGATATGGAATGCTTTAAACTAGGCAAACCGGCCTGGCTTGGAAAGTACATCCTGGTTGCCCCAAACGGAGATAACCTGTTTTTTAATAAAAATAATGATACCATCAGGATTAAAACACTGGCAGGTGCAGACGCTGAATGGGTCAGTTATACGCTTCCTGATGGAAAGTATATCCAAAGTACAGTTTTGTCGATTGAATATGCATCATTCCTGGGATTAACCGATTCAGTAAAGACAATTGCTTTTCAGCTTAAGGATTTGAATGGTAATAATCTAAATCATCCTATTAACAATGCTTATTTGAAAATAGGAAAGCAATATGGATTTGTCCACGCCGTTAACTTTTACCTTTTTCCCGATTTGTATGAACCCAATCCTCCTGATTATTATTTCAACGAATATCAGTTAGCGGGCATTACAAACCCTCATGCCGGCTATCAAAATTTAAAATGGAGTGAGGTTAATGATTTTAATGTGGGGGACGAAATGCATTCTTATTTATACATTTTTGATAGCCCTCCCCAATATGAAATCAAAGAGAAAAAAATTATTAAAATTATTGATAAACAAGAGTATGCCGGTGGGGATTCAATGATGTACACTTTCGAAAATTGTTGGCAGCAAACATATATTAGCAGTTCGACTTCATCGGTTTTCTATGGTAATGATTCCAACGTTGAAATTATTTATGCGAACAATCCAATTTTCGATGTCCTTGGCGACGAACCCGCTATCAATGACAATAATCTTATACAATTCGCCGGAAACTTTATCTATGGTGGGGAAATACGTGCAAAAGCAATGCCTTTTAATTTTAGTTATATACTGACAGATAGTTGTGCATCTCCTTTGATCCCTGACGAGGACCTAAATTACTATTACCTTGAGGGATTAGGTGGTCCTTACTGGCCAGACGGAGATTGGGGTAATGTGATCAATTACTGTGAACTGGTCTATTACAAAAAAGGTGAAGTCGAATGGGGAACACCATATAATTGTGATTCACTGCTAACCGGATACAGTGGAAACCCAACTGCGAGTGATGATGTAGAAGTGTTTCCCAATCCGGCGGGTGATTATTTCACCATCCAGATGAATGGTGCTAATCTGCCTGCAAGATTGATTTTGACGGACATATTTGGTAATGTTTTGATCAGCCGGGAAATTGACCAGACTTCGGGACAGGTCAAATGTACCGCCATACAGCCGGGTCTTTATTTTTTTCAGATAACAAACAGGAAAAATTTCATGACCTCTGGAAAAATTGTAATTAAATAAGATGACCGGTCCTTATTTTACCCTTTTCTATTATTTAATTTCTTGAATATTTCTAACTTTACATCTCACTAAAATTTCATGTCATGAAGACACTTCTCCGGTGGGCTAAAATCCTGATGATTTCATGTTTCATAAGCATTTCGGTTTATCTCCAGGCACAATATTCACTCGACTTCAACGGCGAAGGTGATTATGTTGCTTTAAACGGTACCGACTTCGCACCACCATGGACAATGGAAGTGATGGTGAATAAGAACGAAACAGATAACTATCAGCACCTTCTTACCAGTACCGATGGCAACAGCGGCATTCGCATCGAGCAATGGTGGGGAAATAAGATGGGCTTTACGCAATCGGGTGTTGCCGACTGGTATTTCAATTACATCTGTCCCATCGGACAATGGATACCGCTGGCAATAACCAATAATGGTGCGGTAACAAAGCTTTATGTTGGCGGAATCCTGAACAGTTCGGTAAGTGCTTCCATCAATTTCCCGATGAAATGGATCAGCAAGAATACCGTTGATGCTTCGCTAAAGGCAAAGATCGATGAACTGCGGATTTGGAACATCGTCTTGAGTGATCCAGTTATCCAGCAATATGCCGGTCAGCCGGTCGATCCTTCGCATCCGAACTATACCAATCTCCAGCATTATTATAAATTTGATGAGGGTAGTGGAACCACATGCTACGATTCAAAAGGAACGCTGAATGGAACCATTTACGGTGCAGTTTATTATTTCCCAACCGATCATGATGCCGGCATCTTAAAACTGGTTGCTCCTGAAAATTCACCGGATAATTATTCGTGGGCCGAGCCGCTAATTGTCAGGGTCAAAAATTATGGAATGCAAAGCATCACAGAAGATTTTAATGTTTCGTATACCCTTGAAGGCTCACTGCAGGAAACAGTTACTGTTCCTGCCGGAACTACACCACTGGCTTCAAACCAGACGATCGATGTTTCTTTTTCACCCGTTAATATGAACACATCCGGTTCATATCATTATCAGTTTTTTACTTCGCTGCAGAATGATGAAAACATGAACAACGATACGCTGACAAGAACCCTGATCAGCAACTCGACTACCATCGGGAATATCACCGATTTTTCGGTCGATACCTGCACGGCACTCATCACTTGCGGAAATGCGAAAGTGAGGGTAATTTTTTACAAGGACGATATGTTCCGCATCTGGCTGGCTCCTAATGGCAATTTTTCAAATCCGGCGGGAAATAATATTGTTGTGAGTTACAGTTTTCCGCTGATCAGCATCAACTGGACAGACGATGGAAGCTATTATAAAATATCCACCAATAATCTAACACTCAGGGCATATAAAATTCCGTTAAAGTTCGCGCTTTACCAAAATGATAATACAACTGAAATCTGGACAGAATCGTATGGCCTGGATTACGGAACCCGGACTTTCCAATATCTTGAAACAGATGCAAACGAATATTTTTATGGCGGAGGTATGCAGAACGGTTATTTCTCACATAAAGGAACTAAAATCAAGATTTCGAAGGAGACGGAAAACTGGGATAAAGGTGCTGTACCGAACCCGGTTCCTTTTTATATGAGCACAAAAGGCTACGGTGCTTTCCGAAATACTTTTGCGCCCGGGGAATATGATTTCAGAAGCAATGATTATACACAGACATCACAACAGGAAAACCGCTTTGATTGTTTCTATTTTTATGGACCCTCATTAAAGGAAATTCTAAACGGATATACGGAACTGACAGGCCGTCCTTCTTTGATCCCGCGCTGGGGACTTGAGCTGGGTGATGCCGATTGCTATAACCTGAATGGGCAAACCACGCCGGATGTCATTTCTCTGGTGGCTGATGTATACCGGGATAATGATCTTCCTGGTGGTTGGATCCTGCCGAATGACGGTTACGGCTGCGGTTATACTGATTTGCCTGATGTTGTTACACAACTGCACGAACGGGGTTTCTGGACAGGTTTGTGGACCGAAAACGGTGTAGGTCAGATTGCCTGGGAAGTTGGAACTGCCGGAACACGCGCCTGCAAGCTGGATGTGGCATGGGTAGGCTCCGGATACCTGAATGCGCTTAACGCCTGCAAGGCTGCCTATGAGGGAATTGAAAACAATAGCAATGACAGGGCTTTTGTCTGGTCGGTTTGCGGATGGGCCGGAACACAGCGGTATTCGGTAGTCTGGTCAGGCGATCAGTCGGGAAGCTACGAATACCTCCGTTTTCATATTCCAACATTTATCGGGTCAGGTTTATCAGGCTATAACTATGCTTCAAGCGATGTAGACGGAATATTTGGAGGCAGCGGTTCAACGTATGTGCGCGACTTGCAATGGAAAACCTTTATTCCTGTTACGTATTGCATGTCGGGCTGGGCCTCTGCTGACAAACATCCCTGGAATTACGGAACGACAATTATGAATATCAACCGGGACTATCTGAAACTGAAAATGCGGCTGACTCCCTATCTTTATTCCTATTGCAACCATGCTTATGAAACCGGAACTCCTGTTGTAAGAGCTATGGTCCTTGAATTTCCTGATGATCCGGCATGTCTTGATAAAACAACCCAGTATCAGTTTATGAGCGGTGAACGGTTCCTTGTTGCCCCTGTTTACAAGCCTGCAATGGAACGCGACAGCATTTACTTTCCAGCCGGGAAATGGGTCGACTACTGGGATGGAACTGTTTATGAAGGATCACAAATGCTGAACGATTATCCTGCCGATCTCACCAAATGCCCGGTATTCATTAAAGCTGGCGCTATCATCCCCATGTATCCCGAAATGCTTTATGACAATCAATATCCAAAAGATCCCGTAACATTTGATGTTTATCCTAATGGTTTTTCAAGTTTTGAACTTTATGAAGACGACGGGATTTCGAGAGAGCACCGGAACGGAGCCTTTACAAAAACGCTGATCACATCCGAAGGACCGTTATTCGGAAACAGCGGATATGTAATTATAACGGTGGGGGAAAGTGTTGGAAACTATGAAGGAAAACCGGAAATGCGTTCCAACCTGTTTGAAGTTCATTTCCATGTAACACCCGACGGAGTTTTGCTGAATGATCTGGCATTAACAGAGTACACAACCCTCGAAGAATTGGAGCAGGCAGCTGATGGCTGGTTTTATAATCCGACAGAGAAGCTTGGAATCGTTCATGTCAAGACCCAACCTTTGCCCTTAAATGCAGCTTTTCAGGTGAAACTGATGGCCGTAACTTCAATTCCTGAGGAAAATAAGGGACAAGAGATCAGGATATTTCCCAATCCCACAACCGGCCTTATATCAATTTCAGCAGATGATAGTATCTTACAGATAAAGGTCTACGACTTTACAGGCAAGCCTGTCACTGTAAATACCAATTATACCCCTGGAGGTAATACCGCCTCAGCAGATTTTTCAGGTCTTTCTGTTGGCAACTATTACCTTGAAGTTAGTACGATAAACGGGACGATGAGTAAAAAAATCAGTTTGGTTAAATAAGGACATATCTTCCTTTTGGTTTTACCAGAAATGTGTACATGACCTTCTTGCTTATTTTGTTTAATTTTGTACCTCAAACCAGCATTCATGAAGTACAGGCATTTATTTATTGATCTCGACCGCACACTGTACGATTTTGATTTGAGTACCCGTGAAACCTTCCTCGAACTTTTCGATAAATTTGGACTGTACGAAAGGGGGGTGAGCCCCTTTGAAAAGTTTTTTGAATTGTACCAGAAAAAAAATGTTGCGCTATGGGAGAAATACCGCAGGGGAGAGATCACCAAACGGTTCCTGAATGTGCACCGGTTTCATATAACGCTGCTTGAATTTGGAATCGACGACCGGGCTTTTGCCGGACGGTTTGCCAGCGATTATACCCACCTCAGTCCCCGCAAAAAAGCCTTATTCCCAAATGTTATTGAAGTGTTGGAATACCTTCATAAAAAATATACCTTGCATATTATCACCAATGGATTCGAAGAAGTGCAGGAAATAAAGATAAAAGCCAATGAGCTGGATAAATATTTCACTACCATAACCACTTCGGAAGAAGCAGGATCAAAAAAGCCAAGCAAGGAAATTTTTAAATATGCTTTGAAAAAAGCGGGAGCTATAGCGGAAGATAGCCTGATGATTGGCGATGATCTGGAAGTGGATATCGAAGGGGCCAGGAAAATAGGTATCGATGGCCTTTTCTGCAATTTCGATAACCTTTCACATAACAGCCAAATTACTTTTGAAGTAAAGGAATTTGCAGAAATCAGGGGAATACTCTAGGCGAAGTTAATTTTTTTATTTCCATTCAGAATCGAGCTAATTCAGCTTCCAGTGTATTGTTGTAAACAAGTTATAAGGTAAAATTCGTGACGAAAAACCTGAAACAGGTTTTGTGAGATAACTGAACGCGAATATCCTGAAACCCGGTCGGAATCCCTGAACAAAATACTACTTTCATGTGATTGATAGGCATGAGTTGCCATTCTAATTTTGCATTCAAAACTTTTAAATTATTACTTATGAAAAACATTTTGATACTTGTCCTTCTAATCTGGACCACAAACGGGTTGTTTTCGCAGCAAACTATACAACCAATTTCAAATGATGCACAGGATGGTGCATTGTATAATGCCGCTTTTGCTGATGACGGTTCACTTTCGCTAGAATACGGACTTATGAAGAAAAAGGAAACGGCATTTGTTGACTATTTTTTCAGTCCGGATTTAAAATTCATCAAAGAAAATGAATCCGCTGAACCAAAAGCAAAAAAATTGGATCTGCCGGAAGTTAAATATGATTATATCTATACTTCGGTGGGAGGATGCTCATCCTTCGATATTTTAAGCATGAGCCTAAATGTTGATAAATATTCCGTAACTAAAACCTGGAATAACAAAAAGCAACATTATGTTGCGGACATAAAAAAGAGTTCGATCGGTGAAAAGAAAGGCAACAAATTTAACTACAAGGGATATGTGGGATATTACGACGCTAAATCGGGAGCTAACCTTGTACTTGTGAAAGAAAATGATAAAAGCAAAGACGATGCAAAGCAATACAAGCTTGTCAAAATAACACTTGACGGCAACGTAAAAGAGATTCCTATTGGAGAACTGGCTCAGTATTCAATTGTGTTTTCGGAGCTGGTGAAAAAAAATCCGGGTGCGGATAATCAGTATGACGATCCAAACCTGGCAGAATACAATGCGCTTTTTGTGTTTGCACCTTATAAAGAATCGGGAGCGAATCCAAAGGATTATGTGGTTCTTTTAGTCGACGGCGATGGAAATATTATTTGGAAAACTCCGGTTACCATGCCTTCAGTGGCAACAATAATTACCGATGTAGAGCAAAACGGTAACGATATTTATTTTTTTGGAATGACCAGCCCGGGCAAAGCAAAATACTACCGGGACGAATTCATGGATTATTCAAATATTGCCAACCCGTGTTATCCCGATTTTTATAATTACCGTGATAACCAGCGTGAGATTAACCTAACTAAAGTTGAGCCTGATAACCTCGTAATGATGAAAATATCAGATGGAAAACTTGCTTACTTAAACACCACTCCCGCTTCCGTTCTGAATAGTAAAAAAGTTGTTCCTCCATCTGTTAAGAAAGTGCCGAAAACCCCATTTACAAAATTTCATCTCCAGGCTTTCCGTGTATTTGCCAATGGGGACATTCTTGTCGCCGGTCAACGGACCAAGGTGGTCACTATTAATAAAACATCAGCAAGGGCATATGAAGATTTGATTTGTCTGCACTTTGACAATTCAGGAAACCTAAAAGCAGAATATTATGTTGAGCCTCAGCTGGCGACCTCAAAAAAAGACCAAGTCTTCCAGATGCAGCATATGTTTATTCCCTCGCAGGATAAAAAGACCGCATATTGGATCATGTTTGAGCCAGAAGGAGTAAACGGTTATGCAAATTTTTGGGATGCTATGAACGACAGAAAAACCCTTTATGCAAATTTTCAACCGGTTGTTATGAAAATCGATCTCGATGGCGTTAAAATCAGTGACCCTGAATTGCCGCTCGGTAAAGAGTACTTAAGCTATTCTGATTATTCCTTGATTTTCAGACCAAATTCATCTGAAGCTGTTTTTCTTGGACATACCCGTAAAAGTGATAAGGTCGGATTAACAAAATATGATTTTAAATAATCGGAGTAACCTTATTAAGGAAGTTACGAAAGGAACCTCCTTTTAAGGATTATACTTTTCAAATTATTGATTTATCCTTTAAATTCAGAGTCTTGCAATGTTCTCAGCACCATTGCAAGATTTTTTTTAAAACAATCATTACCGGTTAGGTAATACTTATCAGAAAAATTAAATTTAACAGGGAAGTTTACGTATTCAGAAAGTATTCAGTTTCCTCTCGGGAAGATTTTATTCAATGCTTCTGTCCTTGACTGAACGTGAAGCTTTTCATAAATATTCCGGATATGTGTCCGAACTGTTTCCACACTGATAAACAGGAGGCCGGCAATTTCTTTGTAGCGGTATCCTTTGGCTAACAAGTCAAGCAGCTCTTTTTCACGGATTGATAATTTGCTGTATTCAGTATGATTGGAGCCCGGGCGCTGGAACGAGCTGATTACTTTTCGGGCTATGCTCGACGACATAGGAGATCCGCCATTGTATACTTCGATTACAGCATCAACAAGTTTTTGGGGAGTTGTGTTTTTCAGGATATAGCCTGTAGCCCCTGCACACAATGATTCAAAAACATTATCGTCATCTTCGAAAACCGTAAACATAATAAACTGAACAGCAGGCTTTGCAGGCTTGATTTTTTTTATGCATTCGATACCGTTTATGCCTGGTAAATGTATATCCATGATCACAACATCCGGCTCGAAATTGCCATATGAAGTTATGCATGATTCGGAATCGGAGAAAGCCTGCAGCAGCATTAGATTATCCGCAGTGTTAATTACACCTGCAAGCCAGTCCCTGATTTCAGGGTCATCCTCGACTATCAAGACCTTTATTTCCATTTGTCTACAAAGATAACTTCATGACCACCGGTTGTTCAATACCTAAAAAGTAGTATATTTCAAAGCGGGAAAATCAGTTCAATTGTTGTTCCCCTGCCTGGTTCACTGAATATTTTGACATTTCCTGAAAGGTCGTTGGTACGCTTTCTGATAAATTGAATCCCATTTCCAAAAGTTTGATCGTTTGGATCAAACCCTTTGCCGTCATCCTGAATTATCGCTTTCAGATGATTGTTTTCCAGCATAATAGTGACTTTTATTTCAGATGCCTGCGCATGTTTAACTGCATTATGAACAGCCTCACGTACCGAATAATACACATTTCGCTTCACTTCGGGAGTGATGGAATTTTCCGGAATCTGATGGGGAATGATTATTTTATAACGAACCGGAGATTCTTCTAAGTAGTCGCTGATCTGGTGGTGAATATAAGCGACCAGTCCTTCCAGTTTATCGTCCTGGGGATTCAGAGCCCAAACAATCACCCTAAGCTGATCGATCATCTGCCTGGCATCATGCGATATTTTGATCAGATAATTTCCGAATTCGTTTTTATCTTTGGCCTGCATACTGGCTTTATCACTCATCATGGCCAGTTTACTAAGGCCTGTACCCACATCATCATGCAGGTCGGAAGCGATCCTGCGTCTTATATTGCTTATTTCATGCTGTCTTTCCAACTGAGCAATTTGTTTTTTTATTTTGAGTGTCGAAAAATACCTGACAATTAATACGATTATCAAAATGACAACAATACCCGTTGTTAAAAGAAAGGAGATCTTCATCCAAAAGGGTTTTTGGATCACCAGATTTATAATCTGAGGGCTTTGGTCAGAATGATTATAACGGCCACCCGCTCTAACCTTAAACTTGTAATTACCGGGAGTTATCTTTGAATACCTTACCCGGTTTGTTTTTCCTGCAGAAATCCAGTTGGGGTCGAGTCCCTCCAGAATATATTCATAAGTAATTCCTTCAGGCCACCGGTAATCCAGCCCGGTAAATTCAAAAGCAACGGTATTTTGACTATAAAAAAGATCCAGGGATTTCATGGCCATCGAGCAGGTATCAGATTGATAGGGTTGATCATTTACAAAAATTTTTTGAATGTAAATTGCCGGACAACTTGATATAATATACTCTGAATCCGGATTTATATAATTAAATCCTTTGATCCCACCAAAAAACAATTCGCCCCTTTTGCTTTTATAAAATGCACCTGTATTGAATTCCAGTGATTGCAATCCATCTACCATTCCATAATTGATGATTTTTCGGGTTACCGGATCAAATTTTGAAATACCCCTGTTGCTGCTGATCCACAAATTACCATCTTTGTCAGAAAGAATTCCGTAAAGATAATGATTCTCTAAGCCTTCTTGTTCTCCAAAAACATCAACAATTTCACCCTCCGGGTTCATATGAACAAGACCATGATCAGTCGCCAGCCAAAAAGTCCCGGAGGGGTCATTATAAACAGCATTTACATTCAACTCTACTTTTAGATCCTGAAAAGTGTAATCCCGATATTCCAATTTTTGATCCCGGAACCAATAGAATCGTTCATCTGAAAAGCCATAGAGAATTCCTGATTCATTCATGATAATTGCACTGAAATTCAAGCTGTCAGTAAAAAAATAGGGAGAAAAAAGCCAGTGTGATTTTTGATATTGCAAAGAATAAATTTTGTCGTTTAACAACAAGTTGAATTTATTTTTACCATCTGAAATGATGCTTGTTATTTTTTGAATTGTATAACCTGATTGAACCGCATCAACCAAATTCACCTTGTGATTATTTGAATTAATAACCCACAGCCCGCGAGAGGTTCCTGCAAGGATTAGGCCGCCGGAAAAAGATTCAAGACTAAGTATGTCATTTCCAGAAGGAATGTCTGTATCATTTCCTAGTTTTATCCTGCCGAAAGTATTGCTGGTCCTGTTCCAATATACCAGCCCTGAATTAAAGGTTCCGATCCATAATTGATTTTGTTCATCCTGTGCAAAACACCGTACAAAGGGAGTCACGATCTCCCCATTTGCAAAATTGATCTTATTTATGAGCGAAAACCTCCTGTTCTGTGGATAATACAATCCCAATCCTGAACCATCCGATCCGAACCATATCGATCCATCTGTATTTGTAAAAATACTTGTAATATTTGCAAATTCTTCCTGCTCCTTGCTATTTGAAAGCAATTTATTGAAATATCGGTAAGGAGATAAATCCTTTTTCAGAACACACACACTCTGGTTAGAAGCTGCAATCCATATATTACCGGAATTGTCCTTGGCGGCCGCTTTAAACCGGATGTTGTCCGAAAATATATTCCGGTCATGAAAATCAACATGCTCTATTTCTCCTGATAATGAAGAAAGCAATGTAAGCTCTTTCGAGGTTACAATGAGATACTTTCCTACAGATAACTTTACAATATTCAAAAGAATTCCCAAATTCAGATTTTCTAAATCGAAATGCTTAAGCGATATTCCTTTGTCAGGATCAAAAGTTGCTGAATAGCAAACGGAGGGATAGCAACCAAACCATTTTTCATTATTTGAAATTTCGGATAAAGAAAGTGAAATTAAATTACCTAATACAGGAATCCTGCGGAATTTTTGTTCCCTGATATGAACGTTCAGAATCTCGGTTCCCGGAATAAGAACGGATACACTATCGGGGCTGCAAAATAGAGGTAGGCAGGGTCTGTTCACCAGTTCTTCTATTCCGGGGAATGGTTGTATTAGAATATCCCTGCTTCTGTCCAGGTAAAGAAGTCCCAGGTTTGTTCCAACCCACAAATTCCCGATACTGTCGCTGATAACATTTCGGATGCTGTTGCTTTGTTCCGAGTTCTGAAACAAAGACCCGACATAATAACGGGAAACCGTATTTCCATCAAAACAATTCAACCCATCGCCAGTTGAAATCCATATAAAACCAAATACATCCTGGGTGATGTCCTGAATACTTGATTGCGATAAGCCATCCTCTACTGAGAAAGAAGTAATACCTAGCGACTCATGACGTATTTGAGCCGATGAGGTACAAAACGCAATAAAAAACGCACCAACCAGGATGAACTTTAGCATAAATAGTTGTGTAGCAAAACTATTTCATTTTTACTGTTAAAATGGAAAGAAGGTACATTCTTGATGAAAAGATTTATAAAAATAAAAATATTATACAGGCAAATACACCTTGTCGATCATTTCCCGATATTCTGATTCGCAATCGCTTTTAGAGGTTATTCCTCCCCCACTCTTGAAATAAAAGTCAGAACCAATTTTTTCAATGAACCGGATCATGACACCGCTGTCTATTTTTTGTCCGTCGAAGTAACCAAAAACACCGGTAAAGTAACCACGCTCATACCCTTCGGTTTCGTTGATGATCTCCACTGTCTTTTTTTTCGGGGCACCACTGACAGAGCCCGCAGGAAGCATTGAAATCAGTATTTCGCCAAGGTGTTCCTTCCAGTTGTCAGGTAAGTCTCCGCAAATTTCCGAGCTGGTTTGAAGCAATTCTTTTTCATGGGTTTTAATTTTATCGATATACCTGAACTCTTCGACCCTCACATTTTTCGAAACCATACTCAGGTCGTTACGGATGAGGTCGACGATGGTGTTGTGCTCAGCCAGTTCCTTCTTATCATTTAGTAATCGGGTTTCAGCAAAAGGTATAACGGTATCAATAGTTCCTTTCATCGGATAGGAAGAAATCGTGTTGTTTTCAATCTTTACAAAAGCTTCGGGTGAAAACACAACAAAGCTGTTTTGAAAATACAGTTTATATTTAGCCTGACTCAATTGGTAAATTTCAATAAGAGACAGGTTCGTCTCGATTTTTGTTTGAAAAGTGAGATTCAGCAGGTAAGTATTCCCAAGACGGATATGTTTCATCACGTTATCAAACTCTTGTTTATAATGATCAAGGGAAACCGGAAATTTTCGGAAAACAATTTCTTTACCTCGAAAACTTTCCATTTCACCATTTTCAACTCCATTGATATTAAAAAGGATTTTTTGAGGATCGATATCATTAATTCCCAGAAGAACCGGTTCTTTCAGATCAAAATCCAGAACAAATAGAAAGGGTGATGAACTCTGCCCGAAAGCATTCATCCGTTTTATAATATCTTTGGCGCCGTACATCAAAATTCAGAAAGGACAAAAATATTCATTCCCGGTTTATGAAAGTTTTAATCGTCGATAATTACGACTCTTTTACTTATAACCTTGCCCAGGCCGTTGAGCAGTGTGATGTTTCGGATCTTGAAATTGTAAAGGCGGATAAGCTGAATGTGAAAGATGTTTCTGATTTTCACAAAATACTTATATCTCCAGGTCCGGGCTTACCCAAAGATTATCCAACCCTTTTCCAAATTCTCAAAATCTATTCAGGGTCGAAAAGTATTTTGGGTGTTTGCCTGGGTCATCAGGCCATTGCTGAATTTTTCGGTGCAAAACTGTTAAACCTTGAATGTGTTTATCATGGAATATCCAAAAAGGTAAAGATAATTAAAAAGGAAGATCATATATTCAGGGGTATTCCGGATGGGTTTGAAGGAGGATTGTACCATTCGTGGGGCGTATCGAGGGAGAACTTTCCTCATGAACTTGAAATTATCGCTGCCACCGAAGACGGAACCATCATGTCACTTTCGCATAAAACGTTTGATATAAAAGGCATTCAGTTTCATCCCGAATCCATTATGACGGAATTTGGATACAGGATCATCCGGAACTGGTTGAAGAACTAATGGTCCAATTTTTTATATTTGTAGTGGTTTTAGAATGCTTTTAAGTCTTGTAAAATGTCATTTCGGTTTTTATATCCGGTATTGATAATTTTTTTATGCCAGGAGGTACTGTCACAGGAACCTTTGTTAATCAAGGGCAGAATCATTGATAAGTCCACGGGGTCTCCTATAAGCGACGTCAATATTAAATTGAGGGATTACCCATTCGGAACGACATCCTCAAAAGAAGGTAAATTTAGCATTTTAGTAAGGGAATTACCAGTCGTCCTTGAAATTTCATACATAGGTTACCAAAACTTAACACTCGAAATTTCAAAACCGGTGAAAAAAGAATTGACCCTATTCCTGCAAATAGCCACTAAAGAACTTGAGGGTGTTGTAATTTCGGATTCTAAAATAGAAACAGTTTATAAGGACAATGTCTATTCCGTTCTTGATTATGAATTTCTGGATGACAATATTCTTCTTCTGGTTTACAAAAACAGTTTTTCGAATGATCTCATCCTGTTAAATACAATGAATGATACGGTGGCAAAGTTGAATGCAAACCGGTTTAAACCGAAATCGCTTTTCAAAGATTGCTTAGGATATACCCATGTTTTGTGCACAGATACTGCCTATCAGGTTAATTATCAGGATGGGCGGATTGATTTGTTATACCCGACACCTACAGATACTTTTGTAAAACTGTTTTATCCATGTGTGGCTTGTATCGGCGATAAGCTATATGTACGATATTTTTTATACAACGCTCTTATCGTGGAGTATGCCTATGTGAAAAAGGAGGAGAAAAAACTTCATTTACTCAGGCTAATTGCTGATTCGGTAAAAACAGATTTGGTGTATTCCAATCCTTATATTCAGGGTCTCCTGAATTTTGGCGGTAATGGCTACCTTGAAAACCGGGTGCTGAATATGAGTGGAAATGTGGCAATGGAAGATCAGATTGAAATGATCAGTGATTTGAGGCATGATGAATATGAAGCCCATTACCTGAAAAGTATTATTCTGACACCTGTTTATGCCCCGCTGTTGAAGCTGCATGATACGATAGCCATCTTTAATCATCCGTCAGACAGGATAGAATTATACAGTTCATCGGACAGGTTGTTAGCCAACGTTCAAATAGACTATCATAAAGATCGTGCCTGGGTGAAAGAAATCCTTAAAGATGAGGCGACCGATCAAGCCTATTGTATGTTTTTGCATAACGGAGAATATGAAGTTAGGAAGCTTGATGTTCAGAGCGGAAACATCGTAAAATCGACTCGCATCTTTTTCCCTTTTGCAAAAGCGATCAAGATCAGAAATGGCTACGTTTATTACATTTACAAACAGGCAGGGGGATGGGGCAATTCAAAATTGTTCAGGCAAAAACTGAATGAATAAGGATTTTTAATTATCTACATAGTCCTGTTTCATCACCAGGAAAAAATAGTCATTTTCGATTTGCAGGTAACCGTATTCATAGCAATAAAAGTAAATTTTGCCTGCTTTGGTTCTGTACATATTGGTAAAGTAATCGAAATTAAACCCCCTGTCCCGTAAGTTTTTGGAAAGGAACTTTGGTCTTTCCGGTTGGGTTAAGATCTTCGAGGATCCGTCGGTTCTTCCGGAGAATGGCGTTTACATTTCGTACAAAATTATTTGCATCCTGCTTCAGCCGGTTGTTATAGGTGTTCCGGCACTGATCTGAACAGAATTTTTTATCCGACCTGCCGGTGATCTCGTATCCGCATTCGAGGCATGTTGGTTTATCCATAGCTTGATTAACTTAATTCTCACACCAAATATAAACAAGTTTTTAATAGTTCCAATGGGATTTCCAACTACGCAAAAAAAATCTCCGGATTTTCCTTTTAATCAGTAAGACTGTGATTTCAGAAACGATAGTGAACTGAAATTACTAAGCCGAACCGGTCCCGATAACGCAGTGTATAGGTATATCTGGGTTATATTCCCCGCTGTGTGCAGTGAATAGATGAATTATAAAAATTCATATTAATACCTCGCTTCCCCATGTCGAGGTAACTTATTAAAGAAACTTAAAATTTTATGAACGAAGCAAAATAAATTTGTGGTTAAATCCAGCAATTAATAGGTCTTCGTCATATCCGACGGTACACAAATAATATAATCTGCAACATGCAACGATTCCTTTGAAAGTTCACTAATTGTATCCTGCTCAACACTGGAGATGGTCATAATTTTCAGATCAGGCATTTGCTGTTTCAGGTACCAAACGATCCCTTCATAATTATCGGAGTGATAGGAGCCGTTGTAATGCAGAAATGTTTTGCCGGGTTCCCAGTTTTGTAAGATGGAATAAGCCATAGTTGCGTCTTTTATAGCCTGTGCTTTGGGCAGGTTTTCGCTGGAATGACCACCGGGCATCCCTTCACCCATTTCAAGCATTGCTTTATATCCCTTCAGATCCGGATCGTATTTTACTGGCAGAGGTGCTATATATTTTTTAGCCTCCGTGCTCAGGCTGTCAAGTCCTTCAAATCCCTTTTTATTAACGATTGAAGCATATCGCCTCGGAACGTCTGTACCAATAAAAGCGAGTTTATTGGTTTTGGCAAATTCAACCAATGGCTTATAATCAGTTTTGTAATTGTTCCAGAGTTTTGCTTCCTGTTCAAAATTTTTCTGGGCAATTACACCGGTAACATATTCATTAAGAAGCAACTGGTTATCTCTTTCAAACATTTCAGCACCGAGGATAAGGCCTGCCTTTTTCTCTTCAAAGAGTTCTTTTGTCAATTCAAGTTCTAACCAATGGCATATCGGATTATTATGTTCTTCACCAAAAAACACGATATCCGCTTTTAGGGCATCCTGTACGACATTTTTAAACTTTAGCTGCTTACCTTCACTGTCATAAATAACATACGCTTGTTTATCACCTTTCATGGCGGTAAGCAAATAAAACAGAACAAAGGCCAAAATGTAGAATTTACTTTTCATTTTTAAGATTTTAGTTGATTTAACAAATTGTTTCGTACCAATTCATCGATGAGAGAGGATTTACCATTTTCATCAATTTTAACAAATAACATTTCTGTAGAACAGACATTTTCTTCTTCATTTCTTTCAAAATTGATCCGTTGTGCGAAAACCTTAATGGTAATTGAGCTTTTACCAACATGAAGAACTTCTCCATAAATCCTGATAT
Source organism: uncultured Bacteroidales bacterium (assembly GCA_963761195.1). Classification (GTDB taxonomy): domain Bacteria; phylum Bacteroidota; class Bacteroidia; order Bacteroidales; family JAADJA01; genus JAADJA01. Next base: position 55,099 of record CAVXGA010000016.1, read on the forward strand.
GTTCCTTAACTTTTACCGGCTTTTTGAATACTACTTCATTGATCTTTAACGTAATGATATTGGGAGTGCAGCATTTTTTTGCAGCAAAATTTCCTCCGGCTTCGTCCATCCAGGCCAGCATCACTCCTCCGAACAGGTTGTCATTTACCCCGATGTCGCTGGTTTTACAGATTTTGGTTGAGATGAGCTCCATATAAAATTTTTAAATCACTTATTTCTTCAATTCTTCAGCGGTAAACATAAGCGGTAAAATATTTTTAACCCCTTCAACAATAATTATTTTACTGTTATCGCCATGCATGATCAGGCGTATGGGTTTTTGAAACCGGCTTTCCGTTTCTGCCATTACCTGCCGACACGATCCACAAGGAGCAACAGGTGTATTAATTTTAAAATGTTCGGCTTTTGCTGAAACAGCTATAGCTTCAACAGGAACTTCCGGAAACTGCGATGAAGCATAAAAAAGCGCAACCCGTTCGGCACAAATTCCGGAAGGATACGCTACATTTTCCTGATTATTCCCAGTGATAATTTGTCCGTTTTCGAGTAAAACAGCTGCACCAACATGATAAGTCGAATACGGTGCATATGCTGATTTAATTGCCTTTCCGGCATGTTCAAGCAACAAACGGTCTCCCGGATTTAGCTCCTTTGAATTTGAATATTCCTGATAGGTAATAGTAAGTTCAATTTTATTCATACACAAAATTTCTGGCAGGCGAATATACAAATTTCTGAAAGAATGAACATCGTCACCTTTTCCGGCTAAATAGTAACAGGGAATTGAAGAAAGCGTACAGTGTTACACCTTGCTGCGTTTCAAGCGTATCTTCAACCAGCATCGACAGAAGGATAATGATAAAGAACATCAGGTACAGGAAATCTGAAAACATTTTCAATTTCAGGGGCGGATAGATAAGTGTAAAAACAAATAGCAGGAAACCAAAAATACCGAATCCTACAAAAAATGCGAGAAACTGATTGTGCGAGCGATGCCTAAATTCAGGAGCAAGCTTTGAATGCATCCGGTCATACTCTGCTCTGAATGTTCGCTCGAGATCGCCCGTTCCTACGCCAATCCAAAAATGCTCCTTGATGATCTGCAATGACGTTTTCCAGTATTCGATCCGCTGACCGATAGATTGTCCGCTCGGATTACCACCGTCTCTCATTGATTGATATTCCCACAATATTTTATATATTCTTGAATTTAAACTGATTTTTTTAGTGAAATAATAATTGGCAATACCCGATTCGATGTTTTTCACATCTTTATCGGTAAGACTGTCTACACCGGCAGCATCCTTTCTTAATCCTTTTGAATTCAGGTAACGGATCAATGTGTATTTGATTTCCTGACCACGGATATCAAAGCTGTCAACCGGAATCGCACTGCGGGTGCTCCATTCTCTCTTCAGTTCATCATGACAAATGTACAGGCCGACATACTTTCCATTCTCAACAGGGTAATTGATGGTGTCATTATCATATCTGTGTCCTTCAGCAGTATACAAGTCGAGATTTTTTAATGCATCTTTCTCGGGTGTAAAATAGGATTTAACTGTACTATACAGGTAAATTACAAGCACAGCCGGAAGCAGGATCATGCCGGCAAGAAGAGCAAATTTTTGAAGGCCATTCTTCACCATCTTTATCTCATAAAAAATCAGGATAAAACTTGTAAACAGCAACACATAGACCCCGGTACCTGATTCGCTGATAATAATGAACGCGATCAGCCACAAAATAGTGAGTACGAAAAGTATTTGCCTCCATTTACTGCTCCTGTAAATAGTTAATGCAAAATAACCGGAAATGAATATGGCCAGACAAATATTCAGGCTAAGCCGTATGGGGGAGATAAAGGGTGAAATAGCGCGAACATCCGTAACATCCTGGTTAAGCAAAATACCAAAGCTTATCCATGTTGAGGCGATTACCGCACCTACAAACATTAGCAACAGTTTGTTGAATTTTCTGATAGCCAATGGCTCGGAGGTAGCAAATATGACAGGCAAAGCCAGCAATGGAAGTTTTATCCGGATATCATTGGATGCATATTTAAAGTCGGTGGTATAGATCAATCCGATGATGTGAATCAGGAACATCGAAATTAAAACAAGCGCAGGTTTATTTTGAAGAAGCACCCGGAGTTTTTGTCTGAATTTTCCCTCTAATAGCCAATTTCCAAGCAATGCAAGTTCCGAAACACTTAAGGAAAAACGTGAAAGTGGTAAACTGATAATCAATAAGGATAAAGATCCAAAATAAATAGCTGAATGGTCAATCCTTATTGATTTCAACATCGAATCAAAATTCTCAGTAATCGGTTTTTAAATTAAGCGGGCAAGCTTATCTCTTGTTCTTTGCCGTTCCATCCAAAATTGCCACATAGGAAGAGGGTTCATCTAAAATTTCAATTGCTTTTTTAATGCCCTTATCATCCGTAAGCGAAGAAATAATCTCACCTTTTTGATAATAATACCGGGATACAATTTCCAGTCTGAGAATGGTTTCTATTTCATCCTTATGTTTCTGAATGTCGTCCTTTTTTTCTTCTTTCAGCTTACTTGCAAGGTTATCGTATTCCGGTTTGATATCATCAAAATATTTCTCCTCCAGTGCATATTTCTTCAGGTCCTCCAGCGTTTCTTCGCACTTGGTGGTATAACTGTAGTCTTTGGTATTAATATAATTAACGAAATCGTTGTAAATATCATCTGTAACACTGAATTGATCAGCCGGAGGTATAGAAGAATGCTCTCTGGCAAATTTATTCGCATAGTTAAAAAAGAGGTATTTGGTCATCAACGAATAGCTCAGGTTACTCATTCTGTCAAGTTCAGTGCCTACGTCCGGTTGAATTCCAAGACCGTCATAAACGGTTCTGCCGTTCTTTGTTTTGAACGGCATAATCAGCGAATCAGGTATGCGAAGGCTGTTTCCATCGGCGTCTTTTTTTGAATAGTCGATAGCCTGAATGCACCGTCCGCTTGGGATATAATATTTGGCAACTGTAATTTTAGCCTGTGCATTGTATGACAATGGAATAACATTTTGAACAAGGCCTTTACCGTAAGTTCGCTGACCAACAATCACGCCCCTGTCAAGATCCTGGATCGCCCCGGCAACAATTTCAGATGCAGAAGCGCTGGCGGTATCCACCAGCACAACCAATGGAATATCTTTGTCAACAGACATGTTCGCTGTTTTGTAGGATTGGTTTTTATTGGGCAACTTTCCTTTTGTGCTTACAATCAATTGACCCTTATCAACAAATATATTGGTAATGTTCACAGCTTCCTGCAAAAGGCCACCACCATTTCCTCTCAAATCGAGGATAAAACCCTTCAATTCATGCTTATTTTTCAGATCGACAAAGGCATCTTTCACTTCATTTCCAGCGTTCTGTGTGAAACCTGACAACCTGATATAACCAATTCCATCCGCAACCATTCCGTAATAAGGAATGTTATCAATTTTAACATTTTCACGGGTAAGATCCTTTTCGATAGGGTCAGGTACTCCTTCGCGCGCGATCAGCAGCTTGACGGCAGTTCCGGGCTGTCCTTTCAAAATGTCGCTTACATCGGATGTTGATTTGCCCTTGGCTGATTTACCATCAATTTCAAGTATCTTATCTCCTGCAATAAGTCCGGCCTTTTGGGCAGGGTTCCCTTCATAAGGTTCTGAGATTACCACATAATCGCCTTCCTTGTGAATAAGTGCGCCTACACCACCATATTGTCCGGTTGTGATGAACCGATAATCTTCAACCTCAGATTCCGGAATATATACCGTATACGGATCGAGTGATTCGAGCATTGCATCAATAGCCGTCTTTGTTAAATCACCCGGTTTAATTTCATCTACATAATTCGTATTTAATTCCTTCATGAGGGAAACATAAATATCGAGGTTTTTTGAAATCTCAAAGTTGTTGGTATTTTGTCCGTAGCTATAAAGAGATTGAGACAAAACAATCCAAACAAAAAAACCCATCATGGATTTATTCAACAGTCTGTTCATTATTATACATTTTCAGAATTAACAATTTATTTATTTTCTTTCGGTTCAGGTACCGGATCATAACCGCTTCCACCCCAGGGATGACATGATAAAAACCTTTTTAACGTAAGCCAACCCCCTTTAAACGGTCCGTGTTTTTGTATGGCTTCTATGCCATATGATGAACACGTAGGCGTATATCTGCAAGAGGGTAAAAAATAAGGCGAAATTGCCGCCTGGTAAAACCGTATCAATAAAACAAGCAGCTTACTCAATAGTTTTTTCATACTCTGATTGTAAACGCTCGAAAATTAATATTATTTTCCGTTCTATTTCTTTGTAAGTCGCTGTTTTAGCTGATATATAAATTAGGGCGAAGACTTGTGTTTGGTCGTGCTGTTTCAAATAATTGTAAAAACTCTCTTTGTTTTTGCGGTATGCCTCACGAATCAGTCTTTTTAGCCTGTTTCGGTCTACAGCCCGTTTAAAATTTCTTTTTGATACTGAAATTAAGACTTGTACAGGAAAGTTAGTAGCGAGTTTATAATCAAACCATACAACTTTAAATGGGTGTTCAATAAAGCTTTTCCCTTCCGAGAATAACTGTTCGATTATTTTTTTCCTCGATAAACGTTCTTCTTTTTTGAAGGTCTGCATTAAGCACCCATATAGGTTTTTTAATGAAACGTACAGGATTTTGGGATTAATTATTTTTCAGGTGTTCCTCAATAGCCATAGTCATCGAAGGAGCTGATTTTGTTGGAGCCATGATATCAATTTTTAAACCCGCTTCTTTTACAGCTTTAACAGTAGTTGGTCCAAACGCTCCGATAAGTGTTGAGTTTTGTTTGAAATCAGGGAAATTTTTAAAAAGTGCCCGTACACCCGCCGGACTGAATAAAACCACGATATCGAATGCGTTGATATCCAGATCAGACAAATCGCTGGCCAGTGTTTTATAGATTACTGCCTTTGAATAGTTGATTTTATTTTCATCCAGTACTTTAATTATGCTCAGCTTATGGATATCAGAGCAAGGTAATAAAAATTTTTCATCCTTGTGCTTTTTAATGACCTCCATCAAATCATCAAAATTTTGCTTTCCGCTGAATATTTTACGTTTTCTGAACTGAACATATTTTTGAAGATAGAAGGCTGTAGCTTCGGAGATGCAGAAATATTTTAAGGTATCTGCAATTTCTACGCGCATTTCTTTGGCAATCCGAAAAAAATGATCTACAGCGTTTCTGCTGGTAAAAATAATGGCAGTATAATCCTGAATGTAAACTTTATCCTTACGGAAATCACTCGCGCTTACACCTTCAATAGTTATAAACTTTCGGAATTCAATGTTTACTTTGTGCTTTTGGGCGATCTCAGCATACGGTGATTTTTCAAATTCCAAAGGTTGTGGTTGAGATACGAGAATATTTTTTACTTTCACCTTCTTATTCCCCCCTTTATTATTAAAAAATTTCTGTTTAGAATCTTTATCCGTGTCCAACAATCAAGTTAAATAACTCATTACCAGCTTAGTAAGTACTAAAAGCGGTAAAATTTCGAACGTGCAAAGATATAAAATTCTATGGAATAATGAAAATTTTGTAAAGGATGAACCCATAAACAGTTCTCTTAAGAGCCTGTATATAAATGCCAAAGCCCAAATTATTATTCCTGAATAAAGGACTTGCTGTGAAGGAATATATACCGCCATTATCAGTACTGGCAACATGACCAGCCCAACAACCATATTGAAGATAAAATTTATTAACAAATACTCCGAAAGTATTACTTCATTTCGGAATAAAACGCCAAAAAATGTCAGTACTGCGTTTTTAAGAAACCAGGTAACCAGTACAAGCAGCATTATAGCCGAATACATTTTAAGACCTTTTAAGGCTAAACCGGATAGGCCTGTTACGCCATTTATTAAAAGGTATATCAGCAATGATGTACTCACAAGGTATATAATTAATAGGGGAATGGATATCCGTTCTCTGAAAATATTCCCTTCACGGGTTAGCTGATTGAAATAAAACGAACCGGTAAATGACCGGAATACCTGGTTCAACCGTTTCGGATAATAGAGCCTTACCCAGGCGATGAGTCCAATGCAAATTAATAAATGAATGGTTATCCAGTCTGAGCTGTATGTTGTGTGTTCAATGGGTTGTGTATCCGTGGGTTTCAGCAGATGGTTAGAAAATACTGAAGGCCGGTTCAGATTTTTACGGGGTAATGCATAGCGGCTTAGCGAATCGGGAGATGCGATTTTATCAAAAAAATTGTACAGGGTGTCAAATTGCACAGGTTGATAGGTAGTATCGATGAATGTTCCATGAGCGGATTCGTAATGACTGATAGTGTCCGATTGAGCAATGGAGTCTAAATTATCCACGGTCGTTAATTTCATTTGCAAAATTAATTTTTTTCTGATCGATTTCCCTATATTTGTGGCGATAACGTAATTAGTGTATTCTTAAATCATATAATCTATGTTCAATTTTATTTTATTCGGTCCTCCTGGTTCAGGAAAAGGAACACAATCAGTGCGGGTTGCAGAGAAATATAAATTTGCTCACATTTCAACGGGTGATATTTTCAGAAAAAACATCCGCGAAAAAACACCGCTTGGTCTTCGGGTTCAAAACATTATTGAAAAGGGGGAACTTGTTCCTGATGAACTTTTAATCGAGATCCTTGAAAATGCCATGGATCAGCACAAAGGAGTAAAAGGGTTTGTTTTTGATGGGTTTCCGCGAACCATGCAGCAGGCCAAGGATCTGGACAGGATGCTGAATAAACGAAAAGCACAGGTTTCACTGGTGCTGGCTTTGGAAGTGAATGACAATGAAATTATTTCGCGTTTGTTAATCCGAGCGCAAAAAGAAGGCAGGAAGGATGATACGAAAGAGGTAATTGAAAACAGGATCAGGGTATACAATAGCCAGACACAGCCACTCATCGCTTTTTATAAGGATCAGAAAAAGTTTCATTCGCTTCATGGAATCGGAAGTGTTGACGAAATTTTTACAGGTATTTGCAATGTTATTGACAAACAATTGTAATCGACTTTGATCTTAAAGTTGGAGCAATAGAAAATTTATGTTAAGGAATTAATGAACAAAAGTCATCAAATGATTCATCAATTTAAGGTTCTAAACTTCTTCAATTTTCCTTTGCAGGCCAGTTTTTTATTAAGACGCTAGCCAGCTCTGTCAAACCAAATCTTTGGCAACAGATACGGTAGTATCGTCGTTGAAGTGTATTTTGAATCCCAGCTTTCTGAAAACAGAAACCATGGCTTTGTTTTCTTTGGTTGTTTCAGCAACCACACGCGTAATCCCCGCCTGCAAAGCAATGTCAAGGCAATAGCTTGTAAGAATATAACCCAGGTCTTTATGCTGCCATGCATCGGTCACCAGTACGGCATATTCAGAAATAACCACATCAGGATCAGCGATCAGTCGACCTACACCGATCAGTTTTTTCTTTCCTCCTTCTTCAATTTCAGCTACAATAGCTGTTTCGCGGTCATAATCGATAAAACAAAACTGTGTAGCAATCTCATGAGCGTCATAGAAAAAATCGTACCTGAACCGTGAATAAATAGATTCTTTTGAGCAACTGGCAAGCAGTTCGAGCCACATGGGTTCGTCTTCGGGTTTTATCGGGCGCAAGAGCACTTCAGACCCATCACTTAAAGTAGCCGGCTTAATTAATCGTTCAGGATAGGGACGCAGGATCAAATGGGAATAATCGCGGGTTTCTTTACCAAGTAAGTCCTGGTCAATAACAATCCTCGCATCCAAAGCCATGACGTCATCCGGGCCGACAATTAACGGATTGATATCCAGCTCTTCAATTTCGGGATAATCGGCAGCCAGATAGGAGAGCCTGATCATTACTTCGATCAGTTTGTCAATATTCTTCGGCTTGCTACCCCTGTAACCGGTGAGTAGAGGATAAATCTGAAGTGATTTCAGCATTTGTAGGGCCAGTCGCTCATTGAGCGGAGGAAACTCAAGCCGTCTGTCCTTAAATAACTCAGCCGTAATGCCTCCCATACCGGCTAGCATAAGTGTACCAAATATCGGATCCTTTTTTATTCCCAGAATCATTTCAATACCATCTTTCGTTTGTACCATTTTCTGTACGGTAATGCCCTCAATTCTTGCATCAGGCATCTTTTTCTGTACGGAGATGATCATATTTCTGTAGGTAGCCCGCAACATTTCCTCGTTTTCGATGTTAAGGGCAACCCCGCCAACATCCGATTTGTGAGTAATATCGGGGGAATGAATTTTTAAAACAACGGGGTACTTCTTTTCTTCAGCAATTTTAACTGCCTCCTCTTCATTAACAGCTACTTTAGGGTGAGTAGTGGAAATTCCGTAATCGTTGATCAGCATTTTTGAATCGTCCTCTGACAAAATCTTCATCCTTGGGAAAACCTCTTCCAGATATTTCTTTCTTAATTCATCCCGGTCGTAAGAAAATGAAACGGGAATTTCGCGGGGCGTTTCGAACAGCATATCAAGATTTTTCGAATATAATGAAAGGGTCATAAATGCCCTGATAGCTTGTTCAGGAGTATCGTAAACAGCCATACCGGCTTTATTAAAAATTGAAATTCCCTGCTTCATGCTGGCGCCACCCAGCCAGGCTGCCAATATAGGTTTGGATGTTTTTTCGGCCAATTGTGTGATCGCAATTGCGGATTCAGTCGGAGCCGTCATCGCCTGAGGAGTCAGGATGACAAGAACAGCATCCACACTTTCATCCAACAGTACAATTTCCGTTGCTTTGGCCAATCTTTCAGGTGGCGCATCTCCCAGCACGTCCACCGGGTTTCCATGAGACCAGAAAGGAGGAAGATAATCGTTCAGCTTTTGCATTGTACTATCAGATAATTCAACCAGCTTACCTCCTATTGAAATTAAAGCGTCGGTTGCCATCACACCGGGTCCGCCGGCATTAGTTACAATGGCTAATCCCGAACCTTTTGGCGCCCTTCTTCTTCCGATCAGATCGGTAAAATCAAAAATATTCCCGATATCATACACCCGAGCAAGTCCAGCCCGTTTAAAAACAGCATCATAAACATCGTCTTCCGAAGCCAAGGCACCTGTATGTGATGCTGCGGCCTTGGCCGACTCGGGAAATCTTCCTGATTTATAAACGATGATTGGTTTTTTACGTGCAAATGCACGTGCTGCCGACATGAATGCCCGTGCATTACTGAGGGATTCCACATAAAGCACAATGGATTTGGTAGAAGGATCCTGTCCAAAATAATCGATCAGATCACCGAAATTTACATCCATTGAATTTCCGATGGAGACAAAATAGGAAAAGCCGATATTCGCTTCATTGGCCCAATCGAGCACAGAAGTGCATAAGGCCCCCGATTGAGAGATAAATGCAACATGCCCTTTTTTAGGCATGGCGGAAGCAAAGGAGGCATTCATACTCGATCCCGGAACGAGAATTCCCAGACAGTTGGGCCCGATGACCCGCATATCCGGAAAACTTTCGACTTTTTCCTTAACTTGTGCCTCAAGGATTTTTCCTTCTTCTCCTGATTCCTTAAACCCGGCCGACATGATGATCACTCCGTGTATTCCGGCTTCTCCGCACTCCTGGATAAGCTGTGGAACAGCCTTAGCAGCCGTCATGATAACTGCCAGATCAGGCACTTTTGGCAGACTTTTTACATCCGGGAAACAGGGAATACCGAGCACAGCTTCACGTTTTGGATTGACCGGATAAACAACTCCGTTATAACCACCACCAACGAGATTGCGTAAGGTAATCCCTCCAACACTCATGGGTTCATTGGACACCCCGATCAACGCAATACGTTTTGGTTTGAATATGCTGTCTAATTTCTTTATGGGCATGTTATATCTTTTATACTATTAATTCTCAAAACATTATTCTGTCTTATATGTTGTGAACCCGCTCACAAATGTAGGAAACAAATTCAAATACTAATGATAATGAAAATAGGTTGACTTATATTATCATTCACAGAATACAATTGTTTTTGTGAGTAGGATTAGGATAGGTATTATCAATTTTTTTGGATAGTTCTCGTATTTTCTCTACTCAGGGCGCTAGTTTGGTAGGGAAAGTAACTATTCATCTACAAATTTTTACAATGTGAACAAAAAAAAGAGAGCAAAAGCTGCCCTCTCATTTATGGAAATAATAAATATCACTTAAGCCACCTTAGGGGGTTTCGTAAGCATCATAATCACGGAACCAAGGATGCAAACAACTCCAGCAATAATGAATGGAGTCATCCAGACAACAGGACCGCTGGAGGCAGCGGCAGCATCTTTAAATACGCCTGCCAATTGCGGGCCAAGAATACCTGCAACGCCATAAGCCGTGAACATCCAGCCGTAATTTTTCCCGACATTTTTATTCCCGAAAAAATCGGCTGTGGCAGCAGGAAACAAAGCGAAGTTACCACCAAAATTAAATCCGACGACACAAGCTGCAATAATGAAGCCTGTTGAAAGAGCAAAACTGATAAAAACATGATAAAGCATCAACATAATAATACCCTGAAAAAGTGTCATAAGAATAATGGCCTTTTTTCTGCCGATACGATCGGATACCATTCCCCAAACTATTCTTCCAAGTCCATTAAAAATGGCGTACCAGGCCATGGCGGTACCAGCTATTAAACCCGGCTCAGCAATACCATGATATTTGAGAGCATCGATTCCAAACAACTTTATGCAATAAATCACCATTAAGCCAGCTAAGGCTGAAAAGATAAATACAGTCCAGAGTGAATAGAACTGCGGTGTCCGAAGCATTTCCCTGGGCTCAAAATTCACATTTCCTTCCGATTTTCCAGCCACTGGAGCAGGTGGTGTCCATCCTTTTGGCTTGTATCCCTCGGGTGGATTAACCATCACCATTGAACCAATCAAAACAAACACAGCGAACAGGATACCGTAGATAAAGAATACGCTCTGGACATGCGGTAAACTTAGTACACTTGAAGTGTTAAGCAAGCCACCGAACCAGGAGTCGGCAAGTTTTACCCAAATTGTCGCTCCAAATCCGAAGCCTGCTACAGCCAAGCCCGTAATTAATCCTTTTTTATCAGGAAACCATTTAACTCCCACCGCAATGGGAACGACATAAGCGAGTCCGATACCTGCACCTCCGATGATCCCGATACAGAAAAACTGGCTCCAGAAACTATTTCCGAATAATCCTCCTAATATATATCCCAATCCCAGGATAAGACCACCTGTAAAAGCAACGATGGTAGGACCTGATTTTGCCTGCCATTTACCTGCAAAAACCATTACTATTGCAAAGGTTGCCAGCCCTGCAGAAAACACCCATGCTGCTTCCTGGGCACTGAATTGATAATTTCCATTTGGATCGGTCAGAAGTTTGGTAAACACCGACCATGCATAAATAGCACCCAGTGCAAGCTGGATCAGGATGGCACCGACCACAACCACCCAGCGGTTTGTTATTTTAATTCCTCTCATTTTTTAATATATTTAAAGTAAATGAAGTATGGTAAATTTTTCTCAAAATTTTTGAATTAAAAAAGAAATGAACATATTACAAAATACATAAATAAACTGTAAAAAAATATAACCGCTCTTTTGAAGCGGTTATAGTGTCATCGTTTAACTTCCACTTTGGCACCCAGAATGATTTGTTCTACTACACCCGGGTCGAGCAATGTTGAGGTATCGCCAAGGTTCGTGGCATCGCCTTCTCCAATTTTTCGAAGGATTCGGCGCATGATCTTTCCTGAACGGGTTTTCGGTAATCCGCTTACGATTTGGATTACATCTGGTTTTGCAATGGGTCCGATCATCTTATTGACGGTTTCGCGAATTTCATTCTCAATGGTTCCCAATTCATTGTCCGAAAGTTCTTCACAGGTGACATAAGCATAAATACCCTGTCCTTTGATCGGATGCGGATAGCCAACAACGGCCGACTCATTAACTTTCGGATGCTGGTTAATAGCATCTTCTACTTCAGCCGTGCCAATCCGGTGACCCGAAACATTGATAACATCATCCACACGTCCCATGATACGATAATAACCTTCCTCATCACGTTTGGCTCCATCGCCGGTGAAGTATAAATTTTTATACGTCGAGAAGTAGGTTTGGTAGCATCGCTGGTGATCGCCGTATGTCGTCCTGATCATACCCGGCCATGGGAATTTGATGCAAAGGTTGCCCTCCACCCCATTGCCTTTGAGAACATTTCCTTCATTATCTACCAATAACGGCTGGATACCAGGTAATGGCAGCGTAGCAAATGAAGGTTTGGTAGGTGTAATACCGGCTAATGGTGTGATCATAATACCGCCGGTTTCGGTTTGCCACCAGGTATCAACAATCGGACAACGGCCTTTTCCAACCAGATCATGATACCATCTCCAGGCTTCCTCATTGATAGGCTCCCCAACTGTTCCTAAAACTTTCAGCGAAGTCAGGTTGTGCTTTGTAACCCATTCATTACCGTGTGCAATTAATGCACGGATAGCTGTAGGTGCAGTATAAAACTGGTTCACCTTATACTTGTCAACTACATCCCAAAATCTGCCAGCATCCGGCCATGTAGGAACTCCTTCGAACATAATGGATGTGGCGCCGGTTAGCAGTGGCCCATAAACAATGTATGTATGTCCTGTTACCCAGCCGATATCAGCCGTACACCAGTAAATATCTCCATCATTATACTGGAAAACATTTTTAAATGTATATTCTGCAAAAACCATATATCCGGCAGTGGTATGAAGAACACCTTTAGGTTTTCCGGTTGATCCGGATGTATAAAGAATGAAAAGTGTGTCTTCCGAATCCATTACTTCTGCTGTATTATCCGTACTTACGCCCTTAATCAGGTCATGCCACCAAATATCGCGGTTTGCCTGCATGTTAATTGCATCACCCGTATGTTTCAACACAACCGTATTCTTTATCGTTGGACATGTTTTTAATGCATCGTCCACAATTGCTTTCAATGAAATGCTTTTTGAACCACGGTAAGCTCCGTCAGATGTAATTACCACATTCGATTCCGCATCGATGATACGATCCGCCAGTGAATTGGCAGAGAATCCGGCAAAGACTATCGAGTGAATTGCACCGATACGCGCGCAAGCCAGCATAGCTACTGCAAGTTCAGGAACCATTGGCAAATAGATGGCAACTCTGTCACCTTTTTTTACACCAATTTTCAACAGCGCGTTGGCAAACTGTTTTACCTTGTCAAATAATTCACCATATGTAAGTTTAATCTCTTTTTGTTTCGGATCATTGGGTTCCCAGATGATGGCAATCTGGTCTTTCCGCTGAAACATATTCCGCTCAAAAATATTTTCAGTAATGTTCAGTTTACCGTTTACAAACCATTTTACATGGGGAGCGTCTTTTCCCTGGAAATACCAATCGAGAACATTGTCCCATTTTTTCTGCCAATAGTGGCTTTCAGCGATATTTGCCCAAAACCCTTCCGGATCTGCAATACTGTCTCTGTATTTTTGCAGATACTCGGCAAAACTTGTGATTTTATTTGTCATAGTTGTGAGATTTAATTATTGAATGTTATGAATAATTATTTTTTGATTTCCCATTAAAAGAAATAATAGACACCAAGAAGGAAGCGTAAATTTCCAACTTCCTTTGCATCCTTTACGGTCCCATCCACTTTTGTGGTACCATAGGCTGCGACAGTATATTCAATTTCAGGAGCTATCCTGAATTTACCGCTATTGAAGATCAACCGTGGAGCTACCCTGTAAAGATAGTCAATATTTGATCCTCTTGAATAGTATGTTCCGTTGATGTCATCAGTTGCACCGCCGTTTTTCGAATAGCCGGCAAACAAACCTACTTGCAATTTTTTTCCGTTGGTATTTGCATCCACCCAAAATGAAGTTGTTTTGATCGGTGTATAGGTAGTGTTGGTAATGGCCTTAAGTGTATCTCCAGTCGCCAAAATCAAAGGTTCCTTTGTAATATCCATTGTGGCATATCCGCCCAGCATTGTCATGCTATACATCATCTGTCCGGCCACTCCATAAAGTCTTATCGTGACAGGAGATGTATTTAGCTTAACATAACCAAAGAAACTTGTTCCTGAAGCCTTCTCATCAGTTTTATAATTGTACTGGACACCATTAGATTCATTCAAGTTCGCCAGACTTGGTAGCAGTGTTTTATAGTTAACTCCGGCACCTACCAATATCTTTTTCGCGTTATATTCAAAACGCAGATTTAATTCAGGGATTCCAGAATTAATTAAATATTTTGGACTATCTTTATCAGGTCCCGTACTTTTAAAATCAACTTGTTCCAGGGCAGTTGCAATGGCATTGAATGATCCGAATTTTTGTTTAACTCGTATTTGAGGATTCCTGGAAAAAGGCTCAAATGGTGCACCTGTATTGAAGGAGACAGTTCCAGGGAAACAGTCTGTAACGAACATTGGATGCCAAAACTGTCCAACCATCAATTCTGTTTTAGGCCAGGTGAGTTTTACAAATGCATGACGTAAGCGGAAACCATTAATGTCAGAGGCAATGTTTCCGAAAAAGGCACCTTCAATCAAACCGGATGTTTTGGCTCCCAAAGCGTCAGGGCCGGTAATTTTACCTGTCAGACGTGTTTGAATAGCAAGGATGTTGAATTTGCTTCTCGCATTGATGTCGTTTCCATTCACATCCGGAAGTTCTGCTGCAGGATACAGCAGAAAATGCCCCTCTCGCGCATCAATAGTTTGCCGGGAATCGTAAAAGATATCGGTTTTAACAAAACCTGAAAATTGTATCCCGAATTTCTTCTCATCCTGAGAAAAAAGTAACACCGGGAGAAAGACAAAAATGAATAAAAATTTTTTCATAAGGATAGCTTAATACTTACTGTTATTTAATTAACAACCACGGGTGGCAAAATTAAAATAATTTCTTTCCAAACAAAAGAACAGGACTAATTTATCTGGAATCTAAATAAAAAAGATTTATACGCTAAAGATGTTCTGCAAACTATCTTTTATTCATAAGATATTCTTGGTTTTATTAAAAACACTGTCTAATTTCGCCCGCCGATAAAATAGGGTACCATGCTGACATTTATATTAAATTGTGGCAGTTCCTCCATCAAATATCAGTTGATAAGGATGCCGGAAAAAGAAGTTCTTGCAAAAGGGTTGGTTGATAAGATCGGGCTGAAAGGGTCGGTTATTATTCACAAAATAAACGGAACAGCGATTAAATTTGAAAAATCCATTCCGGATCATGCCACAGGTATCCAAAGCATTATTGAAATCCTGATCAGCAAAGAAATAGGGATCATTAAAAGTGTTGATGAAATCAATGCCGTCGGGCACCGTGTTGTGCATGGTGGTGAGGATTTCAGCGGAAGTGTGCCCATTACCAAAGAAGTGATCCGTGCATTGGAAAAAAACATTGAACTGGCACCTTTGCACAACCCGCCCAATCTTCAGGGAATTTATGCCATTCAAAAACTTCTTCCGGACGTCCCACAAGTTGGGGTATTCGATACGGCTTTTCATCAAACCATGCCCGAATATGCTTATCTGTACGGCTTTCCTTATTCTCTTTATGAAAAATACAAAATACGTAAATATGGGTTTCATGGTACAAGTCATAAATACGTGGCGAACCGCGCCTGTGAAATCCTGAACAGAACTATTAACGATACCCGGATTATAACCTGCCATCTTGGAAATGGTTCTTCGATCGCTGCAGTTAAAAACGGGAAGTCTGTCGATACTTCAATGGGAATGACACCAAATGAAGGCCTGCTGATGGGGACAAGGCTTGGAGATGTGGATGCCGGAGCTCTTTTATATGTTGCCGAGAAAGAAAACCTGAGCATTCCACAAATGAATAAGCTCATCAACAAGGAAAGTGGTGTTCTGGGAATTTCGGGAATTTCGTCTGATATGCGCGAACTTGAAATAGCAGCCGAATCAGGCAACAGAAGGGCACAACTTGCTCTCGATATGTTTCATTACCGGGTTCGCAAATATATTGGAGCTTATGCTGCAGTATTGGGAGGCGTTGATATTCTTGTTTTTACCGGCGGTATCGGTGAAAATGCCGATTTAAGTCGTGAAGCTATTTGCATGGATTTTGAATATTTGGGTCTTGAATTTGATTCTACAAAAAATAAGGGGTTACGTTCCAAAGAAGCCATCATTAGCAAGGATCAATCAAAAGCAACTGCTATAGTAGTTCCGACAGATGAAGAGATGGCAATTGCGATGGATACGTTTGCAATAGTTAGTGAATGAATGGGGTTTTGGATCTTATGTTTTAGATTTTATTTTTGGACAATCAAACATTTTATTTCTGACTAAAACGCCATAATCAGTTTCAAATTCAGTTGTCGTGGAGTCAGGTAATTCGGAACGGCATACTGCCGGCCATAAACATCCGTAACCCAGGTATAGGAAACCGTATTATTCACCTGGAGCAGGTTCAAAACTTCCAGTGTTATCCAAAATGATTTAAATACTCTAAATGGATTCTTTGGCGATAAGCGTGTATGCTCACCGATAATTTCCTTTGAGAAACCGATATCAACTCGGCGGTAAGGCGGCATACGCAATGTTTGCTGCCATCTTGGTGAGTCAGGAGGTCCGAATGGAAGACTGCTTCCAAACATCAGGGTCAGGTTCATTTTATAGGAGGGAAAATGCGGGAGGTAATCCTGGAAAAAAATGCTGAATGTCACGCTTTGATCTGTGGGTCTTGGAATGTAGCCGGGTTCAACCCGCACACCTTCGCTATTGTAATAATAATCACCGTAAATATCTTCTTTCGTGCTCATGACGGATAAACTGGCCCACGACTCGATTCCGGGAACAAATTCACCGTTTACCTTCATGTCGATCCCGGTTGCATATCCATGTGATTGTTCAAATGCATAATAGCGGATTCTGACATTATCAACATAATACGGAATCAGATCATCGAGAAATTTGTAATATACTTCGGTCACAAATTTGAAAGGTCTGTCCCATGCCTTGAAATTCATGTCGCTGGCCGCAACCAGATGAATGGATTTTTGGGCTTTCTGATTCACATTAAGCTGTCCGTCAAGATTTTTAAGTTCCCTGTAAAACGGAGGCTGGTAATACATCCCTGCTGAAAAGCGAAAAACAATGTCCTTTTTCCATTCGGGTTTAAACGAAATGGTTGCCCGCGGACTAACGACAAGTTGTTTGTTAAAGCTCCAATAATTAGCCCTGATACCTGCAGTAAATGTAACCTTGGAATCTTCCTGACCGGTTCCCCATGTATTTTGAAAATAACCGGTAAACCGGTTTGAATTAATGGCGGCAGAAGTCCGTATCAAATCATACATCTGAAATGGCTGTAAGGTAACGCTGTCACCCGGAGAATCAGGTGGTCGTGGAAGCGAATATCCAGCAGAATCGATCATCACCCATTCCTTCATTTCATCCTGTATTTGCTCGTTCTGAAATTTTACACCCCATTGCAATAACTTATTATCCAATTCTACAGTTCCTTTATGCGCAATATTGAAAACATTGACGTTCATTTTATTTCGTGCATGATCCATGTAAGTGCCGACATCCTGCGATTCGATGACATTACCGAAGTTTTCGCTGCCAAAGGTCGTTTCGATCTGACCAATCCAGTACTGGCCGATGATATCGTAGGTTTCACTTTCTTCTGAATTATAGCCTGAAGCAATAAGCTTTAGCCTGGTTTTAACGTTGGGCCTAAACGTCAGGGTTAATCCACCCAGATAATTCTGATATCTGTCTACTTCCTGGCCATCGAAATAAATGGTAAGCCGCTGGGCCTGCTGGTAGGTACCAAAATCTGTTTGACGGCTGGTGGGGATAAGTTCATATTTATTCCGTGCGATGTTACCTAAAAATGATATTTCGGTTTTTGGAGTAAGATTGTAAGTCAGCAAAGCCTGCACATCTGTAAAGGTTGGCTTATAATCTCCTTTTGTTTCGAGCGAATTCAGAAGATACTGATTGGTTTTATGCCTGACTCCAACCAGATAGGTAAATCTGCGGTTCAGGGCAAGGCCTTCCAGATGAAAGGATCCTCCCAAAAGACTAATGGAAGCCGAGCCTCCGAAGTCATTTGGCTTTTTATATTGTAAATCCAGCACTGAAGACATTTTATCGCCGTATTTTGCATCAAATCCTCCGGCAGAAAAAATGAGTGATGAAACCAGATCTGAATTAACAAAACTGAGCCCTTCCTGTTGTCCCGAGCGAATCAGAAATGGTCTGTAAATTTCTATATCATTAACGTACACCAGGTTCTCATCATAATTCCCTCCCCTGACTGAATATTGGGAACTCAGTTCATTGTTGGATGACACGCCCGGAAGTGTTTTCAGCAAAGCAGGGATTTTGTCGGAAGAAGTAGTTACATTAAATGCCGATTTCGGGTCAATGCGGATTACATTAGAGGTCCTGATCTGCTGATCTTCAATCTTCACCGCAGGCAATTCGGTTGTTGAAGATTTCATGGATTTATTCAGTTCGAACCGCTCCCCTTTTTGAAGTTTAATTTGTTCTACATCCGTTTCGAAGCCGATGTATGAAATGGAGACATAAATTTCCACATTAGCAGGAACCTGCAGCTCGTACATCCCCTTATTATCTGTCATGGTCCCTCCCGGCAAACCGGAAATAGCCACATTTACAAGTTCGAGTCCCCTGCCTTTTTCATCCGTAATTTTTCCGAAAACCACTGCACGATCCTGTGCAATTACTGACAAATCCAGTAAAAATAACAACAACAGAAAATATCCTCTCCCGTTTCCGAGATGAAAATAACGAATTACCTCTTTAATTAATTTACTGCTGTTTATCACTCTCTTATATATCTGTTCATTCGTAAATGATTCACTGAACAAACTCTGGAATCCTTCTCAAACAATTTTAATTTTTTGATACAGACAATTCTCTGCGTTACCTATTCTTTCTTTCGTTTAAACTTCCCTTCCTTCCATGCTTTGATAAATTCCGCCCAGGCAAATGGGTTCAGAATAGTAATCGGTTGCGTTTGTCCGTTGTAATAAAGTTTATCCTGAACCTGCTGCATCGAAAATTTGTAATTCATGCTTGCGTCCATCGGGTAATTTTCAATCATTTTGCTAAGCTGAGCCAAATCCAGATTTTTACGCGCTCGTTCATAATCATCATCCGGAACATCAAACTTCAGAAACGCTTCTTTAAATTGTTCTTTCGAAGGCCAGGGATAAATGACCGTTTGCGTAAGCATGATGGTATCGGCAGCCATTACTTCAATAACCGAATACCTGTCGCTTCGCATGGTGTCGGGAATCACATACTGACCTTTTTTAAAACCAATTGCAGAAAAAACAATGGTATCTTCTTTTTGGGCGACAAATGAAAAGTATCCGTAATAGTCGGACACTGTACCCCGCCACGTTCCTTTAATCTGGATATTTGTGAAAGGAACCGGATTGATACTATCCGCTGTTACAACGATACCGGAAAACTGAATTAAATCTTCATTTCTGACCTGGGAATGTAAACTTTGCAGGCAAATGATCATCAGGTTTATCAGCAACAGCGTTTTAAAATTCATCACATGCAAAAATAGTTTACTTTGAAATATCCGGAATCAATTTAGTTTAACGGCAGCAGAAGAAAAATATTTTCATTTATATAATTGACAAGCCGATAAAAAAAAATGCTGCTGATTATAAAAGCAGCAGCATCCCGGTTCTTATAAAAATCTTACTTTATATATCCTTTTTCTCTGGCGTCTTTAAGCGCTGCATGGATCCCTTTTTTATTGATTGTCCGGAGGCCGGAAGTAGATACGTTTATGGTCACAAACCGATTTTCTTCGGGTACAAAGAACTTTTTGGTTTGTAAATTCGGATAAAATTTTCTTTTTGTCTTGATGTTCGAATGGGAAACACTGTTTCCGTTCATCAATCTCTTTCCTGTAATTTGGCAAATACGTGACATTGCTTTATATTTTACTGTTTTACTTTTATAAAAAAGGAGTGCAAAGAACGTAATTAAATTTGATATATTCAATGGTTTAATAAAAATAATTTAATTATTTATTTCATGAAAACACTGCTCAGAATCAGGAGTATTAATCCCAGTGCTTGTCTTGTCCCCAATTTCTGCAGCAGAGTAGCCAGGTAATAATCCCCCGATTTCATAGGGATTGTTAAACTATAAATTTTACCTCACCGTGTTCTTAAAATTTAAGTTTCAGAAATAAATATCACTACCTTAGCACTCTTTTGTAGTGAGCCTTTGGATAACTTGATTCATTCCAAAAAACGAAATAATTAGGTTAAAAGGTTCATTACTTTCAGTTTTATTAAAAGAAGACTTATTGTCTGTTAGAAAGCGAAATAAACTATGAAAACACCATTTTTAGGACTTAGGACAGCAATTTATAAAGTGCCCGATTTACAGGAAGCCAGGCGCTGGTATTCAGAGGTATTAAATGTAAAACCTTATTTTGATGAGCCTTTTTATACAGGTTACAATGTAGGTGGGTTTGAACTGGGTTTAATGCCTGATGAAAGCAAAATAACCGATAAGCCTGATAGCGTATTGACTTACTGGGGAGTTGAGAATGTTGAATCAGCCTTTAAACGACTGATTGAAATGGGAGCTACACCTCATGGTGCACCTGAAAATGTTGGAGGAGATATCATGGTCGCTACCGTTAAAGATCCATGGGGCAACGTTTTCGGGATTATTTATAACCCGGAATTTAAATTAAAATAATAAACCGAAATGATCAGTATTGGCAACGTAAACAAGCTTCGGGTCGTTAAGGAAGTTGATTTTGGGGTGTACCTTGACGGGGAAGACAAGGGGGAAATTTTGCTGCCCTCGCGGTATGTCCCCGAAGGATATGAAAATACAGGAATGATTGATGCATTTATTTACCTTGATTCAGAGGACCGGTTGATAGCCACAACGGAAATACCCTACGCGAGAGTCGGGGAGTTTGCCTTCTTAAAAGTCGTTGCCGTGAATAATACCGGCGCTTTTCTTGACTGGAACCTTCCAAAGGATTTACTGGTACCCTTCAGAGAACAAAAACAAAAAATGGCTGAGGGAAAAAGTTATCTTGTTTTTGTTTATCTCGATACGGAAAGTCAGCGTATTGCAGCTTCCTCCCGTCTCGATAAATTCCTTGATCTGGCACCGTCTGAATATACCGAAGGTGAAAGTGTTTCGCTTCTGATTTCTGAGGAAACGGATCTTGGATTCAAAGCAATTGTCAATCAGTCTCATTGGGGCATGCTATACAGGAATGAGGTCTTTCAGTCACTTGAAATAGGTCAGAAAGTTGCGGGCTTTATTAAAAAAGTAAGAGAAGATGGTAAACTGGATCTATGCCTTCAAAAACCGGGCGCTGAAAAAGTCGATAAATTATCGGAAAGAATCATAGAACTCCTGAAGGAGGAAGAAGGTTTCCTGGCTGTTACGGATAAAAGTTCATCCCAAACAATCATGGATCTGTTTAGCGTTAGTAAGAAAACTTTCAAAAAAGCGATTGGAGGGCTTTATAAGAAAAAATTGATCCTTATCGAAGCGAATGGGATCAGATTGGTTTAAAAATTTTATTAATCCTCAAAATCTACTCATATCAATTCTTAAATGAAAAAAGTCATTTTCATAGTATTCATGTCAAACTGGTTTTGTTCAACCTGCCAAACATACGACACCATTCCGGGCTTCAAAAAATATTTCGATGAATACAAGGTTGTAGGCTCGTTTGTGATGTACGATATGAAGAATGATCGTTACACATTTTACAATCCGTCACAATTCAATGAAGAATTTCCGCCGGCTTCTACCTTTAAAATCTGTAATTCGCTTATCGGGCTTGAAACCGGGGTTATACCGGATGAAAATTTTGTTATTCCATGGGACAGTGTTGTTCGCGGCAATCCAAACTGGGACAGGGATAATGATTTACAATCTGCATTTAAATACTCTGTGGTTTGGTATTACCAGGAACTTGCCAGAAGGGTTGGCGAAGGGCGGATGCGAGAATGGGTGACAAAAGCACACTATGGCAATGAAAATATTGGTGGTGGCATCGATCAGTTCTGGCTCCGGGGCGATTTAAGGATCACACCTGCGCAGCAGATCGACTTTCTGAAACGACTTTATCTTAACCAGCTTCCCTTTTCACCGCGAACCATGGACATCGTAAAAAAGATCATGATTGTGGAGCAAACCGATGACTATATTCTCAGGGCAAAAACCGGCTGGGCTTTGATCATGAATGCCGGTTGGTATGTTGGTTATGTTGAACGAAGCGGAAATGTTTATTTCTTTGCGACTTGTGTTCAGGGCGATGATTTTAACATGGAGGACTTCGGGAAGAGCCGGATTGAAATAACCAAAAGGATTTTGAAAGAGTTGAGGGTTATCAAGTAGCTATTTTGCAAAGGTCTCACTGCGTTTTTTTGACCAGTTATTAACGTAAACCTGTTGATATCACTGATCTCTTTGAGTTTTTCAGGCTTGACTAATTAGTCAAGCCTGAAAAAGTTCTTCTTTTCGATCAACGGAATATTTTGGATGAAGATTTAGAAGGAATATCTCCGCACAAAAATTGAAAATAAAAATAATTGCCTGACCTTTTAACCTTCTAAGCATCTTTCTCATATTAAATCCGGCTGCTGCCAGCAAAGTATTCATTGTATCGCCCAGTTCTCCGGATAAATAATTGCGTATCATCCTGTGATCGTGCTTTATATGTCCAATGACCGGTTCAATTCCGGCCCTGTCCCTGAATCGTTTTCTTGTTTTTTGCTTTTGATAACTACTGGCCGATGCGAGTAGTTTTTTGGGAGATATTATTTTTGTGCCAAGAACAACGTTTCTACCACGATACCCCCGGTCAACGATTCCTGCCTCAGGCTGGTAATGCGTTAGTCTTTCAACCTGCTTCAACTGGGGTTCAAGAGTGTCCCCGTCATAAATGTTTTCTTTGAATGCTAAGGCTCCAATGATGATCCCTGATTTTCGTGTTTTTACTATTGAGGTCTTATTCCCAAATTCATAGGGTTTTGATTCTTTTCCTTTTGCTATACAAAGTGTATGCGGTTCATGAATACTGTAGATTTTGTTTTTTGAATTTTTATTTTGGCTCAGAATGAGCTTAAAGATTGTCAATTCCTGAAGGAACCGTTGACGTTGTTCATCGTTCATTTTTCTTTCAATATCCCTGACCATCCTGCCTGCAATGGTTTTTATTTTCCTGGCTGCTGCATTGGCCTTTTTCCGCCTTTTGGGATGTTGCCTAAAGCGTTGGTCTATCATTAATTGCTTCAAGATCCTTCTGTAACTCCGCCTAAGGACGATACCTTCTTCTTCGGCTATTTTTCTGCATTTCTCGATAATTTTCTTTTGCAGTTTGGTATCGGTCGGAAAGGTGATGTTTTTTTCCTGGACAGTTGTATCAATTAACACTTCTTTTGCCTCGATCTCTCTTTTTTCAAATAAATGTATGGTTAAACTGAGTATTTTCTCTGCTCCCGATTCTCCTATGCGTTGCCTGAATTTTATCAACTCCGTCGGATCAAAGGGGGCTTCATGTTGAAAGTATGTTTCGCCGCAGAAATATTGCC
The DNA here is from genome assembly GCA_963761195.1 of uncultured Bacteroidales bacterium. Classification (GTDB taxonomy): domain Bacteria; phylum Bacteroidota; class Bacteroidia; order Bacteroidales; family JAADJA01; genus JAADJA01. The sequence continues at coordinate 78,789 of CAVXGA010000016.1, forward strand.
AATACGGATTTTCCTGCCACCTTTCCACTACACTTTCATCACTCTGGTTATAAACTCGTTTAAGTAAAATTACTCCAACTATTTTTCGAATCGGAATCGATGGCCTTCCATTATTAGCACAGTAATATTCCCTAAATTCTTCTTCTACTTTGTCCCAGTCTATCTTTTTCGAAAGCAAACACAATTCATGATCGTGATTTATGTATAAGTTCAATGGGATTTTGAAAACATTCAATTGAGGTGTCTTATCTGTTTTTCCTACCATCTTTTTGCAAGGTTTTCAATAAAATTACAAATATCCTTGCAAATTATACTGCTTTTTTTTGACCAGTTATTAACGTAAACCTGTTGATATCACTGATCTCTTTGAGTTTTTCAGGCTTGACTAATTAAGACTTCTGAGTTGTAAATAAGTTCAGAAGTCTTAAGGAGGAATATAAAACTTTACTTTCCCATTAAACTAGGAACTGGATTTCATCAAATCAAAGACAATTGTTTTCAATTGAAACCATTTTATTTAATAACTGTAACTTTGCCTGTAAACTTTTCATCTAAATCCGATTGTATTACATATATATACATTCCGTTTCCGACAAGATCCCCATTATTATTTGTACCATCCCATTCCGTTTCAGTTTCTATTCCTGCTTTGTAAAGTCTGTTTTTAAACAAGTTTTTAACTTGTTGACCTTGCATATTATAAATTATTCCATTAGATCGAGAATCCTGTTTAAATTTACACATGATTTTGAAGTTTCCCTGGTTCGGATTAAAAGGATTGGGATAGAAACGAAGAGTATTACTACTAGCCACATTATCATTAATCGAAAATGTTAACTCTTGATAATTGAATGAAAATGATTTGGGTGGCATTGTATAGTAATTGGGATTTATAGGATCCGGTATAAGTTTTATCATACCAAAAAGAGAGGAATCACTGCTTTCAACATCGAAAGTCAATATTGCACTTTCATTCCCGCTTAAATTAATTATCTGGTTATTATTGGCAATAATTGCATTATTTTCAGTAAGGTAAAGCTGGGTATTAATGTTCATTGCTGTTTCTGAACCATAATTAACTATTTCTGCGATAACTTTGATCTGTGAGGAATTCTGTTTCTGGCCTTTAATTTCACCAATTCCAATGGCAGTGGGTGATATAATCCCGTATGCTGTGAGAAGGACATTAATATCGTTCCTGTTCTGAATCATTCTTGAGTTATTTGCAATCAAGCTATCAATTGAAGTCAGTGCATTATTTATTACAGAGGGATCAGTATATCCTGCTTCATATACAGATGCAGAAATGATGAGAGAACCTGATAGTATATCGAAAGCTGCACTTTGCCTAAGATAAATGTTAGTCAGATCGGTAAAGTTCCAGATAAAATAAGAAGCATTTTCTGCGGATGCCAGGAATTTGGCAATGGCAGTCATATCTTCTTTATCAGCAAGAGATTCGTAATAAGCTAATGAATCCATTCCATTAGTTGCCCAGGTTGAATCACCATTAATAATTCGTTGCTTTAATTGAACATAGTAATTATTAAGTTTTTCACTATGATTAGTAATCTTATAATTGGAATTTTGCATTATATTTTGAATTTTTTCCGGTAACTGGTCTTTTGATCCATTACCGAAAGCATCCTCAACCGACGGGTTAATATAAACATATGGCATAATACCATTAACATATATTGCTGCACCACCTGCTTCAATTATGGAAGTAGCTTTTGAGATCAAATTTGTATATGTTAGCATCGAGACAGCAATTGCAGCGAGTGCAGGAAGTAAAGATGTTCCACCAGTAAATATTGCGGAAGCTATTGCTATAATGACAATTGCGGCACTTGCACTCAGAGCTAACCATCCAGCGATTTCATTAATGGTATTGACAAAATTACCGGTTTCAGCAGCTACTTGATCAGCAGCCATTAGAGAATACAATGTATTGGTTGCTTTAGTTTTTGCACCATTGAAGGTATTTTCTGGGAAATTATGTGATTGTGCTTTACTTACCGCAATTTGCTGACTGCTAGAAGTCTGAAATTCATAAGGACTTAAATACAAAACATCATGTAATATATCTTCACCCGTTTGGAATATATCAACATTGAATGCGCCTAAACCTTCTTCAACGACATAATCACTAATTTCATCTTCTGCACTAATTATTCCTTCATTAATTGATTCAAAAGCCAATGAATATTGAGATGGGGTTAATTGTCCAGCATGATTTAAAATCCCATTAGTAAAACTTAGATTCATTTTATAAACCGAATTGTCAATATTATCAATTACTTGTGTTATATGAGAAAATAAACCTTCACCGATAAAAGGAATATGCTGAACAGCATTACCTACCATTTTTAAGCTTTCTTTAAATATATAGGAAAATGTTAGAGACTTACAACCTTTTGCACCGTACTCTGAAATATCAATGGCATCACTTAATCCCTTATAAGCAATACGTTCATTTAGCACAAGTCGTCCCACACCCTCTAAATCCAATGGATCGGCCGTGCCATTGTTATATTCATTTTTTACAGTAGTTACGTATGATAGTGCCTGGTTTTCTATGTTTTCATAGAAAGGTTTAGATGTGCCGTAAAATGGCCTTTCTAATAAAGAAATGTTACTAATTATTTGCTGCTTTTCTTCCAAATAGGCAACAAAATTTGGCGATACTTCTGCTAAGTGAGGATTGTCGGGAGTTCCATGATAGCTTCCTACTCCAAAATTATCAACTGCCCAAATATAATACTCCAGTCCATCTTCTGTCGCATACTGATATGGAATAGTTGCTGAAAAAGTTATTCCTGATTGAAGAATCATATCCACTGTTTGAAATGAAAGTTGACCAAATTTGCGATAAAATAATTTTGCTTGATCAAGTTCATTAGTATTGTCGACAATTTCAGCACTAATGACAACAGCTTCTGCGATGTTTATATTAAATATCGGATTGTGTGTAATAACAGGAGCTACATTAGGCAAAATTGCAATCTGATATGGAGAATTGATAGGATCAACCGATGGATCAGATGCTGTTGATTGGCCATCAGAAGCTGTGATATAATAATCCAAACCCGGTGTATACACATAATTCCCTTGTATTATTCCTGACCATAAATCACCTGAAGTATTCATCATCTGGATGCTCTGATAGGTTGATTGATTGGTATTTTTAAAATAAATCAATGCTTCATCAACGAATGGTTCAACCAAATCAGTAATTTCAACTTCGATATTAAATGTGGTTCCATCAGCCCATGGTTGATTATGATAAGCGAGGGTGGTTTCTGTTCTTATTATATTTGGAATATCACCAGGAATATAGGATGCTTCATCAGTATCTTGGTATCCAAGATAATTAACTGTCACTTGTACATACCTAATCTCACCATTAAAAACCGGATCGCTAGAATAATATTTAACTAAGTAGGTATTAGCTACTTGCGACGAAATTGCATCGAGGATCTCATCAAAATTAGAATAAATGTCATAACAATAACCGTTTGTAGCTTGTGTAATATTGATAAAATCATTTACGATATCAGACGAAGTTAATGAAAATAGTGTAACAGAGTTATTTAGACACGCATTTAGTGCATCTTCCTGACTGGCATAGCCTTGATCTGGAGTCTCGTCGGTGATTATAATGAAGATTTTTTGTGTCCCGGGTCTGAAAATAAAACTATTTGAAGATTGTACAATTGCATAATATCCAGGCTCAACTCCTCCATCATCGACATTTCTCTGCCAAACATCATATTTAAAATAGTTAGCATCAGATGTCAAAATGCCATTATCCTCAATAATCGGAATGCCATCATTATAACTCTGACCATAACGGCATAGACCAAGGGCAAAATCAACACCGGAAGAATTTAAATTATCAACGAAATCTATAACATTATTTTCAACGGCAAATTGCTCATCTTCCATACTTCCACTGTTATCCATCAGAAATATTATATCTGCCCTCCTTACTCCGCTTGACGTGTCAGGGGGAATTACTTCAAAAAAATTCGTTTGTATCACAGAATTCTCTGTTACATTAAAATTTGTTTGATTTAGGGTTCCAGTTCCTGTTCCACTTGTATCAACAGCAACATTCATATATATAAATGGGAAATTTTGTGAATTCAAATTCGTAATTGTGGCAGTAAGAAATTGCGGTTCCTCCGATTCGATTCTAATATCATCAATATACCATCCTTCGTAAGTAATGCTAACATCAGAAGCTAAATTAAAAGCAATCTTAATGGTCTGACCTTCATATATTGTAAGATCTATAACAGACTCTACCCAATCACTGGAACCATTTATTGTGTGAAGTGTAGTCCAATTAATCCCTCCATCGGAAGAAACTTTAATATATCCGTAATCGTAACCACTCTCAAGTGCATACCAATTCCAGAAATATAATTTATATTCTGCTTGAGAGTTTGTTAGTGATGGGAGATTTATTAATGAACTTATTAACCAGTCATCTGCATAATTGGTATAACTACCATTCAAATTAGTTGCTGCACAATTTGTTGATAAATGACCGCTTCCGGGTCCTGATAATGGAGCACCTATTTCCCAACTCCCGTTCATATTCCAGGAATTTCCACCATTTTCAAAATTCTCCTCGAAAATAACAGTTAATTCTTTGGATTTAATCTTTCCACTTCGGTTGTATTCCTTTGCAGGCAATAAAAGTCCCTTGGTAAGATTTTTGATTTCATCCTTTTGTGCATTAATTATATCAGTAACAAAAAATAAAATAATTAATGCCAAAAAGTATTCTAGCCGATATTTTATAATTTGCTTATTCATAGCGATATATTTTAAATATTGAATAATTGTATGTATAATAAAAAATAAAAAAACGAACCCTCTGATCCTAATAACTCGAATCAGAGAGTTCAAAAATCAACTTATGTTTAGAGAAAATAAAAGCATTAGTTTGTTATTGTTCTTTTACCTGTACCCAGATACAAATCTCTGATGACCGGCTTACCACTATATAATTTTACACTTAGTCCTGTGGTAGGAACGTTGGAGTATTCAGCTGTTAATGGGTAGTTGGAATGTTGCTTATAGTCTGATCCTCCATTTGTAATGTTTATTATGTTTAAACTTCCTCCTGAAATATTAGATTGATAAACAACCGCAGTAGCCCCTGTTCCATCTGTCCCCTGTGATTTTACAGTTATAACAGGTGGGGTTATATATCCCTTCCCGGAATTTTGAATTACGATACTGCTTATTGCACCTCCTGAAGTAATTACAGGTATTGCTTCAGCATTTTCGCGGTAGTTTGTTAAATAAAGAGTTGCATTTGCATATGTATAATTTTGGCCACCTGATGTAATATTTATTGTTGATATTGTCCCTCCGGCTCCAATCGTTGCAGTTGCACTAGCTCCAATCCCATCCCCCGTAATAATTACATTTGGGGCAGTTGTATATCCGCTACCTGGGTTATTAACACTAATGGAGGTAACCGATCCATTTAAAACAACCGGATTGGACAATGTTGCCTGCTGTGTGTATACACCTACAGCTCCTGTTGGTGCACCAATAGTGATGTAGGCTCCAGGTACATCAGGAACAGTTGTTGGTATAATACCCGCATTACCAAAGATTGTCCGGATGCTTTGAATGCCAAATATGTCTTCTCCGTTAAGGGTATTTAACACAATTTTTTGGTCCAATGCCACATCTGCCACATCGATTAAGATATCAAGTCCCTGGGCTGCGGCTGGAACTGTCAGTGTATATTCACCATTTGCATCGGTTTTAGTTGTCATCAAAACACTGCTATAGGAAATCTGCACTATATAGCCCGGACTCTCATTGGCAGGAAAGAAGGTGTTCATAAAGTCATCGTTGATGTCCAATGTAGCAGTGACGGTAACACCTTCTGCTTTTTCAAATGTATTATTTGTAAGATCAGATTGGTAAGTAACAAAACCCGAAATATCTGTCATCCATTCCCCACTAAGAGGGAATAAAGGAACAATAGTGGATGCAAATGTGTAGTTTTGATTCTGATTGGCATCAGGTGTAAGGTTGGCGATAAAAGTAACATCAGTATATCCATCAGCATGGATTGTAACCGAAGCATTACCACCACGCATGTCTTTAAAAACAGCTGTTCCATATTCGTTAGTAGTAGCTGAGACTAAATTTCCGGCATGATTTATACCTACAACAGCCCCCGTTAATCCCTTAACTTCATTCCCTGATTTCAGCAATCCTGCATCGGCAGCAGAAATGACATTTACAGAGTATTGAACTATTGCTGCATTGTTCAATGAGTCCAAAAGTTCTAACCGTTCTTTTTCGGTAAGGTTGTCTTTGGTGCATGAACTGATGTATATCATTAATCCTGCACAAATTAATACTGCTAAAAATAACATGATTTTTTTCATAATATAAATATTTATTAGATTGTTAAAGAATATTTTGTTAATTATCATAATAATAGTGATCATAATTATTTAAATCTGTAACCTAATGTAAAAATCCAGGAATTACTTGAATAATTATAATATTGGTATTGATATTTGTACTTATTGATTTTCGAAAGTCCTAAATAATAATCCACATTAAAAATAATATTACCGACTGGTCTTTCGAACTCAATACCTGGACCAATCAGAACCTGATATCCCCATTCCTCAAATTGAGAAGTAACTCCCTCTTTCATTGATTCATAATACTTTTGACCGTTCAATGATCCATAGTCAATCAGATTATCGGAAGTGACATCGAGAGTATATGAAACCGCGCCACCAACCCTCAGAAAAGGTACGACATGGCACGGTTTAACTGGTAATCTCAGGTTAATAATTAGCGGCAACTGCACATGGTGTGAAGCAACTTTATCTACCTGAATAATAGTGTAAGGTGAGTAATCGTCCAGATTATCGTACAGAAAATAAGGATTAACGTTAAGTGCCCCTTTTTGCAGATAAACAGGCTCGATTGAAACACCCAGAAAATCACAGAACCTATATTCAACAAATCCGCCGGCAACAAGTCCAGCTTTTTTATCGGTGATAGGTTCATAATCGTGAGTAAACGCACTAAATGACGCTCCGACTTTTATTCCGTACGAAAGTTTTGAAGCCGTTGTATCATTTTTTGACTCTTGGGCTTTTGTGTGATATACAAAAAGTAAAAAACCCAGTGTTAAAGTAATAAGTTTTAATCTACTCATAAAAAATGATTTAAGTTAATAAATAAACCTAAAAAGAAAACTAAACATTCTTAATTAATTAACAATGAATTAAGTAATATCTGATGTGTCTCTTTTACAAGAAAAAAGTACTAGACCGTCGGAAATAGCATGTATACTTTAAAGAACTGTTTTCCTTTGAATATAGTAACTTTCAAGCAATAATTAGTAAGTTGCGTTGATTAGCTGTAAAGGTTCTTGTTAATTTACCCGTCAAATGTATAATAAATATATATAATTGCAAATTATTTTTAATCTATTTTTTAATACTTTCTAAAATATAGTAGAAATGTTTTCTTTTTTACTTAAAGTTTTTTAACATTATATAATAAGATAAGCCTTTGATTTATAAATCTTTTGTTAAAAACCTATATCTAACTCTTGAATTACACAACCAGGGTGGTAGATGAGAAATATATAGTATTTATTCATTTTGAAGATATAACCAACCATATAAAAAGCAAGCCGCCTTATGGACAGCTCACTATTACCTACTTTTTCTGTTTTAAATCTTCGCATGATTTTTTGAGTAGGTTTTTCTTTTAATGTGGAACTTGTGTTCCTTTACCATCGAATGGTTTCCAGTAATTCAGATTATCCGTATTATTTACCAGGCCATCCATATTTAAGTCTCCTGATTTATAACCTGAACTACCATTTTGCTGTAACCAAATGTCGTTTTTGTCTGGATTGCTTATTTGTCCGTCCCCGTTTGCATCTCCGGAGTACATTCCCCAAATATCCAAATAAAGTGAACTAATCAACTTTTGAGCATTATTTCCCCCATAAGCCTGGTTTGCGGAAATGATCAAACTGGATGCATTTTTACCTTTTTTTATAATGCTCCTATGATTTTGTGCTGCCTACTCTTTTTTTCCTTTTTGGCTTCCGGAAAGTATTTATTACTACATTTGGTTTTTAGACTCTGGCTCTTAACTTTTGCCTAAAACCAACCGCCATATTATTATTACTCCTCAATTTTTTCCATCTCAATCAATATTGTCAATACATCACCTGCTTCCAGAATAAGATCGTCTTCCCAGGGCGTGAAGCCTTCCTTTTCAGCCCTAAATATGACTTCTCCAGGGGTTTTTACTTTCAGTGAATATTTCCCGTCAGCACCTGTGACCATTTCTGCATCCTGACCCAAGATTTAACCGTCATTCCTCTAAGTGCATTGTGGGTCTTAAAATCCACACAATCGCCGTTGATGACGGTTTCCTTCTGGCCTTTCTTTCGGGTTCCGTAATCCGGAATGTTGCGGGCATTTTTATACAGGCTGTAGAATTCCGGGTTTGCTGTCTTAAAATATTCCACATCCACGTCGACACGTCCTTTCAATATCAGCTTCGCTTCCCTGATATGCTGCGTTACCAATCCTCCAGCCGTTTTACGTTCTGAAATTGCCAGGCGGGGAGAGGCCACCAGCGCCTGATATTGATCTACCGAAGCCTGAAACTGGTCGATAAGCGGCTTTGTTATTTCGTAATCTGAAAGTGCGGTCAGGTTGTCATCAGCACTTTTTATCAGGATGTTGCAGGCGCCTGTCAGGGTGGTATCGCGCAGGCTGTTAAGCTGGGTGCGTGTGTAATCGACAGTTTTTAACAGGGTGTTGTTTTTTACCGACTTTGCATACGACGACAAGCGACTCAATATCTGAAAGGCAGTTTCCGTAACTTCCTGACGGCTGGCTTCCTTATCCATGGCATGTCCCCTGATATCCGATACTTGTTTATCAAGGTATTGTTCGATGACTGGAAGTTTTACTGTAAACATACCATACGATGCTACGAACGGTTTATAGCCGCTCCATACGGATTCGTTCTGGTCGCAGCCCTGCCTGACTGTATAAATCATACTTAGGGCGTTTTCATCTTTTTTTAACATGGGCTATATTTTTTGTTTTTTGCCTACTCTTGGTTCCCTTTTCGACTTCCGGGATCTTCATATCCAACTATTTTTGTTTTTAAAGCATTAATCCAAGAGACATACTAAATATCCCATATTTATCAAAATCAATATCATCTGATATATTTACAATAATAGCATGGTATTTCATCTCAAAATAGATTGGGAGGCCTTTTATTTTTGTCCCGATTACGGGTTGTAACCCAACACCACCCATACCTGAATAATCATTAACATTTTCTTCTGTATCTTTTCCAAAGCCAGTTGAAGATTTAGAAGACATGCTGCCTTCCACAGTCTGCTTATAATAATTCATACTAATGCCAATTCCAATGTAGGGAGCTACATAATCAATATTTCGAAATCTATGAAGAAAACTACCGGTTAGCGAGGCTCCAAATAATTTATAGTCAAGTTCACTGTGTATTTGAAAACTCTGATTTATATAATCCATTATCTCTTTCTCCTTACCTTTATTATTGAAAATATCCAATCCAAATCTGAATCCATTATTGTTCCTTCCCCAGAAAAAAAAGTCTACCCCCCATATAATTCCACTACCATACAGATCATTCATATCATCAGATGTAAAATGCAAGCCTGCTTTAGCACCGAAATTGAAACTCTTGAAATCTTTATCAGTAGAGCCTTCATCTCCCTTTAGAACCGGCACACTTAAAAAATTATAATTAATTACCTTTTCGCATTGTAATATTTTGCCTTTGCACCGATTATTACTGAGTTGTCCATAGACTGAAAAATTAGCCATCAGGAAACATACACTGAATAATAAAATTGATGTTCTTGTTTCCATATTTATTATTTTTAAATATCTGCCTACTCTCATTTCCCTTTTCGGCTTCCGGGATGTATGGTTTTATTACTTAAAAATTCATCGATTATTTTTTAATTAATTTCAATGTTTTTGAATATTCATTACCAAAAAATCTGATGATATATATACCCTTATTCAAATCACTTAATGAAATCACGGGTACGTCTGATGAACCTATGAGACCGTGACAATTTACCAACCCTGTCACATCGTAGATCACATAATTTGTTATCGAATTCGCAGGTAATCCTGATATTCTTATCTTATCAGTTGAGGGATTCGGGTAGATAAGAATTTTTTGGTCATCTGATAGAAAAGAGCTTATGTTTGAGAAAACTCCCTGCTGATTTTCAAACATGTCTTTCAGGAATTCGCATCTCTGTTTTAAAACGTCAACTGAGTTTAAAGCCGTTCCATTAAAATCCCTACCAAATACAAATGCCACGTCAAATTGCTGCGCTTCAGCAGGTTCAAAAGTAAATGGACCGGAAGTCCCAAGCCCTCTTCGATCGCCCGGAATATTTACCATAGTTACTTCATCCCAGTAATATCCGTTCTGGTTATATCCTCCATTGGGTAATACGCCACCCGTTCCCCAATTGCAGGTATCCGTATCGCCGGGAAACATAAAATTACATTCAGGTCCCACTGCCCCTAAATTGGCATGTCCCATTCCTCCGTACAACAAATGACTTCCGTCTAACCAATAACCATTTAAATATGAATAATACTGAGAAGCATTGAAGGGATCATTTAAAAATGCAGGGCCACCATTATAAAAGTAAATAAATTTTGTCATTCCTAGTCTTTCATTATCGACAATTGTATCTCCGAAATTCAATCCATTTATACTTTCATCACAACCACCGGAGGGATTGTCAATTCCGTCAGCATCCATTAGAGGACCTCCCAAAAACTGAACTCCCATTGCGGGTGGGTGTTCATGGTAACCGTAGCATGTATCACCGTTCCAATTTGAATCTTCATCAAAATCATCTCCGTTATACGCATAATAAAATCCACTTTGAACATTGCATCCAACATAATCATCCCATGGATAACCTAAATCGAGGTCAGTAAATAAACCCATATAGCAATCATGATAGGTATTTGCTGAACGGTTATAAATATCATAATGCAAAAAAATGGTATTCCATAAAGCAGAATCTTGCGGTGCATCAAAAGCATAAGCCGATCCCTGGATTTCAATTTCTAATGGTTCCCCACCCGTTTCAGTGTGTGGCAGGCGGGCATCATTTAAAATAAAAAACAATTCCTGATCGCCTCTGATTATCGGGTAATCACCTTCCATAGGTTCGTAAATATCATTGTTATTATTATCGAAAAATGGTGCGAGTTTTAGCGCCTGACCGTTTGTAACAACCCCATTACCAGGCCATGAAAGGATATTTTCAGAACAAACATATCCCGTATTCCACCAGTGTTGCATATGATATTCAACTTCTGTTCTATTGATTTTCCATATATGAAACCACCTCAAGTCATAAGAAGAATCATAAACATTTGAAATTGGTCCATGCCAATAATCTTCACCAACCTGTCTGTATCTTTCCGCAGCAAGATGAAGTAAATTGTCTTGATCCAGTCCTCCAATCCAAAAAGTACTTGAAAAAATGGAAGGGATTAGACTTCCATTAGGTACATAAAACCTTGCCCCTCTTGGCCCGAATGGCTGATCCCAAAAGTGATTGCCGAAACAATTGAACATGGCATTAATGTTATTGATATTAAGGGAATCATAGAATCCGACATTTTCTATCTTTATTAATACCCTGCCAAAATCGAATGATATACCCGATGTAAAATCATTTACTATATACACATCTCTTTCTTCCCCAGAATACAAGGATGAATAATTTGTAAAAGGAATATTTACCAAAACAATGCTATCTGAAATTTTTTGACCCCAATTACAATATGAAATATATAAACTATCACCATTAGGATCTATATCATTCAATAAAGGATTAAAAAAATAATTGCATAGCGGCAATATCGTGATCGTATCATTTTTTGCCACTGGTGCATCTGCGCTCAATGCTCCGTTTATATCTATATATGCCCAGTTTGAGATGGAAAAGATGTTGTTGACTTCACAAATCCTGTATTTAAATACTATTTCATATAAATTTATTGTAACTGTAAAGATTGAATCAGAATAAATCAGAGAAGTATCTTGCGGATTTGCAATATTGACAATTTCTTTAATTTTTATTAAATCTCCGTCAGGATCGTAATCATTTTCCAGCAGATTAAAAGTGAGGGTAGTAGTATTCGAAATTATAGGAATGTAATTGTCGTTTATTGCCACGGGCGCGTTCTGTGCATTTAATGCCATGAAACTGCCTGGTGGGATTGATAGCAGGATAAATACTGCAATTAATTGGAATGATTTTTTCATGTTGATTTACCTTACAAAATGCCTACTCTATTATTCCCTTTTCGGCTTCCGGGATGTTTTTTTTTACATTAGTTTCTGTATAAATGTATCATGAGTAATCGGTTAGCTTACTAATCAAGTTTTATTCTCACGAATGAAATTACTTTTCCGCTTTTATTTGGTTTATCTTTCCCAAGTAAGACGATTGTCCCCTTTTCAGGAACGATAAATGGATATAATTTGTCCAGATATTTGAATTCCTTTATTGCAAATTGTTCTTGTCCTTTTAGAAAATCTCCCATTGTGTTATTTTCCAAATTAATTTTGCATATATCAGGTTTGAAATAATTAAATCCAGTGCCAAACATTTCATCATAATAATTTGGCAGGACAATCCAATATAAATTATTTTTTGTGAGACCTTCGATTAAATATTGTTCACATGGTGATGTGTTAGCCGACCATTTTGTATCATAACTATATTGAGTAACAAGATTTCCTGATGGATCAAAATGAAATATAAAACAATCCCGATATTTTGTATCAGCTTTTCCTTTCTGCATCGCTTGAGCAACTCCTAATGCTCCTCCTTTATCTTTGTTTTGACCTAGAATAAACACATTACCATCTTCTGTTATGAAATGACTTGAGATAATGTATTTATTGTTTTTTTCATTACAGGGTTTTCCTTTTTCGCCGGATGGAGGAAATTTAAATTTTGTTTCAAATTCGCTAAAAGGTATTTTTTTCTCAAATTCGATATTCCCTTTATTTATTTTTTTTAATATGAAATATTCCTTCGTTATTGAATAATTGTATTTAATATCCTTATTATTATCCGGATAAATTTCGCCCTCGGTCAATTGCCTTTTTTTGGAAATAACATCGCCTTTATCAAAATCGTAGTATGGATATTTTTTTACAGCTTCTTCAACCGACAAGTCTGTTGGCAATTCGGATTTCAAAAAATTAAAGTCCTTATCAAAAACATATGTTTCGAATCGGGCTTGCTTTTTGTCACCCACAGCATATGTCACTTTATAACTACCCGACGTTGCATCATAATCAAATGCAACTAATACACCTTTAGTTGCCGCATAGGGAAGTGTGTACGTTTTAAGAGTTTCGATTACCTGGCAATAACATGTCTTACCTTCATTTAATGAAAGAACAATCACAATAATAATTGCAAAAATGGTCGTTAATTTTTTTGTTTTCATAATTATAATTTTTAAAATCGTTTTTAATAATTTTGATGAAATACTTTTATTAATGATTTAATTATTTTTAATGCTAATTGTTATAGTCATTTGTTGAGCCAATCTCTTTCAATTTTTTTCTTTACTCTCCATGGAAAAACCCTTAAACCAAGTTTTAAATCACCCCATCCCATTTCTATTTTACCGAATATACCTCTCGCGGCATACTCTGAGTAAATTGCAGCCTTAGGGACAATATAAAAACCCAAGCCGACATTTACACCTATGCCAAATCCAGCTTCGTTTTTAAAGGATTCATATGAATAAGTATTGCCATTGGGTGAATAAATAGACTCATAAGATTTTACTCCATTATTCAAAATATTGAGATTGATCCCGAATCCAAACTGCATAAAGGCATTTCCCGGTTCATAACCAACTCGGTAATCAGCTTCAATACAAGTAATTTTTAAATTTTCAACACCATTAATAGCAGAATAAGAATCATCAGGTGGGATTGAATTATAACTGATATCTGCTTTTAATTCTGATATCAAATCATCATTCTTATTCAACGGCAGGAAGAAACTGAGGTGAGTACCTGAACCATTAAGTCTTTTTTCACCAACAAAACTGTACCCTCCTGCAAAGGAGATACCTCTGTTTTGCGCATCCATTCTTATAGTAGAGAAAAAAACAAAGATTATTAAGAATAATAATTTTTTCATAACATTTCATTTTAAGTTACGCCTACTCTTTTCTCCCTTTTCAGCTTCCGGGATATGTTTTTTTGCTATTGGCTTTTAGCCATTGGCTTTTGGCTAAAAGCTAATAGCCAATAGCCAACCGCTTTTCTCATCCCGCCATTTTCATTTCATTTTCTGTTTTCTTCCGTTTCTTCCTGCCTCTTTTCTTCAGACCGCGTACGGCGATATACTCATCGTAGAATCCGGCATCCGAATCCTTGAAGTACTGCGCATCGAGATCGAGCCGCTCACCGATCGTTGCCATGGTTTCCCTGAACAGCCTTTTCAGTTCGTAGGTGGCTGTTTTGCGGCGATCGGAAGCATCATCAATACTCGACACGATTTTCGAAAAGCGTCCGGTCAAATCATCGAGTTCATCCAAATCCTGCTGAAGGATACCATAAGGTTCGAGCTGCCCGATGTACTCTCCGGTATTTTTGCCGATGATCACCGACCACCCGATAAGGCTCGAATTGTTGCTCCTTATGAGCGTTGACCGGGTAAGCTTAACGGCGTTCACCAGGTTTTCGATCTCGTTGACTTTGGCAAACGATTGTACCCTCGAAGCGATCATCCAGGTCTTGTCAATCAGTTCCTGCTGAAGGTTTTGTTTGTCGATGGTCACGCCGGTAATGTCCGTCATCTGGATGTCCCTGTTCTGCTCTATTTGAGGAAGAAGTGCGGCAAAACAGGCAAAAGACCGGGCAAAGGGAAGGTAATCTTCCCAGACTGCCTGTTTTTTTTCACAAAATTGCCGGATGGCATAAAACCGGCTTAACTTTTCCTCTTGTTTGTCTGTCATGATTCAACTAATTGCGGCATGGACTTTTTTACCGACCGGGAATAATAAATCAGATTTATCATTTATTGAAACATATAAATCCTTATTTGAATTAATTGCATCGTAAATTGAATTGATTTTGTAGTCATTTGAATTAATTACATCGTCGTCTGAATTTCTTACATAATGAATTGAAATGCTTCTATCAGACATTGAATCATCTTCAATTATTTTTGAATGACTTATGCTGACACTCGGACATTTTCAAATAGCAGCGTAAGTTTTTCAAATGAAGGAGTAAGTGATTCAGAGAAGCATATCAGATATACAAAATACAATTGAAGGAATTCAGTCCGGTTTTTATCCGGTTCATGGATGTATGAATCAGTTTCGGTCGAGGATATCCCCCGATATAAAATATCGTTTTTTATTTCAACAGTAACAGATTAAAATTTAATAGAATCTGTATGCTAAAAAACCGGTACTGAATCCTTATAAATCTTTTTTGCTTTCCGGCCAGTCTTTCAAAGAACCCGTCAAAATGATTCCGGGGGTATTTCCGCGAGCATTTACATGGCTTAAAATTAAAATATTACAAATGCGAAATCAACGGATATTGTATAGAAGGGTGGTTTGAGTGTATGAAATACATTGGCAGATTGACCAAATACAAGATCTGGCTTAGAGGATGAATTATCGGATCATTTCGAATTGGCTTATTATTTATTGCAGGCATTTATCCTTGCCAGCAGGTTATCTCTATACTGCCGGCCAACTGGGATTTCATGCTTTGAATCGGTGATCACTTCTCCGGCAGCCCGGTATTCATCTACATGATTGAGATTCACAATATGCGATTTGCTGATCCTGGTAAAACAATATTCGCTTAAAATCTCTTCATACTCTTTCAGATTATGGCTGCTGAGCACTTCGCGTTTATCGGAAAGGATAAATTTCGAATAATTCCCGTCGGCTTCAATATAAATAATATCATCAACCGGGATAAATTTTACACCCTTCCGGTCAGGGATAGCTATCTTATTAAAGGCTGTGTGGTCAGAACCCATGTTTTCGAGCATGAACCGGATCTTGCTTTTTTCGATTTCGAGCATCGTTCCTTCCTTCACTTTTTCGATGGCATTTTTTAGTTCCAGGAAATTAAGCGGTTTCAGCAGATAATCCACGGCTGAAAATCGAAATGCTCTGGCAGCGTATTCGGGATGTGCCGTTGTAAAAATTATTTTTATCGGCAGGTCCTGAATTTTTTTCAGCAGGTCAAATGCACGGCCATCGGGAAGCTCGATGTCGAGAAAAACCAAATCGGCAACAAAATCCTTTATGGCTTTTTCAGCTTCTGCTATGCTATTGGCCGTTGCAACTACCTGCACGTCGGTGCAGTAATTCCTTAGTGCTTTGAGAAGTACTTCCATATCGCGGGGTTCGTCTTCAACAATAATTGCTTTGATCATACGTAAAAATATTATTTATACAATAGTTAAATCCTTATAGGTATTTCCAGCTTAACTTTAGTTCCCGGATTCTCATCACTGGGATTAACTTCTTCAAAACCAATCTTAAACTTTGTGTTTCGTACTGTATTGGTAATAGCGAGCCTTTGCTGAATAATACCGATACCACGCGATTGCCTTTTCTTTTGCTCTTCAGATCTCATGTTCTTACTCTTTACTATGCCGATACCATTGTCCGATACTTCACATAGGATATAACCAGACGAATTTTGTTTGAAAAAGATTGAAATTATTCCTTTCTTGTCTTTTTTGTTTTTGGCGATGCCATGCCAAACGGCGTTTTCGACAAAAGGCTGGATCATCGATGGCATGATCTCAACATACAGATTATCGACTTCTTCGTAATCTATTACGAAGTCAAACCTATCGCTGAATCGTATTTGCTCGAGTTTTAAATAGTTCTCGAGTAATTCAATTTCCTTTATCAGAGGTATGAATTCCTGTTTTGAATTGTCGAGAAAAGCCCTCATCAAACCTGAAAAATCAGTGAGGTACTGATTCGCTCTGATCGGATCGCTATCGAGGATAAAATCGTTGACTGAATTGAGTGAGTTGAATATAAAATGTGGATTCAGTTGCCCCCTTAAAGCTTCTAGTTTAAGTTGTTCTCGCTTAACTTCCTCCTCATGGATCAGCAGTTCTCTTTTCCGTTGTTCCTTCATTCTTAAATGCCGGATATACATAAGGATACTCATTGCGATTAAAAAAGTTAAAAGAATACCCAGGCTTATTTTAAACAATAAAGTCTGATAATAGAATGCGGGAATAACAATTGTAAGGTCTGTTTCCTTGTTTTTTTGCCAGTCACCAACTGCATTGGTAACCTGTACTTTGAAGTGATAGGTTCCGGGGTGAAGGTTGATGTAATTTGAAAACCTTTTTCGGTTGTCGGTTTTTATCCAGCCTGTATCATTTTCGGCAAGTCGGAACCTGTAAACGAGTTCATTGGCATTCCGGTAATCGAGGCAGGCAAATGCGATCTGGAAGTTATCCGTGCCTTTTCCCAATTCGATGTGCTTCCTTGAATAAACATCCGGGTAAATAGTTCGTCCGGATACACTGATCTCAGTAATTAGCAGAGGAGCATAATAGTCAGACTGCCCGTTTTCGATGCTGTCGGGGTAAAAGCTTACGAAACCGCCCATTCCGCCAAACATCATTTCATCGTCATCACCGTGCCACACAGCATCGGCATTGAATTCAACAATCTCCAGTCCTTCTGCTTTCCCAAAATTGCGAAAGTGTTTAGTATCGGGATTGAACATTGAAATCCCCTGGTTGGTACTTACCCAAATATGGCCGTGCTTATCCATTAATACATTATAACAGGTGTTATTTTTTAGTCCGTATTGGGTCGAATAAATCTCTGTCTTTCCTGTTTTTTTATTAAACCTGCAAATGCCACCTCCGAGAAGTGCCAGCCAAAGGTGATCGGAATCACCTTCGATGATGGATTCGATATTGAATTTTTTATCAGCAATAGTATGGAAAGTCCGGTTATTAAAATGTTTATCATATCGAATCAAATAACCATTGCTTCCAAACCAGTAATTTGTATCACAATCATTCAGGATGGCATAAAGGTCATTTCCCTTTTCCGTATTTTCATGAAAAAGTAGCTTTTCTGATAGCAAATTTACCAAACAAATGCCAGTAGTTCCCGCAATAATTAAGTTTCCGGACTTGTCCTTCATTAATATTTTAAATGACTTAAAGTTTTCTGGTAAGATCGATTTAATCTTACCGGGATAAAGGAATTCAGGTCGTTTATTAAAGGGATTGAAGCAATATAAGAGATCCATTGTATTGCCAGCAAATATTTTTCCGTTTGAATTAAGCAGAGAACGTGAATGTATAGTTGATGGCATGAAATTCTTATTGATAAAAACACATTTTTCCGGTTTCTTTCCCACATTTAGATGGTATAAGAAATAATTTCCAATTGTCCCAACCCACACGTCACCAAATGAATCTTTCAATATGGAGATGATCCCAAGCCTTTCTCCTGTTTCATTTTCTGTAAGGAAATGATTAAACTGATGTGTTTGAAAAGTAACCTTTGTAAGGCCAGCACCCTCACTATTGGATTTTAATATTCCTAACCAAATGTCATTATTTTTATCAACTAACCAAGTCTGAACCGTTCCATTATTCCCGGGTTTAAAAGAAAAATTAAAATTATTTTTATTAAGTAAATTAAACTGACCATCAGGTGAGTTCCAGACCATTATTTCCTGTGGAAGTCCCTGTAATTCATTTATGTTTTTTATTTGAATACATTCATGCCTTAAAGAGTCGACCTTAAATAAACCTAAATTGCCAGCAATCAATTTTGTGTTTCCCATCAGGTACACCTGAAAATTGTATTGAAAGTTTGTTAGAGATGGTTGCCAATTTATAAAATAATTTCTATTCTCTTTATAACAATAATTTTTATTCTCTTCATTTTTTATTACATCAAAACAACGGATTGTATCTTTTTGTAAAGACCATAAATAATCATTATCAATACAAAAACTTGCAAAGTTTTCATAAAATTTATTTTCCACCGGTGAGCAAGGTTTTATAGTTAGAAATTGAGATGTATCCATATTCATTTGCAAACCAAGATCGGACAAAACCCAAAGATTTTTATCTGAACCAATAGAAGTTGAATGAACATTTTTTAATTTAAATTCTATGACTGGATAAAAATTGTCCAACATCCTATCATATCTGTATAAACCAAGTGAATTATTAACCCAAACAATATTATTTTTATCAATGACCAGATTGTGGTTATCCATTCCTGGTGCACTAGTGGAATCATCAGGATCATTGTAATAATTTCTAAATTCATATCCATCATAACGGCTTACTGCATCCCATGTCACAATCCAAATAAATCCATTCTGATCCTGGGCGATACCCCGGACATGATTGTTAGGTAAAGCCTGGTCAACTGTATATGACTTAATCGTATAGTTAATTTCGAATCCGTCCTGAGAAAGCAGCAAATCAAAACTGATTGTAAAAAAAAATAGTATTAAGTTTAATCGAAGCATAGCGGTTATGGAGAGATGCAAAAATAAATAAAGATTGGAAATTGCAAAAGGATTTGTTTGTTTAACTTTTCCCATTTATAACTACATTTTAAACTATCAGCCGATTAATTCGAAAGTTGCCGAAATTTTCTTTTAAGTAATTATGTTAGTTCAATTGTTTCAGAATTAAATATTTTTACGCCAGCTAATGATACTTATTTTTCCTATGAATCCATTAAAAACACAACAGATTAAACAAACTGCAACCGGCGCAATCATTTCCGGGTTGATCACGGCTGTTTTCATGTACCTTGTCTATTACCGTGGGTTCCGTTCAATTGCTGCGGGGATGTGTATCGGTGTCTTTATTTATCTTGGAATTTCGCTGTATTCGGAACACATTGAAAAAAAATACCTGCGGAAAGCCAATCTTTTTCTTGTTCTGCTGATCAATTCATTGGTTTATATTGCAGTTATTTTTTTCATCGCCTGGTTTTTTGTAGGCATCTTTTATATGAAGGGAAATTTCAGCATATTATTCGGGGATTTCTCAAATTTATTCAGCAGTTATTTCATGATTGGCTTGGGATTCGGCTTGTTTTTAAGTCTTTTCTTTAATTTCTATTCCATTGTCAGTACCCTTATTGGTAAAAACATTTTAGGTAAGCTGTTTCTTGGTATGTATCGCAATCCGGTGGAAACGAACCGGGTTTTCATGTTTCTCGATATTACATCTTCTACTGCAATTGCTGAAAAGATCGGTCATCTGAAATTTCTTTCGCTTGTAAATGACTTTTTTTATGACTTGGCCGAACCGGTTCATCAAACGAAGGGAGAAATTTACAAGTACGTTGGAGATGAAGCGATCATTACCTGGAAAATGAAAGATGCCATTGATAAGGCCAATTGCATCCGATGTTTTTTTCTGATTGATAAATTGATTAAAAAAAATGAAGGATCGTACCTGAAAAAATACGGGTTGGTCCCCGGTTTTAAAGCCGGTATCCATGGTGGTCTTTCTGTTACCGGTGAACTTGGCTTTACCAAACGGGAAATTGCTTATATGGGTGATGTGGTTAATACAACCGCACGGATCGAAGAAGCTTGTAAAACCTACAATGAACAATTTCTGATTTCTGATGAATTACTTGACCAAATCGAATTACCAGGAAATACTGCAGTAAAAGAAGTAGGCGTTGTTAAACTTCGTGGTAAAGCGAAAGAAATTAAACTCATTTCTGTCCAATATAAAGAATTTTATTCGTAATTCTGTATTTTCGTTTTGCACAATTTGCATTTAATAACTTCATGATATTATTAATGGCTTTTTGTTGGAAAAAATCTATTTTTCCACAATATTTGTAGAGGTATCTGGTTTACTTCGACACAAGAGGAGGCACCCAGGAATTGAAAAAATATTTTACATATCCTATAATTCTGCTTGTTTGGTTTGGCCATCCCGAGGTCACTTTCCCTCAAGGCTGGGATTGTTTAACACCCGATTGTCAGGAAATCAAAAATCAGTGGTCAATTAATGTGAATGCAGGATTTGCTTCTTATTTTGGCGATATCAGTGTTTACGATAAAAACCCGATTAAAAAGATAGAGCACGAAAGTGAAGGTGGCTATGGTTTTATCATTACCCGGTATTTTAAAAATAAGGTAGGCATATCGGGTCAGTTTTTAGTTGGCAACATGAAAGCTAGTATGGATGATAACTCATTCCAATCACGTGTTATGGAATATAATATTCATTGCAGGCTAAATTTGTTGAAAATTGTACCTTTAAATATAAATGACCGATTTGGTGCTGAATTTTATTTAGGCATTGGTCAGTTTTTCTTTGAAACAACAAACGTCAATAGTCTGGCATTGATTAATGATAATAGCAAATACCAGCCCGATAAACCTGAATTCGTTTACTTTTTTGGAGGCGGAATTTCATATCGCCTGTCAACTATTTTTACCACTACTGCGGATCTTGCATTGCGGCAATGTCAAACCGATCGCCTTGAAAATATTGTCATGCACAACGATTTTGATTATTACTCTTATCTGAGCCTTGGTGTTACCCTTAATGTCAATAAGTTGCTTAAAATAAAAAATAAACACTGAACAAAACCATTAATTTCTTTGTAGTCATTCAATAAATAAGTCCAATTTATGCAAACTATTTTAGGATCAGGTGGAGCCATAGGAATTGATTTAGCTAAGGAATTAAAAAATTATACCCGTGAAATACGGCTTGTAAGCAGGAACCCAATAAAAGTGAATCCTGATGATCAGCTTGTATCCTGCGATTTGATTGATTATGCAGGTGTACTGGAAGCTGTAAAGGATTCTGAAATTGTATACCTTACGGCAGGACTTAAATATGATATTAAAATTTGGCAGTCAACCTGGCCTAAGATCATAGAAAACGTGATTAACGCATGTAAAACACATCATGCCCGTCTTGTATTTTTTGATAATATTTACATGTACGATCCGGATCATCTTTTGCACATTACCGAGGAAACACCTGTGAATCCATCAAGCAAAAAAGGTAAAGTGAGGGCCCAAATAGCACGGACTATTTTAGATGAAAGCGGGAAATCCGGTTTTAAGAGCTTGATCGCCCGATCAGCAGACTTCTACGGACCTGGAATTAATAACAGTGTATTGATTGAAACGGTGTATAAAAATCTGAAAAAAGGTAAAAAAGCATACTGGTTTTGTTCGTTGAATTTCAAGCATTCCTGTACATTTACACCTGATGCTGCGAAAGCCGTGGCAATGCTTGGCAATGATGAGAAAGCTTATGGTCAGGTCTGGCATATGCCCACAGCACACAATCCGATGACTGGAAAAGAGTGGATCGATGCCTTTGCCCGGGAGATGAATGTGAAATCAAAAATACAACTTGCTCCGAAATGGATGATCCGGCTGATGGGCTTGTTTAATCCGATCATGAAAGAGTTTGTGGAAATGCTTTACCAATACGACCGGGATTATATTTTCGACAGCACCAAATTTGAAAAAGCCTATAATTTCGCACCGACACCTTATTTGGAAGGAATCAGGCAGGTTATAAACCATTAATTAAATTCCCATTATGACATCATTTTCCGGTGTACATTTGGTAATACATTTCAAAAATGCCTGAGCCTTTTTTGACAATATCATCCTGCTTGCTGCGGTTGGCAATCTGAATTAACCGTTGAAGCATGGACAGCGTCTGTTGCTTCTCATAATCATAGGCTTTCGAATAATATCCTTTAAATGAAAAGTAGTAATCCAGTTGCTCCTCAAAAATGTCAACCATGCGGGAAGCTATTTCATTTGCTTTGGATGTATCTCCTATCTTATAGTACCCATCCACAATCGGAACTGTAAAATAATTGTACGGAATCGTTTTATCAGGCATTACTTTAAGACAGCGATCCATTACAATTTTAGCAGAATCATTTTTCCCTTCTTCGATGAGTGCATTGGCAAGCCGGAAAAAATTATTCCGCAGGTTCATGGTCATCCGCATATTGGTTTCATCAAGATAAACATGCGGATCATCCATATTTCCGAACCAGAACTTATTGATCAGATTGTTATACATTGCCGTCGTATTCACCTTTCCGGGCTGACCATCAGTTTCCGCGGCTTTTACAGGAACAAACCGATAGGCTAATCCTTCTAACTGGAAATAGTCGTCAAGACCAATGTATGCATCGTTACCGGTGGTTATGGCAAAATATACAGGTCTTTTCCAATTGTTCGTTGCAAGCAGGTCGAGTACCATCAGGTAATTTTTCGTGATGCCTGAACCTTTGTAATCCCAGGTTATTTCATGCACCATATCCCCGGCTTGATCCGGAGTCAGCGTTCCGGTACTCATAACCTGGGCGGAGTCAACAGTGATTTTGAATTTTTTCGTTGGAAAATACTCTATTGGTCCTATTTGAGATTGCATCGTTAGTTTTGCAGGATCATTTACCAAAATATCAAACAATTGCTTCAGTTCCACATACCCTTTAACATTATCTTTTTCTAAAAAATAGGTATAGTTGTGTGTCCCTTCTTTGTATTGATCCCAGGGAAGCGAAAACGGGATTGGATCTGAATCATAAACTTTCCTTTTTAACTGGTTGATATACCATTCGGTACTTAACAGGCTGAGGTTGATCACCCTGACATCGGTCCTTATGCCTTCAACCTCCTGTGCGTACCAAAGAGGAAAAGTATCGTTGTCGCCATTTGTAAAAAGAATGGCATTAGGAGCACACGAATTGAGGTAATCACTGGCGATGGCAAGAACAGTATACCTCCCGGAGCGGTCATGGTCATCCCAGCCTTCTTCAGCCATAATTACCGGAACGATAAGCAGGCAGGCTCCCGAAACAAGGATCGCTGACAATTTGGGCTCAAGTTTTTCGGAAACAAAATAATATAATGCATATACTCCAAGGCCAATCCAGATGGCAAATGCATAAAAGGAAGCTGCATAAGCATAATCCCTTTCTCTGGGTTGTGGAGACTGTTGGTTCAGATATACTACAATTGCAAGTCCTGTCATGATAAACAGCAGCCCAATGACAATGAAATTTTTAGTATCCTTTTTAACATGGAAAATTAAACCGATAAGTCCCAGAAGAAGTGGCAATAAGAAAAATTTGTTTGTCGCTTTATTGCGAAGACTTTCGGGAACATTCAGTGCAGGACCAAGCCGTGCTTCATCAAGAAAAGGTATTCCGGTGATCCAATTGCCATTTTTTCGATCGACCATCCCCTGCACATCATTCTGTCTGCCGGAAAAATTCCACATAAAATACCTGAAATACATGAAATTAAGCTGATACCTGAAAAAGAAACGAAGATTTTCACTAAACGTCGGTTTAGTAATTTCTTTGGTTTCACCAAATTCGTCCTGGGTTGTTATTTTAACACCCGTCATATCACTCCAGGTTTTATAGTCCTTGATATACCTTGATTCTGTATTGTTCCACATCCTGGGGAAAACAGTCATAAATTGAGGATCATAAACAGGGACCGTACCTTTTCTGTCGTCGATAATTATATACTTTCCCTTTTCAGGGCTTTTTCTGTAAACAGGAGAAGCATCCTCACGGCCAATTACGGGCGCATTAAAATACTGGCCATAAAAAATCGGCCAGTCACCATATTGCTCTCTGTTTAGATAGGATAAAAGACTAATAGCATCTACCGGGTTGTTTTCATTAATGGGCGTATGGGCATTTGAACGAATTACAAGCATCAGGAATGAAGAATAACCGATCAGTATGAAAGTGAACGCCCAGATTACCGTGTTGAAAACTACTTTTTGCGTTTTCCTTGTATATCGTGAACCAAAGTAAATCAAAGCGATAAGGAGAAGGAAGTAGAATATCGTTCCGGAATTAAAAGGCAAACCCAGAACATTGACGAATAAAAGTTCGAAATATCCTGAAAGCTTTACAACCCATGGGATAATTCCGTTCATCACAAAAGCAAGGATCAGGATGGAAATAATAAATGCCAGAATCATACCCTTGTAGCTGGGTTTTTTAAACTTTTTAAAATAATAAACAAACGTAATAGCAGGAATAGCAAGCAAATTTAGCAAGTGTACCCCGATGGAAAGACCCATCATAAAAGCGATAAAAATCAACCAGCGGAATGAATCTTTTTCTGCCGAACTTTCTTCCCATTTTAATATGGCCCAGAAAACGAGGGCCGTAAAAAATGAGGACATTGCATAAACTTCCCCCTCAACAGCTGAAAACCAGAAAGAATCGGTAAATGTATAAGCAAGTGAGCCCACGATTCCGCTTCCGAAAATGGCAATCATCTTCGCTTTAGTCATTTCACCAGATTTCAGCGCAAGTTTTTTGGCAAGAATTGTCAATGTCCAGAATAAGAAAAGGATGGTAAATCCGCTTGACAAAGCCGACATTGTATTGACCATCCGGGCTACATGTGATTGATCGCCGAAAGCAAAAAGGCTGAAAAACCTACCGATCATCTGAAATAAAGGAGCTCCCGGTGGATGACCTACCTGAAGTTTATACGCGGTTGAAATGTATTCACCGCAATCCCAAAAACTTGCTGTGGGTTCGGAAGTGAGTATGTAAACCAGTGAGGCGATACCGAAAACAATCCAGCCCAGAATATTGTTAATCCTTTTGTAATTAACCATTTTGTGGTTATAATTAAATTAATGTGCGAAAATATAAAATATTGTTACTAATCAGTGACTAAAGTTTAGAGTGACTAAAATGCCTAAAGTTAACTTTCCCTGAATTTTGTAAAAGAACCGATAATTTTCATTTTGTAACCCTTCTAATTCAAACACTGATTTTTAAATAAATTCACGTGTTATCCCTGTTACAAACCTATTTTATGTTTTTTTTAAACTTTAAATATTTTAAACTTAAGGCATTTTAAGTACTGATTAATTACAAAATATTAATTTAGCAAGATTATGATGCATTTATAAATCCGGGTATTTAATCCGATAACAATACAAATAAATGGATATTTTTGCATCACAAACATAAACCATATTAACATGCTGAAACTTGTTTTAATACGGCACGGCGAAAGCACCTGGAATAAGGAAAATAAGTTCACCGGATGGACGAATGTACCGTTATCAGAAAAGGGAGTTGAAGAAGCCATACAAGCCGGAAAAACATTGAGGGAGCAAGGCTTTAATTTTAAAGTTGCGTACACCTCCTATCTTAACAGGGCAATTAAAACGCTGTGGATCATCCTTGAAGAAATGGATTTGATGTGGATACCCGTTTATAAAACCTGGCGACTAAATGAAAAACATTATGGAAATTTACAGGGATTAAATAAAATTGAGATGGCTGAAAAGTTCGGTGACGAACAGGTTTTACTTTGGCGCCGAAGCTACGATGCTCCCCCACCGCCCATTCCTGACAATGATAAACGGCATCCGAAATACGATCCTCGTTATGCAGCGCTATCACCGGATGAAATTCCCGCAACAGAGGCATTAAAAAATACAGAAGAAAGAATAGTTCCCTACTGGAAAAGTAATATATCAAAGTCACTTCAGGAACACAAAGAAATACTGGTAGCAGCGCATGGAAACAGTTTGCGGGGTATTGTAAAATATCTTAAAAATATGGGGGAACAGGAAATTCTTGCTTTCAATATTCCAACAGGAGTTCCATATGTTTTCGAGTTTGATGACCGGATGAATCTGCAAAAAGATTATTTTATTGGAGATCCCGAAGAAATTAAGAAATTGATGGAACAAATTGCCAACCAGGCAAAGAAAAAATAAAAGCATTGGATTTTATTAGAATTTCGATCAGGAATAATTGCAATAAAATTTCGGATATTAAAACTCATTTGTCGGAAACTACTACCTGCTAATTTCCGTTAAACCCAATAACCTGGTTCGAATGAATACAAATGGAAAATAGAGATGCGAGAACAATGGGTAATCCCTGACATACACGGATGTGCCAAAACCCTTAGGGCGCTTATTGAGGACCTGATAAAGCCGTCGAAACACGATTGGCTCTATTTTCTCGGTGACTATATCGACAGGGGCCCGTCTTCAAAAGAAGTAATTGACTATTTGATCTATTTAAAGAAGGAAGATTACAACATCCGGACGTTAATGGGAAACCATGAAGAATATCTGCTAAAAGCTTACGATGAAGAATTGAAGCTGAAAAGTGTTTTAGGGATCAGGCAAAAAAACAGAACCAAAAAAGAATGGGTTTTTCATGGCGGTAAAGAAACACTGGAGAATTTTAAGATTACTGACCTCAGAAGTTTTCCGGCTGAATACCTTGATTGGATGCGTTTACTGGAATATTATATCAAACTTGATCAATTTATATTGGTGCACGCCGGACTTAATTTTAAAATAGAAAATCCATTTGAGGATAAAAATTCTATGCTTTGGATCAGGGATTATGATATTATTCCGGAAAAAATAAGGCATAAGCGTATCATTCATGGCCATGTTCCTGTAAATCTTGAATTCATCGACCTGAGCATTAAAAATAAATCGTATCATTTCATTGATCTGGATAACGGCTGCTATATGACTAAACGCGAAGGATTTGGAAATTTAGTTGCCCTTGAATTGAATTCAATGGAATATAAGGTTCAATATAACCTCGATTTTTAAAGCAGTAAGTATTCAAACGAAGGATAGCCTTTATCTCCAACGTTGTTATAAAAACTCACAAATCTTAGTTTAAAGTAAATTCCCGATTCATCCCTGATCAAATAGGTTCTGCCTTTCACTATTTCATAATAAACATTCCCGCTGTTTACATCCCCTTTTAATGCTTTCCAATCGTAACCAATTGCATCTTCAGCTTTAGAGTATGTGAGGGAAGAGGCATAGCTGAGATCGATGTTTTCGAAGTTTTGTACCGTATCAACTGCAACTTCTTCCTTACCATAATTCAACAGGACACCTGTAACAAGGTAAGGATAAGGATCACCCTCGTTGGTGAATAACAGTGTCGTATATTGGGTAAAAAAGAGATTCCAGGAATCACTCATGGGTTCAAAATCAACCTGCTGCCCGCCATTTTCAAATGAGAACTGTGTATAGTTTAAACCTTCACGTTTAGTAATCCGGAATTCTGTGGGGTTGTTTCCATTCATGTCGGAGTACTTAAAAGTAAATCCGCTGAAGTCTGCTTTCATAAAAATGATCTTCTTTAGACCCCTTAAATTTCCGAGATGATCATAGCCCCGGTTTATTACATAAACGTCATTGGTATAGGTAGTGTCTGCACCATTTATGATAAGCCATTTTCCGATGGCAGTTGAATCCGGATTTCCATCCGATTTATCGAACTTCCATTTTAACCCTGTTGTATCAGATACGACAGACAGGTCTTTCATTCCTGTGTTACCTGCAACCATAAATTCTGACGTATTTAAAATAATATGCCATGCCGAATCGGCACATTCAAAACCCAGATCCCAGTCATTTTTATCATTTTGTGCGACAACTTCTCCTTTCACCAAATCAAAATAAGCCTGGTATTGATAATACTGGTTCATTTCGATGGTGGAGGTTTGAAGTTCAGATGCAGGCATACGCTCATCTTCCTTGAAACATGAAGTAACGGAGAACATGGTTGCAAAAAAAATGATTAAATAGATTATTTTACGCATGTTAAAATTTTTGAAATGTATAGGATATCTGGGCAAAAAATGTTCTTCCCCATCCAATCAGCGAGCTGTCGCCACCTGAGTGTACGCCGCCGCCACCTCCAACTGCAGGTATCGATTTATTATCAAAAACATTTTTAACACCGATGGAAATTTGCAAAGAGCGGTTGAATAAATTTTTCATCAGAGAAATATCCATTGTATTATAATCCTTTATATAACCTTCGTTCAGGTTTCCATTCGCGTCAATGAAATATTGCGGCATTTTGCCGGTATATTTATAAAATACGGATATATCCATATCGAATTTTACCAGGCTATAAATTACACTGCTGTTAACATCAGATGTATAGAAGAACGGTTTATCAAGCTTAACTTCCTGATCGAGCACATTTTTTCTTCCCGTTTCTGCAAATCCAGCTTTAAACTTAAAATGGGGGTAGAAACTATGATTCAATTCTGCTTGCAGACCCTTTGAAATATAATTGTCAATGTTAATATATGAGTAGAGTTTATTAGTGACCTGTGCAAGCGTTATGATGTTATTGATCTTGTTATAAAATATATCTACCGATCCGCCCACTGTTTTTTTCCCGATTTCTTTGCTGAAATCAGCTGTAATATCAACATTATGCGAATCCTCCGCCTTTAAATTTTCATTTCCTTTGATATTGTGGTTCACATCAAAAAAATAGAGATAAAGCTCCTTCAGTGAAGGTGACCGGAATCCCCGGGAATAAGAAGCCCGGATGTTGGTATTTTCGATGAAGTTCCATTTAATATTGAGGGAATATACAAGCGGAGCGGCGTATTTTGTATTGTAAATAAAGCGCAATCCCGGCTGAATCGTAAAGGTTGGCAATGGATCATATTTAAGGCTTAGAAACGCCGCATAATCGCCAATAACCTGGCGGTGATCCGTAATTTTTTTGCCGGAACCATTTTCAACATTAACATCCAGGCCAAACTGATAGTTGAGTTTACTTTCATCCGTGCTTTTACTTATGATTGCCCGTGCAGTGAGATCGTTAAACCGGGTCGTGTCCTGATCGCCTTCATTGGTTGTCATATTTTTTTCCAGGGTTGAAAGATCCTTAAAATAGGTATTCTTCATCCGGCTGTAATTCGAATAGGCTCCAGTAACATCAAGGTATCTTACTTTATCGATTTTCGTGCTGAAATTCAAAGAATTGGTAAACCGAAGGGTAGTGAAATAGCTATCAAGGGCAAAATGCGGTTCGATGATATCTCCTTTGTTCCACAATAATTCATTGAAATACTGTGAAGCGAGCTTTAATTTATAATCCGGATGACTGAAGAGGTAATACCCATCAAGCATATATTGCCTTTTGGGCTTCCAGTCAAGTGCGCGGCCCTGATTGTCTTCCGAATACCCCTGAAAAAAATTCCGTCCGCCTGAAAACGAAAATATATTCCTTTTTTGCTTTAAGGAAGCAGTGCCGTTGAAATTGTAAACCCCAACGGATTCATAATAGCTGTCGATGCTGGCTTGCAACTTCGTATTTTTATTTTCCTTTGTAATGATGTTAACTACTCCGGCCAGGGCATTGCTTCCATAAATAACCGACATTGGCCCTTCGATAAGTTCTACATGATCGACATTATTCAGGTTTAACTGGCTCAGATCGATGTTTCCATTTAGCCGGCCAATCACAGGGACACCATCGATCAGGAACTTTACATTTTCACCGCTTAATCCTCTGATGCTCATACTTGTTCCCAATGCGCCGTCCTGGTTTACACGAATGCCTAATTCATCCGAAAAAAGGTCGGAAAGATTATTTGCTCCTTTTTGTTCGATTTGTTTGGCACCAATCACCTTAACCTTGTAAATGGATTTATCAACCGCTTGCGGCGAATATTGGGCGGTTACCACAACTTCGTCCATATCAATAATCGTTGGAGCCAGCTTTAGTGTTACCGATTCACCAGGTACGATTGTATCGAACAACGTTTTATATCCTACAAATGTGATCGCTGCTACCGATCTTTCAACACTTTCGTTTGCAACCTCTCCTTTTTCGTCAGTAAGGGCATGCGTTTGCTTTCCGCTTTTCAGAGATTCAAGGCAAACATGAGCGAATTGAACCGGCTCACGGGTCTTCTGATCAATGACCTTAATTTTAGCCTGCTGACCGTATAAAATAGTCACCGGCAGCAAGCTAAATGCTATCAAATAATATTTAAATTTCCTGAAAAAACCCATCAGTTCGTAATAATCAACTTCTGCATTGACTTTGTATGATCCGAAAGAAGTGACACAACATAAACACCCGGTTTTATGTTATCCACAGGGATGTTCAGTGATTCTGAACCGATAAGTTTGGTTGTAAAAACGACCCTACCTGCCATATCCGAAACAATCAAATTATTCCAGTTTTGATTACCTTTAATTTGGAGGTTTACGGAAACTGAAGCAGGATTGGGATATAAATTAAATTCGTTATTTGATGTAATTTCATTTACAGATGCAGCTGAAACCATTGATTTTGTAAATACTGCCTTTCCCACGGTATAATCAAATGCATTGAAGACAAGCTTGTATACATCCATTTGCCGGTTCATGACAAAATACACCAGCGAATCAACCACATAGTAGGTGAATGAACTGTTAT
Source organism: uncultured Bacteroidales bacterium (assembly GCA_963761195.1). Lineage (GTDB taxonomy): Bacteria > Bacteroidota > Bacteroidia > Bacteroidales > JAADJA01 > JAADJA01. The sequence goes on from CAVXGA010000016.1 coordinate 110,237, forward strand.
CAAAATATTTCCAATCATATCCGATAGGTGCTTTGATCGAATCCATCGGAGCAGAAAACCAATCCTCAAAGGAGGGATCGACTTGAGCAAATCTGTTAGCCGGAACATCAATGTTTTGAAATACTCCGGTAACTGGATAAGGAGTTCCCTGTACAATTCCCATATACTTCGTAAAAAGAATATCCCAACTGCCGGATTCAGGATCACGGTCCAGAATGGCCTTGTTATCCATTGAATAATAAACAAAATTTTTCGAAATATAAGGATTACAGTCCAGGGAGTCCATCACTTCCGACGTTCCGTCAAGATTGGCATACCGAAAATAATACGTATTGGCAACAGAAATTTTCTTTATCAGCCAAAACTTTTTAAAGGAACCATTAGCCATTTTCATAATAAAAATAGAGTCGCCTACAACATTGTGATTGATTCCATTGTAAACACCCCAGCCATAGTCGGGATGACCTTTTGCATTGCGGTCGAAAGCACCATTTTCCCAGTCATCGAGTGAATTGTACATGGCAGGCCAGGTTGAAAGTCCGGCCGTGTCAACAGAATTCCAGCCGGATGTATCGGCTTTGGGATAGGTTTTCAGTACAATCCCTTTTCCATCGTTGGTAAGCACACCGGCCGACCAAACAGATGTATAAAAAGCGATGTCCCATTCTGATCTGTTAGCTGTAGAAATCACCCCATTCTGAAAACTATAATAAACATCATTTGCATAGCTTGCACCCATTATAACAGAATCGGTAACCTGTGCTATGCTTTTTTGTGTAAATAGTATTGCTGTTGCAACAATTGCAATGCTTGTAATTCGATATAATTGTCTCATTTTAATTAAGTATTTAAAAAAATTTGTGATTAATTTATGAACTGATAAATAATATTAGATACCCCTAATTCAGGTAACGAGTGTCTAAATAAAACCGGAAATTGGGAAATCAGGCAATGGGAGGAGCCCGAAGTATTCTGCCGAGCTCGTATTCGGGTGTCCGTAAATCAAAAATGTATCTGGAGAATATTGATTTCTCGGATAAATTGAATGTAAAAACTTCGGATAATATATTTATCCGGCATTCCGTTGCATCAAAACCATGTAAATGATTATCCTTCTTATCAAAAAGCAGAATTGCTTTTTTTGAATCATTATCATTTGATTTAAGAAACTGTATTTGCCAGAGATCAACATTTTTGTGAAAGACATAATGCTGGTGAAATTCAATCAAGGAATAAATAAATATCCATGAAATTGAGAAGGTTACCAGTAAAATTGTCAATCTGTAAAAGATGTTCTTCATTCTCTAATTATCCGTTACTTGTTAATAAAATAACGCTGCAAATATATAGGTATCTTTTTATATTTAACATCGAATTACTATATATATTTATTATAAATAAGGGCTGTAATTTCACGACGAAAAAAGGATAAACTTAAAAGAAGAGAGCGAATTACTTTTATTGACGGGATTCAATCATTAATTCAAGTAATTTAATACCTGCATCCGAAATAACGGAACCGGGGCCAAAAATTGCCAGCACTCCGGCTTTGTAAAGGAAATCATAATCCTGTGGAGGAATCACTCCTCCGACAATTACCATAATATCGTCGCGACCCAGCTTGTTCAGTTCATTGATAACCTGAGGGACAAGTGTTTTATGACCTGCGGCCAGGCTTGAAATTCCCAAAATATGAACATCATTTTCAACCGCCTGCTTTGCTGCCTCTTCAGGTGTCTGGAATAAGGGACCGATATCCACATCAAATCCGATATCGGCAAACCCTGTTGAAACTACCTTAGCACCCCTGTCGTGTCCGTCCTGTCCCAATTTTGCAACCATTATCCTTGGACGGCGTCCTTCAAGCTCTGCAAATTTATCAGCAAGTTCTCCCGCTTTTATAAAGCTCTCATCCCCTTTTCTTTCGGAGGAATAAACTCCGGAAATGGCCTTAATTTCTGCTTTATACCTTCCAAATACTTTTTCCATTGCAAACGATATTTCACCCAAACTTGCGCGCTTTTGTGCAGCGTCAACAGCAAGTTCCAGCAGGTTTCCCTTACCGGTTTCACAGGCTTTGGTGATTGTTGTCAAGCTGTTCAGCACTTCCTGTTCATTACGGTTGGCCCTTAATTTTTCTAATTTTTTTATTTGTGTTTCTCTAACGGCTGAATTATCAACTTCAAGTGTTTCTATCGGATCTTCTTTTTCGAGCCGGTATTTATTTACACCAACAATGGTGTCCTTACACGAATCGATACGCGCCTGCTTCCGGGCGGAGGCTTCTTCGATCCGCATTTTAGGTAAGCCTGTTTCAATTGCTTTCGACATTCCCCCAAGTTCCTCAATTTCTGTGATAAGTTTCCACGCTTTATGCGCTAATTCATGCGTCAGCGATTCAACATAATAGGATCCCGCCCAGGGATCGACCGAGCGGCAAATATTGGTTTCCTCCTGAATATAAATCTGTGTATTTCTGGCGATACGCGCCGAAAAATCGGTAGGTAGGGCTATGGCTTCGTCCAGCGCATTGGTATGGAGTGATTGTGTATGACCGAGCACTGCACCCATGGCTTCAATACAGGTCCGTGTCACGTTGTTGAACGGATCCTGCGCTGTCAGGCTCCAGCCCGAAGTTTGACAATGTGTTCGCAATACCAGTGATTTCGGATCCTTCGGATTAAATTGTTTTACAATTTTAGACCATAGCATGCGAGCGGCCCGCAATTTTGCAATCTCCATAAAATGATTCATCCCAATACCCCAGAAAAATGAAAGACGCGGAGCAAAAGAATCGATATCCATTCCTGCATTTACCCCTGTTCTGAGATATTCCAAACCATCAGCCAGCGTATAAGCCAGTTCGAGATCAGCGGTGGCACCCGCCTCCTGAATGTGATATCCGCTTATGCTGATGGAATTGAAGCGCGGCATTTTTTTCGAAGTAAATTCAAAAATATCTGCAATGATCTTCATTGAAGGTTTCGGCGGGTAAATATATGTATTTCGCACCATAAACTCCTTGAGAATATCATTTTGTATGGTGCCCGTCATTTGCTGGTAACTCACTCCCTGCTCCAGGGCAGCAACAATGTAAAATGCCAAAACAGGAATCACAGCTCCATTCATGGTCATCGATACCGACATTTTATCCAAAGGAATCTGATCAAACAGAATATTCATATCCAGCATAGAATCGACGGCAACACCTGCTTTCCCAACATCGCCAACAACCCTTGGGTGATCGGAATCATACCCGCGGTGTGTTGCCAGGTCGAAAGCAATGGAAAGTCCTTTTTGTCCCGCAGCCAGATTTCGCCGGTAAAAAGCATTGGAGTCTTCGGCGGTGGAAAACCCTGCATATTGTCTGATCGTCCAGGGTTGGGTAACATACATAGTGGAATGGGGACCTCTCAGATAAGGAGGTATCCCCGCAGCATAATCGAGATGCTCCATTCCGGCAAGATCTTCCATTGAATAAATGGCTTTTACGGGAATGTTCTCAGCCGGCAACCAATCTTTCAAGATTCGATTTTCACGTTCAGTTTGAGGGCTGTCAAATAATTTTTTTGACTTCGATTTTATATTGATGTTATGGAAGTTCGGTTTCATGTTTCGTTGTTCGAAGTTCACTATTTGATATTAATGGAGTTCATTTATTTTTTGTTATAGTTTTTTTGAGCTATTCAATTTTTAATATTTTTTGAAAATCCGTAAGGGTTTCCAATACATTCGATTTTGCATGAATAAAATGATTAATCCCTTTTCGCTTCAACTCTTCAAGAATTGCTTTCGGATATCCGGCAACCACTATAATTGCTTTGTCATTCAATAAATCGTAAAGCGCCGGGGCAAACTCGCCAATTTCTTCATCCGAAGTGCAAACAACTGCAATTTCGGATTTGGACTTAATGAATGCATCCGCTGCTTCTTTCACTGACTTAAACCCAAAATTATCCGTGACTTCAAAACCTGCACAAGCAAAAAAATTACAGGCAAATAATGAACGGGTTCGCCGTATGGACGAATTACCCAGGGTCAGCATAAATGCTTTTGGGCGCTTATTTTTCAGTGAATAGCGATCTGTTTTGTAGCGGATCTCTTCGAAGGCTTGCCCACCCCGGATTGGTTTCAAGGGTTCTGCTTCCTGGTTATCATCATCCTTTCTACTCTGTCTTAAATTTAAAGGTTTAATTTCGCCCGTAAAGGACTCATTGAATCCAGGATACTGATTCGTTCCTAACAAAATTTCATTTCGGGTTGCAATGGACTCTTCCCTTTGAGTGCTTGTTCCCTTAATTTTTTGCTGGATAAAGCCTGATCTGAAAGCTTCAAGAAAGCCGCCTTTTTCCTGGACTTCCAAAAAAAGTTTCCAGGCATGATCAGCGAGTAAATCCGTAAGATTTTCCACATAATATGAGCCTGCCGCCGGATCAATGACTTTGTCAAAATAAGATTCTTCTTTTAATAAAAGCTGCTGATTTCGTGCAATTCTTTCCGAAAATTCGGTTGGTGTTTCGAAGCCAGAATCGAAAGGCGTTAATGTAAGAGAATTTACTCCGCCAATAATGGCCGACATTGATTCGGTGGTTGTACGCAGCAGGTTCACATAAGGATCGTAAATGGTTTGACTCCAGTTGCCCGTTTCGGCATGAATACACATTTGGGTTTTACTATTGGAGCCGGGTCCATATGCTTTGACTATATGGGCCCACAATAAACGGGCAGCCCTCAATTTAGCAATCTCCATAAAATAGTTGGAACCAACTGCGAAATGGAATTTTAACCGGGGAGCTACATCATTTACCGACAGTCCGCTGTCGGTCAGTTGTGAAAGGTATTCCGCGCCCTGTGCCAGGCTGAAAGCAAGTTCTTCTGAAATGGAAGAACCGGAATTGTGATATGTTGTACCGGTTATGGTGATCACTTTAAAATTTGGCAGGTATTTAGCTGCCACGATCATTTGTTTTGCAAGGGTAAAAGAAGAATCAGCCGAATTGTCGAACCTGCCATTTAAAACCAACTGACCAAGAGGATCAAAGTCAACCGACCCGAAAATTTTTTCCGGGTCACGGTTGTATTTCTTTACGAGGGCCTCGATGTGTTGAACAACTTTCACCGAATCATGAAAACAACTAAAATTCAGCTCGACAGCATCTGCATAAATATTTTCGCAGAGTCGCTCAATTTCATGCTGGGTAAGGTCAAGGCGTGGATCGATGATGAATCCAAGCGAAGTCACTCCTTTCATTAGGATATCGAGTGCTTTTTTGTTTGATTTTGCAATATCTTCAACATAAATATTCTGCCTGATATGCCAATCGTTTTTTTCTTTTTCATTCCCCCTCACAAATGGGAATTCTCCTGGTAAACCCGACAGATAGTCAAGTACTGAAAGATCTTCCCTCCGATAATAAGGTTTTACATCAAAACCTTCAATTGTTTTCCAAACGAGCTTCTTCTGGTAATCTGCACCTTTCAGATCGGAATGAATTATTTCTTCCCATTCCTTGGCAGACACAGGAGCAAAGTCAGTAAAAAGTTTATCCTTATTGCTATTCTGAACCATTTTACTTTTTATTACTGATAATCAACAAAATTATACAAAACAGTCTCAAAATTACATTTTAATTTTCGAAACGAATTATGCAATTGAATTGGTTACTTATCCAATTTGTTCATTATTATAACTTCTTAAAACAACCATTTCATGAGAAAAGGAACTGATTGTTGTACGATTTGTTTAGTGCCTTTTAAATTCGAGATGCTTGCTATTAAAACTTTCACCTTTTCAATTATCTAATTGACTGATATAATTACCAGATATTTACAGAATCAATAAATAATGAGTTTGGGGCTTGAAAATAGTTTATCATCCAGATAAATTGAAAGAAAAAAAGTTCCTTTGCTTTTATCGAGAATACGCGTAACCATAAAAGATTTTTTAAAAATACCGGGTTGTAATCTTTGGTTGAAGATTTCCTTTATCAATTGTCCTGCAGAATTGAGCGTCACGATTCTGACATCACTTTCTTCTTTTAGATTGAATTCCAATTGGAAATCATTAGAACATGGGTTTGGATAAATTAAAGCACCGTTACCAACCTTATAAGGAGTTTTATAAATGGCAGTGCCCGGAGGAAGGTTATAAAATGCCATCCAGCCTGAATTTGTAATACCGATATCCGAGTGGAACCTTAATGTCAGGGAATTTCCGGACGACACGATCAAGCCCGGCAAGGTATCTCCTGAATAAGCACCTTTCAGAGAAGATGCCGGGTCTGGTCCATCATAGATCCAAAGCGAATCATAGTCAGGTTCTGTCTGAAGAATGGCAAAGGAGAGCGTAATATTTGTGTCAGCCGGAACAGATATCGTATATGTATAGTCTTCATTGTTATAATAGTTAAAAGCCGGTCCACCTGTATCATAAATTGTATCTGACAATTTTGGAATTGCTTCTGTCGTAAATCTGTTTGCGATCAAATCCCAAAGATCTGTATAACCATCATCATAACCCAATGCCCAAATACCGATTCCTGCCAGATTTCGGCTATTCACTACATCGTATTTCTTCCCGAGACTATACGTATCTTCTGTAAAACACTGGTGCCAGCCATTGACATCGAATGAATAATAAGGTGAAAAACTGTTCGGTTCAAAGAGTTTATTTTCAGGCGTATAATATCCTGAAGAATTAGTGTAAATGTTTGAAAGGGTAAATGCAGTCCCTGATCCGGTTGTACTTGAAGGGGCAAATTGGCCGGTTGTAGGCCATTGACGGGCATAATAAGGCACCCCGATCAGCAGTTTGGTTGACGGAACATCCTGAGACTGATAGTAGGAAATTGTTTTTGAGAAATTATAATCATAATTCCCTGTCATGGTGTATAGGGGGGAAACGGGGCCCGCCTGTGAGCTTCCGTTCCAGTAATAATCATAACCCATCACGATGAAAAAGTCGACCGCCTCATTTAGGACAGGAATATCGAATGTTCCGCTCCAGTTGACGGCCGGAGCGGCTATGCTGACTTCTCCTCCAGGTAAAGCTATATGAAACTGACTGCTCAGGTCGTTAATAAATGCTGTAAATGCACTGCCCAGCGATGAAGGCAAAGCTTCCACATCCATATTTACTCCGTTTGCACCTCTTGAAATAACCAGGTTGATGATGTTTGTGATCAGGGTTTGTTGTGAAACCGGATTACCAAAGAATTGCGAATGACCCGAAAACAGTGTTACGCACAGATGAACGTTCACCCCGTGTACAAGTGCTGAATCGATGGCAGGTGAAGTACTCCATTCGTGAGTCGTAATTGCTTCTCCGGTAGCCGGGTCAACTTCGAATGAGAAATAACACAAGTCGGAAAGAAGGTCCCAATGGTAATTTAAATAATTACTTCCGCCCCAGTAAGGATGATATCCGAATACCCGTTTCGAAAGTGTGAACTGTTTATTTGTTTCACCCGGCGAAATTCCTTTAAAGCCATTGAGTGAATCAAATTGAGCTGCCGTTTTCAATCCAAGGTTACTGTAGTGTTCTGATTCTTCCTGATGAATGGATTTAAACGAGCTATTTTGTGAAAAGCCGAAGGCAAAAAAGAAAAGGAACAATAGTATAATAGTTAACCTGTTTTTCATCTGATCAATAGTTTACCGTTTAGTTCGATCGTCTTACCGGCAATTCTGACAAAATAGATTCCAGCTTTCAGTTCTCCTTTTTGCAAAGTGATTTGTTTCCGACCAACAGAATTATATGGATAATTCCAGTTTTCAATTAGTTTACCATATGAATCAAAAACAAATAACGTCAAATTCTGCGGCACATCAACATAAAAAGTCAATACAGTTTGGTCACTGAAGGGATTTGGAGTGATTTTGAAATTATACGTTTCTTCCAGTATATCTGATACTCCAATCGTGTCGCAAGGGATGAATGGCGTTCCGGGTGAACCACCGATGCAACCTGAAAACCAGTTGCTTCCGTCACTCAAATCCCCAAGCGGATCAATCAATTCGATGGTTTTCCCCGTACCATCCGCGTCCACCGGCCAGGGAGGCTGGTTCGAATAATTCATCGAAACCATTAAAATGCCGTCCGGATCGAACACCCGCAATTCCTCTCCTTGATTAGCCAGCCCGAACGTAAAGGATCCGATACTATTCTGTACATCCGGATGCACGGTATTAAATTTTAACGAATCCTGATAAATGACAAGGTATTCCCCGTTTTCGAGAAAAGTTCCATCGGGAATTACAAAAGTATGATTGTCGTTGCCGTCTCTGAAAATCCAATTTCCGATATCAACCTGAACCATGTCAATATTCAATAGCTCGATCCAATCGCCAGCATCCAGCGTATAAGCCGAACGGTAATTAATTTCATTAAAAACGATTCGCGGATTTTCGGGTGGAATAATTTTCATGAAGAATGCCTTGAAAATAGCATTTGTATCAACATTCAAACATACATGAGGTTTCAGCGTATCGAAACCCACAATTATCGGATTTGTTGTCCAATGAGAAAACTGATACCCTGAATCGGCCACAGCGGTTAAATCAATTGGATTTCCGTCAAAATAAGTGCCCTGCCAGGGTAATGAATCAGGTATTATCGTATTGATACGAATTTTGCCATGATGACCAGAATCGACTTCAAGACTTACAGTGACCAGTTTTTCGAGATTAAATTCATCCATGTATTGCTGCCATACATAACCAAGCCGGCTGTCCGGCAAAATTGATCATCCCGTTTACATGAGACTCCCAGGCTGCATAGCTGCTTCCCCAGCGAGTCATATGGTTTGGCATTTCCGGAGAAACAATTTCTTTATATTTTTCAATTTCCGATATCACATGTGCTGGCAAAAGCATGGTATTGAACATATCGGCACTACGATTGATAAAATATTTTTTGTAGTCAGTATTTTCAAGCAACCGCCTCAATATTGTATGATTGTCGCACCATTGAATATTTGCATGAAGTACCCTGTAAAGTTCATTTGCACTTGGAGAAGACCAAAGCCCAAGACCGGGGTCGAGGTCGGTCATGATGTACCTCCACCGTGATTTTGCATCGTTTTTACGCCAGTATTTGATATTGTTATTTGGCCAGTCAGGATTCGCATAGTACATTTCAGCAATGAAATAATCGGAGAAATTATGAATATCAATAAGCTTTGAAATAGAATCATAAACCGCAGAATCAATTGATAGCGCGCTTTTGACATAATCAATCATTTGAACATAATGGTAATAATTCCCTTCAACGATGGCAAAATTTACACTCAGAATCTGCGTGCTGTCCTCATCAACACCAAAATTTTCATTCACATAGTACCTGTCAATTTTTTCCCTGATATTGTGGATCCCCCAATACTGTCCGTTCAAAAATACAACGGCCGGCTGGTAATCCTGAATATCGATATCTGTATTTTTTTGAACTATTTTTTGAGTGATTGCATCCCTGAAATGGGCAACATTGAAATCCTGCCCGGCATTTCTCAATACAATTTTCCGGAAATGATTAATATCTTTATCTTTGAATATCTGATAGTTTATTTCATGCTGATCGTATTTCCCACTGGTATTTATCCGCAGGCTCTTCATTGCATAGGCCCTTGAATAACCTCCATGGATCATGATGTCAGCATCCAGTTCAAATCCGGGGTTTTTATTTTCATCGAAGTACTCGATATGCGCAGGCTTTTGCCATTCCTGCCAGAAATTAGCACCTTTATAAGGAAAAACATTATTTGCATTTGGACCCATCACGTAAATACCTTCATCCCAGTCCCACAGGTCATGCGGATTTAAACTCACCGAAACAACAGGCAGTGACGATGAATAATTGATCAAATATGTATTTGTGCTGACGGTTCCAGGGAGGTATCCGTTTTTATAAACCTGTGCCCGTATAACGGTTGTTGAATCCAGCGTGATGGAGCTTTGATAAATTGCTGAAGAATCGGTTACCCAACTTCCATCCGTGGTATAACGAATCGTATCACCCGCAGTAAAATTTATAAAATTGATTTGTATATCATTATTGTAAAACCCAGAGGACAGATTAAATTCAGGTTCTTTAGCATATCCTGAGGCAGAAGTTGATTGATTATTTGTTGATCCTGGAGTAGGTTGTTCAAAATAAACAAATTGTTGATTGCCGTCGGTTTGTCTACCATACGAATTATCATGTTTAAGGTAAGGCAACCCGAACAAATCAGCGATATTTTGATAGGGATCACTCAATAACAAACTTTCCCCATCGCTGGTGAGGCTGAAATTAGTATGCAGGTAAACCGGCTTATTTCCAAACCAATCGGGTACCGTATTATAAGTAAATGAATCATTTTTAATCCCAACCGAAAGATAGGGTGATAAAGACGAATTACCGTAATTGTTCCAGGCATTTAATCCCTGAACGGCCAGCACATTTTCACCCGGATGAATCAATAATTTGAACATCTGCATATCAATCTGAAACGCTTCCGGTGGATTTCCATTAATCATAACTGCTTCATGGATATTATATGCTATATCATCCATGTGTTCAATCTTTCCAGGCCAACCGATATTTGCCCTTGAAATTTCAACACCATTGAGGTATGCAACAAAGGCATCGTCATAATCAACATGCAGCAATGCAAAGGAAATTGACGAGGTATCGGTTATTGTGAATGTACGACGTAAATAAACGGTTGCGACTGAATCGGGTAAAACGGTATTATCATCTCCGTCTCCCCTGCCGAAACCCCCGGGACCCGTAAGCCATGCGGTATCATCAAATCCCGGATCTTTCCATGAAGGATCGGGCTCAGAATCCGGTATCCAGTATTTCCAGTTATCTTCGGCATAAATGATAGTCTCCCAGTGATCTACAATCGCTTTCCTGTTCTTTCCATCGGCAAAAATAATGAGGAATGAATCTGGCTGTAAAACGATGGAAGGGAAACTCCATTTGTCCGGGTTTTCGAGATCATCCGATAGTTTCCAGTTATTAAGATTAACCGGGTTGTTTCCGGTATTCATCAATTCGATCCAATCAGGATAATTGTTATTTTCATCAACAAGGGTATTCGAATTTCTACTGCAAACCTCATTGATAACGACTTGACTATAACAGTTAAACAATGTTAGAGGCAGGGTCAAAACAAATCCGGTTATATAGAATAGGATTTTGCTCAATTATTTATTAGAGATATATGAACCAACAATTTAATTTACTAACAAAAGTACTTGTTTTATCAATAAAACCTCAACGACTTATTAAAATTGGAACCCCGAAAAATCCGATTGAACCATCACACATTTGAATATTTTAATCAGGAACAGGGCTGAATTTTGAATTTATTTGTTTAAATATTGATTATATTTATTATCATATTTAAGTTTAGGGTTACCTAAATAGTCCACTTATCTGAGGATAGTTGAAATAAATAAAAAGGAACCAAGTTACTTTATTAGCCTTTTATAATATAATCTATAATTTGAGTTTATTTATCGAAAATGAATCCAATACTTGAAATCAAAACTTGAAAAAATTGAAAAAGACATTAAATTTTAGTATTTTTGCAATCCATTAGAGTATAATAACTTACTTGAAATAATGGAAAAAGCCAAGATATTATTCATTGCTCAGGAGATAATTCCTTACCTTCCTGAAAGTCCAATGGGTATAATATGCAGATATTTACCTCAGGGAACTCAGGAAAGGGGAAAGGAAATCCGTACTTTCATGCCACGCTTCGGAAGTATCAATGAGCGCAGAAATCAATTGCATGAAGTTATCCGGTTATCCGGTATGAACCTGATTATTAATGATAATGACCACCCACTCATCATAAAAGTCGCGTCTATTCAGCAAGCACGGATGCAAATCTATTTTATTGATAACGACGATTATTTTCAAAGAAAATTTACAATTAAGGATAAAAATGAAAGTTTTTACCCGGATAATGATGAAAGGGCTATTTTCTTTTCCCGGGGAGTTCTTGAAACTGTAAAAAAGTTAGGCTGGACTCCGGATATAGTGCATTGTCACGGATGGATGTCAAGTTTAATTCCCATTTATATTAAGAAAGCCTTTAAGGATAATCCTCTTTTTACGGACACAAAAGTTATTTATTCAATTTATAATGATGAATTTTCGGAAATACTAAACAAGGATTTTCCTAAAAAAATAAAACTGGACGGTATTACCAATAAAGATCTTACCCATTACAGTGAACCATCATTTATAAGCATGACAAAAGCTGCGATTGATTTTTCCGACGCTATTATTGAGGGAGTTGAAAATATTGACCCTGAAATAAAATCTTATTTGGCAAAATCAACAAAGAAAAAACTTGGGTTCCAGTCGATGGATAATTATGTGCAGGTTTACAATGATTTTTATAATGAAATCCTTGCCCTGAAAGAAGATTAAAATATGTTTATTTAAACCATCATCCAGCTTGAAAACATTTCCCAGATTATTGATTTCCTTGTTTCTCTTCAGCATATTTCTTACAATTTTATTTTCATGCAACAAACGGCCTGAGTCAATTGGACTGGACCTCGTTAATTCCAATAGATTGGGTGTCGGATATGATACCCTGCTAACTGTTTCCGGTTATTCTTCCATTGATGATTCCGTTGTTACAAATGAAACTTCGTTAAACCTGGTGGGTAGTATGTATAGTGATGTATTTGGCTTGACCAATGCAAGTTTTTATGCGCATTTGAGATTGAACGCAATTTCACCAAGCTTTGGCTCCAGTCCTCATGGAGATTCAGCTTTTCTTACGCTTGTTTATTCAGGAAAATACGGAAATACCAATACGCCTCTGAACGTTAAGGTTTATGAAGTTACTGAAGATTTTTACAACAACGATACCACCAAATATTTTTCCAATACCAATTTAAGTTATTCAACTTTGTTTGCTGATTATACTTTTGTACCAAATCTTTCGGATAGCGTTGTTATTGATACGGTAAAATATGCTCCTGAATTAAAAATACCGCTGAACAGTGATTTTATGAATAAAATACTTCAGGCATATACCATCGATTCCAATTATCTGGCCTCGAATGATTATTTCCTTCAGTATTTGAAAGGAATTTATGTAAAAACAGAATCCGTTATGGCGCCGGGCGAAGGATCTATTTTGTATTTTAATTTATTAAATCTTCGTTCGAAAGTTACTCTTTATTATAACGACAGCAGCGCTTTCGATCTTGTTTTTAATAACAGCAGTGCACGCATCGGTAAATTTGAACACGATTATTCCCTCAGTAATGATCAGACTTTTAAAAATCAGGTCCTGAATAAAGACACCTTGCTTGGTAAAGAAAAGCTTTATCTTCAGGCATTGGCAGGAGTAAAAACGACCCTCAAGTTTCCGGAACTTGAAAGCTGGATCAACTCCGACAATAAATTTGTTATCAATGAAGTGAAACTTATTTTACCGGCTTACGGAACAACAGAAGATTTACCAGCTCCCGGTAAATTAATTCTTTTTGAGTTAAATTCAGATGGAAATCTTGTTATTGGCCCCGACCAGCAGGAAGGAGATAACTATTTCGGTGGTTCTTATGACGAAAGCACGCAATCGTATCAGTTCAGGATATCATTTTATATTCAACAATTATTAAACGGCGCCCCTGATTATGGCCTCGCTTTTTATGTATCAGCCAAAACAATAAACGGAAGCGAATTAAAATTATTCGGAACCGATCAATCACTGCCCCAAAGAGTTAAACTTCAGATAATTTATACGAAAATAGATTAAGAAACATTAATCTCTCTGAAACGTTAATAACTGGAATAATCATTAATTTTGCATTTTTCATTTAAATACCTTTAATTATGTGTGGTATCGTAGGATACATTGGATCAAAAAATGCCTTTCCGATTTTAATGAAAGGCCTATATCGGCTTGAATACAGAGGTTACGATAGTGCAGGTATTGCCCTGCTCGACGGTGATTTAAAATTATATAAAACAAAAGGAAAAGTCTCTGATCTCGAGAATTTTATTGGAGATAAAGATACCAGCGGAACCATCGGAATAGGTCATACACGATGGGCTACTCATGGTATTCCGAATGATGTCAATGCGCATCCCCATTATTCACAATCAAAGCATATGGCCCTGATTCATAATGGAATTATTGAAAACTATCTACCTATCAAGGAAGAATTGATCAAGCGTGGTTATGAATTCACGAGTGACACAGATACAGAAGTATTGGCTCATTTAATCGAAGATATTAAAATTAATGAAAAAGTTCCACTTGAAGAAGCAGTGAGAATTGCGTTAACCCAAGTGGTTGGTGCTTACGCTATTGTAATAATTTCTCTGGAAACACCCGATATGCTGATAGCTGCCAGAAAAGGAAGCCCGATGGTCGTAGGAATCGGAGTTGATGAATTTTTCTTCGCCTCTGACGCAGCTCCCATTGTTGAATATACTCAGGATGTTGTGTATATTAATGATGAAGAAATTGTTTGTGCACAGAGAGGTAAGAAACTTAAAATTAAAACGATCACCAACAAGGATAAAACGCCTTACATAGAAAAACTTGAAATGAGTATTGGTGAACTTGAAAAGGGTGGTTTTAATCATTTTATGCTGAAAGAAATTTTCGAGCAACCACGCTCCATACTCGACAGTATGAGAGGTCGTCTCAATGCCAAAGAAGGAACGGTTAAGCTGGGTGGGATCAGCGAGTATGAGCAAAAAATGGCCAATGCCAAACGAATCATCATAGCTGCCTGTGGAACTTCGTGGCATGCCGGATTAGTGGGAGAATATTTATTTGAGGACCTTGCACGTATACCTGTTGAAGTTGAATATGCTTCTGAATTCAGGTACAGAAATCCTGTCATCAACGAGGACGATGTCTTGATTGCCATTTCCCAAAGCGGGGAAACTGCCGATACACTTGCAGCCATTGAACTGGCAAAATCAAAAGGCGCCACGATTATCGGAATTTGTAATGTGGTCGGTTCGTCCATTGCACGCGCAACACATGCAGGATCATATACGCATGCAGGTCCTGAAATTGGTGTTGCTTCGACAAAGGCATTTACTGCTCAGGTAACCATTCTCATCCTCATGGCTTTGAGACTCGCTCAAATGAAAGGTACAATTGAAAAATCCCGGTTTCACAGGATCTTAAATGAACTGGAATCAATCCCTGAAAAGGTGAGGGAAACCTTAAAAGTTGACCAGCAAATAAAAGAGCTTGCTCAGACTTTTACCTATGCAAGGAATTTTCTGTATCTCGGACGTGGCTATAATTTTCCTGTTGCACTTGAAGGCGCCTTGAAACTAAAAGAAATTTCTTATATTCATGCTGAAGGATACCCAGCTGCTGAAATGAAACATGGACCGATTGCCTTAATTGATCGTGAAATGCCGGTTGTGGTAATTGCCACCAATAAAGGAACCTACGATAAAGTAATTTCAAACATACAGGAAGTGAAGGCCCGAAAAGGAAAGATCATCGCTATTGTGACCAAAGGTGATACTGCCGTTAAAAATCTTGCGGATTATGTTGTGGAAGTCCCTGAAACAGAAGAAATGCTTGTTCCTCTTTTAGCTACTATTCCTTTGCAATTACTTTCTTACCATATTGCAGTGGGAAGAGATTGCAATGTCGATCAGCCAAGGAATCTGGCTAAATCTGTCACGGTTGAATAAAATCATAAAAGCCTTCCAGGTACCGGAAGGCTTTTTTTTCTGTGCTTAAAGTTTGTTTTTTACCGCATTCCAGTTTACAACATGCCAGAAATCGGCGATGTAATCGGGACGCCTGTTTTGTTTGTCCAGATAGTAAGCATGTTCCCATACGTCACATGTCAGTATCGGCGTAAAGCCATTGCGTAAGGGGTTTCCTGCATTACTTTCCTGGATGATTTCCAGCTTCCCATCCGGTTTCTTTACAAGCCATGCCCATCCTGAACCAAATAGTGTAGCAGCTGCCTTGCTGAATTTTTCCTTGAATTCGGCAAATGATCCGAAACTTTCGGCCAGTGCATCAGCGACTGTGCCTTTCGGTTCACCTCCTGCATTTGGAGCAAGGCAGTTCCAGTAAAATGTGTGATTCCACACCTGGGCTCCGTTGTTAAATACTCCTCCTGAAGCTTTTTTAATAATGTCTTCCAATGATGATTTTTCGAATTCTGATCCGGTCACCAAATTGTTTAGGTTGTTAACATAACCCTGATGGTGTTTTCCATAATGGAACTCGAGGGTTCGCTTCGAAATAAAAGGCTCCAGCGAATCCATTGCGAACGGTAATTCAGGTAATACGAAAGCCATAATTTTAAATTTTTAAATTAATATTGTTAATTATTTTTATGAATTAGGGTTGGTTAGTAGACCCAACGCAGTATTAAACGTTTTATCGATGGATAAATAGATCGGGTAAAATCCAGCATCATCAAATAAATTTCTTCCTATATAAGCTTTTAGCATTGTTTTGATTTTATCCCCGGAATATGTAATTCCCTCACTATCCTTTTTAATCCCATTCTTTTCAGCGAAACCAATAAAGTCATTAAACATAACAGCAGAAATATCAAATTGTTTGTCGAAGTTTTCGAAATCTTTGTACTGATGGAGTGCGTTTCGGTTTCTGTCAGTATATTCAAAAGCAAACCGGAAAATAAGACTACTTTGTATAATCGAATTGAAATATTTTAACCGTGCATCCTTGTCGATGGGAACAAAAACATCAGGCATAATTCCACCGCCTCCATAAACGACTTTTCCTTCCGGAGTGACATATTTTAGTGAGTCATTTACGACAGTACTATCCTTATTTTCCATTTCACCATCCAGATAACGATGATAAGATTCGGTATAATAATCTTCAAATCCATTTTTACGGTCATAGGGTTTTTGAATACAACGGCCTGTCGGGGTATAATAGCGGGCGATTGTAAGCCGTAATGCTGAGCCGTCAGGAAAATCAAGCTGTCGCTGAACCAGGCCTTTTCCAAAAGACCGGCGTCCGACAATCAAGCCACGGTCATTATCCTGGATAGCACCGGAAACAATTTCGCTGGCAGAAGCTGTGCCTTCATCAATTAATATGATGACTTTATTGTTTTCAAGCATTCCTTTATTTGTCGCGTAAAATGATTCTTTGGGCTGATGCTTTCCCTCTGTATAAACGATTAGCTTACCATCCTTCAGGAATTCATCCGAAATATCAATAGCTTCCTGCAGATAGCCTCCTGCATTTCCCCTCAGATCAAGGATAATATCCCTTAATCCCTGGTCTTTGAGATGTTTGACTGCTTTATCAAATTCATCAAATGTCGTAGCCGAAAACTTACTTAATTTTATATAACCGATAGAATCAGCAGGCATAAAAGCGATATCAACACTATACGTAGGGATCACATCCCGCGTAATTGTAAATGCAAGTAATCCATCAACCCCCAGCCTGTAAATGCTGACATTAACAGTTGTGCCTTTTTTACCCTTTAGCTTTTTCATGGCGTCTTTATTGGTAATCTTTACGCCTGCAATTAACGAATCATTTACTTTAACGATCCGGTCCCCCGCCCACAATCCTGCCTTTTCTGAAGGACCGCCCGGGATGGTCTGAATGACAATGATCGTATCTTTTTCGATACGAAACTGAATGCCAATACCTTCAAAATTTCCCTGTAGCTGATCATTTACATCCTGAAAATCCTCTGCCGGAATGTATTGTGAATGCGGGTCAAGGTTTGACAATATCCCATTTATACCATCCTCGGTAAGTTCTTTCCGGCTTACCGAATCAACATATTCGTTTGTAACATAATTGATGATATCATTCAATTTGTCGTACCGATTCATATTCAGGTGGAACAGATTAGGACTTCCTGAAATAACCGGAGATAGCTTATAACCAAGAAATATACCAGCAACCAAAATGATCGCAAACAGGATGGGAAGATAGATGACAAATTTATTTTTCAATGTTCAACAATTTAATGAAGTGACAAAATCAAATTTATTTATCGGAGTACTCTTGCAAAAACAATACAGTCATTCAACAAACTCAGTTTCAGATTTGCTAAATCCGAACCGATTAGTGAAAACGCCTGTACTGGAAAATTTGTTTTGCAAAGTTAACAATTTACCCTGGGTGAAAAAGGCATTTCACTGTCAGCCTTAAAAAAGAAATAGTCGAGGTGATGGAATGGAAAAAGCCCCGATATTTATCTCAGGGCTTTAAAAAATATGATGTACCCGGAGCCGGGATCGAACCGGCACGGGAATTACCCCACTGGTTTTTGAGACCAGCGCGTCTACCTATTCCGCCATCCGGGCAACTGTTCAAAAAACATTAAGGGCTGCAAAAGTATTTAATTTTTTCAACTGCGGACTTGTTTTGACATAAAAATCTGCGAAATGGGGTTAATTTTTCATTTGCAGTGTTACAAATATGTACTATTTTCGCAGCCAAATAAAAATCCTCTGTAAAAAACCCGCAATGGCAACAAAAGCTCTTATATTTTCAGGCAGGGCAACCAGATACCTGGCTGAAAAAATTGCAGAAAGTTACGGTCAACCTCTTGGCAATGTTGAAATAACGGATTTTTCTGACGGTGAGTTTCAGCCTTCATTTGAAGAAAATATCAGAGGCAGAGACGTTTTTATTGTTCAATCCACATTTCCACCGGCGGATAATCTGCTTGAACTTCTGATGCTGATTGACGCGGCACGCAGAGCTTCCGCCAGAAGAATTGTAGCTGTTATCCCTTATTTCGGGCTTGCACGGCAGGACCGAAAAGATAAGCCAAGGGTTTCCATTGCTTCGAAGCTGGTTGCCAATCTTCTAACAGCCGCCGGAGTTCAGCGTATCATTACGATTGACCTTCATGCTGACCAGATACAGGGATTTTTTGATGTTCCGGTAGATCACATTTTTGCGTCGTCCATTTTTGTAAATTATATCAAAGACCTTAATCTCCCCGATTTAATTATGGCTTCGCCTGATACGGGTGGGACCCGGAGGGCCGCAGCCTATGCAAAATTCCTGAATACAGGATTCGTAATTTGCTATAAACAACGTATGAAACCCAATGAAGTGGGACGGATGGAGCTTGTAGGAGATGTTGTGGGTAAAAATGTTGTATTGATCGATGACATCATTGATACTGGAGGAACTATCACAAAAGCCGCCGACCTCATCATGTCGAAAGGTGCCGCCAGTGTAAGGGCATGTATTACACATCCTGTTTGCTCAGGTAATGCCTATGACAAAATTGAAAAATCAAGTTTTAAGGAACTGGTTGTTACAGATACGGTGCCATTAAAGAAGCATTTAGATAAAATTACTGTTTTATCCACAGCATCTTTGTTTGCAGAGGTCATCCGAAGAGCACTGAAAACTAAATCGATCAGTTCGCTTTATCAGATTTAAATAATACATTTTAATATTCATTTTAAAAACAACAAATAGTATGAAAACAGTATCTATGAGCGGCTCTCTGAGAGAGAGCGTAGGGAAAAAAGATGCGAAAAAGAACCGGAGGGAAGGGAAAGTACCCTGTGTTCTTTATGGCGGTAAAGAGCAGCTTCATTTTTCAGTAGCAGAAGCTGATTTTAAAAAAATCATCTTTACAGCTGAGGTTTACCTCATTAATTTGAACATTGGCGGCAAAGAATACGATGCCGTTCTGCAGGATATTCAGTATCACCCGGTGAGTGACCGGATTTTGCATGCTGATTTTCTGGAAACCATACCCGGTAAGCCGATTATAATAAGCATTCCGGTGCATATTGAAGGAGTTGCTCCCGGTATTTTAAAAGGGGGTAAGCTTCATAAAAAGATCCGGAAACTGAAAGTTAAGGGTTTGCCGGAATACCTTCCAAACCACCTTACTCTGTCGATTGATGATCTCGATATTGGTGATTCAATAAAGGTTAAGGATGTAAAATATGAACACCTTGAATTCCTTGATACGGCCACTTCGGTAGTGATAAGCGTAAAAACTGCAAGGGGAGCCACCGCGGAAGAACTTGAAGAAGATGCTGCTGCCGCTGCTGCTGCTTCTGCAGCTGGTGCTGTTGCTGCGGGCGCTGTTGCTGCAGCCGCTGAATCCAAGGCAGAAGAGAAAAAAGAATAAATTTCAATCAATTGATAGTTAAAAGGTATAAGGTGTGTAACTTTATACCTTTATTTTTTTGAAACGTGAAATACCTAATTGCAGGACTGGGAAATATCGGGCCGGAATATGCCAACACCAGGCATAATATCGGTTTTATCGTAGCAGATGCGCTTGCACTCGAAGGGAAAGCAGCTTTCATTTCGGGAAGACTTGCTGATGTTGCCACACTGAAATACAAAGCCCGGATAATGGTTTCGATAAAGCCTTCTACATTTATGAACCTGAGCGGGAAGGCAGTGAAATACTGGCTTGAAAAGGAAAAAATACCCCTCGAAAATCTGCTGGTGATAGCGGATGATATCGCATTGCCGACAGGAGTGCTGCGCCTTCGGGCTAAAGGCGGCGATGGTGGCCACAACGGACTGATGAGCATTATTGAACACCTCGGCACCAGCGAATTTGCACGCCTTCGCATAGGAATTGGAAATGATTTTGCGCAAGGTTTCCAGATTGATTACGTTTTGGGAAAATGGACCAGGCCTGAAGAAGAAATTATGCTGCCGAAAGTAAAAACTGCCGTTGAAATCGTTAAAAGCTTTGTGGCAATTGGCGTGGAACGGACGATGAATGTTTACAATACGAAACAAGACTAAATTTTCGCTTTTGAAATTCCCCATTTCAATTTATCTCATTCCTATTTTAAATATTAATGAAAAAGTCATAAAAACTTGTATCATTTAGACGTATAATTACTACCCGGAACAATTTACTTGTAAAACATGATCCCCAGCGAAAAGCCAATGAAATTGTAATGGTAGGTACCTTCTGCTTTATACATTTCATTATAGGTATTTTGCAATTTATAAAAAGCCGATAACGTCAAATGATAAAATTCACCATTATAAAGACTCACACCCCAGCCGACGCTGAAAAGAAACCCGCCTTTTTCTTTATTGTATTTTCCGGATGCATGACTTGCATATCCGAATGCATAGCCCATCTCAGCAAATTGAAAGATTGCCGGATAAGTTTCCATGAAAAACAGCTGGTAATGGAAATAGGCAGGAATCGTATAACTGTTCGGTCATTGCTCATACCCAATTCCGGCACCAAAAACAGATCGATGGTATTTGATTCCATTAATAGTAGAACCTGCCCAGTTATCTGCCTCATTATCATGTTGGCTTGTAGAATTTACCACATTCCCGAATCCGTGCAAGTAAGCAAAGTACGTATAATTGAAGAATTTAATTTCTTTGGACTGCTGGCCTGTAAGTGTTGACATGACAAAAAACAGTACCAAGGTGGTAATCAGAGAAATGGTATTCTTTTTCATTTTCTGTTTTTATTATTCCAGATCCGTTAGTTGGCGTTGAAATTAAAAATAAAGTTCATAAAAGTCACATTCTATATATTTTTTCAAATCCTTCTTCTTTTTCAAGCGTTAACTCGTGATACAGGTTCATTCCGATAAATATCAATGAATTTTATCAATAACAACTAATTTCCCATGTCATAGTCTTCCTCCCAGCACCGCCGCCTTCTTGTATTTCTTAATCCTGCCGTTCATGTCGAACACCTCAAAGTAAATTACATAAATACCTATCGCTGCTTTCTGGTTGTCTTCTGTCCTTCCATCCCATGAAAATACACCCTCAGATCCCAAAAGATTATTTTTAACAAGGTACTTCACGAGCCTTCCCTGGGAATCGTATATTGTAACATTAGCAGTATATCCAGGCGATTCAAAAAGATATCGTATGTTAAGGATATCGTTATAGCCATCGTTATCGGGAGAAAAAATCTCAGGACTGACGGAAACTTCATCTTCGATCTCACCATCTTCAGTGAACTGTGAGTTTTTATATGCAGGTGTTGCATAACCACAGCCGGCAGAAGCCGAATGCCAGTTCGTTGCGTCATTTGAAGGGCGGCCGGGGTTTATCCGTTCAAGGGAAACCCCATCAACAACGTCGAGCAACGGATAATGCATACTTTCGTTGTAGCTGAATGCGTCGATGATCATACCGTCTTTTCCTTTAAGAATAACGGTTCCCATATCGTTATTGTAAGCCGGAAAGGAACTCATCCTCACAAAACCATCCGGATTTTCCGTAAAATATTGTTCTTTAACAACCAGCGGGTCCTTCGTCAAAACAAGATAATCACCTCTGAACATTAGTCCGTTTTCCTCCGAAACACTTTTATAGGTGGTATCATTCGGTTCGAACTCATTTACCTGGACGGTTCCCAGAATCAGTTCCTTTAGGTCGATAATTTTAGCTGAATTGTTGTAAATCTCAACGAAATCAACACCATCTCCCTTCGGATTGAAAAGCACTTCATTGATTACGACGTCTCCTTTTGCAGCATTTTCCGGTATTCCGAATTCAATGCTGAACCCTGCCTGAAGCGTGGTTCCGATACAGTTGCTTACCGGTGAAGTAACCATAAGGGTATAGATTTTCCCGATTTGAAATTCCTGATCAAAACCCATGATTACCTTCGTTTTTTCGGTTCCATCCGGAAATATGGTTATCGGATTCCCAATCCCGTTATCTACCTGATATGCTGAAGTATCCAAAAGAGATTGAACATCCATTGCATGATTAAAATAAACTTCAACCGTTTGATTATCGATGGCGATCACTTTATCGATTTCCGGTTCAAGCTGATTTTCTGCATACACCGAATTAATTTTACCGGGTGTCCCTCCTTGCTGATCAATGCTGGCGGTCCAATTATCCTGACCGGCACAGGGATTTAGCGGGTCGATCAGTTCAAGTGCCCAACCTCCTTCGGCTTTTCCAGCATCGTTGTACCAAACATCGCTGTATGAAACAAAGGAAAACAGCTCACCGGAATCATTCAATAACCAAAGAGACGTCCCTGTATTTGACAGGCCAAGGCTTGAAAAGCCGTATGACCGGGCAAAAAGACTGAATAAATCGACAGCATCCTCCTCAATAAACAGGATGTATTCATTTGGTTCGATGACAAGATCAGGGATTGTTTTTGTAGCAGTCCCTACCTTCAGGCTCCAGCCATTCATTCGTAAAATAAGAGGCCGTGGTGTTATAAATTTCAAGGTATTCAGCTTCAG
>CAVXGA010000017.1:0-90950 GCA_963761195.1 uncultured Bacteroidales bacterium
GGAGAGTATATATCGGTGGCAGATTTCAAGGCGCAGTTAATTGCTGATGGCTACTTGGTTTCGAAATTTGATGTAGATAAGCCGGATGCAGACGGCAGAACACCTCTGATGAAGGCCGCGATGAACGGCGATGTGGAATTCTTCTTAATGCTGCTTATGGCTGGCGCAGAGAAAAAGTTGATGACTCGTGTCAGGAAGCACTGCGTCGGATTTAGCGCGTAAGGAAGGACAAGAAGAAGTTGCTCAATTGATAGACGCGTTTTAGATGAGAATTGCGTACATAATCGTTGTGCCTAAAGCCAGTGAGCCGTAGCGGGACATCCAGCAGCGGATGTCTGTCATTCTTCCTAGAGGACTACGAAGTCTAGGAATCGGAGAGATCAAAAAATGGCAATCAGCGCCGATGTTTTAACTAACGGTGAATCGAGTTGTTATAGGCTTGAAGTATTGTGCATGTTGCTAGCATTAATGTATGGCTATCGGGGCATGCGAACGCGGGCTGGTCCGACTACGATACCAAAGAGGAATGCAAGAGCAAAGAGGTAGTGAAACTGATGACTCGGTGGATTCGTCCTCTCCCGAAGGAACAAGCGACGCTGGCGGCTTGGGAAATCTGTAAATCTTACCCAACGGAGGCTGAAAAGGCTCGGTCCGAGTACCTAAGCAAGCTCCGTACTCTAATGTGTGATCCGGCAGGTTTCCTTGAGGAGCGAAAGCGTGCCGCTGCGCTAGAGGGGCGGAAATACAGCGCCACAACGGAGCAGCAGGGTATCCTGAACGGAGGCTCCAGAAGAGCCAAACCGACCTGGAGTCAACCCTTACCTCAAAACTCCAGAAAAGCTCGCGAAGATGAACATTGATCTGACGAAGCCGCTAGATCTTAGGAACTCTCACCTAACAGAGATAGATGCCGAGATAGAACGACGGAAATGATTAAGACAGCGGCATGGGCTCTCTCTTTGTCGGGCCGGCGCCGTTGGTCGCGGTGGGGCCGGTTGTGGCGCGTTTGGCGCCGGGTGGGCGGGTTGGGGTGGGTGCGGGGATGCAAACGCCGTGGCGGGCCGCACGCGCGGCATGGCGGGCCCCGCCCCGGCCGATCCCGCCGGGGCGGTGTAAAATGGTCGTATGGTGCGCGGCGAAACGGCGGATGACCCATGATCAATTCACTAACCCCTCAGATCAACAAAATTTCCAAAAACATGCCGCGCGGCCGGCCGTTCGACAAGGGCAAGTCCGGCAACCCAGGCGGGCGTCCTAGGCGGACTCCGGAGGAAGCCGAACTCATCGAGGCATGTCGGACGAAGACGCGGGAAGCGCTCGGGACGATTCTGCAGCTGATGGACGAGTCGGACAATGACCGGGTGCGGCTCGCGGCCGCGCAGTACGTCATTGAACGCGGTTGGGGCAAGGCCCCGGAACGGATCGAGTTGCTTGCCGCCACAGTGGGCCTGTCTACCGAAGAACTAGACCTGTCCCCTGTGGCAGTCTACCTGCGAGTGATCAAGGGGGGCGAGGTCCCGGCGAGGGCTTCACCCTCGCCCCCGACGGGTGGGACGCGGCGCGGCCTAGCCGCCATCCTCGGCGACGCCGAAGAGATCCGGCTCTAGGTGGGCGAAGGCCAAGCGATCCGGGGGCCGTTGGGCCGTAGAGACCGGGCGGGCTGCTCAGCGGTTTTGGACAACGGAGGGGAGATCCCGAGTTGGTCAAGGTGGGCGCCGAGGTGACAGACGCTCACGGGAGGGGGCCGGGAAATGCGGTCAGAGCCCATTAAGGAGACCGGCGTTAAGGGCTCTGACTTTAGGCCCCCACCCCTTTAGGCCCTTTCGAAACGATGAGAATGATATGAGTGATGGAGAGTACCAAGAGTTCCCAACAACAATCTTTGAAGATAAGCCTTTATACTCAAAGGTTGAATGGCCAGCTGAAAAAGTCCTCTACCACACCAAAGTGCCCGCGGTGCATCTTTATTGCGGCAACTGCGCGCGCGATAGGACATTCAACAGCGTAGGCAGTCACGGTACCGTTGGCCCTAGGGGTGACCTCGCTGGTGAGACAATAGCCATTTGGTATCGATGTGCCTACTGTAGTGCCTCCAAATACTCCTTCCTCTTACGAGTCTCAGAGGATCGAAGAACATTAATGAAAGTCGGTCAATACCCGCCACCTGAGATCAATGTGGGTAGACACCTGGCACGAATACTTCGAGAGCACGAGGCGCTGTATAAGAAAGGGCTAATCTGCGAACAGTTCGGCTATGGCATTGCTGCACATGCTTACTATCGACGAATCCTCGAACTGATCATCGATCGCCTTCTGGCTATTGTACCAGAGGTACTTTCTGCCGAAGATGGTGACGCCTATGCTACGGCGTTGAAAAGCGTTCAAAACAGCCATAATGCCGCAGAGAAGATATTGATTGTGAAAGAGTTACTTCCGCTCTCACTTCGGCCTGATGGACTAAATCCGTTAGATATTGTCTACGAAGCACTGAGCGAAGGCTTACATAGGAGCAGCGATGAAGACTGTCTTAGCATCGCAACTCAAGTCCGCTCGGCAATAACGTACATTGTCGATAAAATAGAAAGCGAGGGGCAGATTACCCGTGAGTTTACTCATTCAATGAGGGTCTTACTGGAGCGAAAGCGTCCTAAGCCAGCGTAGCTTTTGGCGTTCAGGCGACCGCCTGCGGCAGGAAACGGGGGCTAGGGAAAGGGAGGAAAAAGAGTCAGTGGGAATGGGTTCAAGGGGTGACAGGGGTCAGAGCCCATTATCGATATAGGTGCGGGTCCTAGTCATCCGCCAGGCCCCCGCGTCGCTCGCGGACCTCCGCGCTGATCTCCTCCCAGCTCAACAGCCGGCCGCCATCCGCAATAAAGGCCCGCCGCAGATCCAGCAGTCGGCGCCCGAGTGCCGTCCGCGGCTTGTAGTTGGCCGATACGGGATCGTTGGTCTGGGGACGGAGACCCACCCAGATCAAGGTTCCTGCATTAATGGGGCGATAGCCGGGATAGAGGTAGCTGACGGGAGCAGGAGGCGCCTGGGTCATGGGGGGAGTCGTTGCGAGCGAAAGGGCGGCGACGATGCCGGTGATGGTCGCAGCCGGCACCTCGGGGCGGTCGCCAACATAGCTTCGCGCCATGTCAATACTCCGGTCCCATGCGGCCGATGGCGTCCTGGGTCAGAATCTGCTCAAAGAACATGCGCTTGGACGCTGCGTGAAGGTCCTCCAGCCCCTGTCGAACGACGGGCCAGGACAGCCCGGGGGGGCTCCGCCAGGGTCTCCAAGTCGATCAGGGTACCGGACTTAAGCCCGCCCGGGACCTCGGCATGGGCTGGGGTCACGATCTGGAGCACGCAACGGGCGTTATCCAACGGCATCTCCAGGCGTAGCTGCAAAGGCATACTGCGGACCGCCTGGTCGCCGACCTGCAGAGTCACGCGCAGTGGCGATAAGGTCGGCGGAGGCTCCAGCGTGGTAACTACTCACCCCCTCCACGGGGTCTCTCGGGTTTTCCCATTTTTGAATACGATCAGCTAGAACAAAGCGCTTGACATCATAGCGCCTACACACTATGGTTTTGATCCGAGACCTCGACGCGGATCAACCAAGATGGGCGCATATTTCGGATCGAAGGCGACCTCCGGGCTGTGCCAGGCGATTATCGCCCTGATGCCGCCACACGATACCTACATCGAGACCCATCTGGGCGGCGGGGCGATCATGAAGCGCAAGCCGCCCGCGCTGCGCAGCATCGGCATCGATCTGAATGCGCGGGCGCTGGCTCGGTTTCGGTGCGACTACCCCGTGCAGATGATCCACGGCTGCGCTCACCGGTTTCTGCGCGAGTACGACTATCAGGGCCGCGAGCTCGTCTACTGCGACCCCCCTTACCTGCATCATACCCGCAGCTCGGAGCGACGTTACCGCTTCGACTACCAGGAGCAAGATCATCTGGAGCTGCTGGCGCTGCTCAAGGGCTTGCCCTGCAAGGTGATCCTCTGCGGCTACCCCTCGGCGCTGTACGATGAGCAGCTCGGCGACTGGGGCCAGCTCGAGATCCAGGTCATGAACCAGGCCGGGGTGCGCCAAGAGCAGGGCATCGCCCTCGGCTGGGACAACAGGCGCGACCTGCCAGCCGGCTGCACCGTCACCAAGACCTTCCCCGACGACACCCTGCCCGGCGGCCCGGTGCAGCGCACCATCGAGTACCAGGCCCCCTTCGTCCGGCCCGACAGGGAGCAGGGCTACCGGGTAGCCTGGGCCTTCTTCCAACAGCAGCATGACGAGGACGCCGCCGCGTGAAATCCCGCGTCTACATCGAGACTTCGGTGATCAGCTATCTGGCCGCGCGTCCGAGCCGGGACCTGATCGTTGCGGCGCACCAGCAAGTCATTTGCACCCCTGAAGAGCTGCTCGGAGACCACCATGTGGACTGACCCCATCGTTGAAGAGCTGCATCGCTTGCGCGAGTTGCATGCCCCTCGCTTCCATAACGACCTGCAGGCGATTGCCGAGGACCTGCTGAAAACCGAGCAGGAGTGGCCGGGACCGAAGATCGATCCGAGCCACGGCCACCGGTCGGACGACCCGGAGGCGTGGCGCGCTGACCCTGCCAACAGGGGTGGCACCAGGCCGGACCGGAAGAGTGACTGTTGTTTGTGCTACGCTTTGTGGGCACATCTTCGGGGCACCTGATGGAAACACTCGACGTCTTTTCCGTTCGCGATCTCCGCACCCGGTCGAGCGACCTGCTCAAGGACGCCGAGCTCGGGCAGCTGGCAATCATCACCAAACATGGCCGCCCGGCCATTCTTGCCGTGCCGTTCGACCGGAGGTTGCTCGATCAAGGCGTTCATCGCGCCCTGGCGCTGACGCTGTTCGAGACGTCGGCTCACCCTTGCACAGGCCGCCAAGGTGGCGGGGCTTTCCCTGGACGGGTTCATGGACCTGCTGGAACCGCTCGGCCTGGCTGCCGTGGATTATCCAAGCGAGGAGCTCGCCGACGAGTTGGACGCCGGCCTTGTGATGCCAGTCTGAGCGCGGGTCGAGATGGACAGGATCGTCGTCGCGGATGCCGGACCATTGATCGCCTTGGCGCGAATCGAGCGTCTGTCGCTTCTGAATACACTCTACGGTTCCGTGGTGGTCCCGGAGACCGTCCTCCTCGAGTTTGCGGTTGGATTCCGACCGGCCCGGGGCGCGGGTGTTGTCGGATTCCCTTGCCGGGGGTGCCATCCCGGCGCGTGCTCTACCCGAGCACTGCAAGGCGGACTTCGCCCGTCCGAGCCTGGTGCTCGACGCCGGAGAGTCGGCAGCCATCCTGCTGGCGCAGGAGACACCCTGTCGTTTCTTGCTCATCGACGAGCGGCGCGGGCGAACGATCGCCCGAAGGCGCGGAATCCCTGTCGTCGGCTCGGCTGGCGTGCTGCTTGCGGCGAAGCGTCACGGTCTGTTGGCGTCAGTGGAACCGGTGCTGGTGGAGCTGGCACAACAGGGCTATGAACTATCGGATGCGCTGGTGCGGGAGGTCTTGCGCCTGGCCGACGAGACGGATTGACCGCAGGAAGGACATCAGCCGTCTGAACTGCTTGTCGCTACTCATGGAGAAGCCGATGCTTACCCTTGCCGGCGAAATCTCTTCTCGCTCCCACGCTCCCGCGTGGGAGTGTCGTCGCACCGCGCCAGCGGTGCGAGCGACCGGCGCCTTTGCTAGGCGCCGTCGCCCCGTCGAGGCGTGGTGGCTTGCCGTCCATCCAACTTGTATGCGCCGGACTTGAAATGCGCGGGACTGGGCTGTCTTGCCCGGTCGGAGGAGATGCGCGGCTCACACCATAGCGATGCGGGGGAGGCCGATGCGGGAGATTAGAGCCCTGATGCGGCGATGGGTTGGTCGACTGCATTTTGCTACATCCGATATGGAGAGTGTTGTTGCGCCGAATGCAACTAAAACACTTTCGGTTTCTTTTGGCTCGAGATGGAAGTTTTAAACCCCATCCGTCCTCACATTTACTAAAAGGGAGGCGAGGAGGAGTTCTTATTTTATACTCTCTCTTTATTTCATCATCCGTTAAACCATAAAGCCTGCCTTTGTTAAATAAACTTTTCAAAACAAGAATTTTATTCCCCTTGTATATGGTCAGATAATAGTTGACGTTACAAACGAAATAATTATCAACACCTTAAGGGCGAAGTTTCAGAGTAAGTAACGATAATTCTTTATAAAATTCTTTCTATTCCTTTCCCTCGAAGGCGCAGTTAACAGTATATATCCTTTTTATTGTGAATAAAATTATTAAATTTGTACAAAGCCAAACAGACGAAGTGCAGCAACCTCTCCTGGTTAATGAGCAAAAGCGGATTGTTCTTAATATTTTAGGTGTGGAAAAAGGTTAGGAATTAAAAATACGGTCGTCTTTGGTGGTGTAAAGCAAGGCGCCCAAACGGATAAACTCCGTAAGGGTGTTGATGTACTCGTAGCAACACCGGGAAGACTGCTGGATCTGATGGGACAGGGCTATATTACATTAAAAGACATAGAATACTTTGTTCTGGACGAGGCTGACCGGATGCTCGACATGGGATTTATCCATGACATCCGAAAGATCATCGAAAAATTACCGGTAAAACGACAGTCGCTGTTCTTTTCGGCAACCATGCCTCCCGACATCGTGATGTTGTCACGTAAAATACTGGGTAATCCTGAAAAGGTAAGCGTAAGACCCGAACAGACGACAGCGGAAAAAGTTGAGCAATCTGTATACTTTGTGAGCAAGAAAGGCAAACCACAGTTATTGATCCACCTGTTGCAAACAGAATCGGTCGATTCAGCGCTGGTGTTCTCCAGGACAAAACATGGAGCCAATAAAATAGTTAAGATTCTGGAAAAAGCCAGTATAAAGGCTTCGGCTATTCATGGAAATAAATCTCAAGGTGCGCGGCAGCTTGCATTGGGCAATT
The DNA here is from genome assembly GCA_963761195.1 of uncultured Bacteroidales bacterium. Classification (GTDB taxonomy): domain Bacteria; phylum Bacteroidota; class Bacteroidia; order Bacteroidales; family JAADJA01; genus JAADJA01. Next base: position 6,959 of record CAVXGA010000017.1, read on the forward strand.
TCAAAAGCGGTGTCACCAATATTCTGATCGCTACGGATATTGCTGCCCGGGGGATTGATGTGGAGGAATTGTCGCACGTGATCAATTATGACCTCCCGAATGTTCCTGAAATGTACGTCCATCGTATAGGCAGGACTGGAAGGGCAGGAGCGAGCGGTATTGCCTTTTCATTTTGCGATAATGAAGAAAAGGAGTACCTGCGCGACATTCAGAAGCTGATCCGGAAAGAAATTCCTGTCGTTGCTGATCATCCTTTCCTGCATGTTACGGATGATCCAATAAAAGATACTCCCGCACGACCGCAACGGCGCCGTATACAACAGCAATCAACAAATCCGGGAACACACAGCGGAAAGGGAGGTTACTGGAAACACCGCAGACCGTATTCACAAAAACAACACTGACAGGCGATACCCTTTTCTGAATAGAAAATCAGGCTGAAAGGACATCATTATAAGGCAGAACGACAATAAAACGATCGTCATTGCGAGGAGGTACGACGAAGCAATCCGTCTGTTTCCTCGCTAACGGATTGCTTCACTCCACCGCACAATCCAACCTTAAGGTTCGCGATGACGGACAGACTTTTTTTAAAATGATAACAATGAACACCTGCTCATCCCCTTTCAACAACCACCTCATAGCGTCCTGCCATCATTTCGCCGGCGTTGTACGCCATCAGGAAGAGGTTGGAATCGGCACCGAGCTGCCCCGGCAGAATATCCTTCGCCGAACCCGGTGCCAGCTCTGTAAACGAACCTGGAACCGGATCACCGGGAAGCCTGGCCGTATAAAACTGCAGGGGCGTGTGGCCGCTATTCGAAAGATGGAACAGTGAAACACCCTGGATACCACCGGGTAATACTGCCGCTTTATCAAGCGGTGCTACATCACCCGAATAGACAGGCACTTCTGTACCGTTGACCGGTTTTCGCCGTGGCGATCGTACCTTGCCTTCCTGGAAAAACCGTCCGATCCACCGCGGATCTTCACAGTATTTGTCCATGAGCGCACCCATGTTGGCGTACATCCTGACTGCTGCAGCCCGGCGTGCTTCTTCCAGTTCCAGGGTTGCTTTTTTTACCAGGCCGGCATGTGCTCTTTGCTGCTGATACAGGGCAAAAAGATCTTCATGACAATCCAGCACTTCATTGCGGAGAACGATAAGTCCTTCATAATCCCCCAGGCATTCGGCCAGTGTTGCGATCCTAATGATGCGTTGTGCGTAGGTTCCCTCCCTGAAAACCAGCCGGCCGCCGTTGAAGATGTTCTTGTAATCTAGTGTTCCTTCCGCAAAATGCGTTTGCACCGTTATGTCCCAGCGCCTGACCTTTTCAGCGCAAAGCTCCTTCATCATCTTTTTGAATCGTTGTGTATCACCCTGCCGGCAGTCTTTTATTGTTAACAGGTTCGTCCATGCCGCAGTATAAGCTGTATTTATCGGCAGTGTTTTGTCGTACAGGTTTTTAATGAAAGGATCTTCCTGCATGGCCGCCAGCATATTTGTATGATGGGCGATCAGTGTCAGCATCTTTTTATAATTCCGGCGTGTAGCCGTGTCGAAGCTGTTTTGAAGGTAATGCCATTCTTTTTTCATCATCCTGGTTTTATTGGAATCGTTGTTTTCCTTTTGTTAAGGTAGCTTCTACGCATTGAAAGCCATAAAGTTGCACCGTTACGATCCGGTTTGAGCTGCAACCGGCCCGTACCGGAACTGATACACGATGGGTGTATTTGCAACCCATGGATACCGGCACCGAAACAGGATTGTTGTAATTACAACCTGCCGATACCGGTACCGGAACATGACGGTTGTAAATGAAACCTGCAGATACCGGTACCGAAACTATATGGTCTGAATTGCATCCTGTAGATCTCGGCGTTGATATTGTGACTGCGGAATAATGTAACTGTATTATCAACACAAATAACAGACAGCTTGAATAATGACCCTGCCTTAATTGCTTTTTAAACGCATCCGGGATGGTACGGATCACCATTAGCAGCAGGATAATAAGCGTGAGGAAGCTGGCATTTACGCTATACATTTTTCAAAACCGGTTTGAATGAATGAATACTACCTGAAAAATTAAAAAACAGAGTTGAACTGTTTGACATACCGGGGAAGTTTTTATATTTGCCTGAAGAAAGTTACCGGAAACTGATTTAACTGGAAATATACGCAAAGCCACTGAATGAATGTGCTATTTATTTGCGGGATTTGACAATGGATATAGGGGTCAAAAGTTCGTATTGATCGGGGGGTATCAGCGTAATGCGGAGTTTACTGTGAATGAAATATAATAGGTAAACGTTAATTTAAATAACATCAAAATTATGGAATGTGAGCCTCTTGCTGCTTGGAGTACCTTTGCATTAACAATTATAACTGCAGTTACAGCTATTTTTGCTATTTTTACCTGGAGAAGTAGTATTAAACAAAGAAAGAAAGAACACCGTCTTTTTCAAATTGATGAGGCTAAAAAACTACTACTTGAAATGTTCTCCCACAAACCAACATTATATGCCTTTAGAATGCTTGAAAATGATCCGCGACTATATAAAATAGAACACGGATATTACAAATCTATCACTTATAGCATGGTAATAGAAACTTTAAGTAAAAATATTAATGACATTTTTACAGAGAACATGAATGACAGAAATGTGAAGGTTGAATACTTTATTTGTGAATGTTTTTCAGATTTGTTTTATTATTTTGATCGTATCAAGGCATATATAGATGAAAATTCTTTAACTTTAAAAGAATTACAAAGTCCTCTGGAATATTATATTGAAATAATGACAAAGAATAAATATATATTCCTCAAATATAGAGATCAGATAAAATCACATGCCAAGTCCATAGACTTTCTTGATCAGTTTGAAATCTGGAAGAAAGGTTGAATGATAGCCGAATAGATCATCTTATTCACCAGGAGGAAAATGTACAATAGGAGTTAAAGAGTTGAAAGAGTTTGAAGTGAATAATATAAAAGAATTAATGTAATAGATCGATAAGCGTTGAAAGAAAAACCTCAAAGATTAGCACCAACGGTTGAAACTCTTCGTGCATTATTTGCAAGATCAGGCAACCAATGTGCATTCCCTGATTGTGTACATCCATTAATAGATGAAGAAAACAATTTTATAGCACAGATATGTCATATAGAAGATGCTTTACCTGGATGCCGTTTTAATGAAAATATGAGTAATGAAAAGCGAAGAAGCTTTGACAATCTGATTTTACTTTGTTATCGACATCATGTTCAAACTAACAATAAAGAGAAATTCCCATCCTATAGACTAAAAGAAATAAAATCTAAACATGAGGCTCAATTTAAAGAGGATTTTAAACAGAGCGATTCCACTTTGCGTAATATCTATGGAATTGTTAAAGTACTATTTCGGGAATTGCGAGAGATAAAAAATGATACTTCAGAAACCCTTAAAAGAGTCACAAAATCTGACAAAAAACTGGACCGCGTTCTTTCAATTTTGTCGGAAGAAAGAGGGGATAAGAATGATAAGAAAGGTAAATACTTAATGGAGATCGAATCGATTATTAAACTTAGAGACACAAATAGTCAAAAGGCAGCAATTAAGTTATATAATGAATTAAGAGAAAAAAATTGGGAGAAATTAAATGGATTAGAAAAATACAAACTGACAGGAAACATTGGTATTTGTTTATTGGATCTTGATAGGGATACAGAAGCAGCTGAACATTTCATTGAAGCAATAAATTATGATCCAGAAAACGAAAGGGGATGGGGATTGGCCGCATTAGGCCATGCAATTCTTGGACAAAAACAAGATTCACATGAATATATTGATAAATTATTAGCTAAAAATCCGGATAATTTAACTGCATATGTGGCTCTGATTTCAATATATAGAAATCAAATAGAATTTTCGGAAATCATATCAAAGATTCCCGAAAGACTGCTTGATACTTTAGAAATATCATATGCGCTTGGTACAACAGCAAATGGCATGAAAGATTATGATAATGCTATATACTGGTTACAAAATGCTATAGAACACTCTGATAATAAAGATGCGGAAGTTAAAGCAAACTTAGCAACTGTAATACTTCAATCCATTGCTGATCCATATAAAATATTTACCGGACAATTAGATATTGAGAGTCGTAATAAGATTCACTATAGCATTGAACTTTTAACAGATGCCTGGGAAAAATTCAAGGATTCAGATTTAGGAAAAACAAAATCCTGGATATTAATTAATAGGTCTCAAGCAAAACGATATATTAAAGATTACAACGGGGCAAATGAAGACCTTATTGAGGCAAAAACCTTACAAGAAGATAAATACATCCCAATAAAAGGGTTAGCTGTTCTATATTTTGAAACCAAAAGATTAGATGAAGCTTTAATTCTAATAAAAGAATTAAAGTCCATTAAAACAAAAAATGAAGATAAAGAATTTAATATTGATCTGTTCAAAGCTGTAATTCTGTTTAAAAAAGGAGAGTATAAGCAATCAATAGATTTACTCAAAAATATAATAATTACAACTAATAATCAAACTATTAAAGAAATTACTATTAATACCTTGATAAATTCTTATTTAGCATTGAATTATATAGAAGAAGCAAAAGAAATTAGTTCAAAATATTTAACTGAGCATCCAGATTCATGGAGAGGTTATTTAAATGCTTCTTTGGTGTTTGCTGCTGGCAATGAACAAGACAAATCTCTACTATTATTAAACGATGCATTTAAAAAAATAACACAAGATACACATCCAATAGATATACAGGATATAGCCTTTCAATTCCTAAATCATAGGGAATTTAATAAAGCGATTGAATTACTTGAAAGAATAACTAATTCGAATGTTTATTCTCATTTAAGTGAAAATTTACTAAATGCTTATTACTCTGCCGGTGAATACCAAAAGGCATTGGATATGTGCCAATCCTTCCAAAGTAATTATGGTCCCATAGATTTTGTAACTGAAATTCAAAGCGCCATTTATGAATCAATTCATGATTTCACAAGAGCAATTGAGGTCTGCAAAGATTTTCTTAAGATTTATCCTGATGATTTACGCATAAAAGTAAGATTAGCTATACTATATGCGAGGAAAAATGATTTTAGTGAAGTTAAACAGATTCTTAGTGGGATAGTTGAATTTGGAGATTTATCAATGAATATTTTATTTCAAATAGCTTATTTGATAATTTTAACTGGCGATTTGCAGCGAGGGTTGGATATGGCTTATGAGACAAGAAGAAAGTTTAAAAATAGAGGTGAATCTCATTTAAGATATTTTGGTCTTATTGCAGAACTTCAATCACTGACCTCATCTCTTGGAGAATTTGAAACAGTCAGTATTAATACTGCTGTAGGTATTAAAGATGATAGTGGAGAAGTCAAGGTTTATTATGTAATAGAAGGAGAAGAAAAATTATCAGAAAATGAAATTTTAGCATCTGAAAGACTTGGTGTATCATTAATAGGGAAAAAAATAGGCGAAATTGTTAGTATCGATCGCAGTATTGGAGAACCTCAAAAGTATGAAGTAGTATCAATTCAAAGCAAATTTATTTATGCCTTTCAGGAAAGCATACACTTGCTTGATAAAAGATTTGTTGAAATTGAGGCATTCAGATCATTTACTTTTAATCAAACAGGCAATCCCAGGAATGATTTAAAACCAATATTTGATTCCTTAGATATTTCAGCTAAATTTGATAGTGAATTATTTGAATTATACTTAAAAAAGAGGCTTCCTCTTGGCTCTTGTGCACAAATAAAAAAAATTAACCCGATTAGATTTTGGGCAAATGTTATAGGGAATATCCGGTTAGGCATAATATCAATCGGACCATTTCGACAAAATTTAATTATGCCTATTAACGACCTAAAAAGGGGTACTGGAATTGTTATTGACTTGGTCAGTTTGCTAACTTTAGATTCGATTCAAAAGTTAGATTTGCTTGAAGCAATCCCTAATAAGAAATTAATTGCTCATTCATCGATTGAATGTATAAATGATCTTTTAAGAGAGTTCAATGGATTGGGTTCAGAAGGTTACTTTAATCTGGGAAAAGTCGATAACCATTATGTAAAACAAGAAACCACTAAAGAACAAATTGCGGATCACATTAAGCATTACCAAGAATTGTTACAATGGATTGAAAAAAATTGTGAAATCTTTCCATGTAATGATGCACTAACAATGAATGCCCGTAAAAAAGAACAATATAATGATATTCTTGGAACTTCTTTTATAGATACAATTTTAATAGCTAAAGAACATAGTTTTTTACTTTTTGCAGACGAAGAAGCATTAAGGGGATTTGCATACGATGAGTTTAAGGTTAAAGGATTTCCAAATTATACACTTATTAATTTTTGTTTAAAAGAGGATATTATTGATGAAAAGCAATTTAGTAATATTATCGCAAAATTAATTGCACTTAATTATAAATTTTTACCAATTAGTTCTTCAATTTTGATGCAATGTTTAGATATGTCGGAATATCAAGTGAAATTTCCATTTGATCTTGCTATTCAAACATTTAAGAGAGTGTTTAGTCCTGAGGATTTAGCAATTAAAGATGCAACAGAGTTTTTTTATAAATTTTTTGTAGCAATTCAATTGCCACAAATTCGTATAAATGTGTCTATTGCAGTGTTAAGTAATTTAATAAATGGACGAAATCCGATAATTGTCGAAAAAAAACTCAAAAACACAATACAGTTAAAGTTTAGGGTTTTGCAATTGCAAAAAGAAGTGTTGTTTGGTATCATTGATGATTTTATGAGAATGAAATAGTAAAAAAATATGTGGAGGTTGAATAAAATTTTATACCCCCTGTTCGGCTAAGGCTCTGCCTTAGCCGGATATATCCTGTCAGGCTGCAGCCTGAAAACATAATCTCCACTTCGCGGAAAAATACAACCTTTTCTAAAGCCATGCGTACACTACCTATTCATTACCTAATATAATTTAAACTACAGCATTTATCATATAGAGGGTTGATAACACATTGTTAAATGTGAATAATTGAATTGTGATAATATGGAGTCCGGTAAACCATTTAAAAAAACCGGGGCAGAACCTGAAAAGCCCAAAAAGTAAGGACAATATTTTATGAATTCGCATAAAAACATTGGCTCATTATTAATGATGGGATTACTTGGAATAACAATTCTTATGCTGTCAGCCTGCAATAAAGAAAAAGGTGAACCAGTTATCAACGATGCATTTAACAATGGTACTTCCGAACGGAATATGATTGTTATCATCAGCGATATGCCCAGCCTCTTGAATCGGGTACTTTCCTCGACCCGGATTTATTTTAACGGGTCATGCTATTAATCGGTCTTTAGCAGGAAAACTTTCAAATGCAAGGGGCACGTGCGTTTCAAGAGTCATTGCAGTTGATATTCTTTTTGTATAAATGTCACCAGCGTTGTTCCCTCTTCATTCACTACCACCAGCCAACTGATCAACCCAATCAGACCTCTGTTCCACAACTGAAGATGGGCATACGCCTCGTTCAGTGATTTCTTCCCCTGTTCCGTTAAGGGTACCGGAATGTTTTTATTTTTATCAAGGTTGATAAAATCGAAAAGCTGGCTGTAGTTGGTCACATCGAGAACTGCACTATACATAAGATTTGACTGTGTATAATATTTCTTCAACGTTTGATCGTATTTCATAATCCTGTCTGAAACTGCTTTATTTCTTATCAGCCTTAACTCACCACTGCTTTTTAACTGCTGGATGGTACGATCATTTGCAACAAAAACTTCCAGTCCAAGGTTTTTGGTCCATAACCTGTAAGCATCATTAGAGTTAGTATAAATTTCAGGAGATGATAACAGGATTAATACACTGTCGATACCTGATTTTATACTTTTCAATTGTGCGATTGTCCTGTTTGAATTGAGCGTATCCGATTTAATATCCTCCACAATGGAACGGATGAATTCCTTTTCCCGCCGGTGCTCCTGTAATTGTTCACGCCAGTTATCTGCTATGAAACCGCAGAATACGGCAAGGAAAACCATTAGGAATTCAAATAAATAATTCCATATCCTTTTTCTAAAGGGACGATGTTGTTGATGAGATGGAAATTTGCCTTCAGTTTCCGGATTGGCAATTATTTTCTCCGATTCAAAAACTGGATTATTTCTATCCGGATTTTTCTCTGATTCATTATTTGTCGAATTACCCGAAGTTTTGTTGCCGGGATCGGTATTTTCTGCCATTTAATTTAGTTGATTGTTTTAATTATTTCCTAATGAAGCCCAACGTATAGTTCACAATTTATTTCCCTTCCTTTTGCAGGTTTTAATATCCGGTCGGATATGTATAATGCCACAATCTGTCAGGGTTCTGAGAATCAAGTCATCAAATTTTTGCGGTTACCTTTAATTTTAAAAACAACCAACGCTAAATTATTTAATTTTCAATTACTATTTTGCATTCGTATTGAATTTTTAAAATATTAAGTAATAAAGGGAAGGCTGGAAGAATTGAATCTGTCGGGTTCAGATTGTTTATTTTATTCTCAAAAATAGTAGCGTATCGGGTTCCTGTTTCTTCTTTTCAGGATCTTTAAAAAAATTACCTATCTTAAACTTATTTTCTTCAGGAATCATTTTAAAATAATAGGTCTGAAATGAGCCACTTGAGAAAAACCAGTATAATGAAATACTATTATTTCCTAATTTGAAATTGTATGGACCAGAAAAGTAATCAGGAAGTTTATAACCTTCAGTTGTTCTAAAACCTCTTTTTAATTCAAATACAGGATTCTGACCATCATATTCTGGCAAAAAAACGATGGTATCTGTTTTTTTCTCCGATTCTATCCATGTGCCATTAATTGGACTGGTTTTTAATTCGGCTTGTTGGCAATAAACAGAGTTTGAAAGAATAAAAAATACCAGAACTTGTAAAACCGTTTTATGGATTTTCATTTGCTTATTTTTCGGAATGTAATTGCGTTCTTTTTTTAACCAATTTGCCCCTAACTCATTTTATCCGAAACAAACATACGGATTAACTGAAATTCACCTGCCTGGGGAAAATGTTTATTATTATTTTTCAAGTTGAGTTTCAGTCTTCAGCTTTTCTTTATGAGGAAATTTCTTTTCAAATTCAATCAAATCATTGGGATGAACCTCAAAAGCATCATCTGCAAAAAATCTGCCCTGTATATTAACTAATCCATTATTTTGCAGCTCTAATGCCATAAACGGTTCAAAGTTCTGACCATCTTTCGTTGTTATGAAATACTCTTTTGCATTTTTAAATCCAAAACGATGATAATAATCCGGATTTCCAAAAAGAATCATTCCCGAAAAACCTAATTCTTTTGCTATTTGAATTGAATTATTAATGAGCGTTGAACCGACTCCTTTCTTTTGAAATTCCTGCACTACTGTTAAAGGTCCTACGCATAAAATTCCATGTTCTTTATTTAATGAATCTATAACTTTAGCTTTTGTTGACAGGATGTGCCCGATAATTTCATTTTCAAATATTGCTACACGATCAAGGTCACCAATATAACTCTTAGTATTTCTAATGTTGTGTAAAATCAAATGCTCGTCACATCCCGGTTTATATAAATTCCAAAATGTTTCTCGCGTAATGTTTTCCGTTTGAAAAAAATCCTTTTCTTCTGTTCTTCGAATAATTACTTCCATAATGGTTCTAATCTTGTTGTTTTTGCAATGTTGCCTATTTCATTTATACAAGAAATAAAAACTTCCTTATTCATTGCACTTTTGCATGAACAGGCGAAACCCAGTTTTCCATTATTTCCTGTATTCCTTATAATCCATTGCATTGCTAAAGTAGTAATTTTCAATCACTTTTTACATTCATATATTTTTTTATTCAATTTAAATACAGAAAGGAAGGCTGGTTATTAATGGTCCAGGTCATGCTATCGCAAAGGCTTTGGCTGGAAGACTCGATTAGCGGTTCGTTGTTTTGTCTTTAGTTTTTATCCGCTGTAAATTTTCTTTTACTCTGAACCTTACAATTTTGGTTATTAAATTTAAAGGCATTGGTTTGTCAAGTGGAAATTGAACAGAACCTTTTCCCTGCTTGTAGTTTGAAAGTTCTTTTGCAAATTCTGAATGTCCTGTCGGTATTGCATAAAAGCCAATGTGGTTTTTGAATGCAGCAAAATATACTAACGGTCTCCCATTCGTTTTAAATGCAGGCATTCCGTAACCAATACTTTCTTCGGCTTCTGGCGCTACTTTTTTAATTGTCGAACGTATTTGTTCTAAATTATTTTGAATGTCTTTTGGAAACCCTGCGATATATTCGTCAATGTCCTTAGGCTTTGTCGTTGTCATATGATTTTTTAACTGTCAGTTATAGCTTTAGTTAATCCTCTATTACTTCAATGCCTTGTTCTTTAAGTTTTGTTAATCCGTCTTTCATTGCTTTGACTTGTTCCGGTGAGTGTCCTTGCCAAATAGTAATCTCGCCAACAACCTTAAACGGATGTTTTGAGCGGTAAGACATGGTAGGGTTACCTGTGAATTTTTTGTCAGTTAAATTGGGGTCATCCTCAATTGGACCCATTGGCTCAACTAAATATATTCTTTCACGTCCTTCGCCCAACGCAAGTTCAGCACCCCAAATAGCAGCATCTAAAGTAGCAGTGAGATAGATATATTTCGCTTTTTTCTTTTGTCCATAGTTAGAGTTAAGACCAACTTCGATATAGTCACCAATCTTTAGGTCAGCCTTTGTACCGTGGAAGAACGTCTGAGAAAAAGGGCTTTGACCAGGTTCATTCGATTTGTTTTCACCTTTGTTTTCTTCCATAATGTATCTTAATGTGTGATTGTTTTTTCGTGTATGTTCGGTTGTCTGATACAATGACTGAAAACTTGTTTATATTTACGATGAAACCGTATTTTATACTGCCCCGCACCTGTAAGTATTCCTGCATAGGCCCTGGCGTTGATGCGACTTGTGGTTTTCACTCATTCTTCATAAAATTGTTACAGCGGTCCGGCTCATTATTTCGTGTTTTTATACTGCGCAGGCAATGTTATAAAATTTACTTATTAAATCCCGCAAGTACGCTTCGGAACACTTGAAAGTATGCGGTGGCTATTAAAGAATCTGGTTACAAACCCAAAAAATGGAAGACACATAAAATCTGAAGATTTTAGCGTCACCCGGCTAAACTAAAAAACTACCCCGGATTTTAGGACCAGCACGATTAAACCGGAGGTGCCTGATATTTTTGCACACTCCGGTTGATTATTAAAAACACTCTTGAAACCATCAACCTGGGCGATTATCAGGTTTCGTTTCAATTTGCCATTACGTGGTTTGTAACTTATGAAGAATTTCAACCATTGCAGGGGAGAGATCGCTATGATGATGAATCATCTTCCACGTTCCACCTTCTTTCTGATAGATGTTCGTTACACGAACCTTATCACTGACCTTTTGCCCGGCAATCCTGAAACTTGCGTTCTCCACGCCAATTTCATAAGCCATATCCCCAACTACCCGGATGAACTGATCCTGTAGTTTGACCTGACCTTCAGAAGCTACCTGGGCGGTTTGATCCCATGTTGCCCAAACGTCCTTCCATCCTACCTGTCGTCCTCCAATCGGGTGCATAGTGGTAACCGACGAATTGTGTGACCAAATATCTGATAGTGATTGAGAACTTCCATTTACCATTTTGTTTAGCGCTGCATAAAACTGATTCGATGCATTGCGGACTTCATCTTCGGTTGACATAATTTATTTTCCTTTCGTTAATTTGTAGAATTAATTTTGATTATTAAAACGCAACCAGCCATAACGCTTGTTTAAAGATCAATAAGGTATGACCGTAAACGATCCTAATGCAAATTGCAAAAGAACGCAGAAGAATTAACCTGAGATTTGGTTAATTAAGATCACTTATTTTTTTCAAAACAGGTTATCATTTGCCTGTTAATAACGAAATACGTTGCTTTAACAAATCACATCAAAAAAAGTTCATCATTACACTGATATCAAGTAATTCGATCCACGCAGGTGTGTTTTCAGACGGCTGGAATGGCAAAATAATTCTGTTATCTATTAATTCATGAGCAGTATCAATAGCATCATATAACAAGTCTGTAAATCCGGGCTTATCTCCGCATTTTCAATGAATTTTTTATCTTCACTGTAATGAATGACTGATTGGGCGGACATGTATCAAAATTAAAGATTTTTTTGTACTCAACCAGTCTTAGGTGTTTTAAATTACAAATGCATTTACAAATGGGTCTTCATTAAAAAGGAGGACGGGATGGGGGGTTATTAACAAACAAGTTTTAAGCTTAAGACAACTGAGATATATTCGACTAAGGCAGAGCCTTAGCTGAACCTGGAAAAGGGTTTTAATAATTGCTCTATTCCTTCTTTTTATCCAGCATAACCAGAAAACAACTTCAAATAAAAAGAAAAGTTATTCAATCGAAATATTAATTAATGGCTAACAATAAATCTGGCTGCCTGAGAAAGCTTCTCATCTCTGAGCAATACCGTATAAAGTCCGGGAGACAGCGCTTGCACAGGAACTAAGACCTTCTCGGCACTGTTTCCGGTTACGACTACTGATTTTGCACACAAATGACCCGAGTAATCGTAAATGAGCAAATCAGCTTTAAATAACTGTCGCCCCGGGTAAAGAGACAACTGATCCCGGGCCGGATTTGGGAAAACTTTAAGACTCTGTTTGTCCGAATTAACTGCCTTTATGCCCGTGAAAACATCAAACTCAACAAGCCAGCCATCTGCGCTTCCATAAGGTACATCTGTAACATCATGATCTGTTGAAGACGTATTGTTGGCTGTCAACAAGTTGCCATTGGGTAATTCAAGGATGTCGAATCCTTTATCAACGCCGCTGCCTCCGTAATTTTGAGTCCAGAGCAGGTTACCGGTATTAATGTCAAGTGCCGCAAGAAAACCATCTAAGATACCAAAATTAGAGGTAAAGTCATGGTTGGAAGAACCGGTTTCACCGACGATATAATAAACCGGATCTTCCGCTGACTGAACTCCGCCATGAGCGAGATCATCACCGCTTCCCTCAATACATGTTTGCCAAACGACATTCAGCGAATAATCGAGTAACATTACAAATGCATTTACAGCACTATCCGAACAGCCGGCAAAATCATGTGAATTTGTCGCGCCAATAAGGACAATTCCATCATTCACAAGCACTTCACCCGAATTCTTGTTTTTAAACTGATATATTTTATTCATTTGAAGTATATGATCTACTAATGTTCCTCCAAAACGCTTCTTTTGTAAAACAGTAAGATCATCATCCAGTTTAAACACAACAATATCATCAGAACCCAGCGGATTTGTTCCAGACATATCGCCATCCGAACCATCTGACTCAATGGCCACTATCCAGGTATTGTCAGGACCGGGAACAATCCCTTTGGGAACATCGTAACCGCTGCTTCCGAAATTCTTAATAGACTGAAGCACGAGGTTTTCACTTACCCTGGCAATATAGGCATCGGCACTTCCATGTGAAGGAAGACCTGTAAAATCTCCATCGACTGACTTGGTTGTTCCCCAAACCATAAATCCGGGATTTCCGTACGCAAGTGGACGCTTGCAAATACCCAGTGCAACATCATCCAGAGAACCTGCTATGCATGTCTGATTTAAGAGAGTTCCTGAAGGATCGACTTCAAACAGGTGAGCATTCCGGCCTGCAGTATTGCAACCCAATATTCCACCAAAGCCATCGGTTCCACATGCTGCTACTATGTCACCGCCATCCGTAACTTCAATCCCGTTTATTTCATCATAGCCGATCCCGCCACTATTGACAGACCACTCTGGATTATAGGTTACATCAACCGAAAGAAGCCATTGATCAGTAAGTCCATTATTTGAGGTAAGATTACCATTGGATGAATTGCTATAACCTCCCGTTATAATTTGATTAATATTGAAAGGTCTGATGAACCGGAATTCGTCATAATCGGATCCGCCGTAAAGTTTGTTAGTGACAATTTCGGCGTGTTGAGCTTTGATTGGATGATGCGAGATTACAGTAAGCACAAATATGGTGAACAGTGTTAAGTTTTTCATGTTTATACAAGCGATTTTATGTGGTTGGATAATAATTGCTGAACCTCCTGGTAAGAACAAATCCTGATCAATAATTAACAACAAATTGATGAAATGGTTTATATCATCCCGTTTTTTTAGAGACTGTTTAATATTCAATAAAGAATTTGACAGTTTCAATTTTGCCACCAGGCCGCCAAGACGCAAAGAAAACACAAAGGTTTAAAATGGATAGATCCCATGGTGAAACTTTGTGTTTTCGTGTCCCTGCTTTGGTAATAAAGCTTTGGGCTACAAACCCAAAGCAGCCCCCACTGGCGCGAGTCCAATGTCATTAAGTTAAGGCCTAATATCTTTATTTTCATAGTATTGTTCGTCTATTGCTAAATTGTTTAGGTTTTGTTCTTTTTCGATATTTGTCCGGATTTCGCTGATAATCACGATTTGGCCGAACAGGGATTACATTTTTAACGAACAGCTTATTTAGTTCTTCCATTATTTCTTCAGCCTGTTTTTCGCTTGTAAACAGTTTAATTAATTTGTTTCTGATAAAACAAAGTGATAAGGATGAATTTATTTTATATTCGTATTTTCTGCTTTCATATTTTTGGTTTGCCTCTTCCTGTGCTTCTTTAGTGAGTATACTTTGTATATTGCTTATGTACAATGCACAATTAAATTCTTGTTGAATAAATTGATCACTGGTTCCTGAAAAATTTTCGACGCCTATTATATTTTTAAATCGATTGTAATAGGTTTCTATTCCCCATCTTTTAAAATATAATTCTTTAAAATCACTGTATGGATATGTTACTTTATCCAGTAAAGAGGTCATGAGTATTTCTGTTTCACCCGATGTTAATTCTATCCTGATCATTCTTACCTGGATTGTTGTTCTCTTGTTATACGGCAAGTCTTTGAATGACCCGTTTTGTTTGGGTTTAATTTCTATAATCGTTTCCTTACTCTTAGATATATAAAATTGATTGACCTGATTGGAGAAATCAGTTTTGCATCTGTATATAAAATGGATCTTCTTTTTTTGCATTTCATACATCGATTCAAAACTGGGATAACCTCTATCCATTATAATAAGGTCATTTTCTTTAGCAAATTTAAAGTGATCTTGTGATAATGGTATTTCTCCTGTTTTATAGGGACATAACTTTCCATCTAAAACGATTTCATTCAAAACATCATACATCATTGACACCCGCCCTAACACAACATCGTTTGTTTTCTTTTGATTATTGAAGACGCCATAGGCCTGACGGGTCTTATTATTTACCGGTAAATTGATTGTGGAACCATCAATGCTTAACAATCTATGCCCTTTATATAATTGTACATTTTCATCATTATCCTGATAAAAGTCTTCTGCAATTATCCTGCTTAAATCATAAAACATATCTGGCTTCATTTTTTTTCTGCTTTGTACGAATGCACTTGATGTAAAACTAAACTGATTATTACAATGAATGGCGTTTAATGCACTAAAGTAAGCATATAATTCGATTTGAATATTTTGCCTGAGTAACCTCATCAAACATACTGACAATCCATAAAATGATAGCTTTCTTGTTCTGGTAAAGTCTTTGTCTTTGACCCGATAGTTTTTTAATGTTATGTTGGAGTTTATAAAGTCTTTACTTAGATTAATGAAATGAAGTGCATGTTTTTTAGTCATTGGTTTTTAGGTGCAAAGTCCCATATTTCCCCTCTTTCTCACGAATCACAATTGCACTTTTTATTAATAATCAATTGTTTATATCCTTAACTTAATGACATTGGACTTGCGCCAGTGGGGGAAAAAATAAATATATGAAGAAATTTATATTAATAATTTTTGGTACATCATTCATTTTAATCAACATCATCTTGAGTTGTCAAATGAACAGTGACTGTAACAAAATTAGGGATATCAAGTTCGCGGAGAAATTTAATTCATATATAAAAATAATCAAAGACTCATATTATGGTGATCCTGATTCTGCATTAACTACTGATTCATTATTTAGTACAATCACATATCTGGTTTTTGTAACCGGTTTAGAAAGTAATGCTTATATTGGAGGAGATATTGTTGGATATTATTATAAATATCAGGTTGATAGTGATTTAAAAAATTGGGAAGAATGGTTTAGAAAAAACAAATGTAAAGTAGATCTCAAAACGGCTGATAGTATATTCTTTGTAAAACGATGCGCATTAATTAAGAATGATAGTATTAGAAATGCGTTAGGATGCCCATAAGGCTATAATTCTCCGCTACTTTGGGTTTGCAACCCAAAGCATTTAATCAACAAAAAAACTGCCCATCAACTCCCTGCTCTCAGTATAGTCTCCAGACTGTGCTGGGTGAAGAAATAATCTCCAGATTATTGAATGGACTTCAATTGTAATAACCAACCTGATGGATTCTATGTATGGCCTATTAGGGTTATTGTTTACAGAATATGGTCAATCAGGAGATTGACACTTCAGGCGGGAAGTCAGGACTTCGCCGAGAACCTTACTATTATTTATAACAATACCTTTTCATTACCACGTACGATTCCTGGATTCCCAGCTCGCCGGCCTGGCTGAGGTTTTCACAACCAACTGTCTTCAGGTTTTGGTAGATAAGGATTAAGCCTTTGTTGTAGTATGCTTCGGAAAATTTCGGATCGATTTTGATTGCATTCGAAAGGTCGCTGATAGCACCCCAGTAGTCGCCCAGCAAACATTTAACATACGAACGGTTGAACCAGGCATAGGTGAAACCGGGATCGAGGCTGATGACTTTGTTGTAATCCTGAAGCACTTGCTTCAGCGACTGGTTCAGCAGTGTCGTATCCTGCGACAAGGAACCCTGATGGGGGTTTAAGGATGAACTCAGTGAATAACGGCTTTCGTGTTCCGAATTCAGCAATTCGGCAAGGAGAAACCGTGTATTGGCCCGACCGAACCAGGCCATGATCAGATCCGGATTGAGTGCAAGGGCCCTGTCGAAACCGGCTAACGCCTTTGTATAATTCTGGTTGCCGGCAAACATTTCGGCCTGCCGGTAAAGAAGCAACGGATCGGTTGAATGATCAGGGACATGACTGTTCAGCGAATCGGGGGTCGTATTCAGATTTGCGGACCGTGATTCATTGATCGCATCAGAAAGTGAAATTACATCGGTATGGTAAACAGGTTTGTTAAAGGTGTCGAACAATTTGATGTTATCCATACTCTTTGCAAAGAGTACTGTCACAAAAATGGGTTTCAATCCGATTGCGTATGTGCCCTGTGCATTCGTCGTATCTGCCTTTTTGCTGCTAAAGTCGCTGCTGAAAGCAATCAACCGCTTCAGATACATTTGCTCGGCCAGCTTAGTGCTGTCGTTTTCGCTGAAATTAAAATCATTGATCAGGTAAGCTTTTTTATGATCCTCTTCCGAACCTTTAAAATCACCCATTTGCTTCTTAACAAGAGAACGCTCATAATACGCATCGGCAAAGTCGGGATAGATTTCGAGTGACTTGTTAAAGTCGTTCAATGCGCCTTTCAGGTTACCTGTTTGTGCTTTTAACCGTCCACGATAAAGATAAACGGCAATGTTGTCGGGGTTCAGTGCAATCACCTTATCAAGGTCAGAAATCGCTTCCTTATTTTTGTTCTGACCGATCTTTAATATCGCCCTGTTGTAATAAGCATACGAATTATAGGGCGACAATGCAATCACCTTATCAAGGTCCTGCATAGCATTTGTCGTATCGTGGGTTTCCATTCTGGCGTTGGCACGGTTTAACAGTGCGTAGGGATCGTCCGCATCCAGTGAAATGGCTTTGTTGAAATCGAGGATTGCTGAGTCGGGCCGCTGCATATCCATTAAAATGGTTCCGCGCTGGATGTATCCGAGAACGAGTTTTTCGGGTCAAGGGTAATGGATTTGTCAATGTCGGACATTGCCTCGTCTGTATAACTGAAGCCCGGCTTTTGCCATTCCTCTTAATGCAAATACCGACGCATCTTTGTATTTCAGTTCGATGGCTTTGTTGCAATCGTCGATTGCGGCCTGAAATTTTTGAAGAAAAAGATTCGAGCGGGCTCGGTTAAGATAAAACAAGGGATTTTTAGGGTCGAGTGTAATAGCTGTCGCAAAATCCTCCATTGCTCCGCCAAAGTTATATTGCTGGCTTCTGGAAATAGCCCGGAAATGGTAAATTTCGGCATTGTACGGGTCGAATTGGGTTGCCTGGGTAAAATCGAACTCTGCCCCCCGGTAATCGCCAAGATTGTACTTGGCTATGCCTCTCAGAAAATATCCTTCGTAGGAAGCGGGCCGCTGGTTTACTGCGCTGTTCAGGTATTTGATGGCTTCCGTGTAGTTCTCTTTCTCAAGTTCGGCTTTTCCGTATTGCAGATAATCGCCGAATTTCTGCCCCAGTAACAAATGCATTTACAAAAAGCAGGGAAAGTGTAAGAAAATACACTGGAATGAAAGAAGCTTTAATAAACCGAAGCCGATTGACCAATTTTACCGGGATTTTTAAATATAACGTTTAAACTAAAATAATGTGCAAACATACATGATTTAATGAAATTGGTTCATTCCATGCGGAAACGAAACGGGTAAAATTGAAAAGAGGCCGGTGAAAACCAGCCTCTTTAGAGGAAAATTGATCAGTATATATAGATCCCTCTGCTCATTAACAGAACGAGGGCGACGTTATTTCTTTTTCGGATCCGAATGAGATGTTGTAGTTGCTGAAGAATGAGTTGGCTGTGTTGTCTTCATTTCTGACGATTTCATAGCACTCCTTTCATTATGATACGGTTGTTGTTTCATAAATTTCCCATTGTTGTCGTACCACAGCATTTCTTCGTTCTTGTCTTTTTTTGTAATTATCTCGTATGTGATAACGCCCTTCGTATCGACTTTGAAGGCTTCTGTAGCTTTCCAGTCTTTATGCTGGGTTTCAAGATTTTGAGTAATTGCTTTGGGCAGGTCCTGGATTTTTACCATTGATTTTGTTTGCGCATTTAAGCTAATTGTTCCAGCCAGCAAGATTCCGATAAATAACATGATTGTTTTCATACTATCAAATTTTAAGTGAATAATTTTTAATTAAATTTTATGCTGCAAAATTAGAAGCAGAATCTGGAGAAATTCTGGATTTTTACCCCATTAGAGACATTGAATTCTTAAGAAATGTTAAAAGCGGAGTGTAAGGGAATGTAAGTTATCGTGCGCTGAATATTCAACATTGAAATTATAAAGACTAACAATTTTATTGATTATTGATAAGCCTAAACCAGAGGAATCACTTGAAATATTTCCTTTTTTGAAACGCTTGAATAAACTTCCCGGATCAGCTTCGAGTTTATGACCCGTATTTGTAATGACCAGCTCCCTTGCATTAAGACTTATGGTAACTGATCCGTTTTGAACATTATGTTTAAAGGCATTGCCCAGCAAATTGGAGATCAGTATTTCAGCAAGATCGGGATTCATGTTCACCGTCGTCTGGTCATTATAATGTTTGGTAATGCTGATGTTTTTTTGCTGGATAACTTCTTTGAAATGGATCAGAAATTTTTCGATAACGTAAGTAAGATTAATCTCTTTGACTTCCGGAAATTGCTTGTTTTGAATCCTTGAAATCAACAGCAGTGAATTGTTGAGCCTCGATAACCTCGAAACAGCCTCATAAATGGTACGTATATTTTGAAACTGTTCTTCCGTGAGGTTTTCCGACTGAAACAACAATTCAAGCTTAGATTTTATGATGGATAAGGGTGTATGGATTTCGTGAGAGGCATCTTCAGTAAATTCTTTCAGATTTATAAAATCTGACCGGATCCGCTCCGACATAGAATTCAATACCCGGATTAACTGGTCAAATTCCAGAATCCCTGAAGGCGTAAGATTTAAATGAAGGTTCTCATTAATATTATATTGCGAAAGATTATTGAGAATTTTGTAAAACGGAATCCACATTTTCTTTGATATCCATAAATTAATGGTAATCAATATCAGAACAAGCGAGATCAGGACCAGCCAAATGACAAGAAACAAATCCATAATGAGCTTATGTGTATCAGCCAGCGATTTGAAAATATTGATGGAATAGCCGCGGTAAAAACTCCGGTTATCTTTAAAATTGCCAGTTACACGAAGATGCCTGTAATGATCCGATGTGTTATTGGATGAATCTGCGATAAGCGTGTCGTTTATTACCTGAACATACCTTAATGGCTGATCATAGAGCGTAACCTCTATTTCATGCCCGAAAATGGTAGTGAAATCAGGAAGGCTATCAGAATTCAGGATTTGCTCTTCGATGAGTTTTTTTTCAGTGATCAGGCTGTTGGTGATTTGCCGGATGACAATTATTCTGACGAATTTGTAAAACATAAATCCACCCATAGTGAAAATAACCATGGAGACTAAAAGGTAGTAGATTATTGTTTTACTGAGTAGTTTCAAGGTGATGATAATTTGTATCCGATACCATAAACGGTATGAATGTAATCATTGCCGCCATTTTCCATGATCTTTTTTCGGAGATTTTTAATATGGCTGTATAAAAAATCGAATGAATCGACCAGGTCGATATTGTCGCCATAAAGATGTTCGGCAATCGATTCTTTAGAAATTACCCTGTTTTTATTAGCAAGAAAGAAAATGAGGAGATCATATTCTTTTTTTGTAAGATTAAGCTGGTTGTCTTTTACATGAACCGTAAGTAATTCGGGGTTTATCCTTAATTCGTTCAGCACAATTTCATTGCTTCCTTCAAAATCCCTGCGCCGGATTAAGGATTTTATCCGGGCATTGAGCTCCGACAGGTGAAACGGTTTTGTGAGGTAATCGTCAGCACCCATATCCAGCCCGTTGATTTTATCATCCAGGGCATTTTTGGCTGAAATAATAATAATTCCTGATCGTGAACGATTTTTTTTAAGCTCTTTGATAAGTTCCAGCCCATTCCCATCGGGAAGTGTAATATCTACGATAACAACGTCATAGGTGTACAAATTCACCTTTTCAATTGAGTCTGCATAATTTAATACCGATTCGCAGATAAAATTTTCCTGCCGCAAATATGTGGTAATCGAATTCGACAAATCCTTTTCATCCTCAACGATAAGAATTTTCATGTCAAATAAAAAATTAAAACGGATTGTTTTTCAAGCAGATTACCAGAGAAAAACGAAAGCGCATCCGAAATATTTCAGGACGGAAATTCAAAATCAAAGTTCTTTGATTAAATCTGAGAACAGCCTTATCAGGTCATTTTCGGCACTGGCTGCAATTGCAAGTATGTCTTTCAACTCGACGGGATGAAGATTATCCGGATCGCATTCATCAGTCAACACAGAAATTGCTGCGCAGGGTAACCCTATCTGGTTTGCAACAATTACTTCCGGCACTGTCGACATGCCTACAACATCAGCACCGATGCCCCGCAAAAAACGATACTCGGCCCTTGTTTCGAGGTTCGGACCGGCAACTGCTGCATAAACTCCTTTATGCAAGGGAATCCCTCTATTGCGGGCTATCTGTTCCAGTTTATTATTCAGAAATGCCGAATAGGGTTGACTCATATCCGGGAACCGGGTACCAAGCCCGGCTTCGTTTACACCAATTAAAGGTCCATTTCCAATAAGATTGATATGGTCATCAAGCAGCATCATGGAACCTTTTTTAAAATCAAGGTTCATAGCTCCACCGGCATTTGAAATCAACAGGTACTTTATCCCCAGGTCTTTCATAACCCTTACCGGGAAGGTAACTTGTTGAAGGCTGTATCCCTCATAATAATGAAACCGTCCCTGCATGACAAGCATCATTTTACCATTCAGTTTGCCGTAAATCAGTCTGCCCTTGTGAAATTCAACGGTGGAAACAGGGAAGTTAGGAATTTCAGCGTATTCAATTTCCGCAAGGATGGTTAATTTATCAGCGAATTTTCCCAGTCCGGTGCCAAGTATAACTGCAATTTCAGGATCTGCTATACCCTTTAACTTTAAAAAGTCAACGCTCTGTTTTATCTTTTCAATCATGGATGACAAGTTTAAAAAAATCAATGTTATAAACGACCTCAAAAGTAACATGTTTGGTTTCTAATCAGTGACTAAAGTTTTGAGTGACTAAAATGCCTAAAGTTAACTGCCCCTGAATTTTTGTAACAGAACCGATACTTTTCATTCTGTGATTCTTCTTATTCAAACACTGATTTTTAAATAAATTCATGTGTTATCTCTATTACAAACCTATTTGGATGATTTTTTTAAAACTTTAAATACTTAAAACTTAAAGCATTTAAACCAGAATAATTCATCACGCAAAGCCGCAGAGACGCAAAGTTTATATTAATGAATTTTTACTTCAGCGATTACTTTTTATGAATTGAGATTGATTGTTTTTTAACAATTTTTGATAAACGACTTATTCTTTGCTACTTAGCGACTTTGCGAGAGATTTTATGAATAGTGCATGTTAATTACTGATTAGTTACCAAGTTTGAAGATCTTATGATCAATTCAAAGATTGTTTAACGCACAGTTTTAAAAACTTTAATACTTTTATCCTTTAAAAAATAAATCCAAACACAATGAAAAAAACGCTACTTGCAGTACTCTCAATAATTCCCTTCATTGCATTCAGTTATACCGGGGAAGTCGTTAAATCCTTTGAAATCCCTGGTAATTTCCCTACCGGGTTAACGTTTGACGGGAAAAATATTTGGATGGCCGATTATCAGGCTGATAAGTTGTTTTGCATTAACCCGGAAAACGGGAAAGTTATACGGAGTATTCCGTCACCTGCATACTGGCCTGAAGGTTTGGCCTGGGATGGGCAGTTTCTCTGGAATGCCGATGTAAAGGGAGGAATTCCCCTGTCCGAAAATTATCATGGTGTTATTTATAAAGTTGATCCTGAAGACGGTACAATATTGAAAACCATTCAGGCTCCTTCAACAACTCCTCGCGGATTGACATGGGATGGCACATATCTCTGGTGTGTAGACAGTGACTCGGACGAAGTGATCCAGTTCAGTCCTGATGACGGGACAACGATACGTACGTTTAAATCACCGGCATCTGATCCGAGAGGAATAACTTTCGACGGGAAATACCTTTGGATTTCCGACAGAATTAAGGATGAAATTTACATGGTTGATCCTTCAACCGGAACCGTAATTATCATAACGGATGCTCCGGGTTCTTTTACACGGGATTTATGCTTCGATGGGAAAAATCTTTGGGCTGTCGATTACCAGGAAGATAAATTATATCAGCTGAAAATAAGGGATGATGAACAATTCAGGGTAATTGATTCACATGATGCTAAAATAACCTATTATCATGAAATTACGAATTTCGGGCCCGGCGAAATTAAAACTGCAGATGTTCAAATTGCAATACCTAAAAACCGCACAAGTCAGACCATTATTGATCCTCCAGTTTTCGATCCGGCTTATACCGATCTTGTAACCGATAAATGGGGGCAGCAAACAGCGCATTTCCATTTTGAAAATATTAAACCGGATACAAAAGTATCGGCAACAATGACGACTGTTGCAAAAATTAATGAAGTTCGGTATTTTATTTATCCTGAAAAAGTGGGCTCCTTATCGGAAATTCCAGCCGAAATAAAAGATAAATATCTTGAAAATAATGAAAAGTATCGGTATGATGATCCGGTGATCCGGGAAGCTGTAAAGATCGCCGTTGCAGGTGAAACAAACCCTTACTGGATATTCCGGAAGATATTCAATTACCTGATAAAAAATATGTATTATGAAATGTCAGGGGGCTGGAATACGGCGCCTACTGTTCTGGCAAGAGGAAACGGGTCATGCTCCGAATATACATTCGTTTACATTTCCATGTGCCGGGCAGCGGGTTTGCCTGCCCGGTATGTCGGATCAGTCGTAGTTAGAGGCGATTATGCGAGCATGGATGATGTTTTTCACCGCTGGGTAGAGGTTTACCTTCCGAATTACGGCTGGGTTCCCATCGATCCTTCAGGCGGCGATCAGGACTGGCCGCGAGATCAGGCTAATTATATCGGTCATCTGGATCATCGATTCCTTATAACCACCGAAAGTGGCGGAGGTTCGGAAACCATGGGCTGGACATACAATTCCAATGAGTTTTGGACAACAGATCCGAAAACCTATGTAGTAAGTGATCATTTTGCTGAATGGGAACCAGTAAAGAAAGAATAAAATGCTGCCATAATAAATAGTTCGCTTTTTCTGTGCTATTTCTTAACCTTTTAATTAATTTTTTGTTTAATATAAATTATTATTGTTTAAACAAATAACTTGATATTTGTTTATGAGTAAATATAGACTATTAAAAGACTTTATTTTGTTAATTATTTCCTTTGAGTGTATTTAGGTGCAGCGAAGGAATTCTTTATAGGCTTATTTGCAGTTATCTAATTTTCCTGAATGAAATGATAAGATTGTTATTTAGATTTGAAAAACGGGTTATTACGATGGATTTGATGAAGAGGATACCTGGTGTAGTGATTATAATGATGCTGTCGGCGGCAGGTATTTTTGCACAAAATGGAAAGATAAGCGGTAGGGTGCTGGATAAGAGTACCAACGAACCCTTACCTTTTACAAATATAATCATTGACGGAACGGATATAGGGAGTGTAAGCGATATTAATGGAAAATTTTTGTTTACCGGAGTTCAGCCGGGGTTTGTTCGGTTAAAGGCCACCTTTGTCGGCTATAAACCCGGATTCTCACCGGATATTCAGGTTACAAATGCAAATGTAGCCTATGTTGAAATTTTTCTTGAGCCTGTAGGAACTGACCTCAAAGAAATTGTTGTAACGGCTTCACCTTTTGAAAAAGTCAGGGAAGCGCCTTTATCCATGCAGCGTATTGGTTTGGCTGATATTGAGACCAATCCCGGGAGCAATCGTGATATTTCAAAAGTCATTCAATCTTTGCCGGGGGTCGGGTTTATACCAACGTTCCGGAATGACATTATCATCCGGGGAGGCGGTCCCAGTGAAAATGTTTTTTACCTTGATGATGTTGAAATTCCCAACATTAATCATTTTGCCACTCAGGGAGCATCGGGCGGAGCAATCGGTATCATCAATGCTGATCTTTTGAGCAGTGTAAATTTCTATTCCGGTTCATTCCCGGCAAACCGGTCCAATGCGTTAAGTTCAATTTTTGAACTGAACCAGAAAGAAGGAAACAAAGAAAAAGCTAAATTCAGAATGAGTGTTGGTGCTACTGAAGTTTCAGCTTCTGCTGACGGACCGGTGGGTAAAAAATCGAGTTACCTGTTTTCGATCCGTCGTTCTTATTTGCAGTTTCTTTTCAGTGCGCTGAAATTACCTTTTCTTCCGACTTTCAATGATTATCAACTTAAATGGAAAACACAGTTTAATACCAAAAATGAATTGAGCATCATCAGTGTCGGTTCTCTTGATCAGTTTAAATTGAATACAGGATTGCAGAATCCAACCGTGGAACAGCAATATATACTCGATTATTTGCCGGTTAATAACCAGTGGAGCTATACCATTGGAGCGGTTTATAAGCATTTTGGTAAAAAAAGCCTCAAAACACTTGTTATAAGCAGAAATATGCTTAACAATGTTGCATATAAATACCCCAATAATGACGAAACAACTGAGAAAATTTATGATTACAACTCTCAGGAAATTGAAAATAAAGTCCGGTACGAAGAATCGTATTTGTTAAAAAATGATTTTAAGTTAGGGTACAGCCTGAGTTCACAATATGTTAAATATAGCAATGCAACCGATCAGAAAATATACCTTGAAAATCAGGTTCAGCAAATCAATTATTCGTCATTGATTGATTTTTTCAGGTGGGGAGCATCAGCACAAGTTAGTAAGAATTTTTTAGAAGAACGTCTTGCCGCATCTTTTGGAATTCGTACCGATGCAAACAACTATTCGAAAAGCATGCAAAATATGCTTGATCAGCTTTCTCCGCGATTCTCTTTAAAATACAGTTTAACGACTAAACTCAGCTTAACCGGAAGCATTGGAAAATATTTCAGGCTTCCCGCATATACTTCGCTGGGCTATCGTGATTCGACAGGTGTATTGGTAAATAAAGATAATGGGATAAAATACATTTCGGTTGTTCATTATATTGCCGGTATGGAGTATGACATGAAAGAAAATATTGTATTCTCCATAGAGGGTTTTTATAAAGATTACCATAATTATCCTTTTTCTCTGAGAGACTCAATCAGCCTTGCTACCAAAGGAAGCGATTTCGGAGTGATCGGAGATGAACCCATCGCATCAATTGGCAGGGGACGCGCTTATGGTTTTGAATTTCTAAACCGTACTAGAATCAGTAATAAGCTCAATTTTATATTTGCCTATACTTTTGTAAGGAGCGAGTTTAAAGATAAACATGGTAACTACGTACCGACAAGCTGGGACAGCAGGAACATTATTTCAACACTGGTAACTTACAATCTCCGGAAAAACTGGTCAGTTGGTGCAAAATGGAGGTTTTCGGGTGGATTGCCTTATACACCTTACGACCTGGAATTATCGTCGGAAAAACAAGCCTGGGATTTAAAAGGACAGGCTTATCCTGATTATAACCAGGTAAATTCAGAACGGCTGAATTCCTTTAATCAGCTGGATATCCGTATTGACAAAAAATATTTTTTCCAAAGATGGTCGTTGATGCTGTATCTTGATATAGAAAATGTACTGAATTATCAGGCGCAGCAACCTGATTATTATGTTCGGGAAAAGGATGCAAACGGCAACTACATCACTGTGGATAATGGAACCAAATACGTGCTGGTACCCATTGAAAATTCCTCCGGCACGATTTTGCCCGCTGTAGGAATCATGATTGAGTTTTAGAAATTCCATTACATTTGTTTTTAAAATTGAAAAGAAAATTTTCAGTGAAACAGTTTCTTATTTATTACGCCTTGTCGCTCATTTTACTTGGATCATCCTGCAAAGGGAAAAACAACGATGAGCCACAAACGCAGAATACACCACCAATTGTCGTCGAGGACTCAACATATTATAGTGGCATGGACTTATCCTTTCAGCCCGAAATTGAAGAGGCCCAAACCGCATATTATGACGATAACGGTGATCAGATTCAATTGCTGCCTTATTTTAAATCAAAAGGTGTAAACCTTGTTCGGCTGCGGTTGTGGCATACACCTGCAAACGGTCACAGTGGACTTACTGAAGTTTTGAATTATGCAAAACGAATTTCGGAACAAGGGATGAAACTTTTACTCGATATGCATTATTCCGACACCTGGGCTGACCCTGCGCATCAAACCATTCCTGCTGCCTGGGACGGACTGACTTTCGATCAAATAAACGACAGTGTTTATGCGTATACCAAACAAGTCGTACAAAAATTAGCCGGACAGGGTACGCTTCCCGCTATTATCCAGATCGGAAATGAAACCAATGCAGGATTTTTATGGGATTTCGGAAAAGTCGGAGGCACTTTTAACAATAATTGGTCTGGCTATGCTACCCTTGTCAATTCTGCCATACAAGCAATCAAAGAGAATCCGGATACAGCCAAAGTAAAGATTATGCTTCAGTTTTCAGGATTTAATGGGGCTGAATGGTTTTTCGATAATGTTCAGGCTAAAAATATTGATTTTGATATTATTGGCCTTTCCTATTATTCCATCTGGCATGGTACCGACATCACTACGGTTCAAAACGAAATAACAAGCATTGCAAACCGGTATTCAAAGAAAATCATGATCGTTGAAACGGGATACCCCTGGACACTTAGTTGGAATGACTGGACAAATAACACCTATGGACTAGATAATCAGCTTATACCCGATTTTCCTGCAACTCCGGAAGGACAAAAAGCATATTTGATAAAAATCAATCAAATAATGAAAAATTTGCCTGCAAGGAAAGGTATAGGGTTTTGCTATTGGGCTCCTGATTGGGTGGCTTTTAAAGGAAATCAGTCAGAAACCGGATCTTCCTGGGAAAATGTGGCTATTTTTGATTTTGATAATAAAGTCCTGCCCGTGATCGAGGCATTTAAAACAGAATAACATTCGTATTAATTCATAGCAGTTTACAAAAACAGTGGGAACATGAATTTATTTTTAGCCATTCTTCTAATTATTTTTGTATTTGTTTTCGGCCTGATCCCATTTTCAGCACTGTATATTATATCTGATTTAATTGGCTTTTTGCTTTACCATGTTATTGGGTACAGAAAAGAGGTCATGATTAAAAACCTGTCTCAAACTTTTCCTGATTTGACCAAAAATGAATTAAAAAGGCTTGTGCGTCTTTCATATAAGAATCTGGCTGATGTTACAGTTGAAGGCATTAAAGGATTTACCATGACCCGTAAGCAAGTGATGAAGCGACATAGAATTCTAAATCCGAAAATCCTTGAACCTTATTTTTCTATTGGGAAAAGCATTATTACAACTCCGAATCATTATGGTAACTGGGAATGGGGAACTTTATCTCCCGGTCTTTTTTTTAAAAATTATACTTTTGTGGTATTTTATAAGCCCTTAAACAACCCTTATGCTGACAGGTATTTGAGGAAAAACCGTTCGCGAACAGGTACAAAGCTGACTTCAATTTACGAAACAGCTAAGTGTTTTAAGGATGCTAAACACAATCCGACTCTTTTCATAATGGCAGCAGATCAAAGTCCTTCAAATGCCCGAAGGGCTTACTGGGTTCAATTTTTAGGGAGGAGAACGGCTTTTTTGCACGGGCCGGAAAAATATGCGCGTGATTATAATTTACCGGTTTTCTTTGTTGATATTCAGAGGATAAAACGGGGCTATTACACATTAGAACTTTCATTGATAGCTGATAATTCTTCTGACCTAAAAGAAGGAGAAATTACACAACGATATGCCAGCAAGCTGGAGGAAGTTATTCGCAAACAACCCGAAAATTGGCTATGGTCGCACAGAAGGTGGAAACTTAACCCCTAATACATTTCCTCAATTTGCAGTTTATAATTCTCGGCAATAACCTTTCTTCTGAATTTAAGCGTACTTGTCATAGCATTGTTTTCAACACTGAAAGGTTCATGCAAAAGAGTAAATTTTACAACTTTTTCGTACGATGAAAGTTCTTTTTGGAGAGTTTCAATCCGGTTTTTAAATAGCTCCTGAATTTCCTTCCTATTGACAAGATGGTGATCGGATTCAAGCTTTAATCCTAAATTTTTTGCATATAACCGCAAACTTTTTAATTCTGGTACAATAAGTGCCGAAACGTATTTCCGGTTATCACCTAACACGATCACCTGCTCGATCATCGGATCCTGACCAAGAAGCAATTCAATCCGCTGAGGTGAAACGTATTTCCCAACCGATGTTTTCATTAGATCCTTTATCCTGTCAGTCATTACCAGTTTACCGTCTTCTGAAAGCCGGCCTTCATCGCCCGTACGATACCAACCATCCTTAAGCGCTTCCAGTGTTTCCATAGGTTTCTTATAATAACCCTTAAAAAGTGTTTTCCCTTTTACTAAAATCTCTCCGTTATCATCTATTTTAACCTCAATATCGGGCATTACTGTTCCGACAGAAGTAAAATCAAAATCATTCTTTTTAAAGCATGAAACCGATGCTGTGGTTTCTGTAGCTCCATAACCATAATTTACAAACAGTCCGGTTGCGTGAAAAAACTTAAGCAGGTCGATTCGAATAGCTGCTCCTGAACAAGGCATCGATCGCATGTTTTTACCAAAAATATTCCTCAGCTTTTTCAAAACTAGAAGTTCAGCAATCCTTCTTTTTAAGTTTAAAAAAAATGGTGTTTTTTTATTTTTCCTTATATATTCTGTATTGCGATGGCCAACCCCGATTGACCAATCGAAAATATGCTGTTTATACGTCGGCCAGTTGTGGTATTCATGCTGGATACCTTCATGTGTTTTTTCGAAAAAACGAGGTACGGTGCACATAACCGTAGGGTTGGTTAAAGGCAGTTCCGTAATGACTTCCCTTGGATTTTCGAGATAAATATTAGTCCCACCGGTATGAAAAATCAAATACGTCCAGGTTCTTTCAAATATATGACTCAGCGGTAAAAAACACATGGAAACATCTTTTTCGGTGAGGTCAAGCCTTTTGTCATGAAAGCCAAAGCAATACATAAAGTTGTCATGACCCAGCATTACACCTTTTGGTTCGCCTGTGGTACCGGATGTATAAATAATGGTTGCGAGATCATCCGGCTGAACTTCCTCAAGAATTTTATAAAACCGGGATTCAAATTTCCTGTCTGCGTCACTTTCCTTGAATGCCTGGAAATTTGCACAGCGATGGTCATTCAAACCAATATCGCTTTTGAAAATGATTATTTTTTCAAGTGTAGCTGTATGGTCAAGCACCCATATAGCCTTTTCAAGCTGTTCCGGATTACCCACAAACATGAGTTTCATTTGTGTTTCATCAACGATATATTTAACCTGTTCTTTGGTTGCAGTACCGAAAAAAGGGACGACCACGCCTCTTATTCCAAGTATTGCAAGGTCTGTTATCGTCCATTCAGGCATGTTGTTGCTGAAAATGCCGATATTATCTCCAAAGCCAAAACCAATTTGGAGCAATGCTCTTGAAACATTTTCAGTTTCCATGATCAATTGTTCCCAACTCATGGATTGATACCCATTACTGCCTTTGTATCGCAGAACTTCACGCGAACCATACCGGCCGGCGCGATCCCGCATCATATGTACAAGATGTTCTTTCAATTGCTGTGATTTTTATTCAAGGAAAGTCTTTTGGATGTATTTTAATTTTATTACGTGTGCATTCTGATCATTAATCCGCAAAAGTTCAGTCAAATAAATTTTAAATTCAAATTCAAAAAGAGATTCCATTTCCCGGCAATAATCAGTAATCTTCTCATAGGGATAACGTTTTTGTCGAAAGAAAAGTTATTAACCTCAATTTAATTGATTAAGCAAAAATATAAATAAATTGTTAGTTGGCAAGTTGTGGGGTGCTAATTAAGGATCGTGATTAAATAGGCATCTGAATGCACCTGTAAATTTGTATACACATTTCCGGACTTACTTTATAAAATTTTATGGGAGGAAGGAGAAGAATCATTGCAAATTTATGATAATGATTATCCATTCTATTTTGGATAAAACGGATAAATTTTTTCATAATTCAATTACCTTTGCAGCCCGATTGAACATTAGCGGTTAATTTTGGGTTCATCAGTAAAGGAATTTAATTAAAAGAGTGGTTTATGATTTTTGATTTTGATTTGATAAAGCGAATATATGCACAGATGGCCGAACGAATTGAAAAGGCCGGAAAGATCATTGGGAGACCCATGACTTTAACTGAAAAAATATTGTATTCCCATTTGGATGAAGGAATACCAAAGAAAGCCTATGAACGCGGGGAATCGTATGTGGATTTTTTGCCCGACCGTGTAGCTATGCAGGATGCTACTGCTCAAATGGCTTTACTTCAGTTCATTCAGGCAGGAAAAGAAAAAGTTGCAGTACCATTCAACCGTTCATTGCGATCATCTTATTCAGGCGAAGCTTGGAGCGGCGGAAGACTTAAAAACAGCTAACGTCACCAAACCG
This sequence comes from uncultured Bacteroidales bacterium, assembly GCA_963761195.1. Lineage (GTDB taxonomy): Bacteria > Bacteroidota > Bacteroidia > Bacteroidales > JAADJA01 > JAADJA01. The sequence goes on from CAVXGA010000017.1 coordinate 38,674, forward strand.
TGAAGTATATGATTTTCTTGCTTCGGTGTCCAATAAATACGGCCTTGGTTTTTGGAAACCAGGTGCAGGGATCATCCATCAGGTTGTTCTGGAAAACTATGCATTTCCCGGAGGAATGATGATCGGAACCGATTCGCATACGGTAAATGCCGGTGGTTTGGGAATGGTAGCAATTGGTGTTGGTGGTGCGGATGCAGTGGATGTTATGGCGGGCATGCCCTGGGAGCTTAAATTCCCAAAACTGATAGGCGTAAAACTTACTGGTAAACTCAGTGGCTGGACTGCAGCAAAAGATGTGATTTTGAAAGTTGCCGGAATACTTACAGTAAAAGGAGGTACCGGTGCTATCCTTGAATATTTTGGAGAAGGCGCTAAAAGCCTTTCCTGTACTGGAAAAGGGACAATCTGCAACATGGGCGCTGAAATTGGGGCCACAACTTCCATTTTTGGATATGATGTTAAAATGGAAGAATACCTGAGAGGGACCGGCAGGAGTGAAGTAGCTGATGAAGCAAATAAAATTGGCAGATATCTTACCGGCGATCCTGAAGTTTATCAGAATCCTGAAAAATATTTTGATGAGGTCATCGAAATCAATTTATCTGAACTGGAGCCATACATCAATGGACCATTTACTCCCGATCTTGCAACTCCTGTTTCGGAATTTGCTGAAGCGGTAAAGAAAAATGGCTGGCCGCAGAAACTGGAGGTCGGACTAATTGGTTCCTGTACAAACAGCTCATATGAAGATATTACCCGGGCGGCTTCAGTTGCTCAGCAAGCCCTTGATAAAAACCTGCAGGTTAAATCGCAATATACTGTTACTCCAGGTTCGGAACAAGTTAGATACACTGTCGACCGTGACGGTTACCTTGATGTTTTTAAAAAGATCGGTGGTATTGTTCTGGCGAATGCCTGTGGCCCTTGTATCGGTCAATGGGCCCGTCATAATGCGGATAAACAGGAAAAAAATTCCATTATGACCTCCTTTAACCGCAACTTTGCAAAGCGGAATGACGGGAATCCAAATACACATGGATTTGTTGCATCACCGGAAATAGTAACAGCATTCGCAATTGCAGGTGAGTTGACCTTCAACCCGATGACCGATTTTCTCGTCAATAGTAATGGAGAAAAAGTAAAGCTTGAAGAACCTCATGGTTTTGAAATGCCGGAAAATGGTTTTGGGGTTAAAGACAATGGTTATGTTGAGCCTGCAAAAGATGGAAGTAAGGTTGAATTAAAAGTAGATCCGAAATCGGACCGGCTGATGCTTCTTGAACCGTTTCCTGCGTGGGATGGCAGTGATATGAAAGGACTGCACCTTCTGATAAAGGCAAAAGGAAAATGTACCACCGACCATATTTCAATGGCCGGGCCATGGCTCAGGTTCAGAGGTCATCTTGACAATATCTCCAATAATTTACTGATTGGCGCGGTAAATTATTTTAATGAAAAAACCAACAGCGTCAAAAATCAATTGACAGCATCCTATGGGACTGTGCCCGATACCGCCAGAGCTTACAAAGCAGCGGGGAAGGCTTCTATCATCATCGGGGACGAAAATTATGGAGAAGGATCTTCGCGTGAACATGCCGCTATGGAACCCCGTCACCTTGGCGTGAAAGCAGTGTTGGTCAAATCGTTTGCGCGCATTCACGAAACAAACCTGAAAAAGCAGGGAATGCTTGCACTTACGTTTGCTGATAAGTCCGATTATGATAAGATAACAGAAAATGATACTTTTGATATCATTGGTTTAACAGATTTTTCAACTGGTAAACCACTTACGGTTGTATTGCATCATGCAGATGGTAGTTCTGATAAGCTTGTGGTAAATCATACGTACAATGAAAATCAGATTGAATGGTTTAAAGCAGGAAGCGCTTTGAACCTCATCAAATTGAAAAATCATTGAATCTTCTGATGTCAATTTAATATTTTGTAAATTCTTTTTCCTACTCAAGGAAAGGTGTAATTTTTACCTAACAATCAACAGTTAGGGTTTTCGGATATTTATAATGACAATTGAAATCATTCCAAATTTTATTTCCTTGTACTGGTGAATAAATAGCGAAAAGTAATTTGTTTTCATGAGCAATTATTTACATTTGTGACCCTGTAAAAAATTATTACAGGGTAAATATTAATATGATAAACAAAGGGCAAACAAGAGCATTCATTTCTGGTATTCTACTTATTCTTGTTATTAATTCCTGCAACTCAGGCAATCAGAAAAATATACAAAAAGCCGAGCAAAAGCCGATGGCTGTGAATGGAGTAGTTGTTGAACCTACACGAATTGACAACAAGATATTCTCAACAGGTACTATACTCGCAAATGAAGAAGTGGAAATCCGCAGTGAAGTTTCAGGAAGGATAACCGCCATTAACTTTGATGAAGGCAATTGGGTAAAAAAGGGAGACTTATTGGTTAAAATCAACGACGACGACCTGAAGGCTCAGCTTCAAAAGCTTCAATTACAAGAATCGCTTGCTAAAGACGACTTTTACCGCAAAACAAAGCTTCTGGAACTGACGGCTATAAGTCAGGAAGAGTTCGATATTTCAAAAAACCAGCTGGAAGTTGTTCAGGCTGATATTCAACTGATCAAATCGCAGATTGCCAAAACGGAAATTTTTGCTCCGTTCGGCGGGCAGATAGGTCTGCGTTATGTTAGTCCGGGTGGTTATGTATCTCCGGCCATGCAGATAACCAATTTACAGGAAGTGGATCCAATAAAAATTGAATTTACAGTTCCTGAAAAATACATAAGCCAGATCAGCAAAAGCACAACAATATTTTTTACTGTTGAAGGACGTGACAGTATTTTTTCCGGAAAAGTTTATGCCATTGATCCCAGGATTGATGCAGCAACTCGAACATTGACAGTCAGAGCAAAATGCCCGAATCCCGGGAATCTGATTTCGCCCGGTGCGTTCGCTAAAGTCGAAATACTGCTCGAAACCATAACGGATGCACTGGTAGTGCCCTCAGAGTCTATTATTCCGGATATCCGGGGTGAAAAACTTTGCATACCCTCTCAGGGCAAAGCGAAATTTGTTTATATAACTTCAGGCATCCGTACCGCAAGGAACGTACAGGTACTCACCGGACTTCAACCCGGCGATACGGTCATTACCACAGGTCTTCTGCAACTGCGTGAAGATATGAATGTAACCATTAAGTTGCTTCCGCTATAACTGAGGAATAACAGAAAGAAAGATGAACATTTCTTCGTTAAGCATAAACCGGCCTGTTTTAGCAACGGTGATCTCCATTGCCATTGTTTTGTTCGGGATTATCGGCTATACATTTCTTGGTGTGCGTGAATTCCCGAGTGTCGACCCTCCGGTGATTACTGTGACAACGACCTATGTAGGAGCCAATAGCGATGTCATCGAATCGCAGATAACCGAGCCTCTTGAAGAATCGATAAATGGTATTGCAGGCATTCGGTCCCTGACTTCGGTCAGCAGTGATGGTAAAAGTACGGTGACAGTTGAATTTGAACTGGGGATTGATATGGAAGCAGCTGCCAATGATGTTCGCGACAGGGTTTCGCGTGCCTTGCGCAACCTCCCGCCTGATACAGACCCGCCTGTCGTTATCAAATCTGATGCGGATGCAAGTGCTATCGTTACATTGACCCTCCAAAGCAACTCCCGGGATTTGATGGAATTATCTGATATCGCCAACAATGTTTTTAAGGAACAGCTTCAAACCATAAAAGGTGTAAGTGAAGTCCGAATCTGGGGCGAACGAAAATATTCCATTAAATTGTTGCTGGATCCGGCAAAACTAGTCAGCTACAATCTTACGCCTCTTGATGTAAAAAATGCTTTGGATCGTGAAAATGTTGAATTGCCTACCGGCCGCATTGAGGGTTATGGAACTGAACTCACAATCCGGACCAGCGGAAGACTTTCCACGCCCGAAGAATTTAATAACATGATCATTAAAGAAAGCGACGGCGTACTGGTTCGAATGAAAGATATTGGAGAAGCAAAGTTACTGGCAGAAAATGAACGCACGCTGCTCAGAGGGAACAATGAACTGCCGATGGTTGGTGTGGCACTTACTCCGCAGCCCGGTGCCAATCAAATTGAAATTGCGGATGAATTTTACAAACGGGTAGCGAAAATTAAACTGGATATGCCGGACGACATTATTCTTGGAATGGTTGTCGATACCACGACAAGTATCCGAAAGGCCATCAAAGAAGTTGAGGAGACTATTCTGCTTGCTTTCATCCTTGTATTGCTCGTTATCTTTTTATTCCTGAGAAACTGGAGAACAACTCTGATTCCTGTAATTGCCATCCCTATTTCGCTTGTCAGTACATTTTTTATTATGTATGTGGCCGGATTTTCAATCAATATTCTGACCCTTTTAGGAATTGTTCTTGCTACAGGTCTTGTTGTGGATGACGCCATTGTTGTACTCGAAAATATTTACCATAAGGTCGAAAGCGGTATGGATCCAATCGAAGCCGGACATAAAGGGTCAAAAGAAATTTATTTTGCCATTATTTCAACTACCATTACGCTTGCGGCCGTTTTCCTTCCGATCATATTCCTGCAAGGTCTTACGGGGAGACTTTTTCGTGAATTCGGGATTGTTGTTGCCGGTGCTGTCCTTGTGTCTGCCCTGGTTTCACTGACCCTGACCCCCATGATGAGTTCCAGAATGCTTAAAATGTCGGTCAGGCATGGACGATTATTTACACTGACAGAGAACTGGATAAATAGCATGATTTCAGGATACAACCGGACATTAAAATTATTTTTACGTCACCGGTGGCTTTCCCTCTTGATCATCACTGCTTCAGTGGGCATAATAATTGGCATTGGGAGTCTTTTGCCGTCCGAACTGGCTCCTTTGGAAGATAAAAGCAGGGTGTCCATCTATTCAACCGCACCGGAAGGAACATCCTATGAACTAATGGACAACTATATCCTGAGGATTATTCAGGTGGCAGATACACTTCCTGAACGGGATGCCATTCTGGCTGTAACATCTCCGGGTTTTGGGTCATCCAACTCCGTGAACAGCGGATTTGTGAGGGTGAGCTTTGTGGATCCTTCGAAACGAAAAAAAACACAACAGGAACTAGCCGATGAGCTCAGTGCAATTTATAGAAAATTTAATTTTGCCCAAACGTATGTCGTCCAGGAGCAAACTATCGGTGGCGGCCGCGGATCGAGATTGCCGGTACAATTTGTACTGGAGGCTCCGAATTTCGAAAAATTAAAAAACTCGCTGCCTGCTTTTATGGAAAAAGCTCAATCCAGCCCCGCTTTTCAGGTGGTTGATCTCGATCTCAAATTCAATAAACCGGAATTAGCTGTCGAAATTGACCGTGATCGGGCACAGGCATTGGGTGTAAATGTTAGGGATGTTGCTTCAACCCTGCAACTGTACTTTAGCGGACAACGGTATGGGTATTTTATAATGAACAACAAGCAATACCAGGTTATTGGTCAGGCAAGCCGTAATAATAGAGACAAACCTATGGATCTGAGTTCGGTTTTTGTCAGGAACAGAAATGGAGACATGATCCAGCTCGATAATGTCGTAAAACTATCTGAACAAAACAGGCCGCCTCAACTTTACCGTTACAACAGGTATGTTGCGGCAACGGTATCAGCCCAACCTGCCCCGGGAGTAACATTAGGCCAGGGGATTGATGAAATGCACAAAATTGCAAAAGAAACACTGGATGAAACATTTTCAACCGATTTAGCAGGAATTTCAAAAGAGTATGCGGATAGTTCAGGCAGTCTCGTTTTTGCTTTTCTGCTGGCTTTGGTGTTGATATACCTCGTTCTTGCTGCACAATTTGAGAGTTACCGTGATCCGCTGATTATTATGTTTACGGTTCCTCTTGCACTGGCCGGAGCGGTGCTTTCATTATGGATATTCGGGCAAACGATAAATATCTTCAGCCAGATTGGAGTCATCGTTTTAATCGGGATTGTTACCAAAAATGGTATACTGATCGTTGAATTTGCAAACCAGCGGAAAGCTGCAGGATTAAATCTTCAGGAAGCAGCAATAGATGCAGCAACACGAAGGTTACGACCCATCCTGATGACAAGCCTCGCTACTGCTCTGGGTGCATTGCCAATTGCTTTGGCTTTGGGAGCCTCGTCGAGGAGTCGCATACCGATGGGAATTGCAATCATTGGCGGACTCATATTTTCGCTGATGCTGACGTTGTATGTGATTCCTTCTTTGTATACATGGTTATCTCGTAAGCCGGTAAATTCGGTATCAGGCAATAAAGGAAATGAAATCAAAGAATAAAATGGGATTAAAAGTTCATTTATTGATTTTTTCGGTGGCGCTCTCAACTTTTTCGATCGCACAGGATAGCCTGACTCTTTTTGATGCGATTCAAACCGGCCTTGAAAACAATTATTCCATTATCATCCAAAGGAACAATGCCCGGATAACTGCCAACAATAACACATATGGGAATGCGGGATTTTTGCCAACAGTAGATGCTCGATGCTTCCTACAATAAAACGATTACGACTACAAACCAAAAATATTCCTCTGGACTGGAAAAAAATGTAACAGGAGGTACAGGGCAAGCATGGAGTGCGGAGGTATTACTTGACTGGACGCTTTTTGATGGTTTTGGCATGTGGACGAATAAATCGATGCTCGAAGTACTTGAAAAGATGGGAGAAACCGATGCAAGGATCACCATCGAAAATACGGTGAGTTCAATTATACTTACCTATTTTGGGATCGTTCAGCAGGGAAAACTTGTTCATGTGATGCAGGAAGCAGTTGACTTATCCATGACACGAAAACGTATTGCCAGTGCGAAAATATCCATCGGTTCCGGTTCAAAGCTTATGTTATTGCAATCAACGGTCGATCTGAATGCGGATAGTACGAGTCTGCTTAAAGAACAGACAACCCTCAAAAATCTGAAATCTGATTTAAATCGTTTGATGGGTCGCGATCCAATGGTTTTTTATAAAATGACTGATACGCTCAATCTAACAAACCGACTGGATTATGCAGATCTTCTTGCGAAGACTTCGTCTCAAAATGCAGATTTGGTTATGGCGAGACATGACCAGGAAATATCTTTCCTGTCATTGAAAAATGCGAGGTCGGCCAGGTATCCGGACCTTGATTTTCTTGCCGGATATACATACAACAGGCTAAATTCACAATCGGGTTTTCTGGAACATAACAAGGCTTTTGGTCCCAACTATGGATTAACACTGACTTACAATCTTTTCAACGGGTTCAACACAAACCGGAACATTAAAAATGCAAAGCTGGAAGTCAGTTCGGCTGAATTCAGCTACCAGGATTCAGATCTCACCATTCGGAATGACCTTTACAAACAATACAATGAATATCTTCTGAACCTCGATATAACGAAACTGGAAACAGCAAATCAGGCTGTTGCTAAGGAAAACGTGAATGTTGCGCTTGAGAAATACAAGCTGGGTGCCATCAGCGATATCGATTTGCGCGAAATCCAGCGAAAACTGATCGATTCACAATACCAGCTTCTTTTGTCACAGTTTCAGGCCAAACAGGCTGAGATTGAATTGTTACGGATGAGCGGGGAACTATTTAACACAATTGCAAAATAGCTTTTCTTTTTAATTTAAAATCCTCAAATCTTACTAAATTTGACAAAATAAAAATGGACTATTCTGTCATGTTAATCATTACCTGATGTTTTTTTAGTTGTCCCCTTGGGGACAAAATATGGGTAGAAAATTTAAATAATATAAATCAGAAGTCCCGTAAGGGACGATATTAATTTTCCTTATGGCAAATACATATACACAAATTCATATTCAAACAGTTTTTACCGTGCAAAACCGTGATTGTATCATCACTGAAAATTGGGAAGAAGAATTGTACAAATACATCAGTGGGATTGTCAGAAACAACAAACATAAATTATTAGCTATAAATGGTATGTCCGATCATATTCATCTGCTTTTTGGTCTGAGACCCATACAATCGCTGGCAGATTTAATGCAAGATATTAAAGGCAGTTCTTCAAAGTGGATCAACGAAAGAAAATTTGTTCGGGGTAAATTTTCCTGGCAGGAAGGTTATGGAGGGTTTTCATACAGCAAAGCAGATGTACCAAGAGTTATAAGTTACATCAATAATCAAAAAGTTCATCACAAAAAACAATCCTTTTTAAGTGAATACCATGAATTGTTGAAGGAATTCGACATAACATATGACGACAAATATATTTTTAAACCGGTCAGTATTGATTATAACGTGCCTGACGGCACTGAATAAATCGATTTTATTTTATTTCTACCAACATTATATCCCTTAAGGGATAAATTGCAATATGCAAGGACAATTAAACATGGATGACTGAGAATTATGCCAACGAACAAAAATGCGAGTTACCGCTATCGTGTAATTGACAATTGCCTTAAAAATAAAGGCAGGAAATGGTCTTTGGATGATCTGATTGAGGAGATTTCATTCAGGCTCGAAGAAGATTTTGGCAATACAACCGGGATAAGCAAACGAACTGTGCAAACGGATATCGGCATTATGAAAAGCATGAGGCCGCGTGGTTTCGATGCACCAATTGTTTGCAAAGACGGATATTACGGTTATGATAATCCTGATTATTCCATTGAAAATAATCCGCTTAATGAACAGGATATTCAAAACCTCCAGGAAGCCATTGATATTCTGAAGCAATTTAAGAATATTCCTGTAATGACTGATCTTCAGGAAATGGTCTTCAAACTAGAGGGAATTATTCCTGAGAAAATACAGAAAGGAAGGAAATTAATTGACTTTGAAACCAATGAAAATTTGAAAGGTCTATTGCATATTGATCCCATTTATAAAGCTATTAAAAACAGGCAGGTTCTTAAAATTGAATACTTGCCTTTTACGCACACTGAAAACCTGAAAATGATCATCCATCCTTATTTATTAAAGGAATATCGCAACCGCTGGTTCATGATCGGTTATAATGAAGAACTTGAAAAAATAAGCCACCTTGCCCTTGACAGGATTAATTCCTTAAATATCGCTGATCATAAGTTCATTCTGTTTAAAAACTACGACGAGTCCGTTTATTTTGAAAATGTTTTGGGAATAACCATTCCTGAAAAGGCAAAGCCCGAAATTATTGAATTGAAGTTTACACCCGAAAGGGCTCCTTACGTAAAAACAAAACCGATTCATCATTCCCAGAAAATAATTCAGGAAACCGATAAAGGCATTGTCGTTCAGTTGAATCTTGTTGTAAACAAAGAGCTGATTAGTGAATTGCTCAGCTATGGCAAGGATATAAAGGTGCTGAAACCTGAAAGCCTCGTCAATATAATAAAAGATGACTTCATAAAGGCGACTCATAATTACGATTCCTGAAATATTATTTCCCTGTCCTGCTAATTTTTTTCGGAATCATTAAATATCCATTATTATTGCGTCCCTACGGGACTTTGTTGAATATTCTTTGTGCTCTCGCTACCCATATTTGGTCCCTCCGGGACTTTATGATATTGAGGTTGTTTTTTACTATTATTAAATTGCTACCCGATGCAGTGTTCCTTTAGGGACAATATATTGGTAGTTCTCGCAACAATATTTGGTCTCTCCGGGACTTTATGATATTGAGGTTGTTTTTTACCATTATTAAACTGCTACCCGATGCAGTGTTCCTTTAGGGACAATATATTGGTAGTTCTCGCAACCATATTTGGTCTCTTCGGGACTTTATGATATTGAGGTTGTTTTTTACCATTATTAAACTGCTACCCGATGCAGTGTTCCTTTAGGGACAATATATTGGTAGTTCTCGCAACCATATTTGGTCTCTCCGGGACTTTATGATATTGAGGTTGTTTTTTACCAATATTAATCTGCTACCTGCAGTTATATCCCTTTAGGGACAATCTTTTGGTAGTTCTCGCAACCATATTTGGTCTCTCCGGGACTTTATGATATTGAGGTTGTTTTTTACCATTATTAAACTGCTATCCGATGCAGTGTTCCTTTAGGGACAATATATTGGTAGTTCTCGCAACCATATTTGGTCTCTCCGGGTTTTTATTATATTGAGGTTGTTTTTTTACCAATATTAATCTGCTACCTGCAGTTATATCCCTTTAGGGACAATCTTTTGATAGTTCTCGTAACCATATTTGGTCTCTCCGGGACTTTATGATATACAGGTTGTAATTATTCTATCAAAATTAAACTGCTACCCGAAGCTATGTCCCTTTAGGGACAATATATTGGTAGCAAAAAGTTTAATCCCATGAATTTAAGTCCCATAGGGACGAAATGATATTTTTGGTCTGTTAGAATATTTTTTTGAGATTTTTTTTGAGATGCAAATAGGCTGCATTTCATCATTCTAATTTTGTCGCAAGTGACCTGAACAATAAAAGTTTTATGATAAAAAGATTTGCAACATACGGCTCCTATTTAGAAGAAGGCAGATCATTCCAAAATGTCTCGCCTGATGTTGTAATTGACTTTTTAAAAGATAGGCAAGTCGATTATCATTATGTTGCTCCGAATAATTTACAAATTTTGATTGCTAACAATAAGTTTTCTTTAAAGATAAAAAAAGAAAAGCATTTACTTTTTCCAATTAGAAGGTCATTTTTCGAAAAATTATTAATGTGGTATAAAATTCCTTTGGAGTTCGCTTATCAAGCTGACTTGGAAGTATTAATCCCTATACTCAATAATGTTTTTAAGTTGATAAAACGAAATTATGTTCGCGTTGTAATTGAAAATGGTGAAGCATTGACCATTACAAGCCCTGACTATACTGATATCCGGGATTTGTATGTATTGGGTAATCTGTCAAAGGATAAAATAATTAAAATAACCCGGACAGATATTTTTACTAAAATTGACACAAATGAAATTAGAACAATAAATCCTTTGCCAAACGATACATGTGGTATGGGTTTAACGTTATTCAATTCTGAAACCGGGTATCGCAATTTTGAAGTAAAAATGTATTTGCTACGGTATATTTGCAACAATGGCGCAACAATTAATATAGATGTTTTAAATAAAAACGTACCTCACTACAAGCAAACTTTTCATAATGGAAATATCAAATCCACAATCGTGAAGACACTTAATGTTTTCTACACCAAGTATGACAATATTCAACGGAAGTTTGAAAAAGCGCCTGATTTAAAAATTGCTACTTCCAAAATGGAAGAGATCAACAAGAGAATTGACTTTGTTCTTGGTTATAAAAAAAGTAATAATTTTCTACAAGACTTTAGAAATGATACACAACTAAATTTGACTATTTTTGATTTGTTTAATTTTATTACGGATAAAGCCAAAATATTTGAACCAAATATCAGGTTAAGGCTTGAAGAATTAGCTGGTGATATAATACTAAATTAAAATATATGACACATTTAAAAAGCATAGGTGTTAAAAATTTTCGTGTTTTTAAAGAGGAAACAACATTTAACCTGGCTCCAATCACTGTATTAACAGGACCTAATAATTCTGGGAAAAGTTCACTTATTAAAATTATTAAATTGTTAAATGAAAACGTAAATTTTAACAATAGATTAGATAACCTTCAATTTCATATTGGAACACATTCATTAGGAAGTTATAAAAAGGTGATTTCTTGGAATTCTAAAAGTGAAGCAATTAAAATAGTTTTACCATTTCCATTAAAATATTTTGATGAAAAATTTTACATCGAACTGGTCTATGTTCCTGCAATAAAGAATAGGGGGAAACTGAATTATTTTAAAATATTTAATAGGGATAGAATATTAGTTGAATTTTACAATAATCCTTCTTTAGAACAGGCTGATCCAAATAAAGAAGATAGGGATAATATTTCAGAAATTGAAAAAAGTGAATTTAATCTAGAAGAACTTAAACTTGCTAAAAATATAAATTACTCCTATTTAATAAAGACTGCTTTTGAGTTAAAAGATAAGAGTAAACAAATGATTGAGGAATATAAAAGAGAAACTCAAAAACATTCAAAAAACTTAGAAGCTACAAATAAAAACATTTTTAAGAATTTTGTATATGAAAACCCTTATAGTCATCACATTGAGAATTTTTCTTCAGTTTTTGACGATTTTTATAATAAAGGATTAAATATGCCTCCATGGAATGAAATTGATAAATACAGTGATATAAAAGAAGGTCAAATGTTATATGACTTTTACAAGGAAAGCGAATTGGTGAATGACAATATTTCACATAAGGAACAAATTGAAAAACACTATGAGTGGATTTTAAATAATTTTCATCACTGCCCTGTGAAAATTGGATATGAAGAACTTTTTGAACACAAAAATATATTTGAATGGTTTTATGATTTAATGGAAATATTTACAAAAAGAATAGAAAAAATTGGAGAATTTAATATTGAAATTTCTAATCTGGGCAAAATTATACTTAAAGATCTTTTGGTTGAAAATATTAAAAAAACTATAGATGAAATGGAAAAATCCTTTAAATCTATTAACTATCTTTCTGTAAACAGGGGGGACCAGTCCAGGCTTTACTCTTTATATGGAAATATGGAATTAAATGAACTTTTATATAAGTTTGATGAATTATTGACATCTGGCCCAAGAAAATGGCAAGTACAAAAATTTATTAATCACTATCTAAAAGAACTTAAAATCGGAGTTGAGCTCAAAATAAATAAAATTGAAGATGCGGCGTTTACAATTAAAGTAAAATCAATAGAAACAGGTAAGGAAATATCTCTTTCTGATTTAGGCTTCGGATACTCCCAACTAATTCCAATTTTACTAAAAATCGCAATAATTGCTTTATCGAACACAACATATGAATGGCTAAGTGATTCAATTGCTGGATATTCCCCATCAGTTTTCTTACTTGAAGAGCCCGAAGCTAATCTTCATCCTAATTTTCAGTCTAAGTTAGCAGATATTTTTGTGGATGCTGGGAAATCATTCAATATCCAATTTATTATTGAAACCCATAGCGAATACCTTATCCGCAAACTGCAATACCTGACCGCCAAAAAAGAAATCAAACCGGAGGATTCAGTTATATTTTATTTCAACCATCCCGATGAAGTTGCAAAGGGAGCAGAGCAGGTAAAAGAAATTAAAATACTTGAAGATGGTGGATTTTCCTCCGATTTTGGACCTGGATTTTTTGATGAAGCGACTAATTTGAAATTTGAGCTACTGCGTTTAAAGAATCCTCAAAAAAATTAGGGATGATGACAAAGGAGATAATAATTGATAAATCATTTCTGGATAGGTTTGTCGAAATATATGATCCTGAAAATGAATTGCACGCTGATTTTAAATCTTTCTTGAAAAAAGTCAGGGATTTTGATTTGATTATCAATTATACTAACCGGGATGAATTTGAAGAAGCTTTGAAAAATAATCCTATCCTTGATATAATCATTGATACAAAACCTCCTGAAATTACCTACAATAAGAATTTGCTTACCGATTTGATTTCGAATGAATTTTATAATAATTCCAGCCCAATTAAAATTTTTCTGGTTGAACTTTCATCCGAGGAATGTTCTAAATTGTCAGAAAAGTTTGGTTTTGAATATTTATCCACCACCAACATCAGTAATCGTTGGAAAATTTATTCAGGCAAAAGAGAAGACTTTAAAATGAAAGTAACAAAGGATCAAGATTTTAATTGTGAAATTAGATTTGATTCATGGAATAAACTCGATAATTTTAATCATCCTGTTCACTCAATAATAATAGATGATCATTACATTTTAACGAATAATTCAAATCAGCAACTTAAAGACAATCTTTATCCATTAATTAAAAAGTTAACAAATACTTGTTGCAAAAACAGAGTTTTTCATTTGACCATTATTACTGAAAAGTTATATGCTCCTATTGATAAAGTGTATGAAGATTTACGTTTCATTTTTGATAAAGATTTGGGGATGAACTATCATTTAAATATAATATTGCACAACAAATCCATGTACCCTTCTAATTTTGAAGATTTAAAGTGGAGGAGAATCTATACGAATTATTTCATAATAAAGTCAGATAAGAGTTTTAATTTCTTTAAACATAATAGCAGAATTAATCAGAAGTCAGATATTGAATTTGAATTTATTTTCAATAATTACGAGTGGCAATCCTTTAAAAAGGACATATTTGATATTAGGCGATATGTTGATAAAGTTGAAAACAGGCCAGCTATCGGCTCTTGCAAGGAAATAATGAATTTCTGTAAGGATAAAGAAAACAGGTTGATTTATAATTAAAAGCTCTTTACTTTCTATTCAAATTATTAAATGTGAAATTTTTAATTAAATTTACAGGAAAGGATTAAAATGAACTATACCATTAAAATTACAGATACCAGTAAAAAAGCCAAAAAGCTTGTGAATATGCTAAAGGAATTAGCCGATGACTATCCTTTTTTGAGTGTTTATGAAGATGAAACTGGTTTGTCGGAGGTGATGGAGCAAGAACTTGATGAAAGGTACAAATACGCAATTAAAAATCCTGAAACGGGTAAAAGTTGGTCAGAGGTAAAAAATAACCTTCTGACCAAATGAGTTCTTTCAGGTTAATCATTAACCCTTTTGCCGAACTTGATCTACAGGTTGCCTATGAATGGTATGATTTGAAGAAAGAGGGACTGGGAAAAGAATTCCTGAAAGAAGTTGATAAAACATTTAACGGTATTCTTCAAAATCCCGACAATTCGGGACAATTAAGAAACAAATCAGAATGGCTGTCGTCAAGCGTTTTCCTTTTGGAGTTTTTTATATAGTCAGGGCAGATGTGATAAATATCTTTGCAGTATTTCATTTCAGCAGAAATCCGAAGACTTGGACAAAAAGAGCTAAGTAATACCAAACGCATCATCATAGCTGGTTATGAATTTGATTGATCATATGACAAACTTTTTCGGAGTAATAAATATTAAACCTGAACACTTCGATTCTCAAAATTGGTATTCTCAAATTTATCAGATAGATAGTTAAACCATAGCCAATAAAAAATTCAACTATTTTTGACAGCTTATGTCATTACCGGAAAAATCCCAGGGTAAATTAGTCCGGTCGCTCGGACTGTTTTCAGCATTTGTTCTTACTGTCAGTTCGGTTGTCGGTTCAGGTATTTATAAAAAAGTGGCTCCGATGTCTGCAGATTTAATGTCTGCCGACTGGGTGCTTTTGTGCTGGTTCTTTGCAGGACTTATTACACTTTTTGGGGCATTGAGCAATGCTGAGGTTGCCAGTTTGCTTGCCGACTCCGGTGGTGAATATGTTTATTTTAAAAAGATCTATAACAGGTTTTTTGCGTTTATCTTTGGCTGGACAACCTTTACAGTTATCCGGTCTGCCGCAGTTGCCTCTATTGCCTACGTTTTTGCACATTCATTCAATTCGTTGATAACGTTGCCGGTTCTTCCTGATACCTGGTCGCAAATTTCCATTTTTGGCGTTTTTTCACCTTTTGATAATTTCGGAGTGAAGGTCCTCACTATATTGCTGATAATCGGGCTTTCCTATAATAATTACATCGGGCTTAAGTTTGGTGAAGGATTGAGCCGTATTATTCTGATCGTTGTAATAATCAGCATATTAATTATCGTTGCAACAGGACTGACAATAGGAGGTGGTAGTCTTCAAAACTTTCGGACTCCTGCTACAGGATTTGTGCACCACCCTGTGTTTTCTTCCGGTTTCATTCAGGGCGTTTTTGCTGCTATGCTGGCTGCATTCTGGGCTTATGAAGGATGGAGTGCTACCGGATACATCGGTGGTGAAATAAAAAATCCTTATCGTAACTTACCCCTGGCACTGGTTTTCGGTGTGTTATTCACCATGGTTCTATACATCGCAGTTAATTTTACCTATTTGTATATTTTGCCAATGGATGAAATGATTTCAGTATACAAATCTGAAAATGCAATTGCAGCTGTTTCAGTAATCCGGCATTTTCTGGGAGAACCCGGCGCATTATTCATTGCTGTGCTGATACTGATTACAACATTCGGTTGTACCAATACTACACTGTTAGGTCCTCCACGATTGTATTATGCCATGGCAAAAGAAGGGCTGTTTTTCAAATCTGCTTCTTACATTCATCCCAGGTACAATACCCCATCAAAGGCCATCCTCATTCAGGCATTTTGGTCCTGTCTACTCGTTTTCTCAGGTAGTTTTGATCAGCTGACCGATATGCTCATATTTGCAGCGTTTATTTTTTATGGCGCAACAACATTGGGTGTTTTCGTTTTACGCAAAAAAATGCCGGATGCTCCGCGGCCTTATAAAGCATGGGGGTATCCTGTGGTTCCGGGTTTATTTATTTTATTTTGCCTGGCTCTTATCATTGTTACACTAATTGGTAAACCGCGTGAAGCATTGATCGGGCTTGCTCTTATAGCAAGCGGATTGCCCTTTTATTGGTACTGGAACCGAAAATTAAAGGTTTAAGTCTGAGGGAACTAAAATTTGCGAAGAAATACAGTAGTGTACGAATTAAAATAAGTTGTGCTCAAAATACAAATCTGTTGCTATTCTCAAGCCATCAGGTCTTTTGTTTCTTTTTCTTAGCAGCAGGGAAAAGCACATTGTTAAGGATCAGCCTGTAGCCGGGTGAATTCGGAAAAAGATTGAGATCGGTTGGCGGATCTCCCACAAAATGCTGATAATCTTCAGGGTCGTGTCCGCCCAGAAAAGTCCAGGTACCCTTGCCGTACTCGCCATGGATGTATTTAGCTTCATTCAAAGCCTTGTTTTCGCCCATTATCAGGACATTCGGCTTGATGTATTGTTTTCTGAATGCTGTCGTCTGACCCATAAACCCTTTGATCAGCTGGGTGTGATCCTGACAAAGCATGGTCGGGACAGGATCCCACTTTGCAGAAAATTCAAACAGTGAAAAATAATCATCCTTGGGATTTATTCTTCGCTGGGCAGGATCTACATCTATCGAAGATATTTCATATTCATAGGGATTTGTACTGATGGTAAAATCGCGAAATGCAAAGCATTTTGAATAGTCGAGTTTTTGCTGGGCATTTGGATCCATCGGGTCACCATCAAACATCTGATCGCAAATGTCGACACCTTCAGCTGCAAGGGCTACATCATAACTGTCGGGTGCTGAGCACATCGAGAACAGATAACCACCCCCGGCTGTAAAATCTCTGATTTTTTTCGCCACTGCCAGTTTGCATTGCGATACTTTGCTGAATCCCATTTTGTGTGCAATTTCCTCATTTACTCTGACATCTTCCCGGTACCAGTCGGCATCTCTGTATCGTGCCCAGAATTTTCCGTATTGCCCTGTGAAATCTTCATGATGAAGATGCAGCCAGTCATAAAGAGGCAAAACACCATTCAGTATTTCTTCATCATACACAACATCATAAGGAATTTCTGCGTACGTAAGTACTAGTGTAACTGCATCATCCCAGGGTTGTTTGTTCTTGGGTGAGTAAACTGCAATTTTTGGTGCTTTGGTCAGTTTAGCGACATCCTCATTAACCTGTGGATCTGAAATTTCAAGTAAGATAGCGGTCGATTGAGCATCGGCAATGATTTGATAACTTACACCCCTGATAACACACTCCTGCTCAATGGCATCAGCATATTTACACATAAAACTCCCACCTCTGTAATTAAGCAACCAGTCAATTTCAACATCCTGCTGAAGTACCCAATACGCGATACCATAGGCTTTTAAATGATTATGCTGGCTTTCGTCCATGGGTATAAGCAGGTAAGCAGCACTCACTTGAAGGTATACCAAAAGAACTATGACCGAAAGTATTATTTTTTTCATTACAGAATTTGAAAACAAACGCGATTCCCGTTCAAATATTTTATAGTGAAAAAAGCCATAAGTTTTATACAATCAAACAAAAATAAAATTAAAAGTGTTTAATCGCGGCAACCCTAAAATGGCTGGTCATCTTCGGGAATGTCATCCATCCTTGACTGAACGGTGATGGAGTTTTCGTTCGGATAATCATAATCAGATGGAAATCCAGCCTTTATATCTATCATGCCACCCTCATAATCTGTGAATTTCGCAAACCTGTCAATGAATTGCAGTTTAACATCAGCTAACGCTCCGTTTCTGTGTTTTGCAATAATGATTTCTGCTAAACCTTTGGTTGAATTTCCTTCATCATCTGTATCAAGTTTATAATACTCAGGCCGGTAAATAAAACAAACGAGGTCGGCATCCTGTTCTATAGCACCTGATTCTCTGAGGTCAGACAAAATAGGCCGTTTCGAGCCTCCGCGGGTTTCAACAGAACGGTTCAACTGCGAAAGGGTAATAACAGGGACATTCAATTCTTTTGCCAGGGCTTTTAGCGATCGTGAAATTGTGCTGATTTCCTGTTCGCGGTTTCCTTTGTTATCCCCTCCAATAGACATCAATTGAATGTAATCGACAACCACCATTTGAATATTATGCTGGGCTTTCAACCGGCGGCATTTTGCTCGTAATTCAAAGATAGAAAGGGCAGGGGTATCATCAATAAAAAGCGGGGCATCCACCAGCTTCCCGATTTTGGCATTTAATTGCTCCCATTCATAATTTTCGAGAGTTCCTTTTTTTAGCTTATCAGCAGGTAACATAGTTTCGGAAGAAATCAAACGGGTCACCAATTGAATGGATGACATTTCAAGTGAGAAGAAGGCAACCGGAATATTAAAATCAACAGCTATATTCCTTGCCATGGAAAGAACAAAAGCAGTTTTCCCCATACCGGGGCGGGCCGCAATGATGATGAGATCCGATTTCTGCCAGCCTGCAGTAATCCTGTCGAGTTCTGTAAATCCCGAGGGTACTCCTCTCAGGTTTCCTTCATGATCGCGGGCTGCCTGTATATCCTTGATAGCATCTCTGACAAGTGATTGCATATTATCGTAATCACGACGAAAATTATTTTCACTGACTGAAAAAAGATTTTTTTCCGCTCTGTCAAGAAGATCAAAAACATCTGTGGTATCCTCAAATGCATCTTTTATAATTTCCGATGAAATCCGGATCAACTCGCGCTGTATATATTTCTGGGCTATAATCCGTGCATGATACTCAATATTAGCCGTGGATGCAACTCTACCCGTCAGCTGGGTAATGAAATAGGCCCCTCCGATCAGTTCAAGTTCTGCACTCGATTTTAATTCATTCGTTACGGTTAAAATGTCAATGGCTTCCGATTTAGCGAATAACCTTTGTATGGCAGCATAAATGATCTTGTGGGATTCCTTGTAAAAAACATCGGGATGCAAAATATCAATGACAGCAGTAAGTGCATTTTGTTCAAGCATAAGAGCACCCAATACAGCTTCCTCAAGATCGATGGCCTGAGGGGGTACTCTTCCGTGATCTGAAATTATAGTGGACATCGAATTCTTTTGAATCCGTCTTCTAACTTTTTCCTGAATTTCAAGGTTTTGAGCCTTTTTATTTTCCTGTTCTGCCATTTTTCAAAAGTAAATTATAATAGTCCACTTACGTGAATAAATTAACGTTTTTTTTATTAACATCGGTTTCCTATAATGGGAAATTTAGTAACCATAAGTGGTTAATAATTTCAGTATGACCTTAAAGCATTAAAAGATTATTGAATACTTTTGCTTTTATTGAATTTGTAAATACCAGTGTAGCTTAAAATGAATGCAGGACGGATAGAAATCTGCAAAAGTTCTATCCACATGTTATTTAATCAGCAAGATTTTATGAAAATTATTTGTATAGGAAGAAATTATCAGGAGCACGCAAATGAGTTGAATAATCCGATACCGGATAAACCAGTTTTTTTCTTGAAACCCGATACCGCATTATTATTGAGAAATCGTCCGTTTTTTTACCCGCAATTTTCGAATGAAGTGCATTTTGAAACTGAACTGGTTGTAAAAATCTGTAAAAATGGTAAATTTATCCCGGAGAAATTTGCCCCCGCTTATTTTAATGAAATCGGCCTGGGTATTGATTTTACGGCTCGTGATCTGCAGCAACGATGCAAAGAGAAGGGACTGCCATGGGAAATTGCCAAGGGTTTCGATAATTCAGCACCAATAAGCAAGTTTATACCGCTCACCGAATTAGAAAATACTGATGCCATTAAATTCCATCTTGATTTAAATGGAAAACGCGTCCAGACTGGAAATTCGGAGGAAATGATTTTCAGTTTTGTGAAAATTATTGCCTATGTTTCTCAATTTATAACTGTTAAACAGGGCGATCTGATTTTCAGCGGCACTCCTGCCGGTGTCGGCCCTGTTAAAATCGGAGACCGGCTCGAAGGTTACCTTGAAGAAAGAAAAATGCTTGATTTTTTAGTCAAGTAGGAACTGTACTTTCAGAGATAAGCATTACGCGATAAATACTATCCCATCAGGTTGTTTTTCAGAAATAGTTAAGAATTACTGAAATTTTTAATTTTTTTGACAAGCACAACACAGTAGGCTACAATTCCTTCTTCACGGCCTGTAAATCCAAGCTTTTCTGTAGTGGTGGCTTTAATGGAAATATCTTCTTCTGAAAGACAACTGACTGAGGCCAGCTTTTTTTTCATTTCGGAAATATAAGGAGAAAGTTTTGGACTTTCAAGGCTTACTGTGGAATCGATATTATTGACAGCATAGCCTTTTTCGATTACCATTTTACATACTTTTTCAAGTAGTTTAAGGCTGTCTATCCCTTTGTACTTTGGATCAGTATCCGGAAAATGATATCCGATATCCCTTAAATTAAGAGCACCGAGAATAGCATCACACATCGCATGGATCAAAACATCTGCATCTGAATGTCCTTCTGCTCCTTTATCTGAAGGTATGGTAACTCCGCCAATCCTTAGTTCTCTGCCGGTTACAAGTTTGTGAACATCGAATCCAAATCCTACTTTAATTACCATAATAAATAATCTTTCCTTTGTTTTCCTAACTATAATTGTAATAAAGGAAAATGTATCTGCAAAAAAAAGGCCAATACCTTTGCATCAGCCCTAAATATTGTTTAATAAAATATTTAATTTGTTTCTTTAACTCCTGAAAAATTAAAAGTCAGTGTAAAACGTAAGGTGTTTTGCAGCGGATTTTGCTGATCGGTTGGTAACAGGTATGAGAAATCAAGTCCGAATACATTATACCTTAACCCCGCACCAAGTGTAAAAAACTGGCGGTTTCCTTTCATGGCACTTTCGTGAAAGTAGCCTGCCCTTACACCGAATTGCTTGTCGTACCAGTACTCAATCCCTACAACCCAGATAATTTCTTTCATTTCTTCGCTGAATCCACCCGGAGCATCATAAAATGACTGAATCATTCCCTGAACCGGTGAAACATCCGGATCCATTCCTTTATATATAACGCGTTTATTGTTATCATCATAAATCGGATTACCTAACGTATCAACAGCATAAATAGGAGGAGTTGGAACCAGCAGTTTATTTAAATCAAATGAAAATCGCAGAGAGTTATAATCATCGATATTCATCATCCAGGATGGACCAATTCTCAGGTTTGTAGGTATGAAATCTTTTTTTGTATCATCGTTTGAATAGGAAATTTTCGAACCCATGTTTGAGATGACGGCTCCCAAACTCCATTTTGAAGATGTCAGCCAATCGACATTGATATCACTGGTATAAAAAACAGCAATATCAGCAGCAACAGAAGTGCCCGGTTTAGTTGCCTGTCCTGCGGCTTCCTGTCCTTGTGTCAGATTTGAGTATATGAAACGACCGGTGACTGCTCCGGATAGTTTTTCAGAAAATTTGCGCGAGTAACCTGCATCTACTGAGAACTCATTGGGTCTGTAATTGCCGATTGTTGCACCTTCAATATTTGTAAATGTAATATCTCCTAGCGAAAAGTATTTTAACGAAGCGCTTACCGCTGAACGATCATCTATTTTATAGTATCCTGAAAGATAGGCAAGGTTGATATCGTTCACCAGTTTCCGAAGCCAGGGACTGTATGAAACAGCAAATCCCATTTTTTTGTCAATAAAAGGATATTTTGCAGGGTTCCAGTGTTGCGAGATGGCATCTGGTTCAGTAGCGGCACCAAGTTCTCCCATACCTCCCGACCGTGCATCAGGTCCAATATTCAGGAACGGAACAGCGGTAGTAATTGTGTTTTGTGATTCCTGTCCGATGTAATTGGGTTTACCATTCTGAGCGTAACTTTGTACAAACAATGATACGATCATTGCAATTAATAACAGGGGAAAGTTTCTTCTCATATTAACGTATTGAAAGTATTACTAATAGATTTTTAAAACGTGCAAAACTAACGATTATTTAAATATTATATTGCTTCATGAAATTCTTTGAGAATTGATCATATTGAAGTTAAAAGTAATGTGTTTTCTTGCTTATAAATCATCTCTTTGTTGTTGCGTGCTTCACTATTAAAGGCTTTCGGAAACTGAGTAAATTAACTTCAAATTTTTTAAAATATTGTGTCTGCCCAAATTATGTATATATCCCAATGCCCTTTTACAGGATTCAATAAAAATTATTTCGTCTCTTTTTTTCTACCTTTGCGGCATTAAAATTGGCAAAAATATGTTAAAAGAAACAGATAAATTTATCGGGGAAGGACTGACCTATGATGACGTGCTATTAATACCGGCTTACTCAGAAATTTTACCACGTGAAGTCGATACATCAACACTTTTAACTAAAAATATACGATTAAATATTCCGATCGTTTCTGCTGCTATGGATACGGTTACCGAACATACTATGGCTATTGCCATGGCTCAGGAGGGAGGGATCGGTGTTATCCACAAAAATATGACTATCGAGGAGCAGGCTAACGAGGTAAGAAAAGTCAAACGGGCTGAAAATGGAATGATCATCGATCCGATCACACTCCAGCGAGGTGCAATTGTAGGGGATGCGTTAAAAATTATGAGTGAATATCAAATCGGAGGAATACCGGTAGTTGATGAAAACAATGTATTAGTCGGAATTGTTACGAATAGAGATTTACGCTTTGAACGGAATCCGGAACGACCGGTTGTAGAGGTTATGACCCGCGATAAACTTATTACCACAACCGAATTTACTGATTTCGAAAAGGCTGCCGATATTCTCCAGGAATTTAAAATTGAAAAACTCCCTGTTGTAGATGGCCAGTATAAGCTCGTTGGCCTGATAACTTACAAAGACATTATTAAAATTAAAGCCAGACCAAATGCCTGCAAGGACAAACGAGGCAGATTGCGTGTTGCAGCCGCAGTTGGCGTTGCCACAGATACGCTTGAAAGAGTCGATGCCCTTGTTGCTGCTGAAGTGGATGCAATTGTTATTGATACTGCACATGGCCATTCGAAAGGAGTGATGGAGATGGCAAAAGCAGTGAAAAAGAACTATCCTTCCGTTGAATTGATAGTGGGTAATATTGGTACCAAAGAGGCTGCTAAAGATCTTGCCCGTCTGCAAGTGGATGCGGTTAAAGTGGGGATCGGACCGGGTTCGATATGCACAACCCGGATCATTGCAGGAATTGGAATCCCACAGCTTTCGGCCATTTATGAAGTTGCAAAGGGTTTAGAAGGAACGGAAATACCTATCATCGCTGATGGCGGAGTTAGGTATACGGGAGATATCGTTAAAGCAATTGCAGCCGGAGCTCATTCTATCATGGCAGGATCCCTATTTGCCGGTGTCGATGAATCACCGGGTGAAACGATCATTTTTGAAGGAAGAAAATTTAAAACATACCGGGGCATGGGTTCCATCGAATCCATGCAGAGAGGATCAAAAGACCGTTATTTTCAGGATGTAGAAGATGATATTAAAAAGCTTGTCCCTGAAGGAATTGTGGGAAGAGTGCCATTTAAAGGAGGATTATCAGAAGTTATTCATCAGATGGTGGGTGGATTAAGAGCAGGAATGGGGTATACCGGTTCAGCCAATATAAGCCAGTTGCAAAAAGCCAGGTTTATGAAAATAACTGCCGCCGGCGTGGTAGAAAGTCATCCCCATGATATTACGATCACACGTGAAGCTCCGAATTATAGCAGGTAACGGTTAAACGTTAAATTTTCTAAAAAATGCAGGGTATACGATGGTCGGGGGTTTAATTCTTCCCCGATTGTGATTAAATAAATTATATTTGCGCCTCAAAATGATAATAAATACCGAAAAATTTTAAAAATGAACAGATTACAGATTGTGATTATGAGCCTCCTGTCGATTATGGCAGTGTCGCTATATGCTCAGGATAATAGATCCCTGGTTACCATTGCAAATGAAAATGTACCGGTGGATGAGTTTATGTATGTATACAAGAAAAACAATACGCAGGAGAATACTCTTGATAAAAAATCAATTGAAGAATATCTTGACCTGTACATTAATTTTAAACTAAAGGTAAAAGAAGCAGAAGCTATGGGGCTCGATACGGTGTCATCATACAAAAAAGAACTGGCGGGTTACCGCGAACAGCTTGCCGAACCTTATTTTGTGGATGAAAATGTGGTTGATAACCTTGTGAAAGAAGCGTATGAACGGCTCAAAACAGATTTAAGGGCCAGCCATATCCTTATCAAGGTCAATCCGGATGCCATGCCGGAAGATACCCTTACAGCCTATAAAAAAATAATGGATGCCAAAAAGAGGGTCGATAAAGGAGAAAGTTTTGCAAAAGTAGCAAAGGATGTCTCTGAAGATCCATCGGCACGCGACAGAGAATCGCAGCGAAATAATAAAAAGATTCCCGGAAACGGCGGCGATCTCGGTTATTTTACAGTTTTTGATATGGTATACCCGTTCGAAACAGGTGCGTATAATACGCCTGTTGGCAAGCTATCAAAGATCGTACGCTCAGATTTTGGGTATCATCTCATTAAAGTTACGGATAAGATACCTGCTCAGGGAACCATAGAAGCAGCCCACCTGTTTCTGCAAATGCCTGAACAAGCAAGTCATCAGGATTCAGTAAATATCAAGTTGAAAATTGATTCAATCTATCTTAAACTTGAAAATGGTGAAAATTTTGAAGATCTTGTTAAAAAATATTCAGATGATAAAGGTTCCGCCAGCCGTGGTGGATTGTTGCCTAAATTTACGGTAAATCGCATGGTGCCGGAATTCATACAGGCCATCAGCATGATGAAGGATTCGGGAGATTTCTCGAAACCGGTGCTTACTTCGTATGGCTGGCATATTATTAAACTTTACAGCAAAAGCGGCATAAAATCTTTTGAAGCAGAAAAAGATGAACTGCTCAAAAAGGTGAAAAAAGACAGCCGTTCTCAGAAAAGCAAAGACATTATCATTAGCGAAATTAAAAAGGAATTCGGATATAAAGCCAATGAATCCGGTTTGAAAGAGTTATATAGTATAATGGATTCTGCACTTTATAAGCAAAAATGGGAAATCCCACAGAATGCAAAACTGGATGGCGTTATTTTTACACTCGGTAAAAGTACCTATACGCAAAAGCAACTTGCTGACTTTATTCTATCTGATCAAAATATCAGAAACGGAGAAACACTCAATGAATTTGTAAACAGAAAGTTTAAAGAATTTTCTGATAAAGAATGCAAATCATACAAAGATGACCGTCTTGAGGAAATGTACCCGGAATTCAAAGCGATTATGAAAGAATACCGGGATGGCATTTTATTGTTTGAACTTACCAATCAAAAAATCTGGTCGTATGCAACAAAAGATACTACAGGATTGAAAAATTACTATAACGGACACAAGAATGATTTTATGTGGGATACACGGTTGGATGCCTCCATATTTACGTTCAATGATTCTTCATTTGTAGCAAAAGCCCGTGAACTCGCAAAAAATGGTGCAAGTGATGATGATATTATGAAACAGATAAATAAAGATTCGCTTGACATCGTGCGTGTTGAACATAAAAAATATTCTAAAGATGATAATCCAATTATTGACGGAATTAAGTGGAAAAAAGGAGTGAGTGAAAATGTGGATAAAAATGGCAAGGTGTCTTTTGTTATTGTTCACGAAAAGCTTGATCCTGAGCCCAAATCTTTTGATGAAGCACGCGGACTTATCACAGCCGGTTACCAGGACTATCTTGAAAAAGAATGGATAAAGCAGCTGAGAGCCAAATATCCGGTTGTTATTCACGAAGATGTTTTAGCGACGCTTACTAAATAACATTAAGCGTTGAAAAAAATCCTGTTGCCGGCATTGATTCTCTTAACCTCATGTTTTATAAACCCAAACAGGAGATCGGATGAAGTGCTGGCAAGGGTTTATAAAGAATACCTGTATGCCTCTGAACTCAAGGGCATAATACCTCCGGGCACCGATCCCAGGGATAGCATTTCGTTGGTTCAGAATTACGTCAATAACTGGGTTTCGAGGAATCTCTTTCTTTACAAGGCAAAACGCAATCTCAGGCCCGAAGATATGAATTTCGACAAGCAACTCAACGAATACCGGAATTCACTCATAGTTTATCAATACGAATCCAAACTGGTAAATCAAAATCTTGATACGGTTGTTTCGGAAAGCGAAATAGAATCCTATTACAATGAAAACATAGGTAATTTTCAACTAAAGGATAATATCGTGAAAGCGTATTATGCGCGATTTAATGAAAACGACCCTCACCTTGCCAGGATAAAAAAGTTTTTTTATTCTGAAAGGCCTGAATACAGGGACTCACTCAATAAATACATCGAAAATTACTCCGATTTTTATTATCTTGATGACGAAACATGGATATTGTTTGATGATGTGCTGAAATTTGTGCCAATTAAAACCTATAACGAAGAAGCATATTTACAAAATCACCGTCAAATTGAAGTGACCGAGGATCCCTATATTTATTTCCTCAATTTTTCTGATTTTAAAATTAAGGAAGGGGTTTCACCGTTAAGTTTTGAAAAAGATAATATCGTGCAGATCATTCTGAATAAACGGAAGTTGGAAATTATAAGTAAAATGAGGGAAGAGGTTTTCCAAACTGCACTAAAGAATAATGATTTTGAAATTTTTTAATGACCGGATAATAATCAGCCTGTTACGTTGTTACTATACACTGTAATCATTGCCGGATTTTACCATTTAACGAATCGTAAAAATGCCTTTTAATAAAAAGATGCCAACAAAAATTTTTGTACTTCCAATTTTATATATTCTTCTGCTCAGCCCGGTTTTGAGTTTTTCGCAGGATGAACAGGGTAAAGATATTGATCAGATTGTGGCTGTTGTTGGTGGAGAAATTATTCTTCAATCCGATATTGAAGCTCAATATTTGCAGTATAAGATGCAACAAAACTATTCGGGAAATGAGGATAAACTGAAATGCATGCTTTTCGAAAACATGTTGTATCAGAAATTATTACTTAACCAGGCTGAACTTGACAGTGTTAAAGTTACAGACTCCGAAGTTGATGCAGAAATGGACCGGCGGTTGCGATACTATGTGAATATGTTGGGATCACCCGAAAAATTTGAAGAATTTTATAAAAAATCTATCGTCGAATTTAAGGAAGAACTCAGGGACCAGGTGAAAGAAATGTTGCTTGTTCAGGAAGTTGAAAGAACCATTACCAAAGATGTGCACATTACGCCCTCAGAAGTTAAATCTTATTTCAGGGATATTCCGGATGACAGTATACCTTATATTAATTCGCAGGTTGAAATGGCTCAGATCGTAAAACTTCCGCCCATTGACAAGGAGGAAATTGAACGGGTCAAAAATAAGTTACAGGAATTGAGATACAGGGTTTTAAATGGTGAAAGCTTTGCAACACTCGCTATTTTGTATTCTGAAGATCCGGGATCAGCAAAAAACGGTGGCGAGCTCGGATTATTCAGCAGAGGTGAGATGTACCCGGACTTTGAAGCGACAGCATTCAGCCTGAAAAACCCCGGCGATGTATCGGATATTGTTCAAACGGAAGCAGGGTTTCATATCCTTCAGCTGATCGAACGTCGTGGTGAATACGTCAATGTCAGGCATATCCTGCTCCGGCCAAAAGTCTCTCCAAAAGATCTGGCGATTGCAAAAAAACAACTCGATAGCATTTCCGAACTGATTCAAGATAAAAAATTTACATTTGAAGAAGCTGTCGTGAAATTTTCTGACGATCCGGGAAAAAATAATGGGGGATTGCTGAGAAACCCAATGACAGGAACTTCCTTTTTCGATGCCGATCAGCTTGACCCGAAAGTCTTTTTTGTGATTGATAAATTAGGTGTCGGGGAAATTTCAACACCGGTTCAGTTTCAGACCGATGAAGGGAAGGATGCTTACCGCATTCTTTACCTGAAAAAGCGAACCGAACCACATAAGGAAAATTTAAAGCAGGATTATGATAAAATCCAGGAAGAAGCCCTGGCGAACAAAAAAACGAAGGTAACATCTGATTGGATCAAAGAAAAATCTGCCCAGGTGTATATTAAGATTAATGATAAATATAAAGATTGTGAACTGGAAAATTCCTGGGGAATAAAACCCATGTAAATGATTACCGGGTTTAACCGTGTGACCGGCTGATCGGTAAAAACGAAGGCGGTCAGCGCAACCAATCAATGAATTAAAAATAGTGGACTTATGTATAAATCTGATGTAGAAGCAGTAAAAGCTTTTGTTGAAAAATATAGCGAACTCCGGTCTGAAATTGCTAAAGTAATTGTTGGGCAGGACAGGGTTGTGCAGGATGTACTGATTGCTATTTTCAGTAAAGGCCATGGTTTGCTGGTGGGTGTTCCCGGATTGGCGAAAACACTGCTCGTTAATACCATTTCAAAAGTACTCGGACTGAAATACAGCCGTATTCAGTTTACACCCGACCTGATGCCATCTGATATTGTTGGTACGGAAATACTGGATGAATCCAGACATTTCCGGTTTATTAAAGGACCTGTCTTTGCCAATATTATTTTGGCTGATGAGATTAACCGTACACCTCCAAAAACACAATCCGCTCTTCTTGAAGCCATGCAGGAAAAAGCAGTGACAGTGGCGGGTCAGCGGTATCTTTTGGAGGAACCCTTCTTTGTACTTGCTACTCAGAACCCGATCGAGCAGGAAGGAACATATCCTTTACCCGAAGCCCAGTTAGACCGGTTTATGTTTAATATTTTACTGGATTACCCCTCATTTGATGAGGAAATAGATGTAGTAAAAAGCACAACCAGCGAAAATAATCCTGAGCCGCAGGTAATTTTGCAAACTGACGAAATAATTTATTTTCAAAACCTGATCCGCAGGATTCCGGTAACTGACAACGTTTTTAATTTTGCCGTGAACCTGGTTTCCAAAACCCGTCCGGGTGTAAATGGCGCGCATCCCTGGGCCAATGATTATCTTACCTGGGGTGCGGGTCCCAGGGCATCACAATACCTGATCATCGGGGCAAAATGCCATGCGGCGATACAGGGGAAATTTTCGCCGGATATTGAAAATGTGAAAGCGGTTGCGGCAACCGTTCTTCGTCATCGGATTATCCGGAATTATAAGGCGGAAGCTGAAGGAATTGGTGTGGAAAACCTGGTTGAAGAATTTATGAAATAGGTATGACAGGATTTTTTCTCAACCATTGAACTATTTATTTCAGGATAATTTCATGTGACGATCAAAAATAAAAAATTAAAAAATAAACACTTGGTTGGTATAAGAAAATAGTAGGGTAAAACCTTTTCCTTAATTATTTTTACATTTATTATCATCATAAAAATTAACCGCTATGGTAGATTTAACAACAAATTATCTGGGACTCACCTTACGGAATCCGATCATCATTGGCAGTTCGGGATTGACGGATACGGCTATGAAAATCAAGACCCTTGAAAATAATGGAGCAGGAGCCGTTGTAATTAAATCCATTTTCGAAGAGGAGATCACACACGAATATGAGCAGGCTATTAAAGATGAGTCGGCAAAACGGTATAAGGATGAATTCCTCGATTATTTGGATTATAAAATTAAGGGAGACAACATAAATAATTATGTTCAGCTTATTCAGGATGCAAAAAAAACAACTGAAATTCCAATTATTGCCAGTGTGAATTGCGTAAGCAGGCATGAATGGACCTATTTTGCAAAAGCCATTGAAGAAGCAGGTGCAGATGCGCTTGAAGTCAATTTGTTTATGCTTCCATCTAGCTTGGATAAAACTCCTGAAGAACAGGAGAAAATCTATTTTGATATTGTTGAAAAATTAAAAGAAAAAATAAAGATACCCATTGCCCTCAAAATCAGCTTTTACTTTTCCAATCTCGCCCTGGTGATCCAAAAATTATCAGCTACCGGGGTGAAGGGAATTGTTTTATTTAACCGGTTTTACAGTCCTGATATCAACGTCGAAAAAATGGAGATTACAGCCGGTAATGTCCTGAGCCATCCGGAAGAACTACCCATTTCCCTGCGCTGGATAGCCATTATGGCCAACCGGGTGCAATGCGATCTGGCTGCTTCCACCGGCGTTCATGATGGAAATGCCATGATCAAACAATTATTAGCCGGAGCTACCGCTGTGCAGGTTGTTTCAGCCATTTATCAGCACGGGCCTGAAAAAATTCAGAATATGCTGAAAGACTTGAAAAAATGGATGATCCATCACGAATTTGAAAAGATTAGTGATTTCAGGGGAAAGCTGAGTCAGCAAAACGCTATAAATCCATCCGTTTACGAAAGGGTTCAGTTTATGAAATACTTCAGCGACAGGGAAAGTAGCTAAAAAAGTTTGAAAAATTCAATTTACAAAATAGAATTTCCGTTTTAGAAGAAGAAATTATAAGAGCATCAAATTTCCTATTTCCGAAGCCGGACATCGATATAACCACCTTTGTAATAGTAACATTCCTGATCACAATCCTTGGTGTTTTTGTCAGTCTTTAGTTTATCGCCATCCACAGCTAAAATGATTTTGTTGTTATCTTTATATTCGGCCATTACAGAATAATATCTGTCCACAGGAACATCTACCGAATAATCGGATGAATACGTCGTATCAATGTATATTGTATCATTGTCCTCGATATTACCAGCATAAACAACAAGGGGTACCGATGGATTTTGCGCGTTAATGGTGACCTTGATCTGTAGCGGGCCATAATCCGGCTTATTCTGATAGCAGGTCGAACAATCGAATGTCCCTGAATTTAGTGGTTCTTTCCTTTCACAACCTGATAGTGCAATGAGCATCACGAATAAACCCACAACGAACGGATTTCCGAATTTTTTTAACGTCTGAATTAATTTGATTACCATTTCATTTTTGTTATAAGTACAAGTCTTTAATCTGATAACCGTTTTGAAAATTATAATTTTTACAAAGAGGGTTCATTTTTTAATACGATTTTATCATTTTTAAAAGGTATATTGAACCCCAATGAAAGATTTATTCGATTGTTAGATATCCTGTCATTTTTTAGATCCATGTATTCATAATTAATTTTCAGATTAACAAATCGAAAATTCCAATAAAAACCTGCTTTTGGAACCAGTAAAAAAACATTCTCCGGTTTTTTCTCTGAGCCTCGGAAATTGCCGTATGAATATCCAAAATTAAATCCTGCAAATAAGCCGCCATAGCTTAGAACAGTTTTCCTGAAAAGTCTGAATAATTTATCAGCGCCTACATGAAACACCGACCTGGTCTCCCAAAACTGATAAGAAGTTACAGGGTTAATAGGATAAAGTGAGCTTCTCGACCAGGGCCGGGTTATATAACCTGCTTCTACTTCATATGCCGTAAGTTGATTCCCACAGGGATATATTCCCGCCTGTCATAAAATCATCAGCATTAACGTTTATATCCAAACCAATACTCATTTTTTCGATGTTCGGTTTGGTGTAAATTCGGGCGCCGTTTTGAAGAAGCAACTGCTGCATATCTTTATTAGCAAACTCTTTTGCAAGCGTAAATTGATTTCTTGTTTTTGAAATTGCATGATTTGGATCAGCGCCGCTTCGAATAAGGAGTTCAGCGGTTTCAAGGTGACGTTCGATAATAGCCAGGGATAAGGCATTCAGGTTATTATTATCGACGGTATCTATCAAAGCCCCGTTTTGCAGATACAAATAAACCAGAGAAATAAACCCTCTTTGGGCAGCGATCATGAGCGGAGTGAACCCAAGAATATCTGGTTCATTGATTTCCGCCTTTTTTTTAATAAGTAATTCCGAAACGCTTAAAGAGCCATAATACGCACTGATATGCAATGCCGTGTTTCCCTGATTGTCTTTGCTGTTCAGGTCTGCATTGTAAAAAATAAGCATATCCGCCAAAAGTGAATCGTTATTGGCAGCAGCATACATAAGTGGTGTCAGCCCATCGAAATTGTGGGTATTTACATCCGCCCCGTTCTGAATCAGTGTATCGGCTACAAATACATAACCGGCAATGCAAGCGGCCAGCAAAGCACTTACATGATTATAAGGCAACGCCTTGCAATCTGCACCATGATGTAGAAGTATTCTGACCACTTCCAGATGCCCGTTTTGTGCTGCATACATCAATGGTGTAACCTCATCGTAAGGAGATTTGTAATTTACATCGGCACCTTTAGTTATCAATTTCTTAACTTCATTTGTGTCTCCCTGGCTTGCTGCGGTTAATAATTCAAAATTCATATCCATGATCCTGGATAATGAATCCTGGATTAAAAGGGTGGTATCCTGCTGAGCAAAACTTTTCGAAGTATAAAAAAGCAGAAAAAATAAAAGAAGGATATACGGTTTGAAAAATTTCATTGGTTTTTGAGTCAGTAATACCTTTAATTGCAATTATACAATTCAACTACTTTTAAATTCTGCCAAAGAATCATATTTCAGATTTACTTTCGCCAGGCATCTTTATCGAAGGCCACCCAGTAAATATTCCCCAATCCGTTATCAATTCCATCAGCAAGCTGCAAGAGGACATTCAATTGTTTCTGGTTTCTGATTTTAAAAGCGTTGTTTTCCCGTTGGCTTGTAAAAAAAAGAAAATTCCCGTCATGGGTAACGAACGGACAATAATCTAAGCGGTCAGAATTGATTCTTTTGCCTAAATTATGTGCTTTTGTCCATGAACCATCAGCTTTTTTGTATGAAATGTACAAATCACCTCCTCCTGTATCATCTTCCCGTCCGAGTGAAGAGAATAAAAGGTAGCTTTCGTCGGGTGCAATAAATGCATTGAAATCATAGTGATTCGAATTGACCGAATCGCCAAGATTCACAGGAGGCAGGTAATTACCATCTTTGAATTCGCAATAATAAATATCATCCAGCCCATATGAATCTGTGTAAGAAGCTGTAAAATACAATGATCCTTTTGAGGATACAGAGGGATAGTATTCGTCACTGTCAGTATTTATAGGTACTCCTGGATTTTTGGGATCCGTCCAGCCTTTCTCCGATCGCTCAATATACCAGATGTCGTAATCTTTTTTGTCAGGTTCTGATGCCGTTGGTCGTTTCGACACAAAATAGATTTTTTTCCCATTAGGTGCATATGCCGGTTCAAGGTCGCTATAAACTCCCGAAAATTTTGCCACTTCAGGTTTTGTCCAAAAATATCCGTCAAAATGCAAATCCAGAATTGCACTCAGATTATTGGCTGGCAATACCAGCGTGTAAAACATAATACTCCCATCGGGTGAAATGCTAAAATCCCGTTCATTCCTGGCTGTTGAAATGATATCAGGCGAAAATACCTGGGGAATATTATCGGGGGGTCTTAACCCGAAATATTGCCAGTTGACCGAATTCTCAACTGTTGGCAATTTTTTATTATTAGTCTGATTGCACGAAACAAGGGTTATTGCCAGAACCAACGATATTTGAATGTATGAATGAACCTTGCTCATCTATCTTTAGTTTATTTGTTAACTTCGCAGAAAAGGTATGATTACTTACCCAATTTTACAGTTTCTTTAACGATTTTGTGCTTTGATAGCATTTATTCAAATTTAAGCAACGTAAAAGTAATAAAAACGAATATTGATCCAAAAATAAATATTGGTCTGCAGAAAACAAGTATTTTTCAGAAATTAAGTTACCTCAGTATCGACGTGGTCATCGGGTCGGTAGCCTGTGAAATGCTGGTAACAAAGCTCCTGAATTCATATCCCGGCCCGGCCTGGTGGATTATCCTGCCTGTTTCAGTCTGGATTATTTATGCGATCGATCGTCAAATCGATGCCTATAAACAAAAGATTTTTGGGCCTTTTTCAAGATATTCCTTTCAGCATCATTATGCAAAAAACATTATTCTTGTTATCTTTTCATTGGCTATAATAATTCTATTATTGGTCTTGTTTTTCCTCGAAAAACAAATCCTGTATTTTGGATTCGGGATGGGGTTCTTCACGTTTCTTTATTTGTTATTTGTTTATTTTTCAGGCAAGCAAACTGGATTTTATAAAACGAAAAAATTATTGATCGCAC
Source organism: uncultured Bacteroidales bacterium (assembly GCA_963761195.1). Lineage (GTDB taxonomy): Bacteria > Bacteroidota > Bacteroidia > Bacteroidales > JAADJA01 > JAADJA01. Next base: position 73,062 of record CAVXGA010000017.1, read on the forward strand.
TCATCTATACGCTGGGTATTTGGGGTGGGCCCATGGCACTGATAAATTACCGGATATCCGAAAGCCAATGGATAGCTGTTGGTGTGTTTTTCATGCTTGCCTTTCTCGATACCTTGCTTTTGACTTTATACGATGAAGATTCAGTGCACAGCTCCAACCAGATAAGCCGTTTAAAACGGTTTGGTCAAAGAATAACAGGATTTATTGTAATTCCTTTCCTCGTTGTAATCCTTATCCTGTATTTTTCATTCCCTAATGGTTTAAAAGAAGCCGGACCGTGGATATTGGGTGCCAGTTTAATTTATTTACTGATGGCAGCGTCATTGGCTCTTCTATTCGGATTCCCCGATTTTTTTATAAAATATGACAGATACCGTATTTTCCCTGAACTGGTTTTCTGGCTGCCTGCACTCAGCATGATTTTGTAAATCTTCTGGCTGCGCCTTGCTCTTCTCTCATTAAAATGATCAAACGAAATCAGTCAAAACTTTTTACTTTTGAAAAAAAATACCATGGGTCTGGCATGTATTCATTGTGGAGAAGATTGCGGTAGTTTCCCGGTGATGTGGGACGAAAAGCCGTTTTGCTGCCACGGATGTAAAACGGTTTACCAGATTTTGAATGAAAAAGAACTCAACCAATATTATGAGATTCGGAAAATGCCAGGGATCAGGGTGGAAACTTCATCTGCAGATAATAAATTTGCCTTTCTTGACCTGGAAGATATCCAAAAAGATTTACTTGACTTTTCAGATGGCGGAATAAGCAAAGTAAGCCTTTTTATTCCTTCCATTCATTGTGCTTCGTGTATCTGGCTTCTTGAAAACCTGCAAAGACTTCACCCGGGAGTGGCAAGTTCAGCGGTAAATTTCCCCAAAAAGGAGGTCAGCGTGATTTTTAAAGATGCCGAAATTACACTTCGCCAGCTGGTCGAATTGCTCTCATCCATTCACTATATCCCTGAGATTACCATCGATAAGGCCAAAAAAAATCCCGGAATTAAAAGCAATAAACAGCTGCTGCTAAAAATCGGGATAAGCGGTTTTGTGTTGATGAATGTAATGATGTATAATTTCCCGTCTTATCTTCCGGGAGGCGATTTGCTGGAGGACAATTTCAGGCATTTTTTCGGATGGCTGAGCTTGATTTTGTCGATCCCGGTTGTGGTATATTGCAGCAACGATTACTTCCTTTCAGCTTATAAAAGCATGAGGCACAAAGTCATCAGCATCGACCTGCCCATCGCACTTGGTATTTTTACGCTTTTTGTTCAGAGTGGTTATGATATTATCAACGGCTTTGGAATCGGTTACCTGGATTCGCTAACGGGACTGGTTTTCTTTTTACTGATTGGAAAATGGTACCAGGGAAAAACGTACCAGGCATTATCATTTGAAAGAGATTATAAATCTTATTTCCCTGTCGCTGTCACGAAAATAGAAAAGGATCAGGAAATAATGATTCAGCTGAAAGATATCAAACCCGGTGATACCATTTTGGTTCGGAATTATGAACTGATACCTGCAGATGCAAGGATTACGAAAGGTGCAGGAAATATTGATTACAGTTTTGTCAGCGGTGAATCCATGACGGTTCATAAAAATGCCGGCGAACACGTTTTTGCCGGAGGCAGGCAGGTTGGTAGTTCAATTGAGCTCGAAATCACAAAAAGTGTGGAGCAGAGTTACCTTACTCAACTCTGGAACCAGGAAAAACAGGAAGAAAAGATGGAATCACATATAAATACAATGATCAATCGGATCAGCCAGTATTTTACAGTGGTCATTCTGGTCATTGCTGCTGCAGCTGGAATATTCTGGTTGTTTACCAATTCTTCACTGGCCGTATTTGCTTTTACCTCTGTTTTAATAGTCGCCTGTCCCTGCGCACTTGCCCTCACTGTCCCATTCACTTTCGGAAGTACGATCAGGCAATTTGGGCGAAGGGGCTTTTATCTCAAGAATACAGATGTAATCGAAAAACTGACAAAAGTGAAATCGATTGTATTTGATAAAACCGGAACCATTACCTACAACAAATCATTGAAAATTGAATTTTTTGGTGAAGACCTGGATGCAGAAAAAATAGTGATGATCAAATCGCTTGTGAGGAATTCAACACATCCGCTGAGTGTGTCATTGTTTCAGTATCTCGAAGGGAACAAATTATACGATGTCAATGCTTACAGGGAAATTCCTTCTATGGGGATCACAGGTGAAATTAAAGGAGTAAAAATTAATATCGGGTCCCAGGCATTTATTCGTGGTAAAAATGAAGATGAAACGGGTTTGAAAACACGGGTTTACGTCTTTATGAAGGACAGGGTAATCGGGTATTTTCAGTTCGGAAACAGTTACCGGAAGGGTTTGAAGGATCTTGTGGCTGCACTTTTGAAAAAGTACAGTCTTCATTTACTTACCGGCGACAATGAATCGGAAAAGATAAACCTCCTTCCGTTGTTTGGAAATGACGATCGGTTGCATTTCAATCAATCACCTGTCGAGAAATTAAACTATGTAAAAAATCTGAAAAACCCGGGACATTCGGTTTTGATGATTGGGGATGGACTGAATGATGCAGGCGCACTGAAAGAAAGCGATGTCGGCATCACGATCGCTGATGATGTTTTTAACTTTTCCCCTTCCTGCGATGCCATTCTTGAATCGGATAAATTTCAATATCTGGATCAATTTTTGTCCTTTACCCGGACAAGCATGAACATTGTAAAAGTCAGCTTTATTATTTCATTTATTTACAATATTGTTGGAATCTCGTTTGCCGTTCAGGGACTCCTGAAGCCGGTTGTTGCTGCTATCTTAATGCCGGCCAGTTCGGTTTCGGTGGTTGTTTTTGCTACGTTGGCTGTGTCTTATCTTGCCCGTAAAAAACTGGCTTTTTAACAATCAATCATCCTGAACCCAGCTTTTGTTGTGATGAAGTGATTGAATTTTTGACAAAAACACACTCAGCCTGGATTACACTATTTTGTTAATAACTACATTTGTTAAAAATTTGTTAAATTATTCAATTCGATTATTTTTGTATCGAAATACCTGAATAGTAATCATGTCGGTTATCTTTTTTCTGATTGGAATTGGAATTATCGTAGCAGGTGGGTTTCTGATTGCCTTTATCTGGGCTGTACGATCTGGACAATACGACGATGATTATACGCCCTCCGTCAGAATGCTTTTTGATAATTATAAAGCAGATAATCCTGAAGTCAAGGTCAAAGATCCTGAAATAACAAGAAGTCAAAAAAAACAAAGAAATAAGCGAAGGAAAACCAGTATAAATAAAAATTGAATGTATGGCACTTGAGAAATTTACCTATGACAACCGGATTGCGAAAAATTTCGCACTTGCTACTATTGTTTGGGGCATTGTTGCATTTTTGGTTGGTTTGATTGCTGCTACCGCAATTATTTCTCCGGCAATAAGTATGAATCTTCAATATCTTAGCTTTGGCCGGATCCGGCCGCTTCACACCAATGCCGCCATATTTGCCTTTGTCGGCAATGCTATTTTCACGGGAATTTATTATTCAACCCCCAGGCTTTTAAAAACACCCATGTTCAGTAAACTACTGGGGAAAATTCATTTCTGGGGATGGCAATTAATTATCGTGCTTGCTGCATTAACGCTTGTCACAGGTTTTACGACAGGAAAAGAGTATGCAGAACTCGAATGGCCGATTGATATCCTTATCGCAATCGTTTGGGTTGTGTTTGGATGGAATTTGATCGGAACAATGTTAACACGGAGGACGAAGCACATTTATGTGGCGATTTGGTTTTATATTGCCACGTTTGTTACCGTAGCCGTTTTACACATTGTTAATTCATTGGAATTACCTGTTTCGTTGTTAAAAAGTTATCCGATTTACGCCGGAGTTCAGGATGCATTGGTTCAGTGGTGGTACGGACACAACGCAGTTGCATTCTTTCTTACCACACCAGTTCTGGGGATTATGTATTACTTCGTTCCCAAAGCTGCCAACCGCCCTATCTATTCCTATAAACTTTCCATCATACATTTTTGGGCGCTAATTTTTATTTATATCTGGGCAGGACCGCACCATCTGCTTTATTCATCAACTCCCGACTGGGTTCAGGCATTGGGTGTTGTGTTTTCAATTATGCTGATTGCACCATCCTGGGGAGGAATGATCAATGGGTTGCTAACACTTAGAGGAGCATGGGATAAAGTGAGGCAGGATCCTGTTTTAAAAATGTTTGTCGTGGGCATCACTGCTTATGGAATGGCAACTTTTGAAGGCCCTATGTTAGCATTGAAAAACGTGAATGCAATCAGTCATTTTACCGACTGGACGATCGCCCATGTTCATATCGGTACACTTGGCTGGAACGGAATGCTGACATTCGGGATGCTTTATTGGCTATTTCCTCGTTTTTATAATGTGAAGCTCTATTCAAGGGCTCTTGCCAATACGCATTTCTGGCTGGCTACCCTCGGTATGTTATTCTTTGCGATCCCACTTTATTTTGCAGGATTTACCCAGGCGCTGATGTGGAAAGAATTTACAGCTGAAGGTTACCTTAAATACCCGAATTTTCTGGATACATATCTTCAGATCAGGCCCATGCATATGCTGCGGGCCATGGGAGGCGTTCTTTACCTTACCGGTGGCTTGCTGATGGTTTATAACCTGATAAAGACGGCGAGGTCAGGGAAATTTGTCGCTTTTGAAAATGATGAAGCACCGGCGCTTGAACACAAACCTGTACAGGAAAGCTGGCACCGCAGACTGGAAGGAAAACCGGTACTATTTACCATTCTCGCATTGGTTGCTATATTGATAGGAGGGATCGTTGAATTTCTCCCCATGTTCCTTATCAAATCAAATATTCCCACGATAGCAAGTGTTCAGCCCTATACACCCCTTGAATTGCAAGGCCGTGATTTGTATTTAAGAGAAGGTTGCTACAATTGTCATTCACAAATGATCAGGCCTTTCCGTTCGGAAGTAGAGCGGTATGGCGAATATTCAAAAGCGGGTGAATTTGTTTATGATCACCCGTTTCAATGGGGTTCGCGGCGAACCGGACCGGATCTGGCAAGAGAAGGAGTGAAAACCGGCAAACTTTATAAACCTGATTCATGGCATTATGAGCACCTTGTTGATCCTCAGAAAACCAACATCCAATCCATTATGCCTCCTTATCCCTGGCTTGCTTCGCAGGATCTGGATATCGCATCCACACCGAAAAAAATAAGGGTTATGCAATCGTTAGGCGTTCCTTATCCCGAAGGATACGACCAGAAGGCTATCGAGGACCTGAAAATTCAGGCAAATCAGATTGCTACAGGGTTGAGGAATTCAGGCATTCAGGTGGAGGATCAAAAAGAGATCATCGCATTGATCGCCTATCTTCAGCGATTGGGAACAGATATTTCAAAAGGAACAGCCAGCTATTAATCAGTTATGTCGAAAATCGTTGCACGGTTACTTGAAAATGTCGGCTGGCTCAATGAACTGTCGGTGATTCTAACCATTTTCTTCATCGTATTATTTATTCTTCTCGTAATAAATGTACTTCGGATGAAAAAAGAAAAGGTGGAAGAATATAAAAAGTATCCATTGGACAACAACGATTCCGACGAATTATAATTACCTCTAAACAAATCAGATTATGAGCACAACGGAAGAAAAAAATACAAATAAAAAGAATGACCAGGATTATGAAATCGATACACTGACCAACGACCGGCTGATCAAAGATCATTCGTACGATGGCATTCAGGAACTTGACAATGATCTGCCACCCTGGTGGAAATGGTTGTTTTATATAACCATCGCAATCGGCATTATTTACCTTGTGCGATTGTTTGTTCTGAAGTCTGACGATTTGATCCAGAAAAAGGAATATGAAAAAGCGATGGCTGAAGCTGCAAGCCTTGCTCCGCAGCAGGCACCTGCTTCTGAATTTAAAATTGAAGTGCTTACTGATCCGGCTTCGATTCAAAATGGCAAGGCGATTTTTGATAAAATCTGCTTTGTATGTCACAGAGCCGATGGAGGCGGACTTGTAGGGCCAAGTTTTGCTGACGATTACTGGATCCATGGGAATACCATTGAAGATATGTATAATGTGGTCACAAACGGTGTACTTGATAAAGGGATGATTTCCTATAAAGACCAGCTGTCGCCAACACAGCGTCTGGAGGTTCTGAGCTATATTATTAAGGATATTCATGGCTCGAATCCGCCAAATCCGAAGGCTCCGCAAGGTGAAGAGATGAAATGGCCTTATTAGTAAAAATCTATTGCAGTTAATCTGATGGAAGAAGGATCAAAAAAAGAAGGAAGTTTCCGCGACAAGCTGACCACCGTTAGCGAAGAAGGCAAGCGTGTGTGGGTCTATCCCAAACGACCGAAAGGCAGATTATACAACTACCGGAACCTTGTGGCTTATTTTCTTCTTGCTTTTCTTGTGGTTGCCCCGTTTATAAAATACAGGGGTGATCAGTTTATGCTGCTCAATATTCTTGAACGCAAATTCATCCTTTTCGGCGTCATCTTCTGGCCGCAGGACTTTTATCTTGTTGTACTTTCGCTGATATCTCTGGTTGTATTCATTATTCTTTTTACCGTAATATTCGGCAGGATATTTTGCGGATGGGTTTGCCCGCAAACTATTTTCATGGAATTTGTTTTCCGGCAGATCGAATACCTGATCGAAGGCGATTACAACAAGCAGAAAAAACTGAACCGTCAACCCTGGAACGTCGAAAAGATTTCAAAGAAAACGCTGAAGCATTTATTATTCTATGGGATCGCTTTTCTCATCGCCAATGTATTTCTTGCTTACCTGATTGGTGTTGATAAACAGAAACTTTATATTTTGAACGGGCCTGCAGCACATTTGGGAAGTTTTATGGCTGTGGTATTATTTTCGGGCGCGTTTTATTTCATTTTTGCATTTTTCAGGGAACAGGTTTGTACGATTGCCTGTCCGTATGGAAGGCTGCAAGGCGTTTTGCTGGATAATAAATCCATTGTGGTTGCCTATGATTACAAACGGGGTGAACCGCGCGGAAAATACCATCCGCTCGAAAACAGGGAAGCATCAGGTAATGGTGATTGCATCGATTGCAGCAGCTGCCTGCAGGTATGTCCTACAAATATTGATATCCGCAACGGCACCCAGCTTGAATGCATAAACTGCACGGCCTGCATCGACGCCTGTGATGCGGTTATGACAAGGATCAACAAACCAAAGGGCCTGATAAGATACGATTCGGAGAAAGGCATTTCCGAAGGCAATAAGTCGATCTTTAATCCCCGGTCGATTGCATATTCCGTAGTTTTAACGATTCTGCTGATCATTGTCGGGACATCCTTTATGATGCGAACCGATTTCGAAACTACTATTTTAAGGCAGCGGGGAACACTGTTCCAGGAATACGGAAATGACAGCTACAGCAACATTTATCAGGTAGAGGTCGTGAATAAAACACGGCAAAGCCAAACCGTGGAAGTTAAATTGCTCGATCCTCCCGGCGAAATCAGAATGATGGGTGATCCTATTGTTGCAGAAAAAGGGGAGATCGGGAAAGGTTCATTTCTTGCCATTATTAAGAAATCGGAACTGAAATCTTCCAATACAAAAGTTAAATTTGGTATTTATTCTTCCGGTAAATTGATCCGGACTTACGAGGCATCGTTTGTTGGACCCAATGCACTCGATAATAAATAGGCTCATTTTGAGTATAAAGAAAAGCGTATTTTAACGTGTTATGCTATTGGTTTACTTTGTGTATCTTAGAGTCTTTGAGTCCTGGTGGCGGGAACTATAATTGCAACAAAGACAAAAATCACAAAAAATCACAAAGAATTATTTGAAAGATAATCAAGCGTTTAATTATATCAGATCGTGAAGATTCATTGGAACTGGGGAACGAAATTGTTCATTGCTACGGGGATGTTCATGGTATTTCTTATTGGATTTTTTTACCTGATGATGCGTGAATCAAATGACCTGGTCGAACGGGATTATTATCCCAAAGCCCTGGAATACCAGAACAGGATTGATGAAACCAGAAATGCCGGATTACTGGATGAACAGATCAGGGTTGAGAATGACGGCGATTTTATTCGTTTTACATTTCAGCCGTTTTTCCTTTCTGATAGCCTGAAGGGAAACATTGTTTTTTACCGGCCTTCGGAAGCGGCTAAGGATATTACCATTCCGGTGGAACCCGATAGCAGCAGGCAGCAGGTTTTTCCTGTAAAGAACCTGCTTAAAGGAAAATATACGGTTAAAATTGAATACACGTATTCGGGTAAAAACTATTATCAGGAGGCAGCGCTCTTTGTTCAATGATTAAATGCGAGAATGATTGAATGCGTGAATGATTGAATGCTTTGAGACTGTTTAAAATTCAATAAAAAATTTGACAGTATCAATTTTGCCACTAAATCGCTAAGACGCAAAGAAAACACAAAGAGTTGAAAATGAATAAATCCCCTGGTGAAACTTTGTGATTTCGAGTCTTTGTGGCATTAAAAAACAATAGTTTAATCATTTTTAAATAGTCTCTTAAATGATGAAATTATTTTCAATTAATTTTAGTCAATCAAGTCATTGTAGTCAATTCAGTCATTCAAAAAAAGGTTAACCATTGGGTTTTGGAGTTTTAACTATTGGAATTTTATCGTTATGTACTTACTAACAGCCCTTACCATCGGATTGATCGGCAGCCTGCACTGTGCAGGAATGTGCGGTCCCATCGCCATTGCACTTCCGTTATCGCAGGAAAACTGGCTGAAGAAGATCAACGGCGGCTTGCTTTATAATTTCGGCCGGATTTTGACTTACGGTGTTCTCGGCGCATTGTTCGGCCTTCTTGGCAGAGGCATAAAATTAGCAGGACTGCAGCAGTGGGCTTCGATTACCATTGGGGTTGTCATGATCATTTCGGTTCTCTTTCCGGTACTCTTTCGCCAGAAAATAAAGATCGACAGTTTGTTCACGGGATACGGCGCCCGCCTTACCGGAAGCTTCAGGAAGCTGTTCAGGGAACATTCGATGCGGTCGCTGTTCCTGATCGGGCTTTTGAATGGTTTATTGCCCTGCGGACTGGTTTATGTGGCCATCGCCGGAGCCATCAACACCAACGATGTCCGGATGGGCGTGGCATTCATGATGGTTTTCGGACTGGGAACCTCTCCGATGCTGCTGGGCATCTCTGTGGCAGGGAACATGATCAGCCTGGGACTGAAGAAACGAGTAAATAAAATTATCCCGGTTTTCATTGTCATCCTTGGGCTTCTTTTTATTCTGCGCGGCATGAGCCTCGGCATTCCGTATATCAGTCCGAAAGCAGAAAAGCTGGAGGTGAAGAAGGAGATGCGGATGCGGTGAAGAAAGACTGCTTTTGGCTGTTGGCCGTTAGCTGTTAGCTATTGGCTGTTAGCCATTGGCTTTTGGCTGTTGGCTGTTGGCTTTTGGGGTGTCGGATGCAGAAAACGGCGGGAAGTGAAGTGGCATACCTGCGGAACGATCCTGCTTTATTGCGGATTTGTCTGACCTGATTACGGAAAAGCCTGACTTCGATGCGCGACTGTCCGGCTTAGCCGGGGATTTGACTGACCTGGTCCGGCTTTAATCCGACCGGGGCGGGCAGCGATCTGGCCTGCGTACGGACAAGACTGACCGGTCCGGGATTGCATCTTCCGACACTGAAATCGTTCGTGACTGAACCCGGGATGATCCATCCATGTATGTTACCTCTCCGTCCTGCATCCGGGATACCGGATTTACGATTCGTATCCTGTCTTCCCTTAGCTATTGCTGAACTTATTTCTGGTTAATCGTTGCAACTTGCTGAGGTTAAATTACGTATCATGGAAAATTGTTAATAACCGGATCAGACTAACAGTTGATCAAAACGAAAAAGCATTATGACTACGAAACAGAGAAACCGGCTGTCGATGTTCCTTATGATGCAGGAATGCTGTACCAATCTTCTGCCGGTATTAGGACAACTACCCATGTTTACGGGGTTGTTTACCGGGTTCAAAGAGACCCTCGATTCGATCTTGAAGCTCCTCGAGGAGCAGGAAGTGGATTACAGGGGAAAAGCCATAAGCAAACAGGAGCAAAAAGCAAAGCTGGCTGCGCTGACATCGGAGATCATCCGGCGGGTGAGGGCCTATGCGGAAGTAAACGATCTGTTTGAACTGAAGGCGGAGATCAATTACTGTCCTTCTGTGTTGCGTAAGCTATCGGATCATCCGTTGCAGGCGGTATGCAGTATCGTGAATAATCGGGCATCGGAACTGCCGGAGGAATTCGCGGATTACGGTGTGACCCAAGTGATGCTGGATGAGCAAAAGGCAGCAAACAATGCTTTCGGGGAACTTATCCCGCTGCCACGCACGGGGATCATCAACCGAAAGAATGCTACGACAGCATTAGACAGCGCATTTAAACAGGCGACGCGTATCCTGAAGAAGATGGACAGCATTGCCGGCATGACCGAGACCTCTCACCTGGAAGTTTTCTGGAAATACCGGTTTGCCCGGAGGGTGGTGAACTCACGGGGGCGGGGCAAAGAGAGCAGTCATGTTATCGAAGGCCGGGCTATCGACCTTAAGAACGGTCTGCCGCTTAGTGGGGTGAGTGTTGCTGTGGCCGGGAGTACCCTTGTGGAGATGACGGGGTTGGACGGACGGTTTGAAATTGCGGTGGATAAAGCGGGGGATTATAGAATCCGGTGCGAAAAGGCTGACTACGGGGTGCTTATCAGGGAGGTAAAGCTGAACGGGAAGGCGGAGGAGGTGGTGCTGGGGATGGAGCTGGTGATTGGGGATTAGTGAATAGTGATTGATGATTAGTGAATAGTGATTGATGATTAGTGAATAGTGATTGATGAATGGTGACTGGTTGCTGGTTGCTGGTTTCTGGTTGCTGGCTGCTGATTGCTGGTTTCTGGTTTCTGGTTGCTGGTTGCTGGTTGCTGGTGTGACCATTTTTTCAAGATAAAAGACAAAAGGAAAAAGACAAAAGTACTGAGTACAAAGTACAAAGTATTGAGTACAAAGTACAAAGTATTGAGTACAAAGAAAAAAGCTTTGCGGGGTTTGCGAAACCTTTGCATGCTTTGCGAGAAGCCTTTAATCCAATTGACAATTTTCTCTGTGCAACTCCGTGGCTTCTCTGTGTTGCTCTGTGAAATAGCTTTTTTAAGATACAAGATAAAAGGACTAAGAAACAAGTATTGAGTACAAAGTACAAAGTATTGAGTACAAAGAAAAAAGCTTTGATGACCATGCCTGAATAGGGTTGACCGTTGATGTAACTGCTAAAAGCGATCCCGATTCAAGATACAAGACAAAAGGAAAAAGAAACAAGGATTGAGTACAAAGTACAAAGTATCGAGTACAAAGAAAAAAGCTTTGCGGGGTTTGCGAAACCTTTGCATGCTTTGTGAGAAGCCTTTAATCCAATTGACAATTTTCTCTGTGCAACTCCGTGGCTTCTCTGTGTTGCTCTGTGAAATAGCTTTTTTAAGATACAAGATAAAAGGAAAAAGAAACAAGGGCTGAGTACAAAGTACAAAGTATAGAGTACAAAGTACAAAGTACAAAGTACAAAGTATTGAGTATCAAGAAAAAACTTTGACCATGCCTGACCATGCCTGAATTGGATTGACCGTTTTCTATTTGTTATCTATTGTGTTTACTTTTTCTTTTTTGGTTACTATTTTCTTTTTGTTGATATCCATTATTTTTGTTAATAATCCTTTTCCTGTCAGTTGTTTAAGATCCTGCGGAATAAACGCATTAAGGAATTGGCGGGGATGATGCCGGATGTTGGAATTATAGTAAAAATCGTGTTCTTCAGTTTCTTATTTCCTTTGATCCTTTTTTATTTGGATAAATTAATGTCTTTGATATATTTGTGCATTCTTACACCAAAAACCGGATGAATAAGCCGCTGATAAAACCGTATAACGATTTGCACCACGGACAAGAGATCGACCTGAGGTTTGATTATGACGTGAAGGTGACCGGGGAGGTGTACATAAACTTTCAGGGACAACCGAAATTTTTACCCATGTTTCGACCAGGAGCCTACAATAAATTAAATCTCTCTTTGATGATTTGTAAAAGAAATGTATTTTTATGACCAGTTATGATCAAAATAAAATATGATGACGTTCATACTATCGAGTCCAAATCGCAGGGTGATGGTATGATTTTGTCATACATATAAACGAGTTGTGCACCAGCTGAATAAATTCATCATAATTTTTAAAAACCGAATAGTGTAAATGAATAATTAATTTATCTAACGAAAAAAAATAATTATGGGACTAGACGATCTTAGAGAAGAAATTTCTAAAGAAGAATCAAGACAAAAATCTATACTTATTTTAGAAGAAAAAAAAAGACAAGAGTGGATAAAAAATGAAGAACGAAAAGTCAACTTATCCTTAGAGAAAGACTTGCCAAAGCTAAAATTAATTGAAGATGACTTTTGGAGATTTGCTAAAAAATTTTCTGATATTATTATAAAAATACCTCATCGATGCACTGAACGCAAAACTTTGCTTGGAATATTCGTTTTATCCTCCATTGAAACAAAAGATTATTATAAAAAGAATCAGTATCCAGTATTACATGTTAATTATACAATTGATGCTGACAATTATTTTTATGTTAGTATTAGATTAAAAGCGAAGGAAGGTATTCTTTACTTTTATGCAAGTAGTGGAAAAAGAGATAGCAGTTTTGCTTATAGGAGTAGTAATGGTAAATTATATTCAAGCCATCAATCACAATTTGAATTAGAAAATTTTAATAAAATTGCTGCGGTGAAGTGGTTGGAAGATCAATTTGTAATTTATTATAGAAAAACACAGAGTAAAGAAACTAAATAAATCTGCAGCATTGGGTCAAAAACGCCAGTGCACAACAATGCATATACTTTATGGCGGGTTACGTTATGAAAATGAGTATTTTAGTTTCAAATATAAATCAGTGTGGACAGAAAGATTTGTCTTTTAAAGTCCGCCACAAAGCATATGCTTCCCGTTAGCGCCAATATTACTAAAACTAGAATTGCCAATATATTTAATTACTAAATAATATTTTATGCGAAAATTAATAGCTCTATTTGCCTTAGTTTCATTAATTATTTCTTGTTCACCAACAAGAAAAATTTCAAATGAAACAAATAATCATAATAAGACATCTGAAGTAATTGAAAAAGATGGAACTTCTTATGACAAAGCAATTATAATAAAAGCCAAAAGTGAATCAACAGGTGTTGGTGCAGAATATGCCTGGCTTAGTAAGAATTATCCTGGCTATCAATCCAAGGGACAATCACTCGTTTTTCAAAATAAAAAGCCTTATGACATAATTGAAATTGTTACTGCAAGTGGAGAAGAAAAAAGTATATATTTTGATATTTCAAATTTTTATGGCAAGTTTTAAAACAAATACAGGCGTAAACAAGGGCTATAACAAATGGCGGGTTTGGTAACATAATTGAAGCTTCATTGCCCGCACAATCATTTGTGAGGGTTGACAGCTAAGTACTACGCGATCCGCCACTTGACATATCCTTGGCCGATAGCACCCATGCAAAGAAGACCAAGCAACAATGACTCTGACTAAGAATTTTCTGCATAAAGAATCTGATTTCATTCAAATACCCCGATTTAAACTTATAATAGGGATATTCGTTGGACTATTCTTTTCTTTTGCATTTTATTCGTTCTTATACCTGATTCGAGAAGTTTTTCGGATTCTTTCAGTCACTGAGACTTATGATTTGTGGATTTTAACAGACAAAGAAGTTCATTTTTATAATCTGATTTTTGCCCTTATTTCTGTTATTATTGCTCAATCTATTACTTTCACATTTTGGTTTGACTGTCCAAAAAGAATATTTGAAAAACAAAATTTTAGAAAAACATCAATAATAAATGACCAAAGAGGTTTAAACTGGTACTTCTTAAGTTGGTTTTCAAAATTGGCCATTGTTTTTGGATTAATGTTCGGACTTACTATCCATGGCGGTTTTTACATTTTTAGTTTTTATCCAGATTACAACTACCTGTTTATTCTCATAGTTGTTGTTCTTTTTTTACAAACATGGAATACAATAAGATTAGCATTTAAACGAAAAAGCTTAAAATGGATGCTGTCTTCAATTGTGATATTATCCATTATTGCTTTGGGTTTATCAAGAATTAATTTAATTGACTACAAGGTAATTAATCAAAAGTATCTTCAAAAAAACATTCATTCTAATTATAACCTTGAACTACCTGAAACAGATAATTATGAGAGACTTTTCAGACGTTCATTAATTGAGAATATATATGTAATTGAATCAAAGAACCAACAAGCAAATTCCAAACCGATAATTATTGTAGATAATGAAAAAATTGCTTTAGAGAAATTGCATGAAAAAATTATGGATTGGCAGTCTATGAGAGATGAATATGATATTCCGCATATGGTTTATCGGTTAAATATTCATAAAGCAATAAAAATGGACTTTGTCAATCAACTAAAAAACGTACTCACAAAATCAGGTGTTTCAAAGATTGCTTATGCTGTGATTCCAACAAATCATGAATATGATAAAAGGTATTATCAAGATTTTTCATTTTCAATGATTTTGCCTAATTGGAACGCTGATTTGATGAAAGCCAAAGAGATTTATAAGGGCTTAACTAAAATTCAAAATATTATAGAGATTAAGTTGACAGCATCTGATTTTTTAATAAATGACTCTTTGATTAAAACGAATCAAATCAAAAACACGATTAAAAGATTAATTCAGCAAAATTCAGATTACATAATCAAGTTCGACGTGAATGACAATGTTGATTTTTCGGATTATTTCAAAGTTTTGTCATATGCAAAGGAAGCTGTTAATGAATTAAGAAAGGAGTACTCAGTAAAAAAATATTCAAAACAATATGATTTACTTGATTATGGAGAAAAGAAAGAAGTAAGACAGAAAATTTCTTTTCGTATATTTGAAATAACAACAGAATTAAAGAAAGGAATTGAAAATAAATAAAATGCAGAGGTGTTAACTTCACCATACTGCAAGCGGGGTTTTTATTGAATAATGTAAGTGTACAACAAGAAATAAAAAGTTTAGCGGTTTGACTGGAAAGTACTTCGAAATGCCCAACGCTTCAAACACCAACCGTTAGGGCAAGTTTCAATAAGATGATATAATTAAGAAAGGATATACCTGTGATTAATATTTTAATTGGCTGTTGTTTAATGCTTTTAGGAGTATTAATTCTAATCCCAAATAGTAGAGATAAAATTAAAGGAAGAAAAGACAAATATGGTGCATATATGAAAATTATATTTGGAGCTACAGGATTGTTTGTCATTGGCTTAATTATGTTGCTAAGTGAAATTTTTTGAGATTTATTGAACATTGGGAAAATTCAAAATGATTAAAAACCAGCCCACAATAAGTAAGGCTTCGTGTGGTCGAGGGACGAGACCCAACATGAAGCCGTGTTGCACGACATCCCGCCCACCACGGTCGTTTCAAGCCTGGTAGCCCTTTATGGAAATTAAGACTTATTGAGAAACAGTTTGCAAAGGGATCAATCCGGTAAAATATCTGGAGCATTGAATATAGAAGAGGAAAAAAAGACGCCTTCCGCCCGGGCAAAACCAGTTTAAGGATCAGTTTCGTTGTTTTCAGGCAATACAATTCCAGGTTCATACTATGAACATTTTTAAAATTAATTTGATAGTGATATTATTGTATTTGCAGGCATGTATGCAGGCGGCGCCCTTGCCGGTAACAGATGTTTCGATGGTGACCATCTTTCCTTTGCCACAATGGGGGCAAACATCGGGATTAAAATTCAGATGATTCACGGCAGATCTCTTTCCAGGATCTTCTTTTCTTTTTTAAGGGGGACTGATGATGCCAAATGCCTGTTGTAGTTCGCTGAAGCAATGGCTGTTTTCGAGGTGGATAATAAGCCGTAATGCCGGATACGGACAAACCCCCTTGGCAGGATATGCTGACAGAACCTGCGCAGGAACTCTGCTGCCCTCAAGGGTCATTATCTTTACCTTGTTATCACGGTAGTCGCGCCATCGAAAGGTAACATCATTGTTGTCAATATTGAGAAAGCGATGATTACTGATAGCCACCTTGTGGGTGTAACGTCCCAGGTATTCAATCACTTGTTCAGGCCCCGCAAATGGTTCTTTGGCATATACTACCCAGTCGTGTTTATAAAGACTGGATAAAAGCTGTTTGTCCGGCGAAAAGCTTTTTTCAAAGCCTCTATGAACTTACCCCTGAACACCATTGAAAGATTTTGACATCGAATAAGAACACTTTGCCGTTTTCCGAGACCTTGACCCGCTCCATTGTCCTTTATAGTCCACTCCGCCACCGGGCACAACACAATGCAGATGGGGATGCAATGAAGGTTTTGCCCCCAGGTATGCAGTACCGCCACCATCCCTGTTTCGGCCTGTAGCCTTGTAAATGAAAATTGATGTATGGTTTCCCATGCCGACTGAAAAAGCAAGTTGTACATCGAACCGGATAGCGGATAAATAAACAATTCAGCTTATCCGGAACGGTAAAAACCACATGAAAATAAGGCACTGGAAGCAAATCCTGTTTTCGGCTTTCAATCCAGGCCTCCCTTTGGGTATTCTGGCACTTGGGACAATGGCGGTTCCTGCAGGAATTATAGCTGATGCGAATATGCCCGCATGTATCGCATTTGTCAACATGCCCGCCCAATGATGAAGTACGGCAACCAAGTATGGCGTTCAGGGTACGCATAATATAAGCATTGGGTGCATGTTTGCTAATAAACTCATCTCCAAACCGCTCAATTACTTGTGCCAGTTCAAATGCAGGTTTCAAACCTTTCAATACAACCTGTCCAACGGGCTAAACAGGTTGGTGCGGTTAGGTTTGGCTACATGAAGATAGACCAGGGTGGTTTCGATGCGCTCATGCCCTAAAAGTTCCTTGATCGTCACGATATCCATGCCATATTCAAGTAAATGGGTGGCATAACTGTGGCGCAGTGTATGCAGGGTAATGCGTTTCTGTAGCTTGCACTTTTTTACGGCTTCACGAAATGCCCACTGCATGCCCCTGACACTTAGCTGTGATCCGGGCTCATACCCATTGAACAGGTACTCAACCGGACGGCAGGCATAACAATATTTGCGCAGTCCATTCAGGATCATTGGTGATAGCGGCACATACCGATCTTTGTTATATTTACTTTGGCGGATGTGGATCATCATGCGGCCCGAATCAATATCTGCCATTTTTAACCGGCTGGCTTCACGGGCCCTGAGTCCGGCCGAATATATCAAAGACAGCAATACCCGGTGCTTGAGTAAGTCGGGCGCTTTGAACAAAGCCTTACATTCCTCATAGTTCAAAACAACCGGCAATTTGTTTTCCTGTTTAATACTGGGAAGGTTAACAGCCTTATCATTCATTCCCAACAGCCTGTAACAATAGCGAAGACCATAGACAGTAAATTTAAAATCACTTAATGAAGGTGTTTTGCTTTGCCGTGCAAGTGAAGCCAGGTATTTATTCATCTGCTTTTCATCAATGTGTTGGGGTAGCTTGCCAAAATGCAGACTCATCTGAGCCAGCTTGCGGGCATAATTCTTCAGCGTGCTCATTGATTGACCAGAAAGACGGACCTTATCATCAAGTTGATCAAATAAATTTCTGAATCCACGAATTTCATGACAAGCCTGTTCAACAATGGTAAAAGATTTTTTACGTAATTTTGACTGTGTTTCCATATTTTAATTGTGTTTAAAATTATTATTCTATGGAAACGTATAAGCTATCCCGCCCCTCT
>CAVXGA010000018.1:0-71611 GCA_963761195.1 uncultured Bacteroidales bacterium
AACAACCACTGAAATCACCGTTCAGCCCATGGCTATCGAGTTTGAGCAGAATGGTCGCGAGTTCTGGGGTAGTATAGCCGAACAATTGCTTGCTTCTGGATATAAGGAAGACGATGTTGAGCAAATGTCTAATCCTGACATCTGGAACAAGATCATGCTGCCCATCATTGCTCAGGCAGGTCAAAATGACCTTATCCGGCAAATGTTTTTCTGCGATCCCAGCCATGAAGTCCTTGTTAGTGGAAAACCCAATGGTACTGTCGATGAAAACTACTCAGGATATACAGGGTTTCTTTCTCATTTTCTTGCTGATCTCTATTCCGGAGTTATACCATCCGGTCAGCATGTTAAAATTGCAACTTCGGTTTCAGCAGTAAAGGCTGAAAAAATCCTGACCTATACGGCAAACACGGATCCCAGCATTACCGTCAGGATCAATGGCGTTGATTATGCTGAAAATTTTGATACTGATGAAGCGACTACCATTGCTAACTGGTTAACAACGCACAAGGCAACAGTTGAAGCCCGTGCAGGTATCAATGGCGTTATTGTTACCAATCCTTCAGGTGCTCAGCTAAAGGTAGTTTCAAAATATGCCGGTCAGTCTTTCGATTTCACTGCTGTAGCTGGAGGTTCTGGTTCATTTGCTTCTTCAGGTGTAGTTGCTGCTGTAAAGCCATCAGCCCTTTATGAAGATGAAGCGGATGCAACCTTGAAGCAGATGATTGACGACATGCCTTCCGAATTGCTTGAGCTTGATCCTGTTTTTATGATTACCCGTTCAATGTGGCGTAATCTTCTGAAAACATGGAAGTCATTAGGAACAGAAACAGCCAACGAAATTGTTTTCCGCGGTATAAAAGTCCCAACCTATGAAGGTATTCCCATCATTGTCCGTCCCGATTGGGATTTGTGGATCAAATCATCTTTCAATGATTTGCTGCCTCACAGGGCAATGCTGACAACTCAAAAAAACCTTTTATTTGGTACGGATGCAACAACCGATTCCGAAATGATGGAAACCTGGTACAACCAGGAAGAGCAGAAACGGCGGTATCGGGTACAATACAAGGCCCAGACAGCCTATTTGCATAAAGAGCTTATTGTTTTAGCAGGCTTTAAGGACGATTAATTCAAATACCCCCGATATAATCCCCCTTGATAAAAGTGGGGAGATCAGGGGGTTTGTTTATTCACACTTTGGGGGGAATTAAAACTTTATAAAATGCCTACAAAATTCTTTGAATACAACTACAAACCGCTCCTCGATTTATTCGAGTCCGATTTCATCGACCTGAACAATTCGAACGAGTACATTCCTTTTGGCGAAGATAATTTATTGCCCCAACAGATTGTCCTTTTATCAAGATCAGTTGCTGTTCACAGGGCTATTTTAAACAGCAAAGCCTTGTTTATTGCAGGTAATGGATTTGTATCCGAAAACAAAGAGTTAAAAGGCTTTCTTGAAAACGTCAACAACTTTTCCGAAAGCATGCGGGATGTTTTCTTTAAGCTCATTTTCGATGAATTGAACATTGGTAATTGCTACCTCGAAATTGTAACCGATAAACGTAAATCATTCCTGATAGTTTATCATATCGATGGTTCCAAATGCAGGCTTTCAGCAGATGAAGATGCTATAATAATTCATCCCGATTGGTCCAATTGCAAAGGCATAAACGATGATTTGTCGAAAACACTTCCACTTTATCCAAATTTCATAAAGGATGAAGACAACCTTTACAGGTCGGTAATTCATATTAAGCAATACGAACCCGAATTTTATTATTATGGCTTGCCAACCTGGTATGCAGGATTAAATAGCGTTATTATTGCCGGATTAACCGATGTCTGGAACCAGTCCCGCCTCGAAAGGCAGTTCAGTGCTTCCGGATTATTGATCATTCCGGGTGTAAATGACGATGATGATGCCAAAGCCCTCGATTCGGAGTTTGATAAATTCAAAGGTGCTGCTGCCGAAAAAAGCCATGACATGATCATTCAATACCTCAAAGACCTGGGTCCGGGCATGGCCCGTGAAGCAGCCCAATTCATCGAATTTACCAAAAATGAAGAAGGTAACTGGATTGAATTGCATAAAATGGCACATACCAATTTATTGTCTATTCACAACTGGTTTAAGAGCCTTGCCAGTTTCTCCGAGGAACAGTCTGGTTTCGATACCAAGCGTATTTTAAATGAATATGAAATAGCCTTAAATACAACCATACGGGTTTATCAGGCAAAGTACATTTCAATCTTTAAAAAGCTGTTTGCCGATTTCAATTTCAAATCTGACGATTTGAATATTACGAACGATTCTCCGGTTTACCGCATCAGTCCTGTCAAATATGTATGGGAAGTCCGCCGCGACATGGGTCTTGAATATGATATCAACGATCCCCGTCAGCAACGCTTCTATTCCGAGCTTAAAAACACATTTAACGCAACCGAACCCGGTAACAATGACACAGAAACAGATAAACAATAATCAAATTTTCTCCCCCAACGGGGGAGATGTCCAAAGGACAGAGGGGGTATTATGATAATTTCCAAATCCGACATAATTTCCCTCGCTTACATCACCAATATTGATGAAAATCTTATCAAGGATGAAGTTATTGAATTGGTAATAAATTCATATCTAATTCCGATATATGTCCGAGCATTTTATAATGAAATAGCAGTTAATGCTGTGGCTATATGCTTCATTGATCGATAAGTACATCAATCCCTTACATTGCCTTATTATGTCAAATACATGCTTTATAACCAGCAGATATTTGAAACTGCCCAATATAGCAATCCTGATCCGTCAAGGGGTGCCGAATTAATCGATCCTTCAATTGTTGTAGATATTGATCCTACTATACATCGTTCTATTTTAAAAAGCATTCTTTAGTTGCCCGTCAAAAAGAGCAATTATTGATCAATCATTTAAACCAAAGTCATTACGAACTCTATACAAAACCAACAACAAAAAGAATCAGTGGCATCATAATCCCCCTTTGAAGGGGGTCAGGGGGATGTTTAATATATATTTTTAAACAACGATAAAATTATATACAATGAGAAATTTAAACAAACTTTTCAGCCCAAATGGTCAACTCAGAATTGAGGATACACAGGTTCACACCGGCGACTGGCATACCATAACCGTCAGTTCCGATGCTGTTTTTACTCAGCTAAAAAATGGTTCGGTCAACATTTTAACCCGTGATAACCTGACTGGTAAAAACCATCAAGTCAACCGATCAGCCCTTAACCGGCAAATTCACAACCATCCAACTTCAATCCGGTGTCATCTATGCAAATCGAAATTAAAATAAGTCCATTTATTCCCCCTTGGGGGGAGATGTCCGAAGGACAAAGGGGGTCTAATGAAAATAAAAATTACATATCAATCTTCCGCAAACCCAATATCAATCCAATAATTGACTACTGCCTTCAATTCAATGGCAATGGTTACATAGCAATCGATGCATTAACCCCATTTCTTGATTATCAATAGATGATTTTTCTATTTGAAATGCAATTTAAAATAGATGATTTCCCGTCTTCAGGTTTTACTTTCTTAATGCATTCCTGTCTGAATACAAATGATCAATAAAATCAGGAATTGCTTTCGACCGTAATAAGCTATATGTTCAAGTCGATAAGGGCATTGAAATAAATCTGAATTATATATTTCATTTACGGATAACAAAAATTGGCATATAGTTTCTTTAGACCAATAATCATGGTGCATTAAGTTGTTATCCTCGATCAATATTTATTGCAGCAAAGCCCTTCCCCTACCCTCAGCCTTCCTGTGCTCTTTAGGTTTTCGTATTGCTTCCGATACTGATAATTCCCAAAATTTTTCAGGGTTCGTTGATAATATACTGATCACCAATTTAGTAAGGCCCATAGCTCAATATCTTTTAAATGAAGGTTCCGGCTCTGTTGCCAATGATTCAGTTGGTCATAATAATGGTTCAATAATTAATGGTCAATGGTTATTAAAGTAATCCTCTTATCAATACGCCCCTCCACCCTGTAAACAAAGATAATTTCATAAATTTTTTTAGCAAGTAAAATGAAAATTATTTTTATTTATTATTGGCTTATTTTCAATGGTATAAAAATAATTTGGCTTACCCTCTATCCTTCCTATCGTCATTTTACTTGCTAATCATAAATGCAAAATACACACACGCCTTCCTGTGGTAAAAGGCTACCGCCTTTACCTCCATAGATAATTTTGCATTTATTAAAAATTTATTTCAAATGAAAAGATGTTTACAGGGTAAAGGCGGTAGCCTTTTACCACAGGAAGGCGTGTGTGTATTTTGCATTTATGATTAGCAAGTAAAATGACGATAGGAAGGATAGAGGGTACGCCAAATTATTTTTATACCATTGAAAATAAGCCAATAATAAATAAAAATAATTTTCATTTTACTTGCTAAAAAAATTTATGAAATTATCTTTGTTTACAGGGTGGAGGGGCGTATTGATAAGAGGATTACTTTAATAACCATTGACCATTAATTATTGAACCATTATTATGACCAACTGAATCATTGGCAACAGAGCCGGAACCTTCATTTAAAAGATATTGAGCTATGGGCCTTACTAAATTGGTGATTAGTATATTATCAACTAACCCTGAAAAATTTTGGTAATTATCAGTATCGGAAGCAATACGAAAATTTTTCAGGGTTAGTTGATAATATACTAATCACCAATTTAGTAAGGCCCATAGCTCAATATCTTTTAAATGAAGGTTCCGGCTCTGTTGCCAATGATTCAGTTGGTCATAATAATGGTTCAATAATTAATGGTCAATGGTTATTAAAGTAATCCTCTTATCAATACGCCCCTCCACCCTGTAAACAAAGATAATTTCATAAATTTTTTTAGCAAGTAAAATGAAAATTATTTTTATTTATTATTGGCTTATTTTCAATGGTATAAAAATAATTTGGCGTACCCTCTATCCTTCCTATCGTCATTTTACTTGCTAATCATAAATGCAAAATACACACACGCCTTCCTGTGGTAAAAGGCTACCGCCTTTACCTCCATAATAATTTTGCATTTATTAAAAATTTATTTCAAATGAAAAGATGTTTACAGGGTTAAGGCGCTTTTTGCGTAGCATAAATTATAAACCTGCATTTAGATTTTGTTGACTATTTTTGATAGTCTTCTATACAACTGATCTAATTGGTGAAGAGAATTAATAAAATTGCAATCAAGAGAATTTTAATCAAGTGATGAGATCAATATTATGAAGGTTCGGGATCGAAATATATTTAAAAACCCGCTTTCGAAATTGAATTAATTATTACTATGATTTTTAACCTTATAACTCATTGTTTTATTGAGCTTTACAAATGTTATTTATTTTCATTTGTTGTACCTATGTTGTACCTATCAAATAAAAAATGCTTGTATTTTATTGTTATACAAGCACTTATATTAATTATCTGTGATCCCAGGAGGAGTCGAACCCCCAACCTTCTGATCCGTAGTCAGACGCTCTATCCAATTGAGCTATGGGACCTGATGAATGCAACGATTCCATTTGTTTCACAAGTGAAACCGTGACAAATTTACCATTTCAAATCACCGCAAATTTATGAAATATTATTACTCAGCATAAAATTTTCTTATAGTCCATGCGTTTCATAGCTTACTTTTTTTCATCTCAATAACAACTATTTTTGCTTTTACAATCCGTAAGCTTAAAAAACATTATTGTTAAGTAAATTTAATGCATTAAACAATATACGATGACAGATTTACC
Organism: uncultured Bacteroidales bacterium; assembly: GCA_963761195.1. GTDB lineage: Bacteria > Bacteroidota > Bacteroidia > Bacteroidales > JAADJA01 > JAADJA01. The sequence goes on from CAVXGA010000018.1 coordinate 5,795, forward strand.
TTTCACTATTCCGGAGGATGTATCGCGAATCATCAATAAATATTATCCCACAAACTCATTGGTCTATAAATTTTATTTCACGCACTGTGTAATGGTTACTGAACTCTGCCTCAAACTTGCAAATGCCAACGAACATTTACTCATTGATCAACAAATTGTAATTAAAGGGGGAATGCTTCATGATATTGGGATAATTAAAACGAATGCTCCTGAAATCGGATGTTATGGCGAATACCCATACATTGCCCATACATACCTGGGAAGAGAAATTCTTGAAAATGAAGGATTATTTGAAATTGCTCCTGTCTGTGAACGTCATATCGGGATGGGTTTGACGGTAGATGATATTATAAGGTCAGGCTTTCCTCTGCCCCATCGTAACATGGTTCCAATAAGTATTGAAGAGAAGCTTATTTGTTATGCGGATAAGTTTTATTCCAAAACTGAAAAGCATTTGACCAAACCTAAATCACTGGAAACTATTCGTAAAAAGGTTTCAAAGTACGGAGAGGATAAATTGCAAAAATTTGAGGAGTTTTCAGAGCTTTTTGGAATTGAAGGCATTTATGGTTAGCATATCCTGAACTTATTAAAAACACAACGGGGATTTTATCTTGACGATAAAATCCCCATTCATTTCTCAATTGCCGTAGCATTTGATCCATGCCAAGTTACGGTTATTATGGTTTGCCATTTACTTGCAATCCCTTGCGGTTTTGCAGGCTTATAGCCTGATTCACTTTCCGATTGCCGTTACCGACTTTCTTTCTATGAATCGCACCTCTTCACGTAATCTGTAAACGGAATTCCGTGTGAAATTCTATTTACCGACCTTAACCATCTGTTTCACCTTGCGGTAATGACTTCCGGTTTCCTGGCCTTTCAAGCTGATACACAATCAGTAGATCCCGAAGAACCTGTAGATTGCGATCTGAATCATTTGAAGGGTTTCCCTTATGTTTGCTTTTCCCAACTTTCGCGGGGCCAAGCAAACAGGTTGCCTTTGTATGAACCACCTGATTTCAAAGCTGATCTATCTGAGGTTGACAACCTAATGCCTCTCCCTAAATAAATCCGGGTAAATTCTTGATCTTCCGTTGCCGGTTTTACAGTATTAAACCCCTGACGCTCCAAGCTAACCTTTTATCTCTGACTTGGTAGAAACAAAAATACAACAATGTTAACCCATTAGTCAAGCATTTAGGAAGTATAATATTCACACGTTTTGCACAGAAGTTATTAACATTTGTTAATAAACCTATTAGGAAGCTTTAGTAATACAAACTAACCTTAATTCCCTTTATGGACAAGAATGCCAGAGGAGTATGTCTTGTAGACATTAACATCAGGCACAGAATCAATCGGAATAGTCATAATATCCTTATCAAGAACGACAAAATCGGCGAATTTACCGGGTTCAATGCTACCGTACCTGTTTTCATTAAAACTGCCTTTTGCAGCCCAGATAGTCATTCCTCGTAGTGTTTCTTCTCGTGAAAGTGCATTTTCCGTCTGAAATCCGTCATCCGGCCAACCTTTCAAATCTTTTCTTGCTACCGCTGCATAAAAGGTATATAGAGGATTGATGTCTTCGATCGGAAAATCCGTGCCAAGCGGTTCCCACCCGTTTTCATCCAATAGTTCTTTATAAGCATATGCGCCTTTTATCCGTTCCTGCCCTAACCTGTCCTCAGCCCAGTACATATCAGAAGTAGCATGTGTTGGCTGAACCGACGGAATGATGGAATACTCGCCGAATAATTTAAAATCTTCAGGCGCAACTACCTGCGCATGTTCGATGCGCCAACGCAAATCGTTTTTACCTTTTAAAAATTCCGAATACAGCTGAAGAACAAACCGGTTGGCACCGTCCCCAATGGCGTGCGTATTTACCTGGTAATTGTATTGGAGGGCTATTTGGCAATATTTTTTATAAAAATCTTCCTTAAAAAGAAACAGTCCCATATTTCCAGGATCATCGGAATAGGGTTCGATAAGCCTTGCACCTCTGGACCCTAATGCACCATCGGCATAGAGTTTTATAGATCGAACCGTCAATTTATCTGTTTGATAAGGACCTTTTTTTATGTAATATTCAACGTTTTCCGAATTCGGTGTCAGCATCGCATTGATCCGCATTTTCAGGGAACCTTCATGCTGCAGTTCATCGATCAGTTTTACCGTATCCCTATCAAGTCCGGCATCTGTAACCGAAGTAAGGCCTACAGCAAAACAACTGTCCTGTGCAATCAGCAACGCTTTTTTTATAAATGCTTTATCCGGTTTAGAAATGATATTGTTGATGAGTTCCATTGCATTATCGAGCAGAAGCCCGGTAGGTTCTCCATTATGAACAAAAATTTCACCTCCATTTATTTTTGTATCTGCTGTTATTCCGGCAATTTTAAGTGCCTTTGAATTGACAACTGCAGCATGTCCGTCAATCCGCACAAGGTATACAGGATTATTGGGAAAGGCTTTATCCAGTAATATTTTGGTCGGAAATTCTTTGACCTTCCAGTCATTCTGGTCCCAGCCCCGTCCTTCGATCCATTCCGTCTCATATTTTTTATGATGCTACTGTAATTTTTCAATAACTTCTTCGAATGATTTTGTTCCAACCAGATTAACCCTTTTTAACAGTCCATAACCGTAACTAAAAAAATGACAATGCGCATCATTGAATCCCGGATAAACCGGTTTTCCCTGTGCATCGAAAACTTCCGGTGATTGATAATGATTAAGAATATCCTTGTTTGATCCAACTGCTATGAATTTTCCTCCTTTTACAGCAAAGGCCTGAACGGTATCGAATTTTTCATTTACCGTGTATACTTTCCCGTTTAAAACAATCAGGTCGGCTTTTTCTTTAATATTGCTGCAAGCGCTCATAACAATAAAGGTTATTAAAGCTATTAAAATTCCATTCTTCATAATCACCGGTTTTAAGCAAAAATAAGAAGAAATCATGACTCGCAACATTTCAATATAAAGATCCGATCTTATTCATTACTCATAAATTACAGGAATTGTGTATTTTTGCATGTGTATTAACAGCCTGTTCTATCGCTCCGGGTAATTCCGGGGAGGAAAGTCGGGACAACACAGAGCACCGTACTTCCTAACGGGAAGGTCCCGCTAAATGCGGGAACAGCAAGTGCCACAGAAAATTACTTCCCTGCAAATGCGGGGTAAAGGTGAAAATGTGAGGTAAGAGCTCACGTCCTGTTTTGGTGACAAAACAGGAGGGTAAACCTTACGGGTTGAAAGGCCATGTATATTCCGAATGTTTCTTCCTTTTCAGCAAAGTCTGGCCTTGAAGGAACAATTAAGTTGCTCGCTTAAATGTCTTTTCAGACAATCGGAAGGGGTTGGCTGCTAGATCATGTCAGTGATGACATGAGCAGAGAAATGATAGATACTCCGGATTATTTCCGGAGAACAGAATCCCGCTTACAGGGCTGTTAATACTTTTTAAGGATTTTATTGTTTAAACCGGTAAATGAATCTCAGTTTATGATGACCGGATTTTTCACTTTCTCTTTCAACAATGCATAATCCACAACCTCTATCATTTGGTCAACGTAATGGAATTCAAGACCTTCCCGATAGATATCACGGATATCCTCAATATCTTTTTTATTTTCGACTGAAAGGATGATATCCTTTATTTTTGCTCTCTTGGCAGCCAAAATTTTCTCCTTTACTCCACCTACAGGTAATACTTTACCCCTCAGCGTTATTTCGCCGGTCATAGCCAGTTTTGCGCGAACTTTACGCTGCGTAAAAGCAGATGCCAATGCTGTAAACATGGTTACACCAGCTGAAGGACCATCTTTTGGCGTAGCTCCTTCAGGCACATGGATATGAACGTTCCATTTCTGAAACACATCCGGATCAAGATCCAGATATTGAGTGTGTGATTTCAGGTATTCGAGTGCAATGGTGGCTGATTCCTTCATAACATCACCCAAATTCCCTGTAAGCGTAAGAGTTCCTTTTCCCTTGCTGAGACTGACTTCGATAAACAAAATTTCTCCTCCCACTGACGTCCAGGCTAAACCCGTCACAACACCGGCCACTTCATTTGATAAACCTTTTTCCCGCTGAAATCGCGGAGGACCTAAAATTTTTAAAAGATCGGCATTATTGATCTTTTTTAGATAATCCTCGCCTTCGACAATATGTTTAACTTTTTTTCGAATGGTTGTTGCAATATTCTTTTCAAGTGTTCGCACCCCGGCTTCCCGGGTATAATCTTCAATGATCTTTTCAATAATATCTTTACTAAATTGCAACTGACTCTTCTTCACACCATGTTCCGCCAACTGTTTTGGAATCAGGTGACGCTTCGCTATTTCTATTTTTTCTTCAAGCAGATAGCCACTGATATCGATGACTTCCATCCTGTCAACCAGTGCCGGATGTATAGTACTTAATGTATTTGCTGTGGCTATAAACATCACTTTTGAAAGATCGTAATCAACCTCAAGGAAGTTATCGTGGAAAGCAATGTTCTGCTCCGGGTCAAGTATTTCAAGTAATGCGGCCTGCGGATCACCACTCACATTTGCGCCCAATACTTTATCTACTTCATCCAAAACAAATACAGGATTGGATGATTTTACTTTTTTCAGACTTTGTAAAATTCTGCCCGGCATAGCACCAATGTATGTCTTTCTGTGTCCACGTAATTCTGCTTCATCCCTTACCCCTCCCAGCGACATTCGGATATATTTACGATTCAGAGCCCGTGCAATGGATTTCCCAAGGGATGTTTTACCGACTCCCGGAGGTCCAACCAGGCAAAGTATCGGTGATTTCAAATCATTTTTTAGCTTGATCACAGCAAGATGTTCAACAATTCGCTCTTTTACCTTTTCCAGGCCATAATGATCTTCGTCTAAAATTTTTTCAGCACGTCTTAAGTCAAAATTATCCTTAGTGTATTCATTCCAGGGTAAATCAACGAAAAATTCAAGGTAATTCAGTTGCACAGAATAATCGGCTGCCTGCGTATTCATTCGCTGAAGCTTTTCCATTTCTTTTAGAAAAGTCTCTTTCGAATCTTTCGACCACTTTTTTTTCTCTGCTTTTTGTCGTAATTCTTTGATATCCTGAGTACCGGGAGCATCTCCGAGCTCTTCCTGAATCGTCTTTAATTGTTGGTGTAAAAAAAAGTCGCGCTGCTGTTTATCGAGATCTACTTTTACTTTATTCTGAATTTGAGCCTTTAATTCAAGCATTTGCAATTCCCTCGTCAACGCTGATAAAACCTGTTGCGCCCGGGCGTGAAAATCAGAAATTTCAAGTAGTTTTTGCTTTTCCTTAATTTCGATATTCAGGTTAGAGGATACGAAGTTCACTAGAAATACGGGACTCTCAATATTTCGGATGGCAAAAGCGGCGTCGGAAGGAATATTTGGTGATTGTTTTATAATCTGGATTGACAGATCTTTCAGAGATGCAATTAAAGCGTTAAATGCTTTGTTCTTTTCAAGATTTTCAATTTTATCAAACTCGGAAATTCTGGCCTTGAAATAAGGTTCGGTTTGAACGAGGTTTTGCAATTCAAATCTTTTTTTCCCCTGGATGATAACAGTGGTATTCCCATCAGGCATTTGCAGAATTTTAATAATATTTGCAACGGTTCCAATCCTGTTCAGATCTTCTATTTCAGGTTCTTCAACATCTGCATCTATCTGTGCTACCACACCTATCAGTTTTTTATCCTTATAGGCATCTTTTATGAGTTTGATTGATTTATCTCTTCCTACTGTAATTGGGATTACCACACCCGGAAACAATACCGTATTCCGTAATGGCAAAATGGGAAGGATTTCAGGTATTTTTTCTGCTTTGATAAGCTCCTCATCCTCTGAAGATAATAATGGTATGAATTCTGTGTCGCTATCAAGCATGTCAGAAATCATAAAAATATTTTGATCCGTATTTTTCATAATCAATATTCAGTAAAAGTGACAGATTATTTGTTTTTAAAGCAAATAATCGGTTATTTTGACCTGTTGTCTTTTAATTAACACATTATATTTCAGTATTTTGCTTTATTACCTGAAATTTAAATATGCCCGGACTTATTGTTGACAATATACATGCCAAATGGGTCAAAGGTTACGGTTGGAGGCAGTGACGTCGTACACATTAACCAGAATTTCTTTTTCCGTTTCATCAAATACTTTATCACGACGCTTGTAAACCGCCTCGGCGACCTGGAGGGCTTTTTTAATATCATAAATTTTAAATCCGGAAGTACCACCCCATGAGAAGGAAGGAATAAAATTGCGTTGAAATCCTGAACCGAAAACATTCACATTTACACCAACTACCGATCCGGTGTTAAACATTGTATTTATTCCTGTTTTCGTATGATCGCCCATGATGGTACCGCAAAATTGCAAGCCTGTGTCTACAAATGATTTTTGAGGATAATTCCAGATTTTAACGGTATCGTATGAATTTTTCAGATTTGAGTTGTTCGTGTCAGCACCGATATTGCACCATTCACCAATTACAGAATTGCCAATGAAGCCATCATGCACTTTATTCGAATATCCGAAAAATACCGAATTATTTACCTCACCTCCAATCTTGCAATAAGGGCCAAACGTTGTTGGACCATAAATTTTTGCAGACATTTTCACAACAGCATGATCGCACATGGCAAAAGGTCCACGGATGACTGCATTCTCCATAATTTCAGCATCTTTGCCAATATAAATAGGGCCGGTAGACGCATTTAAAATTGTAAATTCGACTTTTGCACCTTTTTCGATAAAAATATTCTTTTCATTTACTACTCTGTTTGTATCACTGATTTTCTGACTCTTTCTTCCGTGTGTGAGTAATTTGTAATCATGGAGTATGGCTTCTTCGTTTTTACTAAAGATTTCCCAAACATCATTTATTTTCATGAATTCATTCTCGGTATCCGTTTCTTCAATATTCGAAATATCCATTTCACCTGATTCATCCAAATCCTCCTCTTTAATATGCAATGCGATAATAAATTCATCGGTAACCAGGGCGTGATTTGGTTGCAGGTTATTGATCTCCTTCACCAAGTCCTGATTTGGACATACTGAGCCATTGATTAAAATATTATTTTCTGCTTTTACGATCGGGTATTTGATACTAAGATATGATTCGGTCAAAGTAGACGTTTTTGCCTTCAGATAAATTTCCCATTTTTCCCTTATGGTAAGAATTCCGATCCTGATATCTGCCACAGGCCGCATAAATGTTAATGGGAGAAGGTTATTTCTGCTTTGATCATCAAACATTATGTAATTCATAAATTAGTTCTGGTATTAGTATTAAATGAAAAATTAATATTTAATCAGACAATAATACAAAAAATATCGAATAAAGTTTTATTTGTTCTGCTAATTTTATAAAAAAAGCCCTAATCAGTGGATAAGGGCTTTTTTTCACTATAAAGTTAATGATAATCAGCTTATTGCTTATTTTTATCAAGGTGTTTTTGATACCTGCTTTTGAACTTATCAACACGTCCGGCAGTATCAACCAATTTCATTTTACCTGTAAAGAATGGATGCGAAGTATGAGAAATTTCAAGTTTTACCAGAGGGTACTCTTTTCCATCTTCCCATTGAATCGACTCTCTTGTTTTGACAGTAGATCGTGTAATAAATGTATAATCATTCGACATATCTTTAAAAACAACGAACCTGTAATCTTTTGGATGAATATCTTTCTTCATTATAATACAACTTTTAATTTTCGGGAGTGCAAAAGTATAATTATCCTGGCAAAAAACAAAATTTGTTAATTTATTTTAATTGATAAAATAATGAAAATATAAAATTCCTAAAACCGAAATCAAGATAATAGCGATTATTACAATGATCTGAAATCTTATTATAGAGCGGCTTTTTGCCCTTCTGTCGTTTTCTTCCGATATCTTTTTAAGCAAATGACGAATTCTGATAAAAGCGGTGTCCCCTTTTACTATATAATCGTAGGCTCCGTTACGCATGGTATCGACAGCAATATTTACATCATCTGACCCGGTGAGAAAAATAACCTGTGTATCAGGAAATCTCTTTTTCAGTTTCTTTAAAATATCCATACCTGTCAAATCCTTTTCAAGAAAATAATCAAGTAGTGCAATATCCGGCTTGGAATTCAGATTTTGCATTGCATCTCTTCCGGTTGAAAATGCCTTGACATTTGTATATCCCATTTTTTCCAGCTCCTTGGTTATCAGGTTCAGATATAGGATATCATCCTCAACTATGAATATTGTTTCTGCTCGTGCCATTTGTCAATTTTACTCAGATAATATGTTGTTTAATGCGAATATTTCTTTTTAAACTGATTTTTGTAAAGAGGGTTCAACCCCTCTTAACAAAAGTACTTACTATTTCCTTATTGTCCGCTTTAATCTTCACAAAATAAACACCCGGTGGAAGCCTGTCAATTTTGATTTCATTGTTTTGTGAAGATCGATTAACATCAATTTCTTTAACAGGTTGTCCTAAAAAATTAAAGAAGGAAATGCTATAATCCTGAGGATCAAAATTAATAAATCTTATGTTTACAATTTCATCCGCTGGATTGGGAAATATCGTACAACTTATTCCATCTTTCACTTTGTGATAAGCTACATTAACAGAAGTGCCATTTAAAAAAGTTACACCCGTATTATCCGGATCAAGCCATGGCTTTAATTGCGTTGTATCCTCCGTGCCGTTCGATTGCCAGTGGTATGAAAATTTGCCATAATAATCAGGAAGTGTTTGAGTATTACATGTAGCCTGTCCTCCTGTGAGGGTTCCGATAATTCTTCCGTCAGAATCAAAAAGAGGTGAGCCTGACGAACCACCTTCAGTAACCCCCCAATTATTAAAAGTTTGTGACCAAAATACTTTCCAGTGCGATGGTAACCCATTGGAATTCCAGCTTGACGTTACAGGAACTACTGTGTAGGTAGATATTTTTTTAATATCTCCTTCGGGATGATGAATGGTAACACCGCTGGAACCGGGTGAATTGGTTAATGTCCATCCGTTAAAAAAAGGATGATAAGATGATGGCACGGGTTGTTTAAGCACTAAAAGAAAGAAATCTGAACCGTCATTTCCCCGGTGACCTCCACTTGCGACTTTAGTAGCCCCTGTAAGTGAAAAAAGCTGTGGTTCGGTTAACGGATTTTCACAGGCAGGAGATTCATAATTAAAATAAAATACCCATTGGCTGATGTCATCAGTTGAGGCATAATGAGAATTCTGAAAAGCACAATGATCAGCCGTTAGCAAATAAGGTGTCTCATCATTTCTTACATTATTTACCAGTGATCCTGTGCACCAGTATTCCGACTTTCCTACTTTAACTTTTATCCGTACCACTCCCCTTTTCTCATTCTGCCAGTTATCACCTTCCGGTGAGCAATTCACGTTAACTTCGCAAGGATCGGAACCTCCAAATCCTTTACCGTAAAAATATTGTGGAATATCACGATATCCATATCCCAATTCAGATATATTTATAGAAATTGAGTCATTATTATATTCAGGAACATCGAGTTCTACAGTAACTGCATCGCCATAAATCATTTCGGTAGCGAAAAGCCGGCTTACGTCGTTATTCATAAACGTAAAAGCACCCTTAACCTGTTGATTGTTCTCATCATACAAAAACATCCTGACACCCTCTGGCAGATAAAATTTGTTAAAATACAAGCTTATCGCAAGAGCTCCTTCTGACTTGATGCTAAGTCTCCAAATCCGTCCACCCGCTTTCAAATTCTCCCATGTACCTGCATTATACGGATTTAATCCAACAGGAATAATTTCACCAATTCGTCTTGGTAGTGAATTCTCGTCATTGATTTTATCTTCCTCGGTCAAAACTGATTGATCGGGCGGATTGATGGAGACTTCCTGGCAATTAACCATAAAGTGCTTATTTTCAAAACTTTCCGGTAATCCTCCGGCACTAACTTGTGCACTTAACACGTGTGGGATAAAGAACAGGAGAAGGATATATATATAAATAAAGTATGCTTTCATTTTAATTAAATTTTACATCGACCATCTTACAGGTTCAACAAATGCGGCAACTTCTAAATTGTTCCAAAAGTAAGAATTTTCAATTGATCATGTTTTGAACCACATGTAATTTTAAACTATTTGCTAACAACATTTTATTGTAATTTTGTCGTTGATTTTTAATGGAACACATGTATGTTAGAAAAGTTAAATGCTATATATAAACGGTGGAACGAGATTGCTGAACAAATTAATGATCCGGCTTTAATGTCGGATATGAAAAGATACGTCAAATTAAACAAAGATTACAAAGATTTACAACCTATTGTAAATGCTTATAAAGAATATAAAAATGTCCTTGAAAACATAACCTCAACGAAAGATTTGCTAAAAACCGAAAAAGATGAAGAGTTTAGGGAAATGGCCAAGGATGAATTGACAAAACTCAATGAACGAAGAGATGCGCTGGAAGAAGAAATAAGGATTATGCTCATTCCCGAGGATCCTGAAGACAGCAAAAATGCAATTATTGAAATAAGAGCAGGTACCGGTGGTGATGAAGCCAGCATTTTTGCCGGTGATCTGTATCGCATGTATTCCAAATTTTTTGAGGCTAAGCGATGGAAAATGGAACTTGTTCAAATGACTGAAGGGACTGTTGGCGGATTCAAGGAAATAATTTTTGAACTCAGAGGACAAAATGTTTACGGACAGATGAAATATGAATCGGGCGTTCACCGGGTTCAGCGTGTGCCAAAAACAGAAACGCAGGGAAGAATCCATACTTCAGCTGCTTCAGTGGTGGTGTTGCCCGAAGCCGATGAATTTGATGTTGTAATTCTGCCAAATGACATCCGTAAGGACCTTTATTGTTCGTCAGGACCCGGAGGCCAATCAGTGAACACAACCTACTCTGCTGTAAGGCTGACGCATATTCCAACCGGTATTGTTGCAACCTGTCAGGATCAAAAATCACAAATTAAAAATTATGAAAAAGCATTATCTGTGCTTCGGACAAGGATTTATGAGCTTGAATATCAGAAATACCTGGATGAGGTTTCATCGAAACGTAAAACAATGGTTGCAACCGGTGACCGCTCGGCTAAGATAAGAACCTACAACTGGCCACAGGGACAGGGTAACCGATCACCGCATCAACCTTACGCTTTACAACCTGCAATCGATCATCGACGGAAATATCCAGGAACTGATTGATCAATTGCAGCTTGCTGAAAATGCCGAACGACTTAAAGTAGAAATCGGCTCATAAAAAGTGAAAATTCTGATTATAGAAATAGCAAACACATAAATAATTCTTTCAGAAAGGTTTAGCTATTACATTACTTTTTTATAAAAAATAAAAAGCATGAACCGATCACAGCTTTTCAATCTTATTCAGCGCAAAAAGTCATTTCTATGTATAGGGCTGGATTCAGATATTTCCAAAATTCCGGCAAAACTATTAAACCTTGAGGATCCCATCTTCGAATTTAATAGAGAAATCATTGATCATACACATTCATATTCAATTGCCTATAAACCTAACTTAGCCTTTTATGAAAGTCGGGGTCATGATGGCTGGGTAAGTCTGGAGCGAACCCTTGAGTATCTTAAACAGTTTGATGTTTTTACAATTGCTGATGCAAAGCGGGGTGACATCGGCAATACATCTGCTCTTTACGCCAAATCATTTTTTGAACACCTGGATTTCGATGCCGTTACAGTAGCACCGTATATGGGAAGTGATTCAATAAAGCCTTTTCTTGTATATCCGGATAAATGGGCGATAGTACTTGCACTTACTTCAAACGCCGGAGCCTCCGATTTTCAATTGACAGAAAGTAAAAACTCTTCAAGAAAACTTTATGAAGAAGTACTTTATAAATCGATGGAATGGGGCTCGTTTGAAAACATAATGTATGTGGTAGGTGCAACAAAAGCTCAGTTGCTGCAAAGTATAAGGAAAATAATACCCAACCATTTTCTTCTGGTGCCCGGTGTAGGTTCGCAGGGTGGCAGTCTTAAAGAAGTAGCAACGTTCGGGATGAATGGACAATGCGGCTTAATTGTAAACTCGTCCAGAGGGATAATCTATGCTTCGAACGATGATGATTATGGGAAAGTTGCCGGGCAGAAAGCGAAAGAGTTACAACTTGAAATGGAAAGCCTTCTTAAGGTGAATAAATTAATCTGAAATGACCCGCACATCAAAATTTTGGATCGAATACCTTCAACTTTCAAAACATCCTGAAGGGGGTTATTTCAAGGAAATATACAGATCAAACGAATTCATCCATAAAAAAAGCTTACCAGACAGGTATACCAGTTTTCGCTCCTTTTCGACTTCTATTTATTATTTGCTCGAAAGTTCTGAGTTCTCAGCATTTCATCGCTTAAAATCGGATGAAATCTGGCATTTTTATGAAGGTTCAGCCATCACCATCTATGTTATTATTCCAGGTGGAGAATTTAGAAAATTAAATCTTGGGAGTCAACCCGAAAATGGTGAGATTTTCCAAGTACTTATTCCCAAAGGGTGCTGGTTTGCAGCTCATGTAAACGAACCCGGTTCCTTTGCATTAGTAGGTTGCTCCGTTTCTCCGGGTTTCGATTTCGAAGATATTGAATTAGGGAATCGGGAAAAGCTTTTAAAGCAGTTTCCCCAGCATTCTGAATTGATTAAGAAATTTACAAATATCGACTGATGGCAGAAATTGAACTATTCAATTTATTTTATCATTGCCAGACGAATGGTTTCTGAATGTTCGCCTGCTATCAAACGGCAGTAACAAATGCTTCCTGCTATTTCATTCGCAACAAAATCCACTGTATACGAACCTGCAGGCTGTGTTTTATTTACAAGAGTTTTGATCTCTTTTCCCATCACGTCGTAAATAACCAATTTGACATTATCAGTGGCTTGTAAACTATATCGAATCGTCGTTTTGCCGGCAAAGGGATTTGGGTAACTAGTGAGTGATTGAAAATGCTGATCTCCTGCTATACTTCCCGTTCCTGTAAACTGCAACATAATATGACCATAATAAACATCCTCCTCACCATTAAGTGTATTGGCCCAGGCGAGATGAGCACCTGTCTCATCCGATTCCATTTCAAAGTAATCACCCATTTTTTGCTGATTTGGCCAGCCAACATGAGGATCAAAAGAATCTGAAAGTTTCTCATTTGCCGACCATGTAAATCCCTGATCAATGGAATACGAATAATAAAGAGCCGACATATACGGATTAGAAGTTGCATCACGTGTATCCAGCCATATTACATCTATCCGGCCGGTTGGGGCTACCGACATGGTTCCAAACCATTGATAATTGCTTGTTCCTATATCATCATTAATACGTATTGCCGAACTCCATGACAATCCTCCATCTGTACTCCTTACAAACATAACGTCAGCAGGATCCGGGTTCGAATTCCGCTCGACAGAAGCGAGTGCATATACATTGCCATTTCCCGGTCCGCCTGAACGATCGACATCAATACTAACCTGACCAAGTATACCTTCCGGATTAATATTTGTCCAGCCTGTAACATAGCCTCCAATATCAACAGATGTATAGTAATCCCAATTTACTATTTCACCTGAATTCTGAGCACTGGTCGACTTGGCTACAACAATACCATCCCATCCTCCGGCACCGCCAATATACAATTCTCCATTGGGTCCGATAGCCATTGTACCCCAATAAGGATCACCATCAACACTAACACAATCTTCATAAAAGTTACCACCGTCGGTTGACCGGGTAAAATTTTCGGGATAACAAATACTATAAGAAGATGTCCAGAATGAATAAATATTTCCAGCACCAGCACTGGCAGTTTTATCAATAATCATCCATTGCTTATCTCCACCCTGGGCGAATGTTCCGCCATCCCAATCAAATCCGCCTTCCCCACTTCTATATACGTTACAAGTATAATTATTAAAGTCATCAACTGTAAGGCTGTTGTAATAAAATATTCCCTCTGAATCACAATCCAGTACCGGATCAGAACGAAAGATACCGGGATTGATCACTCCTGGAAAGGTCCAGGTTTGTCCACCATCGTCAGAATATCCATACCCCGCCTGTCTGAAATTATTATTCACATCATCAAATTGTCTCCAGCCGATAACAATCCGGTTAGGATTTGTAGGGTCGACAGCAATGGAGGGCTCATTGGCTGCATCGCCAATAATATTATTTCCGTTTTCGTCAACATTTACCTGTGTCGTAAAAAAGGTAGTACTCTTATATGTATAAGCTGGTGAAGTTGCGTGGTTTTTATTTGAATTGGGAAGGTATTTATCACCCGGCGTTTCATGATGCATGTAAGATTTGTTTTTAGGTGAATCATCAGTATTTTGTCCTGATGAGATCGCTGGTAAACAAACTACCAAACCAATCAATAAATAATCCTCAATTTTAAATTTTTTCATAATAGATGAAATTATTCGTTATTATATGATAATTGACAAAAGTATTTAATTTTATCAGATATCCAAGGACGTGAAATTTAAAAATAAGTTGACTATCGTGCTACTCTTATATCAATTTTGCTTAAGCAGAAAAGTATGGCTAATTCCACTCTCAAATAACAATAGAATTTAATTTTAAGTGTATAAGCTGGAGAAAGTAATCGTGGTTAGCATTTATAGGTTATGGCATTGATGTTCATTCCTGCACCCACAGACGCAAATACAATTACATCGCCGGGTTCAAGAGCATGATCACCAAATTTTTCCTTTCTCACCAGGTCGAGTAGTGTAGGTACAGTGGCAACGGAATTGTTTCCCAGTTTATGAATGCTCATTGGCACCAAATTTTCAGGCACCTGTCGGATTCCGTACAATCTGTACAAACGGTTCACGATTTCCTGGTCCATCTTTTCGTTGGCCTGATGAATGAATATCTTCTTTACATCAGTGATTGAAAATCCTGCATTATCAATGCATGATTTCATTGCTCCCGGGACATATTTCAATGAAAACTCATAGATCTTGCGGCCGTGCATTTTTAGATACCTGATATTGGGATCGGCATTCTGAATGTTTGATTTTCCAAGGTAAAGGTAAAAAGCTTCTTCCTTGGTGTAGGATTCAGATATAAAAGACAAGAATCCTCTTTTATAATCTTCCTTGACGACCTCAACTACAGTAGCACCTGCACCATCGGAATAGATCATTGTATCACGGTCATGAATATCCACAACTCTTGATAATGTTTCGGTACCAATAATAAGGCATTTTTTTGCAACGCCATTTCGGATAAAGGAATCGGCATGAATAAATCCCTGAATCCAACCCGGACATCCAAATATTAAGTCATACGCAACACATTTGGGGTTTTGAAGCCCGATATTATGTTTAATTCTGGCAGCCATGCTGGGAAGGATATCAGTCTGTATGGTATCTTTTCTGACATCACCAAAATCGTGAGCGACAATGATTTGATCCAACTCTTCCGGATCAATTCCGGCATCTTCAATTGCTTTTTGTGCTGCAATTGTCCCTATATCCGAAGCATTAAGATCATTGGTAACATACCGTCGTTCAAAAATTCCAGTTATGGCAGTAAATTTTTCAGAAATTTCGTCATGTGTCTGATCGAAAGCGACACTGTTGGTATCGTAAAATTTATTTTGTGCAAAATCAGGATTTGTCACAATTTCCGTAGGAATATAGCTTCCGGTACCCGTTATTACCGTATTTAAATAATTCATCGCAATTTAAACAGATTAAAAGGACTAATGTTGGTTACAAATTTAATAAATATTCAGAATAGGTTATCCCAAAATTCGATATCAGAATTAACTATAAAACTCATAAATAAAAAGTGGACCATGATTGCCTTATGGAAATTATAGCTTATCAAGATAATTTGTCCAATCAGTCTTCTTTCTGCTTTTCCAGTCTCCCTGATGGTAAACATAGCTGATCATCAGTGGCAGAACCGTTGTCGCTTCAGCATAAACCATTTGCTCATATACCGTTTCGACCTTCCCCCAGGAAGAGGCTTCTTTTAATGTTGAGCTGGAACATGCCCCATCACGTGGATCGGCAACTGTTATCTGAACGGCATATTTGTGCATAGGTACATTTGAACCAAGCATTTCGGCACAAATTACTGTATCCTGAACAAAATTCTTGGGTACCCCACCGCCAATCATAAACAACCCGGTAATTTTTGCAGCCATTTTAATTTTTGTGAGTTCAAGAAAGTCCTTAACAGAGTCAATTGATAAATGCGAATCCGGGTTGTCCCATTGATGTTTCACCAGCCCGAAACCAGCACTGCTATCTGTAAATGCAGGACAAAATATGGGGACATTATTTTCAAAACAAGCTTGCACCAACGAATCCTTCTTTTTGGAATTTTTAGTAAGATAGCGGCCCATCTCCCTGATAAACTCTCTTGATGAATATGGCCTTTTTTCTAGGCTTTCAGCTATTTTATTGACAGTGAGATCACATACCTGCAATTCTTCTTCATCAATGTATGTGTCATAGATCCGGTCGATATAATGATCACGAAGATCCTTATCATCAGCCGTAGCAATGCCTTTGTAATGTTTAAATCCGAGTGCTTCGAAAAAGTCCATGTCTACAATTGATGCCCCGGTTGCTACTATGGCATCTACCATTTTATTTTTCACCATATCCACGTATACCTGCATACATCCACCGGCACTTGTGCTTCCGGCAAGCGTCAATATAATCGAACAATCTTTATCCCTGATCATACGGTTCAGAATATCTGTTGCATTGGCTGTATCGCGCGATGTAAATGACATTTCACGCATGGCATCGACAATCGGGGTCGAATCAAATGACTTGATATCGATGTGTTTAATGGTTTTTTTAAGGTAATCTTTCTTTTCCATCACTATTTATTTAAAAATTTATAGCTCAAAATTTTATAAACAAGCTTTGCTGCAAGAAAATCGGAAGCTTTGTCTCGGCTATCCGGGCAAAGTTCTACCACGTCGAAACCCACAAGGTTTCTATTTTCGATAACCTTTTTTAGAAATTTCAACGTTGGATACCACATGAGGCCTCCCGGTTCAGGGGTTCCTGTAGATGACAGAATTGAAGGATCGAACCCGTCAAGATCAAATGTAAGATATACATTTGCGCTTAATCGACTCAGGGCTTTCTCCATCCATTCCACATTGTCATGAATATCACGCGCATAAAAGATATTATTTGCCACAACAAACTGCATTTCTTCCACATCCATGCTACGGATACCAACCTGCACATAGGAGCACCATTCCCGCACTCTTGCCATAACGCAAGCATGATTATACTTGCTTCCCTCATATTCGGGACGAAGGTCGGTATGAGCATCGATCTGTAGAACGGTTAAATCCTGAAAATGTTTCGGTATGCGCTTTAATAGCTCCAATACTGACAGAATGTTCACCACCGATGGTAACTGCAAATTTATTTTTGGCAAGATGGTTTTTGACCCTTGCATACACAGCATCTGTCATTAATTCGGGTGAACGATTCTCCGAAATGGATTCTTCTGTAAAAATACCCTGTTTATAAACTTCGGTATTCGTCTCGATGTCATATAATTCCATATTCGCTGAAGCATCCAGTAAAGCTGCGGGACCTTTATCCGCACCTTTAATCCAGGTACTCGTTCCGTCATAAGGAACCGGAATAATGACAATCGCTGAGGATTCTAAACGTGAATAATTTTCTGAAATGCCTCCGTAATTCATTTTACAAAAATATTAATATCCAAGGATTTTAAACATGGACTTATAACTCTGTTCTTTTGCAAATAGTTTTGTGATAATTTCACCATCTTTATCTTTATCGATGATAATATGTTTTGGAGCTGGTATCAGACAATGTTGAATTCCACCATAACCGCCGATTGATTCCTGGTAAGCTCCTGTATGGAAAAGTCCGATATACAATGTTCCGTTATCTTTCAATTTGGGCAAAAACACCGCATTCGCATGTTCTTCAGAATTATAATAATCCTCACTGTCACATGTAAGCCCTCCTAAGAAGACCCGCTCATACTCTTTGTCCCAATTGTTTATAGCCAACAAAATAAATCGTTTGTTTATGGCCCAGGTATCAGGCAAAGTAGTCATAAAAGAACTATCGATCATATTCCATGATTCACGGTCATTTTGTCTTTTCTGGTCAAGAATCGAATAAAGCACTGCGCCGCTCTCACCTACTGTATAGGAACCAAATTCAGTAAAAATATCTGGTTCCGGTGTATTATTCTGAACACAAATATTTTTTATTTGCAATACAATTTCTTCCGTCATATATTCATAATCATAGTTGTATGCAAGACTGTTTTTTATAGGAAATCCTCCACCAATATTGAGTGAGTCTACTTCAGGACAAACTTTTTTCAGTT
This sequence comes from uncultured Bacteroidales bacterium, assembly GCA_963761195.1. Classification (GTDB taxonomy): domain Bacteria; phylum Bacteroidota; class Bacteroidia; order Bacteroidales; family JAADJA01; genus JAADJA01. The sequence continues at coordinate 24,225 of CAVXGA010000018.1, forward strand.
CGCAATATACATTAACACTTTTGGTAAGTTCATTCCAGTAATAGGCACTGTCCTTTATCCCTGTATTGATAAAAAAATGAAGCATTTTCATTTCCAGGTTGGGGTTGTTTTTAATATTTTCGAGGTAATAAGGGACGATATCATTATACCTGATTCCTAAACGCGATGTATAAAATTCAAATTTGGGTTCTTCTTCAGATGCAATTCGCATTCCGATTTTTAATTTTTTTCCTTTAGGTAATTCCGATTTATAAAAATGCAACTCCGACATGTTATCTAAAACAGGAATAATATTCTCAAAACCATCACCTGCAATTTTAAGAATATTTTCAAGGTATTGAGAGCGTTTGTATCCATTACAAATAATGTAAGTATCCTTCGATACCTTTCCTTGTTCAAATAATGTTTCAACAATGTTCAAATCAAAAGCCGAAGAAGTTTCAATATGTACGTCATTTTTTAATGCTTCATCCAGAACAAATGAGAAGTGCGAGCTTTTTGTGCAATAGCTATAAAAGTAATTTCCATTGTAATCCGCTTTAGCCATGGCTACATTAAACATTTTTTTTGCCCGCTGTATTTGCATCGAAATTTTGGGCAGATAACTAATTTTCAAGGGGGTTCCATATTGCTTAATAATGTCCATCAGGGATATTTCATGGAAGTAAAGTTCCCCATCAATTACTTCAAATTCATCCTGTGGAAAGTCAAAAGTCTGCTCAATCAGATCGATATACTTGGTTTTCATTTTATAAATTTAAATTAGTTACTCGTCATTTTTTTACTTAATGTAAATAAACCCGATTACTGAAAAAAGTATGAACTAAGGGTTGCAAAATTAAGGTTTTAAGGCGGTTCGGAAACAAATAATTAATAATTATTTTATTATAGATTCAACTTTTTTTAACACTTCTCAAAGAAGTGTTATTGGCTAATTTTATACTTTTGCTTCTGGAATCTTCATTTTATGCGAAAACTAATATTATTGCTCTTGTTGAATTTTGCTTTTTGCTCGTTGACTTCTGGGCAAAATGAAAATCAGCAATATAATTTGTTTGGTAAAGTAAATGATGATACAGGAAGTACACTTTCGGAGGTAAACATCATTAACCTTTCCCGACTTACAGGTACAACTACCAATGATGTTGGTTTGTTTGGCATTCATGTGAAAGAAAGAGATACTGTACAAATATCTGCTATCGGATTTAAAACTGTTCTCTTTATAGCCCCTACACCTACAGGCTCCGATCTTTACAAAACATTTACCGTTTTTAAAGACACGGTTAATCTATCAGAGGTCATTATTTATCCATATCCGTCAACATTGGAAAGCCTTAAGAAAGATTTTCTGACATTGGAATTACCCAATGACGAACCAATAATGGATCTTCATCTGGAGGATATACCCATTGAACCTGAGCCTCAAACAGGTGCTATCATCCAGGGACCTTTCACGATGCTGTACGAAACAATTAGTCGCCATGGAAAAATTTTAAAAAAATATGGAGATATTGTCGGTAATGATCAGCTTAAAACAATGGCTGCCAAAACCTATACAAAGGAGCTTGTAAAAAAAATAACGGGACTCCAAAAAGCAGAGGATATCAGCAAATTTATGGAATTTTGTAACCTTGAACCTGAGTTCATTTTAAATTCAAAAAGGTATGAGCTCTATCTCGCGATATCCAATTGCTTTAAAGAATTTACTAACAAAAAGGAATAAGTTTTCACACTTTTTTTATCCCAATAATATAATTTTCCTTATTTAGTTCTTCATCCTTTACGGGATTTTCGTAACTATTATTTATAATTAAAGTACAATTCACTAATTTATTGATCATTAACTTATTTAAAAATGAAAAAACAAATTGTATTATTAGGTATAGTAATCGCTGTATTTTTTTCTGTAAATTCCTGTTCATTTGAGGATGAAATTGTACTTGATCCTGGCAATATTACGGTATTTAATGACACTCCTTCCCCCTATGAAATTTCAATCCAGAATATTGATCTTAACAACCAAATAACGCTGCCGAATTTACTTATTGATTCAGGCAACAATCACACTTTCCCTTTGGATAAGGGATACTCCTACCAACTTACCGCCACTGAGGCCACATTTGGCAAGACTGTGAAAAATTCATTTACAAAAGTTTTTTTAATAGGTCCTTACTCGGATAATACCTGGCATATTTTAGGAAAATAATATTCCGGATAATTTGTACCATTTTTTAATTTTCTGATAAAAGCTTTTTAATCAGAATTAATGGATCATTACTATTGGCTTTTTCCCTAATTTTGCCTTTCAAACTATAATTTCATACCTATGAAAAATCTAACACTGTGCCTGATGATTGGTATTCTTATTTCAGGAATAAATACATCTATATATGCCCAGTTAAAAAAAGGGATAAATGAGGTTTCCGTTGAAAAAATTTGGGAAACTCCAAATGAGCTGACTACTTGCGAATCGGTATATTTTGATGAACAAAGAAACGTACTCTATGTGAGTTGTATCAACGGAAACCCTGTTGAAAAAGATCAAAACGGATTTATTGCGAAAGTATCGCCCGAAGGTAAGATAATCGTGCAAAAATGGATTACAGGATTAAATGCTCCTAAAGGAATGGGGATTATTGGGAACAATCTCTATGTTGCTGATATCGACAGGATTGTTGAGATAAACATTGATAAATCGACGGTTTCAAAAGAATATCCGGTTGAAGGAGCAAAATTTCTGAATGATATTACTACCGATCCTCAGGGAAATGTTTACGTGTCGGATATGGCGACAAATATTATTCTTCGATTAAAAAATGGAATCGTCGAGCAATGGCTTCAAGATGATCAGATTAAAAGCCCAAACGGATTATGTTATGAAAATAATGACCTGTTGATTGGGACCAGTTCAGGAATTTACAGTGTAAGGATATCTGACAAGAAATTCTGGTTGACGGTTAAAATTTCAGGTGGAATAGATGGCCTGGAAGCAGATGGACAAGGGAATTATATCATATCGGACTGGAAGGGTAAAATTCAGGTTGTCAATTCGACTGATGAACCGGTGGTGCTCTCAAATACTACGGAGGAAGGCATTAATGCAGCCGATATAAAGTATTTACCCGGAAAAAGATTGCTTTATGTTCCAACCTTTGGTGATAACAGGGTTATGGCTTATAAAGTTATGTTCAGGCAATAAATACCATTGCCAAATTGTTCTGGATAATAAAATGGCTGGATAAAAAACACATATAGCCGGGATAATAATTATCAGTATCCATAGTTTTTGGTCTGATATATGCATTGTGTTAAAAGTTCAAAAAAAACAAATAAGGATTAACACATTAATAAACAAACAAATGAAAAAGATTCTTTTAGGAATTTTGGTGCTGATATCTCAGGTGGGTCTGACCCAGCGAATGGCTTATATCCAAACAGACTCAATTGTAAGTCGAATGCCGGAATACAAAAAGGCAGCCGATGAGGTAGATGCACAAATAAAAAAATGGAATGATGAAATCGATGCCAAATTCAAAGCATTGGATCAGCTTTATCAGGATTATGTCAAAAATGAATCTCTTTACCCGGATGATGTTAAAAAAGAAAAGCAGGATAATATCGTTGAAACTGAGAAAAAGGCGAAAGAGTACAGAGAGCAGATATTTGGAAATAACGGCGAGCTTGCCAAATTGCAGGAATCAAAGTTAAAACCTTTTCTCGACAAAATTTTCGCTTCAGCAGCAAAGGTGGGAAAAGATAATAAATACGATTATGTCTTTGAAAAAACACCTGAAATAAATTGGATTTATACAAATCCCGAAAATGATATTACCCAACTGGTAATAAAAGATCTTGGATTGGTTAAATAGTATCGGACCGACAGTATTAACCGGATTTATTTTGGATTAAAAGTCAAAGAATACATGTCCTAATTCCCTGGGATTTATACACATAACAGGTATCTGAGCCTCATTGAAAATAATTTTTTCATTCCATGGACCCAGACTGAAATAAGATGTCCCAAGCTGTGGTTCGGTCAAAATCATAATCAGATCCATATTATGTTCGATCGCGTATTCAACAACAATAATTGCTGATTCCCCTGATTTTTCTGCTGTTTCAACCGAATAAGCTATATTTGCTTTATACAAAGCTTCAGAAATTTGTTTTGTGATAATGTTGATCCTGGCCGCTTCAGCGGGTTCTTTCACATTTTCCTTAAGAATATGAACACTGGATTTAAATATTGAAGCAACAGATATAGTATGACTAACTTTTTGCCTTGCTTCGGTAAATGAATTGACCGGCAATAAAATATGTTTATAACCGGTAAATGATTTATGCTGAACTACGAGTGTCGGTACCTGAGCTTTGGTGATCACTTTTAAGGCATAACTTCCCATCAAATGCTGAATTCCCTTTTTACCGTGCGTTCCAAGCACAATTAAATTGGCACCCAATGCTTCAGCCTTTTCATGAATCAAATCAAAAATGCTACCTTCTTCATAAATATAATCGATCTCGGTTTTGTATGTTTTCTTGAATCCATCAACAATCTCTTTCAGCTTTTTATCAACTTCAGTTTGTACATTTTTCCCCTTAAATAGTTCTTGAGTTTCTTTATTGATTACATGAAAAATAGTTACTTTAAAATTAATAAGCTCAGCAATCTTCAAACTGTGATCAATCGCATTATGGCATACTTCTGAGAAATCAGTCGGGACTAAAATGATATTTTTTAATTTCATATTGCTTTTATTTTGAATTGCAAAAATAATCAAAAACTGTAATGTGCGATTAAAAGTCTGTCCGTAAAGTTGTAGGATTTGTAAGCTTTAAATTAAGAATCCATCCAAGAAAAACTCGGTTAACCTAATAACAGAACTTTAGGATGAGACCTTCAATAGTTGACATGCAACACAGTAAATGAATTAATGCAAACTTCACCAGCGATTAAAAGCCAATTGAAAAAATTAGTCAGCATCATCCGCAATTGGGCTCTATTTTACCTAAAAAAATAGGCTGTCAAAATTGACAGCCTTTGTAACTTATTATTTGCTTTTATCCGGATACGGCGGTACTTCCGGTAACCCTTTTGGCCAGGTTTTCAATTCATCCAATGCCTCCTGAATAGCCCTATTCAATTGCTGGTCATCGCCTGCATATTCTTTAGCCGGATCATTTTCAACAACAATATCGGGATCAACACCATGTCCTTCGATTACAAATCCCTTACCTTCTCTGTCGTAAGTTGAAAATTCAGGTTTTGTCAGACTTCCTCCATCGATAAAAGGCAGTGAACCACGGATACCTGTTACACCGCCCCAGGTTCGTGTACCGATAAGCTTACCGATTTTAAGTACTTTAAATTGATAGGGAAATAAGTCACCATCAGAAGCTGAATATTTATTAATCAGCATTACTTTCGGCCCATATTCCATACCTTCGGGTGAAGTCCGGGGTGAACCATTTCTGCTTATCCGTATCAAGGTAAGTTCTCTTCTTAATCGCTCAATAATCATAGGAGAAACATTCCCTCCCCCATTTCCGCGATCATCAATGATCAATGCTCTTTTAGTCAATTGCGGATAGTAGTATTTTACAAATTCATTTAATCCCTGCGAACTCATATCCGGAATATGAATATAACCAACCTGTCCGTCAGTAGCTTTGTTCACAACATCAATATTGTGCTGAACCCAATTGTAATAATAAAGATTGCTTTCATCAGCCACCGGTACTACAATTACTTTCTGACTCCCATCCATTTCCGGCTTACTATTAACGGTCAGCTGAACTTCGCGTCCGGCTGCTCCAAGCAATGAAGCATAGATGTCATTCATTGTTTTGGTTGAATTTCCATTTACCGCAAGAATATAATCGCCTTCTTTAACATCCACCCCTACTTCAGTTAAAGGCGAGCGGGTTTCTTTATCCCAGTTTTCACCTTTCAGAATTTTATCAATTTGATAGAACCCTGATTCATCGCGACTCAGTTCAGCTCCCAAAAGGCCGGTTTTAATCCTTTCAGGTGCAGGTTTATCGCCTCCACTCACATAAGCATGACCAATATTCAATTCCCCAATCATTTCCCCGATAATATAATTCAGGTCATTGCGATTATTCACGTAAGGAACCAAGGGCTCATATTTAGTATGTATAGCTTTCCAGTCGACTCCATTCATATTCGGATCATAAAAGAAATCGCGCATTTGTCTCCACGATTCATCAAAAATCTGCTTCCATTCTTTCTTCAGATTTACCCAAACTTTCATATCCGATAAATCAACATAATCCTGATTATTAATCTTTCCATTTGGAAGGTCAATCACTGCATATTTACCCTTGTCATTTAAAACCATTTTTTTATGGTCAGCAGAAATGATAAAATTTCCATAATCCCCCAATTCAGTTTCCTTTTTATTTTTCAGGTCAAAGAGCTTTAGCTTTGTTTTATCAGTGGAAGAGCTGTTCATCGCATAATATACAGTGTTTCCAATGGCATTAATATTCCAGTAAACACCAGCTTCAATGGGTAAGTCAACTACACGATTAAAAATCCCGTCAAAGTCAATCTTAACGTCCGGCTGTTCTTTTTCGGAATTTTTATCGCTTTTTGTATCTGATTCGCTGGTAGAATCTTTGTGATCTCCAGATTCTTTTAGACTTACTTCATCATTTTCTGCCTTGAGAGGATTTTCAGTGTTTTTTGTAAGAGGAATAAAATAAATTTTCATCATATCGCGATAAGCCGTATTCCACTCAGTCCAGCTATAAATCGGATTAAAATCTCTGAGTGAAACAAAAAACAAATATTTCCCATCGGAACTAAAGGATGCGTCACTTGAACTGTACCAGGTATCAGTTACCGGTTGTTTTTCCTTTGACCCAAGGTTATAAACCCAAATCCTCGAAATTCGTTCATCTGATGGTTGACTATACACGATCCATTTGCTATCGGGTGACCAGGAATATTCACGAATTTCACCATTTTTCGTTTCATCCACAAGAACGATTTCTTTCGTATCAATATCTACATATTGTAACCGTTGCATACGATCCGACCAAAGCAGCTTTTTGCTATCGGGCGACCAATTCGGATTGTATTTATAATTGTGGCTATTGCTCGTAATTTCTATAGCGGGAATTGTTCCTTCCTGATCCTGAATAAAAATCTCATCCTCACCCGTTCTATCAGAAATGTACGAAATGTATTTACCATCTGGCGACCACTCAACATTTCGATCGTGGACACCAGGAGATTGTGTAAGATTTCTTGTTATTCCATTTTTGGCTGGTACAGTGAAAACATCACCCCTTCCATCAAAAGCAAGCCGTTTACCATCGGGTGAAATTGCATAGCTGTTAATCAATTTAGATGCATCTTTCTGCTCATCACGTCCTGTAACAAAATCATCGGCAATTTTAATCGTAAGTTTTGCTGTTTGTTGTGTTGCAATTGTGAAAGTATAAAGGAATCCAGCGTTTTCGTAAATGATAACGCCATTTCCTAACGAAGGAAATTTAATGTCGTATTCGGTATAATTAGTGACTTTTTTCGTTTCTCCGCTTACAATATTGTAAACAAAAAGGTTCATGATCCTATCCCGATCAGAAAGGAAATAAATTTCATCGCCGTACCACATTGGAAAAATGTCCTGAGCCTCATTGTTAGTGATATCGTTTACCTGTTTGGTTTTAAAATCATAAATCCAAACATCATCAGCCATACCGCCACGATAATATTTCCAGGTTCTGAATTCACGAAAAACCTGGTTGTAAGCCATCTTATCACCTTTAGCAGAAAAGCTGCAAAAACCTCCCGAGGGAAGAGGCAATTCTTCAGAAAGTCCGCCCTGAGTGCTTACCACAAATAACTGTCCGATAAACGAATTAAATGATTTTTTTCTTGACCGGTATACAATATGATCATTGTCCTTCCAGGTCATAACGATGTTGTTTGGTCCCATCCTGTCCGAAATGTCGTCCCTGTCGAGCGTCGCCGTATAGGTAAGTCGTTTGGGTACACCACCTTCAGCAGTCATTAAATAAACCTCCGTATTGCCATCGTATTGCGCAGTAAATGCAATATTCTTACCATCAGGTGAAAATCTTGCAAACATTTCGTAGCCAACGTCACTGGTCAATTTCCTTGCGATTCCCCCTGTTTTATTCACCGTATATAAATCCCCTGCATAAGAGAATATAACCCGATCCCCATAAATAGCCGGAAACCTCAACAATCGGGTTTCATCCTGGGCCATTACACCAGAAACAATAAACCCTGCTAAAAGCAACACATAAAATTTTTTCATTCGTGATAGAATTTACAATTCAACATTAAAAAATCAGATAAAGTGGTTGATTTACCATTATTATGCCAATAAAATCAAATGATTATGAATGAACAGGATTTGAATGACTTTACCCCTAACATGAAAGGAAATTGTATAAAGACGAACAGTTTATGTTCACCATTGAACAAGTTAAAAACTCCTTAATTTAAGAAATCCGTTAGATGATTAATTGCAGGAATCTTTATATTGATCAATATTAGTGGAAATAAGATCAATTGCAGCGGGATCCATGTCCCTTTTTAAATTGGTATTATTTCTTACCTGATCACAGGTTTTCCATGCCTCGCATTCTTTTTTTTCACCTGCAAGAACCTCAGCATGAGCAAGTGCATAAATCATATTCACCGTATAACTTTTGGGATTTAATATCCTGGCCTTTTCGAGATAAGGAATTGCAAGCTTTATGCTTTTATTGTTATCCATTGTCATCATGTAACCAAGGCAAAATACCTCGTCACCTGCCAGTTCATCAGGATTCAGCTTATCATACGATTTACCGTATTTACGGCCAAGGTACATTTTGTACGTATCGGCATTGTTTTTCCCTTTTTCATTCCAAGCTAATGCATTTATCACTGCAGCTTTCAAACCAATGGCATTATTATCATCTGCCAGGAAAGAATAAATTTCGCCGGTTACGATTCCTTTTTCATATGCAATTTGTACCTTTTCATTTGACAGGTATGCGTTATAAAAACTTGTTTTAGCTAAAGGTGAACCCGCAAAGAGACTGACCGCTAAGAAAGTAAACAAGCACAAGCTAAGGATTATTTTTGTCTTTTTCATAAGGATGTTATTTGTTTGGAAACAAAGATATGAATTAAAAGTTTACCTAAAGACAACATTATTGTCTTTTTGGTTTGCAGCCCGGGTGATTTACGCTAATACAAAATTCTTAAATTTATCTTTACAAAATTGAAATTTCTTGATTAAATCCATTTTACGAGATTAAAATCCTGCCGGTGCGGTAAAAAGTCAGCTTGTGGAAATATCCTGAACGCAAAATCAAAAACTCCAGAAAAACTAATTGCAATTGAACAGGAATAGGTAGCCTTGGATCCATTGCTTTTAATCAGTTTAAGCATTTCGACATACGATGTTCTCCTCACTTTATCATTTACTTTTTGTCCGAACACGATCTCGATACCAATATTTTCAGCAGGGATATTATTTGTGTTAAGAATAATGTCGACGACAAACTCTTCTCCCAGGTTTAGTGGTTTAAGCGATGAATCAGGGAGTCTAACAGAAAGTACTTCTACATCACTCCATTTACTTTGGATGAATTGTTTCCAGCTTTCTATTTTTTTTGCGAATTCAAAATTATTTTTTCTGATTTCTTTACTTCTTTCAAATAGCCGATTATAATATTTACTGTAATAATCATCCAGCATTCTTTTCATTGTAAAATGGGGTGCAATTTCAGATAGTGTATTTTTTATATACGAAACCCATTTATGTGGAATTCCTGAATCATCCAAATCGAAAAATGCAGGAATGATCTCGTCCTCAAGCAACTGGTAAATGGTCTCTGCATCAAGATCATCCTGAAATGCTTGATTTCCATACGTTCGGGTTTCCTTAATACTCCATCCGGCATTCTCCCTATAGCCTTCTGCCCACCAACCATCCATCACACTAAGGTTTAACACCCCGTTCATTACTGCTTTTTCGCCACTTGTTCCGGAAGCTTCAAGTGGGCGTGAGGGTGTATTTAGCCAAACATCTACGCCAGAAATCAGTTTGCGGCCTACCGACATATCATAATTTTCCAGGAAAATGATTCGGCCAATAAATTTTGGCATTTTTGAAATTTCAATCACCCTTTTTATAAGATCTTTCCCGGGATTATCGTTGGGATGTGCTTTACCTGCAAAAACAAAACGTACTGGTGTCTTTTCATTATTAATAAGCGAGTCCAGTTTTTCAAGGTTATTGAATAACAAAGCGGCCCGTTTATATGTAGCAAATCTTCTGGCAAATCCAATGTATAATGCATTTTGGTCAATGCTCTCAATTGTCTTAAGTATAATTTTTGGATTTTCCTGCCGTACCATCAGGTCGTGTGAAATTTTTTCCCTGATATAAATAAGAAATTCCTTTTTAGCCCTCAATCGCTGATTCCAAACCATTTGATCTGATACCTGGTGAATTCTTTTCCATATTTCAGGATTGGATTCATTTTTCAACAGTTCATCTCCAAAATTTGAGAGATAAAAGCTTTGCCAGTTCTTGGTTGTCCATGTTGGATAATGTACGCCATTGGTAACATATCCAATATATAATTCTTCAGGAAAATATCCGGGATATAAATCACTGAACATTTTTTGTGTAACCCCTCCATGAATTTTACTAACCCCGTTCATTTCCTGCGAAAGCTTAGAAGCAAGCACGCTCATCGAAAATTTTTCATTTTGGTTATTCTTATGGAACCTGCCCAGATTCATAAAATCTTCCCAGGAAATAGTGAGTCTTTCTGGATAATGAGGAACATAGGTTCTCAATATATCTTCCGAAAAAGTATCATGTCCGGCTGGTACAGGCGTATGGGTTGTAAAAAGAGTGGTTGACCTGACTACTTCAATAGCCGTACTATATGCGATACCATAATGTTCCATCAGGTGTCTGAGTCTTTCGAGGCTGGCAAATGCAGCATGTCCTTCATTCAAATGATAAATATCAGCATGGATACCCAGTTTAAATAAAAGCCTGATTCCACCCACACCCAGCAATAATTCCTGCCGGAATCTGTTATTCCAGTCGCCACCATACAATTGGTGGGTTACTGTCCTGTCTTCAGGAGTGTTTTCTTCAATATCGGTATCCAAAAGGTACAGGGAAATTCGACCAACCTTTAAAAGCCAGGCTTTTGCTGTAAGGATACGAACAGGGGTATCAATCTGAATTTTGATCCATTCACCTTTCTCATCTCTAAGAGGAATTAAAGGTAGTTCTGAAAATTTTTGAGGCAACGATTCCGCAATCTGATCACCAAAAAGGGAAAGGCTTTGATTGAAATACCCATAACGATAAACCAGGCCAATACCCACAATATTTTTATTCGAATCGCTTGCTTCCTTCAAATAATCACCAGCTAATATTCCAAGACCTCCTGAATAAATTTTTATCGATTCATGCAAACCATATTCCATGCTGAAATAAGCCACCTGCTGTTCTGGAATCTTTTCCGCATCTTCCATATATTTAGTGAAAGAAGCGTAAACTTTATTCATTTTATTCATGAAATCTTCATCCTGCTTCAATTCTTGTAACCTACTGAATGATAGCCTGTTTAAAATTGCTACCGGATTGTGATCAGTTTCTTTCCATAATGCACCATCAATGCTTTTAAAAAGATTTCGCGCACTATTATCCCACGACCACCAAAGATTCATGGAGAGTGCTCTTAACGGTTCCAACTCATCAGGAATATTTGCCTGAACATAAATTTTTTTCCAATCAGGTTTGGCGATAAATCCACTTCCTGAAAATGTATACTCTACTGATTGTTTGCCTTTGAAAAGATCCGAACGAAGGTTAGCCTCCTCTAATGCTATTTTATAAGCCTCTATATATTTTTTCGACAATATTTTCCAATCCAATTTTGACGCGATTGAAAAAGCCTCTTCTCTTGCAGCTTCCATGTGACTTTCATCAAAAGACGCGAATAATTTAAGCTTGCGGGCAACATTAACGACCACTTCAGAATAATTATCTTCATTTCTTTCGATGGTAGTCACGGCATGATGCACCACATGGCATTCCGATTTTGCCCATAATCCAAAACCAGCCAGCGAAGTTGTTATGGTTGGTATTTTATAGGCGATGCTTTCGAGTGGAGTGTATCCCCAAGGTTCGTAATAAGATGGGAAAACTGTAATATCAAACCCATTCAGGAACTCGTAATAGTCCATATTAAAAATTCCATCGCTACCATTCAGATAAACAGGAAGAAAGATTACGATTACCTTGCACTCGGGACCATTCGTTAATTTATTTTCCTTTAAACGATCAAGCACCGGATCATGCATACGATTGTAAATAACATGCGTGAGGTACTCACCTGATAAAGGCTTGTCAAAATCTGGCTTGCCGATCATTTCCTGTAAATCTTTCCTTGCACCGGCATTGCTGGCAGGAACGGCAATATAAGCCACAACTTTCTTAATGAGGCCTTTATCCGCATTCAGTTTACCCAAGGCATCAATGTATACATCAAGTCCTTTATTCCTGAATTCATAGCGTCCGCTAGTAAGTAAAAGAAGGGCATCGGAATCAATTTTCTGGTTAATGACTGCTTCAGTCACCTCAATGATTTTATTCCGTGCATTTTTTCTCTTGACTTCAAAGTCTTCATTAATCGGGAAGAGATCATCCGAAAATCCATTGGGAGTCACAACATTTACTTCTGTCGAAAGAAGGTATTTACATTCTGTCGCAGTAATATCACTTACTGTAGTAAAACAATCGGCTTCCCTGGCTGCATTATATTCAAGTGAAAACTTTGATGCAATTCCCAGTTGTTTTGCCAGTTCAAATGAATTGATTTTTTCAAGTTCACTATACAACCGCATATTGTTTCCCGATATTGACCGGCCAAGAACTGTAGCATGTGTTGTGAAAACTGTTCCTATCTGGGGTGTATTTTCTTTGAGGTATAAAATACCTGATCCTGTCATCCATTCATGAAAATGACTGATTATTTTTTGATTGGCAGAAAGGTAGAAATTATAAAAGCTTTCGATCACTTTTCCGGCAGCATAGCCAAATAAGGCAGGTTCAATATAATCCCAACCTCCCGAAAGGGAATCGAGTTGATAGGTTTCCCAGAATTTAGCAAAAATTTCATCCTTTTCAACAAAGAAAGGAGTGAAATCAATCAGTACTGCAATCGGTTTCCCGGGAATATTCCATCGCCCGATACGAATTCGTAAACCACTTTTTTCTGCATTTTCGTGCCATGCCTTATAAAGTGAATTGTCTTCAAGAAAATCGGGATTTACATTCGTTTCCTTCCACACATCAGGTCCAACAAATATATAGCGATCGTACAATTCATCAATCATTGAAAGGTATTTGGACGACAGAACAGTATAAATACCACCTACTTTATTACAAACTTCCCAGCTTACTTCAAAGAGATAATCGAGTTTTAATGATTCTTCAGCCATTACATGCGTTTTAAGTATAGAGATACTTCAAAATTTTAATTTAAAATGGGTTGCAAATATATTGTATTACGTTATTTCAAAAAAAAGTTATTTGTTAAGTTGTTATAATTTTCTAACAATTTTAAAACGAATAGTTTCAATTTAACATTATCCTCTGCAACCTCATAGAGTCATATTGAAAAAAAAATTAACTTCGTGGTGTAAATGACCAAATAAAACCTTAGTTATGAATATCAGTTACATTGATCCGCTGTCAGGAGCATGGAGGCGAATGAAAAAAGCACTCTTCCGGCCTTTTGATATTACCAAATGGTTTATGATAGGTTTTACAGCCTTTTTGGCAGGCCTTACTGATTATAAAGGCGGGAATTCTTTCAACTCATCACACCGGTGGAAAGAATCCTATTCGGGCTGGAATGATATTTTGAATTTTCCGTATACGGCTTGGGATTGGCTGAACAGTCACCCGTTGTGGTTTTCACTAATTATTTTTGGTCTGTTTTTTTTAATTGCGTTGTTCATTGTTTTAACATGGCTGAGTTCAAGGGGAAAATTCATGTTCCTGAGCAATGTAATTAATGATAAAGCCGAAGTCAGCAAACCCTGGACAGAAAATAGAGCAGAAGGCAATTCTTTGTTTATCTGGCGAATTGTTTTTGGTTTTATTTTCTTTATTCTTTTCATCTTGCTGCTTTTCTTTTCCTTTATATTGATCACAAAAATATTTTCCGGTTATTATTCCGTCCCTGCCAAATTTCTGGTTATTGTTGCCATGGTGCTGCAATTCGTAATATTGATCATTATCGCCGGTTATATTTCACTTTTTCTCAATGACTTTGTGGTTCCCATAATGTTTAAATACCACATTTCCACTAATCGGGCATGGTTGCGATTTTTACCCTTGTTATCCAAAAATATTGGAACGTTCATTGTCTACGGGCTTTTTCTTTTTGTCCTGATGATTGCAGTAGCCATTTGCATTGTGATTTTTGGGTTGATGACTTGTTGTGTTGGTTTTCTCCTGCTGATTATTCCTTACATTGGTTCTATATTGCTTTTACCTATATCGTATACATACAGAGCTTATAGTGTAAATTTTCTTGAACAGTTTGGACCGGAGTACCAACTTTTTCCGCCAACGGAAGATATTACTTCTGAAAATGTTTAACAAATAATTTCATGAATTCGCCTGGAATTTCCACGGATCAGCGGATTATAAAAGGTTCAATTGCTGTACTTTTATTTTCAATTATCATTGGCTCCGTTTTTTACAAGCAGGGTTCTGAAACAATTACCGACTGTGCTTTCAAGCATATTACAGGATTAAGCTGCCCCGGTTGCGGATTGACCCGGTCATTTCATGCCGCTACTTTGTTTCATTTTCGTGAAGCCTTTGGATATCACCTGTTAGGTCCTTTGTTTATTCTGGGATTTTTACTTTTAGCAATCAAATACAGCTATGAAGCTATGATGGCTCATAATGTAATATTCAAAATTCAACCGAAAACCTGGAGAATTGGCCTTTACATTATTGCTGCAATTTGGTTGCTATTTTGGTTAGTACGGATGGGTATTGAAATCCGGGGGCACTGAATCATTTACTTTTTCCAAATATTTCGCAATTCCTGCTCAATCTTATCAGTAAACTTTTTAACGTCGGATTTTTTTACTTTTTTCACTTCCTTTTCCAGCTTTTCAAATTGAGCTTTAGCTGTTTTCGTCAAGTTTGGAACAATTTTATCTCTCACTTCATCCCCAGCATCTTTCATTACCTTAGCCAGGTCTTCAAGGTCAACCTGTTTGATTAACTCCTTCACTTTTGCATTCGACATTTTAACAATGTCATCAAGCGTATAATCCTTTACATCGTCCCATTTCTCCTTTGCATTTTGTTTTGCTTTCTTCCCGGCTGCGGTTGCTTTTTCCTTAACCGAATCGACAAAATCATCCAATTTTTCTGTTGCCATAGTATGGTTGGTTTTAGAATAACTGTCTTCCACCCTTAACGTAAGGTCGGAAAGCACATTCATATAATTTATAAATGCCTCATAAGGCGATGGATAGGGATTAAAATACCGATGTACATCACCATCTGAAAACCATTTTGTACACATATAGTAAAAATGATCACTTGATTGCAAAAAATTCCAGTCTTTACGAATACTCTTATCTTCACAATGTTCCATTTTACCTTCGAGAGAATAAAGCTTATCAAATGCTTCATCCTGCATTTCATTACCAAGCCAGGCTGTCAGGTCGCGCTCCTCATCAGCCCAGGAAATCGGTTGTGTAACATAAATTTCTCCAATGGATTTAAGTTTACTAACAATATCTTTTGGTTTTTCGAAAATAAAATCGGTTCCCTTTAAGACAATACCGGGCAAAGAAGACATGAAATCGAAAATGCCTGTGCCCGCCCACTGATGCTCGCCAAATGTTTCATAATCCATAAACAGATTGATGACCGGCTGTTTTTTATCATTAATTTTCAACCATGAAGCATATTTTTCAGCGGTAAGCGGCCATTCACCCCAGCTTTTATTTGAAAACCGGAAAGCGATATCATCGCTTAACCTAAAATTTTTCAACAACAATTTTAGCTTCGGATTATTCGCATGATTGTATACATAATTGGGACTTTTCCAGCCCAAAATATGCTTTGGGCCTTCGGTCAGCATTGTGTTGTATCCCATTTCAGCAACCATTTCCCCGATTTCATCCGAATAAATAAGTTCCGTATTTCTGAATGTAACCGGAACCTGCCCGAAAAGGTCTTCAATTTTATTACTATGTTTTCTTACCTGCCTGAAGAATTCATTTTTATTTATAAGAGAAACAAGTGAATGGGAATAAGTTTCAGCCAAAAACTCAACATTTCCAGTCTTTGCAAGTTTTGCAAAACTTTCAAGTACTTCGGGTGCATAGTTCTCAAACTGTTCGATAGCAAGGCCCGAAATTGAAAAAGCAATGTTAAAGGACTTTCCATACCTTTTGATCAAATCAAGCATCATAGCATTGGCAGGAAGATAACAGTTTTTCGCTATTCGCTGGACAATGGATTTGTTCAGAAAATCATCATAGTAATAGTGGTTTACACCCATATCGAAAAAGCGGTATGTGCGGAGCCTTAATGGCTGGTGTACCTGGAAATATAAGCAGATTGATCTCATATCAATTTAATTTCAAGTTTCACAAAAACATATTCAATTTACTACCTACCAATATCCTTTTTCAAAGGTAAATTCGCTTGAATGCCTCTGTAAACATCCATAATTTTAGTAGCCGCATGGTCCCATTTAAGATTGTCTACTTCCTCTTTACCGTATTTTATAAATATTTTAGAAACTGCATTATAATGTAAAAGTCCCCAAATAGCATCCGCCATTCCATTCACATCCCAAAAATCAACTTTAATGGCATGTTTGAGCACTTCTGCTACCCCCGATTGCCTGGAAACAATAACCGGAACATTTGTCCGCATTGCTTCAAGCGGAACCAGACCAAAAGGTTCTGAAACCGATGGCATAACAAAAACATCACTTAATGCAAACATATGATCCACATCAGCTCCCTGAAGAAAACCTGTGAAGTGAAACCGGTCAGCTATCTTCAACCGGGCAACCCTTCTGATCATGCTGTTCAGCATATCTCCCGAACCTGCCATTACGAAGCGGACATTTCTGTCCTTTTCAAGAATTTTATAAGCAACTTCAATAAAATATTCCGGTCCTTTCTGAAAAGTAATTCTACCTAAAAATGTGACGACTTTTTCTTTCAGAACCTTTTTTATTTCCAAAATCTCAGGCTTATCAACGGGATCAATGGCATTGTGAACGGTAAATACTTTTTCAGCTGGTATACCATATCGTTCGATAACAATATTCCTGGTCAGGTTACTTACTGCAATTACTCTGTCAGCTACTGTCATACCGGTCCGTTCAATATCATAAATGATATTGTTGACATTTTCACCTGTTCTGTCAAATTCGGTGGCATGGATATGAACAACCAACGGTTTTCCGCTGATATTTTTTGCTGCAATTCCCGCATAATAGGTCAGCCAGTCATGAGCATGAATAATATCAAAATTATATTTAGCGGCTATGGCACCTGCAACGAGCGCATACCTCGACACTTCCTCCATCAGATTGTGGCCATATTTCCCTGAAAACTTATAATTCTTCCCAAAAACAGTTTTTTTCCGAAGGAGACTCTCTTTTTTTGTTTGGGTAGAAATCTTCTCAAACTCTTCCGGATCAAGATAAGGAATAAGATTTGAACCAATTTCTATATAGGTCAGGTTTTTTGCAAATTCAATAAATTCGCTATCTTCAGCGTCAATAAGTACATCGCTTGCATTGATCAGTCTCACCGCCCGCTGGTCTTCATCACCATAAGCCTTGGGAACAACAAACAATACTTCTGCACCCTGTTTCAGGAGTGCTTTTGTCATTCCATAACAAGCTGTTCCTAGTCCCCCGGTAATGTGAGGTGGGAATTCCCATCCAAACATTAATACTTTCATTGTTTATGGTTGGTTTTTTTGTTCGTACTTATTGATTAAATCATTGGTTCTTAACAATTCGGCAACATTCCATGCCTGCGATATTGCACCTTTACCTCTGTAAGGAGGATCGCCGTAATACAGTTCCGAAACGGTTCCAATTCCGGCAATAAACATCTCGTCTTCAAACCCGCCAAGTATTTTTTTCACCAAAGGCAACCCGCTTTCGCCGTGGATTTTCAGGTATGCGTCTGCAAACTGCCCGAATAACCATGGAAATACTGAACCCTGATGATAGGCAAGATCTCGTTGCATGATGCTTCCCCGGTAAATCCCTTTGTAATTAGGATCTTTGGGTGACAATGTTCGTAATCCTCTGGGAGTTAGCAATTCCGCTTCAATCATATGCAATACTTCATGCTGGATTTCATCCGTAAGTGGGCTGTAAGGCAAAGAGGTTGCAATAACCTGGTTCGGCCGTATCGTGAAATCTTTGTATTCATTCCTTACGACATCGGCAAGATAACCTTTTTCTTCATCCCAAAATGTATGAATAAAAGAAGTCTTTGCAATCTCTGCAATTTTTTCCCATTTATTGGCCAGCGTTTTTTCTTTAAATTTAGATGCCAGTTCAACAAAAAAGCAAACCGCATTGTACCAGAGAGCATTAATTTCAACAGCCAACCCGCTCCTGTTAATAAGGGGTTTGCCATCGATTCTTACATTCATCCATGTTAATACATCATTATCATCACCCGCATGTAACAATCCATCCTCCTGCATATAAATATGAAAAGAAGTTCCATTCCTGAATTCATCAAGAATTTTAATCATTACCGATTTATATTTTTCCCAGATAATTTGAGGATCATTGATATAGATTATAAATTGCTGCAAGGCCCAGAAAAACCACAACGGGGCATCCACTGAATTGTAAATGAACTCATTGTTAATCCGGTTGTTGGGGAAAAACGGTCCCTGCATATAACCGACAATGGTATCCATCGTTTTAAGGAAAAGTTCTGAATTGCCGTCCAATAGCGTAAGTCCGGGTAACGCTATAAAAGTATCACGACCGCTGATAGCAAACCAATGATAACCGGCAATCAGTTCAGTCCGGTCATTTTTTTGTACAAAAAACTGGGTAGCTGCATTTCTCAGGCAATTAACAAAATTGTCTCTCGGTATCCTTCTTTTTACTTCTCGCTTAAAAAGATCTTTGAGCTTGCCTGGATCCATTTCGTTTAAACCAGCAGAAATCAGTATTGTTTCCCCCACTTCTACATGGATTTCAAAATATCCCGGTACCAGTAAATCCTCTTTATAATTATAGCCTCTGCTAATTTCTTTCGAATATTCTATTCCGTAATACCAATTTGGATCGTGGATATATTCAACTTTTTTTGAAAATTGTATAAATAAGGTCGAATAGGGTTGATACATTTTTACGCCTATTCCGTTATTAACAGGAATATATGAAGTATCCACATCATTATTTTGTTTACTCAATGAATGGACACTTCTAAACGCCAGGAAAGGTTTAAACCTGAGAACGGTTGGAAGATGAGAATTTACAAGTGTATACCTAAACAAA
Organism: uncultured Bacteroidales bacterium; assembly: GCA_963761195.1. Lineage (GTDB taxonomy): Bacteria > Bacteroidota > Bacteroidia > Bacteroidales > JAADJA01 > JAADJA01. The sequence continues at coordinate 43,851 of CAVXGA010000018.1, forward strand.
ACCCGGTCATCGTTGAAGATAAAAACCCGTTCTTTAGCCAATACTGTACCACCAACTTTGAAAACTGTTTTAGGTACTGGTTCTGCATCATAACTCTGAAGATATTTATGACCACCTGGTTCATAAAAATCACCGGCATATTTATGAATCCCAAGATTAAATTCCTGATTATACTGAATTATTGTTTCATCAAATGAGGATAGGAGCACATGGTGCTGATTATCAATTTGGGGTTGTAATGATACCAGTAACCCATGATACTTTCTGATATTGCATCCTGCAAGAGTTGTACTTGCGTAAGAACCGGCTCCATTCGCTCTCAAGACTTCTCTTTGCAGGGAAAATTCAAGATTAATCAGTTGCTTTTTCTCAAATTTGATGTAACTCATACTTTAGTTAACCTTAATAGTTATAAACGGCGCTACAAAATTAGATATTATACTTATATAGCCACGTGAAAATCTGAATGTTTAGAAATTTATTAAAGTAAATTTCTTAATACGTATTGAAGGAAAGGTAATAGAACATGACACTCCTATCCCAGCAAAGAAAATGAAATAAATAATTATTTATTTCATCACTGAGGAGCCTTAATGAATGAATTTGATGAAAGTATTACCACAAAAATTATTCAACAACTGTATTCCAGTTTTTATAAATTTTATAAGAGCTGTAGCTAACGCCGAGCGATATCAAAATAATCAATCCGCAACCAACAGGAGATCCGCCTCCTACAGGATCATCCCCTGTCCCTGGACCACCTGTACCCGGGTCGGGAGGTAAATCCGCCTTTGAAATTAACGTAAAGCACAGGAAAAGGAGAATGAAAAGTAGTGATTTCATTGTAGCTTTAATCATGACGCCTATTTTTAAAGTAATAATGTAGTCTATTCTACGGTGATTCGAATTAAAAGATTCATAAATTTTAATAATTTTGTAAGCAATCGAATAATTACATTAATTCCGGGACACTATTCATGAAAATGAAGCTTCTTTATATCCTCTATTTTTTAACCATTACATCAATTTCAGCCCAAAATATTTCTACAATCGAAGGACATGTTTTGGATTCAGAATCAGCAGAGCCAATTGTAAATTGTGAGGTATTTATCTCTGTTATCGGAACAGGGGTCACAACTGATTCCAGTGGGTTTTTTCAATTTCTCAATCTTGAACCTCAAAAATACACCGTTACAATAAATCATGTGGGATTTAAGAAACAAACAATAAACTTGAACCTAAAAAGAGGAGAAGTGCAGGAACTTAAAATTGTTCTGGAAACAAAGGTTGAACAACTTAGCGAAGTTATTATTGTAGAGCAAAAAGAAAGGGATTTGCTGAGAAGCAAACAGCCTTACATTGAAACAAAGATTGGCCGGTCACAGATTGACGAAAATAGTGCAAGAGATGTCGGGGATTTTCTTCGCGGATCAAATAATATTTCGGGTATTCGTAAAGGCGGAACTTCCATTGACCCTGTAATCAGAGGGTTTAAATTCAGTCAGTTAAATGTTCAGATGGATAACGGGCAGAAGATTGAAGGAGGTTGCCCAAACAGGATGGATCCTGCAAGTGCGCATGTTGATATTGACAATCTCGAGATGATTGAAATTATAAAAGGTCCTTATGCTTTGAAATACGGGCCGGTGCTGGGTGGGGTAATCAATTTGCAAACCATAAATCATGGATTCTCCGATACGGCTCATCTTCATGTCAAAGCTATGAAAGGTTATGAAACCAATTGGAACGGTAATAAGGAGCAGATCGGGTTAAATGGTGGAATCAAATTTGGGTTTTTCAATATTACGGCAGATAGAAAAGACTATGGCAATTACAAGGATGGTAATGGGAATGAAGTCAAATCAGGATTTACTAAATACAATTACGGAGGTAAACTGGGGCTAAAGCCATTTAAAAATCAGACAATTATTGCGGGTTATGAAAAATCAGTTGGAGAAAATATGTTGTTCCCAACACTTCCGATGGATGAACGCAAAGATGATACCCAACTATATTCGCTTGATTATAATATTATTGGTATTCCGTCAGCATTGAAAAACCTGAAGATCAAATTGTATAAGTCGGATGTAAAACATGAAATGGATAATAAAAACAGACCATTTTCAGATACTGTTGTCGCAGTCTCCACTATTAAGGCTGTTGATCAGGGGGGCAGAATGGAAGCGGCTATAAAAATATCAGAATCCTGTTCACTGACTACCGGAGCTGATTTTGAGCAAAGTGGAAAAGACGGGGAGCGAATCAAATATATGATCCTTCAGCCAGGACTTCCGGTAAAAAAAGAACAACTTTGGAACAACGCATTGATAAACAACACAGGAATATTTGCTGAAATCACTGGTGAAAACAAGACCCTGGAATATATTGGAGCTGTGCGGATCGATTTCAATGTAGCCAATTCAGACGAAATTCTTGTCAGCAATAAAAACCAGGAAGGCCAAATGGTGACCATCTATAATTATGGTATCGATTCCATCAAATCAAACTACACCAATTACAGTTTCAGTTTTGGATTAACCAAACATATCAGTAATAATTTTTCCATCTCGGTTGCAATCGGAAGGGGTGTCAGAAGTCCTGATATTACCGAACGGTTCATTATTTTGCTTCCGATCGGATACGATAATTTCGATTATCTTGGAAATCCGCAATTGAAACCGGAGACAAATAATCAGGCGGACCTGACATTTAAGTTTACCACTGACCGGTTCGGATTATTTCAGTTAAACGGATTTTACTCTGTTGTGAACAACTATATTGCAGGAAAACAATTGGCACCTGTCCAACAAAAACCGCTTACTGCAGGTGTTTTAGGAGTGAAGCAATTTAATAATGCCGGAAATGCCAGACTCACGGGCTTTGAGTTTTCGTATTCAACACCGGTAAAATATTTTTTTGGAGGAGATATCCTGGCTTCATATACCTACGGAATACTTGATAACGCAATCAAATATATGCTGAATGAGCAGGGTGAAGTGGTGGATAACGTTACAATTCAACATGATGCTTTAACCGAAATACCACCTTTTGAATCGACCATCATGATTCATTATAATTTTTTTAAAGGTAAATTTATACCGAGAGCCACAGTACGGATGGTAGCTGCTCAAAACCATGTATCAGATGCCTTTTATGAAAAAAGTACACCGGGATTTGTCGTTACCGGAGTTTCGTTTAATTTCATTTATAATAAGTACTTTTCGGTTAGTTGTGGAGTGAATAATATTTTTAATCATGCCTATTATGAGCACCTTAACCGAAATATTGTCGGAAGTACACAAAACTATTTTGAACCGGGACGGATTTTTTATTTAAACCTCTTCTTTAAACTGTGATACTAAAATAAAAATGAAAAAGTTACTATATTTATTTGCATTTATACTGATACTTTTGGCATGCGAAAAGGAAAACAGCAACGTTAAGGTTACCTATAAAGTAAGTAATGCAGTAGCAGAAACAGAAATCGTTTTCAGAAATAGCGATCAGAATATTCAGACGATAAATGTCAATTTTCAAAGCGCTACAGATGTTTGGTCATATTCATTTGAAACGAAGAAAGGAGAAATTCTTTATGTTTCTGCGATATACCAGGACTCAACTTCAGGAGTAAATGTTCAAATTTTAACAGATGGAAAAGTCTACAAACAGGGATCGAGCAAAAATGAACCGGGCAGATATGTCACCGTTTCAGGTACTGTCCCCTATTAAATGATTACCGAATATCTGCAGTCCTATTGCTGCTCATTGTAACAGTTCTGATCACAAACTCCTGTAAAAAGTCCGAATCGGATCAAAACACTGAAACAACAGGCAAAATCACGATCCAATTCGCTCATAAAATCGATGGCAACGATATTGTCTACGATACGCTGATATATGTAAATGCAGCTGGAAATCCATATCTGGTAAATGAAATTCAGTATTTTATTTCGGATGTCGCCTTGTACAAAAATGACGGTTCAACAGTAAAGATCAAAGATTGGAATGACATTTATTATGTTGATACGAATATTCCCTCCACCTGGAAATGGGAAGTCTATGATAAAATCCCTGAGGGGACTTACGACTCAATCGCATTTATATTTGGAATAACCAAGGAGGAAAACATTTCCTATATGTTTGTAAATCCGCCTGAGCGGGATATGTTCTGGCCGGAATTTCTTGGCGGAGGTTATCACTACATGAAGTTAAACGGCAAATGGCTGGCAACCGGACAAACAACAGAAACGACTCCGTTTAATTTTCACCTGGGAATCGGACAGATATACTTCAGTTACCCGGATTCAATTTCATCCTTTGTACAAAACTATTTCCGTGTATCTTTGCCGGGTTCCGGCTTTACTCTTATAAACGGTGAAAATAAAATTATCCATCTGAATATGAATGTAGAAAATTGGTTTCAAGATCCAAATCTATTCGATTTTAATAGTTGGGGCGGTTATATTATGCAAAACCAGGAAGCCATGCAAATGGCCAAGGAGAATGGTCACAATGTTTTTTCTGTCGATAAAATTGAATAAATGATCGGAAGAAATTATTATATACTGATCCTTTTAGTGGGGATTTTAATTATTTTATCCTGCCAGCAGGCAGATGATGTTCCCCCAATTCTTACACTTAATGGTAACGATTCCGTTAATCAAATACTAAACTCCCCATATACTGATCAGGGAGCAACGGCAATAGATGAGACAGATGGTACCATTACAAAAAATATCTTCGTTGATAATACAGTGAATGTAAATAAAGTAGGTGAATACACTGTGACTTATCATGTAATTGATAAAGCCGGGAATGAGGCAAATCCTTTGATAAGAAAGGTAAATGTTTATAACCAAAGCGATGTTTATGCCGGTTATTATTATTTGACCGAAACACAGAAATACCCTGAATCTATATTTTGCGAGTACCAAATATCCGTATTGTACGATTCAACAGTTAATAACCGTTTGGTTTTTGATGATTTCGCGTGTAATTTCGGTAAACAGGTTTACTCTGATGTTGAAAATTCGGCGTTGATCATGCCCTATCAGGTTGTGAGCGATACATTGATATCATTGGTATTACAGGGAAGTGGTAGTATAAATGACACCTCAATGATTTTGGATTACACCATTCAATCCGACACCATTAATTCATTGTGGCAAGCAGAAATGAAAAGATTAAAATGAAAAGGGCTGCTCTTTACCGGCTGGCATTGCTTTTGTTTGTTTTACCTTCTTGTTCACAAAATAAGGATGCAGATTTGGTTCCAGCCTATAAACCCACGCCATACAAGATCTCGGTCCCGTTTGGGTTTCCTACAAAATTGAATTTATCTGAAGATAATCCCATGACGGTTGAGGGAATCGAGTTAGGCAGGTATCTGTTTTATGATGACCGGCTTGCCGGAAGAGCTGATGAAGGAAAATACATGTGCTGCGCTTCATGCCACATTCAGAAAAATTCCTTTACCATCGGTGCACCAAGACCTTATCCTGTTGGACTTGACGGAACTTCAACTCATCATGCCATGCTGCCGCTAATCAACCTGGTATGGAATCCGGGCAATTACACCTGGAACGGAAGTTTAGGTTCGATTGAAGATGTTGTACTGGCTGTGATTGGCGATCCCAATGAGTTTGGTAGTTCCAATATAAAAGTTGAGAACGCAATTTCTTCTGTTTCCGGCTATCCCGAATTGTTTGAAAAAGCATTTGGAACGAGAGAGGTTACAGCTGACCGTATTGCAAAAGCCATTGCACAATTTGTACGAACATTGATCTCCTCAAATTCTAAATTCGATCAATACCTTCGGGGAGAGGTTCAGTTGTCTTCGGCTGAATTAAAGGGATTTGTGCTGTTTACTACAGAAGAAGGTGCCGATTGTTTTCACTGCCATGGCGGTGATGGAAATCCATTGTTTACAACCAATCTTTTTTACAACAACGGGAAGGATAGTGTTTTTACCGATCCGTATGACCGGTATTCCATCACAGGTAAATATCTTGATCTCGGAGCTTACAAGGCAACCACCTTACGAAACATTGAATTCAGAACCCCTTTTATGCATGATGGACGCTTTAACACCCTGGATGAAGTAATCGATTTTTACAGCAGTCACCTCATTTGGTCGCCATCCATCCATCCCCTCATGCATCATATTGCAACAGGGGGAGTTCAGCTAACACCTTCTGAAAAGGAAAATCTTAAAGCATTTTTACTTACCTTATCCGATACAGCTTTCATCAATTCCACTGCATTCAGCAAGCCGGATAAGTTTCCGGATGAGAATTAAGTCAGAAAACAAACCTTTGCTCGTTTCTATCGTGTAAAACTTAACCTTTAATGATCTCGCGGCGTTATAGAATTTTTTCAAACCAGGCTTGTACATCTTCAATTTTTAAAGCAGGTACTTCCAGCTTTAGTTTTTTTCTCAATCCGCTTAAATCATTGATAAGTTTATTTGGATTAGCCAGTTTAAGATCAGCAACTGATTTAATGCCTGTTTTCCGGATTACAGCTATCCATTCAGCCGGAATTCCAAGCGCTGAAAACTCTTCATCTGCTGAAGCTTCAGCTTTTTTCTCCGGCCTCATTTGTGGAAAAAAGATCACATCCTGGATTGAAGGCTGGTTTGTGAGGATCATAGCTAAACGATCAATCCCGATACCTAAACCGGCTGTTGGGGGCATTCCATATTCCAGTGCCCGAAGAAAATCTTCATCCAAAACCATCGATTCCATGTCTCCCCTTTTACCCAATTCGAGTTGAGCTTCAAAACGCTTGCGCTGGTCAATGGGGTCGTTTAATTCTGAAAATGCATTACAGATCTCTTTCCCGTTACAGATGGCTTCAAAGCGTTCAACCAGACCCTTCTTGCTTCGGTGCTTTTTTGCCAATGGAGACATTTCAACAGGATAATCGGTAATAAATGTTGGTTGAATAAGATTCGGCTCAACGGTTTCACCAAATATTTCATCGATAAGCTTTCCTTTTCCCATTGAAGGATCAACCTCAACACCAACCTTTTTAGCCACTTCGGTTAATTGATTTTCATTCATCTCCGAAATGTCGATCGAAGTGTATTCCTTAATCGCTTCATACATGGTATATCGTTTCCAGGGTCTCTTAAAATCAATTTCCTTATCCCCTGCTTTAACTCTGGTCCTGCCATGTATATCGAGCGTGATCCGTTCAACCATTTCTTCAACAAGACCCATCATCCATTCATAATCTTTGTATGCTACATACAGTTCCATTTGCGTAAACTCCGGATTATGAAAGCGATCCATTCCTTCATTTCTGAAATCTTTTGAAAATTCATATACACCATCAAAACCCCCTACAATCAACCGCTTCAGGTAAAGCTCATTCGCAATTCGAAGATAGAGCGTCATGTCCAGCGAATTGTGATAACGTTTTGAACGGCCGTGCCGCGGCTCCACCGTATAAGGGTTGAAGAACGGGTGTTTCGACTTCGAGGTAACCTTTCTCATTCAGGTACGAACGCATGGAATTTACCAATTTTGACCGTTGAACAAAAATATCTTTTACTCTGGGATTAACGATCAGGTCAAGATAACGCTGGCGGTAACGCTGCTCAGGGTCAGTAAAAGCATCCCACACTTTATCTTCCTTTTCCTTTACTACCGGAAGCACTTTAAGAGATTTGCTCAGTAATTTAAATTCCTTTACATGAATGGTTATTTCACCCATCTGAGTTGTGAACACATATCCTTTTACACCAATAATATCTCCAATATCAAGCAGTCGCTTAAAAACGATGTTGTACATCGTTTTATCTTCACCTTCACAAATATCATCGCGCTTAAAATACAATTGTATCTTTCCGGAGGCATCCTGAATTTCAGTAAACGAAGCCGCGCCCATAATCCTGCGTTGCATTATTCTTCCGGCAATACATACATCCTGAAACGCAGATGTATCCGATGGAAAATTTTTTTGAATTTCCTCAGCCGAAACATTCACTTCAAACAATTCAGCCGGATAGGGATTGATTCCCAGCTTTTCAAGTTCCTGCAAAGCTTGCCTTCGTACAACTTCCTGTTCGGTTAACTCCATTATTTATTATGCTTTTATTAAACTTTTATTGATTGTAAATTGAGTGGTGCAAAGATAGAAAAGAAGATGAATACCGCTCTGAATTTTTGATCTGTTCCGCTATCAATGGGTTATGACCAGCTTTTCGGAAAACTGTCCCTTATTCGTATATATTCTTAGCAAATAAATTCCCGGAACAAAGGAAGATGTATTTATAGTATTAATGTTATCTGCAAATATTTCAGTTCCTGACTCGTATACCTCAGATCCTGCATGATTCAAAATAGAAATATTCGTTATCCTATCATCCGTGCTTTTAGGAGAAATAATCAGAAAGTCCGAAACAGGATTTGGATAAATTTCAAAGCATTGGGCCAATTGATTGTTTATTCCATTTCCTTCAACAAAAATATCGACACTTGCAAATAAATCCGGTTCAGTCCCAATATAAACAGGCCTCACTTTATATTGATGCGATCCTGCAGGTACATCTGAATCAGAATATTCTGTGCCAGCAGTTATTGTCAAATTCACCAGGATTTCATCACGGTAAACATTATACCCAAGCAATTCAAGAGTTCCTGCATAAGGTGCCGCATCCCAAAGAAGCAAAACGTCATTAGTATTAATGGAAGCAGTTAGGTTTTCTGGGGGAAACAGGTACAATTCATCCGGGATATCGGGTTGCAAACCAACGATTGCATCATGTTGTATATTGAAATTATTACCTCCTGCACTTAACGAATCAATATAAAAATAGCCATCGTAACTACCGTTCCATCCCCAGTTGAAATGAAAAAAATCGGTATCCTGATAACCATCACAAATAAAGGTATGACCTGCATTAGTTTCGTTATCCACACCCCCATAAATCACCGGTCTGTGTTGATCCAGTTCTGAACGCAGTAAACTTTTCCAATCACCCGAATAGATAGCTCTCCATAGAAATTGAGCGCTGTTTTTATAACTAAAATATTCTACCATAGCATCTCGCGCATCAAAATCCCACGCTCCTGTTCCGTAAGGGAAAATCTGGGAATCGACACTAACGGCACATTGAAATAATAATTCTGCAACTGCATTATTTTCACTCGTAACATGGTAATTCATTGAAGTCCAGTCATAAAAAGTATTCCCAAAATCGGCAGTTAACAATCCATAGGGAGTATTATAGGAATGAGTTCCAGAACCGTTTTTCGGGAAATTGTAGTATTTCATTAGCTGACCCATTGCCGTTGCAACACAACCCACCCACACATGATTACATGGACCACTGGTATCAGATGGAAAGAAGCTGTTGTAATAGCAATCCTGGCTCCATTTTGTATGTAACAATGGTTCGACCTGTGAAAAGCCGTTATCCGGTTTAAATGTCTCAGAGGAATAATTATTCCAGGCTTTTTGAATTTTATTTGTTGCTTTCAGATTTTCCTTAATGGATTTAAAAATTTGAGTTTTGTATTGTTCCATCCAAAACTGAAATTCCGGAGGAAAGCTGTTTTCATTTATTACATTATTTTTACCGTAAGCAATTACGGGATATACAGCATCAGCAGCTGAAACAATAACGAATTCATTTTCAGCTATAAAAACATAGTATAATTTCAAGTGCTGTTTTGAAACAATAAAATTTTTATTAAATCGGATAACTGAACCGGAATTAAAATGTTCTGATAAAAAATTTTCAGCTACAACTTTGGCTTTGGACATTGAAACTTCTTTCGCCAAACTATTGGTTCGGGCAATTAAAGTAATAAGCAGCATCCCAAGTATACCTGGTTTTCTCATAAGTGGATTATCTTTGTCATCAATTAATAGTAACAAAATTAATAAAATTTGGGTTCTCGATATGGTTATGAAACTCACACAGGAATTTTACACGCGCGAATCCGTAACACAAATTGCCAGGGAATTGCTTGGAAAAATAATTTTCACACAAATCAACGGTAAGCTTACCGGTGGAATGATTACCGAAACGGAAGCCTATGCTGGAGTGACTGATAAAGCTTCACACGCCTACAATAACCGCCGGACTAAACGCACCGAAATTATGTATTCGAAGGGTGGTGTGGCCTATATTTATTTGTGCTATGGAGTGCATCATTTATTCAATTTTGTCACGAATCAAAAGGATATTCCCCATGCCGTACTTTTACGGGGTATTTTCCCTGTTACGGGGATTTCTGAAATGGAAAATAGAACAGGAAAAAAATTCCAAATCAGTGGTTTTTCTGACGGACCCGGTAAACTATCAAAAGCGCTCGGAATTTCGATTATTTATTCAGGAGAAAACCTTGAAAGAAACAGAATTTGGGTTGAGGACCATGAAATTAATATTTTGGATGGGGATATTAATATTGGTCCGCGAATAGGTGTTTTTTATTCGGGGGAAGATGCTTTTCTTCCATACAGGTATTTATTAAAAAAAGATGCTATTCAAAAGTACATAGAAAAAAAATCCCGGGATGAACCCGGGATTTATCATGATTTTTACAAATAAATTATTTAACAATACCTGTTAAATCGCTTCCGGCTTTAAATTTAACAACCTTTTTAGCTGCAATTTTAATTTCTTTACCGGTTTGAGGATTCCTTCCAGTTCTAGCTGCACGTTTTGCAACTGAGAATGAACCGAAACCAACTAAAGCGACTCTGTCGCCTTTTTTCAGTGACTTTGAAGTTGCACTAATAAATGCATCTAAAGCCCTTTTAGCATCTGCTTTTGTTAGTTTAGCATCTGCTGCCATTGCGTCAATTAATTCTGCTTTATTCATTTTTCAAAAATATTAAATGGTTAATACGCTGCAAATATACGCTATTATTATAAAATAGCAAGTTAAAAACGCTAAAACCCTTGATTTTGTTAATAATTTGGAGTTTTTGTTAATAACTTTGATCCTGTATGCCTTTATTTATGGGGATTATAGAAATATATAACTAGTCGCTATGTGAGTTTTCACAAGACTGAAAACATTATTATTCAATCTGCCATTCGTCGTCAATACTAAAACCTCTTAAAAATTCATTTGTTTTCATTCGTCGTCTGCCTTCAAGTTGCAATTCAATTAGTTCGATAAATCCATTTCTGCATGGCACCATGATTTGATGGTTATCAATAATGCGAATAAATCTGCTTTTTTGCATCCCAGCTAATAAATCTGCAAATACAACTTCTGATTTTTGAGTTTTATAAATCTTCACGATATATTTTTTCCCCTGAGGAGAAACAAAAACTGAAAAAGCTCCGGGATGCGGGCTGAGACCTCTTATTAAATTATGGATTTCATCTTGATTTTTATTCCAGTTTATCCGGCTATCTTCTTTTGTCAGCCGAGGTGCAGTTTTTAACACTCCTAATCCATCCCTTGTGGGGTTTTGATCTACCGGTCTTGCAGTCTGCTGAGTGATCGCCTCAACAGTTTTAAGGACTAATTGCGCACCAGTCACTTTTAACCGGTCATGTAAATCTCCTGCACATTCTTCATCACCGATTGTGATTCTTTCCTGAAATAAGATTTTGCCTGTATCAATTTGTTCGTCAATAAAAAAAGTCGTCAAACCGGTTTCTTTTTCACCCTTGATTATCGCCCAATTTATGGGTGCTGCTCCACGATATTGAGGAAGCAGGGATGCATGCAAATTAAATGTTCCTAAATGCGGTATTTTCCATATAACCTCAGGTAACATCCTGAAGGCAACAACAACCAGAATGTCCGGCTTCAGCTTTTTTAAACGTGTAACAAATTCTTCCGACTTAAGATTTACAGGCTGAAATACAGGAATATTAGCTTTAATGGCAAATTCTTTTACCGGAGAATAGTTGATTAATTGGCCTCTGCCGGAGGGTTTATCAGGAGCTGTAACTACGGCACAAATGTTATATCCTGATTTTTTTAGGAGTTCAAGACTGGGAACCGCAAATTCGGGTGTTCCCATAAAAACTATTTTGACACTACTTTTCATGGACTAACCGATAAAAAAACCTGTCCGAAGCGAACAGGTTTACAAAAGTATATTTTCTATCAGATTTCCTTTAAATGCGCTTTGGCTCTGGCAATATATTTATCAATGTCCCTCGCTTCACGTGATTTGGGAAAGTCTTTCTTTAGTTTTTCATACGAACTTAATGCTTTTTCCCAATTATTTAAAATCTCATACGTCCATCCGGCTTTTAATAAAAACGTAGGGGAACTGAATTCATTGGCATTTTTATTAGCCGCATCCATATAATATTCGGCTGCTTTTTCAGCATTGCCTAATTGCATATATGAATCACCAATAGCACCCAGCGCCATAGCAGGAGTAATTAAATCGCTGCTGCCGAATTTCTTAAAATAATCAATGGCTTTATTATAATTACCTTGCTTGTAATAACAAACACCTGCGTAATATTTAGCAAGGTTTCCGGACTTCGTTGAACCGTACTGATCAATTATATCCAGAAAACCGCTGTTTTCTCCATCTCCGTTCAATGCAAGGTTCAATGAATCCTTGTCGAAATAATATTCTGCCCTGAACATTGCAGTTGCTGCTGATTTTTCTCTGGGATGCTTAATAAATTTGTTATAACCGAAGAACAGAAGAATTATTACGATAATTCCGCCAATTACGTAAGTAAGAATTTTCTGGTTGCTTTCTATAAACTGTTCTGTTTTACTGAGGGCTTCCTCTACCGCTACAATCCGTTCTTCTGTTGAGTCTTTCTTTTTTGCCATTACCGATTGAAATTTGGGCGCAAAGATATATTTTTTTATTAAAAGCTGATATTTTATTTAAAAAAACATTCACACAAGATTACCACGAAATGGTTGAAGCACTATTACAAATAAACTTCTATAATTATATTCTTTGTTCTTTTAATATAATGAAAAATTTCAATGACAGGATTTGCTAGAAATTTTCAAACCCATGTAGATTGGTCAAAAGTCTGAACATCATAACCTGTTTACCTGATAACCTATAAGTAATGTATCAAATACAACATGTCGGCTTAAAAACCAAAATCAGAATATTCCGGGTTTTAAAATGAAAAGCTTTCGGATTTCATTTTATTTTTGAAGATAATTATATTCCGTTCAGATTCTTTCAGAAGAACATATATTTTCCATTATTTTGCATTGAATTATTCTGCAATAACGTTTAGACTTTTTGATGAAAAAACTGGAAACAATTGAAGAAAAACTAAAATTACTTAATTATTTAAGTGAATTCATTACGGTAGGCAGGAGAGCAATATTTGACGAAATAATTCAAAACAGGACCGACTTTATTACAGTTGTGCTTGAAGATATCTTTCAGCCACATAATGCAAGCGCTGTATTAAGAACCTGCGATTGCTTTGGTATACAGGATGTTCATATCATTGAAAATGAAAATAAATACAGGGTAAATCCCGACGTCGCTTTGGGTGCTTCAAAATGGCTAAGTATTTATAAATACAATGCTGAACAAAATAATACAATTGCAGCTTTGACCAATCTAAAATCACAAGGCTACAGAATATTTGCCACAACCCCTCATACAAATGACTGCCTTTTGGAGGACCTGAACTTCGACTCAAAAATTGCACTGGTCTTCGGTACAGAATTAAATGGCTTGTCGGATATCGCAAAAGAAAATTCGGATGGGTTTGTGAGAATACCGATGTTTGGATTTACCGAAAGTTTAAATATATCTGTATCAGCAGCTATTTTTCTTCATTACCTGATCGGGAAACTACATAAATCAGCTATTAATTGGCATCTATCTGAACAAAAAATTATTGATATTAAATTGAATTGGCTGAGAAGCTCAATTAAAAGTTCTGATTTATTAGAGAAAAAGTTTTTGAAAATTTAATAGCTTTGCTGCAAATTAATTTACTAACCTTATAAATACATAGCTTATGGGAAAAGGTGATAAAAAATCCAGGCGAGGAAAAATAATCATGGGTAGTTTTGGTGTCAGAAGGCCAAAAAGAAAGAAAAATCCAACGATAACAGCTACCAACGTTCCGGTTATAAAGAAAGCTGCCGTTACCAAAGCTAAAGAGGAAAAACCGGCAACTGAGACTAAGAAACCGGAAAGGAAAAAAACCACTGCTAAAAAAGCAACCGATCAACCTGAGATAGCTTCTAAAAAATCTTCAACTAAGAAATCTGAATCTCCAAAAAAGGAGAAAAAAGAGAAAGCTAAAGAAGAGAAGAAATAAAGTTAACCAAGTGAAAATTAAAGGGTCCCATGATAAAAAAATAGCAGTAAATCAAATGGTTTCTGCTATTTTTTTAAATTGATCGCCCCTTTCCTCAAAATTATTAAACATGTCGTAACTGGCTGCTGCCGGAGATAGCAGACAAATCGTACCGGGTCGGGTATATTTTTTAATGTAGTAACGGATCTCATCAAATTGCTTTACAGGAAAGACATTCTTGCCATGATTTGGATTAAATGATATAAACTCATTTAAAATACGGTTGCCTGCAACTCCAATAAAAATAATGGTTCGGATATCGGAATGAGACAAAAATTTTACCAGTCCCTGATAATCAACTCCCCGGTCCTTTCCTCCGACCACGAGCGTATCAACATTTTTTAATGTATTTACTGCTTCAATTGTGGCCTCAGGAATAGTCGCAATTGAATCGTTGTAAAAAGAAATCCCCGAAAATTCACCGACAAACTCAAGACGGTGAGGAAGTCCTTTAAATTCATTCACTGCATTTTCGATTATTTGATCCGGGACTCCATGTATTTTACTAATACAGACCGCAGCCATAATATTCATCAAATTATGCTGACCTGGTAAATATCTACGTTTAGTGAAATCAAATTCAGAAATCGAATTTCCGGAATGATAAACAACCCTACCTGATGAATTGAGATATGCTCCATCTTCAATTATCCTCTTCGCTGAAAACTTAAAAACAGTCGAAACAATGTTTATCTTAGATAACAATTCTACAATCGACCCATCATCTGCATTTATTATAAGAAAGTCATTGCTTTTTTGATATCGTGCGATATTGAATTTAGTCATCTGGTAACTTGAATAACTTGAATAATGGTCAAGATGTTCCTGATAAAGATTCAATAAACAGGCTGTATGCGGAGAAACTGAAATATCCTGAAGCTGATGTGAAGACAACTCAAAAACGATTCTGGTTTCATCTTTAATTTGTTCTATTCGATCAAACGGTGGGATACCAATATTTCCCAATAAAATTACATCTTTATAATGGCAAGAGAGGATATGTTTTATCAGACTTGAGGTGGTGCTTTTTCCTTTTGTACCTGTAACTCCCAATTGTTTGAGCTGCAAAAAGTTTTAAAAATAATTCGGTTTGTGAGGTCAATTTCCCTCGATCCAAAATCCCCGTCAATAAATTAGTTGGAATTCCCGGAGATTTAATAACCAGATCATAAGTGTCAATATCACTAAGGTAATTCCTGCCGAAAGCGGTATGACAAGCTTTATCAATTGGGAAATCAAGCTTTTTTGTTAAATTTTCATCCTGATCGGCAATTGTGAGAAATTCTGGTGCGACTGTCTTAATTAACAATTTGTAGCACGAAATTCCCTCTTTCCCGAATCCAAGAATCAGAATTTTCTTGTTATTAAATAAATCAGCTATTTGTCCTTCCATGAACGGATGCTTTTAAAAGAGTAAGAAAATCATGATTTAAAAAGTGGTTTTTATCAGACAGGCCTGTTGTATCAGATAAGTTTAAGTTCTTGTATTTTTTAAAAACAGACAAGGTCTCATAATAGGCAAGAAGGTACGGATAAGGCTCTTTATTTTTTTTGATGGTTTGAGAAAGTGCAACATTTACTTCATCTATTGTCCCGACACACTCAAAAGGCTTGTTTTGGCTCATCCCGATAAGCTCATTAAAATAGTCGGACAATGAAGGATCATTCAGTAAATCTTTTCCAAAAATATCGATCAGAACTTCTCTTTTAAGAAATGGAGAAAGTATGATATAGGTAAAAAGACATTTCGGACAGGTACCACACCAGGCATCCGTTTTACTGCCAACATTGCAACTTTTAAAAACATCGAAATAATGCGGAAATCCTGAAAATATTGAAGCAATAGATAATTCATTGACCGGCCTGAGAAAACTGAAATAGCTTATCGACCGTGTAATATTCGCCTCAGTATATTCTCTGAAATCTTTCTCAAATTCATATGATTTTGAGTACTGATGATTTACTCCAGAAACTGGATGAGTTGGCTCATTGGCGCTTGATTCATTGGAAAGGGCGATATATTTACTTCCCGAAATAAAAGCTGCCATCAGGCTTACAAACGCAAGCAGTGCTGAAAACGGTGTGTGCCCGTTTAAAAATCCCCTGTCATTTAATTGCAATAATAAGGGATCTATCGTTCTATCAATTTCAAAAACTGCGTCTTTTGAAAATCCCGCAACCCTTGTAGTTTCTATGCTTGCTCTTCGTGGATTCAAAATAAGGGGAATTATTTTATAGTGACTTTTCAACAATTCAAGCGTAACTATTGAATCTTTTCCACCACCGACAGGAACTATTACTTGCCGTTTATCCGTTGAATTACTTGAAAATTTTAATTCTTTATCAGATTCGGATATTATTTCTACAAAATCATCAATCCTTGCAGGAATCTTATTCATGTAAAAAAATTCGCCCAAACCATTGTAGTATACTTTTTTCCACCATTCAACCTGAGCCGAATTAAGTCGAAATGGCTTTATTATTATTTTGGGTGGACAAGCTGCTTTCCAATAACTGATCAATTCGATCATTCCGATATTAAAAGCGAATGTTTCAAGCTCCTGAGCGGTATAGAATGGATATGGATACGCACGTTTATGAAACTCAAGGGATGGATTGAAAAAATATTTATCTCCAAGATTAAAATTATAAACAATACGTACCTTATCGCTGTTATCAATAACAGAATAACCATCAAATATAAAGTATTTGTATTCGGTTGATAGTTGTTTGTATTTTTTATAATTATTTTTAATCACTTTTTTGCAATGGTATTATTTTTGCAAGGGTTTAAAGGATTGCTATTTATTGTAATCCGGTGCAAATGAACAAAAAAAATTGCTGAAAATGACAGATATAAATGACATACTCAAAATAAGAACCAACAATGTAAAACCTGCAAAAGGGAAAATACTTATATCAGAACCATTTTTAATGGATTATTATTTCAAGAGATCAGTAGTTTTACTAGCAGAGCATAATGCAGATGGTTCATTTGGTTTAATCCTTAATAAACCTGTTAATCTATTGTTAAGCGATATCTTGCAGGATTTCCCAGCATTTGAAGCACCGATTTTTTTGGGTGGACCCGTTAAAACAGATAGTTTGTTTTATATCCATACGCTTGGAAATATGATTGAAAACAGTATGGAAATCTCAAAAGGATTATTCTGGGGTGGAGATATTGAATTGGTAAAAGAACTTATTACAATTGGAAAAATTGAACCGGAAGAAATTAAGTTTTTTGTCGGCTATGCCGGATGGGTACCCAAACAACTCGATGGAGAACTTAAAAGGAATTCCTGGCTGGTAAGCAATATAAGAGCCAGACAAGTTATGGAAATAAATTCGGAAGCACTTTGGATTGAATCGTTGCGTAAACTTGGAGGTGATTATTCATATTGGATCAATTTCCCATCTGATCCGGCATTAAATTAAATGCTAGTTTGCTCTTAGTCAAAATCATTAAATTTCATAGCTGAAATCAATCAGGCAAAAATCTGGTTTCTTGTAAACCGGATTATTTTATTGGCAACCCACACATCTATGTCATGGTTAACTTTCATAACGAAACCGTGAA
Organism: uncultured Bacteroidales bacterium; assembly: GCA_963761195.1. Lineage (GTDB taxonomy): Bacteria > Bacteroidota > Bacteroidia > Bacteroidales > JAADJA01 > JAADJA01. The sequence goes on from CAVXGA010000018.1 coordinate 61,724, forward strand.
GTTTATTATCTCCCAAATAAACATGGCAAGAGTCTCCCACTTTCAGATTTTTTCGTTTCTGATTGGTTCGAAATATATGCAAAATAATATACATCGAATAAATAAGAAATAATATGCCGATTGTTATATACATCTTACTGATAATCAGCCTGTAAATCCACCTGAGAAATTAACGTATAAAATTACTTAAATATTTCTTTATATCGAATTTTTGATATGGCATTTATTATTAATTGTTAACATTGACGGACATTAAAATATCTTTAAAAATCAATTAATTTTACTCGATTCAGTTTAGATAGTTACTCTGCTGATTTTTTGAATTTTAGAATTATAATTATACTGGTGAAATTAACAACGTAAACTTTAATTATGAATCACATAGCAAAGAAAAATCGCTACCTCCAAATGATGTACAGGAGATGCGGTAATTCAGGATTACTTTTGCCCGAAATTTCCCTCGGGTTATGGCATAATTTCGGTAACGGTGACGATCCCGAAATTGCGAAGAAATTAATACTTACTGCCTTTGATTCCGGAATTTCTCATTTTGATATAGCCAATAATTATGGTCCACCACCCGGCTCAGCAGAGGAAAATTTTGGTAAAATTTTTAATCAGGAACTCAAACATTATCGTGATGAAATCATCATTTCAACGAAGGCTGGTTATTATATGTGGGAAGGTCCTTACGGAGAAGGAGGCAGCAGAAAGTACCTTGTATCAAGCCTTGATCAGTCGTTAAAAAGATTAAAACTGGATTATGTTGATATTTTTTATTCGCATCGGTTCGATCCTCAAACCGACATTGAAGAAACGTTATATACCCTCGACAGCATTGTCAGACAAGGAAAAGCAATCTATGCCGGGATTTCAAATTATCCCCCTGAACAAACGGAAACAGCAATTCGCTTTTTCAAAGAATTAAAAACACCTTTTGTAATTCACCAGGTTAAGTATTCAATATTGAATAGAAAAATTGAAAAAGGATTGATCGAAGTCCTTGAAAAATACAATAAGGGATGCATCGTTTATTCTCCCCTCGCTCAGGGCTTGCTTTCAAATAAATATCTTAACGGTATTCCCGAAAATTCCAGGGCGGCTAAATCAACCGGTTTTCTGAGAAAGGATCAGGTCACAGAGGAAGTTCTTAGCAAAGTCAGAAAACTGAACGATATTGCAGAAAGCAGAGGGCAAAGCCTGGCTCAAATGGCCATTTCCTGGATATTGCGATTGAATCCTATTACATCAGTACTTTTAGGCGCCAGTAGTGTTAGCCAATTAGAAGAAAATATTAAATCGCTTGAAAAAAAGTCATTTACTGATGAAGAACTTTCAACTATTGATGAAATAGTAAATTAATAACATTTTGCTTTAACAATTGAATATAAATAGATTCTCCATCATCTTAATAACTATAATCATGAAAACAATTTTGACATTCTTAGTTCTTTCACTATTAGTAATCAGTTGCACACAAATTACCAATGATAAGAAAATTGCGTCCACACAACCGGATGAAATAAATGGTTACGATTCGCTGCTTGCCTCTAAATTAGGCGCCGATGAGTACGGTATGAAGCAATATGTGATGGCATTTTTAAAATCAGGACCGGAACAAAGCCAGGATTCAGCAACCCGAAGGAAAATTCAGCGCGCTCACTTGGACAATATTACGCGTTTAGCTGCAGAAGGAAAATTGATTGTTGCAGGTCCTTTTCTTGATGACACGGAAATCAGGGGAATTTTTATTTTCAATGTCTCCACATTGGAAGAAGCAAGAGAATTAACCAATTCCGACCCTGCAGTACAGTCAGGCCGGCTGGTAATGGAATTACATCCCTGGTATGGATCAGCCGCGTTAATTCAGGTCAATCAAATTCATAACAAAATTGCAAAAATGAAAATATGAAACAAAGCTGATTACGAAAACTCTTGTAAGAAATTTCTAAATTAATCCCTTAGGATTTAATCTGAGTTCTCAATCGCTCCTTCATGATTTTAGTATTAAAACATTTCTTACCGATAAAGCTTTAAATCCATTTTTTAGTAATTTTGACAGATGAAAAAAATCGACAAAATCAAAAGGCAATGGTACGAGATTTCTATGAAAATTATTGAAATAGAATCTAAATCATCCATAAAAGGGTTGTCGAAAAATGAAGCAAAAGAGCTTTCCATTCTAAAGGAAAAGGAAATAGAGTTGAGTAGGAAAATGAATACTTTTCCCCAAAACCAATAATAAATGAAATATTATCTGAGCAAACTTGTAAAGGGTGAGTTTATGGATATGATAAGTCAGGTAACATCTCTTCTGAATGAAGAAGGATTTGGGATTTTATCTGAAATCAATGTTCAGGATACTCTGAAAAAAAGCTGGATATCGATTATAAGAAATACACAATTCTCGGAACTTGCAACCCACATCTTGCCATCCGGGCTTTTCAGGCTGAAGACAAAATCGGAACTTTGTTGCCGTGCAATGTAGTATTGATAGAACAGGAAAATAATATGGTTGAAGTTGCTATTATGAATCCAGTAAAACAGATGGCGCACATTGGTAATCCTGAACTTGAAGTCCTTGCAATAGAGGTATATGAAATAATGAGCCGAATCCTCGCAAAACTTTAATTCCTTTTTTTTGTCTTTTGGAAAATCACTAAGAACAAATTTAATCTTGCTCTAATCGTTATATTCTTTCTCATTGAAAACGATGGCCTGATAGGTATAAATTTCCGCATCTTTCCATCCATCCCATCCCAATCCGGCCTTATCACGGGAACAATGACCTAAAAATTCCTCCAATGTCCATCCAGTTTCATTTGCAACTTGTGGTAAAAATGTCCCTGTATTGTTACCTTTTTTAATATAAATTCCATCTATTCCGAGCTTGATCTGAGCAACTGAATCAATTTTTTGCATGGGAGACAACACGGAGATTTCAATTTCTATATCGCTGATTTCATTTTGCTTTACAGGAGTAAAACGCGTATCCTGGGTTGCTGATGCAATGGTCATCTGTTGAACAACTTTATATAACGGATCATTTGCGTCAAACCTTCCAATGCATCCCCGAAGTTCTTTATTTTTTTTAAGTGTTACAAAGGCCCCACATGGAATTTTTAAGTTTTCGGAAAAGGAATTGATATTCAAAGCCGGAACCTGATTATCAGAAATAAATTGGACAAGAGTTGCCCGTGCGACATCAAGTAAATCTTTTTTATCCTTTTCTGTAAGATTAAAATCAGTAGTCATAAGCGACAAATTTTTTTTAGTAACCACTATTGCGTTATAACCGACAACTTTCGATTTGTCGCCAGATTCAGAGTCTCCGGAATTTTCATAAGCAACCAAACCATATTCAAGATCCGGTTGTCCTTCTGTTAAATCGAGCAACGTCAGAATGGAAGTCCAGCCACAGGCACGAGTCGCGAGGTTCGGAATATTTTTATTTGTGGGATCATTAATTGCAGACAAAAATTTTAGAGACGAATTTGAAAGGATTGCATTTGCGGTGTTTTTATCAATTTTTACAGCATCTGCGTAAGAAGGGTAATGTGAAAAATCGGAACTTATCACGAAAAGGTTATTTCCGTCAAAATAAGGCTTAAGGACTTTGGCAATTTCCTTACAAACTTCAGGCGATTGCGTGCCGAGAATTACAGGCACTATTTTTAAATCACTCTGAAGTATGTATTGTAGAAAAGGTACCTGAACTTCTATGGTATGCTCGTTAATTTCAGCTTCCGGAAAGAAGGAGAAATAATCGCTCTCACCAATTAGTTTTTTTGCAAGTTCAACGTTGACCTTGACTTTGCCCAGGGGCGTGACATAATTCCCTGCTGAATACACAGAAGCTCCATCAAAATAAATTCTGTGGCTTGAACCGATAATAAATACATTGTCATATGCTTTTGTTCTGTCAATCTGGTTGTACCCTGACGCTGCAATAATTCCAGAAAAAACATAACCTGCATGTGGAACAATCACTGCCTTTACATTTTTGTATTCTCGGGGTCTGGCTTTACCAAACAAATCTTTTAGCATGTTCTGCAGGTTCTCTTTATCCGAAGGATAGAATTGTCCAGCTACAACGGGTTGCCTGTCAACATCTTGATTCTCCTTTTCTGTATTAATTTTTCGGTTTTGCGCAGTGCAATCCGTAAATAATAAAACAATTAAACTAAGAATCGAAAAAATAAATTTTTCACCTCTCATTATTTAATTAAATTTGAATTGTTATTACAAAGTTAGAAAATGTTCAGCAAAACTGAAACAAGCCTGAAATTTTCAATTTTTATTTTAGGATTTACTGCCATTATTACCCAGGTAATTCTGTTGCGTGAATTCCTGTCTGTTTTCTATGGCAACGAATTAGTTATCGGGATTATTCTTGCAAACTGGATGTTACTGACAAGCCTGGGTGCTTATTTGGGTAAATTTTTTAATAATGTCAAAGAGAAATTAAACGTCATTGTTCCATCACAATTGCTATTGGGTATCCTTCCACTGCTAATTGTATTTGCCATACATTATTTAAAGAATAGATTATTACCTCCCGGTAAATTAGTCAGTTTAAATGAAATAGTTATCAGTTCCTTGATTCTTTTATCTCTTTTCTGTATTATTTCTGGAGCCTTATTTACTATTTTCAGTGTCTGGTTTTCTGGTACTGTTCATTTGAACAGCATCGATAAAGTATATTCATGGGAAGCAGTTGGAGGAATACTTGGCGGACTGCTTGTAAATCTATTGTTATTTCTTACGATAAGTACGTTTTACTGCCTTACGATCCTTATCATGATCAATTACCTTGCAGCAAGCCATTTACTTTATATTTCCGGAAGAAAAAGTTTGTCAGTTATATTTTCGGTTCTTGCCGTATTTTTCACAACATTTATACTCATAAGTGATATCAATTCAAGTTCCATACAATTTTTATATCCCGGACAAGAAGTTATTTATTCAAAAGACACACCTTACGGGAACTTGGCAGTTACGAAATATGCGAATCAATTTAATTTCTATGAAAATGGGATTCCGCTGTTTTCGTCCGATAATACGATATCAAATGAAGAGAGTGTCCACTATGCAATGGTTCAGCATGCCAATCCGCATTCCATATTATTGATTTCAGGTGGGATATCCGGGACATTAAAGGAAATTTTAAAATATCCTGTCGAGTCAGTCGATTACTTGGAAATAAATCCGGCACTGATTGAAATTGGGAAAAATTATACAAGTAATATCCTGAATGATAACAGGATAAGAATAATAAATGAAGACGCAAGGCTTTATATTAAGAAAACACACAAAAAGTATGACATTGTGTTAATTAACCTTCCTGATCCCAGCAATGCTGAAATCAACAGGTATTACACATTGGAGTTTTTTGAAGAATTAAAGAAGCATTTAAATAAATTTGCTGTAATCTCAACCAGCCTTATGCCAACCAATAATTATGTAAGCGAAGTTGCTGCAGAAATCCATTCTTCTCTTTATTCAACGCTAAAGCTTCTTTTTCAGAATGTAATTATTATTCCGGGTGGAAGAAATTACTTCTTAGCCTCGGAACGATATCTTTCTTACAACATAACTCAGTTAATAGAATCAAAAGCCATTTCGACGGAATATGTTAATATTTACTATCTCAATGACGATAAAATTAAACAAGAGAGTTTGATGATTGAAGATGCAATTTCAAAAAAAATTGAAATAAATTATGATTTAAAACCTACTACATATTTACTTCAGTTAAAACTTTGGCTGAATCAATTCACGGAGAGTTACATACCCGTCGGCTTACTATTAATGTTACCATTGATAATTATCTTCCTTAAATTCAATATTTTTAGTACGGGTCTTTTTGTAACCGGGTTTTCTTCTTTATCCCTCGAAGTCATCATCATAATTGCTTTTCAGGTAATATACGGTTATGTATTTCAAATGCTTGGATTGATCATTGCCTTTTTTATGGCGGGTTTGGCAATCGGCTCCTATTACTTTATCAAAAAACTAAATTATAATTTCAGAAGTTTTAGTTTAAATCAATATCTGATTGGCATTTTTGCGTTATTATTGCCATTGTTTATTGTTGAGCTAAGCCATTTTAGTGAAAATTATCTTTTCATAAACTTTGTTTTCATCGTTCTGATTTTAATCATAGGCATTATTACAGGTGTTCAATTCGCACTTACCACAAAAATCAGGAATTCAGATATTTCCACCATTGCATCTGAATCATATAGTTCGGAGTTATTGGGTTCAGCTTTAGGTGCTTTGGTAGTTACCACATTTCTAATCCCTTATTTCGGAATTATTAAAGTTTCACTTATGATTGGAATTGTAAATATTGTAACGGGTCTCTTAATATTACTTAGCAAAAAAGATCGTTTATCTATGTAGTTATTTTCTACTCATATAAAGATGAAGAATCAGGATTTAACGCTATCCAAAAGGGAATTTATAAAAAGGAGTACCTTGGGTCTTGCAGCTTTAGGTTGCGGTTTTTGTAGTTTCAATACGGCATCCGAAGTAATTGGCTCAGATTTTTCGTTTGCAGATGTCCCTTATTCTGATAAGCTCGATAAATGGACACTTGAAGCAATGTATTATATCGAAACCCCAAAGGGGTTGAAATGTCTGATTTGCCCGAACGAATGTAAAATGCTTGAAGGTGAAACAAGCGAATGCAAGACAAAAACAAATATTGATGGCAAACTTTACAGCATTGCTTACGGAAATCCATGTGCAGTGCATATCGATCCGATTGAAAAGAAACCACTTTTCCATTTTTTACCTTCAACAAACGCTTATTCAATAGCCACGGCGGGTTGCAACCTGAAATGCTTAAATTGTCAGAACTGGGAAATATCTCAAACCAGTCCAAAAAAAACGAAGAACTACGACTTGCCTCCAAAATATGTTGTAGAAAAATGTATTGAAAATAAATGTCAATCTATTGCATACACGTATTCTGATCCTGTTGCATATTATGAATATTGCCTCGATACAGCTAAACTTGCAAAAGGAAAAGGAATAAAAAATGTACTCGTATCAGCGGGCTATATCAATGAAAAACCCTTGCGGGAATTATGTAAATATATTGATGCTGCCAATATAGACCTGAAATCATTTTTGCAAGAGGATTATGAAATGCTTAATGCCGGCAAACTCGAGCCAGTTTTAGAAGCACTCAAAATAATTAAAGAAGAAGGCGTCTGGCTTGAAATAACCAATCTGGTAGTTCCAGGATGGACTGATGATTTGGACATGATACGTGAAATGTGCAATTGGCTTGTAAATAATGGATTTCGGGACTATCCGCTTTTTTTTAGCAGATTTTTTCCGAAATACCAATTGGCTAATTTGGCTCCTACTCCGGTTTCTATTCTTTTGGATGCAAGAGAAATTGCAATGCAAGCCGGATTAAATTATGTATATGTCGGAAATGTTCCTGGTACAAATGCCGAAAATACAATTTGTCCAGGTTGCAAAAATATAGTTATTGAAAGGAAGGGCTTCCAGATTATCACTAACAACCTGAACAACGGAATGTGTAAGTTTTGTGACACTAAAATTAATGGTATTTGGAATTGATGTTTTTCTTTTCTTTGTATTCAATTAAAATTTCCCAGATATTTATTATAAATGTTTTTTTGCTTCGGCACTTTTTTGATATAAAATCAAACTTTCCTGTGTTTTAGATAAACAAATTTAATTTCCCTACGTAAAAGCAGGCATTAATGGTGAACGAGGAGGAGACAGAATTGAAAAGAGCATTTGGGGCAAGGTTATTTTTTATCTCAAACACAGAAAATAAAGCATCACTAATTAATTTCATATTAATAATCAGATATTTAAATAAAAAATGAAATAATTATTATAAATGAGGGTTACCTTTTTACAATTTACAGAATTAATAATTGAATAGTGCAGGAAAAAAAGGCAGACGAAATAATAGACGGGATTTTTAAAAAAGACACTAAAGTTCTTGATTTTGTTTATGAAAACTTTTTTCATCAGATAAAAGCCTTAATAAATCAAAATAGTGGAACTGATGAGGATGCAAGTGATATTTATCAGGATGCAATTATGGTAATTTATCAAAAAATTAGAAAAGAGAACCTGTCACTAAATTGTTCTTTTGGTACTTATTTATATTCCGTTTGCAGACTGCTTTGGTTAAAACAACTTGAAAAGAAAAAATTGGACAAAGTATTTGTTGAAGATTCAGTAATGTTTATCGAGCTAGCAGAAAATGAAATTTTAACGTTTAATGATCTCAATGAAAGATATTTACTTTATCAGGATCATTTTCAACGATTAAGTTACAACTGCCAGAAAATACTTGAACTTTTTCTTGCTAAAATTCCTTTAAAAGAAATTGCAAGAATACTGGGATTAAAAAGCGAGTTGTATGTTAAGAAGAGAAAGCACCAATGCAAAGAAAAATTAGTATCAAGCATTAAAAGTGATCCAAGATATTTGGAAATTATAAAAAATTAATAAAATTCAAATAAACCATAAAATGAATAAATCACAATTATTCGAGGACTTTATCGATGGAAATTTATCAGGAGAAGAATTAAATTCATTTCTTGTACAAAAGAGGACAGATCATATGATTTCCTCTGAAATAGACTTTCGTCTTGAAATCAATGAAGCTATTCAGGATAAGGGGCTCATGGAAATAAGAGAGCATTTAAGAGTTCAAATGAACAATTATTCCAATAATTTCCCTTTCTTTAATTTTCGAAAAGAAACATTGAAAACCTGGCAGTTAGCTGCAGCATCCTTTGCGCTTATTCTGGTAGCTGGAGGATTATGGTTTATTTTATCAAACAAACCTTATTCAACTGAAAAATTAGTCAGTAAATATTATAAACCAGCAAATCCTATTGGTCAACACAGGTCCGTTGATCTGAATGCTGATGATGCAATAAATGAGGCCTTCGCATTTTATGGAAAATCTGACTATACCAATGCACTAAAATATTTTAATGCATTGGAAAATCAGGTTACTGCCAGATTTTATACTGGTATTTGTTACATCGAACTTGAGAAATATAACCAGGCAATTGAATCATTTGATTTTGTAATTAAGGATGATGATAATCTGTTGGTTGAACATGCAAATTGGTATTTAGGCTTGATTTACCTTATGAATAATCAAAAGAAAAATGCAATTGATCAGTTTGAAAAAATAGCTAAAAGTGATAGTTATTATGCAAATCAAGCTACAGACATTTTGAAATATTTAAATTAATACTCTTTAGTGTTTCCTATTATAGAATCTTAACTTAATAAAAAGAGAAAGAGAAATTCAGTTGTGAATTTCTCTTTCTCTTTTTATAACAATTTAGTTCCTCTATCAATTACGTTTTTTCTTATAATATTTCATTATTAAAACCATCGACCCTGCAAAAAATAGCATAAGAAATAAATAAAAATAAATCTGGTTAGTCGATTTGATTCTGACAGGAGATGTATCTCCAATTTGAACGTATGCTGCCCAAAAATAAGGGTGTGATTGAAGTTGATCCGCTGACTCGAGGTAAGTTAATTTTGCCTGCCTAAGTGCATCGTTCTTTTTCAGTCCGGTTTTGAGGTTTTTATAAAATTCTGTCATGATTTCCGCGCTTGAAATATCTTCAATTTCCCACAACGTCATGACAATCCCTGGGACACCTGCGTAAAGAAAGCCACGGGCCAAACTCATAATACCCTCACCTTTACTCAGTTTTCCAACACCCGTTTTACAAGCACTCAATACAGCTAAGTCGGCATGTAAATCAAGGTTATAAATTTCGTACGTATTTAAAAAGCCATCTTCAACGGTATCATTATTTAATGTAAAAACCAACTTTGATGCTAATGGGTCTTCAT
>CAVXGA010000019.1:0-91430 GCA_963761195.1 uncultured Bacteroidales bacterium
AGCGGGGGGAAGGCCAGAAGTTAGAAACTTGCTGGTGAGGGGATTATGTTTTCAGGCTGCAGCCTGACAGGATATATCCGACTAAGGCAGAGCATTAGCCGAACAAGGTGTGTAGTTTTATCCTATCAGCTGGCTTTTCATTCCTTAAACTCATCATCGGTAAGCAATCCTTTTTCTTTCATTTCTACTAACTTTTCCAATTTTGTGATATTATCATCGCTTGAACTTTCCGTTGGTTTTAAATGAGAAAAGTGTGTAATCTGAAATTTACTTCTGTAATTTTTTAAGAAGTAATTTTCTACGTCCTTTCGATGTTTATTTTTACAAGAGAATAGTATTATTCTTTCTATGCCATTTTAAAAGCTTATGCTTAATAAATTCTCTGGCATATTTGTCGCAACCTGTTTTTGACCAATTTCCGTCATACCTCCAACTATTGCTCCGACTGGACCTAAGATTGGTCTTCCCACTATTGCTCGTCCGATTACAGATTTGTTTTTCTGTTCAAATAGCTGATTTTGTCCTTCCAAATTAACACTTAGAATATCGGACTCTAAAATTCCGACAGAATAGTATTTTATTCCTTTCATTATTTCGAGTTGCAATCCCTTTGGACGGAATAATAAAATTGATTTGAGCTACAACTTCTGTAAACAATTTACCATTAAGTAATTTGTCAAAAGGTTCAATTCCGGAAACATACGCCAGTTTGCTAACCAATCTTTTTGGTGTCCATGTACTTTCTTTTTCAAGAATTGAATTCAGTTCATTTTTGTTTAAAAATCTCATAAATTTTATAAATTTCGATTTATATTTAGGTGATTTCACATTACACACTATGGCCCAGGATAAAAGCAGTACTGGATTGGTTACCTGTATCTTTGTTAACCGGATACTATGTTGTCTGTTTTCAATTAATACCACTTTTGCCAGTATTGCTTTTGATTCTTTGTTAGCTATTGCCATTATACTTAATTTCAAATCCTTTTTTTGCAAGAAACTCATCATAATCATTGGCATTCATGAGGTATTCATCTATATAGTTATAGTTTACAATATCTATCCATAATTCTTCCTCAAACAATTTTTGAAAAATTAGGCGAAAATATTTAATGGATTTAGTCCAGAACCTTTTAACTCCCAAAGTTGTGATTCAACAATTAACAATGGATGAATATAGTCAATATGGTTTACTTTATAAAAAAGAATCTTCAAGAATATTATCTACTTTTTCATTCTGAGATAATTTTTCTTTCCCATCTTTATGATATGGCCAAGTACCTATACCATCAAATACAAACTCATCAAATTGCTTTACACAAGCCAAAATACTTTGAAACGCTTTCCATACAACTGAGTTTTCTAATTCTTTTGTTGAACCAACATTTGTCTCTCTATATGAATTATAAATTGGTATCTCAAAAATTATCTACTATTCTCATTAAATTTAAACATATCATTCGGATAACAAGCAGAATCAAGTTCCTTTTTAATTCTCATAATGTTTTGAGTAGTAATTTTCCGTTGTTTGAGGACTTCATCCAATCTTGGATAATTGAAGTATGATTCATTGCCTATCCAGCATTGAATTAAATTGCATCCTAATTTATCTTCAAGTTTATTACTTACAACAATGTGGTAATCCTTGATCGACTTACATTCGCAAATAAATCGCAAATCAAAATCAAGTTCATTTTTATAATCATTTCCAAGTTTCCAATATTTTTCTCGCGCAATAATATCTGCCTCTCTGAATTTATTCGTAATTGGATCATTATAATATGGGAATGTTGGAACTGTCCAGCCAATTCGTTTAAAAGAATCATATACTTTTGTTTCTAAGGAAAGAGAATTAATGGCAGAAGATTTTAAAAGCCTTTCTGAGATTGTTTGCGTATTTTCTTTTTTAGCCATTCTTATCTATTTCTGTTATTTTGGTAGCAACTAACTTGTTTATAAATGCACCTCTCCCATTGCACAAAAGCGGTTTAATGTTTTCATTGATAATTTCCGGTTTTGCTTCTTGCACCTCTGTGCTTGTTTTGTGTGGCTAATGTAAAGGTTTTTTTGAAAAAGGGGAATGGTTTTTTATTCATTTTATTTTAGCAGCCGATAGAATGTGACGGTAAGGATATATGCCTTTTGTGGTTATGTCATTTTTTTGATGCTTTATCTTTGCCATTAAAGTCAAGACACAAATTTATCCAATATTCAAAATCCTTCGCGTTTTTAAATCCTATCGGTTCAACATAGCAGTAACCCTTATATTCTTTCCCTTTCATTATCATTGGCAAAAAGCCTGTTTTTTCTGCTAAGCCCTGGGTTAAGCCGGGGTGAAAACGACACATTAAATTTTCACCACTTACATTTATACACATTTTTCCGTTAGTCATAAAAGCAAGCCCGCCAAACATTCTTTTTTCCTCAACTCTGAGATTGGGAAACTTCATAAGATATTTCCTTATTCTGTCAGCAAGTTTCTTGTTGTAAGCCATTGAAACTACCTTTTTGTGTTGTTGGCAAAGGTCAATGTATCAAAATAGATTGTAAGCGTTTGAAGTTTACCATTTTTTGCTGTCCAAAGTTCTGCCACGTTACCGTTCATTTCTTGTCCGTTCGGAAACCTTAAATCGTAGTTTCCGACGACACACGCATTGTCACCTTGAATTATCATCTCTTTTACCCGCATTGCAGTAAATACCTGCGAAAACCGTTTTATGACTTCAATGTATGCTTTCTTTCCGACGAGCGGTTCGGTATTTGTCATATCGCCACCTACATAACGAAAGTCGTCTGCAATAACGCTTTGCCAATTTGCTTTTTCTGCAAATTCTTTGTAATAAGTTTCAAGTAGTTCTTTCATTGTTTTATATCGTCAATTTTATTTTTACAGAGCCCTTGCAGATGTCAATCTTCCATCTTCAGAATCAGATTCCGCATTATTGATCAAATCATTAAATTCTTTTTTGCTCAAAGGGTTTAATTCCTTCTCAATTTTCTTTTTTCTTTCTGTCTTTAATAGACTATTCAATTTGTCAATAAGGCTTTCATCCTTTAGTCTTAAGAATTCCTGAACAAAATGAAGTTTTTTAGTTTGAATGTCCATTTTTATAATCCTTCCCCAAAGTTAATAATTTTAATTCATTTCACTTTTTTGTGCCTTGTGTATAACTTGTTATTTCATCAAATTAGTTAACGCTATCCCGTCGCACCCGCACCGCTTCCTGCGATGGCATTTGCGTTGGTGACTTGAGGGTTTCTTTCCTGCAAAGTTAAGGCTGGCAAATGTTGGCATCTGCAATGCTCATCACTCGGCTATTAGCTTACCGGTCCCAATTATCCGATCGTCTGTCTTCAGCATAAAGAAATAAATGCCTGATGGTATTCCATCCCTGTTAATCAGGACGTGTCCATTGGTAATGTTGCTAACTTTCTTTAGAAGTTGTCCATTTATATTGATAAGCGTTAATGTTGCTTTTTGTCTGACAGGCGGGAACTTTAAAATTGTTTGGTTTACAAAGGGATTGGGGGAAAAATCAATTTTGCCAGTTGTATTTTTTTCAGCAATACCAGTGGAAATACTATCACAAATGAAAAGTGAAAATATGGCTCCGGCAGGATTACCAGAAACTACCGTATCCTCCACTGTTAAAGTATAAATCGGACCGTCAACGGGAGTCTCCATCCAACCCGAAACCGGACAATCTGAGCAGCCTGCAATATTGCCCTGAGCAGTCAAAACAGCCATTGGGTCACAACCATTTAAACTTCCCGGAGCTGAAATAGGGTAGTGATCACCGTTTACAAAAAGACGGACTTCTTCGGAGTTTCCTGGTGTATTGGATATTCCACTAAAATTTAATGTTGCCATAGAAACTGCAGGAGAAAAACTAAAGCTGTAACTACCCGTGCTACTATAAACTGAATCGTAATTGTAGCCTATAAAATAAGGACTTGTGACAGGACAATAACTGGAATTTGATGTAATGAATCCTGATGAACCAACGGTGACCATTACACCATTTACGCTCATTGAGCCATTTAAATGAGTAACCTGATTCGTACATTGCCCGTAAACAGACGATACATAGAGCGATAAGATAATTGCCAAAAGTGAAAATTTTTTCATCGTTTTATTTTTTATGTTTTGAGGTTTTCATTCTTTAGCAGCAAATTTACCCATTCATTTTCATTCCATAGAAGATTAGGAAATTTCTTATGCTTTATCTTTTATCAGGAGATTAATTTGCTCAGCTTCCTTTACATGTGAATATTTTCCGGAAGCCTCTTTTTGTGCCTTCAATGTCATCTCTTTAACTTCGACAGGATTATTCAGTAGCCACTTTACCTTTTCACAAAAGGAAAAGAGGTCGTTAAATTCATAAAGCAATCCGAAGGTACCATTGCCTAAAATTTCCGGTGTCCCTCCTGCATCGGTGGCAATGACCGGTATTGCAGACAGTATGGCTTCGATAGTCACCATTCCGTATGTTTCGCTTTGTGAGGGCAGTGCAAAAATATCGATGGCATTGTAAAACAATTCCGTTTCTTCCGAATACCCAATAAAATGAACTTTTTGCTGTAAATCGTTATCCGTTACTAATTGGTTAAGTTCATCCCGGTACTTGCTGCAATCCGCATCATTAACCGTAGGAGATCCAAAAACAAGCAGCTCGGCTTCAATTCCCCGTTTCTTTAACTCCGGCAATGCGCGAACCAGGAGGTCCTGTCCTTTTTTCCGGCTTATTCTCCCGATAACTCCAATGAGCGGAGCTTTGGATGTAATGTTCAGTTTCAGCAAAGCCTCTTCTTTTGAATATTTTCTGGATAAAAATCTTTTTTCATCAAGTCCGATCGGGATGACACGTATCCTCTCTTCAGGATAATTCGTTCTGTTCAGTACTTCCTGTTTCAGTTTTTCAAGCGGCGTGATCCAGTAATTGATGCTTTTGTATTTAAAGGTATGTATAAAATCTTTTTTACTTATGCCGATTTGCATGTGCTGCTGGTAAATAATCCTTAACCGCTGATAGAAAAGTTTTTTTGCAAATGAAATGACATCAATATCACGGTTATCAAAAACAAGAACAGTCCCGATACCTTGCAGCTTCAACTTTTTAGCAATGATGTATGCATTCCTGATATCCAGATATTTTTTATGATTTTTCAATAGCATCACATCAGCAAAACCACTTTTACCCTTTGCCAACAGGGTCGATTCAGCCGTTGTAATCAGCGTGATTTCATAGCCAATCTCCTGCAGTTTGCCTGCCAATTTCAATGTATTCATTTCCAGTCCGCCCCATCCGGTACTTGTTATCAGGAAGCCGATTTTCATCGTATTAAAAAATTAGGTTTTAGCAAGTTCAGATCTGCCGATTCCATTTCGTAATTCAATTATAAAAACTGAAACAGGATTTGATTCAAAATTTCAGCTAAAATTAGTAAAATCCTCACAACCAAATAACAATTCGTAGTTGAATTTTACAAAAATGCCATCCCTTAAGAATTGACCAATGAATGAATTAATACTACCTTTGTTACTTCAAATTAATTTATCGATGCATTTCAAAAACAGTTTGTTTTTAGTATACCTTCTACCCTTGCTGATTTGCGGCCAGCCGCAGTTTCCTGACAAGGGTTTTGTTTTCAGGGATGATGTGGTTCCGCGAGCTGATATTTTCATCAATCCTGATTCGCTTGCCTGGATATACAATAATGTTGAAAGCTACCGGGAATTTCATGCTGATTTCGTGTTCACCGGCAATGGTGAAAAAGATACGGTTCTCAATGTTGGTTTCAGGCTCAGAGGAAATACATCACGCTTTTCGGCCAAGAAATCATTTAAGGTATCCTTCAACACGTGGGAGCCCGGGCGGAAGTTTCATGGTCTTGAAAAAATGAACCTGAATGGCGAACACAACGACCCTTCTGTGATCCGATCGAAACTCTGCTGGGATTTGTTACAGGATTTCAAACTGCCGGGTGCACGGGCTAATCATGTTGAGGTCTATATCAACGACAATTATTATGGACTTTATATCAATGTTGAGCACATTGATGAAAATTTTGTTAAATCCCGGTTTGGAAACAAAAACGGAAACCTTTTCAAATGTCTTTATCCGGCCGATCTCAGATATCTTGGGGCGGATCCGGAAACCTATAAATACACGTCAGGCGACAGGAGGGCATACGACTTAAGAACCAATACAGCAGGAGATGATTATTCCGATATCGCGCATTTTATAGCCGTGCTTAACAATACCCCCGACGATCAATTTGTTTGCGAAATCAATAAAGTTTTCAATGTTTATGATTACCTGAAGATCATTGCTGTGGACGTATTTACTGGAAACTGGGACGGATATATTTACAACCAGAATAATTTCTACCTGTATCATAATACGGCAACCGGTAAATTTGAGTATATACCTTACGATCTGGATAATACCTTCGGTATTGACTGGTTTGGCGTGGATTGGGGAAACCGTGAAATTTATTCGTGGCAACAGGATGGGCAAGAGAGACCTCTCTACACAAAAATCATGAGCAACAACGAGCTCCGGGCTCAGTATACATTTTATCTGAACCAATTGATCAGTGAATTTACAAATGAGGACATTTATTTCAGCAAGATCGACCAGATTCGTGATATGATCTATCCGTACATCCTTGATGATCCTTACTATCCTCTCGATTACGGATTTACACCTCAGGATTTTCTGGATTCGTATAACATGGCACTCGGGATGCATGTTGTATACGGAATAAAACCTTACATTCAGGCAAGGAACAGTTCGGCACTGCAGCAAATGTCTGTCAATAACATCAAGCCGGTTGTCAAATACATCACCAATACACCGTTCCTGCCCGATCAGAACTTTTATGTAACTGCATTTATTGAGGATGAAGACCTTTTGCCGGAGGTGAAGTTATTGTATTCGATTAATAACGGTTCACAGCAAACCGGATTTATGTACGACGACGGGGAACACGAAGACGGCGAAGCCGGTGATAAAATTTATGGGGAGCTGATTACAGGCATTCAGCTTAACATGACTCTGTCTTATCAAGTGAGCTCCACGGATAATTTCGGTTATTCAACCTTATTACCCTGCGAGCCTGTAACCCTTCAATTAATCCAGCCGGAGAATCCGAATTTGACCATCAACGAATTTATGGCAGCAAACATGTCAACAATAGCTGATGAAAATGGTGAATATGATGACTGGATTGAGGTGTATAACGCTGATACGGCAGCGATATGGCTCGGAGATAAATTTCTTACCGATGATCTTTCGGTTGTGGATAAATGGCAAATGCCGGCTTTTATGCTCCAGCCGGGGGATTTCATACTTTTTTGGGCTGATAATGATTTAAATCAGGGACCTAACCACACGAATTTCAAGCTTGAAAAAAATGGGGAGCAAATCGGAATATATGATGCTGGATCGGCTGCCTATGCTCCCATCGACACATTAACTTTTGGCTTTCAATCGGCAGACATTTCCTACGGCAGAAATCCTGACGGGGGTCCTGTCTGGCAGTTTTATGATCTCCCGACACCGGGTGCCGGTAATCTTACCGGTGCTGTTAATGATAGGAGTTATTCTTCTGAGAGGCTGTTTGTTTATCCTAATCCAGTGGTCGGTGATGTGATTTATTTTAACCGTTCAGTCAGTTTTAAACTATTTGATTTGACAGGAAAACTGGTTCTTATAGCTAACGATGTAGAACACATAAACGTTGATAAACTTGAAAAGGGTATTTATTTACTGTATACAAATAATGGTTCGAGTATAAAATTAATCATTCAGTAATCCATGAATTATTTAAAATCACTAGTTTTAATCTCAGCGCTTTTTCTTTTCGGCTGCCAAAAAAAGGAAGTAAAATTCCCTGAACCATCTCAGATTTTCGGGCTTGCAAGTCCCGTCCGGCTGAATCCTGATTCAACGCACATTAATCTTCAGGATTATTTTGAAGATGTTCAACAGATCGACTCGGTTACGATCCCGGTTTGGCTTTCAGGCAGTATGTCGGCAGATAAAAATTTTCTAAACCTTGTCACCGCAGAGAAGGATATGCCTCATTTTATGGTGTTGAAAGTTTGGGAAAATGGATTCCCATATTCAATCCTCTTAAAAAAATCAGAAAAAAAGAATGTAACATTGACCTTTGATCCGAAAGGCATTCAATATAATACAGTAAGTTATGCAAGTGAAATAAACGGCTGGAATCCCAAAAACAGCAATTTTGTATTTGAGGATGGCAAATGGCAAAAAAAACTTTTGCTTGATCCGGGAAGGTACCAGTATCAGCTTGTTGTGGACGGAAAATGGATGCTTGACCCGTCCAATAACGATTCGGTCGACAACAACATAGGTGGATTCAATTCACTGCTTGTCGTTGGTGAAACGTCGGAAAAAATTCCCAGGTTATTTACTTATAAGTACACCGACGGAAAAATTGAACTTAAACAGGAAAATAACCCGGACAAGATTATCGTGTTCTGGCAAAATTATGCATTGCCAAGGGAAAATATCCGGATGAAAAATGAATCTGTAATTATTAATATTCCTGCTGAAGCAATAAAACACAACCGTTCCTGGATACGTGTCTGGTCCGAAAATGAATTTGGTGTTTCGAACGATGTCCTGATCCCGTTGGATAAAGGACTTGTAGTTGACTCGCCCAACGAACTGACCCGTGAAGACTGGGAAGCTTCCGTTTTTTATTTCCTGATGGTCGACCGTTTTAAAGACGGAGACACAACGAATGATTTTCCGGTGAAAGACCCCGATATTTTACCGAAAGTCAATTTTTATGGTGGAGACCTGGCTGGAGTAACTCAAAAAATAAATGATGGCTATTTTGAGGATTTGGGAATTAATACGATTTGGATATCACCCATTTCGCAAAACCCACTTGGTGCCTTTGGACACTGGCCGGATCCGGAAACCAAATTCTCGGGTTACCACGGTTACTGGCCTATTTCTTCGTCAAAGGTTGATTTCCGATTCGGAACATCGGACGATTTAAAAACGCTTATCAAAACAGCTCATGATCATAACATGAATATAGTTTTGGATTACGTAGCCCATCATATTCACATACAGCACCCAATCTACAAAGAACACCCTGACTGGTTCACCCAATTGTATCTGCCCGATGGCTCTCTTAATACCGAACGCTGGGATGAATACCGGCTCACCACTTGGTTCGATACATTCCTGCCGACACTCAATCTTTCGCGACCGGATATTGTAAATGTGATGGTAGATTCAGCATTGTTTTGGGTAAAAACTTACGGCATCGACGGTTACCGCCATGATGCCACTAAACATATTCCGGAGTTATTCTGGAGAACGCTGACAAAGCGACTTAAAGATGAGATCGAGATTCCGGAGCATAAGCGCATTTATCAGATCGGGGAAACCTATGGAGGTAAAGAGCTGATCGGCAGCTATGTGGGCTCAGGTATGCTTGACGGACAATTCGACTTTAATGTTTATGACAAGGAAATAGCCGTATTTGGGCGCGACAAAGAATCATTCGAAAAACTGTCGGGGGCCATCCAGGAAAGTCTTGATTTTTATGGATACCACAACCTGATGGGTTACATTACCGGAAACCAGGACAGGCCGAGATTTATCTCGCTGGCTGGCGGCTCGCTTAAATTTGATGAAGATTCCAAAATGGCCGGCTGGCAAAGGGATATCGAAGTCGGGGATCCGGTGGGTTATAAAAAACTGCAAATGCTTACTGCCTTCAATATGACAATTCCCGGAATTCCAACGATTTATTACGGTGATGAATTCGGAATGCCCGGCGCAAATGACCCGGATAACCGGCGCATGATGAAATTCAGCGGTCTCAATCCGGACGAACAGCAAACCAAAGAAATCGTTACAAAGTTGGTTCACCTGCGCAGAAACAAGCTGCAACTGACTTTTGGGGATTATGAAATGCTTCTGGTTGATCCCACTGCTTATGCATTTATCAGAACTTATTTTGATAAAATTGCACTTGTTGTATTTAATAAAAGCCAGGAACCGAAATCAATAACTGTAACGCTTCCCGAATGGTTTTCGGAAACCAACCTCAATGCAAACTTCGGATCAGAATTCAGCAAAAATAAAAACGAAGTGATGGTCACGCTTGGACCTGAATCATTTGAAATTCTGACAAATGAATAGAGAATACAGGATTTAGAATCCAGAATATGAAAAACAAGCCAGTGAAAAATTTTCAGGATTTAATTGTTTGGCAGAAATCTCATCAATAAATAATAAACCCGATTAACTATTTTGGTGTATTCCAAAAAGTAGTAACTTTGTAATTACAAACATTTTTGATACAATGGAAGTTCCAATCATAAAAATAGGAAATTCAAGAGGATTCAGGCTAAGTAAGACACTGCTCGAAAAGTACAATATCAGGGATAAAGTTGAACTGATTCTTGAAAAAGGCCGCATTATTATCAAACCCATAACCAAACCCAGAAAAGACTGGGGAAATGCATTTAAAAAAATGCACGAAAATGGAGATGACAAGCTATTAGTTAATGATGTATTTGAAGAAGAAATCCCGGAAGAATGGAATTAAGCCAGTATCAAATAGTACTCGTGAATCTTGATCCGACAATTGGCAGTGAAATAAAAAAAACCAGACCTTGTGTCATCATTTCACCCGATGAAATGAATAAATATCTTCGAACCATTATAGTAGCTCCGATGACAACGATTTCGAAAAAATATCCAACCAGAATTGAAGTAAAACACGACAAAAAAATGGGCTGGATTGTTATCGACCAGATCAGGACGATTGATAAACAACGTATTATTAAGGTTCTTGGAAGGTTATCCCAACCGGAACTTAGGGAAGTCAAATCCGTGATCAAAGAAACTTTTATTGACTGATTTAAAAAAACCATGGGCAACACTTTTGGACATCTTTTCCGCCTTACCACATTCGGGGAATCTCATGGTAATTCCATTGGAGGGATAATCGACGGCTGTCCTGCAGGACTTTTAATCGATACTGATTTTATTCAGCATGAACTCAACAGGAGGCGGCCCGGCCGGTCCGATCTCATGACATCGCGCGAGGAAGAAGATAAAGTCGAACTTCTTTCCGGGATTTTTGAAGGCAAAACAACGGGAACTCCAATCGGGTTTATCATCCCAAATAAAGATCATAAATCGGAAGACTATGACCACCTAAAAGATGTCTACCGCCCTTCACATGCCGATTTTACCTATGAGCAGAAGTATGGAATCCGTGATTATCGTGGAGGCGGCCGGTCATCGGCACGCGAAACGGCTTGCCGGGTAGTTGGAGGAGCTATTGCAAAGCTCTTGCTTAATCAGCATCAAATTGAAGTCAACGGCTATGTTTCACAAATAGGAACTGTGGTTCTGGACAAAGATTATCATTTACTCAATCTGAAAGAAACTGAGTCCTCCCCTGTCCGTTGTCCGCATAAAGAAACTTCAATGAAAATGGTCGAACTGATCGAAAAGCTGAAGTCAGTGGGTGACACAACTGGCGGTGTTATTCAGTGTATTATTACCGGCGTATCTGTAGGATTGGGTGAACCGGTCTTCAATAAGCTTCATGCAGAATTGGGGAAAGCCATGCTGAGCATTAATGCCGTACACGGTTTTGAATATGGTTCGGGATTCGCATCAGCAAAGATGAAAGGTTCGGAACACAACGATATCTTTATACAAAAAGACGGTAAAATAGCTACAGGAACCAATTTCAGTGGTGGTATTCAGGGCGGTATCTCCAATGGGCAGGATATTTATTTCAGGGTAGCTTTTAAACCGGTGGCTACTATCATGAGTGACCAGAAAACAACCGATAAAACCGGAAATACCATAACCCTCAAAGGAAAAGGCCGTCATGATGTCTGCATAGTACCAAGGGCTGTTCCCATCGTTGAAGCCATGGCAGCGATGGTGATTGCAGACCAGCTGCTCCTGGCTAAAGTTTCTAGGATATGACATTCTAGCAACTCGTTTAATTTCACTTTTATTTGTTTAGAATTACATTTACAACTGTCAGGTAATTTTCTGTTTTTAACCCTATCTTTGCAGAAAGAAATAAAAAATTTACAGATCAAATCCTTATAAATCATGAAAACATTATTTAAAATCCTTGGCATCCTGATCCTGCTTATCCTCGCACTTGCAATTCTGCTTCCCATTATTTTTAAAGGGAAAATTTTTGAAATTGCCAAAACCGAGATCAACAAAACCGTAAATGCTACCGTTGATTTTGGCGATCTCAGCCTCTCACTGTTCCGAAGTTTTCCCGACTTCAACCTCCGGATCGATAACCTTACAATCGTCGGAAAGGATGCATTTGAAAAGGATACACTGGCCAATATCCGCAAACTGGATGTCACCATCGGTCTGTTCAGTGTAATAAAAGGAAGCAATTATGAAATCAAGAAGATTGCGATAGTCAATCCTGACTTTAATATCCATATCCTGGCGGATGGGAAGGCTAATTACGATATCACCCTGCCATCGGAAGAAACTGCACCGGCAGCTGAAACACAGGCTGAATCCTCTGCCTTCAAGCTGACTCTTAAAAAGGTCGAAATGACCAATGCAAAAATCATTTACAATGATGAGTCACTTGGTATGATCGTCACAATGCTGGGTTCAAACCATACCCTGACTGGTGATCTGACGGAAGATGTAACAAACCTCAGCACCCTGACATCAATTGACCAGCTTTCACTGAAGTATGAAGGTATCGATTATATTTCGAAAGCACATGCTGTTTACAAAGCCGATATCAATGCTGACCTGAAAAATGAAATTTATACCTTAAAAGACAACGAGTTGCAGTTAAACGAGCTTTTCCTGAAATTCGACGGTTCCGTATCCTATGTTGGTGAAGATTTAAATCTGGTCATGACTTTTAGCGCTGCCAAAACAGATTTTAAAAACCTGCTTTCGATGATCCCTGCTGTTTATGCGAAAGATTTCAGTTCTGTGCAAACAAGCGGGAAATTATCCCTTGATGGTTATGTTAAAGGGATTTACAGCGATACAAACCTTCCTTCTTTTGGAATAACGATAGCCGTTGAAAATGCAATGTTCAAATATCCCGACCTTCCCAAAGCGGTTACCGATATCAATATCAATACATCCATCACCAATAAAGGCGGTGATGCGGATAATACGGTCATCGACATTTCAAAATTTCACCTTATGCTGGGTGATAATCCTGTTGATATCGTGATGCTTATTAAAACCCCGGTTTCGGACCCGGATATTGACGGCCACATTAAAGGAACATTGGACCTGGCAAGTGTAAAGGATTTTTATCCCCTTGATAAAGGAGATGAGCTGACGGGTTCCCTCACAGCAGATGTGACACTGAAAGGTAAAATGTCAGCAGTTGAAAATGAGCATTACCAGGATTTTACAGCCCTTGGTTCGTTGCTCATCAAAGATTTGAAGTACAAAAGTTCCATGCTGAACCAGCCTGTCGACGATCAGCAATGCGCAGCTTAATTTTTCGCCTCAATATCTTGATCTGGTTTCGTTCATAACAAAAATTGGAGAGAACGACTTTGAAGCGCATGGCAAGCTGGAAAATTACCTTGGTTATGCATTTAAAGATGAAATGCTTCAGGGACAGCTTGAGACAAATTCGAGTTATTTCAACATATCGGCGTTAATGCCGGAATCAGAAACAACTTCTGCTGAATCTTCAGCTGACACTACAACCTTATCAGTTGTTGAAGTTCCTGCGAACATTGATTTTGAGATGAACAGTAAATTCGAAAAGCTGATGTACGACAACATCGAAATGGACCACGTGAACGGGAAACTGGTTATCAGGGACAAAACAATAAAGCTGGAAAACCTCTCGATGGATATTCTGGATGGAAAGATGATAGTAAATGGCAGTTATAATACGTTTGATCCCCAAAAACCCGGAGTTGATTTCGATCTCAATATTTCAAAGATCGACATCCAAAAAGCTTACAATACGTTCGGAATAATTTCCAAATATGCACCGATCGCACAAAAAACCACCGGAAAATTCTCTACTAAGTTTAACATGAGGACCGATTTGGATAAACAGATGAATCCGGTTTACCAGACCATGACCGGCGAGGGGACACTTGAAACCTCACCCATAAAAATTCAGGATGTAAATACGCTGAACAAACTTGCCGATGCACTGAAGATGGAAAACCTGAGAAGTATGGACATCAGCAAGATCATGCTTCAATTCAAGTTTATTGATGGAAAAATTCTGGTTGAACCCTTCGACATGAAAATCGGAAACCTTGCTGCGAAACTGGGAGGAAGCACTGGTTTTGACGAGTCGATCGATTATGTGATGAACCTGAATATTCCCCGTGCTGCGCTCGGTTCTGCTGCCAACAATGTAATGAACAGCCTGGTGAATGAAGCCAACAGCAAAGGGGCAAATTTCAGTCTCGGTGAAACTGTTTCAGTTGATGCTTTGATCGGCGGAACTTTGTCGGATCCAACCATCAAAGCCGGTCTCAAAGAATCAGGCAAAAATCTCGTCGAAGACGTGAAGAACCAGGTAAAGCAGGAGTTCGAAAAGAAAAAGGAAGAAGTAACAGCAGAAGCTAAAGCACAGGCGCAGAAAATACTGGATGACGCCGATCAGCAGGCCCAAAAGATCATTGCAGAAGCCGATAAACAAGCGGCCTCGATTCGCAAGAATGCTGCCGATGCAGCACAGAAAGTCAGGGATGAAGGTGAAAAACAGGCCAAGCAAGTAGAAGCCGAAGGCAAAAAGAAAGGATTTCTTGCTGAAGCCGCTGCCAAAGAATCTGCGAAAAAGATCAGGCAGGAATCTGATAAAAATGCAACCAAACTGACGACCGAAGCTGATAACCAGGCAAACAATGTTGTGACTACAGGAAAGCAGCAAGCCGATTCGATCAAAAAAAATGCGCAGGCAGAGGCGGATAAGTTGTTGGGGAAATAGTAATAGTAACAGTTTTTTGTTACCTTTATTATAAAACTTAACGCTGATTCTAACTTGATAATTTAATTGTATTCCGATTCCGTTGCCCAGGCCTTAAGCCTGGGCAATGGTGCATTAACTCCTTATCATCCCACGGGGGAATTTTCATATTTTCAATTTCGCTTCATAAGTATTGCTCAATTGTTTAATTTCGCATGCTATGATTGGTTTATCGCCAATTAAAACTTCAATCGTGGAGTGTTATGTTTTTCAGGTTATATCAGGTAAAATGGCTGTCATTGATCATAAAAACATTTTAAATTCAAACTTTACCATTGGATTATTCATTTCGATTTTTTTCGTGGTTTTCTTTCTGATATCAGGAATTGCAAATAGCCAGGATGATTCTGCACCCTGTCCTGATTTCAAAAACAGCCGTGCCGACAAAGTTTACGATAAGGCGATCAAACTTTACCAGCAGCGGAATTATTCCGAAAGTATCCGGATGATGAATGAAGTGACCGATATCGAGCCCGATTATGTGGATGCTTATTTTGTTCTTGGACTCATCTATATCAAGGAAAGCCGGATGAACCTGAAATCAGCGAAGGAAAACTTCCAGAAAGTCATTGACATCTGTCCGGATTATGATGTTTATGCTTACTATTACCTCTCGAAAATTGCTTATGGCGCCCAGGATTACCAGGCAGCTTACGACTTATATTACAAAATTTCTGGAGGATGTGGATAAAATAAAATCGGATGACGATTATGATGAAGCCGTCCGCTTACAGGATTTTTCAAAATTTTATGCTGATATGCTCGGAAATCCTGTCCCATTTGATCCAAAGCCGGTTCCGGGAATCTCAACAGAATATGATGAATACCTGCCGATTATTTCGCCAGATAATGAGATGGCTCTTTTTACCCGCAAAATAAAATCGGCCCCACGAAAAGAAGATATTACACCGCAGGCATCGTATAAGGAAAAGTTTATGTTCAGCTTGAGGCGTGATGGCGAATTTGACAGGGGAAGTCTCATGCCGCCTCCCTTTAACCAGCATGATAATGAAGGAGGAGCCACAATTACCATAAATAATAAAATGCTGTATTACACGCTGTGCATGTATACGCAGGATAAGCGTTACTACAACTGCGACATTTGCTCTTCCGAAAAAATCAATGGCGTGTGGTCGGATATAAAAAGTATCGGTGCTAACGTTAATATGGAAAATACATGGGAATCGCAGCCTTCTGTGACTTCCGACGGAAAAACACTCTATTTTGTGAGTGACCGTGGCGGCGGATTTGGGGGATATGATATTTATAAAACACAAAAAAATGATGCCGGAGAATGGAGCAGCCCGGAAAATCTCGGGGCAACGATCAATACAGCTGGAAATGAAAAGTCCCCGTTCATTCATACCGATAGCCAGACTCTCTATTTTTCTTCCGATGGTTTGATGGGACTTGGTGGCTACGATATATTTTACTCCCGGCTTGACTCGAACAATGTGTGGAGCAAACCCAAAAATATCGGTTACCCTATAAATTCGTACAATGATGACCTTGGGTTTTTTGTGAGCACGGATGGGCAGTATGGTTATTTTGCCTCGAATAAATTTGATGGATTTGGCGGCTGGGATCTCTATTCTTTTAATCTTTATGAAGAAGCCCGGCCGGAAAAAGTATTATTGGTTAAGGGGAAAATTACAGATGAAGACAATGAGGGTTTTAAAAACGCACGCGTTGAGCTTAAAAATGTGAAATCAAAAAAAGTCGTACAAATTGATGTCGATTCAATTACTGGTGAATATTACGCCGCGGTGATATTCAGAAATGATTATATCATGACGGTTAAAAAGAAGGGATATGTTCAGGAAACGAATTATATTTCGAAAATCAATCCGCGTTTTGCAAAACCTTTAAATATGTTTGTTGCTTTGGAACCTATTGAAGTAGGCAAATCATATCGACTGAATGATATTTATTTTGATTTTAACTCTACCGAATTGAAACCCGAATCAAAAGAAGTGATCAGCGAATTTCATGATTTTCTGACCGATAATCCTACCCTTAAAGTTTCGATAGAAGGACATACGGATAACATAGGAAACATAAATGATAACCAGCTTTTATCTGAAAACAGGGCGAAAGCTGTGTATGAATACCTCATTCAAATAGGGATCGAAAAAAGCAGAGTGAAATACAAAGGTTTCGGGGAATCAAAACCGGTCGATACGAATTCTACAGAGGAAGGGAGAGCAAGGAATCGACGGACAGAATTCGTAATTATTGAAAAATAGTTCATAGAAGGTTAAAACCTGCTTTTCAAATCGGTATAATTTCCCTGTACAATTTTGTGAGTATTTTGCTTCCTCTGTTCTTTACGGCAGAAGCAGATCTGGGCATTTGAGCCTCAATTGCAGCAATTAGCTCATTTTGTAACTCGGGATATTTTTTTGAAATCTGATAAAGGATTTCAATTGCATAGACCTTCATCGCTGCTTTTTCGGTTGGTTCTGAGAGCCAGTTAAAACAGGAGTTCGCCAGGATTCCCAGCGTTTCATCATTCTGATCGATGGATTGCTCAGTTAACATTTTGGTCAGGCAACGCTTGACGCCATCGTTTTTAAAATTTGGTAACTTTTGAATGATCTCCCTGATATATGGTTTCACCAGCCACGGTTGATCATGTGCAGAAAGCCAGATAACCCTTGCAGCCCTCATGGAAAACTGATCCTTATCAAGCATAGCAAAATCAAGAAATTTTTTAAAGATTTCAGGATTTTCACCAATAATGCTTACTGCTATATCAGCAGTTTTGCGAGAACTGTCAAATAAAAGATCTTCGAGTTCCATTATTTTGAGTGTGTAAACTTACCCCCCGAATTCCATCAGATACGCTTTAATGAATTCATCCAGTTCACCATCCATGACAGCCTGAACATTACTGGTTTCAACACCGGTACGTAAGTCTTTAACAAGTTTATAGGGATGCATCACATAATTGCGGATTTGAGAGCCCCATTCAATTTTTTTCTTATTCCCTTCAATCTCATCCTGGGCTTCCTTTTTCTTACGCAATTCGATTTCATACAGTTGCGAACGAAGCATCTGGAGAGCCTTATCCCGGTTTTGTCCCTGTGAACGGGTTTCCTGACACTCCACAACGATCCCGGACGGCTGATGTTTCAATCGAACCGCGGTTTCTACTTTGTTCACATTTTGACCACCCGGACCGCTCGAACGAAATGTATCCCAGGAAATGTCTGAAGGATTGATCTCAATATCAATATTATCATCCACAACAGGATAAACATAAACCGACGCAAAGGAAGTATGCCGCTTGTTGGCTGCATCAAATGGTGAAAGTCTCACCAGTCGGTGCACACCGTTTTCACCCTTCAGATAGCCAAATGCAAATTCACCGTCAATTTCCAGTGAAACTGATTTTAATCCGGCAACATCGCCTTCCTGGAAATCCAACTCCTTGACCTTACAATCATTTCTTTCACCCCATCGAATGTACATCCGCATCAGCATGGAGGCCCAATCCTGGCTTTCGGTACCGCCGGCACCTGCATTGATCTGAAGAATGGCACTCAGCTTATCTTCTTCACCACCAAGCATGCGCAGAAATTCAAGCTCTTCAACCAGCTTTTCAGTTTTGGTGAACTGTTTTGTCAATTCTTCTTCGGTTGCCTCTCCCTCAATATAAAAATCGAACAAAACCTGCAGGTCATCCACTTCGGATTTAACCTTATCGAACCGTTTGGTCCAGGTTTTTTTCTCTTTGATTGATTTCAGGATCTCTTCGGCTTTCTTTGGATGATTCCAAAAATCCTGCTGCTGGGTTAGAAGTTCTTCCTCCTGGATTAATTTTTGCTTTTTATCAACGTCAAAGAAACCTCCTTAAGACTGAAAGTCTTTCATCCATATCACGTAAATCTTCCCTTAAAACCATAATTTATCAGTTAATGATACCCATTGTAGCTCTGCTTCTATTGCTTTATAATTTTTAATACTGAATTTTCAAAGGAAACATGAAGTCAGATTATGATTTGTCTTTTCAATCCCTGAAATTCAGAACATCCCAAATGAGGTTCGTTTCGAAGCCTCTTGAGGCGGCAAATGTAGCAAGTTTTTTATTCCTCTTGATGATGTTGGTTTCTTTTAATTCCCTGCTTTTTTTCGAAATCAGATTTTTCAGCGTGGAGATGTATTCAACTGTATCAATTTCATTTAAGGCTTCAAGAATAAAAAGTTCCGGCACTTGTTTTTCCTGCAGAGCACGATAGATTTTATTTTTACCCCATTTGTTTATCCTGAATTTGCCGCCTGAAAATACCCTGGCAAATCGTTCTTCATTTAAATAATTTTCTTTTATTAAATCGGCGACCAATGCTTCTTCGATCTTTTCCTGTAAATTGAATTCCTTTAATTTGATTCGCACGTCCATCATACATCTTTCCTGATATGCACAGAAATGCACCATTTTACTGAGTACCCAGTTCGGAATGTAAACTTCAGCTTTTGTCGACATGATAAATGATTAATTTTCCAACAAATATACTAAAATTATTTACGTTTCTGCAGAGACAAGACTTAATATCTGTACAGTTAATTTATTCAGCGGCAAACTGTTCCAATAAAACATTTCACTCATTTTAAATTATTTCCTGTTCAATACTTATTGATTTTTAGTTAAAAGGCTACTGCATGAAAATTTAACGATGAAAATAATCTACTTTTGCCGGATATAACTTTCATCATAAAAAATAATCGAGGGTACCTTGAACCTTTTTAGCTAAAATCTGTATAGTATGCATATAATTTTGATTTTATCAAAAGTTTATATGAAATTGAATGAATTATCTGAAAGAATAAACACTTTAACCTAATTACCTTATAATCACTAATTAAAGGTTCATTTTGTGTAAACTATCAAAAATGGAAGTGATTAAATTTTGAACTATATAATTTTATTAATTAAGAATAAAAACACGTGTGCGGAATAGTTGGTATTATTAAAAAGGGAGAGGTAAGTCCTGATTTTCAGATTTTAAAGAATATGGCCGACAAAATTCATCATCGTGGACCTGATGGTGAAGGACATTTTATCAAAAACAAAATAGGATTTTATCACAAACGGTTATCGATTATCGATCTGGCTCAGGGACAGCAGCCCATGACGTCGAATGATAAAACCATTATTTTTAACGGGGAAATTTACAATTACCTCGAGCTCCGTCAAAATCTTATTGAACGAGGCTATACTTTTGATACACATTCGGATACAGAAGTTATTCTGAAGATGTACGAAGAATATGGAAAAGGTTGTGTGGATTTGCTGAACGGAATGTTTGCCTTTCTGCTCTATGACGAAAGCAAATCCATGGTTCTTGTCGCCCGTGACCATTTCGGAATTAAGCCTCTTTATTATATTGAAGATAATGATCAATTGCTTTTTGCATCCGAAATAAAAGCGCTTCTTGCGAATCCGTCAATTGTTGCTGAACCTGATTATAATTCATTGCAGGAATACCTGACCTTTCAGTTTGTAATCGGTGAGCACACCATGTTCAAGAATATCAAAAAAGTAATGCCTGGCCATTACATGGAGATTGACCTGAACAATATGAAAATAAAACAGGTTAAGTTTTGGCAGCCAAATTTCATGGTCGACCAGCATCATACCGAATTATTTTTTGTGGAAGAATTAAGAAGGCTTCTTGAAGATACGATAAAGATCCAGCTTAGAAGTGATGTGCCACTGGGTACCTATTTGAGCGGTGGTATGGATTCTAGCATTGTAACCATGCTTTCGGCAAGGAATATGGATGGGCAAATTAAAACCTTTACAGGAGCTTTTAAAGAAAGTAAGGATTTTGACGAAACCGAATATGCCCGCGAAGTGGCAGGAAAAGTAAACGCTGACTATCATGAAATTTACCCGACAGAGAATGATTTCATCGACCTTTTGCCGAAACTAATTTATCATTTAGATGAACCCGTTGCAGGCCCTGGAATTTTCCCTCAATACATGGTTTCCAAGCTGGCAAAAGAAAACGTAACCGTAGTTTTGGGCGGACAAGGCGGAGATGAAATATTCGGCGGCTATGCGCGGTATCTGATCGCTTATTTTGAACAGTCGATCAAAGGAGCCATTTTTGAATCGATGGAAGAGGGGGAACACATTGTTTCTCTTGAATCGATTTTACCGAACCTCCCTTATATTCATAGGTATATTCCAATGATGCGGGAGTTCTGGGAAAGGGGTGCGTTCCAACCAATGGACAGAAGGTATTTTCATTTACTGGACCGAAGCGGCAATAGCCTTGAATTTTTTACTGCCGATTTTCAGAAAAGCTACGATAAGGAACAGGTGTTTGAGCATTTTCAGCAAATGTTTAATCACCCGGATACATTATCCTATTTCAATAAAATGACCCATTTCGATATGTTTGGCAGTCTTCCCGGCTTACTCCAGGTTGAAGACCGCGTAAGTATGGCGGTTTCTCTTGAATCGAGAGTACCTTTACTCGACAGGAGGATCGTTGACCTCGTATCAACTGTACCTCCGGCCATGAAATTTAAGGGTGCTGAAATGAAATACCTGCTGAAGAAAGCTGTGGGCGATGTTGTTCCTGCCAAAATAATGAACCGGAAGGATAAGATGGGATTTCCGGTACCTTTGCATATCTGGGCAAAAAACAGGACTTCGGGGTTCGTTCGTGATATTTTAATGTCAAAAACCAGCCGCGAACGAGGTATTTTTAATCACGACAGCATTGAAAAACTGATAGGCTCCGAAAGGGCTTTTGGCAGGTCGTTGTGGGGACTTATTTCCCTTGAGCTATGGTTCAAAGAATTTATTGACAAGTAAATTTAATAGATAATTATAAACTTAATTTTGAATAATGAAAGATTGGAAAGTTGAAAAAATTGGTGTCATTGGCCCCGGAATCGTCGGAATGCCTATGGCAGCATTACTGGCACAGGCCAGGATTAAAATCGGTACGGATAAACCGGCTAAAGTTGTTGTATTGCAGCGCAATTCTGAAAATTCAGGATGGAAAGTGGATGCTATCAATTCAGGAAAATCGGTGATTGGCGGAATTGAGCCTGAACTGAATTCCATCGTCGAAGAAACCGTAAAAGCAGGTATCCTGAGTGCATCGCACGATTTTAATCAATTATCGGATGCCGATGTTATCCTGGTTTCTATACAAACCGATAAAAAGGGATTTGAACCCGACTATGGCCCAATGTTCGGCGGATTAACCAGTTTGGCTGAAGCCTTGCAGAAAAAACCCAAAGATAAAGTCCCGATTATTGTTTTCGAATCTACTTTAGCTCCTTCATCGATGATGACTGTGATGAGGGATCATTTTAAAAAATACGGGCTTATTGAAGGCAAGGACATCCTGCTTGCAAACAGCCCAAACAGGGTGATGCCCGGACGGCTTGTTGAACGAGTTGCACAATCCGATAAGCTCATCGGAGGATTGCAGCCCGAAACACCGCATAAAATCAAGCAGCTCTATTCACACATTGTGAAAAAAGGAACTCTTTTCACAACCAACAGCATTACCGCTGAAATCGAAAAAACCCTCGAAAATGCCTACCGCGATGTAAGAATTGCATTTTCGACCGAAATTGTAAGGTATTGCGATAACAATAATATCGATTTCTTCAAGGTCAGAGATATTGTAAATAATCGTCTTGCGCAAAGCGATACGGCAACACAGGATCCCAATGCGGTTCCTGTTGGTGGATTATTAATCCCGATGATTGGTGTTGGCGGACATTGTTTGCCGAAAGACGGCATTTTACTATGGTGGCGTAAGATTGAAAAAGGTGATAGCACGGAAAACAGCCTGATCGTAAGGTCGCGCGAAATCAACGATGAATCACCTGCCGAATCGATAAAACTGGCAGAAAAGCATTTTGGCAACCTGGATGGAAAAAAAATAACCCTTTTAGGCGCTGCGTATCGATTTAATTCGGAAGACACACGGAATTCGCCGACTCTGGAGCTGGCAAAACTCCTTATTAAAAAGAATTGCAAAGTCACAATTCATGACCCCTTTGTTAAGATGGACGATCAGAATATTGCAAAATATAATTTTCAGGATATCTTTACCAATGATTACAAGGGTTCACTTGAAAATGCAGAATATGTATTTTTATGCACTTCGCATAAATATTATCTTGACAATTATGATGAGCTGAGTCATATTCCGACCTTAAAAGGAATATTTGACGGATGCAATGTTTATCACGAAAACATCTACAATAAGTTTAATGTCCCCTATGCCGGAATCGGCAGAGGAAAAACTCAGCCCTCAAAAGACTTTATCGATTTCGTGTATGAAAGTTTTAAAGCTGTTGAAACGGGCGTTGCCAATGAGGTTGACAGCCTTGTTGAGTTTTTCAATAAAGAATATGCTGACACCGAATTTAATAAAGCCAAATACAGCGATGTCCAGTTGATGGCACATACCTGTTCAACCGGCTGTGAGATCGTAAATACTGGCCAAATAGATCAAATTTACTCCTATCAGGAATTTTCATCCCGGCTGGTAAACTATGCATTCTCTGCGCAGCAAAATAAATCAGAATATTAAATGGATACTGAAAAAAACTGGGGAATTATTGGAGGTGGAATTTTGGGAATGACGATGGCTCATCGTCTGAGGCAGAAAGGGTACAACGTTACGCTGTACGAAGCTGCTGATAATTTCGGTGGTTTGGCAAGTGCCTGGAAAATCAATGATGTTGTCTGGGATAAGTTTTATCATGTGATCCTTTTATCCGATAGTTATACCCGCTCAATTTTACGGGAACTGGACATAGAAAAGGAGATTGAATGGGTTGAAACAAGAACCGGATTTTACACAAACGGGAAGTTGTATTCCATGTCGAACACCGTTGAATTTCTCAAGTTTCCTCCTTTAAGCCTGATTGATAAGTTCCGATTGGGAGCAACCATTTTCTATACCTCTAAAATTAAGAATTGGCAAAAGCTCGAACAGAAATTAGTTGGGAGATTGGCTGAAAAGACTTTCCGGTAAAAATACGTTTGAGAAAATGTGGTTACCGCTTCTTCGATCAAAACTGGGAGAAGCTTACAAGCGAACCTCAGCTGCATTTATTTGGGCTACCATTCAAAGGATGTATTCGGCACGTAAAAGTGGTCTGAAAAAGGAAATGTTTGGCTATGTTAAAGGTGGATACGCACGGATACTGGATACGTATGTAAACAAACTAAAAGAGGAAGGTGTCCTCTTAAAACCTCAGCATAAGGCAAAAGTTATTGAGAAGACAACAGACGGAAAGGTTAGCATTTCGTTTGAAAATGGGAATACAGAAATATTGGACCGGGTGATTGTAGCTACCCCGTCCAAATTCATTAAAAATTTGGTCCCTTCCCTTACTTCGGAAGAATTAATGAAGCATAGCAACATCGAATACCTGGGCGTTGTATGTGCATCAGTTTTAATGAAACGGGCTATCTCCCCCTATTATGTTACCAATATTACCGATTCCGGAAAACCGTTTACCGGTGTGATTGAAATGACGGCACTTGTTAATCCTTCGCACTTAAATAACAACCACCTGGTTTATCTACCCAAGTATGTAGCCCCGGATGATCCTATTTTTAACCTTTCGGATAAAGAGGTTGAAAGTGAATTTATCGGTTCCCTGCTTGGCATGTACCCGGAATTAAAGAAGGAGGATGTCAAGTATGTTGGCATAGCCAGAGCACGGTATGTTTTTGCATTATCAACGCTGAATTATTCCAAAAATCTTCCGGATATTAAGAGCAGTATTGATAATCTTTATATCATCAATACTGCCCATATTACTAATGGTACGTTAAATGTGAATGAAACGGTTCAGCTTGCTGAGAAAGCTGTAAGTCAAATTCTAAATCAATCTGAAAAATAAAATGGAAAAAAAGAAAGCAATCGCCAGCTTATCACTTGATCTCGATAATTTATGGTCGTATTTGAAAATTCACGGAGGGGATGATTGGAAAGGATTCCCCAGTTACCTCGATAAATTTGTACCGCATGTTCTGGAAATACTGAATTCCCACGAACTCAAAATAACTTTTTTTATCGTTGGCCAGGATGCTGCTATTGCCGGTAACCGGAAAGCTTTGAAATCAATAGCTGATGACGGGCATGAAATTGCGAATCATTCGTTCAACCATGAATCGTGGCTGCATTTGTACTCTAAAAAAGAATTGGAAAAAGAAATTCAGGATACCGAGGCGAATATCAAAACCTTTACAGATCAGAAACCGGTTGGATTCAGGGGTCCGGGTTTTTCATGGAGTATGGAATTGTTTGAAGTGCTCGTTGAAAATGGTTATCAATACGATGCTTCAACGCTGCCCACCTGGATAGGTCCGTTGGCAAGAAAATATTACTTCATGACATCTAACCTGACAAAAGAAGAAAAGGAAGTGAGAAAAATGCTATTCGGCAGGTTCAGAGATGGGTTCAGGGCCGTTAAACCCTATCACTGGAATGTTGCCGGCAGCAAGTTGCTTGAAATACCTGTTACCACTTTTCCTGCTTTCAGGATTCCTTTCCATCTGAGCTACCTGATTTACCTGAGCAACATATCAAAAGGGCTCATGAGGCTTTATCTCAATATGGCATTGACGAACTGCAAAATTGCGAACGTAAATCCAAGTTTCCTCTTGCATCCGCTTGATTTGATCGGAGGTGATCTTGTTGAAGAACTGGCGTTTTTCCCTGGAATGAATGTCCCGACACAAAAAAAAGTAGAGATATTTAACGAAATCATGACAGTGCTCAAACACCATTTTGAAATTGTCAATATGAGTCATCATGCTACTTTCGCTAACAGTAAATTAAATTAACAGGAATTTACCGAATAGGAAGAAAATCGACAATGGAACTTCTGAAAAATATTGTAATCAGTATGCGACCGCATCACTGGACGAAAAATCTGCTTGTTTTCGCGGGACTTATTTTCTCAAAATCATATACCGATCCTCATGCTATCCTGTTGACAGTCGCTGCATTTATTGCATTTTGCCTTGCCAGCAGCACCATCTATCTTTTTAATGATTTTATGGATCGCAAGGAGGATAAATTTCATCCGATGAAGATAAAGCGGCCGATTGCTGCAGGGAAACTGAAGCCATCGCTCGTTATCACATTGATTTCGCTCTTATTCCTATTATCCGTAACTATTGCAATTGGAGTAAACCTGGAATTTTTTGCCATTATTGCTGCTTATTTCCTGCTCAACCTGGGTTATTCACTTGGTTTAAAAAAAATTGTGATTCTGGATGCGTTTATCGTTTCATTTGGATTTCTGTTGCGAAGCTTAAGCGGAACAGTTGCCATTGGTGTAGAAGCCTCATCATGGATTATGATCTGTACCCTATTCCTTGCATTTATTCTTACATTTGGTAAAAGAAGATATGAACTTGCAAATCTTGACGACGACGCAACCGCCCACAGGACCAGCCTCGGACTTTATACCCTGCAGCTTCTCGATGCATTGATCATTATCAGCAGTACTGCCGGAATTGTGACCTATGCGTTATATACATTTGATCCCAAAACCATCGAACATTTCGGATCGAACAAGCTTATCTATTCGGTCATTTTTGTTGCCTTTGGGATTTTCAGGTATTTGTTTCTGATATTTAACAAAAATAAAGGAGCCACACCTGTCAATTTATTGTTTACAGATAAACCGCTCATTATAAATTGGTTTCTGTGGGTTTTTTACATTTTACTAACCATCACGATCAAGTAATATGGGTAAGATTAAAGATATTTTAAAGGAGCTGCAGGAATTTTCTGACAATTTATTTCAGCCCGGATTTACCGGTAAGTGGTTCCGGTTTTCTTTAGTGATTATTATTGCTCTTATTGTAGGTTTAAGGTTAGCCTACATCAGTAAACCCAGCCTTGAAAAGACTTCCTGGAAGGAGATCGATCATATAGCCATTTCCGAAAATTTTAAAGATAACAATTACAATATTTTCAAACCTACGATTACCTGGCCGGCTGAACCACCGCGGGTTACATCTATGGAATTTCCGATTGTGCCTTACATTGCATCTCTGTTTTACACTGTTTTAGGATTCAATGTCTTTAGTGTCAGATTACTCACCTTGCTTAGCGCCATTTTATTAATGGTGTTCGTCGAAAAGCTGACGCGAATATTTTTTGGAAGCTACGTCTCCCTTGCCGCAGCATTTTTTGCAGGCTTATTGGGTATGTACAATGAATATTACAACCAATTGTTTAGCGAGCCTGTGCTCATTACGTTTACTGTAATTTCCATTTATTACTTTTATAAATGGGCCGAATTGGGAATGAAAAAATATACCTGGCAGTCGATTTTATCCTTTAGTTTGATTTTATTACTTAAACCTACTGCCTTATATACGTTGCTTCCCATTTCATTTGTATTTTTTGCAAAATTCAGGTTCAATTTTAGGGCGATGTTAAAATTCAGCTGGGTCGTCGCACTTTCCCTGTTACCTGCTGTAGCATGGTATGCATATGCTTACTACCTTGGGAAGACAAGTATTGATGTATTTGGTGTCTTTGGCGGTCATGATAAATTTCAAACAATTCATGAACTCACAAGTCACAGGTATTACCATATAATGCGCGTGAGTCTCTTAAATATAATTGGTGAACGACCTGGTTTATTATTAATTCTGATAGGCATTCTTTACATTCTGGTCACAAAAAAAGGATTTGTTTTCCTTGCTTATTTATTGGCGATCATTTCATTTTTTATCATCTTAGCCGAAGGAAATGCAGATACATCATACCGGCAGCTGACCATAGTTCCGGTGGCAGCCGTTTTGCTTTCAGTTGGAATTTTTATACT
The DNA here is from genome assembly GCA_963761195.1 of uncultured Bacteroidales bacterium. GTDB lineage: Bacteria > Bacteroidota > Bacteroidia > Bacteroidales > JAADJA01 > JAADJA01. Next base: position 27,886 of record CAVXGA010000019.1, read on the forward strand.
TGCATTTGTGATTTTAAAGTTTGCTGATCTCATTCTTGCTCCAACAAGTAAACTATATCTCAATAAGAATTATTCACTTGCATTGGTTATACTGGTTATTGCAGGATTCTTCACCATTAATTTTCATAAAATTCCAAAACCCGAATTGAATATTTTTCATTCATATGAATGGAATGTAGCCCAAGAAATTGACAAGTATGTTACCAAAGGAGATAAAATTGTTACCTATGGAAGTTATTCCATTCACAAAGGAGGAAACGACCTGAGCCCTGTTATTTATTACTATTCAGGAACGGTAGGCTGGTCAATGCAGGAAGGTGATCTGAGCATCGAAAAGGCACAGAGCTTTAAAGACAAAGGAGCTAAATTAATGGTGTTCCTTTTTTTGAACAGGGAAAAGGAAGTTAAAGCGTTTGCAGAAACGCTTAAACAATATTATCCTGTATTGTATCAGGACGATGATAATACTTTAATATTGAAATATTAATTTTTGAGGGAATTAACAGATGCGATTAGAACTGTATGATTTTGATGGAACTATTACCCAAAAAGATACATTAATTGAATTTCTTAAATTCTATCGGGGTAAATTAAAGTTCTATCTGGGATTTATAAAAGTTGCACCAAAAATCATATTGTTCTATGCCGGGATTATTACAAATGTCAACCTGAAAGAACAGGTGCTGACTAACTTTTTTAAAGGAGAACCGATAAGCGATTTTAATAACAAATGTGCCGAATTTTGTGAATTAAAATTACCTCTAATTCTAAGGAAGTCTGCAATTACAAGTATTACAAACAGTATCGAAGAAAAAAACCGGATAGTTGTTGTATCAGCTTCGCCTGAAAACTGGATCAAACCCTGGACAGATAAGATGGGAATTGAATTGCTGGCGACAAAACTGGAAGTTTTAAATAACAGACTAACTGGAAAATTGAATGGTCCGAATTGCTATGGCCCCGAAAAGGTAAACCGGATAAAAAAACAAATCGAACTGGAAGATTATAAAGAAATTAATGTGTATGGCGACAGTGAGGGAGATAAAGAGATGTTAGCACTTGGCACCAGGAAATTTTACAGATATTTTAAATCCTGATGTTCAGGGAAATGTTGGATCAAATATGAAATCATCTAAAAAGATAAAATTTACATCGGCATGATATTTTAAAAAAGCTGGAGATTGAAACAGGAGAAAATTTATTAGAATCTAACCGGAACTTTAATCATTTAAAATAGTAGAAATAAGCAATATAGTAACAAAAATTTTATAACAATTTAATTGTACATTTTAGAAAAGATTACAAACTACTTGAATCAATAGATTAAAAATACTTAATCATGGATAAACCGTTTATCAGTCTGGTAATACCAGCATTTAACGAAGAGGCAATTATTGAAACAAACCTCGTAACCATCATCAACTATATTAATGGATTATCTGATCAGTACAAATGGGAAATCCTGGTGATCAATGATGGCAGTACGGATAAAACAGGTGTACTTGCAAATCAGCTGGCCGAAAAATACACGGTTTTAAGAATTATCCACCATGATGTAAACAGAAACCTCGGTAATTCACTGAAAACAGGATTTCAGCATGCAAAAGGAGAATATATTGTCACGTTTGATATGGACCTTAGTTATTCAGTCGAGCACATTAAGAAGCTTGTGGAAAAAATTATTACCGACAAAGCAGATGTTGTGATTGCATCACCGTATATGAAAGGTGGTGAAGTAAAGAGTGTGCCATTTTTACGAAGGATACTCAGTAAATTTGTCAACAGGTACTTGTATTACGTTGCTCAAAGGAAATTCCACACATTTACCGGAATGGTGAGGGCATACAACACCAAATTCATTAAATCACTCAATCTCAAAACTGTTGATTATGAAGTAAATCCCGAGGTTCTTTATAAGGCATTGATTCTTCGGGCAAGGATACGCGAAATCCCTGCCTGTCTTGACTGGAGCCTGCAAAATCAGGTTGGTAAAAGCCGTGTTTCAAGTCTTCGGATTATCCGGGGTATTTTTTCAGGGTTGATGTCAGGCTTTATTTTTAGGCCGTATATGTTTTTCTTTTTTGCAGCTTCATTTTTGTTCCTGATATTTTTATATATACTTATCTGGATTTTCATCAACGTAATTGATATTTACCCAACTGTCGTTGTTGCGAAAGGTTATTTTGATGACCGTTTTTCATTAGCAGTAAAAGAAGTTTACAATAACAGGTCATACGCCTTTCTTGTGGGGGGATTTTTATTGATCGTTTCGATGCAGTTTTTCAGCATGGGATTTATATCGTTGCAAAGCAAACGCTACTTCGAAGAGTTATTTCATATAAATACTACAATTTTAAGGAAACATACGGATGATTCGGATAATTAAATCCATCAGGGAAAGCAATTTTCTTTCAATACTGGTTATTGTTATTGTCCATCTTTCAATTACAATACCCTTAAGTGCCTATTTGAATATTTGGGAAGATGAGGCTTATTCACTCAACACATCTTCTCAGGGTATCGTTTACGCATGGAACCAGTCGATAGGCTTTGAGGCACAACCACCGGTTTATTTTATTACACTTTCAATCTGGAGAACATTTTCATCTTCTATTTTCTTTGCCCGGCTTTTGTCAATCGTTTTTTCCGTTATATCAATCAGTCTAATCTATTTTCTGGCAAGGAAATACATTACAGCAAAATACTACTTCTTCATCGCATTGCTCTTTGCCGTGAACCCGTTTCTTATTTGGGCTTCAACGGAAATGAGGGTTTTCGGAATGGTCATCATGTTTTCGGCATTGCTGCTCTTTCTTTTCCTTAAAACCTATTTTGACGAAAAAGTCAAGGTCACTAACAGGCTCCTGTTTATCGTTATTGCCGTTTTAGGGATTAATAGTCAGTACTTTGTCGGGTTTTTGCTTTTCGGGCTGGGCGTTGCTCTTTTTTTCACGAAAGGTATCAAGCGTTTTTTTGTGTATGCGTTAGATATGGTTGTTCCACTTATTACGATTTTGTATTTTTTAAAGGCAATTTTACAGCAAGTATCAGTTCATGAGGCTATCCATCCGGTCGAAAACCATCTCAGCCTTTTAGACTTTGTAAAATTCTGGCCAATCCGCATGTTCGATTATTCACTAACCTTTAACCTGACTGAAATGGCTATCGGATTTTGGATTTTCAGAGGTTTAATTGTTTTTTTATTTTTAATTACGCTAGTTAAATCCTTTCAAACAATTAAAAGTAATTTCATTCAAACGGATTATTCAATTTTCATCACCACTTTAATAATTATACTATTTTTCTCAGGCGTATACTTTACACTTGGAACTGAATATGTTTCTGAGAAATATACGGCCGTTCTTTTCCCTCCTTTCATGGTAGCATTTTTTATTTTACTTGTACGGTTGATTCAACCTAAATTCGTCAAAATATGGTTGTTTATTATACTGTTTCTTATGTTATCTTCATCTATTGTCAAATTTTCGGGTCTTGTAAAAGTATATAATATTAAAGGACTTTGCCGGTATATCGAAAAATCGGAAAAACCAAATCAGCCTGTTTTTGTTTATCGGAATACGATAAAGCTGCTTACAAACCATTATTATTTTGGAGCCAATCAAGTTGTACCTATTCCGGATAAATTTGATTTTTCAAAGGAATTTCGTCCCAGCATGTGGCATTTGAATCAGGATGATGTGCAAAAATTTTTTAATGACAATACGAAAGGAATACAATCATTCTGGCTGGTTACAGAGGAAAATAAACTGGACAAATATGATGAATCGCTTAATTTGCTCGAAAGTTACGCGAAAGGACATTACCGGATGGAAACTGAAAAGTATTTTACCAAAAATCTGAAAGCCCAATACTTTGAAATAATTAAAGATTGAAATGAACGGCATCAACAATATAACCTTTAACACCAAGGATCTGCTGAAGAAATTCACGCATGGATTATCTTTGAATCTTATCCTGAAATTGAAGGGTTTTATTTATTTTCCGATTTTGGTGAATTTCTTACCCAAAGAAGATATTGGTATCATTGGTCTGGTAAAATCACTGGGTGCTTTATTACTTGGAATTTTCCTGCTGAACATGCCTGATTCTTCAAACAGGATTTTGCTTGAAGCAGAAAAGGATAAAGATTCCAAAAAACTTAACCTTACCATTAATTCAATAAATTCATTTATTACACTATTATTTCCGGTAGCGATTATTATTCTCCTTGTGACGTTAAGGTTATTACATTACCAAAGTTTAACCTTTCAAATTGTCACTGCCTGCCTTGTTTCCGTTTTGGTATTTAAAAAATTATCTTCGTTTGTATACCAGGTTTTTCAGCGCACTTTTTTATTGTTATCTCTGGAAACTTTTATTGAAGTAGGCTCATTTTTGGTGGTCATTGCCATGCTCCTGATGCAGATTTCAAAAAGTCCGTACGCTGTATTATCTGTTTACATTGCATTTATTTTCATGGGATCAGCTTATCTTTTTATTCTTTTGCGTAAGGATTTCAAGCTGGAATTCAAGATTGATTTTTCGATCATTAAAGAGGTCATGAAAATTTCGCTTTATCTGCTCCCTTCGTCTTATGCCCTTGTCATTATCCAAAGTTCCGCTTATATTATCATCGAAAGATATATTGGTCTGGAACATCTGGGGGAATATAACTTTGCTTATTCCATAAGTGGACTTGTCAGCAGTCTGGCCCTCGGGATTAGTTTCTTCTGGTATTCGAGTGTGGTTTATGCCGAAAGAGCACAAAAAGTAAAACTTATAAAGGGGATAAGCTATGTAATTCCTGTGGTTTTTATTCTGACAATTATCTTTTTCGAATTCTTAACAAAACCCATTGTCAATTTGGTGAATAAAGAATACATGCCGTCAGTAGTACCAATTCAGCTTTTGGTTATTGGATTTTATGTAAACCTTATCATCCAGATATTTTCGGGCATTCTATATTCATTGAAAAGAGAGTTTTTTATACTTATTCCGGTAGTCATTGCTGCAATCTTCAGCATTGTTTTAAACATCCTGTTTATTGATGATTTTGGAATCCGGTTTGCAGCGCTAACCACATCACTTGCTTATATTATTATCTTTGTATTTTATTTCTTTTATGTGCTTAAATTTTTGCCGGAGCTTAAAGAGTACAAATTTTACCTGATTTATCTCTTCATTTTTGGAATTTCAATTGCATATCTATCGTTAAAATATTTTGGATTATGGATCTAATAATAGGAGCAGGAATTTCAGGATTAAGCTACGCAAACTTTTGCAACCATCATGACTATTTAATAATAGATCAGGATAGCGAAATTGGTGGCTATTGCAAAACTGTAAAAAAAGAAGGGTTTACCTGGGATTATTCCGGTCATTTTTTTCATTTCAGATTTCCGGAGATTAAAGAGTACATCTTTAAAGAGATGAACAGAAACGAGATTCTGGAAGTAGTTAAAAATGCACAGATATACTACAAAGGAAGCTATATTGATTTCCCATTTCAGAAAAATATACATCAGCTTGAAAAAGAAGAATTCATCGACTGCCTGTTCGATCTGTTCACTGCGGACAAAAAAGCAAAAAGCAGTTCTTTTAAAGAAATGGTTATTCAAAACTTCGGCAAATCGATTGCCGATAAATTTCTCATCCCATACAATGAAAAATTATACGCATGCAATCTTGATGAACTGGATGTGGACGCAATGGGCAGGTTTTTTCCTCACGCTGATAAAGAACAGATAATTAAAAATTTCAGACAGCCCGAAAACAATTATTACAACAATACATTTACCTATCCGAAAGGTGGCGCCATTGAATACGTCAAGTCACTTTATAAAAGGATAGAACCTACCAGCTTATCACTAAGCGAAAAATTGCTCAGAATTGATGTTGAAAATAAAACTGCCATTACTGACAAAAGAAAGATAAAGTTTACAAACCTTATTTCGTCAATTCCGTTTAACAGGTTACTTGATTGCTGTGGAATAAATTACGATAAAACCATCTATACATGGAACAAAGTTCTGGTTTTTAATATTGGGTTCGATAAAAAGGGAAACGATAGGATAAACAATTGGGTCTACTTCCCTGATAAAGATTATATATTTTACAGGATTGGTTATTACGATAATATTTTTAATGATGAACGGTTATCACTATATATCGAGATCGGATTTCCAGAACACAAAACAATTGATGTTGAGCATTGTTTTAATGAGGTAATCAATGATTTGCAAAAAGCCAATATCATTCAGGACCATAAGGTTATAGCCTATCACTCGGTAATTATGGATCCGGCGTATGTACATGTAAATAAAAAAGCAGATCTGGATAAAACGAATAAAATGGCAGAATTAAATAAAAATGGAATTTATTCGATAGGACGTTATGGTGATTGGAAATACTGTTCCATTGAAGATAATATTGTTGAATCTAAAAATCTTGCAGAAAAATTGAATTGAGATGAATGTACTGATCGTTGGAGACCATCCCAAAACTATCGGTGGTGTAACAAATTATACCAGGCCGCTGGCCCTGGCCCTGGCGGGAATGAATAAAGTATTTTATCTTTACAACAGCTCAAGAACAGGTAATTTTGATTTTGGCAAAATGAGAATAGAGCAAAAAAATGATTTATTCTCTGAATTTGAATCTTTTGAACTCCTTAACGGAAAAGGGCTTGAAAAGAATTATGAAAATTTAGATGTCGATACAGGTCATTGGTTTGATTTCCTTTTTACTTCTTTTATTGAAGAACATAAAATAGAAATAGTTCATATTAACGAAATTTTTGGATTTTCATCCAACATTATTAATATTGCTAAATCCAGAGGAGCTAAGGTTATTGTTTCAGTGCATGAATACTGGTGGTTATGTTCGCATCGTGTAATGGTCGATTTTAACCGAAGAATATGTGAAGGGCCTGACTCCATTAAAAAATGCAGCAACTGCGTTCATAGCAAAATTGCAGGTAATCATAACCGCTCGGTGCTGAGGGAAAAGGTAAAAAATCAGTTCAGGCGACCTCATGCTATTTACATGTCGATGAAAAGTTCACTGAAAAAGTATTCGAACAAAGCTGAAACAACAGAAAGCCTTGATTTTGATAATATTCATCTTAATGGATTTAGCCGGCCTAAACTTGAAAAATCATTAGAAAACAGATTAACACGGAACATTGAAGCACTGAACAATTGCGATGCAGTTATTGCGGTTTCGAATGATGTTAAAATTAAACTGACCCGTTATGGCGTGGCACCCGACAGGATTATTGTTCAGCATATCGGCTCCACCATTGCAAATGTTAAAGTAGAACATACCAAAAAAATTGACGCTTCAAATATTGTTTTCGGATTTATTGGAGGTGTGGGTTATTATAAGGGAATACATCAGCTTGTTGATGCCTTTATTAATCTTTCCGAGACTTACATCGAAAAGGCTCAGTTAAAAATTTATGGTGGTTATTCGGAGAGCTATTACAAATCAATAATCAGCAAGTATCTAAACAATGGCCTCGATAAATCCAAGGTACTATTTTATGGAAGGTATAACCCTGATGATATTCCCAGGATAACCAACGAAATTGACATCATGGTTTTGCCCTCACTTTGCGCGGATACAGCACCACAAACAATTTTCGAGAGCTTTAGTACAGGTTTACCCATTATTGCTCCGAATATAGGCGGTTTTCCTGATTTTATAACCGATAACGTGAATGGTTTACTTTACGAACAAGCCTCGGTTGATGATTTGAAAAATAAACTCATACATATCATTGATAATCCAGAATTAATATCTGATTTGCAGAAAAATATTCCCGGCCTAAAGACTATAAAGGCGAATGCTGCGGAATTAAATGAATTATATGTTGATTTGATTGATAATAAGGTTATTAATGGATAGCGTTTATATAGTCATTGTTAACTACAATTTCGGCGAATTACTTATCAAATGCATCAACTCCATTGATGAGGATAAAATAAATTACCGGATTATTATTTTCGATAATAATTCCTCGGATGGATCTATTGAAAACCTTGAAAAGCAAAACCTGCCTTCAGTTCACATTATCCGATCAAATGAAAACATTGGATTTTCAGCTGGTTGCAATCGCTCGTTCAGGTATATCACAACCCATTTTAAAAATCCGGGTTATCTTTTTCTTCTGAACCCGGATGCCGTTATACCGAAAGATTTAATCTGGAACTTATTGACCACTTTAAAAGATAAAAATGCAGATTTGGTCTCTCCTAAAATTCTTCACGAAAATGGTGATTTATATTATACCGGAGGAAATATAGATTTGAACAATCTCGAAATTGATAATACACCCGAATACCCTGATAATACAGGAATCAGAGAGACAAACCTGTTTCATGGTGCAGCTGTATTGATAAAGACTGAAATCTTTGAAAAATCGGGCGGTTTAAATGAGGATTTATTTCTTTATTACGATGAAGCAGATATGTCGATGCGAATTCATGAATTAGGGGGCAAAATATTTTATAATCCGGATTTGGTTGTTACGCATAATGTATCATTCTCTACTAAAAACAACTCATTTATAAAAACATATTACATGACCAGAAATCATTTATTTTTTTTCTGGGAAAATTCAAAGTCAAATAAAATTTATTCCTTTGTAAAACTTTTCAAACATCTGGTCTGGAGAATAGCAGTAAGATTTAAACATTTTGATTTTAAGGGTATCCGGTATCTATTTTTAGGGTTATTTCATTTTTTGATCAATAAAAAAGGTAAACTGATTTTAAAAAATCTTAACTAATCAATCTGATTTTAAAAGTGAAAAAAGCTTATATTTATCCCATTACTGCCCGTTTAAAAAGTGGCTCTTACAATCCGTATATCGACGATTTCATCAACTCCGTTGGTAAGTATATTGAATTCGTCAATAAAGATCATCCATCCAAAGTAGGGCTATTTAATATCGTAAAATACCTCCTGAAAATAGATTATATTTTTCTCAACTGGATCATTGATATCACGGATAAAAAAGGCGGATATTTCCAGTTTCTTTTTTTAATGCTGATAATTGCTTTTAAGCGGTTACTGGGGATTAAAATTGTGTACGTGTTGCATAATAAAATATCACATGACAAGCAAAATTTGAGGCTCAAAAAATATTTATTCAGAGAATTGATAAAGCGTTCCGACTTTATTTTAACACATGCAGGAGAAGGGATAATGGAAGTTGAAAGAAATGACAAAAAATCGGTAAAAAAATCAAAATATTTTGCTCATCCTGTTAAAAGTAATATCCTGACATTTGACAAACCACCCCTATATGATATTTTAATCTGGGGAACCATTTTGCCTTATAAAAATATCGATACTTTTTTAGACTATATAGCTAAAGCCGGCTTCGCAAATAAGTATAAAATTCAAATTGTCGGTAAAGCCACAAATAAAGATTATTTCGATGAATTGGTCAAATTCCGGAACAACAACATAATTATTACAAACGACTACATTTCATTCGAAGGATTGCAGGAACTAATTAAACTCTCGAAATTAATACTCTTTACTTACTCCAATGAAAGTGTTTTAAGTTCCGGCGCCCTGATGGATTCCATTTCATTCGGAGCCCGCGTTATCGGGCCAGATACAGGTGCGTTTAAAGATCTCAAAGATGAGGGTATTGTAGAAACTTATCGTGGTTTCGGGGATTTAATCGACAAACTGGACAATTTACTGACCCAAAACGACAGAGGTGATACTGAACGAATTTTATCGTTCAATTTAGATAATACGTGGGAAAAATTTGCTGAACGGTTTAATAATTGGATAAATACTAAAGTTTAATGATTTTTTCTGACTTTTTCTTCCTGCAATAAATACTATTTTTCCTTATTTCTATAAATCCGGAATTCTCAAATCCGTTTTAGTGATTGCCTGATATTACCAGTAATCGTGTACCTTTGCTTTGTGAAATGAATAATCTGAGCTACCTGTTCACCTGCAACAAAATACGGTTTGAAGGATAGAAGGAAAGAACTTGAATTTTAACAAACAGCTGGACAGTTCATGGACATTAATTTGAGATGCAGATGAATATTTATCTAAATTTGAAATCTCTTTAAGAATAACCATAGTATATGCTGAAAAGGATTATTGTAATTTTCGTTATTCTTTGCTCGCTTCATTTCTACGATATCAGATATTTGAGCGAGAAAATGATAGAAATTTTAGAGATAGCGGGAATTGGCGTGTGTGCGTTGCTTTTTATTATCCATCTGGTTTATGATAAACAAGCCTGGATAAAGCTGCATTTCAATGTTGAGATAATCATGATCGCGATTGCCGTTTTCCTGAGTATGTTTATCGCTTTTTCAGCCCATGGACAGAATTTTACAGCCACCCTGATCGTGCAACGGTTCATGTATTTTTACTTGTTTTATTACATGCTTCATACATTGCGGATGGAAAAACTGGAAATAATGCGGATCATCTTTTATTTTGGATTCGCTTTTTTCGCTCTCTATATTCTTCAGTACCTGGCTTATCCTTTTAAATTCATCCATACAAGAATGGAATTCGACAGAGGGACATTAAGAATTTGGTTGGTTGGAAACGGTTATTTGACATTTGCCTATTTTTTATGCCTGGCTCAATTTTATTACACACAAAAACTAAAATATGTCCTGTTTTGCTTTTTATTTATAATCGTTTTTATCCTTTCCGGAACCAGACAAAACCTTGCAGTTATCTTATTGCTGACCTCGATGAGTATTCTTTTTAGCCATCAGCTTAAATCAAAAGTTCTGATCTTTTTCCTGATCTTTATCGGGTTGATTCCAGCAGTTTATGTTTTTCGACACATCATCACCGAAATGTTCATTATTTCGCAACAGCAAACAAGCAAAGCCGGTGACGATGTACGCCTTCGTGCCGCCATTTTCTTTCTTACAGATTTTATTCCAAACAATTGGGCTTATTTTCTGGGGAATGGCATTGGAAGCTTGAATACAATCTATGGTCAAAAAATTCAGATGTATAAGGAACTCTTTGGTTTTTACCAGTCCGATGTTGGAATTATCGGCGATTATACGAAATTTGGAGTTCTTTTAATTTTAGCTGAATTAGTCATTATCATTAAGGTTATGGCAAAAAAGATAGATGAAAATTTATGGTTTATTAAATTCATCTTTGTCTCAATTATACTTACTTTTTTAACACAAAGTGGAATATTTACAAGCGGATCAGGAATAGTTTCTGTATCGCTTTTACTTTATCTGATTGATCTGGATATTTTTGAACGAAATAGCCAGGCTAACCTTTTGCAGGAACAGTCAGTATAATAAGATATACCAGAAACATTGGAAACCTGTTGAATAAATATGAAATATACCGTTATCATACCGGCCAGAAACGAAGAAAAAGGAATTGTAAAAACCCTTGAATCAATTTCAAAACAATCGTTATTACCCGAAAAGGTAATTGTTGTCAATGATAATTCAACTGACAGAACGGAAGAAGTTTTAAAGGATTTTGCAAAGAATCATCCGTTTTTACATTACCTGAATTATCCTGACCATGAAGAATATAAGCTCGGTGGCAGGATTATCAGGATGTTTAAATTTGCATTCGATTTCATTTTGGCAAATACTATTTCGTGCGATTATGTTGTAAAAATGGATGCTGATATTGAATTTGATAATGATTTTTTTGCACACATTTTCTCCCATACGGATATAAAAAAGTACGCCATTGTCTCCGGAATTCCTTACTTTTATGATAATGGAAAGAAAATATATGCGGTGAGTCCCTCGTGGCATACCAATGGTGATTTCAAGGTGTATAATTTTGAGTTTTTAAAGAATCCGGATGCAATACCCGAAGATTTGGGATGGGATTGTGCAGACAATATCATTGCACGTGAAAAGGGTTGGGAAACAATCGTACTGGACGATATTTTTTATCTTCAGAACAGACCGATTGGAAGATACTCTGTTTTGAAAGGGAGAAAAAGACAGGGAGTAGGCGCCTATAAACTTAACTATCACCCGATATTTTTATTGATGAAATTTGTTCATGATCTTTTTAAGCCACCAATTGTTTCTGGTGCATTCTACTATTTGTATGGATATTTTTTCGCGCTTGCAAAAGGATATAAAAAGGTAGTAACAGGTAACCAAAGCAAAATTCTCAGGAAATTAATGTGGACAGGATTAAAGCAACGAATAAGTAAAAATGAATTTTACATCCTGCAAAAGTTATTTAAATCGAAATCATCCAATTTAAAGTGATGTCAGGGTTATGTCGCGCTTAACGTATTTTAATGTACCGATGGATATTCTTGATACTCCGGAAATGCTGGGGAAATGTTCAGAATATTCCAACGCATCCAACAACCATTTGATCTTTTTTATCAATGCGCATTGCTTTAATATTGCGCAGCATCGTAATGATTATAAAGATGCTCTTGAAAAAGCGGATCTGGTTCTTAATGATGGGATCGGGATCAAATTGGGCTCACTGATTGCGGGTATCAAAATAAAAGAAAACATGAACGGTACCGATCTGATTCCAAAAATAATTGAATGGGGGGCGACTGAACAAAAGAATATTTATTTACTTGGAGGTGAAGAAAATATAGCGGTTACCGCAAAAATGAACCTGAGCAAATGATTACCGGGACTTTCAATTGTTGGTACCCGAAATGGTTACTTTGATTTCAACAACGATCAGGAAATAATTGATGATATCATCTCAGCAAAAACAGATGTTCTCATTATTGGGATGGGTGTTCCGAGGCAGGAACTTTGGCTTGCCAAAAATAAAGACAAGCTTACCGGAGTCAAAATTTCGGTAGCTGGCGGAGCAATACTTGATTTTTTAGCAAAAAAAGTTAAACGGGCTCCTAAATGGATGCAGAGAAGCGGAACGGAATGGATATTTCGCCTGGTTCAGGAACCCTTCCGGTTGTTTAAGCGTTATTTTATCGGTATCCCGGTTTTTTTCTTCCATATATTGAAAATCAGGCTTTCATGAAGAGTCAAAAGATTACGGCATTTATCAAAGTTTATTAATTGCCTGCTTTTACATACTATCTTTCCTCCAATCCTTTATTTTAAAGATCATGTTTCATTTTTAAATAAATCAACTTGTTTTCACTATTAAAACTCTATTTGGATGTTTTCATTAAACTTTAATTACTTAAAACTTAAGGCACGTTAAGTACTCATTAGTTACTATTTTTATACATTTGTCTGTTTTATCAACTGTTATGAAAAATATTTTTATTTCTTTTTTAGCTTTCCTTTCGCTGAGTCTGTCAGGTCAGACTTTCCACCTTACTGTCACTGTAAAAAACCTCCCACAAAAGGAAGTTTACCTTGCCAGCTTTTATGGCGAAAAAAACAGTTTTATCGATACTGTATCACCTTCAAAAGAAGGGAAAGTAATTTTTACGTTCAAACCGGAAAATTACCCCGGCATGTATCGTGTTTTCCTGGATAAAAATCTATTTTTTGATGTTATTTACAATAAGGAAAATATTGATATAGCAACGGATTACGGAGACATTTATAATCAGCTGAAGGTGATTTCTTCGAATGAAAACAAACTCTATTACGACTTTTTAAGAAAAGGAAATGATTACCGCCGGAAATTCGATTTACTTGCTCCGTTAAATGATTATTTCCCGCGAACTGATAGTTTCTTTTATGAAGCACGGACGAAGTACATCCTGGTTCAGGCAGATTTTCTATCGTACATCGATAGTATTGTAACGAATTATCCCGATGCATGGGCGACGAAGATCATCAAGCTTAAAAAACCGCTTTATTACGATCCTTCGCTGGATGAATACGGAAGACAGGAATATGCTGTCGAACATTATTTCGACCATGCCGATTTCGCAGACGTAAGTTTGTTGCGGAGTAATGTGTATACCTCTATGGCGATTGAATACCTGTCATTATATAAAAATCCTAATCTCAGCCAGGATGAGCTGGAAAATGAATTCATAAAAGCAGTAGACGTGATCATGTCGAAAGCCACCACAAACAGTATTGTGTATGAATTCATCGTCGATTACCTTGTGGGTGGATTTGAGCATTTTCATTTTGATAAGGTACTGGATTATATCGCAAAGAATTATTCACCCGAGCAATGTGAAAATGAAGCCCGGAAAACCGACCTGCAAACAAGGCTGGCAAAATACGCCGAATTGTCGATTGGGAAGCAAGCTCCTGAAATCAATGTTCCGGATACAAGCGGCAATACGCTGAACTTATCGCAAATAAAAGCCGAATACACACTGGTGCTCTTCTGGGCGAGCTGGTGTCCTCATTGTGCAGAGTCAATGCCAAAAATCAAAGATATCTATCAGACCATTGATCACAATAAATTACAAATCATTGGTATTTCGCTTGATAAAGTAAAATCGGAATGGGAGACTGCCATAAAGGAGTTAAACCTGAATTGGCTTAACGGCTGCGACCTTAAAAGCTGGGATGGGAAAACGGTGGTTGATTATAACGTCTATGCCACCCCCACTATGTTTTTGCTTGATAAAGATAAAAAAATTGTAGCCAAACCCATCACGCTGGCTGAACTGAAAGAAGCATTAAAAACAGAAGGACTTCAGTAAAAATCCCTGCATTTTTTAATTGAACGCTGATGATTTAATCAGTGGCCGATCAAACTCCTTATAACAACTGAAGCAGAAGCAAGGCCAAACATTGCCGGCATGTAAGAAATCGTACCTACTGTCGATTTTTTATTGGGCGAGTTATCCGTCACAATAACAGAATCTTTGAGGATGGGTTCCGGAGAAAATACCACCTTAAACCCCGAGTCAATTTTCCAGCCATGAAGTTTTTTCCTGACAACCTGGGCAAGCTTGCAACCATAGGATTCCGAAACATCTGCAATCCTGATCTCCAACGGATCAAACCGGCCGCCCGATCCCATGGAGCTAACTAGCTGCAACCTTTTTTCAACACAATATTTGATAAGAAAAATTTTGGGTGATAGCGTATCGATGGCATCAATTACATAATCGTAACTGAAATTAAGTATTTCTTCTATTTTTTCATCGACCAGGTATTCATGAAAAGCCATTATATTCAAATCCGGATTAATATCAAGCAATCGCTCAGCCATCACTTCAGTTTTAAGTCTTCCTTCGGTGCTTTTGAGTGCCGGTAATTGCCGATTACGGTTTGAAGGCATGATCCGGTCGCTATCCACGATGGTCAGTTGACCGATGCCTGCCCTGCAAATGGCTTCAGCAGCATAAGCTCCTACCCCACCCAAACCGGCGACAAGAATATGTGCATTCTGCAGCTTTTTAAGGTTTTGCTTACCCAGAAGCAATTCCGTCCTGCTTAGCCAATTTTCTTCATTCATACAGAAGGGAATATTTTTTTGATATTTTTAAAAATAATTTTTATTAATTCGTTCTTTTCCAGAGATAATAAAGTTGCCGCCGCATCGTATATCTCCTCTATCATTAAATCACTATCATCCGTCTCAAGAAAAACGCGATCGGTTGGAATTTCTCCGATTACTTTTGCTGCATTGGATCTGTGGTCAAGCAAAGCATGGCCAAACGACAAAAACATTCCGTGATTTATCAATTGAATGGCTGTTTCGCGATTGGCATTAAAACCATGCAGAATAAAGGGAACTTTTGGTTTGATGTCTTTTTTTATGCGGATCAATTCATTAAAGGCCCTGACACAATGAATGAGGATCGGTTTGCCGGCTTTTTCAGCTATTTCAATATGCTTTCTGAACACAAGGTTTTGCAGTTCAAAATCGACTGAAATTAATCTTATCAAGCCCTGTTTCTCCTATAGCCAGAATATTTTTGTTGGCTGCATAATCACCCACAAGTATCAACTCAGTTTTATAATCCGCTTCCACTATTTTCCAGGGATGCAAGCCTATACTATAATAGCCGTCAGATAAATCCTGCTTGAAGGAAGAAGGATAAAGGTTACTGATTCCATATTTCCCTTTTAGAACTTTATGGGTGTGCAAATCAAAATATCCGGGTTCTATCATTTTATTCAGGTTAGGTACAAATGTAAAATATATTTAAGTTTAACAATTCATATTTCTGTTTTTAACCTTTCTGAATCTTATCATGGTAAATCCGAGTTTAACTTTTTACAAAATAATGTCCCTGAAACATTCTTCAGGAAAAATTTTTTCATTTTCTTGCTGAATTTCAATGATTTTCTTTTTACGTTAAAAATATATTTATCTTTACGCAAAATTTAACAATACATTGTATCAGATTTTAATTGATTATTTATGAACATTTATTTAGGAAATCTTCCATACAACATTAAGGAAGATGAAATTTTAGAAATCTTTGAAGAGTACGGTGAAGTAAGTTCGGCTAAAATAGTTACGGATAAATTCTCCGGAAGAAGTAAAGGGTTCGGTTTTGTAGAAATGGCTAATGATGAAGATGCTAAAAGGGCTATTGAAGAGCTCAACGGTGCTGAAATCAAAGGAAGAAACATCACTGTAAATCAGGCAAGAGAAAAAACAGAAGGCAGAGACGATACCAGAAGAGGTGGTGATAACAAGGGAAGAAACTTCAGGAGATAATCCGGTATCTTTTTTTTATTTGCTTAACGGATAAGAAGAATTATTTATTCTACAAAATGCAAAGCCCATTCCGGTGGGCTTTTATTTTATTACATTCAGGCGAAATGCTTTGTATATTTCACTTGTTTAATAGTAAGTTTACCACCTCAGAAACCCCATCAACAGCAGTTTTTTTAATTACTGAGAGTTTTGAAATCCCTCCGATTGGAAATGCTTTCGGATCGATATAATATTTTTGTTTATCGGGACGAACATAAACGATAAGACTTGCTGCAGGATATACAACCAGCGAAGTGCCAATCACAAGAAAGATATCAGCCGCCGATGCAATCGTTGTCGCCCTGCTGATTTCTGGCACAGCCTCACCGAACCATACGATATGTGGCCTCAGTTGAGAACCCTTTTCGCACCGATCACCCAAGTTCAATTCCCAACCCGGAAGTTCGTAAACCAGGTTTGCATCAACCGTGCTTCTTGCTTTCTTTAATTCACCATGTAAATGAAGCACATTTTTCGATCCGGCTCTTTCGTGCAAGTCATCCACATTTTGAGTGATGATCTGCACCTCATATTTATCTTCCAGTTTTACCAGTGCATGATGACCCGCATTAGGCTCCGCTTCCCATAGTTTTTTGCGACGTTCATTGTAAAATTCAAGAACAAGTCCCGGATCACGCTGCCAGGCATCAGGAGTAGCCAGGTCCTCGAATCGGTGTTGATTCCACAAGCCATTACCATCCCTGAAAGTTCGTAACCCGCTTTCAGCACTTATCCCGGCTCCCGTTAATACAACAATACGTTCCATTGTTTTTTTTCTGATCACGAATTTACAAAAAAAAAGCACCCTTCCATGGGGTGCTCATAGTTGAATTAAGTTATTGTTATTTTAAAAAATTTTCATCGAATCCAGCACATCCAGTGTTTTACGAACTGAAATCGCTGATTCCTGAAGGCTTTTCATTTCCTGCTTGTTCAGGTTCAACTGAAGAATCTCTTCAACGCCGCCCTTACCTAATTTAACAGGGACTCCAAGGTAAATATCCTTCAGTCCGTATTCACCATTCAACTTGGCACAAACAGGTAAAACTCTTTTCTGATCATCCACAATGGCTTCTACCATTTGCGCTGCTGCTGCTCCCGGTGCATACCATGCCGAAGTCCCCATCAAATTAACCAGTTCGCCACCGCCAAACCGAGTTCTTTCTACAATTTTGTCAATATCTTCTTTTGCCAGAAGATCTGTAATTGGAATTCCATTAATGGAGGTATACCTCGGCAGCGGTACCATGGTATCCCCATGTCCTCCGAGCAATAATGCGTGGATATCTTTTGGCGACACGTTCAAAGCATCGGCAATAAACGCCCGGTACCTGCCGGTATCCAGAATTCCGGCCATCCCGAATACCTTATTTGCCGGCTTGTTTGAGGCCAGAAAAGCCGTGTACGTCATTACATCCAGAGGATTTGAAACTACGATAATTATTGCATCCGGAGAATATTTTATTACTTTTTCGGTGACATCCTTTACAATGGAAGCGTTGGTCTTGATAAGGTCGTCGCGGGTCATACCGGGTTTTCTGGGAATACCCGATGTAATGATAATAACTCCGGAGCCTTTTGTACGAAGGTAATTATTCGTCGCTCCTACTACCCTGCTGTTAAAATTATTAATGGAGGAAGTTTGCCAGATATCCAGTGCCTTTCCTTCAGCCAGACCCTCTTTTATATCAATTAAGACAACCTCGCGGGCAAGGTCCTTATGTGCAATGACATTTGCACAGGTAGCGCCGACATTACCGGCACCTACTACGGTGATTCGTTCCATAATACGTCGTTTTTTATTTTGTTTTCCGATTGTTGCTGTAATTTGAAAATGCACGGCAAAAATACTTTATAACAATCATTTATCAAAATCAAATCACCTGAATGTTTGTTTGAATCATGATGATATAAGCATATTCAAATCGCATAACTTATAACCGAACAGTAAAACTACTTGAGACTTTTAATAAATTCAAAAGGCTAACCAGGTTGATATGAAACGTTTTTTTGTTGCTGAAAAACCTTCTATGTTGGTAATTTCCCTTTAAGATTTTCAGAACCAAATGGACCTTTTTTCGCTATCAGCTTTCGGGCATTTTCGACCTGATCCCACGTATTCCACAACAAAACACCGCGGACTCGCTGCTTATCAAGATAATAAATCACACCCTCCTGAAATTCAGTTTTCCAGTCTTCAACAATTTCAAGTCTGTTATCCAGTTCCCCAATGGCTTCATAACCAAACTCGAACAAATCGGAATAAAAAAATGGCAAATAATCGTACGGTTCTCTTGCTCCTGCCATATTTTTCCCAACTCTCTCCCCCATTGTATTGGCATTGTCTTCATGTTCCACACGCAGGCGCTTATCAAGAGCAGGATTGAAAAAGTTTGCCACATCGCCGGCAGCATAAATATCCGGGTTCGAAGTTTGAAGCAGTTCATTGACCCAGATACCGTTTCCGGTATCAAGTCCTGCTGCCTCGGCAAGTCCCGTGTTTGGCTGTATGCCGATGCCCGCTACCACTGTGTCTGCTATTAATTCCTTTCCTCCCGAAGTTTTTATATGATACGCATTGTCCTTCCGTTCAATCGCCGTAACACTTTCATGTTCCAGTATTTTAACGCCTTTTGATTCGTAATACTTATTCAGGAACTTTGATAAGCCCTGAGGAAAAACCCGGGCACCTATTCCCTCTTCAGGAATGATCATAGTTACTTTTTCTCCATTCATTGCCAGGGCAGCTGCTACTTCAGAACCAATGAAACCTCCGCCGACAATCACGAATCTCCCTCCCTTTTTTGATTGAGCCCTGAGCAGCCTGTAGTCATCAAGTGTTCTGAAATAAATGATCCCTTTCGCGTCGAAGGACAGAGTCCGAACGTTACCTCCTGTTGCTATCAACAGTTTGTTGTACATGTAAACCTCGCCCCGGTCATCAGTCACTTGTTTCTGGCTGACATTAAGCTGAGTCGCTTTAGTCGATAGGTGAAGTGTTGCTTGCCCGGTTGCAGCACCAAGCCACACGCTTTCAGGCGGATCGCCTTTCCACAATCCCTTTGATAAGGGAGGGCGCATATAAGGCGGGTGCTGCTCATCGCTTATTATACCAATTGTTCCGACCTTATCTTTGCTACGTATGCCTTTTACAGCGGCGTCTGCCGTCATTCCTCCACCGATAATGAGGTATTCATAATGAATCATAGTGCACTCCTTTTAAAATAACTGAATTTTTTTTCAGATAATCCCGTTTGCGATGTTTATTGGTAAGCATCGCTAAAATAATCCAATATCAAGTGATTCTAAACTCTGAAGTTGAAACAATAAAAGGAGGGGATATGTTTATTTTTACTGATTTCTCTCATGCTCAAAATCACAAATTCTTTGACTTTAATAACCTTATACAACTATTGATATTGAGTGACTGCAGGAACACTTAATTATTCATTTTCTAATTCCTTTTCCAAATAATCTTTTACAAATAGCACCCAATCATCAACTTCACTCATCAGGTTTAAATTATCAGGCAATGTAATTCTGACATCCGGTGCAATACCAATATTGTCAATTGGATAATCGGGCAACCTGTTTGACCTTGTCATTGGATACCGGATTTGCAAATTTTTCGTGGGCATATCAACGGCAACCGTATTTGAATAATCCAGAACTCCCAGGGTGTTTGTTCCGAATACGGTTGTCTTTTTGCTGTTTTTAGCCTCCAATACGAATTGTTCACAACTGCTTGCACAAAAATCATTTACGATGACCCCAACCTTGACAGGAGTCTTATAGACAGTGTCTCGTTTTACCGTATCCGCTTTATCTTCTGTTACAAATGTATTTGGATTCATTTTCATGGCTTCTATTAATTCTCTTGTTTCCTCTTCATGTCCCTTCCTTATCGTTCCTTTTTCAAGCGCCTCTTGAAAAAATCCCATATTCCCTTCTGATGCCCACCATCCGGCACCTTTTGATTCATAGGGATGTGTGTAAATAAAAGGCAGTAGTTCCAAATAGCTATAGTCAATTCCACCGCCATTTCCGCGCAAATCAAGTATAAGTATGGGTGTGGATGTAATGGTTTGATAATTTGTCCTGATAATGCTATCAATTAGGGGTTTATCTTCCCAGGCAAAACTTGGAATTCTGAACAATATCGTGCTTGAATCTATTTTTTTAAACGTCCAGTAAATGTTCTTGGTTAATTCGAGTCTGAGGTGTTTGTCATTGAAGAACTCCAGCCACTTGTCGAGCAGTAGTTCACATCTTTTTATCGAGGTCACCTCCTTTGCTTTATTCCTGTACAAGTCGGTAAATCGATTGTATTCATCCACCGTCGATGCGTTCACTTTATCAGCAAAACCCGCATAATCCTTTGAAATTTTATTTTCTAAAAAATTGAAATTTTCAAGGCAGTTGCAATTTTGTCCTGCTAATTGCAATGAAAATGATGCGATAAGTGCAATTAATAATGGTTTTTTCATTTGATCTTTTTAAAAGTGACTCTATTATGGTTATTGTGCGTGTTGTATATTCACTCGCTTGATTATTAATTTTAGCTCCTTTCAATATTACTTTTTTTGTCTTAATGACTACGAACTGCATCATGGTCTATGTTCCGGTGTTTTGGGCAGTATTTATTTTTTCTTTTTCGGGGGTTTACACAATTTACAAAAGTCGGACAATTGTTCTATTTCTTTCAAAACTGCCTGATGCAATTCATTTAGTTTTTCTTTATTTCTCCCCAAGTCCGATTCCTGGCCTGCAATGGTATGTCTTTCGGTGAACTCTTGTTGAATTTTGTCATAGAGTGGTCTGAAAAAGCTAGCTTCCGAAAATGCACCCTTTTCTTCATAAATTTTCTTACGAAACTTTCTTGCATACAATTCTGATAAATCAAACTCAAAACGAGCAAAGTCCAATAAGTCCATCGCGGTTAAACTGTCTGGTGCAACCAATGAAGCCGCATCCCGATTAAACGTGCAGTTTACTTTTGAATTAAAGTTTTTGGTGAACATAAACTCAGCCTTACTCATATAGAAAGAAAAGTCAATACTTGATGCTGAATGAATACTGTAAATATTACCACGACCAATTTGGGTTGTGGCAGACTGAAAGTCCGTTAGTTGGAGTTGATAATTTCCATCCCAGTCAATAATATTCTGTCCTTCGACATTGCATGTAAAGTACTAAAATTAAAAGCGTAAATACTTGTTTCATAAATCATTGAGAATTTGTCAAATGATACTGGCCCATATAGTTTCGCGTGTACGTGACGCTGTCTCTTCCACAATCGCTTCTAAAATAATGTTACTATAAATTTTGCACAATATTTCATTAGCAGTAGGTGGCAGTGGTATTTACATGCTATTAGCGGTTGTTACTTCTTTTATCAATGTACTTGAAATTTTTATGTCCGTCTTGTACTTCTATCAATTTTATATTTTCAATCGGGATTGCTTTCTGATGATTAATAAACCTAGAACCATCCCCTATCACAATTGAATCCTGAACATATATCTGGTCAAAGTAAAAAATCGTCCGTTTATTATTTTTATCAGTAAACCGAATCTCGATTGATGGTCTATTTTTTAATTCAATTGGATTATTATTCTTGTCGACACATTTAATATATTCAATTGGATATGTCTTGTAGCTTATAACATCGCCCATTGGTCCTCTTGTATTTACTATTTTCAATTCAGTTGAATCAATGTCTTTGAATTGCTCATTAAAACTTTGAAGTGGAATATAATAAGTAACACAACTCGAAAGTCCAAGAATAATACAGATTAGGATTCCGATTTTAATGTAATTGTTTATAATCATCGTTTCTAAATAAGTTCAGCCATTATAATAACCGCTAAAATGCGACTAACCCTTACATTTTTAAGCATTAGCATCGTCATTTATTTGAAAATCGCTTAAAACTGTAAGATTTTTTACCCTAACTTTTCACAATTTCCCGCTATTTTTTCCATTCAATAAAATCAGGCAGGGCTAAAGTAAGGAAATTTCTAGACCCCTGGTAATGATGACTGTATTTTTATTCATTCCAAATACAAAAAGATAGGCTGGTTATTCATAGTTCCGGTTCATGATTGAAAACAAATTCTGGCGGGAATACCCAACCAGTATTAAGTCAGATACTTACCTCAGCGGTTGGAACCGGGGATGAAAAAGTGAAGGAATAGCACTTATGTTTTTTAACCCAAAATTCTGATAAGGATTATAGGACTCCTTATCAACCAGGTTTATTATGGGACTTCATTTCGTTTGTCAGGTCAACAAGGAATGATTTTGCTGCCACATCATAATTGCTTTTTTCAAGCCATGACAAATACGAATCGTAGGACCACCGGTCGACGACAACACCGGATTTAAATAATTTGTCAAGCTTCTTTTGTGGCTTCTTAATGTCTTTGTTTTGAAGCTTCAATGAAGTGATTAAAAGATAATTCATCAATGCCTGATCCCTGTCGTTTGCCTTGATTTTGTTAGCTTTATAATTTTGAATAACCGATTTATAGAAATCCTCACATTCATCAAGCTTATTGTTTAAAAGGTACAACTCCATTAAATCGAGTTGTATACTTCGATCCTGTGTATTTTTCTGATAGGCGATTTCCATTTGTGACAAGCCTTCGGTTCCGCGCCCCATTCTGGTAAGGGTATTTCCTTTATAAAAATAACCGAGCGGATCATCAGGATTGAATTTTATATGCAATTCAAGTGCTCTTAATATCTGCTCACCAAACTCATTTATATTTTTAAATTCCGTTTGGGTTGTATCGATAAATACTTTGCGTATGTCAAGGGCATGCGTCAAATAAATGTTATCCGTGCTGTATTCACCCGATTTAATCTTTTGATCAATTAATTCCAACGCTTCATCAAACCTGCGTTCATAAATAAAGGCCAGGCGCAAATAATCTGTAACATCTGTACTTTGATAAACCTTATTGGCAGCAAGTAAAAATTCAGCAGCTTTGTTATAATTTTTATTTTTAAATTCATCAAATCCCTTGAGACCGATCAGGTAGCCATACAGATACCCAACATTGGAATCGGTTGTATCCATCAAATAGAGTTCCTTATAAATATCATACGCCTTATCCGTTTCGTCGGCTTTAAGGTAAATGGTACCCAGAAATAATAATTTTTTATTATATAGATCTGTATTACTTTTTGAGCTTATCTTTTTAAAATATTCAACTGCTTTGTCGAGACTATCCATACCCAAATATGCCTGTCCTTTGAGTAAAAATACTTCGCTTGAAACGGGCACTATTGCATCGGCTTTCCATAAAGCATGACCAAAATCACCTTGTTCGATCCTTACTTTGGTTATCCCAATACCAGCCCAGTAATTACGGGCATCCAATGCCAGTACTTTATTGAATTCCTCCTCAGCTTCATCTATTCTGTACTGGTTTAGTTTGTTACTGCCCAGCAGATTATATGCCCTAACCTTTGCTGTGTCGGGCAATGAGGGATTTTTTTCGATCAATAAATAAAGCAAAAAGTTTGACCTGGAATAATCACCAGCTGAGGATGAGGCATTTGCCATGGGAAACAGCTTATCCCATTTATAGGATTCGGGTGAAAATACTTTTTTATTACCGTTGTTAATATTAAAATAAGAATTCACAAAACCTGATAATTCATCAGCAATAAACTGCGCATAATTATAATTCTTATAATAATCGGCTGAATAAACAGGAAGCGTGATTTTATCGAAGGAACCATTATTCATATTCCTCACCACAAAGGTTGGTGTTACAGAGCTTATTGAATCTAATTTTAAGGAAAAATTCAACTGGTAAAAGGCATCGACGCGCATACTATCAAAAATTTCCTGCTCTGTTTTCTTGTAAAATGAATTCTCATTTTGCCACTTAACCAGCTTGATTTTTTCAACGACGGGAAAAATATTGATCAACTTCCGGGTAAACTGACTAACAGTAGTGAGTTCCTTATCACCAATCTGTTTTTCGCTGTTATACAACAGGGTAATTTTTTTTACTGTTGTTTCTTGGGTTGTTTCATTTTGAGCCCATAGCGCATTACAATTAAAAAATATTAACAACCCTGCAACCAATAATGATTTTATAAAGTGGCTCTTACTTCTCATAGTATTTCAATTATAGCAATTATTAATTTCCGGGTCAATGAATTTTGCTTAATAGCTCATATATTTTATTTATCACTGCTTGCTTATATTCGGCATCATGCTCATAACTGCCGTATTCAAAATCTTCAACGTTGATATTTACGGGCTTTACTTTATAGGGTTTACCGTCTTTTAGAATTGTAAATTCCACACTTGCTATTTTGTTAACCGGATCGGTGAATTTACCGATTAAAATAAACGCATTATTTTGTGGATAAGGCCTGCTATCGTAATAAATAATGTATTTCGACGGTTTTGAATTCTCTGCTTCATTCAATTCTTTTTCGAGCCAATCACTAAATGCGGTATAGAAATCCTCCTCTGCAGGTTTAAAATCATCGGGATTAATATAAATTCTTGACCGGAATATTTCGTTTTTAAAATAGTATTCAATTTCATTTTTGAGGTCGGTGAGTATTTCATCAATTTCTTTTGACAGCTCACCGTTTTTCTTCACAATAAAGGTAGAGTTTTCCCAGGGGATCTCTTCCTCCGTAAACAGTTTACCTGCTGGCAGGTTGTCCCGACTAATTTTATTCAATGAAAATTCCAGTTCATAGGATGGTGAAGCGGCGATGTTTTTAATGTTATCAAGTTTGAGCATGTACTTAACGGAGGATGCTGTGATTTTGCTATTGCATATATTCTGGCCATCCGGATCCGAATAGGTTCTAAAGCTGACCTTTTGTTTAACATAAGGAATCTTATTCGTTATTTTATTCTCAATTTCCTGAGCGATATTGGATGATATAGCGCTCTCAATCCGGGGCGAAACATATAAAATATTATTTTGGGCATGCAATCGTCCGGTGAAATGAAAAAAAATCAAACCAAACAAAAGAATGAAGATCCCTTTACCAGGAAAGTAATTGCCGTTATATATTTTTATTTTATTTCCCATTATTAATGAAATCTTCTATTTTAGTTTTTAAAACTTCTACATCCTCGTTGCTCTTCAGATTCGTGTTTTCATTCATGTGGGCAACAATTTCAGTATAAAAATTTTTCATCTTTACGATATCCCAGCTTAATAAGTCGGGGTTCATGTATTTGATCAGGTTGATAAGCTTTATCAGGTTTTCACTGGCTTTATTGTATTTCCAATCATTTTGGGAAATATATTTGTCGAATAAACTATAATTAATCCGCATTTTTTTTATGATCCTGTCTATAATTTCAGTATTTTTTCTTTTGTAGATCATACTAATTGCATCCATATATTCCAGCTGTAAATCCTGATCCAAATAATCCGACTCTATGTATTTATTTAAAAGTATTGGAATTGCATTTAAATCATAATAACTGAGGATTATAATAGAATTTTCTTTTGCAATCTTGTCATCTTTTTCGAGTCCTTCCAATGCATTGATCATATTTTCATTGATGTCGTACTGAACGGCCTTTTGACGCTCGTTAAGAAATGTTTTCACAGGATAAAATATTCCCCAAAAACCTCCTGCTACGGCTATTATTGCCAGAACGACCGAATACCATCTTCTGAAAAAATCCGAAACTTTATCAAACCATCCTTTAGGTTTGTGCTCAGGGAATTCATTTTTTATTCGGGCCCGGAGAATTTTTATTTCTTCCTCTAATTTTTCTTTCTCAAGATCCTCAATGGTTTTCATTTGGAAATGTGCTTTATAGGTTAAAAACAATATTTATTGGATAAAGTTTAGTATTGATTTGAATTATAGAATATTATTATCCCGGAATAAGCATTAGAAGTGCCATGCACTGATGAGTAGTGTATCAAGTATGGTGTCGGAATCCGGGATAAATCCGCCTTAACGCTGGGCAGGTACTTTTAGGTTAAATTCGCATTGCTGAGTTCAGATTTTTGAATTATCGCATCCCCATCTGAAAACCCTCTGCCCGTGAAAGTCTTGTTTGGATTTAGTTTACATGCTGTAGATAAGGATTTTAAAGTGGCAGTTTAAAAATCCCCGCTATCTGCTCTGCAATTTCCTTCGTATTTTTGTCATCGTCTGACGCATGAAGGGCAACGATCACAAACCGGGATTCTTCTTGATTGCAACTTGCGTAATTTGTATTTGTCATACCTGGTATGAAACCGCTATAATTTGAACTAGAAAGGTATTAGGCATTTCTTTTTTGGACTTCAAATTATCTGGTTCTTTAATAAAATAGCATCACGAGAACTTCAATCACAAGACTTACCGGCAAGAATCCTGAACATTTAGAGATTTAGGACTTGAAGTGTTCTGGCGTTTATTATAAATTTGCCTGACAAATGCAACACCAAATGGGCGTTACGTACTATGGAACCCTTGTTGTAGGACTAAACCAGGTGATGATATTTTTTATCCTGATCACCTAATATTTTGAAATTTTTCCTGTATACAGTTGGTTATTTGACCATACTTTCACCAAATAGATTCCTTTAACCAAACCAGAAACATCAACCGAATTATTGTTTTCACCAATTACCTTTTGAAGCACTGATTTCCCGGTAATATCGTCCAATTCAACCATTCCCGTATTTCCTGGTAAATTGATATGCAATTCAATTTGAACAGGATTGGGATAGTAAACCTGAATCTGGAAGGTTGTCTTTTGAATCGACAATTTAACTTTTTTGATAGAGGGTAAATTTTTTTAATCATATGCTTTATACCTTTTTCATTCATAATTATGGAATTATGCCTTGAAAAAGTCTACATTTTTGATACCATAAGACTGAAAAATTACCAATTATGGGTGTTCATCACAGATATGTTAAATATTGGTCAAAGTTTGCAAGGGATTATTAACAGGGATATTAGGTGGTATAGTTCAGAAATATTGTTAATAAAAAAAAGAATGAAATTTTAATTCATCTAAAGGCTTTAATCGTCACGACATCAAATTAAAACCGCCATCCATAGATCTTTGTTTAGAAAAAAAATTGCATAAAAGAAGATCTTTCCCCTTATTATTAATTACCTCCGTTCGAAGCCATTAATAAACTAAACGAAGCAGAGCTTCAGGGAACTAAATCCAAAAAGTTTAGAAAAACAAAAGATATTTATTGACAATTAATCGAAAAAAACAGTAGCATTCACAAGTTCCATATACGGAAAAGCACTGATAAATTGGCAAAGGAAGACAGCCGGTAAATCAAAAGAAGGAACCGGATTAGGGATTACTTTTATATACTCCTTCTTTAATCTCCGTATGCCGGATGTCGCCTCCGGTGGAGCCGGTAAAATAGGCCAGGACACTTACGAGGATTGCCAGTATTAATAAATACAAATTAAATTTTCTTAAGAGCGGTTCATTTGTTTTGGTCCTGTATAAACCGGCAAATGCTAAAATTGATAAAATCATTACGCCGGTGAAAAACGCCATGGCAAGGTGTTCATGTGGTTCGGTGATGTCTTCCGTAATCCCCGGGTAGGTTTTCATGATGTCTTCAGCACTGTCTCCGGTCATGTAGGCGAGGATCGCAAAAATTCCCAGCACAATGTACGCCCAGAGAGTAAATTTTTTCATCTCGTCACTTTTGCTCCACAATGCATAGGCATTGATCAAAATAGCTATTACAATACCGACGATCGGTAAATGGGTGAACAGTAAATGAAGGTGAGCTGCATTCATAAGGTATTTAGTTTATCTTGTTTTATTCATTGCCATTGCATTTAAAATGCTAATTCCGGGAATAGCCTTTTTAAATGATATCCATCCACAAAACTATTAAAATCCCGAATGAAAAAATGCGGAAATGCAATTTTTAATTGTTCTATGGTCGGACCTCCGGTCCGATATCCGTTTATTTTCAACCATAAAATAAACCAGGATGTAAAAAGTTAATCACCCCAGCCCTCCGCCATTATTCATTCATCGGCATCAGAACTGGAGTGACGAGTGGTTTTTATACAGATAAATTTTTCGTTTTCCTTGCAATTCTCCAAAAGAACCTGGTTAAAATCAAAACATTTTCGATTACTTTTTTGCATCTTACCATATTTTTATTAATGTAAAAATAAAAGGAAATCTGACTATTAGGTAGTAGCTGTTGTGCCGAAAGCCACAAGTGATACCTAACCACAAGACCTAGCTTGACCACTTACGGCAGCGAAGGTTGTAAAAAAAGCATGTTGAATCGCCCAATTTGTTACAATAAATTTATTCAACTGTGACACTTTTGTGACAATAGAATAAGATAATTGCGAACATAATCATTTAATTTATGTGTGATGAAAAAACTACTTTTTCTTATTATCAATATCGCAGTTGCTATTAATGCATCTGCTTATGATGTCAGCGGAATAGCCACTGACGCGGAAAGCGGAGAACCTCTTTCCGGCATCGATATTTTGTTAACTTATTCTAACGGCGGTGTTGCGAGCTCAACACTTTCTCACGCTGATGGAAGCTTTACATTGACTGGTGTAACTAACGGAACCTATAACCTTGAGTTTTATACCTATCCGGATCCGATCATTCTCAACGGCGATTATTTCCTCAGGACTATTTATCAAAATCCGATAATAATAAGTGATGCAAATATTACCGGCATATTTTTTGAAATTCCACCACATCATCCTAAATTCGTTGTTACGGGAACACTGTACGATGCGAATAGTAACCAGCCGCTGATCAACCAGACTATGTTAATGAGACTGAAAATGATGTATTACAGTACACTATTTTACACCAATTCAACAGAGGATGGGACTTACATGTTTGAAGGTATTCCTGATTGGACTTATGATTTTACCATTTATGAAAATGATTTTTATATGGGTGAAGTATCTGAAATAACCATTGATTCGCTCAGTCAGGATACGGTGCATATGGATTTTTATCTCCAACCTAAAAATAGTATTACTGTATCCGGACAGCTGAGAGACAGTGTCACCAACGATCCGATTTTGGAGGCCGGAAGAACAATTGTTTTACAGGCTATCAATTCACTGTATACACAAACCAACAGCGATGGCAAGTTTATGTTCGCAAATGTGGACCCGGGCTATTATGCAAATATTCATGTTTCTTCGCAGGATACCGATTATGTGAATTGCTCACAGTCTAAGATTGATGGGTTTTTTGTCCCGGATACCGGCATTAATAATGTTGTGTTGTACCAGAAACCCTGGATATCCATTCATAAGGTTACTGCTGATGATTATACATTCGAACCTGGAATGACGAAAACCGTCACCTTTTCACTCGTACTTGATGATCTTAGCTATGGGTCAATATTTGGTGTGGAACTTCAAATGCCCTCCGGGGTTACCGTACTCAATACGACTCCGTTTAAGAAATACGGTACAAATGAATCCATTTTTGATCGGTATTACGAATGCAGCTATGGTGGTATCCTCGATTGGGAAGGATGGCACATCGTTGATCCGCCATATGGCCCCGTTGTTGGTAATCTTGAAAATCTTAACGATTCCGTTTACTCCGAAGTTCAGCTTCAGTTTGCCGACAGTTCATCAATGATGTATGCTAGAATATTCTACGAGGTTTACTATGCTGTACTCTGCAATATTCAGCCTTTCAGTTACGGGAATATTATGATGGTAAACGATAATATTTTTACTGGTTTTAGTGAAAAAGGGGTACCTGTGGACAGAATATGCAGTTTTCCTAATCCGGCTGGTGAAGAAGCGAATATCCTTGTTACCCTCAGCAAAACATGTAAAGGCAGAATTATGCTGTATGATATGGAGGGGAAGCTGGTAATCAGCCATAATCCAGAAATATTCAGAAAGGGTAGTACGAAAACCACTCTAAATACAGGTGACCTGAACGAAGGAATTTATTACTATAAATTCATTTCTGATGAGGTTGTGTTATCAGGGAAACTGGTTATTTCAAGATAGCAGCTTGAGGGTTTAATAAAAACAATTTGAATATTAGTTCCCATTTTAATATTCCATATTCACAAAAGAAAAGCTGGTTATTGAATGAGATTTATATTCCTTTGCACCTCAAATGTCTTACTAAATGAGACCTGGTGCAAAAGTCGACAAATTTTAGGAGACTTCAACCAGTTGGTTATTGCGCATAGTCCCTCTGTTGTTATTCAATTTTCAAAATGTCTTTGTCGTTGATGATGTAATCCGGTAAGCCGCCTGTATCAAGTATGGCAATCTTGTATGACTGCATTTTTATTTTTTCAATTTGCATTTCATTTGGGATAAAACCGTAAGAAACACAGTTGGTATAGAACATTACAGAAATATGGCCGTTGACCCGGATATCCGTGTTGAAAACAACATATTTGTCATCCGGTAAACGGTTAGCTATTTTTCTAATCGCCTCCATTTGTTCCAAATCAGCTTTTCTGTTGCAATTATCTATAGGCCTCCAGTCGGTATGATAATTCTGGATTTTTGGTAGGTCAAGAAGTATATAGCAGACTGCGATGAGAATAAAGAACCGCAAAATCAGTTCGAATTTTATGAAGGGTATTAATGTCTTTATGAAATTAACCGATGCATCCGTCAAAGCTCCAAATCCAAGAAACACAAAGGGAGAAACAATGATACAATAGGATATCATTTTAGTTGCGACAATCGAATAGAATCCATAAACGATAATAATAGCCGATACGATCGCAACCCGATATTTTTTGGAAACTGTATTTTTAATCAGCAAAAATAGTCCTGGCACTAATAAAAAGGGAATCTCGTATTTTGAGCCATAGATAATTTTAATGGCATTAAAATGAAACCAAAAATTCCCGGTGTGATTTTCAATGGGTCTGAAAAAGTGTTCCGTGTTCAGCAGGAATTCATAATTTGCTTCCGAAGGATAGTTGTAAAAAATGAATAGCTGCCATGGAATAAATATCAAGAGGGTTATAGCGAATGCTTTGAAAATGGGAACATAAGATTTCAGCCTCAACCAGTTTGTTTTATCATTTATGCCAATTGTGATTATCCAAATTACATAGATTAGTAAACCAACCAGCCATTTAACAAGGACTGCACATCCTGAAAAGACTCCTATTAAAATTATCCAGTATTTTTTTTGAGAATTTTCATATTCAAACCACGCCCAAAAACTTGCTGTAATATAAAACAGAAACGCAACATCATTATGATCGGTGGCATATTTACCGGCAACCAATTCAAGCGGATAATAAGCAATCGAAAAAAACAATGCTCCGTAAAATCCTACATTTGAATTATATGAAATTTTTCCGATACGATAAATCATCAGGGTGGCTGTTGCATGCAGAATAATGCTCGGAATTCTTACAGAGAGTTCGTTGATTCCGAAAATTTTTAAACTTAACGCCATTTGCCAAAGGAATAAGGGTTGTTTGTGCAGCCAAATGTAATTTGACGTCCAGTCCCGGTAATTGTAATCTAACAGCGGTGTTGAATAAAGTGTCGGTTTGAATGGATTGTCCAGCATATGTTTGGCAACAAGGGCATGATATTGTTCGTCCCAAAGTATTAAAAAATGGTCCAGGTTGGCTATAAAATAACCAAGACCAAGGGAACCAAGAAACAAAAGAAGGATTGCCGTTCGTTTTTTATCGGTATGAAAGGCAAGGATCGAGACAATTAAAATAATTGAACTTACTATTAACGGAACGATTTGATTGGTGGTGAAATATGGAAATGGCATTTGCTATTCTTCACTTTTAAATTTGTTGTTGAATTTCAATCTTCAGATCTCCCACGCACGCAAGACTTCTATTATTGGCCTGTGCATTGACACAACTTATGGGTAACATATTTCGGCTCTCATACTATTTTCAACTTTCCTTTTCTATTCTCTAAACCAGCCATGCTAAAGTAACTAATTTTAAATTACTTTTTTTACATGAGAATATATTTTTCTCAATGTCGACTACAAAAAGAAAAGCTGGTTATAAAATGGCCCGCCTCATGCTATCGCTCCGGTATAGGCTGAAAGATTTAAATCTGAGGGGTGTTTGGTAGGTGCATGATCAGACGTGTAATTTCAGTTACCTATTTATCAGAATGAACTAACATTTTCCCCGGATGTGTGTTATATTGTATCACTCCAGTACGGGCGTGAAAGGAAATGCCTGCCTGAAGCCTGATTTGGTAAAGGTGCCGTTATTTAATTCATTCTTTGAACGTATTTTTCAGAACGCGATAATTAAATACCACGTCATGATAACAAAATACTTCGTTGTTCAAATACTTATTATGGTGACGGCTATTGCTGTCGCATGTAATGCCAGTATCATTATCCGGCCACCAGGCAAATTCCTGTTACTGACATTTATTTCGGAAAAAGCGTTATCGATAATTACCGCTGGCTTGAAGATATGGATAACAAACAGGTGCAGGACTGGTTTAAGGCGCAGCATAATTTTACTGACAGCCTGCTCGATAGAATTCCAGGAAGAGATTCCCTTTTTAATGAATTTAACAAATATGATGCGCTGGCTTCAGCCGAGATATCCGGCATCAAGCGAAAGGCCGGCGCTATTTTTATAAAAAAACGTTGCCGGATGAAAAGGTCGGCAAGCTTTATTACCGCGAAGGCAAGGAAGGAAAGGAAATTCTGCTTTATGACCCTTTAAAGGAGGATAAGACTAAATCATACAGCATAAATTATTTTGTACCTTCGGAAGACGGGAAAAAAGTGGCCTTCGGTATTGCCGAAGGTGGAGCCGAAGTGGCAACAATACATATAATGAATGTGGATACCAAAACCTTATATCCTGAAACGATTTACCCCTCATGGTTCGGCTTAAGCGGCTGGTCGCCTGATAACAAAGGATTTATTTACACCATTCAAGCCTCTGGAGATAATAAGTCGATGAACATGCTGACGAATACAAGAGCCATGTTTCATGTTGCAGGAACCGATGTGAAAAATGACAAGGAAATTTTATCGCTGAAAAAGTATCCCCAACTGGGTATCGTTCCCGAAGACTTATGCTTTGTATCTTATTCCGAAGATTTTAACTACATTATCGGTACACTCGCCGGAGTAAATAATGAGCTGAATTGTTTTTACGCACCCGCATCATCCCTGCTCTTGCCTGAAATACAATGGAAACGTTTGCTGAAAAAAGAGGATCAGGTTACCAATATAGTGGGCGACGGTGATGATGTTTACATGCTCACTTACAAAGGAGCTTCCAGATATAAGATCATGAAAAGTAATCTGAAGGATTTTTCGGTGAAAAACGCGACAGTCGTGGTTCCCGAAGGGAAAAATACCATTCAAAGCATTGCGAGAACAAAAGATTTCCTGCTGATCACTTTTAGCGACGGAATAAACACAACGGCCGGTCAGTACAATCTGAACAGTGGTGACATTTCATCTGTCGACTTGCCGTTCAGCGGTACTGCATCAATAGTGCCTTTTGATATTAAAACAAATGATGCCCTCGTCTACCTTACTTCCTGGAAACAGGATGAAACAATATTCGATTACGATGCGAACAGCCGCAAAATGAGTGAAAGTACGTTTGATATTAAAACCAAATACCCGGGTATAAACGATATCATGGTAGATGAGGTAGAAGCACGGAGCTATGACGGTACAATGATACCGCTTTCGATCATCTACAATAAAAATGTCAAAAAAGACGGTACAACCAATTGCATACTCGACGGATACGGTGCTTACGGTATTTCGACGACTCCGTTCTTTGTGCCGCAATTACTTGTATTGCTGAATAAAGGGATCATCGTTGCTTTTGCTCATGTCAGGGGTGGCGGTGAAAAAGGAGAGGACTGGCATAAAGCCGGATTTAAAACAACCAAGCCCAATACATGGAAAGATTTTATTGCATGTGCCGAATATTTGATCAAAAATAAATATACAAGTACGCCAAAATTGACCGGCTATGGTATGAGTGCCGGCGGTATTTTAATAGGAAGGGCCATTACCGAACGTCCGGATCTCTTCGGAGCAGCTATCAGCCAGGTAAGCCTCAGCAATGCTCTTCGCTTCGAAACTACACCAAATGGACCCAACAATGCCCGTGAATTCGGAACGGTAAAAGATTCGACTGAGTGTATGGCCCTCTATGAAATGGATGCATTTCAGCATGTAAAAGAGGGTACAAAATATCCGGCAGTAATTTGTGTAGGCGGCATGAATGATCCGAGAGTTATTGCCTGGCAGCCCGGGAAATTTGCAGCGGCCCTGCAGAATGCCAGTACTTCGGGAAAACCTGTCGTGTTTGATGTTAATTATGATAATGGCCATTTTACCGAGAATAAAGATGTTACGAATAAAAATTTTGCAAACATTTTTGCCTTTGCTTTATGGCAAACAGGTAACCCGGCCTTTCAGCCGGAATAATCGTTTATCCAATTTTTTATGATAAGGCTTGATTTTAAGACGAATAATGCCTTTAAAAAGAAAAATAAATACTAAAACTTAACTATACAATTCTATGAAAAAAATATTTTATTTATTGATCGTCGGCGTCAGCCTGCATGTATGTGTTTTATCGCAAAATGTAGCCATCAATGCCGACGGAAGCCAGCCCGATCCGCATGCGGCTCTGGATGTTAAAGCTTCCGGCAAAGGAATATTAATTCCCCGTATGGATTCTACAATGCGTAAATCGATCCCAAATACAAAAGCTTTGCTGGTTTACGATACAACAACTAGCTCATTCTGGTATAATGACGGAACGCGCTGGAATAATTTGTTGTCGAACGGAAGCGGCTGGTCATTGACAGGGAACAGCAATACCAACAGTTCATCTAATTTTATCGGCACGACAGACGCACAACCTTTACTGATTAAAGTGAATAATAATTTGTCGGGACTGATCGATTTTGATTCACCCTATAACAGTGGCTGGGGCTATCAAGCACTTTTAAGCAATACTTCCGGAGCAAATAATACGGCGTTTGGTCAATCCGCGCTTTACTCCAATACTACCGGAAATAGTAACACTGCCAACGGACTGGAATCTTTGTATGCTAACACAACCGGTGGCAACAATACGGCAATGGGCGTAGATGCACTGAAAGCCAGTAACGGTAGTGACAACAGTGCTTTTGGAGTAAATTCCCTGCTGCATAATACATCCGGTATCAGGAATGTCGCGGTCGGAAGCGGAGCCTTATATGCAAATACAACAGGAAACAGCAATACTGCAATCGGTTACCTTACCCTTGGGGCAAATACAGGTGGTTCCGAAAATACTGCCTATGGATTTGGAGCACTTAATTTTAGTACGACTGCATCCGATAATACTGCGATCGGGTTCCAGGCACTCTATTCCAATATTACCGGTGTGGGTAATCTTGCCGTTGGAGCAGGTTCATTACACAATAATACTGCATCTGATAATACAGCTGTTGGGTATCAGTCACAATATGCCAATACCATTGGTTCAAGTAATACTTCATTGGGTTGGGCAAGCCTTAACAGCAATACGAGCGGATTTAACAATACCGCCGTTGGGAATACTGCATTGGAACATAATATAACTGGTGCCTATAACACTGCGGTAGGTTGTACTGCACTCCTGAATAACACTGGAAATTCCAATACTGCTGTTGGCGAAAAAGCAATGCAGAGCAATACAACAGGAGGCTCGAATACTGCCCTTGGCTCGGGCGCTCTGCAAGCGAATGATGGTGGCAACAATAATACAGCTCTTGGATTTCAAAGCTTATTTAAAATCACAGAAGCTTCTTCCAATACAGCCGTTGGCTACCAGGCACTCTATAATACTACATCGGGAACTGAGAACACGGCCATTGGAAACCAGGCCGGATTTAACAACAATGGTGGTTCCGAAAATATTTTTATCGGAGATAAAGCAGGAATAAACAATACTTCCGGAAGTTACAACAACTTTATCGGATTCGAATCGGGCAATTCAAATTCAAACGGAAGCTTTAATACCTTTTTTGGATTTGAGGCAGGTCTTAATTCAGTCACCTCAAACAGCAACACCTGCGTAGGCTATGTTGCCGGCTCCTCTTCTACGGCAAGCAATAACACATTCGTTGGCTATGGAAGCAATCCGATGAATAACTCATTATCAGGTTGCAGCGGACTTGGATTTCAATCGATACCGACAGCAAACCAGCAAATAATGCTGGGGGCTCCGACAATTCTGCAGGTGGCGGCTTATGCTGCATTCAGCGTTTTATCGGATGTCAGGTATAAAAAGAATATTCATGAAGATGTTGCAGGTCTTAAATTCATCAATAAGCTTCGACCGATCACTTACACGCTTGATGTTCATGGTATTGATAAACAATTGGGTTTGGATGAGAAAATGGTGCCTACGGATGCGATATCAACAAAGGAAGAACAGGTCTACAGCGGATTTGCAGCACAAGAGGTGGAAAAAGCAGCCCACGAAGCCGGATATAATTTCAGCGGAGTGCATAAACCGCAGGATCCTCAAGGCTTTTACTCTTTAAGTTATTCCGATTTTGTTGTTCCGCTGGTAAAAGCAGTGCAAGAGCTTTCACAAAAAAACGATACCCTGAAATTACTGAATGATGCAAAGGATGAACGGATAAATAATCTTGAAGCAAGGATATCTAAACTGGAAAATTCAATGAATTTAAAGGCAGATTTAAGCATTAAAAATTAAATATATCCTCAAATAAGCTGGCTTATAATAACATAAAGCTGTCGCAGGAATATGAAACTTATTCGGAAATCTGCAAAAAGTACCTTCATTCTTTCAAATAATGCATGTTGGCAATTAGAACGGGCAATTATAAGGGGAAAGCAATTATAAAAATTTTTAATACCAATTCCATGAAAAAAATATTTTGTTTATTGTTAATCGGCATCAGCCTGCAATTTAGTGGTTTGTCACAAAATGTAGGCATCAATGCCGACGGGAGCCAGCCCGATCCGAATGCGGCTTTGGATATAAAGGCTTCAGGGAAAGGACTTTTGATTCCACGTATGGATTCAACAACCCGTAAATCAATTCAAAATACAAAAGCTTTGTTGGTTTACGACACAACGACAAACTCATTCTGGGTAAATGACGGAACCCGCTGGAATAATTTATTGTCGAACGGCAGCGGCTGGTCACTGGAAGGAAACAGCAATACCGACACTTCGGCAAATTTTATCGGCACTACTGATGGCCGGTCCTTATTCATAAAGGTAAATAATAATTCATCGGGCGTGCTCAATTATAATTTCCCATATAACAGCGCCTGGGGATATAAATCGCTTTTTTCGAACACGAATGGCCAGGCAAATGTTGCTTTCGGCTACAATTCCCTTCTCAACAATATCAGCGGGTTTAACAATACCTCAAGCGGAGCGTCGTCCATGCAGTTTAATACCAATGGGGCATATAATTGCGCTTACGGCACCTACAGCCTTTTTAACAATACAACCGGGAGCTCGAATACAGCTATCGGTGAAAAAGCGATGCTGGGAAATACCTCTGCAAGTTATAATACCGCTATTGGTTCCGGTGCCTTACTATTCGATTCTGTATCCGGTTATAACGTGGCTGTTGGATTTCAAAGTCTGAATCATACGGTTTCAGCGTATAATACTGGTGTTGGTTACTGGTCACTTGTTAACAATACGACCGGAGAAAATAATACGGCTGTTGGAAGTACTTCACTCTTGAACAATATTACCGGAGAAAATAATACGGCTGCCGGCAGCGGTGCCATGACTGGAAATACTTCAGGATACAGCAATACCGCCGTTGGTTGTGCAGCATTGAATTCCAATTCCATTGGCGTGTATAATACAGTATGCGGCTTTCAGTCAATGGCTTTAAATCAGTCGGGAAACTATAACAGTGCATTTGGATCATTTTCACTTGCCTCAAATACAACCGGTATCTATAATTCTGCATATGGATATCAATCTCTTAATTCGAATACAACCGGTGGATCCAATTGCGGCTATGGTTTCTCAGCTCTATCTTTAAATACCACAGGTGATGACAACATCGCTATCGGAGTTAATTCACTTTACACCAATACGGTCGGCCACGACAATACCGCAACAGGAACCGGTTCGCTTTACCACAATACCACCGGCTCAAATAATACAGCCATCGGATATTCAGCTCTTTTCAACAATACAACATCGAGCGGGCTAACAGCAACCGGTTTTTACAGCCTTACCAATAATACAACAGGATATCAAAATACGGCGACAGGTGACAGTTCGTTGTATCACAATACAAGCGGTGGTGCAAATACTGCAAATGGCAGCTATACACTTGTGAACAACACAACAGGCGGTCTGAATACAGCTATGGGGGTCAACGCATTAAAAGTCTCGAACAGCACTGACAATACGGCGATGGGAGTAAATTCGCTGGTGAATAATACTTCCGGCAGTCAGAATACGGGCATCGGGAGCGGAGCTTTATACGATAACATTACCGGTTCCGATAATACAGCGCTCGGCTACCTGGCGGGCATCGTGCCCGGAAGCGGCGTCAGCAACGCCTCAGCGATTGGCGCCAATGCTCGCGTCGGGACTTCCAATACCATTCAGATTGGAAATCCGGCTGTAACAAATGTATATTTCGGCTACCCTACTACTACAATCCTGCATGCTGCATCGGTCACTCCTTCCGATACGCGATTTAAGGATAATGTGAAGAATGATATTCCCGGCCTCGATTTTATATTGCGTCTCAATCCGGTAAGCTATGATTTTAATACAAAAAGGCTTAACCGGTTCATCGCGACAGGCAAATTGACCGGTGACAGCGATAGTGCGGTTTCTGACGAAAGCAACACTGCGAGGCATAGCGGTTTCCTGGCGCAGGATGTGGAAAAAGCCGCCGGCGACATCGGTTACGATTTTGACGGCGTTATTGCTCCCGGCAAAAATGATGTGAATGTATTACAGCCTTTCATACAGCCAGTTTGTTGTTCCTCTGGTTAAGGCTGTACAGGAGCTCTCACAAAAAAATGATACCCTTAAAATGATGAATACCGAAAAGGATGAACGGATAAATAATCTTGAGGAAAGGATAACCAAATTGGAAAATACAGTGAACTTACTTACGCAATACAATCTTAATAATCAAAAAGCATCGCGGGGACAGTCATCTTTAACTGAAACCAAACCGGTTGCAGTTAATAATTACAGCATGAGCAAAACTATTCGGAAATAGCGGATCCTGATTTTATTGAATTGCACCGAATAAAATTGAATGAGCCGGTCAAATCAGGTTTAAGCATTAGAAGTGTAACATGCTGATGCTTAGTTGAGCGTGAAGTGTTGGAATACCGGTTAATCCCGTTGAAACGGAGAGCAGGGGGACTTTGGGTAATTCGCATTTTTTAATTCAGATTTTGAATTAAATGGTCAGAATCATTCATGCTTTAAAAATTGATGGTGCTTATGAACGGATTGCAAATCCAATGAATAACTGGTTCCGGACTACAAATCCGAACCAGCGGGGATTTAATTTTTATTCAACTTAGATTTAATATAATTCTCTTTTATAACACGAAGGTCAATTTTTGAACAATCTGCCATTAAGGCTTTTACAATATTCAAGGGCATTTCTTCTTTGCTTTTGAAATTGATACACCCTTTTTGGAACTTTGCGTCCTTCAGCAGCTCTTTATATTTTTGGTATAGCGTTTCCGATCCGTAAATTGGCATTACATGCAGTGACATATAATTTTTCATACTCGATAATCCATATTTAAAGGTACCGGGAGCATTATAAACAATCATGTCTTTTCCCATCATAGGTGCAATTAAAGACGTTACTGTTTTATCCTGTTGGATTATTATTTCATGTAGTTGAGCTAATAGTTCTTGCCTTTCTATACGGTTGACTTGAAATAAATTCCTGAATTGTCATACTTTAATATTTTAGATGTTTCAAACGCTTGCGGTTAATTCGCTTTCTATCATGCAAAAATACAGATTACCGGAAATCCGCTTGCTGTGAAAATGTGTTTTGTATATTTTGGATTTCAAAAGCTTTGATAAAGGCGACCGCAATGCAAACGCATCCAATCTGGGGATAAGTTAATTATAGGTCAAAAGAGACTCAGGTCTGCCACTGAAATCAAATTCCTGTTATGCAAGGCACAGTTATTCTTTTGTAAATTTCTTAATTGCAATTCCGCTGACAGTTTTTGCTTTTAGTATATAAACTCCCCTTGACAAACCACCTATATCAATTGTTGTTGTTTTGTTGTTGTTATAAATTCTCTTAATAATTTGTCCCTTCATAGTCAAAATTTCTATTTCTGATTTTTGCTGAATTTCAATCGTGAGGTAATCAATTGCAGGGTTAGGATATATATCCATTGAAATCGTGTTCAGGACTTCATGAATAGAGTTAGGCAACGGATACTCGTATGCCCCGATATCAATGATACCGCCTCTTATTCGCGGGTTGCCGTCTATATCTGTGGCGGGTAAACCAAGACCCGTTGTATCGGGTGTGCCTGCATTTATGCAAGGTGAAGTTATTGTCAAAGACCAATCCACAGCAACACCGTTATATCCTGCGCCGCTGCCTGCTGAAGGGGATACAAACAAAGGAATAGTGTCAATATTATGCTGGTAAATACCCGTATAAAAAATGCTTCCATTATGGCCAAATGCTGCAATACCATCCTGTACATCGCAATAATAGAAATCAGGATCGCTGTTCTCATCATCCAGATACACCTGCGGTCCGCTTGTGCTGGCCGAGTTTCCCCACAAAATGGTATTGTAGAGAGACAGGCTGCTATACAAAGTAAAAAACAATGCGCCTCCTTTTGCTGCACTGTTATTGGTAATTGTATTATTGTTAATTGTCGGATCGCTGTAGTCACAAAAAATTCCACCACCGCTGTTATAAGCCGTGTTATTTGAAATCGTATTATTGATAAATACCGGGCTGCCTGAATAGATACTAATTCCTCCGCCACCCATTGAAGCTGTGTTGCCGGAAATTATGTTACCGGTAATTTCCGAGTTGCTGTTATTGCAATAAATTCCGCCACCATCAAAACTTACCGTGTTTTTTGAAATGGTGTTGTTTGAAATTTTTGGGCTGCTATTATCACAACAAATTCCTCCGCCATAATTTGACGTGTTATTTGAAATGATATTGTTTGAAATTACAGGACTGCTGAGCCAGCAAAAAATTCCACCGCCATTAAGCGCACCAATATTTGTAGTTATATTGTGGGTAATCATATTATGAGTAATAACCGGGCTGCCGCCATAACAATTAATTGCAGCGCTGCCACCAACACTAGTATTTGCCGTACAGTTAGAGATGCGGCAATTGGAAATAATTAATTTGGAAAACCCCAGATAAAATGCTCCCTGATTGGATGAAGCAGAAGTGGTTTTGCTGTATTGCAGTTTGCAATAATAAAATTTAGAACTGTCGTTAGTTGCAGGGGTATTTTCGAATTGAATTCCAAGCCAGCCATTGGTGGTGTCGGCAGCAGTAAAAGTTATTGTATCCGTAGCATTGCCAATGGCAAGCAAACGACCTTGCACATACAACTTATAAGAACCCTGAAAATTCACAGAAACTCCAGGCTCAATGGTAAGCGTGGAGTTGTCGGGGATCATGATTGCACCCATGATGAGATAAGGCGAGCCACCAAATGTCCAGGTACCGCTAACATTTCCTCCGGGAATAATAGTTTGTGCACAAGAAAAAGAATACATCAAAAAAATTGCTGAGATGATCAGGAATGTTTTTTTCATCAGATTGAAGTATAAGGTGTAAGATGTCTTGAAAAATATATATTATTTTTTAGTATGTTATTTTCAGTGAGGTATCAAAACTTAGTTGTTGGTGTTAGTATCTTATCGTATTGTCTTATGATGCTTTGTGCAAAACGTTTAAAGTGTTTGAAATGTTGATAGAATACGGAAAAGGATTTGCAAGGTTACCGAAATGATCAGCCAATAAACCTATCTTTCAAATAAAACTCAAGCGCCGGTAATTATTTAAGACACGCCTTTATAAGCTGATGTTACTCCTTATAAAAATGCAGCTTAAATATATGAGAATATATTTTATTTTTAGGTAAAATACTCCATTTTTGCCAGCGAGAGGGGCTAAAAAGTCCTTACTGCCCTGACCAGGCTAAAATTAGGAATTTGAGATTCCTTACCACCATACCAGGAAGTTTCGCCGTTAGAGAAATATTCGCTCCATGCATAAAAGGCATCATACTCAGTCGAACTCCAATATCCCTGATCACTAAAACCTCCAAGTCCCTGAACCCTTAAGTTCGTATACATCATGTTCAATTCGTCTTGTGAAGGTAAATACCAGTCGCTGTAACCGTTAAGTACCAAATCATAGCATTTTCTTGCAGCGATATTTTCCATGGTGCATGCCGTAACGATCGCTTCGGTATTGGCAGCTCCGGTTAATAAATCTGCCGATGTAACTCCGATCAGCAATCCACCGCAACCCCAGATAGCAAGTCCCTGATCTTCCGGAGCGCATGCCAGTCCATGTTCGCCACTGGCGTCAAGATAAAATATAATTCCGCCAAAGACAGTTGATTCTCCGATAGCATATTTTGCCGTGAACTGCATATCGTCTCCAAAAGCGGTTCCTGACGAATTGATGATTTTCAATCTGTAATGATAAGTCGTATTTAAAGTCAATCCTGATAATCCGGCATTGACACTTATAAATTCATTCCCTGTAACCTGACCTGGGATCGCAGGTATCGTATTTCCATATAATGTCGAATTACCATATTCAAAACTGACTGATGTGGGTAAATAATTTGCATTCACCGAACCGTTCAATGTTGCTGACGTAGAAGTTGCACCGGTGACAGCCATTGTAACTGCAAATTCAGATGTTTCCGACGACGTAAACATCTTTTGGTCACCGTAAGCCGTGCCTTCGCTGTTGGTGGCCCACGCCCTGACATAATAGACAGAATTTCCTGTGAGTCCGGAAATATTGCAACTAAAGCTTCCGCTACCTGTACTCCCATCGGAGGCTGTATGATCGGAAATGGCCGGATTCGTCAGCGTATTCCAGCAAATTCCCCTTGCGGTGATTGCCGATCCGCCATCATTGCTGATTATTCCTCCACTTATTGCGGTAGTCGAGGTAATGTCTGTTATCATTTCTGTTGTTAAAACCGGCAAAGTCTTTACATTTTTATCTTCTTTTGTGCACCCCTGTAAAAACAATAGTGCAGTATATGATAAAAAGACAAGGGCAATAATAAATCGCATTTTTCTGGTATCCATAATAATTACATTTAGCAAAAGATTTAAATAAGGATTACAATTTAATTTTAATTGTGAATAGTTCCTTGAATAAACTTGAATATATACAAGATAATCAGGGAAAATGTTACGGAAACTAAGGAGATTAAATAATCCGATAGTTGAACCAATCAACTGGAGGTTTGAAAATGAATTTATCTGAATACTGAACCCGCCTGATTCCCGTCTGGCGAAAATCTTGTGCGTCCGGCTTTGTGCGATGTTGACATTTGCCTTGTTTACACATTCATTCCAATATTAATCAACCCCTTTTCATTTGATGTGCGGGTGAAAACTGCTTCTTTAGTTATTTAAGTTTTGGGGTGCAAACCCAAA
This sequence comes from uncultured Bacteroidales bacterium, assembly GCA_963761195.1. Lineage (GTDB taxonomy): Bacteria > Bacteroidota > Bacteroidia > Bacteroidales > JAADJA01 > JAADJA01. The sequence goes on from CAVXGA010000019.1 coordinate 72,194, forward strand.
GCAGCGGGGGGTAACTATACATGCCACCAACATGTCTGTTAAATGATCTTCAGGATTATTAACAAATCCTTTCTGATCATCAATTTCCATTTGGAACGCATAAGGCTAAAGTTATACTGGTTTTGTGAACAGGGCACAAATCTGTCAATCTTCAACCCCATTACTAATCCTGTTGTTTCCTTCGTTCTGCCATGCCTCAACTTCTTCGACAACATCCTCCATAGTTGCAATGTGACTATTAAGGCATTGTCCATGTTACACAGTCAAACAAAAATCTTTAAAGAATAATTACCGTTGTACTCTTTACTTCACTAACCACAATTAAGCTATGCGTATTACCAATATTTAATGCTTGTGAGTTTATTAACCAGAAACTCCCTGTATGCCTCCATATCTTTTAATACAACCTTTAGGATATAATCATAATCACCGCTTACATGATAGCATTCTGTCACTTCCTGGAGTTTTACCACTTCACTTTCAATTTGGTCACAAACTCCTTTGTATGTTGAATAAGCTTAACATGACAAAAGACCATGAAGGCCCTTTCCACTTTTCTTCGATTGACCAATGCAACATGTTTGTCAATAACACCTTCTCTTTCTAACTTTTTTATTCGCTCATATACGGCTGTTACTGAAAGATTGAGTTGTAAAGCTAGCTCTTTGGTGGTTTTATTGCTGTCATTTTGCAATAAATAAAGAAGTTTTTTATCGGTTGGATCCAGATTCATATTTATCAATTGTTTCTATGCGCAATCACCATTTAATGATTATATCATTTGGGGTTCACATCATTTAATATCCAATTCATGAAAAAAAAACTATTTAATAGTATTTGCGTTGACAAACATAATTAAATTAAACTATAGAAATTATAATTAATAGGTTTGTTTTCTAAACAATAAGCTATTTATTGTTATTTAATCTATAATGTTGTTATTTTGTAAAATATTTGTAGTAATATAAACGAAAATATATGCTTTTTTTATCTCAGGAGAAAAGATTAAACTGAAAAAATTAAAATTATGGAAAAATTCAATCCGGCAGACAAAATTCAGGACTTACAGTATTTTGGTGAATTTGGAGGCGTAAACCCTTCAATTTCTGACAGCTCAACCTATACATTCCTTTAAGCAAAAACAATGTTTGATACTTTTGATGGGAATACTGAAGGTTGTTATTTGTATTCCAGACATTCATCCCCTAGCAATCTAAACCTGGAAAGAGCACTGGCAGAAATGGAAGAAATGGAAGCTGCCAATGTTTCAGCTTCAGGAATGGGCGCTATTACGCCTACACTGCTTCAATTATGCGGAAAAGGCGATCACATTGTCTCGAGCAGAACCATATACGGTGGGTCGTATGCTTTTCTTAAAAACTTTGCATCAAGATTTGGAATTAGAACCACATTTGTAAATATCACAAAACCTGAAGCGGTTGAATCTGCTATAACGGAGGAGACCAAAGTAATATTTTCGAATCGTTTAGTAATCCATTACTTGAAATACCTAATATTGAGCTTTGTCGGCAATTCCCTGAAAGCACAATATTAAGTTGGTTGTGATAATACGTTTTCTCCATTATCGCTGACGCCTGGCCGATACGGTCCAGACATCGTTATCCATAGCTTAACAAAATTTATTAATGGAACCAGCGATACCGTAGCTGGAGTGGTTTGTGCCTCACAAGAATTTATTGACAAGCTTAAAAAATATAAATAATGGTGCAAGCATGTTACTGGGTCCTACCATGGATAGTTTACGTTCTGCCAATGTGATGAAGAATTTACACACCTTACATCTTCGGATAAAACAGCATAGTCGAAATGCAATGTATTTAGCAGAACATTTTGAAAATGATGGTATCAAAACTTCTTATCCGGGCTTAATGAGCAACCCCGATCATGAGATTTATAAATCTATGGTAAATGAGGAATATGGATTTGGTGGTATGATGACAATTGACGTAGGAAGCCTTGAAAGAGCCAACGCACTTATGGAGTTGATGCAAACAAAAAAATTGGGATATTTAGCAGTAAGCCTTGGATTCTATAAAACATTGTTTAGCTCACCCGGAACTTCTACATCTTCTGAAATATCACCGGAGGAACACGCTGAAATGGGTTTGACCAGCGGATTAATCCGTTTTGCCATTGGTTTGGATAACAATATTGAAAGAACCTACCAAATGATGAAAGGATGCATGAAAGAACAGTCCATTCTTTAGGTTCTTATTCTAATAACCAGTGTCATATAATATCTAATCTTTCATTCTCCTAACCGGCGTAAGTCTTGCGGGTAAGCCCAGTGTGTTGTTAAATTTGCCTGCTACTCATCGATTATTTTTTGAAATTTGTATGCATAACTCATAATCCAAAAGTAAAAATATTTTCAACAGGAAAGATCGTTTAGCCAGGCACAAGTCTGCTGCTCAAATCCCGTCGCACAAGACTTACGTAAGTTATGTAGCTTACTCTTGGCAAATGATTTCCTTTAATCCCTAATGCTATAGAGAATTTTTTGAAAATCAAAGCTTCTAAAATTGTCCTTGTACTCCAAGTAACAAAAACCATAAAGCCTGTAGTATGCATACTCTGTTTGTTTCAGCGAAACCAACAAAATAATATACTCCCCTTTCTAAATCAGCATTATAAATAGAAGCGTCCCATTCGATAAAATTTGTTGCTCCTATACTTTTTGAAAGAGGCTCGGAAATTTTTCGTTCGTTCTCGTCAATTAAAAAGTCTTGCATAAAATCGTCAGAATACTCATTAATAGACGGAATTCCTAAAAGTTCTAGCACTAACTTTAGTTTAGTTTCTTCAATTATATATCCACCTGCACTAGATGCACTATCAATCTCATTTACAAATTGAATCACTGCAGCATCATTAAATCCACTGGTTTGAGTCATGTAAGAAGGTAAGCTGACATAGAAAACATGTCCTACTTTTTGCTCTTTAAAATCAGTCTGAGCAAAAGTTGATGTGCTCAGAAAAGTCAAAATCGTTGTAATAATTAAAAATGTTTTTTTCATCTTACTTTGTTTTAAATAATTCGGATTTTTATAGCTTTTCGGATTTGCCCCGTTTTTTTTGAGTGGGTTCTGATCTCCACTAATTAAATTTCAACTATTAGATGCCGTCAAAAAAATCTGATGGTTCAACTGTCCGCTGTCCGTTTTGTTTCTGTTTTTTTAACTTGCACAAGGGCCCGGCGATATGGCCAGTTGGCGCTTGTTTCGCAGGATGCCGTTTGATTTGTATTCCGTTGTTTCTTTCATGTCTTTGTCTTGATGATCTGGGGGCGTCAATTGGTTATGATCGCCTGTTGTAAGCCGTTTTAATTTTCAAATTCTAATTTTTCTAAATTGGACTTGATTCTGTGTATTTTTTCTTGATTGTCAATTAGTAGAATTTCAATAACATTTGGATATTTCCAATAAGTCTCAACTCCTTGATACCACCAAATCGAAGTCACTGAATGCTTTAATTGATTTAATGGTATTGGGCTTATGTCGGTCAATTTGTATTTTTTCAAGAAGGCTCCCACCGATTCATAGACAACTATGACATTATCTCCAGTAATCCAATGAATACCAATTGTCGACTGTTAATAGGAACTTTCCATAATTTGTCACAAAAGCGTTATATGGGGCTATTGGATTAATTAAGTCTTTTTCCCAAATTGGTTCGATATTGTCGCCTAAATGCTTCCATAGAGTCGCCCGACAATTAATCGTATCTCCTTTTACTTTTTTAGGAATTTCTGTTGGGAAAATTGTCAGTTCATACAACTGGTTTTGTGACCAATATTCTTTTTTGAATGCTTTAAATCCACTCGTCGGCAAAAGAGAGTAATGTTATTGTCAAAATGGAAATTAGTATTACAATCTTTTTCATTTCCGCTTTTTTTTAAATGGCTTACGACTTGTTTATATCCTTACTAAAAGTTGTATTATACAATCAATTTTGGTGAACCGTACCTTTTTGTTAGGTTTTTTTCATTAATGAATTATGGAATCGGTTCATCCCAGCAAATGTAAAAACTTCCTCTTCATTTGCAACCAACCAGTCCCGATTTTTTATTACCACGGTTTAACAATGCTTAAATGAGTGAATGCATAAATGCGTAAATGGGGGAGAAATTATCCGTTAACTGTTAATCGTTCAGGCTAAAAGCTAACAGCAAATAGCGAATAGCCTTTTTCATAATGCCCGTCAACAGGTAGTTATACGCAATCCATTCCTTCGGATCGATCATATCAACGCTGATAACCCTATTCCGTTCCTTCGGATCGAGCATATCAACGTTGATAACCCTATTCCATTCCTTCGGATTGGTTACATCAATGAATTGACAGGGGTTTCAAAAATCGAAAGCATAATAAACTGCTTTATGCCTGCTTTAGTTTTTCGATATCAAACTTTTTCATCCGGAGAAATGCCTTGGTTACCTCTACTCAGCATAGTCTCCTGACTATGCTGCATGGGGTTATAATCTCCGATTATTCTTACAATAAATCAATTTCGATCAATGCATCAAAATCATCACAATAATTTCGAGCGCTGCTATATAGATAATCTTCCGCTTTTTCAACAATACCTGACCTTACCGGATTTTGATGTACATAATGCAACCGTTGATCGATCATTTCATTCGTTGTTAACTCTACTGCATGATTTTCATGTGTCCATAACTGATACTTTGAATTTCTTTTGTGCTTTCTGGCTGCAAAAGCCATTTCGCTTAATAACCACCTTTTCCTGCTTTCATTACCATTTTCTATTTCATCCAATATACGGTTCGCCGTGAATTTTTTCATATCCCTGATGGTTTCAGATAATGATCCATTATCTGATTTTAAAATCAAATGTACATGATTTGACATGATTACCCAGCCAAATACCTTTAAATGCTTGTTTTTGCGGCAATATTCAAGTGATTCAATGAAGATATTCCTGTAGGAAAGCCGCGTGAACACATCAAGCCAAAATACAACCTGAAAAGTTACAAAGTAAATTGCCTCAGTGTCCCTGGTTTTGTAAGCTTCAGTCATTTTATATTGGATTTTTATGGTAAAATTAAATAAAATCCAGAGATTTTAACCCCACCCGGCTTAGTCTGGAGACTACGCCGAGTAAGGGGACTACGCCGAGTAAGGGGAAATATTCGCTCCATGCATAAAAGGCATCATACTCAGTCGAACTCCAATATCCCTGATCACTAAAACCTCCATAGGCGCTGAACCTTTGAGTTCGTATACTTCACGTGCAATTCGTTCTTGTGAAGGTAAAGACCGGTCGCTGTAACCGTTAAGGATAAAATTTATAGCATTTTCTTGCAGCGATATTTGCCATGGTGAATGAAGTAACGATCGCTTAAGTAACGGCAGATACGGTGATTTAATCTGCCGATGTAACACTGATCTGCAATCCACCGCAACCCCAGATAGCAAGTCCCTGATCTTCGGAGCACATGCCAGTCCATGTTCGCCACTGGCGTCAAGATAAAAGATAATCCCGCCGAAGACAGTTTATTCTCCGATAGCATATTTTGCCGTGAATTGCATATCGTTTCAAAAGCGGTTCCTGACGAATTAATGATTTTCAATCTGTAATGATAAGTCGTATTTAAAGTCAATCCTGATAATCCGGCATTGACACTTATAAATTCATTCCCTGTAACCTGACCTGGGATCGAAGGTATCGTATTTCCATATAATGTCAAATTACCATATTCAAAACTGACTGATGTGGGTAAATAATTTGCATTCACCGAACCGTTCAATGTTGCTGACGTAGAAGTTGCACCGGTGACAGCCATTGTAACTGGAAATTCAGATGTTTTTGATGATGTATACATTTTTTGGTTACCGTAAGCTGGACCTTCGCTGTTGGTGGCCCACGCACTGACAGAATAGAAAGAATTTCCTGCGAGTCCGGAAATATTGCAACTAAAGCTTCCGCTACCTGTACACCCATCGGAGGCTGTATGATCGGAAATGGCCGGATTCGTCAGCGTATTCCAGCAAATTCCCCTTGCGGTTATTGCCGATCCGACATCATTGCTGATATTCCTCCACTTATTGCGATATACGAGGTAATGTCTGTTATCATTTATGTTGTTAGAATCGGCATAGTCTTTACATTTTTATCTTCTTTTTGTGCACCTTTGTAAAATGAATAGTGCAGTATATGATAAAAAGACAAGGGCAATAATAAATCGCATCTCCTCGTATCCATAATAATTACATTTAGAGAAGAGATTTAAATAAGGATTACAATTTAATTTTAATTGTGAATAGCTCCTTGAGGGACCTTTGAAAATATATCACGATACTCAGGGAAAATGTTACGGAAACTAAGGAGATTAAATAATCCGATAGTTGAACCAATCAACTGGAGGTTTGAAAATGAATTTATCTGAATACTGAACCTGACTGATCCCCGTCTGGCGACAATCTTGTGCGTCCGGCTTTGTGCGATGTTACATTTGGCTTGACTACTCAATCAATTCAATATAAATTAACCCTTTTCATTTGATGTGCGGGTGAAAACTGCTTCTTTAGTTAATTTAAGCTTTGGATTGCAAACCCAAAGCAGCGGGGGGGTAGGCTTATAATTAATTGGTCACCGCCCTGTTATTGCTTAGGCTTTTGAAGGAAGATTTTAACCAGTGGCAGGAATTATTTCTTTATATTCGTTAGTTAGTGTCCGTGCTCTGCCTGACTTCTTTGGGATGTTTGTCCGCAATTAAGTTTAATTTTAGGTTGTGTTCCAGGTAGGCTTTCATATTGTCCAAAACAGTCGTAAAACCGCCAGCTGTTGTCTTTGATGGCCTGTAATTAAATCATTTCCTTTCAGGCTGAAGCCATAGTTTTTAATCACCACATAGGTCTTGTCTTCTGACAATTCAGTGAACTCGTAGTCAACTGTTGTTGCAGGATCGCCCCACCTGGTTGAAATTTTTTTATTTGGGATGATCTCCTTTACAAATACATTCGTCGAAACGCCGCTACATTTCCCATGTCCAGGTTACTGTCCTGCCGACCTCTAATAGTCCGCTTGATTTAGTAAACCAAAAATTGGTTGTAACTGCAGGGTTCAATGAAAGCCTGAAAAACGACCGAAGCAGGTTTTTTGATCAGCATTTGTACTTCTAATTCCGGGCTGTTGCTTAATGTCATATTATTTAAAGTTTATAATTACAAATTAGGGTTGTACTCCACATGATCAGTGACGGGAGTTGCAAACCCAAATCAGCGGGGAAGCTATAAGCAAATGAAACGATTACGCCTCTTTCTTTCCCATTCCCATTGCCAGGCCTATCAATGCCCCTACAATGAGCTGTAAAAACGGTACCGATAACTATATCAACAATTACTACGCTCAATCCACTGAACATACTGCTCATCGAATAAAAACTGAGATCGTAGGAAGTAATCATAAAAAAGGCTACAATACCGGCGACTTTTGCCCCTGCCATCAAACCACGGGTATTTGACCAACTGAATATGATTGCAAGCAAGAACCCGGATGCAAAGTTTGATAAGATGAGCGCCCACCAGACCATTTCCTCCATTGGTTTCATAGCACATTGATTGTAGTTGGCATTCATATAATCCATAAACAACACTCCATAAACCAACCAACCGAGAAGGAAAGAGGCTACACCCCCAACGATTCCTCCCAGTAAAATTTTATTTGCATTCATAGTCAAAAGTTTTTATATCCCCTACTCATATGGCTTTTCGGTAACGCCCCGTTTTTGTATGGTTTCTGGTCTCCACTTGTGTGAAATGATTTAACAAATGTATTTTAATTAGTGTTCAATTTGTTAAATATTTAATTGCCATAAGTTACAAACTTGCAGCTAATAAGGGTAACGGATGCAAAGCTACAAACTTTGCTTATGTATCCTCCAGGTGATCTTCGGAAGACTTGAAACAGCGGGGGTAAAACCAAATGAAAAAAAAATAATTTTAAAAATGAAAAAATAATCTGTTTGTTTCTCGCAGATTTCGCTGAAAACGCAGAAAATTAAATTCTGCGATAATCTGCGGTATCTGCGAGAGGTTTTCAATTACTGGTAAAATTCAGGTTATACATTTAATCTAACAAATATTAATTTGAAACTACATATATATAATTTGATACTAACATAATATAATTTGATATATATAAATTTAAATTTGAAACTGACAAAATTTAATTTTAAACTGACAATATTTAATTTGAAACTGACAATTTTTAATTTTAAACTGACAATATTTAATTTGAAACTGACAATTTTTAATTTTATACTGACAATATTTAATTTTATACTGACAATATTTAATTTTATACTGGTAGAAATGAATTATAATATACTAAATACATTTTTTAAACTAATTAAAAACAATACCAAATAACAAAATTCAAATTGTTAAAAAGTCGTTGATAATTTAGGAAATATTTATGTATATAAAAAAAACTTTTCCATATTTTTGAATAATCCAAAATAGTATTAACCATAAAAATATGAAAAAATGAAAGCACTCCCATTCAATTATGATGAAGTTACTGTTGTAGCCGGAATGGTATATGACAGCATGTACAGAGATCAACTGGATTTTCAGAATTATTCAAATGATTACAAAGATCCATTCTTGCCAAATTTCCGAATAAAGATAGACGCAGTTGAAAGCAGGGTAAGAACGAGAATTTTTCGTGCACAATTAAAATCAATTACACAAAGAATTTATAGTGACCTGGATATACTTAAAAGAAAACTGACCCTGCTGGAAGGATATATAAAAAAAGCAGAGTCAAATTTAAACGTTAGTATAAAAGATTTTGGAATTGGCGAAATAAGGGATAAAATGTGGGCGAGGGAAATAGAAGGATTAATAGATAAGATGATAACTATGTTACAACTTGTTGATGCAAATATAGATGCATTGAAGGATAAAGGTTTTAAAGATGATGATAAAACGGCATTAGATAACTTATTAGAATCAATAAGAAGCGGGAATTTAAACCAGAATTTGAAAATGGATGAAAAAGAGGCAGCGGTGCAAGCAAACCTTGGATCGTTGCTTGAGCTCTGGACTATTACGGCTGAAATAATGGACGTAGGTAAAAGAATATACAAATATGATAATAAAGAAAAAACCGGCGATTATACTGCAACAAAAATAAAATCAAGAATCAGGCAAACCAAAAATAACGAAAATGAGAATAATGAACCAGAACCAGATATGGGGTTGCTGACAGGAATAGTACAGAATAAAAATAATGATGAACCTATTGAAGGAGCAACTGTACTGATTGTTGAAACTAATGATACAACAGAAACTGATGAGGACGGGGAATATGATTTTGATAAAATTAATGTCGGGACTTATACGCTAAAAGGCATTATGGACGGTTTTAAGGATGTAATTATCGAGAATGTGGTAATTGAAAAAGATAATACTACCCAGCAAAATATTAAGCTTGAGGAAAACGAGCCGCCAGTACAATAATAAACGAATTTTAATGAAATTGAGGACATTCGGGGCCGGGGCGGTTTGCTTCGGGCCGGTATTGTCTTGTAGCGACGTGTTGCAAATATAGCCCGTAGCCGTTCACTTGCAGTTTGTTTCTTGATTACTCGTATGTTTATGTTTCCTTTCATTTGTCTTGATAACCGCTATGCGGCTATGGGCTATGATTTGCTGTTAGGCACAGTATTTTTTATATCTTCAATCGTAACTTTTTCAAATCGTTTTTCAATAAATTCTACCTTTGGGTGTTGGTGGTGTTGCGTCATTACGTTTATTTTAAAAGAACCCCTTGAATTTTTAATCAATGATTCCTTGTCAGGGTGGATGATAATCATTTTTTGAGCCAAGTCTTGAAAAAGCCAATTTGTCAAACGGGTATTAATTCCTTTGTCTCCGAATCCATAGCCTGATATTATAATAATTTCTGATTCCATAATAATAGATTTTAGCTCGTCATAAAGAATTTCATGAATACCCCCAAGGTACCCTAACATTTTATTAAATGTCCCTATTAAAATAGATGGTTTACCTGAATTTGGAGCCATAAAAGAATCGTCAATTTTATATATTTTTTCGGCATAATGATTACTTGGAATTTTGACTAAGTTATCATAGGTATTCGGCTTTGTTATTCGAAATTCAAACCAATCTATGCTTCCATGTACTTTACATAGTTTCAAAGTTCCATTCTCATTTTGAAATCCCTTCCACTCTGGAAGTTTTTTGTTATCAATGTGAAACCCATCGTCAAATCTGATACCGTTAGAATTGAGCCAAGTCTCTAAGACTAAGTCATGGTTTAAGGTAAGGATAGTGTCAAAATTAAAACATTCCAATAATTCTTTTATTATATTGAATTGACTAGATTCCTTGATTGGTCTATCAATAGATTGCCATACTAAAGATTCAATAAAGCGCACTGCTTCAGTAACAATTTCTTTGAAATCTTTATCATTCCATTCGGTATCCCGAATCAATTCTTCAATGAGACTTATTGTTGCTGGATTTTCGTATTCAAGATGGTAGCTGTCTTGGATTTGTCGTAGGACATAGTAAATATCCTCGTAATTAGTTTGGTGTTCAAAATCTATATACTTGTAGAACCTGTCAACTTTATTCTTAATTTGATTTAAGAGCTTTTGACATGACATGACATAGCCATTTAGATAATCTTGAATTACGTATCCCCAATATCCGGTAAAGTAATAATTAGTGTCTGTACCCTTTCCAATTTTCTCTGATGTCAATATTGAGTCAGTAATACTTGATAATCCCGGAATGTCGGAATAACTTGAAACTCCTGAACCTATGATAAGTGTCGTTTTCATCGTATTGTGCCTAACTTACTTAATATGGGGCGTAATTATCTATTTTCAATCATTTCAATGAATTCTTGTTGTTTCTTTTCAAATTCATCTTCTTTTCCGTAAACCTTAAGTCTGCCTATTCCGGGAACTGGAACAAAGAAAGGTCCTGACCAATCTCCATCTTTTGGTTTAGACTTAAATTCATGCGGGTGAATAACATACCAACAATCATTGTTCATAAAAAAATCATATGCATCTAATGGATTCTTATTTACATATTTCCAAAATTTGTCATTTCCTTTTTTAATCATGAAGTAAAGAAAATACATAACAATTCCAATAATTATGAACCATTTCATTTTTATATTTTCTGTTTAAAAGTCAGTATTATCTAACATTTCAGTAAATGCTTGCCCTGCCTCTGGGTCAATTGATTTTATTTTTTCAACTTTTTTCCTGAATGTACTTTTATATAGCGGTCTATACGGAATAGGTATAATTATCGATAAAACAAAACTGATTACAAAAAGTCCAATTGCCAGTTTCCAATCAATTACGATTAATATTGTAACTAATAATCCATATTTTGCGATTCTAACAATCCAAGTCAATGGATACCAGTTTGGTAATAATTGTGCCCCAATTCCACGCCATTCAACGTTGTTGTGCCTTGAGATTCTTAAAGATGCTCGTTGCATTCCAAATAAGTAGAATTCAATAATCCATGAAATTGCAAAAGCAATTACTAAAGGATGTGATAAATTTTCCATTCTGTCTGTTCCGTTTTTGGTTTCCTTTTATGCCCCATAATTGTCCGCCGGCAGCCGCAGTGCGGGGTCACTTATTTTTTACTTTTGCTTTCCATCACAATTTGTAGGTATAGTGTATGCCAGCCTCCAGAAAACGCCCGCATTGCATGGCTGTCAGCTTGTTAGGTACAGTATTTAATTATGTTTATTAATTTTCAGGAATTTTTATGTTCCTCATATTTGCTTCATACCAATCTATGAATTCGTCTATTAATTTACTTCCTTCTAGTTCTGCTTTAATATCACTAAGCTCAAGATTTTTAATTCTCAATGCCAATCCCTTTTTATATTTTTTATATTGCTCAGGTAAGTCTTTGTTCATTTTTTTTAAAACTTCATCAGGAATTTTTTCGGCTATAAATAAAGCTTGTTTCTTTAAGTTAAGCATTCTTTTTATATCATCTTTATTGGTTTCGGTAAAAGCTTTTCGAGAATTAGAAATATCTACTGATTCTAGGTCAAGATTCATAGCTTCAATAAATAATCTGGCTTGATTTTTCTCAGTTTCTGAGAATTCTGGTTTTGATTTACAGCTAATCATTAAAATGAATACAAGAAATATTAGATTTAGTTTTTTCATGATTTAATATTTTGATTCTTAAATATTGTGCCTAACGTTTTGCAGGCTTGAACTGTTGCCAAAGTTCGGTAACGGATTTGCGAGGTTAGTGGAATGCTTTTTAGTTCTCATATATTATGCTGTAATCCAATGCTGGCAATAGTTTAAGGCCTGCTGTTAGCGCCTGGTGTGTTTCTCTTAAACTTTTATTCTTTTTCATTCTGTCAAAAATGTCTATGAATATAGTAAATAGCAATTGTAATTAATATAGGATATCCAATACTGGAAATAAGTAATCTTTTTTTCGAAAAATTCTTCTCTAAATATAATTGGATTATGGGAAGTGATAAACCTGTCAAATAATATTGAAGATTAAACAATGATTCTTCATGATTAATCAATAATTTGATAATAAGACTTGTCAAAAAAGTAACTATAAATACAATTACAACTATTAACATTAAATCTTTTAGTTTTTTCATTTATTCATTATTTATATTAGTAGTTGAAGTCATATGCTTGGATGTAAACTTACGTATTTGCACTGTAACCTTAAATTCCTATTTATATTTCTAAATCTTTTCAATTTCTTAAATGTTCCACGAATTTGTATTAGTCCACGAATTTGCAATTAAAGTTTCAATTTCCTTTAATAATTTCTTAATTATCTTTTCAGTCAGATGTGTCACCGGAGAATTATTCATATAGTCATACGTGAATTGTCAAATGGTCTTATTTTATTTTTTACAATTTCCATTAGGTCACATAGTTTTATTCTTGTATTGGATATATTTTTGGTAACGCACACACTTGGCGCTAACGATTTGCCCATATGGCCCGTAGCCGTTTCTTTGTAATATTTATTTTGATTAATCAGATTTTCAAATTTAACAATTATTTGTCTTAATAGCACTTATGCGGCTATGGGATATTATTTGCTGTTGGCAACAGTTTTTTTATTTCTTCATAAAGTCTTTCTGGTGTAGAAACTCCTATTCCTATTTTTATAACTGATTTGTCTTGGTCAATTAACATTCTTGTTGGATTTGCAAAAACGTTTAGTCTTTTTGATTCTTTTTCAGGAATTATGTAAATGTTCGGGTAGATAGATTTTAATTCATTAAATGTTGTATTGAAATGATTTATGTCTTCATCATCTGAGTCCGTTTTTATAAAAAGACAAATTACATTAATTTCTACTTTTTCTTCCTTTAGTTTATTCAGAGCATAAGGCAAGTCATTTGTAAGTCCTTCCATTCCCCAACCACAATGTGCTCCAGTCAGAACCAATAGTGTTTTTTCATTTATTAAACTTTTTAATTCTATTTCATTATTTGCTTTATTCACAATGATTAAGTCTGGTAATTCTTTTCCTATGGTCTTGTTTAACACCTCTGTCCATTGTCTGGTTTGGATTTCTTTGCTACCTTCTTGAGTTAATCCAGGAATATATTCCTTTTCATATTTTTCAAAGTCAACAGGAATTATATAATTAGTCGATTCTATACAACTTGACATTAAGAATACAAATAATATTGTCGGTAATATTGATTTGAAAATCATGCTTTTTCTTTAATTAAAATTGTTGCCAACGGATTGGTATATGAAAAGTTGGGCATTACGGAGCGATATGCTGTCAAACCGCACAAAGTTAAATGCGAGCTAAACACTTCATATTTAGCACTATCTGCCCAATTTTTTATATACCGTGTTACCAACTGGGCGTTCTTGCCTATCAAAGGTTTGAGAATAATTTTCAATCTTGTCATTTTGTTTTTCTCTGTCTTTAAAAGATTTAGTTTTTTTTGTGACGGCAAAGTCAGCGTTGGAAAATAGACAAGCTCTATGGCAGGTTTTGGTTTTAGCATTGGTTTGTGCGACATGCCATTGTGCTTGGCTAATGTGGGTTAGCGATTTCACAATAATATTCTGTGACAATTTTTACTCTTCTTCAATTTTTTTTATGTAAATAAATAACATCCGCTTGCCTTCTTCTATATCAAAATTTGTTAATAGTTCCAGTCCATTAACAAATCCAACGGAATTCTCCTTTATTTTTTCTATGGTTTCAGTAGTTGTTTTTACTTCAGTGCTATCTGCTTTTGTTTCAGTTGTTTTAATAATAAATTCTGAGGTTATTACTGCTCCATTAAAAAATGTGCTTACTTGTCTTTGTGCCTTTGTTTGTGCAATCCTAGTTAAGATGCTTGTACTTTTCCCTGCCTTTTCCAATGAGAGAACAGATATAATATATTTATTGTTATAATCCTCAATCATTTTAACACCTTCAAAAGGAGAGCTGTTGTACATTCTTTTAATAAAGTTCGTTAGTGCAATTTTATCGTCATTAAAACCTTGACAATATGAAATTGCGGATAACATTAATGTTAAAATTATTAGTAAACTTTGTTTCATGATTTTACTTTCTTAATTGAACTTGTTTTTCTAAGTTTTTTGAGTTATTTATTATATGCATCAAAGATCTTACGTCCATCCTTGGCAGTTTTCGCAGCTTGTTTTAAGAAATCCTTTTAGTCTTTCCTCACTCATTGTCAATTAATTATTCGTTACTTTAAAACCTGACAATTGATTAATTTGGGCCAACGTGAATGTTTTATTTAAAGTAATTATAGCAATTTCTACACCACCAGAATATTTTAACAATGAGATTTTATTATTAAATGTATAACCATAGCCTCGACCGGGGTTATTTGCTACCTGTATTGACTGATATTCATAATCCCTGATAAAACCTGACAAATATTGCGCTATTTGGAAAATATTACTTGCACTACTCGGACTGGATGCATATTTTGAAGAAAAAGCAATTGGTAAAAATGAACTATTGTATTTACTCTTATTTAAATCAGGTGAAAAGCTATATTGACCTGCATTATCTTCAATTTTTATAGAAATCATACTTTTACAAAAGTATGTAGTTAATTCCGTAATTATTTTTTCATAGGAAGCTTGTGTTCTTAGATATATTTTTTCAGATGTAATTTCATTTACTGGATAATTGGCACCATAGTATTTTTTCATCCTTTTTAATTCTTTTTCAGAAAGTTTTTCAGGCTCTTGAAATTCAATGATAAATACTTCTTTGCTTAAAGAATTATAATCCTGCACTTCTGATTCATTTAAAGAAATGCTTTTGAGAGTTTTTACTAAATAGGCATACATATTCAAGAAATTTGCATTAGTATTAACAGTAATTTTTATAGGAATAGACCAACTCTCATTATTTCCGTTAATTACTTCTGGGGTTCCTGAACTAATACTATAATCAAATGATTTATCAATTAATTCTTTAGTTACTATAAGTAGATCTGAAACAGCCTGTTGCTCATTTTTCTCATTTAGCATTTGTTGCTTAATATTAAATGTAAACAAGCTTCCTTTGAATTCTATCTCTCCGCCCTTGCTTTCGATAAATGATGTTAATTTAGTAACAGATACTGTAGCTTTTAAAGTTGTCGCATAACCGCCATCAGGGATTTGAACTTCTGAAATAACTTCAAAATTTTGAATATTTCCACTTGACACTGATACAATCTCATCTTTTACTAACTCATCGTTAAGAATTTCTGTGTTTGATGAAATAAAAGTTCCAAAAGCCTGCTCAATTGCATTTCTTAATGCATTTTGTTTTGCCTCATCTTGTGTTTTTCCCTGACCGCTTACTGTTAATGTTACTGTTTTATCATCTTGTGCGAATGATACATTGGCCAGTAAGGTAACTATACCCAATAATAAAACTATTTTCTTCATAATTATCTCCAATATATGTTATTATAATTTATTGTTTTCGGTTGATTCTTTGCATATTCTACTGCTACTTCGCGGTAAGCATTAACCCGGATTTTATCTAACTCAAGATTGCGAACCGATTGTTTTTCCCTGAATTCATCGTCTCTGATAGATTTTTCTTCTGCAATCCTCATCTTTTCTTTTTCTTTTGCAACCTGATCTTCATATTGCTTAATCTTAAATTCCCATCTTGCTTTCTCGTCTGCCTTAAGTTTTGCATCAACTGATTTTATAAACATTTCTACTTCTGGTTGACAAGATGCTAAGGGGTCTATTTGAGAAAGAACATCTACAGCTTCTTCAGCACCTTGACTTGAAGCATTTGCTGCCCATATTGTTTTAGCTTTTTGAAATTTCACCTGACAATCTTTGTCAATCTTTTCCTGATAAACATAGAGTAATGTATCAAGACATTTAAAATAACAATCCTGACATACTTCGGGCACTAAGGAAAGTTTGTAAATTGCTTCTTCATATTTTCCTTGTTCTTTAAGTGTAATTGCTTCTTTTATAGTAAAATCACATTGAGTATTAAAATATGTTACAATCTTTGTTTTACCTTCTTCAATAAGAGATGCCAAAACTTTATTTTTAGGATTTATTTTCTTTAATGCATCGATAAAAGCTTTATTTTCATTTGTTCCAACTCCTTTTAATGATAATGTGGTATTACAAAAAATTTTGTTTTCAAGAGCATCACCAATAAATATGATAACATCTAAATTTTGTGCAATCATTTGAGGAGGTCCGGCAATTATATCTTTGGTCCCAACATTAATTGATGCTGTTATAATAAACCTTGGATTTGCTGAACTACCACCCATTCCATAATTTGAGGCTACCTGATTTAATTTTGTATCAAGCAGTTTTTTTGATTCTGAGGGAATATCCATTTGTTCGGGCAGATATGTATTCAAAACTATCCTGCCAAAATCATCCAGATTTGGCGTGCTTTGTGAATATGACTTAATATTTATCAAGATCAATCCAACAATTATTAAAAGATGTTGTGTTTTCATAGTCTTACTATTTTTCTCCTAAAACAATTATTGCTTCTCCCAGTCCTCTTGTCATAAGTTTAGATTCAATAAGGTAGGGTTCAGCTTTTAAGTACTTTCTTAAACCTTTAGTAAATTCTCGTGCATCGACTGCTCTGTTATCATCATCGTAAATAGGAATCCTTACTTGCTCAAATCGGATTACATTTTCAGTGGCATCAGTCATATTGTATCTCCCTTTAACAGTATTATTATCCATCCAGGTTTTAATTATGTCAGTTAATTCTTCTCCATTATATTCTGTTTCGAGATCATTTTCCCAACTATCCCATATTTTAATTGACAATATTACTTCTCTGCCATTAGTAAACATATCATCAAAATGTGTTTGCAACTGAGCAGCAAATGGATCTATATTGGCAAGGATGGCTTTTTCGAGTTGAACAGGAATAATTTCATTTGAAGGAGAACCATTTCCTGATGATGATGCAATTCTTTTACTTGTATATGCATCAAAAGCTTCCAAAATGAATGAAACCGATTTTTGATCACCTTCTTTATTGACTTTCCACCAAATTTGAACAATGATGTCAGCTTTAGCTCTTTTCTTCAAAATATCCAAGGGACTTTCAGAAATAGATGATCCACTTGTTTTGCTTGAAGTCATATTATCTTCTGCATTCCTTGTTTCTATTGCTTTTAATTCTTGCTCTGCATCCTTCAACGGAAATCCTTTGTCGATCATCAAAGCTCCAATTTTACTTATTACTTGTCCAAGTTCCGTATCTTCTTGAAAAGCCTGTTTGTAATTTGGAACACTTTGCTTTGTGCCTTGATTGTCAAACTCGGTCACAAAATACCTTTGCGTACACCAGTTATCACTTGGAAGTATCATTAATGTTGGCTTTTTTGCCTGTCCGAAAACAATTACTGTAACAAGTAATCCTATTAATGTTAAAATTGTTATTTTCATAATAATTGTTTTAAAATCCGCTATTTAGTGATTTAATAATTTTCTGTTCTTCGAGATATTTTCGAAGTAAATCTTTTGAAATAGAAACCTGATAGACTTTCCATTTTTTGTCTCCTATCTGCTGTGGTAATGTAGTAGCTACACTAGCTTCTCGTGTATATTTGCTCCATTCTCCATTCTTAGAAAAAAAGTCATTCTCAATCTTTTTAAATGCTTCTATTGATTCAGGAGTAGAAAGTAACGGTTTTTGTGTTACACATCCATTACTACCTGACAAACCTGAAAATAATATAGCGTGAACCGCATCTTTACGTGCTTGCAACTGAGAATACTTTTTGCCCTTATTAGTATTCCAAATTTTAATTGTGACAGAACCACTATTTTCAACGGAAATACATTCAACCTGGTAAGCAAATTGCTTTTGGGCATAAGTTGGTAGCGATAATATTATTAAACTAAAAAAAAGTAAGATGAATTTTTTCATGATTTTCCTATTTAGATTTAGTTTACAAGATTAGTCCTGTAAATCAAATTTTGTTTTTACATAATTTAATGCAGCGTTTAATGCGTTGTTTGCATTTTTAAATACTGCAATTTTACCAGTTGGGGTTTTAACAATTTCTCCTAAGAGAAAAATTGTCGGCTCTTTGAAATTAAAAAAACAAATAAATTCATCTTCCTTTTCAATTATTTTTTTGTTTTCATCATAATGACGGATGTTGTCAATAATAAACCATACCGTCAATTTACCCTGATTAAATTTTTCAGTTAAAACTTTTTCCATTTGTACCTCCATTTTTTATTTTATTTGATTTAACAATTTGGTAATGCGTAGTTTTTCTTTCTGCATCTCGCATTTAAATTCCTCTTTTAAACGTTCAAAAAACTTATTCCATTCAATAAGTTCGGGATGTTCTTTTTGATACTTGTCAAAAGTATCAATTTGTTCTTTTTCTGTTTTTTCAAGCTCTGTGAGCCATTTTAACAATACTTCTTTTCGCATAATATTAATTTTATTGATTATTTTAAAAATTGCGGGGGTGGTAATTTGGCTCTTTGACTTTTGCGAAGCGTTGGCTTGTGTTTCGGGCAAAAGGCAATGTGCCAAATGTGGGTCGGCTTTCCGCTTTTCTTTCTTGCGGGTCGGCAAAAAAACTAAATCTTTTTTCTTTCATTGTCATTTCTTTTTTCATTCTCAAACCATTTTGTCTCTCATTTTCGTTGTCGCTGTTTTTTCTTCGCCTTGTTGGT
>CAVXGA010000020.1:0-274477 GCA_963761195.1 uncultured Bacteroidales bacterium
ACCATTGTCAACTGCTCGCTCGAATTGGTATTGCCTGATATGCTTTTTGCGTAGTCATCGGCTGCCAATACTGAATCGACATACACATAATTCGCATATAAATAATCAAATACATAATCGCTTACGTTGGATATCACTCCGATTGATTCACCGGTATATGTGATTTCATTTATGTGGTCATTGATCATGGTGGATTCGTACCGCGAATGAATGCCATTATTTCCTGACATCTGGCCGTTGTAATTTTTGGTAATATGCAGAGGCATGTGTCCGTCTCCAACATAATGACCAAGATCAGCAGCAAAAAGAACAGCTTTATCCCAGTCATTCCGCTCAAAGCAATTTTTTAATGAATCGAAAGTAATTTGCGTTGCCCATGGAAGAATGCCCTGGTCGTAAACAAATGAATAGCTATGCAGGGCGATCACAGAATCGAGTGTTTGAGGAATTCTGCCTGTAGCGACAAATTCGGGATAATTATCAATATCTATGTAGTGTTTCGGCGCTTCCGTGGGATCCGTATCTTTTCTGTAATCTGCATCCGAAGCATGATTAGCAAGTATAACCGACCATGCATAAAATTGCATCATTTCCTGATTAAATGATAGAGAAGAGGCATAATTGATTTTGTAGTGACCCGTTGATCCCCAGCTTATAAGAATAAGTGAAAAAACAGCGATTACAGAGACAGACAGAAGTCGTTTTGAGAATTTCATCGAAAAAAGATTAAATGCAGATAAAATAAAAATTAATAGTTTAAAAAGACAGTACAAAAGCAATGACATTTCTGCTCAACATTTCGTTGCACAGGTTTGCAAAGGTAAACCAAAAAAGGCAGTAATTATAACCCTGCATCAAAGAATCAGGTGTGTAATTAAATTCCAGTAACTAATCAGTACTTAAAATGCCTTAAGTTTTAAGTATTTAAAATGTAAAGAAACATCCAAATAGATTTTTAATAGAGATAACTGGTGAATTTATTTAAAATTCAGTGTTTGAAAAAGAAAAGTTACAAAATGAAATTTTTTGGTTCTCTTTCAAAATTCAGAGACGGTTAACTTTAGGCATTTAAGCCCCCTAAACTTTAGTCACTGATTAGTAGCAAATTCCCCTGTAAATATCCCTTTGAATTGTTCACTATCAATTTTCAGTTTTTTTACTACTTTTAGTAAGTCGAAATTTTAAAAGATTTTGTTAGAAACTCGCGAAAAAAATAAAAAATGAGACCTCTTATCCTTGTAATCGGAAGCACCAACACCGATATGGTTATAAAATCGGAAAGGCTTCCTAAACCGGGTGAAACCATTATTGGTGGAACATTTCTGATGAACCCCGGAGGAAAAGGTGCCAATCAGGCTGTTGCGGCGGCAAGACTTGGCGGTAATGTTGTTTTCATTACAAAAGTCGGGAAAGATATTTTCGGTAAAAAAGCTAAGGAAGGATTCAGAAAGGAAGGCATTTCTGACAAAAGTGTTTATACTGATACAATCAATCCGACCGGTGTTGGTCTGATCATGGTCGATAAAAATGGTGAAAACATCATTGCTGTGGCGTCGGGTGCCAATGCCCACCTTACTGTTGAAGAAATCAATCAATCAGAAATTTATTTCAGGCAGGCAGAAATTATTCTGATGCAGCTTGAAGTACCATTGGAAACGGTTCAGCATTGCATTCGGTTATCCCATAAATTAGGTAAACATATAATCTTAAATCCTGCCCCTGCGCTTAAATTGCCGGATAAAATGCTGAAAGATATATTTGCTGGTTACACCCAATGAAACGGAGACAGAAATTCTTACAGGGATTAAAGTGACGGATGAGAAAAGTGCCTTTAAAGCCAGTTCCTCTCTATTAAACAAAGGGGTCCAACATATCATCATAACGATGGGATCATCGGGAGCTTATTACTGTAATAAGGATAAACATGCTATAGTCCCGGCACCAAAAGTCGTTGCGGTTGATACGACTGCTGCGGGTGATGTGTTTAACGGTGCACTGGCAGTGGCACTTGGAGAAAATCGGTCATTTGAAGATGCCATTTTATTTGCGAATTCTGCAGCAGCAATTTCTGTAACACGGCTGGGTGCACAAAATTCTGCACCTTACCGGAATGAAATAAAATAAAATCCATTTACAAAAACAAATAGCAAATGTATACCGTACCCAATTATTCAGTGGCTGTCATATTCACGGTTATCACCATGCTTTGCTGGGGATCGTGGGCCAATACACAAAAGTTAGCCGGTAAAACCTGGCGGTTCGAGCTTTTTTACTGGGATTATGTTATTGGCATTTTGCTAACCTCGTTTTTGTTTGCCTTTACAATGGGCAGCATAGGAGAAAATGGCAGAAGTTTCCTGATGGATTGGAGGCAGGCAGATACCATCAACCTTGTGAATGCCTTCATAGGTGGGGTAATTTTCAATTTAGCCAATATTTTACTGGCGGCGGCTATTTCGATCGCTGGTTTGGCCATTGCTTTTCCTGTAGGTATCGGAATTGCATTAGTACTTGGTGTTGTTGTAAACTATTTCTATACTCCGCATGGTAATCCGGTTTTTTTATTTGCTGGTGTAATCCTAATCGTAATTGCTATTGTTTTGGATGCTTTCGCCTACAGGAAACAAGCCGGGGATCAGCAAAAGCCTGTTACGAAAGGACTGATTATATCCGTTGCTGCCGGATTGCTCATGTCAGTTTTTTATCGCTATGTCGCAAAATCAATCACCACCGATTTAATGTTTCCGGAACCCGGTAAACTCACGCCGTATACAGCCCTGGTATTCTTTTCGCTGGGAATCTTCCTGAGCAATTTTCTGATTAATACTATATTTATGTACCGGCCGGTGGAAGGGAAAGCAGTGAACTATAAGCAATATTTGTCGGGTACATTAAAAATTCATCTTGTTGGTATTCTGGGTGGCCTAATCTGGTGTATCGGGATGTCCTTGAATATTATAGCTGCAGGAAAAGCAGGATATGCTATTTCTTACGGATTGGGCCAGGGAGCCACTATGGTTGCGGCATTGTGGGGTGTATTTGTCTGGCATGAGTTTAAAAATGCGGCGAAGATTACAAATTATTACCTTGGTTTTATGTTCTTTTTATTTATTGCAGGATTAGCGATGATCGTATATGCCGGTGTGCATTGACCTTAATCAGCAACAGCAGGCAATTCAAACCAATCGGAAGGTGAAAATAAAAAAAGGATAATGCATGAACGTTAAGCAGTTATCCCTGACGTGATCCCGGCGCGACTCGAACGCGCGACCCACAGCTTAGAAGGCTGTTGCTCTATCCAACTGAGCTACGGGACCTTGTTTTTAAAATCGCCGCAAAGGTATTAAAATAATATAATTTTTAAAAAGATGAGTAGGTATAAAATATTGAATAAAATTGACTTCTTTAGCAAACAAAAAATTTCGGTATCCGTATACTTTAAAATTTTCTAATTTTATGTACGAAAAAAAGCAAACAGAATTAAGTTAAATACTTGAACAGTTGAAACTAATCAAACTCCTTTATACGTATATCTTTATTTTATTGCTATGCCAATCAACATATGCAAAGGGCGAGTTAATTGACTCGTTGAAAATAAAACTTGAAACATCAGAAGGTTTTGATAAAATTGATCTTTTAAACCAACTATCAAATGCATATATTTATCAGCAACCGGCTCAATCTATAAAACTTGCGCAAGAGGCCCTCCAAATTTCTGATTCTGTGGATGATCCTTTAAGAAAAGCATCATCTTTATACAATATTGCAGATGGTTACCGTATGGAAGGTGAAAATAGTAAATCCCTGAATTATTTTCTGCGAGCATTGGAGATTTATAGGCAACTTGATGACAAGGATGGCATTGCAAAAAGTTATAACAGCATTGGCATTATTTATAGATTCATGGGTGATTTTGACACAGCATTAAACTATCATCTCGATGCAATTTCAATTTATGACGAAATGGGCAATATGTCGGGGATTGCTACTTCCATGATTAATACAGGTGTTATTTATAGAAATCTTGGAAAAACAGGTATTGCCCTTGATTACTATAAAAAAGCAATGGATATTTCCAAAAGAAATAAGGATTTTACAAATATTGTAAATGCTCTTGTTTCGATCGGTAATGTTTATTGGTATGATGGTGAAAATGATAAGGCACTGAAATTTTATGAAGATGCCCTTGAAATTGCAAAACAAGATGATTTTAAGGGTGATCCTCCAACCGGGATTATAAATAATATCGGTAATGTTTACCGCGAAAAGGGAGATTATGAAAAGGCACTTGATTATTATTTTCAATCTCTTGATTTAGGGCGTAAACTGGGCGATAAAAATATAATTGCTGTTACCCTGAAGAATATTGGAATTTCCTATAAGGAATCAGCCAATTTATCCCAGGCCATTCAATATTTCAATGAAAGTAAAGATTTGGCTGATGAAATTCATTTACTCAAAATAAAGAGAGAAACCCTTGACCAGTTGTCACAAACATATATTTTACTGGCAGATTATAAAAAGGCCCTTGAGTATTATACTGAATTTTCAGAATTGAAAGACTCAATAATTGATCAGGAAGCAAGCAATAAAATTTCAATAATTCAGCTTAAAAGTGATATTAAGGAAAAGGAGCAGGAAAATACGATCAAGGAAAAAGATACGGATTTAGTTTTAGCGCGAGAGCGCAATATCCGCAATTTTATCATTTTTATAACCTTGCTGGCTATTCTGCTGCTATTTATCCTGTGGAACAGGTATAAGATGAAATTAAAAGTTAACAAAGAACTGACGGTTTTGAATACTGAACTTGAAAAAAGAGTTGAGGAGCGTACTCTCCGGTTGCGTGAAGAAAATGAACAACGACGGATCGCTCAGGAACAGGCTGAAATTGCGAATGATACCAAGAACCGTTTCCTTGCAACCATCAGTCATGAAGTGCGAACGCCGGTAAATGCCATCATTGGGTTTTGCGATCTGACAATCAAATCGGATATTGATCCCAAACACCAGGAAAACCTGATGAGGGTGAAAGACTCTTCAGAACATCTGTTGGGATTGATTAAAGATATTTTAGATTTCTCACAAATTGAAAGCGGTAAAATGGAACTGAAGATTGCTTCTTTTGAAATCAAGAAATTGATCCTCTCAGTTTTGAA
Organism: uncultured Bacteroidales bacterium; assembly: GCA_963761195.1. Taxonomy (GTDB): domain Bacteria; phylum Bacteroidota; class Bacteroidia; order Bacteroidales; family JAADJA01; genus JAADJA01. The sequence goes on from CAVXGA010000020.1 coordinate 5,160, forward strand.
CGCATTTTACCTCGATACCAAAACAAAAGGGATCAATCTTACCCATAACATTGATCCGCAAATTCCTGATTATGCGATAGGGGATGCAGACGCTGTTCGCCAGGTCCTGTATAATTTAATAGGAAATGCTGTAAAATTTACGGATACCGGTGACGTCAGAGTTGATGTTAACCAGGAAATGATTAACAATGAAGAAGACGATTTAAAATTAATATTTTCCGTAACAGATACCGGCATTGGCATTTCAAAACTCAAGCAAAAACTGATCTTTATGGATTTCACACAGGTCGATAGTTCTCCAAACCGACGGTTTGGTGGAGCCGGACTGGGTTTGACAATCAGCAAATATTTCGTTGAATTGATGGGTGGTAAAATTACAGTTGAAAGTGAAAAAGGACAGGGGAGTAAATTTGTTGTTTCAGTTATACTGAAATCGGATACAAAGAAATCTGATAAAACGAATATTCCAATATTTAAAGAAAGCAAACCGCTGCATATTTTGATTGCAGAAGACAATTTGCTGAATTCGCAGGTCGTAATGGCATTTCTTAGCCGGCTGGGTCATACGTCGAAAGTAGCCTCTAATGGCAAAATTGCCCTGGGAATTCTTGCTGAAGAAGATTTTGACGTCGTTTTAATGGACATTGAAATGCCTGAAATGGATGGTTTTGAAGCCACCGAAGCGATACGGAATGGATATGACGGTATAAGAAACCCAAATATACCGATCATTGCCCTCACAGCTCATGCACTAAAGGAATATGAACTGAAATGCTATAAAGCGGGTATGGATAACTATTTAACCAAACCTATTGATATTGATAAACTTTCTGAAATTCTTCAGGCGGTTTAATGCCCGATTCCAAGCCATTTTTCTAATGTTGTAATTACTTCGGACCTTTGATCTGCAGGCAGGTTCATAATCCGGGTCAGGTGATTTCCTCCGGGTTTCACGATTTCAATGGGATTGGTATTATAGGTTAGTTGCACAGCGGTGGACGACCACGGATCAAATTCCCCGTAAATAAAAATCATATTTTCAGCCACATGCCGCACAAAATAATCGACCTTATCCATTGGAACAGGATTATAGGTAACATCAACTCCTTCCGGGGCTGTGAATTCAAATGTAGGATTTGATGTATAACTTACTAGCCCTTTAAATGGAGAGATGTCGTATCCATAAAATCCGATTTCGGTAAGTGCCTGGTAAAAAAAAGGCCGCATTTTCTGAATTCCCTCATCAGAGACCCAATCAATATTTACTACCTGATCAAGATGATGTATCAATTCTTCAGGTGCAGATTTTGAACCGGGAATCGATTCTGAATCAACAGTTCCCCATTGCCAGAAAGAAAATGAATACTCGAACACGGTCAGTTCAAAGGCTTTTTCCAATCCAATTTTATACGTAAGATTTCTTTCGTTTGCTAATTTTTGAAACTCAGGAAGATATTTGTCTTTATTTTTTAGCAATTCGATCTGATACTGAAGAATTTTATTTCTGGTCAAGGAATCCCCGACATTTTTTAAAAACGAATAAACTCTTTTATCTTCAACTGAAAAATTCAATGGACAAACATATCCCACGCTTGCGTCTACATCATCAGGATAATAAAACCTGTGATACATGGCTGTTTGTCCTCCCTTGCTAATCCCTGTGCTAATCCATCTTCCCCGGTAAATATTTTTTAATAATTCAATGACCCGGTGATGATCGGAAGCTGCATTATAAACAGTCAAATCATTCCAGTTCAGAGGATCCGGAATCGATTCACCAAAATACCTGTGTTCAACGCAAACCTGATTTGCATCCAGAATTTCACTTAATTCGTTTATATACTTTGGATTGGCAGCATAATCTGCCGCATATCCTTCCGTAATGAAAACTACGGGCTTGTCAAAGTCTTTATGGGCTAAAAAAACACGCTGGGTAAATGTTTGTCCGGAAATATTTTTATAATCGAGGGGTTGTTGAATTTTCAGTAAATACTTCTCAGAGAAAAACGATTCAGTATTTAATTTCTGAAAGGTAAAGGAATAAATGCCTGAAAGTGAATCCAGCCGTTCCTCCAGCGATTGTGAAAACCCGGAAACAACAAGCAGCGTGAAGATAAAACTGTAAAAAGTCTTTTTTATCATCATTTTCTGATTTTAAATGTTAACGTAAAATAAATCCGTTTTTTAGCGGATCATCGGGATCAAAATAAAATGTATTTTCACCTGTAATACTGGAACTTCCTGAAACTTCAGGAATTACGGCTTCATAATTTCCGTAGTGAAGAGATTCGGTAATTTTTATGGTCATTGTTGTTCCGATAATACTTTCAATAACATATTCTTTTCCAGCCTTCATTTCTCCTTTATAGAAGTGCAGTGCAGCCCGGGCGCTTACACCTGTCCCGGTTGCTGATCGATCGACTTCGCCATCGGCAAAAACACAAACATTCCTGCTGTGATGTGCTTTATGATTTGCCAGACCGACAAATATGGTTCCATACAAAAAGCTCAGATCATTTTCAAAGGGGTGTGAAATGATAAATTTCTCAGAAATAGCTTGCTTAATCCTTTTACCGAAGTCAATTAGTTTGTAGTAATCGGAAGGGTCGAGATTTAATCCAAGTTCGGCTGCATCACAACATGCATAAAATGCTCCTCCGAAGGCAATATCGAATTTTACATTACCGATCCCTTTCACCTTTATTTGTTCGTTTTTCAGAAGAACAAAAGATGGGACATTCAGGAAGGAAGTACTCGTAACTTTTCCCTTTTTAAAGTGGGCAGAAGCAACTACTCTTCCAGCGGGAGCATCGATCAACAACTTCTTTTCAGGATTAATTTTTGAACTCATACCGCTTTCAAAAAAAAGCTTTGCAAGAGCGATTATGGCATGGCCGCACATGGTACTGTATCCTTCATTATGAATAAAAAACACTCCAAAATCCCCGTCGTCAGTGCAGGGTTCAGTAATGATTGCTCCATACATATCCGCATGTCCTCTTGGCTCGAATAGTAAACCTGTCCGGAGATGGTCGTAATTCTCCTTAAAAAACTTTCTTTTTTCAAGGATTGTCTTTCCTTTTATTTCAGGAAGTCCTTCAATTATAATTCTCAACGGTTCTCCGCCTGTATGCATATCAATTGTTTTAATCCGCAGCCAGCTTTTAGGCGGTTTTGGGAAGAGAAATGCTTCTTTATTTTGATTTCGATTCAATTATTAAAGTTTTGTAATTAATTCTGTTATTTCTTTTTTCTTCGCAGGCTTTGCAAATGCAACTGCCATAATTGCACCGGCAACTACAACCAAAGCTGCAATAATTCCTTTAAACGACAGTACTTCAGGTTCAATCCAGTGAATATTGAAATAGGTGAGGAAACCCATCGTGATAAACGTAATTAGTGGGTTCATTGTAATTATAATACTTATTTTATTCGCTTCAAGGTATTTAAAAGCTATTACAAGAAAGGAGTATGGAATTATGGTATTTAATCCTAAAAAAATCATCAATCCCCAATCAGAGCCTGACAAACCAGAAAGCGAGGCTGGACTAATAAAAGGCAAAAACAACACAACCGGCAATCCGAACAAAAACAGATTTAATTGCATGGCTGGTATGGATTTGACCAGAATTTTAATGAATGCTGCATAAACAACCCATGCAATTGCTGCTACAATGATCCAAAGAACACCCATATTATAGATTTCTTCTTTCCCAGCAAGATGTATAATGTTATCCTCATAAAAAAGGAATAAGCCGACCCCTGCTACTAAAAAACCCAAGGCCTGCCTGCGACTAATCGATTCCTTAAAAAAAAATAATCCGACCAGCCCAAGAGAAATAGGACCTAGTTGCATAATGATCTGGGCATTTCCCGGTGTTGTAAGCTTAACACCATAAAGAAAACCAATGTAATTAAGTCCAAGACCAAGCGCTGCAATAACAAGAAACCGTGGCGGGTTCCAAAGTATTTTTAAATAGGTACGGTTCGTAAAAATGTAATAGATGAAAAGGATAATGAATGAAACCGTAAACCGGAACCAGGTAATCGTAATCGGATCCAGTTTATTGGTAGCCATTTTCAGGGCAATTGCCAAAAACCCCCAAAGCAGCGTAGTAATGGAGATTAATACTATTCCTTTTATCCGGTCATCTCGAATTGCCATGAAATGTAAAAGTATAAATGCAAATTTTACAATATTTTTTTATTTAATTAGCTTTTTAAATCAGTAAGACTGTGATTTCAGAAACGATAGTGAACTGAAATTACTAAGTCGAACTGATCCCGATAACGCAGTGTATCGGGATCTCCGGGTTAAATTACCCACTGCTTGCAGCGAATAGATAAATTAAAAAAATTCATATTATTACCTCGCTGCTCTTCGGCGAGAGGATTTTTTTTATTATTCAACACGCTCAGAAGCTGGCTTTAATTGTGAAATAATAACACCACTCAGTATTAAAGCAGCGCCGAATAAGCCTTTTTGAGTAAATGTTTCTCCCAAAATAATCCAACCACCTATAGCAGCAAACAAAGATTCAAGACTTAAAATGATAGCTGCATATGCAGGCGAAACATTCTTTTGAGCTACAACTTGAAAGGTAAATGCCACACCCACTGACATGATTCCTCCGTAGACCAAAGGAATAAAAGCATTCAAAATGCTGCTCCAGCTTATTTCTTCCGTGAAAATTGCAACGACAAAACTTAAAAATCCGCAAATGGCAAATTGAAATGTAGAAAGTAGCAACGCATCTGTTTTGGGTGATAGCCAACCAATAATTAAAACATGAAAAGCGAAGAAAAATGCACAAACTAACACAAGCCCGTCACCTTCTGAAAAATGGAAATTCTTTGTATTTGTTAAAAAAAATAATCCGGTTATTGCCAATGTAGCTCCAGTCCAAAGCAAAATTGTTGTTTTCTGTTTCCAAATCAAGCCAAGAATCGGTACAAATATGACATATAAAGATGTAATAAAACCTGCATTACCGGCAGTAGATTTTAGAATTCCAATTTGTTGTAATGAAGCCCCGGCAAATAGGACGATTCCAGCCAACAAACCACCCGTGATCAATAATTTTGATGATTTTTTATTATTTTGAGGAGAACTCTTTTTTGGAATAAATGTCAAGGGTAATAATGAAATACTCCCGAGAATGAAACGGATACCATTAAAGGTAAAGGGACCTATATATTTCATGCCTGTCTTTTGGGCTACAAAGGCTAATCCCCAAATAAGTGCGGCCAGAAATAGCAAGATGAACGATTTATATTTCATATCGACAGATTCTGAACGTTGATAAACAGATATACAAAAGTGTGAATAATTATATTTCCAGATTAGTGCAAAAGGACAGTATTAAAAATCCAATTTTATTGATCACAAAGTAATTCAAATTTTAAGGGGCAGGCAATAAAAAAACCGATGAGGCTTTTACACCCCATCGGTTTAAAAGTAAGGCAATTATAGAAAGGAAAAGAATAAACCTAATTATTAACCAAAACCAATTAAGGAAAGACACCTTACTTTATTTCGTTATTCAATGAACAAGTTCTTTATCAAAACGCTTAATTTTTTTCAACCCTAAACAAATCCAAACTTTAAAATTTTATTTTATACTATTTAAATAACGCTTGAACAATTAAAAATGTTTGATGGAACTAACTATATTTTTTATAAATATTTATTGATAATAATATCAAATTGCTTTTGAATATTCTTGCGCAATTTCACGTTCTTCTTGTTGTATATCGTTTTTGACTATTCTAAAGTTGCTGAACGGGACTTTAATTTTTTCTTTCATCCGCAAAGCAATCTTCTTTTTCAATATATTTCTGGCTCTTGTCAGTTGTGATTTGGAGGTATTGTCAGAAATTTTAAGCATTTCTCCAATTTCTCTGTGCGTATAACCCTCAATCACATTTAAATTAAATACCGTCCTGTATCCATTGGGTAATTCCCTGATAAGGTCAACTAATTCTTCTTTTGATAATTTATCATAAACATTCTCTTCATTCAATTCCGGAATTTCAACGCCTTCAATATCATTAAACTTCGAATACTTTAAATTTTTTCTGTATGAATTTATCGCAGTATTGATAATGGTTCTTCTAATCCATCCTTCCAGAGAACCTTCGTTTCTAAAATCTTTTAATTTTGTAAAAACCTTGATAAATCCTTCCTGAAGAATATCATCAGCCTCCATTGCATTTCCGGAAAACCGTAAGCAAATCCCGTACATTTTGGGTGCAAAATATTTGTATAAAAGATCTTGCGACCGTTTATCACTTTTAAGAAACATTACAGAGTCTATTTCTCCCATACACTTGATTAAGTTTATACTAACAAATCAATCTTTGTTCTTTAAAGTTGCATTTTTCTTCGCGTTTTCTAAAGCGGATAAAAGTTTTTTTAGCGCTATATTTTCCTCCTTTTTTCGATTGATATAATATTGAATTTCATCATCATTGTTTTTGATTTCTAACGTTCTTTTATCACTTTTCATAATAACTAATTTTCAAATGCACTGCAAATATTTAACGAATTATTAAACCAGCCAAATAAATCCACATTACAAATTCAATACCATGCGATTTCTCACCCCTATAAAAGCAATACAACCTTGAAAATTAAGTATGACATTAGTCATACATAGTTATCTAAATAATAGTAAATAAGGAGATAAGATAAAATTAAAATTTAGAAAGAAATTCCGTCAAATTTGTTTTCGTATTCATGAGGTTTAATTTTTTTCTAAGGCGTGTTCTGGCTGTCTCAACACTGCTTACAGGAAGATTCATGATAGAAGATATTTCTTTAGTGGCCATACCAAGTCGCAAAAAAGCACATAATTTCTTGTCATTGGATGAGAGATGGGGATATTCGGTATTTAAATTTTTATAAAAATCGGTATGAACCTGGTTGAATCGAATTTCAAATTCTTCCCAGGCTTCGCCAGAGATGCCTGCCTGCAGCTCCTGGAATATATCATCGATAATTTTATGGTTTTCTTTTTTGAAATTTGACTTTTTAGATATTAGTTTCTCACTAACTGAGGTTATTAATTCATTTTTGCTTAATAAATAGTTAATATTGTCTTTTAGAAGTTGGTCTTTGAAAAGTAATTCTTCTTCTAGTAGTTTTTTTTCAATCCCCAGTTTTTTTTGTTCCATACTGTGCTGCTTAATTCTTGACCTTTGTTTATTAAATATAAGCAGGATTGCAATGACAAGTAAAAACAAGCCTACTGCAAAACTAATTAATATTAATTTGGCTTGCTGATATTGTAAGTCGTTTAATTGCTCATCCTTACGGTATTTGTATTGCATTTCAATCCGGGTAATTTTCTGGGCATTATCTTGAATATTAAGACTGTCGCTGTATTTTTTATAAATTTTATTATAATATAATGCCATTTTATAATTATTCATCCCTGCATAGGCTTTACTTAATTCTTGAGATGAGTTACTTAAGTTTAATAAAGATCCCAAACTGTCTGCTAAAGCATAACTGCTCAATAAGTAAATTACAGCTGAATCATATTTTTGCTTCGAAATGAAATATTTGCCAATCAGATATTTGGCCCTCGTAGTACCAGCTAAATCATCTTGCTCAATGTTTATTTCCAGTCTTTTATTAAAAAATTCGATACTCTTATCGTTGTGCATTTCAAGGTACAGACTTCCGATGTTGCCATAATTGGTTGCAATCCAGTTTTTGTTGTTTAGATCTATATTAGCTTCGAGTGCTTTAAAGTAAAACTCCAATGCTTTTTTGTAATCACTCTTTTTTTCATAAATCATTCCAATATTATTATAATTTCCGGCAATCCAACGGGAGTCGTTTTGCTCCTTATTGAGCACTAAAGCCTTGCTATAATATTCGAGGCTCAGATCATAATTCTCTAAATAATAATAAATAATTCCAATCAGGTTATAACATCTTGCGATGCCCTGATAATCCTTTATATTTTCCATTATGGAAAGACTGTTAAACGAATAATCGATTGCCAGGTCATAGACACCTTTGGTACGGTAGTAAATTCCCAGGTTATTAAATGATTGAGCAATTCCTTTTTTATAATTTATTTTCTCACTTTTTTTCAATGCTTCATTGGCAAAGTCATTAATTTTTTCTGGGTTAATATAAAAATAATCCGATGCAATTTTATTTAATAAGTTGATTCTCATGGTATCCGATAAATTCCCATTGAGCAAATTGGTAAGGCTGTCAACAAAATGCTGGTCTTGTGCATTACTATTCACACAAAATGAAAAATACAACGCTAATATAGCAATAATTCGGCCCATTTATAAATTCGATAAATAATTCAGCAAATTAATTTCTGTGTTTGATAAATCCAGTTTTTTTCTTAACCTTGTCCTGGCAACTTCAATACTGTTAGGATTTTGATGTGTAATCGCAGCTATTTCCTTCGTTGTCATATTGAGCCTGAGTAATGCACAAAGTTTTTTCTCATTTTCAGTTAGATTCGGATGTCTAAAAATCAGCTTGTTATAAAATTCTTCATGCACCTCTTTGAAGCGATTCTCAAAATCTTTCCAAATATTTATGTCTTTACTTTCCTGAAGACTAAGAATTATGGAATCAATATGTGGTTGATTTTCTTTTTTAAACTTTGATTTTTCCCTTAATAATTTTTCACTTATAAAATTAATAAGCTCATTCTTTTTAACCAGGTACACTACATTGGTTGCAAGCTCCCGGTTTTTATAATCTATCTGTTCTTTTAATTGTTTTTTTTCGAGCATTAAATTTTCTTCCGTAATTTTTGCTCGCTTTATTTTTAGTTTTTGACGCTCATAAAGCATAATAAAAAGAAGCAAAATACTAATAAGTCCTGCAGCAATAATAAAATATTTTAAAACAACTTTTTGTCGGTTCAACATGTTCAGCTTGTGTTCCTGCTCAAACAGAAGTTTCATTTCACTACTGGTGATTTTTTCAAGGCTTCGAATGTTGAAAATACTATCTTCAATTTGTTTGAGTAAAAGATGGTAATCATAAGCTTCTTTATAGAGTTTTTCTTTTTCATAAATTTCACTCAAGCCTGAGGCAGCTTCGCGGATGAGAATATAGTCTGGGATTTTTTTAGCGAGGAAAATTCCGGAATCAAAATATTTTTCACTAGCTTTAATTTCATTCAACCTTAAATATAGTCTGCCAAGGCTCATATAAGCCGCTGAAATCCTTTCTTTCTCATCTATTTCTACGCCAATAGCAAGGCTTTTGCGAAGATAAAAGGCTGCTGAATCGAATTCGAGCTGGTCGATAAAAGTATTACCCATGTTATCGAAGTTAATAGCAAGATTGTCTTTATTCTGAATTTTATTATTAAGAGCTACTGACTTTCGATAAAAATGTAAAGCATCCTGCGAATGACCTTTCTTTCTGTAAATTTCACCGATATTATTGAAGAGAGAGGCTGAACCAGCCGCATTTCCAACATTTTCAAAAATTTTCAAACTTTTTTGATAGTAATCTTCTGCATTATCAAACTTTCCCTCATCGTAATATGTCCCCCCGATATAATTATAAGTTTCTGCTAATTCTGCATTTTTATTTAAATCCGTAAAAATTTCCATCGCTTTAAACAATACATCCAGTGACTTATCATATTCGAACTTTTTCTGGTATAATTTCCCGAGTTCAAGATTTGATTTGGCTATACCAAATTTATCATCGATTTCTTTATAGTTATCAAGTGATTCTTTAATCAAGGTAAGTGCCTGATTATAATCAAGCTGATGCTTATAATAATAGCCCATTAATAATTTAGCATCTGCTTTTCCTTTCTCAAATCCAATGGATTCGGAAAGGAACATTGCCTGTTCTGCATAATCAAAGGCTTTAGCCGGTTCAGAATTGGTGTAGCTGCTTGCTAATAGTACGAGAATTTTTATTTTTTCTGAAGTCTGTTTTGTTGTATAAAGTTCATGCAATAAACTATCATTCTCCATTTTTGCCTGAACCGCAGAAAATAAAAGAACTTGAATCAATAATAAAAATATGAAACTGTTAAACTTCAGCATGTTATATCAGGGAAAACAAGACCTCAAATATAGAAAATTTTGAGATGCAGTTATTATAAATCCCTTCTTTGCAGAACGAGATATGATAAAAAGATAAATAATGCGGTGTAAACTAAACAAATACCTACATCAGAAACAGAAATGAATTCCTGAAATGTAAAATTAAATCCCGGAGATTTAACTTTGATCAGGGAAGTGTTTGGTGTGTAAATAATATGATTCATGGCATTAAGCGGTAAATAGGGAGTCAGTTTATCACTTAACTTGTAATCGAGAATCGGTTCAACAATAAAATAGGCAAAATGAACAATGATGGAAATCCCAGTTCTCTTAAACAATAGACCTATAAAAAGGCAAAATAACAAGTAGGTAAATACTTCAATGAAATAGCCCAATAAAAAAATTGTCTTTCCAAAAATATCCGCAAGTGAATGCGAAATTGAATGAACAAGACCTAAATAAAGGCCGGAGAAGAAAATAATAACCGTTGAAAACAGAGCTAAGAGGACGATTAAAAGGACTTTTGCCATCAGGAAATCCTTCCGGCTAAATCCGCTTATTATATTTGACCTGATCGTTAGAAAATGGTATTCATTCGTGATGATGATAATGACAATTATACCCAGAATGATTTTAATAAAAAATCGGGCACTAGCAACATAGGTTATATTTTGCCAAATATCAGGGAAATTGAACACAATAGCTTTAAAAACCCTGAATTTAGTTGGTTCACCCGATTTTTCTGCAATGTAATCAATAAGGCCCGGAATACCGAATATCATGAATATGATTAGTGAGGCATAAAAAATAACCATCAACCAGAATGCCTTATAACTAAGATATTTGCGTAGCTCAATTTTTAATAAACGAATCATTCTGCTTCTTTTAGTAATTCCAAAAACTGGGATTCAAGACTTCTTTTCCTTTTTGCCAGATGCGAGACCGTAATTCCTTTACCAATAAGATAGTGGTTCAAATCCAGGATTGAAGTGTCTTCTTGAAGCTTTACAATCAGAAGTTCATTTTCAGGATGAAAATCAATCACTTTATCAAACTCCTTCATGGCAAATGCTAAAATTTCTTGATTTTCTGCTGCAACTTCAATGGTATCTGCACTTATTAATACCTCATTAACCTTACCTTCGAACAACTTTTTTCCTTCCTTAAGCACCGCCACATGTGAACAGGTTTTCTGAACTTCATCAAGCAAATGGCTGGCAAGAATGATCGTGATCCCTCTGCCTGCAATTTCAATAATCAAATCCCTTATTTCAGCTATTCCTTTTGGATCCAGCCCATTGGTTGGTTCATCAAAAATCAACACTTCAGGTTCTCCAAGAAGTGCTGCAGCAATGGCTAAGCGTTGTTTCATTCCATATGAAAAAGTTCTGAATTTGGATTCCTTCCGCTTTTCGAGCTCTACGGTTTTTAAAACTTTTTCTATATATAAATAATTCACTTCCTTGATACTGGCAATGATCTGCAAATTTTTTTCTGCCGAGAGATAAGGATAAAATAGTGGTTGCTCAAGTATAGCACCAATTCTTTTCCTGTCCGCCTTCGAATTTGGATTACCAAACCATGAATAGCCGCCTTTGTTTGCATTGATCACACCGAGAATGATCCCAAGCGAAGTCGTTTTACCACTGCCGTTTGGTCCCAGAATTCCATAAACATTGCCTTTTTCGACTTTCAGTGACAGGTCTTTCACAGCATTTATTTTGCCGTAATGTTTAGAAAGGTTTTCAACTGATAGTACTGTTTCCAAAAAAATAATTGATTAAATAGTGGAAATTAATCCGTTTGTTTTAAGAAATTGCAATTATAATAAATATTACGATTGAATAGGTGACGATTCGCATTCATTTTGATTACAGGTTTAAACATGAAAAATTAAGAATTACATTTTTAAACTAGAAATAGGCGAATTGTCCAACTGATTTTTGAGATCCCAAAATGAATTAATACAGGGGCCAATCCGATTGCATGAAGGATTGATCAAAATTATTCGCAGGATTTAAAAATGGATGGCTGAAATAAGGATTCCGATCATTTGAAATTTGGATTTGTCCATGAATAAAAGCATTTTTTCCCACTTTGTAATCAACACCCATACTCATTCCCTGAACATTATAATTGTATCCTTTTTGAAGTTGATTTGGATTATTAAACGTACTGAATTCTTTGTAAACATTCCCTGAAAGTGTCAATTTATCATTGACTTTATAATCGCCTCCTACGTAAACAAATGATACAGTTCCTGGTGAGAGGGGATTGTAAAGAGGATAATCATGTGCAGGGCTATAAGGATTAACCGGAAACCCGTTCATAATGGTTGTGCCGATGTTCAGATTAAATCTTGGACTCAGAGCATAAGCAACATGCGGACTTACATATGTGCTGAAATAGTTTCCCGAACCCAAACCCGTACTAAAAACTGTCCCTACTTCAAGATTAAACTTCAATTTCTTTTCGGATAAATAGCGTATCATATTAATATCATCCACGCCGGCCTGAAGGGTATCTTTTTTTATTTGTTGTTGCTGTCCGAAACCCTGGCTCACAGTAAAAAACAGAAAGGATAATAACAGAATGAAGGTACAGCGTGTTTTCATTATTAATCAAATAATTATCAAATCCTTTGTTATAAACGCAGTTAAAATTTAAAAGTTTTAAATACCGCACAAATATATTTAAAAATTTATCTTAAACCAAAGCTAACCTTGAAAGTCTAATCAGTCATTATATTCTGATTATTTTAGCACTTTTATTAACAGAAAATTGGATACCGTTTCCGAAAAAGAAATTTTAAAAGCCATTCGTGATCCGGGCACAAGGAATTATGGTTTTAACCTGTTGGTGCGAAAATATCAGAAACAGGTTTACTGGCATATCAGGCGGCTTGTGATTGATCATAACGATTGTGATGATTTGGTGCAGGATACGTTCATCAAGGTTTGGTCGAACCTTTCAAATTTTCGTGAAGACTCAAAACTATATACCTGGATATACCGGATCGCAGCAAATGAAGCCCTAACTTTTTTAAAAAATAAACGAAAGCGATTTTTTTTCTCATGGGTCGATGTCGAAAAACAACTTACGCTAAAGCTGGTAGATGATAATTTTTTTACGGGTGATGAAGTACAGCTTAAACTGCAAAAAGCCATTCTCACGCTGCCTGACAAACAACGACTTGTTTTTAATATGAAATATTTTGATGAAATGAAATATGAGGAAATGTCTGAAATACTTGGAACTTCTGTTGGTGCATTAAAGGCATCGTACCATCATGCCGTTAAAAAAATCGAAAAATATATACAACAAAATTAAACCCTCATCACGATAAACAATCAAACAGATAATGAAAAGGAAAAATAGTAAATATGATAGTGCGAATGAAGAAGATCAGGTGATTTCCGGATTATCATTTATTTCAAAGGAAAATCCATTCATTGTTCCTGAAGGGTATTTTGAAAGTTTACCCACAAAAATATCAGAAAGAATTGAATTAAAAAGAGAGGAACCTTTCTGGGTAAAGGCTTTTCAACTGATAAAAAAGCCTGCTTATGCAGCGGTTCTATCCTTAATTTCGATAATAATTGTAGCTTCAATTTTTATTTTTCATAAACAAAATACGGATGACACTTCATTACTTTCGGATATAACTTTCAATGATCTGATGAATGAAAACCCTGAATTGATTGAAAATATGGATGTTTCCCTTCTCATTGAAGCTTATGCATCTGCAGATAACAGCAGTGTACAGCAATACCTGGATAACCAAATCGATAATGATATCAATGTACCCCAGGATCAATTAATTAATTATTTGTCAGATGACCCGTTAAATTCTGATTATTAATAACTTTTAATACAATCACATGAAAAAACTTGGAAAAAAAATTGGTTTATTAACCACACTCTTTCTGGTTATGTTTTTGTCATCAAGCCTGCAAGGTCAGCATCCCGGAATGAAAAATTTTGATGAAAACAAGGATAAGATAAAAGCACATAAAATTGCCTTTATCACAGACAAATTAGATCTTTCACCAGCTGAAGCCGAAAAATTCTGGCCACTTTATAACGAGCACGAAGCAAAAGTAGATCAGGAAAGAAAGGGATTTCGTGAAAAGCACGATTTCAGTCCCGACCAGATAAAAAAAATGTCGGATAAAGATGCGAGTGATTTTATTGCCGCGCAGGAAAATCATGAACAGGAAATGTTGGATTTAAACAAAGAATTCAACACGAAACTAAAAGGGGTTCTATCTCCCCAGAAAATTTTAATTCTAATGGAATCGGAACGGGAATTCCGGGTTGAATTGATGCGTAAAGTAGCTGGTTTTAAGGGAAGAGGCCCGGATGATGACGACAATCCACGAAAATAATTGATTTTAAAAGTAATATTTGCCTGAACTTTTTTTCAGAACTATTAAATTTGTAAATAATCATTCGGAAGGCTGGAATATGCCTTCTTTTATTTATTCGATTTGTTGTATTGAGCCAGCAGACTAACAGTTGTTTCGTCCGGAGTGGTCACATAGGTAGTCAGGTTTAGTGTTTTCAGAGATTTGGACCAAAAAACAACGGGCATCACATCACCTCCAAATTCACCATTTGAATTCAAATACGTTTCACTTTCGAGAAAAGAAGAAACGTTAAACATATACGGGCTTTTCGAGTCGTATTGAAACAAGCCTACACTCTTCAGGTCATTAAAATCAATGATGACTTCTCCGCACAATGTACCGTCTTCTTCAAAAAGTCGCTTACTTCTGACAACGGCATTTTCATAATCCTGGGCAATCTGATTTCCATCTATATACTTTGATTTTAATTCGTCAAAATCGGATGAGGAAATATCCGTGCTGTCATCCATCATGGACAAAATATTGATGAATTTTATCGTCAAAGTGCCTGAATTGCTATCTTTTAATTCGAAGGTATAAATTTTCTTTTCAACTGTAAGGCAGCTTGTAAGGCCGAAAAGAATTGTAAAGGAAAACAGAATAATAATGGATTTCTTCATTGTATAATTTTGAACCAAAGGTAATAATTAAATCTATGATTCGGCTTAGAGTTGTATTTTTGCCATCCAAATGTAAAAAACGATGAAAATCTCAGTCGATATTAGTTATTATCCGCTAAAGGAAGAATTTAAAGGACCCATCCGTGACTTTATTTCCAGATTAAAAAAACACGATAAAATTGAAGCATTTACCAACGGCATGAGTACACAGGTATTTGGTGATTATCAGGATGTGATGGAAGCACTTACTTCCGAAATTTATCATTCGTTTGAACTGCCGCATTCGGTGTTTGTGCTTAAAATCATTAATGCCGATTTGAAATAAATGTTTATTTATATAAGCGGGCAAAAAATAATTAAAATAATATTAGTTCTTCCCGATTAAAGAGAACTAAGATCAAAATATATAAGCAGCATTGTATTCATTGGAAAAGCTAACTATTTATTTGAATGACCGGATCTATTTTCGATATTTTTTGGGCTAATATTTTGGATACGAGCTGGCTCGAATTCATAGCTGTTATTTTTGGATTGTTAAGTGTATGGTATGCCAGGCAGGAAAATATACTGGTTTATCCCACAGGAATTATCAATGTTTTGATTTACGTATTCATCTGCTTTAATGTAAAACTTTATGCCGACGCAGGTATTAACAGCTTTTATTTTATTATGAGTGTTTATGGCTGGTTTAAATGGGCCCGCAAATGGGATAAGAAACCGATAAAAATAACTGCAAATGATCGCAAAGACTGGGTTATTTCGATGGGAATGTTTGTATTATCGGCTGTTGTAATCATTATTCTTTTAAAATACTTCAAGCGTGATGATTTGGATTACTGGTCAACTTATGTTCCCTTTATTGATACATTTACAACAGCTATATTTATCGTTGCTATGTGGCTGATGGCCTTTAAAAAATTAGAGAACTGGATATTCTGGATCATCGGGGATGTTATATCAATCCCTCTTTATACATACAAAGGATTGGCTTTCACCAGTTTTCAGTTTTTTGTCTTCCTCATTATTGCCATTATGGGATACGTTTCATGGAAGAAAAAATTGCATGCAGAGCCAGAATATAATTTCAGGAACTCAGGTTAATCATTTTAAAGACAAAAAAATGGTTAACCGAATAGCTATAACAGGACCGGAGAGTACCGGTAAGTCAGAGCTTGCCGAGCAACTTGCAAGGTACTATCATACGATTTGGGTAGAGGAATTTGCCAGAAAATACATCGATCATTTATACAGAGCCTATACCTACCATGATATCCTGATTATTGCTCAGCAACAATTAAAAAATGAAAACAGTGCTGCAGAAAAAGCGAACCGGCTTTTGTTTTGCGATTCGGATTTCACGGTTACGAAAATCTGGTGCGAGTTCAAATACGGCAAATGCCATCCCTGGATCGTCGATCAGTTTAAAAATCATAGGTATGATTTATATCTGCTATGCGGAATTGATATACCCTGGAGTCCGGATCCTCAGCGTGAACATCCCGACCAAAGGAAAACGTTATTTAACCTGTATAAAAAGGAACTCATGTCAGCACATTTTCCCTTTAAGATAATAAATGGGCTGGGGGGAAAAAGGTTAGAAAATGCAATTGAGATCGTTGATCAAATGCTGAACCTCGGAATTAAATAGATTCCTTTTACATTTGCAGAATGCGAATTTTAAATTTGGTCTGATTGAAGACAAAGGATTCAAAACGAATGAAGGTATTATTTTTACCCAGGTGGTACCCGAACCGATATGATCCCATGCCCGGATTATTCATCGAACGACATGCGCGGTCAGTGGCAAAGTATGCTGATATTTCCGTTTTATATGTTCATGCCGATGATAAATTGAAGGGGAAAAAATTCGACATAATCAAATCCGAAGATGACGAACTTTTCCAGGTAAAAGTTTATTTCAGATATTCTAAATCAGGTATAGGTCTTTATGATAAAATAGTCAATATCAATCGGTTTTTTAGAAGCCACAGAAAGGGATATGATCTGATAAAAGGACAGTTGGGCACACCTGATTTAATTCATGTAAATGTGCTCACCCGTCTTGGTATTCTTGCATTTGTTTTCAAACTTTTTACCGGCAGGCCCTATGTAATTACCGAACACTGGACCCGATATCTTCCAATGACAGATACTTACCATGGATTTATCAGAAAAATTGCTACAAAAATAGTAGTGAGAAATGCATCGGCGGTTCTTCCCGTAACACTGAACCTGAAAAAAGCGATGGAATCCAATGGATTAAAAAATAGAAATTACAGGGTAATACCAAATGTAGTTGACATTAATAAATTTAGACCTTCTTCCGGTTCAGTGTTAAATGATAAAGTTACAATTGTGCATGTTTCCTGTTTTGATGACAAACAGAAAAATATAAGTGGTTTGTTGAGGGTTCTGAAAAAATTGTCAATATCCCGTCAGGATTGGAACTGTCAAATGGTTGGAGACGGTATCGATTTTGAAAAGCTAAAAAAATATGCAGGAGAGATTGGTCTTGGGAAACCGTTCGTTAATTTCCACGGACTGAAAGAAAATGAAGAACTCGTTGATCTGATGCGCCAGGCGGACTTTCAGGTCATGTTTTCACGTTATGAGAACCTTCCGGTTGTAATCCTGGAAAGCTTTGCATGCGGTGTGCCTGTGCTTTCAACCGATGTTGGGGGAATCTATGAGCATATGAATAATACCCTGGGAATTCTTATCACCTCAGAGGATGAAAATGCATTGTTCGATAAAGTGAATTATATGATTGACAACCGATATAAGTTTGATAAAAATGTAATCAGAAAATACGCTGTGGAGCATTTTAGTGAAGAGGTTATTGGCAAACAGTTATATGAAGTTTATCATCAAATCGCGGGTCGAAGATCATATTCTTCAATAGGCGAATAGAGTTCTCGCATACATTATAAAAACCTCAATGTTCAGGAACATTTTAAATACATTTGGGACAAAAGGGATAACTGCAGTTATTAATCTGGCGATTGCCATAATTTTGTCCCAGGTTCTGGGAGCATCTGGCAAAGGTGAGCAGGGATTAATCGTTACGACAATTGCTTTTATGCTGGTTTTTGCCAATTTAATTGGCGGTGCTACGCTTGTTTATTTTACTCCCCGTTTGTCGCATTCTGCGCTGATATTGCCATCCTATCTTTGGTCAGTTCTTACTGCCTTCATTTCATATATTCTTCTACAAACCTTCCCTATTATCGACACAGCAGCTGACTATTCCCGTTTGTGTCATTTTCCTGCTTTCGTCGCTGACATCAATACACAGTTCACTATTATTGGGGAGGGAGAAAATCATTACCAACAATATGGTAAATATTTTAATTCCCATATTGACTGTCATTGGTATCATTGTTCTGTTTTTTGGATTTAATCTTGCTACGCTTTATGCCTACATTTATTCGCTTTATTTTGCAAACAGTGTTGCTGTCATAGTTAGCCTGGGCTATGTGATCAGGTATTTAGGCCGAATTAAAATCTGCTCCTTTAAAGATTATTCTGAAGTTTTTGTCAACCTGATAAAATTTGGTTTTCTTAACCAGATGGCTCACATTACACAAATGATGAGTTTCAGGCTAAGTTATTACGTTCTTGAAGCTTATCATGGTGTGACGGCTGTAGGGGTTTACTCAAACGGTATCCAATTAGCCGAATCAATATGGCTGATTAGTAAAAGTATTGCTGTGGTTCAATACGCCAGAATAGCAAATACGGCGGATCAAAAATATGCGGCGTCGCTTACAGTAAAACTTATAAAAATCTCGCTGGTGATTAGCTTTTTCTTTTTACTGCCTCTGCTTATTTTGCCGGCTTCAGTATATGCATTTGTCTTTGGTTCAGATTTTTATGCAGTAAAAACCATCATTCTGGCTTTGTCACCCGGAGTAGTATTTTATAATGTTTCTTTGATAACCGGCCACTATTTTTCAGGTATTGGTAAATACTGGGTAAATGCAATGGTTTCCAGCATCGGACTCATATTCTCAGTGATTTTCTATTATTCATTAATTCCCTCTTATGGTTACATGGGAGCAAGCTATGCTACTTCCCTGTCGTATTGTTTTACATCCATACTGATTTTTATACTTTTCCTTTACAAGTCAAATACCCGGTTATCAGAAATGTTAATATCCGGCAAAGAAGATTACGTTTTTATCAGGGACGAATTTTTTAAAACATTCAAAAAAATTAAGCATTAAATAATAAACTGTTGGTCACTGTCCACATTATAAAAACCCAAAATATTGGGATTTATGTTCTAATTAAATACCACTTTTTAAAATCATTGAAAAACGCAATTACATGAAAAAACTTCTACACATCACATTTATTATTTTGATTTTACTATCCTGTAGTAAAACTGATGACCATGTTCAGCTCAAACCAGTTATACAACAAAAGACAGGTTTAAAAAAGAATATTATTTTTCTGATAGGAGATGGAATGGGATTGGCACAGATCTCAGCTGCAAGAACCGTAAATGCGAATAAATTAAATATCCTGAGATGCAAATATATCGGGATGCAATCAACCCAGGCGGCCGACAAATATGTGACGGATTCGGGAGCGGCTGCTACCGCAATGGCTTGCGGACAAAAAGCCAATTATTATACGTTGGGGATAGATGTAAATGGTGATCCACTAACCTCCATTCTAGAAATTGCTGAAAAACACAACCTCTCTACTGCACTCATCACAACAACTCAAATCGTTCATGCTACTCCTGCCGGATTTTACGCTCATCAGGAAGACCGATTTCAGTATGAAAAAATAGCCTTGGAGATGATAACCTGCGGCGTCGATTTTTTTCTTGGTGGAGGAGAGAAATATTTCGACCAGCGAACTGACGGACTGAATCTGGTCGATTCACTCACAATGAAAGGATATAAAATTTACAATGATATCAGTAGCATTCAGAGTAGTGATAAGCAGGTTGGTGTTTTTATAGCTGATGATATTCCATCGACATATCTTAATGGTCGTGGAGATGTCCTCCCGAATTCGCTTGATGTTGCATTACCTTTACTTTCTGAAAATAAAAAGGGTTTCTTTGTGATGCTTGAAGGAGGCCAAATCGACTGGGCTTGTGAAGATAACGACCAGGATTATCTGTTATCCGAAATGCTCGATTTTGACAGGGCAGTGGGAAAAGCACTTGATTTTGCAGAAAAAGATGGTAATACGCTCGTTGTAATTACCGGAGATCACGAGACCGGAGGCTATTCAATAGTTGATGGAAGTGAGGAAAACCATACTGTTACAGGAGGTTTTTATACATATCAGCATACAGGGATCATGGTACCGGTTTTTGCTTTTGGTCCGGGAGCGGAAGAGTTTACCGGAACCTATGAAAATACGGAAATTTTTTACAAGTTCCTTGATTTTTATGGTTTCAAGAATTGAATAGCCAGGACAGTAAAATTGATACGACAGTCCCCTAATGGAGTAAATTCGGCCAGTTGAATAATTTATTAAAATCCGTATTCGTGATAAAATTTTCGAACTTCGGTATCCAGATCTTCAAAAGCAACATAATGGTTTGAACAACCTTTCCTTGAGCAAATAAATACTTTGCCTCCCAGTTCCAGTGTAAGTGGTATCATTGGCGCATTGCAATCCTGGGCGCTGCACTCATTTGTACTTGTAAGCTCTTTGTTGCAACCTGGACAATAAAAACGGGCGATCTCCTTTTCATGTAAATCAAAGTCACAGACGTGTGCATAACATCCATAGAGTGAGCAAAGCCGGATAGTTCCTCTGTCAGATTTGGTTTCAATGTTTAGTTTTATGCTGGGATGATCCTTCAGCATATAACCTTCATCCATCAAAGATTTTCCACAATGCGGGCATTTTACTTTGAGTGAAACAGTTTTTGTCATTTGACCCTCCTTTGTATTAATAGTTTCCTGATTTTTTCGGGTAATTAACTTATTCCCTCTAACCCGAATATTAAAAGCATAAAATTAATATATTTATTTGATCTATACGATAACCCGACCTTAATTTATAAAGATTACAAGTAACTATTTTGTTTTACCAAACACAACCTTAATTTTTTAATTTCCAACGTAGTTTAGAAGATGTCGTTACTCAAAAATCATTTCGACGAAACCGAAGTTTGCATGCAATGGAAATCATAGTTTATAGCTGTGAAATAAAATTAATTTTGCAGGGTTATTAAAATTTAAATTATTAATGGAGCAGTTTTCGGATGAAATAACAATGCGGGTTGAGGTAAAAGGGCTTGTGCAGGGTGTTGGATTTCGTCCGCATGTTTACCGTATTGCACATTCATATGAATTGAATGGTTGGGTAGAGAACCGCAATGACGGCGTAATTATAACCGTAACCGGTGATAAAAAAAGTATTGATAATTTTATCATTGATCTGAGAAAGAAAGCACCTGTGGCTTCCAACATTTCAAAAATAACAAGGAAGATTATAAATCACGAAATATTTGAGGACTTCAGGATATTAAAAAGTAAAGACTCTTCGGAGCAGATAACCGATATCAGTCCGGATATTGCGGTTTGCGATGATTGTCTTAAAGATTTAAAAGAACAACCCCACCGGATCGATTACCCTTTTATTAATTGCACAAACTGTGGTCCCCGGTTTTCTATCATTAGGGATTTGCCGTATGACCGGCATTTTACAACGATGGAACCTTTTATCATGTGTGATGCTTGCCGGAAGGAGTATGAGGATGTTTTGGACAGACGGTTCCATGCACAACCGGTTGCGTGTTCAGCATGCGGACCAGAATATGAATTGATTATCGGAGAAAAAGTAATTCACTCTTTTGATGAAATAGTGGCTGAAACCTGCAACCTCCTTGAAAATGGAAAGATCATTGCCATCAAAGGTATCGGTGGATTTCAAATTGCCTGTGATGCTCAAAATGAGGAAGCTGTAAACCGATTGCGTGAAAGGAAAGTCAGAGAGGGGAAACCATTTGCTGTGATGTTTGCAAATGTTGAAACACTGCAGGAATATGTTTATCTCTTTCCCGAAGAAAAAAAATCGGTTTTATCCTGGCGAAGGCCAATTGTCATTGCGCAGGAGAAGAAAAAATTGGCGGCAGGAGTAAGTGTTGGTTTTAAAACCATCGGGGCCATGTTACCTTATATGCCGTTTCATTATTTACTTTTTGAGAAACTGAAACTTCCAGCCATCATTCTTACCAGCGGCAATATTTCTGAAGAACCTATTGCTATTGACAATGAAGAAGCGCTAACAAAATTGACCCGGATTGCAGATGCAGTCTTGGTATATAACCGTGAAATTTATAACCGTACGGATGATTCAGTTGTTTTCAGTGTGAATGAAAAAGAACGGTTAATCCGCCGTTCAAGAGGTTATTCGCCCGAACCGGTCAACCTGAATCAGAATGTTGAGGGAATTTTTGCAGCGGGAGCAGAATTAGTGAATTGTTTTTGTATCGGTAAAGGGAAACAAGCCATTCTTAGTCAGCACATCGGGGATTTAAAAAACCTTGAGACACTGGAATTTTATAGAGAGTCTTTTAACAGGTTTAAAAAACTTTTCAGATTAAAACCCTCACTGGTTGTTCACGATATGCATCCCGATTACTTGTCGACACGTTTTGCAAATGAATTGAACCTTGAACAAATGGAAGTTCAGCACCATCATGCGCACATTGCTTCATGCATGGCTGAACACAATCTGGATGAAAAAGTTATTGGTGTAAGCATGGACGGTACCGGGTATGGAGATGATGGAAATATTTGGGGCGGAGAATTTTTTATTTGTGATCTGGCCGGTTATGAGCGGAAGATTCATTTTGAATACATCCCGATGCCAGGTGGTGATCAGGTCACAAAGGAGCCATGGCGAACCGGGATTTCATATTTATACAATGTGTTCGGAAAAAAATTCCTCGAACTTGATCTGCCGTTTGTAAAAGAATTGGATAAATCGAAAGCGACCCTGATTATGCAGGTTATTGATAAAGAAATAAATTGTCCGTTAAGTTCAAGTGCGGGAAGGTTGTTTGATGCCGTTGCGGCAATCACTAACATTTGCCCTGTTTCAAAATTTCATGCTGAAGCACCCATGCGGCTTGAAAATATAGCATCGGCTACGGTAATCAGCTCATATCCATTTGATTTTGGCGAAGTGATTTCTTTCGAACCAACAATTCAGGAAATCGTTCAGGATTTGTTGACCGGAGAAGCACTATCGGAGATTTCGGCAAAATTTCATCATACGGTAATTAATGTTATTTTTGCTGTTGTTAGCCAAATCAGGAAAGATTCTGGGATAAATAAAGTAGCATTATCAGGAGGGACATTTCAGAACAAATTTATCCTGAGCCGAATAGAAAAGATACTTGAAAAAGATAATTTTGAAGTTTATTCACAATGCAAAATCCCTTCGAATGATGGAGGCATCGCATTGGGTCAATTGGTTATTGCTGCTAAAAGAAGAAGGAAATGAAATTAGGTTAATTAGGTTGATTATGTTAATTCAGTTAATATTGTTAATTCAGTTAATTATGTATTTTAGTCACTTAAGTCATTCGAGTCATTTTAAATTATTTTGAATATGTGTTTAAGCATTCCGGCAAAAGTCGAAAAAATTGAAGGCGAAATGGCAATCGTTTCGGTAGGAGGAGCAAAATATAATGCCAGTCTTCAAATGCTTGATGATGTCAAAATCGGGGATTATATTTTATTGCATACAGGATTTGCCATCCAGAAAGTAAGTGAAGAAGATGCCAGTGGAAACCATGAAATTATTTGAGGAATTCGAGGAATTGAATAAAAAGATGGATGAGGAGGAGAAGACGGAAGATAAAAGTTCATAGAGTTAATAAAATGCCTAAAGTGACTTAAATTTAATGGATAATAAAGAATTTGCAAAACAGCTAGAAGAGAGGACACTCTTATTTGGAGTTAAAATAATTTATTTGTCTGGAAAACTTCCCAATTCTACAGAAGGAAAAGTTGTTCGAAATCAATTAACTAAATCAGGTACGAGTATTGGTGCAAATTATCGGGAGGCGAATAGATCAAGAAGTAAAGCTGATTTTAAAAATAAAATTAAGATTTGCGAAAGCGAATCAAGTGAAACAAATTATTGGTTAAAAATAGTCCGATCGACTAAATGGCTAAATCTTCGAAGATACAGATGGCATATTAAAGGAAGCAGAAGAATTGCTGGCAATTTTTACATCAATCAGTAAAAACCTAAATCCTTGAATCGCTATAATTATATTAATAAAAGGCACTTTAGGCACTATAAATACTTTAGGCACTTTTTAACATGAAATACATCGATGAATACCGGGACCGGTTAGTGGTGGACCAGCTGGTAAAACAGATAAAGGAAGCTTCACATAAGCCGGCAACCTTTCATGGAGGTATGTGGCGGGCATACCATGTCGATACAGAAATTCGGGATACCGTCATTGCTGCCGGATACGGTCAGATTGATTTCTGGTCCTGGTTGTCCTGTTTGTGTTTCCGATCGGAAATATATCGATCAGGCAATTGCTTATGCACGACTTGACAATGTAATTATTACAACATATGGTGATTTGATCCGGGTGCCCGGTTCTACATCAACACTTGATCGAAGAAAAAGCTGATGGCGCGGATGTTCGTATCGTATATTCGGTCTTTGATGCATTGAAAATTGCCAATGACAATAAAGATAAAAAAATCGTATTTCTGGGTATCGGATTTGAAACCACGGCACCCGGATCTGCAGCAGGGATCGTCAAAGCACAAATGGCTGGAATTCATAACTTCTATTTATACAGTTCGCATAAAATCATGCCGCCTGCTATGGAAGCCCTTATTGATGAGGGTGTAAAGCTGGATGGGTATATAGCTCCCGGTCACGTGAGCACCATCACCGGTACCGGGATTTATGAAAATATTCCCAAAAAATACGGATTAGGCTGCGTAGTCGCAGGTTTTGAACCTGTAGACCTACTAAAGGCAATTTTGATGCTGGTCAACCAGGTTGAAAATAATGATCCTAAAGTTGAAATTGCTTATAGACGGGTCGTTAAGCCGGAAGGCAACATCAAAGCACAGCAGATGCTCGATGAAGTGTTTGAGCTTCGCGATGACTGGTGGAGGGGTCTGGGTGTTCTTCCAAATAGTGGTTTGAAAATAAGAGAGAAATATTCTGATTTTGATGCTGAAGTACAAATACCTGTTGATGTTGAGCCTACGCGTGAGGATAAAGGCTGCATTTGCGGTTTGATTTTAAAAGGAGTGAAAACCCCGAAAGATTGCAAGCTTTTCGCAAAAGCATGTGTTCCTGAAAATCCAGTGGGAGCCTGCATGGTTTCTCATGAGGGAGCATGTCATGCTTATTACAGGTATAACAGAGATTGAGATTTGTTTGCAAATGGTATTATTCAAACTTAAATTTAAAATTTTAAGGACGTGAAATGAATAAAAATATACTTCTCGGTCATGGCAGCGGAGGCAAATTATCACATGATTTGATTAAAAATTTGTTCGTTAGCAATTTTTCAAATGCCGTTTTGGAGGAACAAACAGATGCTGCCGTATTAAAAATCAGTACAGAAAGGCTTTCATTTACTACTGACTCATTTGTGGTCGATCCGGTTTTTTTCCCGGGAGGAAATATCGGTAAACTCGCTGTGGCCGGCACGGTCAATGATCTTGCTGTATCTGGTGCTAAACCTTTATTTTTAAGTGCTGCTTTTATTATCGAAGAGGGATTTAATTTTTCCGATCTGGAAGTTATTGTGAAATCAATGGCCGAAGAAGCAAAAAAGGCCAGGATCAGCATAGTTACTGGTGATACAAAAGTGGTCAACCGCGGGAAATGTGATAAGATTTTTATAACAACTACCGGAATTGGTGAAATACTTGAAAAACATAGCCATATAGGTTCTGCTAAAAAAGTGCAACCTGGTGATAAAATCATCATCAATGGTACCATTGCCGATCATGGAATGGCTGTTATTAGTGCTCGTGAACAACTAAGTTTCAGTACCGATATTATTTCGGATTGTGCTTGTTTGAACCGATTGATAGGAGAGGCAATGGAGGCAACAGAACAAATCAGGTTTATGCGTGATGCCACAAGAGGAGGATTGGCAACCGTTCTTTGTGAACTGGCAGAAAATAAAAATTTTGGAATCGAAATTGACGAAGCCTCTTTACCTGTCAATGAAAATGTGCGCGGAATGTGCGAATTGCTTGGGTTTGACCCGCTTTATGTGGCAAATGAAGGAAAAGTTGTGATGGTGGTTGGCGAAAAAGATGCTGAAAAAGTTCTGGAAACGCTGAAGAAAAATGAATTGGGTCGAAGATCAGCAATAATAGGGAATATTGTAGATGAGCATTATGGAAAAGCATGGCTGACAACGGGTATTGGTGGCAGAAGAATTATCGATATGCTTGCTGGAGAACAATTGCCACGAATATGTTAAAATTCCAAACTTTTTCAAATTCGAAAATCGAAATAATCATAAACCAAATGAATAAAAATCGAAAAGGCAAAAATAAATAATATGGATAGTGTTTTAATTATATAAAGTATTATGGTCCATGAATACTGGAAAACCATATGATTTATGGAGAGGACGTTTTTATTTGCACTGAATGTTGCAAATGAGGCTTATGAATAAGCTTCCGCGGACGATTATCAAATATTGAGATAATTCAAAAGCAAGTTGATACAGTCATCAGGTTCGGTTGGTGATAAATTATATTGAAGCAAATGAAAATCAGTTGGAAAGAAAGATGCCATTTTTAGATTTAAAATATGCCGTAAAGAAGCCAAAGAAAGTTCATTCTGGCTTAATTGTAAATTTTAAAAGCAACAAACAATGGGTAAGCATTCCATAATGAGACTTTGTGGAAAAAATTCGGGAAGCAAATGAATTAAAAATGATCTTCAATGCAATCATCAATAAAAACACAAAACAATGTTTTAAAAACATTGCATTTTAACCGTTAAAAATATTGGAGCTTAATTTTTTGGTATTTGGAATTTAAAAAGTTTAGGAATTTAATAAATGCATGAACTTATCAATCACATTGAGCATCATTGAAATTGCTGAAGAAGCTGCCAAAAAGGAAAATGCTTCGGTAATTACAGAGATTGAACTCGACATTGGAAAACAAGCCGGAGTTGTAAGGGAAGCACTGGATTTTGCCATTGAAACAGCAAAACAAGGAACCATGCTTGAAAAAGCCAACTGGGTTATCAATGAAATACCGGCTCTGGCAAGGTGTGCAGAGTGCGGAAATGAATTTGAAATCAGTGACCTGTTCACCCCCTGCCCTGTGTGCGGTAATCCGTTTTCAGATGTTTTCCAGGGCAATGAACTCAAAGTAAAATCATTGAAAATAGAATAACATTTATCTTTGCAATAAATAGTTGAAAATCCCGTATTGGTTGTCTAATCTTTCAAATCTATATAAACTATGTGCGATACTTGCGGTTGCGGAAACAGCGATGAGGTTTCGATAAAGAAACCGGGTGAAACAGAACACGATCACGAACACATTCATACTCACGAGCATGAGCATGAACATGATGGATTTGTGCATAGCCATGCTCATGAACACACACATATGCATGGTCATGACCATGATCAAAACCATGTTCATGATTCGAATACCCATACACACGATCATGACCATCATCATCATGAAGATGGGCATGCGCATGAACTTCAACATAACGGACACAATCACACTCATTTTCATTCAAATGAAAAGGAAATTGTTCTGGAGCGGGATATTTTGTCAAAAAATAATCTATTGGCTGAGCGAAATCGTGGTTTTTTTGAAGCAAAAAATATTCTTGCACTTAACCTTGTAAGTTCTCCTGGTTCGGGCAAAACCAGTCTGCTCGAAAAAACAATCACGGATTTAGGAAAAGAAATAAAATTCTTTGTCATTGAAGGCGATCAGCAAACGATGAACGATGCTAACCGCATCGATGCCGTCGGAGCTCCTGTTGTCCAAATTAATACCGGCAACGGATGTCATCTTGATTCGGATATGGTGAACAAAGCGATGAAAAAATTAAATGTTGAAGATAATTCAGTACTGATGATAGAAAATGTCGGCAACCTCGTCTGTCCTTCTTTGTTTGATCTTGGTGAATCGTCACGTGTCGTCATTATGAGTACAACTGAAGGAGAAGACAAACCGCTGAAGTATCCTACCATGTTCCAGACATCGGATATTTGTATTATTAATAAAACCGATTTGCTTCCGTATGTTGATTTTGATATGGAAAAGGCAAAGCAATATGCCATGCAGGTCAATCATCACCTTGAGTTTTTCGAGCTTTCGGTAAAAACCGGGGAAGGAATGAAAAAATGGTATGAATGGCTAAAAGGAAAAATTAGTGATTGAGGAGCAGTCAATAGTGAAATGAATGATATCATACTGATTCCAATAGGTAAAATCCATACTCCTTTTATAGACGAAGCACCCCGCACGGATTATGAAAATGCTGAAGGAGAGTTCTATGCAGAATTGGATGATAAATATACCGAAGGGCTTTACCTCCTTGAAAAGCTAAATTATTGCTACCTCATTTTTCATTTCCACAAATCCAAAAAAGAACCGCGGCTGCACATATTTCCTCCAAGAGGTAATGGCAAAGAAGTTGGTTTGTTTGCTACACGTTCGCCAAACAGGTTCAATTCAATCGGCCTGACAATTGCTAAGATTAAAAAAATTGAAGGAAATCGAATTTATACCTATGGGCTGGATATACTTGATGGAACTCCATTGCTGGATATTAAACCGTATATTAGAGATTTTGACATGAAAGAAGAAGCAAACATGGGATGGATTAATGCTTAACTTTCTTTCGTTAAATTTTTCGTCTTAAATTAATTGAATGAGCATTCAAACATTTTAAAATACCACTTGTTAAAGCTTTACAACATCATCATAGTTAATACATAATCCTTTATGAAAGAAAATAAAATCCTTGTCCCTGTTGATTTCTCCCAGGTTAACGACAAATCTCTTGCCTATGCTTCTATGCTGGCGAAGCGTGGCAATATGAACATGACCCTTTTACATGTCGAAACGGGCAAACCGGATGGTACTGAGGAGAATAATTTGAAATCAATGGCAGAATCGATTCTGAAAAAAAATGGAATCGATTGTGATTATGTTATTCGAAAAGGAAACATTTTCACTGAAATACCAGTGGAAGCAAACAATATGAAATACCGGTTGATGGTAATTGGATCTCATGGAATAAAAGGTATACGTGAAAAAATTACGGGAGCTGATATTTTAAAACTTGTCAAAATGATACCAATACCTGCCATCATTATTCAAAAGGATTATAAAATTCCGGAGGAGGGTATCAAAACAATTGTTTTTCCTGCCAGTTCTCACGACTTCTACAAGTATATAATCAATGCTGCAATTTTACTGGCTTCTCTTTATAAATCAAAAGTTCACCTTTACACAGTAAACAAACCTGGAACGGAATGGCCGGAAGAATTAAAAGTAAACATTGAACTCGCAAAGCAATTATTTGAAGACAACAACATTGACTTTGTAAGAGTGAATGAGGACCAGGCTTCATTTTCGGCAGGTTATAGCAAACAAATTTTACAATATGCCAACAAAGTCAGTGCAGATCTCATTGCAATGATATCGGTTCAGTCAAAGGAATATTATCACATTGCCGACAGTGATAAAGAAGCGATGCTGACAAACAACCATTGTATTCCCGTGCTGTGCACAAGCGATAAAATTGTGTTTAATATTTAAGCTCTGCTGAGGTTTTGCCCTTACTTTCAATATAAATTTTATTAAAGTGTATTTTCCGGTTAGGAGTGAAATCAATTTTTCTTCATCTGCTATAATGGCGGAGAATAAAGAAATCACCTATTTTAGCTGAAAAAAAGTGATTTATGAAATTGATATTTCTATCGATTAGTGCCTTGGTGTGCCTTTCATCTGCAGGGCAGAATCAACAAAATAACAACTTTACCCAATTTGTCAATCCGTTTATCGGAACAGACAGGATGGGTCACACTTTTCCCGGTGCGTGTGTGCCCTTCGGAATGGTTCAGCTGAGCCCGGATACGGATACAATTGGTTATTGGGATGACGGTCATTACAACAAAAAAGTATATGAATATTGTGCTGGTTACCAGTATGACGACCCTACCATTGTGGGTTTCAGTCATACGCATTTCAGCGGAACCGGTCATTCCGACCTGGGTGATTTCCTGATTATGCCCACTGTTGGCAAACTGCAGCTTAATCCCGGAACATCCGATCATCCTGAAAAGGGTTATCGCTCAACCTATAAGAAGAAGACAGAAGTTGCTGAGCCGGGTTATTACGCGGTAAAACTGGATGACGGAGCGATCGGTTGCCAATTGACAGCCACTGAACGGGTTGGATTTCACCAGTATTCAATCCCGGAAACCGATAGCGCACATATAATTCTAGATCTGATCCATGGTATTTATAACTACGACGGGAAAGATGTCTGGACATTTATCCGCGTGGAAAATGACACGCTCGTGACCGGATACCGGCAAACCACAGGTTGGGCTCGTACCCGGACAGTTTATTTTGCAATGGTGTTCAGCAAACCCTTCAAAAGCTACGGGCAAAAAAATTATGATAATTCAGTTTATCGCGGCTTTTACCGTAAATTTAATCAGGATGAGAATTTCCCGGAAATGGCCGGAAGAAAGATCAGGGTTTATTTTAATTTTAAGATCGAAGAGCATGAGCAGCTAAAAATAAAATTTGCGTTATCAGCAGTCAGTACCGAGGGAGCATTGAAGAACCTAAGAGCCGAGATACCAGGTTGGAATTTTGCAAAAGTCCGTCAGGAAGCAAAAGAAAAATGGAACAAGGAACTTTCAAAAATCAAGGTTGAGACGATGACGCCGGATGATAAAGTGGTGTTTTATACGGCTCTCTATCATGCATTTATAAGTCCGGTAATTTATGAGGATGTCGATGGGCAATACCGCGGTTTGGATCAAAACATTCATCATTCGGATGGATTTACAAATTATACCATCTTTTCATTGTGGGATACTTACCGGGCTTTGCATCCTTTATTTAACCTGGTTCAGCCGGACCGCAATAACGACATGGTTTTTTCCATGCTGGCCCATTTCGATCAGAGCGTCCATCCAATGCTTCCGGTGTGGTCGCATTACAGCAACGAAAACTGGTGCATGACGGGGTATCACAGCGTTTCAGTAATTTCCGATGCCATTGAAAAAGGTGTTTACAAAGGCGATATTGAAAGAGCTCTGAACGCATGCGTGAGAACGGCTTCCTACAAGCCTTACGATGGGTTGCAATACTATATGGAGATGAATTATGTTCCGGAAGATAAAAATGGGAGTTCTGTGAGCAAAACACTTGAATATGCTTACGATGACTGGGCGATTGCTCAAATAGCCAAAAAAGCAGGTGATTCGGCAAATTATAACAAATTTATAGCGCGTTCGGAGAATTATAAAAACGTGTACGATCCGAAAAGCGGCTTTATGCGGCCTAAACTTTCCGACGGTACATTCAGGAAGGAATTTGATCCGCTGCAAACCGACGGCCAGGGATTTGTCGAAGGCAATTCATGGAACTACAGTTTCTATGTCCCTCAAAATCCGGAAACCTTGATAACTTTGATGGGAGGGAAGAAGCGATTTGTGAAAATGCTGGATTCGCTCTTTACAAAACAAATTTCTGACAAAGATATCGAAGCGAATGAAGATATCACCCGCGAAGGAATTATTGGATTGTACGTCCATGGTAACGAGCCATCGCACCATATTCCCTATTTGTATGATTATGCTGGTTATCCTGAAAAGACCCAGGAAAAGGTACGGATGATTTGCAACACCATGTACCGCAACGCTCCTGATGGTTTGTGCGGCAACGATGATTGCGGACAAATGAGTGCCTGGTACATTCTCAGTGCTTTGGGTTTTTATCCGGTATGCCCGGGTTCAGATGAATATGCATTGGGAAGCCCGCAGGTAAAATCAGCGGAAATTGATCTTGGTAATGGTAAAACCTTGACCATTAAAACAGAAAATCAATCTCAAGGAAATGTGCATGTGAAATCGGTGAGCTTGAACGGGGAAAAACTGGAAAAACCTTTTGTGGATTATAAGGATTTGATAGGTGGAGGGGATATGGTATTTAAACTGAAATAGCTCATAGTTAAAGCGGATTTTGTTTATAAAAAAGAAAATATCAGTATCAATGTGCCTGATAAATGAAATTTTTTTGTTATCATTCATACCGTAATGAATCCGATGGATTCATTAAAGCTGTTTTAATGGTGCGGTGGCTAATGGTTGCAAGGGCGATGATCAGTGCAATGATAAATCCGAATAGAAAATCGGTTACCTGAAGGTGGATCCGATAGTAGTAGTTTTGAAGCCAGTTATCAGCGACCCAGTAAACAAGTGGCCAGGCAATGGCTGTTGAAATGGCGATCAGAATTAGAATTTCTTTTGAAACCAGTACCCAGATGTTGCCAATGGAAGCACCATAGGCTTTCCTGATACCGATCTCTTTGGTACGCTGCTGAACGGTAAATGAAGTCAATCCATACAATCCAAGGGTAGCGATGAGAATACCCAGAATGGTGAAAAGGATTGCCAGCTGTGCATTTTGCTTCTCTTCTTTATACAACCGGTCAAAATCCTGATCCATGAAAAAATATTGCATAGGGTCATTACTGGTAAATGATTCCCATGTTTTTTCAATTTTGTCAATGGTGCTTTTTGTCGCGGTAGGAGAGAGTTTGATACTGATATAACCCCAATTGGTTTCCTCCCCCTTAAAACGAAGAATATATGGGCCAATGTCATTTTTAAGCGACTCAAAATGAAAATCTTTTACAACCCCAATAATAGGCATATATGATATTTCTTCGGGTTTATCGTTTGGAATAATAAAGCGGATTGCGAACGGATCCTCCAGTGAAAATCTATGTACTGCATTTTCATTCACAAGGCAGGCATCTTTATCAGTTGCAAAGGATGGATCGAAAAACCTTCCGGAAGCTAAGTGAATTCCGTATGTTTCAAGATAATCATAATCAATCCGGTTGGTTTGGAGCAGATATGTATCCTCAGGTCTTCCCTTAATCATGTAGCCGTTATTGTTGTTATTATGTCCTGGAACGGCGGTGGAAGCAGCTACATTTATGACCCCTGGTATTTGCCTCACTTCATCTTTGAAACTATTGATCTTATTACCGAGGGCATCTGCCTGCCGTAGGACCAGGATATGTTCTTTGTTGAATCCTAAATCTTTATTTAGCATAAACCGTATCTGCCTGAACATGATCAGTGTTCCGGCAATAAGGACAATTGAAATAGAAAATTGCAAAACCACCAGTATGCTTTTCAGCCGGATACCGCCGCGGCTTGCAACACGCATACCTTTTAAAACCATATAGGGATTGAATTTGGAAAGATAAAACGCTGGGTAACTTCCTGCTATGATCCCAATAATTACGGAACCAAGAATTAATACTGGAATTGTATACCAGTTCGTAAAGTACCCGACAGTTAACCTGATTCCCAGCAGTTTGTTGAAATAGGGCAGTGATAATTCCGTAATAAGGATGGTTAAAAGTAAGGCTAAGAAAGATAAAATAACGGTTTCGAAGAGGAACTGAAGAACCAGTAACCCCTTTGTTGATCCGCTCACTTTTTTTATACCGACTTCTTTTGCTCTTTTACTCGCCTGGGCTGTTGAAAGGTTCATGAAATTGATGGAGGCAATAATAAGGATCAAAACGGCAATGCTTCCGAAAATCCACAGGTATTTCGGATCGTTAGCCGGTTTCAGGTCCTGCTCAATGGAGGGATCAAGATGGGCGTCGGTAAGTCTTTGCAAATGCATGTTATATTTATTTCCCTGGGCCAAAAATTCCTGAATGGTGAGGCCGAGAAATTTCATAATTTCCGGTCCAACATGTTTCTCAATCATTGCAGAGAATCTGTTGTTTACTGTTTCAGGATCAGTATTTTGATGGAGAAGAACGTAGGTACAATAACTATTGGAAGTCCAATGATCATCTTTGGATCTGGTATTGGTCATGAAGGATCCTATAGCGTTAGCATTAAAATGAGTAGTTTCAGGAATATCTCCCATCACACCGGTTACCTTGTAATAGGTGGAATCATTCCCGATTTTGACCATTTTGTTTATGGGATCTTCTTCCCCAAAAATCTTTTTCGCAGTTGATTCAGACAGAACAACAGTGTGCGGTTCATTTAAAACGGCATCCTTATTTCCACGCAATAACGGTATTGAAAAAAAGTTAAAAAAAGAAGAGTCGGCTTCAATAAAATCGTCTTCAACAAAGGGATGCTCACCATATCTAATGAGGGTCTCACCCCAGCCGTTTATCCTCAGAAAGTTTTCAACTTCAGGAAATTCATTTACCATAGTCGGTCCAATAGGTGAAGCTGTGGAGGTAACGATGGTTTCCTGACCGCCAATTCTGCCATTCAGGATAACCCGGTAAATTCTATCCTTTTTTTCATTGTATTGATCGTAGCTCAATTCATGCGTGATGAAAAGAATAATGATGAGACTGCAGGTTAGGCCAATAGCCAGTCCAAAAATATTGATCAGTACATAGGCTTTCTGCGTTTTTAATGCACGAAAACTATATTTAATCAGGTTTTTGATCATAAATTTCTATTGATAAAAATATGACGATTATTTTGACTTCAAGTTACATATTTTATATTATAAATTGTTTTATGAAGGCATTTCATCGCAAGATATGAGGGAGAAGGATTATTACCCCATTACTTTTGATATCTCCATGAATGTTGCCAAAACCGTTCAAAAAATAAACCCTGAATTGCCTTATGCTATATTTCGGAAGCAGAAACGGATAACTCAGAAAAAGGAAGGAGCATGTGGAAGGGTGTAAGGGAAAAAGTGAAAATGTACTTCTGGCTCTTCCCTTTAAATCAGATTATATGTTCAGGCCAGCTTTTATCTAGTCGATGAAAGGAATAAAATCCAGAACCCGCAATTACAATATCCATCAGTAAAGCAAAGATATTCAAGGGAATAATAAGGACTGGTGGATAAAAATTCAAATTTAAAAAAGGATGTTCTTTCAATAACCTTTCTATTCAGCCTACTAAATTATTTCTTTTTTAAGGGTACTTTATATGTGAATCCAAAGAGAATACTGAATGCGCTTGTTTTAATATCTTTAAGATTTTCTTCAGGAATATCTGGTGCTCCCTTATAATCGCCAATGTTACTTAGTCCTGCGCTGTACCTTAGATTTGCATAAGCAGCCCAGGGACTTCTTCTTCCGCCAAATGGTACGATAACACCTGCTCCGGCAAGCACTCCAAAATCGAATCCTGCATATTCCTCGCTGAATTTTCGACGGTCAGTTTTGGTATCATTGTCATGGTCCCGGCTTTTTTCCCCATCCACTTTTAACCCAAAAAGTGATGCGCCATAAAAGCCTCCCTCAACAAAATACCTTACGCCTTTTGGCTCTCCAAATGTAAATTTAGCTAAAACAGGAACCTGAACGTACGTGAAATCTTGCTTTACATTGCTTGTATCTGAAATCCCCTGATAGGTATAATCGGATTTTGTACCTTTGGTTTGAACCGATAATTCAGCCTGTAAGGATAAAATTTCTGCAATGTCTCCACTCATCAAATCATTCATCGCATAGTTTACAATACCGCCGATATTATATCCTGCGATCATGCTGTTATGCTCAATTGAAGAACCACGGAGATTTGATAAGTTGGCACCTACTCTCGCTCCTAAATAAAACTGAGCAAAGGAATGCGTTTGAATAGCAGTGAAAAAAGAAATCAAAAGCAGGATACAAAATTTGTTGGTCCTTACCATTTTCGAAAGTATTATTAAATTTACATTAATTTTAACCTATTTGCTACCCAATTTAAATCAATTGATTAGTATTACGTTTTATACCTTTAATCATTTTAAATAGTTTCGCATCATTCAACAAAGTTACAAACCTTTAATGAGGGATGTTTTTAAAGGTAAGTTTATCATTATCAACATCCACAAGAATGTTTGAATCCTTTGTCACTGCATCAGATAATATCATTTTCGACAATTCGTTTAAAAGATTCTTTTGAATGATCCTTTTAACCGGCCGTGCGCCGAATTGAGGATCGAACCCAGCCAGGGCAATATAATGAACCGCTTTATCAGAGATGTCAATATGAACCTGGTTTTTTTCAAGCATTTTTTTAATGTCGTTAAACTGAAGCTTTACAATTTCTTCAATTTCGCTCAAATCCAGCGGCCTGAACATGATTATTTCATCAATTCGGTTGATGAATTCGGGTCGAATGGCCGATTTTAATAAAGCGAAAACTTCGGCCTTTGTTTTTTCATACACTTCATCCTGTTTGCCCTGTTGCAATGATTCCAGGTTTTTTTGAATGATTTGCGAACCGATGTTTGAAGTCATAATAACGATGGTATTCTTGAAAGTCCACCAGCCGGCCTTTATTATCCGTCAGTCTGCCATCATCCAAAACCTGAAGAAGAATGTTAAATACATCGGCATGGGCCTTTTCAATTTCATCTAAAAGAACGACTGAATAAGCCTTTCTTCGGACAGCTTCGGTGAGTTGACCACTTTCGTCATATCCAACATATCCGGGCGGTGCCCCAATAAGTCTCGAAACCGAATGTCTTTCCTGGTATTCCGACATATCGATACGGATCAACGCATTTTCATTGTCGAATAAAAACTCGGCAAGTGCCTTTGCTAATTCTGTTTTTCCCACACCCGTAGTTCCAAGAAATATAAATGAGCCAATGGGTCTTTTTGTATCCTGCAATCCTGCTCTGCTTCTTCTGATTGCATTGGCTACAGCTTCAATTGCCTCAT
Organism: uncultured Bacteroidales bacterium; assembly: GCA_963761195.1. Lineage (GTDB taxonomy): Bacteria > Bacteroidota > Bacteroidia > Bacteroidales > JAADJA01 > JAADJA01. The sequence goes on from CAVXGA010000020.1 coordinate 42,190, forward strand.
CCTGACCAACTACCCGTTTATGCAACTCATCTTCCAGATGTAACAGCTTCTCCCGTTCGCTTTGAAGCATTTTACTTACCGGTATACCAGTCCATCGGGAAACTATATCTGCTATTTCTTCAGAACCAATTTCTTCATTTATCAGTGGAGAATCAGCCTGAATTCCGGAAAGTTTTTGTTTTAATGCCTCTATATCGTCATCCAGATTTTTAATTAAACCGTATCTGATTTCAGCGACCCGGCCATAAATGCCGTTTCGTTCGGCCTGCTCAGCTTCATATTTCAAATCTTCGATTTCCTTTTTTTTCTGCTGAATTTGTTCAACCAATTCCTTTTCCGACTGCCATTTGGCGTAAACTTCATTTCGGTTATCCCTGAGGTTTGCCATTTCTTCATTCAAGGATTTAAGTTTCTTTTCATCTTTTTCACGCTTTATAGCTTCACGCTCTATTTCAAGTTGTTTGATTTTGCGCTCAAGGATTTCAAGTTCTTCGGGAAGGGAATTGATTTCAAGTCGCAGCTTTGAAGCTGCTTCATCAATCAGATCAATTGCCTTATCAGGTAAAAACCGATCGCTGATATATCGTTGTGACAATTCAACGGCTGCAATAATGGCCTCATCTTTTATCCGAACATGATGATGCGTTTCGTACTTTTCCTTTAATCCCCTCAAAATGGAGATAGCAGATAAGGTATCTGGTTCAGAAACCATAACAATCTGGAAACGGCGTTCAAGCGCTTTATCCTTTTCAAAATATTTCTGGTATTCTTTCAGCGTTGTAGCGCCAATTGCCCGAAGTTCTCCTCTTGAAAGTGCCGGTTTTAGAATATTGGCGGCATCCATGGCTCCCTCAGAAGCTCCTGCTCCTACAAGCGTATGAATTTCATCGATAAACAACACAATCTCGCCGTCCGATGAGATAACTTCCTTCACAACACTTTTAAACGTTCTTCAAATTCCCCTTTGTATTTGGCCCCTGCTATCAATGCTCCCATGTCGAGAGAATAAATCAGTTTTGATTTCAGGTTTTCAGGAACATCGCCATTGATTATACGATGTGCTAATCCTTCTACGATGGCCGTTTTACCGACTCCTGGTTCTCCTATTAAAATGGGATTGTTTTTGGTTCTTCGTGAAAGAATTTGCAATATTCTCCTGATTTCTTCATTACGCCCTATTACCGGGTCAAGTTTGCCGGCGGCCGCTAATTCATTCAGGTTTTTAGCATACCGGTTCAGGGCATTGTATGTTTCTTCTGCTGTTTGGCTTGTCACCGTCGAGCCTTTTCTGAATTGTTTGATCGCTGTGCGAAGCGACTTTTCGGTAATGCCATTATCTTTTAAAAGCTTTGCTGCTGTGTCATTTCCGGCAACAATCCCTAACAAAATGTGCTCTACCGAAACGAACTGGTCATTAAAGTCAGCCAGGTATCCGGAAGCTTTCTGCAGAGCTTTATTTGCTTCAGTTGAAAGGTATTGCTCACCACCAGCTACTTTTGGCATAGATTGCAATATTTTATCAATGGTAGAGGATAAAATACCAGGGTTAACATCTAATTTTTTTAACAGGAAAGGAATCACATTTTCATCCACACCTAAAATTCCTTTCAAAAGGTGGATGCTTTCAATAGCCTGATGCTGGTTCCCGCCGGCTATTTCCTGCGCTCTTTGCACAGCTTCCTGCGATTTTATCGTAAAATTATTAAAATTCATTTTTTTTAAATTTTTATTATCAGCTTTGAGCCGTCAAATGTTTTGCCAGGTAAAAGTAATAATAAGAATCCTGTATTTATGGCATAAAAGTCTTAATTTATATGACTTTATGTCCTGAAAATTAGTTATTTATAAAAAATGAACTGTTATTTTGACGTACCTTTTTCAAATATTTTGGTCATTTATAAAATCCCTGTTAAAATTTTCGGCATCTTTGTACGTTTAAACATTTGATTTGAACGCTATTGTTGAACGATTAAGCCATGCAGGATTACCAATGAATTTTGTAAAACAACAGTTTACGGTATTAATCCTATTTTTTATTCCATCCATTTTCCCCCTTTCAGGATATGCGCAAAATCAGTTGTTTCCGGATACAATCAGATCGTGCAAAGTAGATAGTTTGATACTGGATGCAGGTTATGGGTTTGATTCATATTTATGGAATACAGGGGATACCACTCAATCTATATGGATTTACGGTTCAGGAAATTTTTGGATCAACGTAACACAGGGAGATACCGTCAATATTACAGACTCTATTTTTGTTAATATTGTCCTTGCTAAAATACTTCAAAATGATACAGTAATCAAGTGTGGAGATACACTCTTATTAAGCGGCACTTCCTCACTCTTTAATTATACGTGGTTCCCTCAAAATGACACGGCTGATTCCATATTTGTTTATCCCCGGGATACACTCTATTATTATGCACAAATAAATGATCCTGACATTGCTGCAAATTACTGTCTGGATAGTATAAAAATTGAAGTTAAACCTACACTGGTGGTTGATACTTTGATCCAATTGCAGACCGGCTGTCCTGGCATTAATGACGGACAGGTAAGAGTGGATGTGTCGGGTGGTTATCCCCCTTATCAATACGATTGGTCAGCTGGTCAGCCTTCTCCCCAGTATCCATTTGTCGATTATAATCTAACAGATGGGGAGAAAAACGTTATTGTGACGGACTCTATCGGATGTTTTATAAAGCATTTCTTCAATGTAAAAGCTTATCCGCTGCCAGAAATTGATCTGAATGCTGAACCCGACAAAGAAGTTTTTATTCAAAAGCCCTACGTCTACTTTTCATTCGAAAACCCTCTTTTTGATTCCCTGGGTGTTGATACTTTTCAGCTAAGCAGTTGGGAGTGGAAGTTTGGCGACAGCATAACATCACCAAATACCTATACACCTGAGCATGCCTATACCAACGTCGGAACCTATAAAGTTGAATTTAATTTCAATACGTATTACAATTGCCAGGGAACGGATACAATTACAATCGTTGTAAAACCTGTAAAGCTGAACTTTCCGGCGGTTTTTACGCCCAATGGGGATGAATGGAATCAACATTTTGAAATATTTGAAGATACAGGTGGTGGCAGTGGGACAGGAACGGGAGGTCAAAAATATTCAATGGCCAGCGATACTGCTGCTCCGATTGATTTAAGCAAATATTATTTGAGCAATACTTTGGTGGTGTTTAATCGCTGGGGCAAAAAAGTTTTTGAGGTCGATAATTATCAAAATGACTGGGATGGTGATGGATTGAATGATGGAATTTATTTCTTTCTGTTAAGTTGCAAAGGTGCTTACCAGGATAAAGTTTACAAGGGATCCGTAATGATCATTAGAGAACCTTGATTTTTGTTCTTTGTCATTAAACCATCAGGAATAATTCCGTTCACCAAAAATTGCATTTCCAATCCTAACGATCGTGCATCCTTCATCAATTGCAATACGGTAATCGTCTGACATTCCCATGGAAATTTCCCTGAAATCGGAATTATCTGCAAAGTACTGAGTCTTTATTTTACTAAAAATATTCCGGAGATTATTAAACTCATTTTTAATTAGATCCCTGTTATCAGTGAAGGTTGCCATTCCCATTACCCCGCATATTTTGATACTTTTCATGGCATGGAATTCATCGGATTCGAGAATTTGAATAGCTTCGTCTAAATCAAGCCCAAATTTTGATTCTTCGGTAGCGATGTGAAACTGCATAAGGCAATCGATGATTCGGTTGTTTTTTAATGCCTGTTTGTTTATTTCATTTAATAATTTCAAACTATCAACGCTGTGAATCAATTTGATATACGGAGCAATGTATTTGACTTTGTTTGATTGAAGGTGACCAATAAAATGCCATTCGATATCCGGTGGAAGGGAAGGTTGTTTGCGGATGAGTTCCTGGGTTTTATTTTCGCCAAATATTTTATGACCGGTTTGGTACACACTCAGAATTTCATTTACAGTCCTTGTTTTGGAAACTACAACCAACCTAACAGAAGAAGGGATTTCATTTTTTATTTTCAGCAGGTTCTTTTGAATATCCATTTCATGGTATTTGAGGCAAATATAAAAAAATTAGCAGGAAGGCTACAGTGAATTTATTTGTAAAAAATGGTGGATAAATGAATTAATTATATAATTTTGCACCTCTTAAAAATGGAGAGGTTGGCGAATGACTGATTCTACGGCTTACAAAAGTCAAACGATCAGGAAAAATGGTAAAGGAGAGATGGGTGAGTGGCTGAAACCAACAGTTTGCTAAACTGTCGTACGGGTGAACCGTACCGGGGGTTCGAATCCCCCTCTCTCCGCAAGAAGGTTTGAATTTTGTTATTTGATTATTGGAATTTATAGGAAACGGGGTATAGCGTAGTCCGGTCATCGCGCCTGCTTTGGGAGCAGGAGGTCGCAAGTTCGAATCTTGCTACCCCGACAAATGAGGATCTGCTAATTTAGCTGATCCTTTTTTTATTATTGTAGAACCTGTCAGTTTGCTTGAATTTGCTGAATCTTTTTATAAATTTATCAGTGAAAAAAATTGGGTGACACAGCAAACTGTTTTTATGTTTAATTTGAAGTCAGAACCATCATTATATAACACTTGATCGCGATACGTATTACTTCAGTACCCTCTCTATCCTTAATCCCTTTTCACAAAGAAGGAAACAAGGGAATCAACTAATCCTTTATTTTTGAAAAACAGTTATATGGAATAGTGATCGAAGGTTAACAAATGCATTTTAGTTTAAAAAATTTACTATTGACGAAGGAGAACTTTTTGGTTTACAATTCCTTGTTCAGTGATTACACTGACGATCAAATAACCACTTTGGCCGGTAAGGTCTAGATTCATTTTGGATTCCCCGTGCAACTTTTGCCCGATGATTTTTTGTCCGATCAGATTGTAAATTACAACACTTCCGTTTAAATTTCTGGAAGAAGTAATAAAAATCTCACTCCCTAATGAATAGACCCTTACATCATTTATAACTGAACTATTTTCAGGTACTGACATTTCACCGTTAAAATGAAACACGAATCTGTCGATTTTGTCTTCAGGACCAGCAGTGAAAGTGTAGGTACTCATTTCATTTTTGATTTCAGTCATTGTATTCTCCTGTTTGTCTTCTAAATAAAGATTTGCCATAGGATTAAACCCGCTTAGTTTTTCAACACTAATGGTATAGAGAGTATTTACCCCAACCTCAAGACAAAGTGGTATGTTTTTATAATCTTCCGATACGGGGAATGAATTGATGGACAACTTTCTGCCATCATTGCTTAACGAAAAAAATTGCGGGGCTACTGGCTGACCCTTTAATTTCAGCGCATCAAGTTCATTATCATAATTGATAGTAGCTTCCGGAATAATATTCATAATAATTTCGTCAGAATATTCATTCCCTTTTATTTTCAATTTTATTACAGGATTTGTAATCTCTTTTTCTGATTTCAATATTTCTTTTGCAGCATGAACCCTTGCCCCATTATCAACCCCAAGAAATCCTGCGGATGCGTTGCAATAAATAAAAAATCCCTGGTTTGGCGGGATAATACTATCCACATCGTTTATTCCATTATTTGCGTCCTTTATATAAACACCATAATTTTCTATGAGTGGATTCCAAACCCAAAGTGTAGATAAAATGTTACCTGAGGTTCTTGTCCAACCATCTCCATCATCAGCATTCCAATTAAGAGCAGAAGGATATGGATTTCCTACCAGATTAAATCCCTGATAATCCGGGTTTGGTCCCTGTGCAGTTACTGCGATGGATTTGGGTCCAGTATTCAATATACCGGTAAATTCAACAGTTCCGATATTATCTGTCCAGACGGAATAGCCCATCATATCTGTAGCAAGTACCTGATTTGGATTGGTAATATCAGTCCAGACACTATCAGGTTCATTCCAGTATTGCAGATACATCCCCATAAAAACACCTGCAGTTGGATCATCGACAGGAGCCGTTACAAAATGCCAGTTGTTAGCTTTAAGGTATCTTCTCACTGTTGCCGGTACACTGTTGTTTTCAATCAGTGAACCAGTGCCGTTTTCATCCGATTCGATTATCAATCCGTCAATTCCGGCATTGTTGGTAATAGTTTCATTTACTGTAAGTGCTTTTCCAGATGCAATGGTGAGAACTGCACCCGTTTCAATCGTAACATCTTTGCATACAGCGGGTAAATCAGTGGTCAGGCTTACAACCGGCTTGTTAATCACATTGGGAATGATTACACTATCTGAAGCAGTGGGTATAGCAAGGGGTATCCAGTTTGAAATACTATTCCAGTCAGTGTTTTCGCTGCCTGTCCAAATAACGAAGTAATCATTCGGGTCAAATTCATAAGCCCCAATATCAACGACCGCATTATTATCTGCATTTCCGTCAATGATTCGGTTTTTACCCAATAAGTCTATAGTTATACCCGTTGGTATATAGCTGTTTAAGCCTGCATCCAGAGCCGGTGAACCGCTTGTTATCCTGTAGTTACCAAATATATTGGGAGTATTACCAGAAGTCGGACTATACGGATCGTAAAATGATGGATCAGAAGTCAGTATATTTGTTGCGGTTATATAGCCTGCACTGTCAATGAATACATCATCGCTAAGGTTGCTGTACAAGGAATAATCAATCGTAAAACTGCAATCTGTTCCAATGAACAGTTCATTTCCATTAACACTTCCTACATTATCCCATAAAATCGAATTGTATATTTCTGGTGCCGAGCCGGAAAGACCTGCTATAGCGCCTCCTCTTTTGCAATAGTTGCCGCTGATCGTTGAATTGATGATTATCGGAGAAGCATTAGTGTTATAAACCGCACCGCCGTAATTTACAGCCCTTCCACCTGTTATCAGGCAATTGACGATTTCGGGTGCACCATAACGATTATATAAGGAAGCACCATTTAACAAAGCATGATTCCCCCTGAATTCAGTATTGATGATGCGGGTATTGTGATAGTCATTATATATACCCCCGCCATAAGTAGCTTCATTTTCATAAAACCAGCACCCACTGACTATGATTGTACTACTGTCAGCATTTCCTGCATTTCCCGCACTATTATATATTGCTGCTCCTAATTTCCCTGTATTTCCCGAAAATGTAGTGTTGGAGATTGTGATAAATCCTGGGTTGATACGGTTAAAGATGGCACCCCCGCGGGTACTATCCGGGTCAACTGAATTCGTTTCAAAATTGCAATTATTGATTGATGTTCCTTCATCAGTTGCTGCCATACTGTTGTACATAGCACCCCCACCAAAGAGAGTTCCTGTACCAAAAGCCGTATTGTCAGTAAAAGTACAATAACTGTACACCGTATTATCCCGTAAATTGTAGACAGCTCCACCATTTGTTATGGCACTGTTGCTGATAAAGTTTGTATTGGTGAAAACAGGATTACAGTATCTACTGTTGTAGACTGCACCCCCAAGGTTGCCGGTGTTGCCGGTAAACGTACAGTTAATAATGTGTGGACTGCTGCCATTTGTAATTGTTCCACCCTTGTTAAGCATTCCGCCTCCATCAGCCTCATTTCCAGAACCATCTGCCAAACCTCCTGTGATGGTAAACCCATCAAGAATAGCGGTACTGTCCAGCCCAAGGTTTACGTGACGAAATACATGGTAAACAGTATCATCCGCACCACTAAGTATCGTTTCGTTAACAACAAAATCTCGCTGACTTAATTGTGTTTCAGTTCCCGCAAATCCGCCATAGATGCCACTCCTTTTTTTAACTTAAAAGTCTGGTATCGTGAACCAATTCCGCCTAATTCGGCTGATGGTTGGTAAGTTCCTGCAGACACCCATATTTGCTGGCCTGAAGATGCTGCTGTTAAAGCCGATTGTAATATCGTGTATGCATTCGTCCAGCTTGTTCCATTGTTATTGCCTGTTGCATCATGCTTAACATATCGAATGGTTTGAGAATTAACCATATTTGTCATTCCTAAAAGAAAAATAAGCGCTGAAATAACGGTGATTGATAACTTTAATGAGCCTTTTAGCATTTGCATAGCATAGTTTTTTTTCATAATTAATTACTTTTAATGTATTTGTTTCAATTATCTAGTTTCATTTAATTTTAAAATCAGATTGTTCTTATTCTACCAATCTGCTTAAAATTTTTATCATAATGTACTGTACTGTATTAATTTTAGGTTTATAATCCTGCATTTTCAAAAATAGTATCCAATTTACCTGAGTTTCTGGGTAGCTCATGTGCACATTTAATGCTTTTCAAAGATCGTTTTACTTGCAAACTAATTATGAAATCCCCTCTCATTGCTGGGTTCAAAAGCAAAATAATTATATTGGAATGTTGGTAATTTTAATTACTGTTCAAATACAACGAAAATTTATTTCAGTTGGATAGTTGGCCGGTTGCCAATATCGTTTAATTCGTTGTTGGAATTGTACATGCCTGCTTTACAATCGTTCAGGTATCAATTCCCACTTTTAAAAGGGTCTGATTGGTTTGGGTTCGGAATTTTTTTTGGTATATTTTAAGTCCCTGCTATTCCAGATTATTTACGGCCATTTTATACTTTACCATCGTATGCAATTGATGGCTCAGTGGTTATAAAACCTGTTAAAATGTGTTCTTTTCTTCAATTCAAGATTTTAGAATTTGTGTTCTCTATATCTGTTAATGTAACAGGGAAAAGACATCAATCATTGTTCTGTCTGCCTGGACCCTGATGGTACCTGTTATAACCTCCTTTGCATCAAAAGTACAATGCGTGTTTTCCTGAAGCAAAGGTGTTATGTTTTGTTCTTAATATAATACAGTTCTTTTATACGTCGATGAATACATCGGGTTACGAATAAATGATTAATTCTCTACACTTTAAGGAATTAAAGGCGGAGACACTAAGTAACAAACAACTATTAGTTTTTCGTTCAGACTACAGATGTCACTCTTTAACCATGCCTGAATAAGGTTAACCGTTTTCGGAAATGACCTAAGGAAAAGTATTGAATATAATATGTAAAGAAAGAATGATTTGCGTTCTCTGCAAAAGTTTTGCGCTGCCCAGTGTTAAACCTGGCACACTGTAGGGTATTCAGTACAAAATACGAGGAAAGAATTCTTTTATGGTCTTAGATCAATACACCTTCCGCAGACAGCAACTATAAATGATTTCATAAGCGTAAACAAATCCGCGGTCCCCTTAAAATCAGAAAAGGGTTAAAGGAACTCCTTCAACCCTTCCCTGAACACTTCAATTCTATTTATAATACCCCTTCATCATAAGCCGTTTCACCATGAACACCTGCGTCGAGACCCATTTTCTCTATATTTTCAGAAACTTTAACCGGTGTGATCATGTTTATGATTATCAACATCATATAGGTAAAGATAAAAGCATATAGAGAAGCAGCAACTACAGCGATAACTTGTTTTACAAAGAAGGAACTATTTCCAAAAAACAATCCGTCAGCTCCGGCACTGTTTATTGCTTTTGAAGCAAATACGCCAAGTAATATGGTTCCCAAAACACCCCCTACACCGTGAACTCCCCAAACATCCAGGGCATCATCCCATTTCATTTTATTTTTTAAATAAACCGCATAATAACAAACAAGCCCAGCCGCTGAACCAATTATTGGAGAAGCCCAAACAGGCACATACCCTGCACACGGTGTGATGGTTGCCAATCCGGCAATAGAACCCGTAAGTAATCCGACGAATTTTGGCTTTCTTTCGCGTGACCATTCAACAAATAACCATGCAATGGTTGCAAAAGAAGCGGCAATATCTGTATTTATAAAAGCAGTGGATGTTATAAAGTCAACAGCTACCTCACTGCCTGCATTAAATCCGTACCAGCCGAACCATAACAAACCGCTGCCAATTGCAACCAAAGGAATGCTGTTTGGTTTGGAGTTTTTGTCGACACGCGCTTTTACATAAAAAACGGACGCTAAAGCTGCAAAACCGGCTGTTGCATGAACAACGATTCCACCTGCAAAATCAAGAACACCCCACTGGGCTAATAATCCACCTCCCCAAATCATGTGAACAAAGGGATAATAAACCAAAACCTGCCACACAGTAAGGAAAATTAAATACGCTTTAAAGTTGATCCTGTTTACAAAAGCGCCAGTAATGAGAGCCGGGGTGATAATGGCAAACATCATTTGATAGGCAACAAAAACCAATTCAGGGATTTTGCCATTGGTGAACATTGAATCAACCGACACGCCATTAAGAAATGCTTTGTGCAGGTCGCCGATGATTCCACCTTCACCTCCACTAAAGCAAAGAGAATAGCCAAATATTACCCAAAGGACAGTCGTCCAGCCCAACGAAACAAAACTCTGGATCATGATTCCTAAAATGTTGCGTCGCGTAGCCAAACCGCCATAAAAAAATGCCAGACCGGGAGTCATAAGCATTACAAGGCTTGTAGCTAAAAGCATAAAGCCGGTTGAACCTGTATCGATCATAATTGGAACGTTTAAATGATTTTAAATTTATTTAATTTTTAGAGTGTTATTCCGAATACAAAATAGACCTCAGATGATTGTGGATTAAAAATTAACGATGCTTTAAGAGGTAATTCAAATGTCTTTGAGATTTTTACTTTGCGGTAACCCGTTACCCCCATGTTAATGACTCCCGCAGCGTTTCCGTAAGCACCTGCATAAGGTGTAAAAGCGAGAAAAAGATCAGCACTGTTTTTTTGAATGTTGAAAGTGTAACCCGCTTCTATGTAAGATGAATAATAGGTTTGCTCTGTTGAGTCCTTTTGTGCATCATAGCCCCATCGTTTATCATTCCCGTAAAAAAATACGCCACCAAGCAACCATACCGGACATTTGTCCCCACCCTTAAACAGCAAAGAACCTTCTAACGCATGAGCTGTTTTTTTATCAGAGTAGGTAAAATACCGCGTATCAGGCGATGTGGGTGTATCATCAACAGAAGGGATATAATAATCTGTAAAAATAAGCGAGATTTTTTTATACGTATATTTTGCATACAAATCAATTTCTTTAAAGGAACTATTCGTTGCAACCGAACTCCAACATCCGACTTCAAAATTTGAAGCTGAAAGAGATAACGTTGGTTGTACTGCGGGGGAATCACCAAAATCAGTCCCTCTCCATATATACCTGCTCACGATATCCGCGCCGACATTCAATTCAATATTTGAAATAGTAGAATCTTTTATTGGTGTAAGATTGTCATTTGCAACATTCTGTGATTTTAATGTATTGCCTAAAAGAAAATTAACGGCAAGAAATAAAGCAGGTTTAATATAATGTGCTGCCATGTAATTTATTTAATTAATATCAGCACAAAATAGATTCATCCTAATCTTTTTAGCAATAGGATAAAATCTGAAATATGGGTAGGAAACAGGCTTATTTGATAGGTAATTTCCCTAGATAAACAGATTAGGAATGATTCTTTTTATTAAACTTCAATGATTTTATTTTTTACTGCATATAGGACCATCTCGGCGGTATTCTTTAATTTTAGTTTTTGAACAATATTGTTTTTGTGGCAGTCAACGGTTTTTGTACTGATGAAAAGTTTTTCCGCGATTTCTTTGTTGGTTAAACCAATTGCGGCAAGTTTCAAAATTTCAATTTCCCTCTGGGTGAGGGTCTTGTTTTCCAAAAGGCTTTGTTCTGCTTTAAATTTTTTGATATAGCTTTTCAGAAAATTATCCGAAACCAATCTGCTATAGCATTCACCACCTTCGTAAATTGTTTTTATTGCATTCAGCAATTCTTCCTTCGATGTATCTTTTGAAAGATAGCCTTTTACTCCCGCCTTAATCGCATTGATCACAAATTCTTCGCTTGTATGCATGGATAAGATCATGATTTTTATATCAGGATATAAAGAAGTAATTTGTTTCGACACTTCTATCCCCGAAATCCCTTTCATGCTTATATCAACAATAACGAGATCCGGTTTGAGTGATTTTAATGCCTCAAGCAGTTCATCACCTCCGGAAGCTTCACCGATAACATCAATAAAATCCATTTCGGATAAAAGCGATTTTAAGCCATCCCGGAAAATCCGGTGGTCATCAACAAGAACAATCTTTATTGTATTCATATTAAGTCGACAGGTATTTCTATAGTTATTTCAGTTCCTTTGCCGATTGAGGAATTGATATTGCATTTGCCCTTAAGTAATTGCACCCTTTCATTAATATTCATAATTCCGTTACCCTGCAAATCGTTTTTGCCTGCATCAAATCCTCTTCCATTATCTGCAATAGTAAGAAAAATTAGATTTTGGTGAAAGGAAATTTTTATTGTTGCTTCAGTAGCTAATGAATGTTTGGTAATATTATTAATCGCTTCCTGCGATATCCGGTACAGAAAAATTTGTAATCTCGAATCCAGAGAATCAGGAATATTCTCACCCTTAAAAGTTATTTTTATTCCGGTATTCATTTCCGTATCCTTGCAAAGGTTTTTCAGTCCCTGTACAATTCCGAAAGCTTCCAAAACCGGGGGCATAAGGTTGTTTGTAATATTTCTTATCTCGTTTATAGTTTCCTTTAACAGTTCCTGTGTTTCGTGAATGATTTGCTGGTTCTTTTCAATGTTTGTATTTTTCGCTTGTTCAAGCTTAATTTTTACTGCTAAAATTGACTGACCCAGGCTATCATGCAAATCTCTTGACAACCGCTGACGTTCCATTTCCTGGCCATCGATCAGTGAGCTCACCCTTTTAATTTTTTCGGCTTCAATTTCTTTCGCTTGTTTTCTGAGTTGCGAAGTCATTGTATTGAAGGTTTCAGTCAACAGTCCAATCTCATCTACAGAAGAAACCTTTAAGTTAACTGCATAATTCCCTGTTCCGATTTGCTCACTAGCTTTTTGCAGTTTTTTAAGGGGTTGAGTAATTCTCCGTGAAACCAAAAAGGCAAAAACAAATACACTTGTGGCTATCAGTATACTTATCAGTAAAATGCTATTTCTTATTGAATAGATAGGAACCATTGCTTCACGTTCATCAATTTCTGCAAGTATGGCCCAGTTTAGCCCTATAATATTCACAGGGCTGAATGAACTCAGGCATAAAATATTCCGGTAGTCGGGTACAATGTCGGTGCCTGTTTCACCATTGAACGCTTTTATGACTGATGCTGAGGTTCACCTTTATATTGGAAACGGCGTTTTCTTTAAACCTTGAATTACTTCTCATCAGGTAATCGTTGCCCACCAGGTATGTTTCACCTGTTTTCCCAAGACCGTTATTTTCTGAATACCCAAACATGATTTTATTAATAGCTGTGATGGGGATTTCGAGAACTACCGAACCGATCCTATTTTTGTCTTCGTCGAAAACAGGTGTGCCGATATAGATTAATAACTTCGGTTTGGTGATATCCTGTATGATCGTTTTTTTGGACGAAGCTATTTCTCTGCAAAAGTTTTTCAAGTTTTGACCGGAGATGGTATCCATACCGGGAATATTGTCCAATCCGGCTTGTCGTGAAGTTATATCAATCTTGACATTATTCAGGTTGATAACATGTAATGCCTGATAGTAACCAAATGAGCTTATGTACATGCTTAGATAGGAGTTGAATGGATGCTGATTGACTGGTTCACCTGGTGTTGGTTGTTTGTTAAGAACCTCGATTATTTTTTTAATTTCTTCAGATTTAGAGATCAGGTTTATGTCACGGTCACGGTCGAGAAAAAACTGTTCGATCCGGTTCTTTTTTTCCATTCGAAGCGAAATCAGCTGGTCAAACGTGCGGTTTAGCAGAGCCTTTTTTGCAAAAAAATAGGAATACATTCCAACAATTACAATTACCACAACTCCCAGGCTGACGAAATAAAAGATCAGTTTTTCCGTAATTGAAATGCTTTTCATTTGCAAAGAAAAGTTTTACAAATAAAGGAAGAATTTTAAGAGCAAAGGATTTTATCCGATTCCTCCCGGGAAAATAAAAACACGAAAGTTATTTTTTCCTCAAATTGTAAGACACTGCAGAGAACCCTTTCCTTTAATAATCTGGGCCAATCCTTTAATATGTCTTTGATTTTCTTTATCCTAACGTCAAATCACTTATAAACTATAATTTATTGTTCTAATCAGTTTAGGTTTAATACTTTTTATATTATTCAGGATGGATCAAACTTATCTTAAAAACAGATTAATTTATTGTTAAGTCATCAAAATAGAGCCTGTATTCAGTAGAATTTTCAATTGCTTGGGTTAGTCAATTTTGATTTCCAGATCAGCTGCAACAATTTTATCATTACTGTCATAACCAATAACTCCAATAGCCGAATAAGTCCCATTAGGAAAGTCATCAGGAAGTTCAAAAATAAAAGTACGGAAGTAGCCTGGCAATACCGTATAGTTTTTACCGCCAAGTTTATTCTGTTTCCCGGTTTCAAGATTTGTCATATCAACGTAAGCTTTGCAATAAGAAATTCCATCCCCATTATTTTCAATGTCAAGCATCAAAAACCTGCGATTTTTCTTATTCTTTTGGTAGGTAAATTTAGTAATGCTTACATTCGAAATTTCAAGATTTCCTGGATTCTGGTAAAGCCATACTCCAAATGCATAGTTAGGGCTTACACCAAAAGTTGCTGGATTTCCATCCGGATGAAGTTCTTTTTTCCCCACGGCTTGTTCAATAAGAAGAACTCCCCATGCAGCTTTATCGGCTTCAGGAGTTCGCGGCACCTGAACACTGACGATAATTACCTCTGAGGTTCCGGGTTGTACTTCAATATAAGTGGGAGAATAACTTACAAGCTGGGAAATACTGTATTTACATTGCCCGGCTTCTATAAAATAATTCTTGCCCTCACTGGTCATGTCGAAATCGTTGTATTTGATAGTAAAATTCTGAACGACACTTGTATAATTTGTGATAGTTACTTTATTTCTGGCGGTTTTTCCCGGATCAACGGAAAATCTTAAATGGGCAGGAGAAACGGTTACTTCTTTTTTGTTTTTATCATTATCGGTTAGTTGAGCGCAAAATGTTTGAAATACAATAATTCCCGTAATGGTCAAAACTGTTAAGGGTCGAAATAAATATTTGTAGGTTGTGTTTAGCGTTGAACAGGTTTTTCTCATTTTTTTTCCTGATTGTAGTTTTTTATTGTTGTTCTATATTGTTTACTTGTAGCTGAATCATTGGTTACAAATAAGAATTAAATATTTTTTATTAATCATGCTGAATGATGTTTTATTGCAGGAATTCTTGCACTGTGTATTAGAATTTTAGCATTGTTTTTTAGTCCGCCATGATAATCTGATTGAAAATATTTAATTTAGCCGGTATAAATGTGTATAACAAACTCCCTTAATCCAATGAAAAAGCTTCTGACAGTTAGTATGGTGATTAGTTTTGGAATATTTATCTATTCCTGCACTGCGCCAGTAGAACCAAAAGAAAAAAGTTCTGCTGAAGAAATTATCGGTAAACCCCAAACGATTGTAAATTCCGATTTGATGACTCCCGAAATCCTCTGGTCATTTGGACGGGTTAGTGGTAATGAAATTTCGCCCGATGGTAAAACGGTTCTTTATGGCGTGACCTATTATTCAATTGAGCAAAACAAAGGGAATCGCGAATTGTATGTGGTTGATATAAACGGGGATAATTCAAAACAACTGACACATTCCCCAAAGAGTGAATTCAATGAACTTTGGCGGCCTGACGGAAAGAAAATCGGATTCCTCTCCTCCGAAAGCGGTTCTGTTCAGCTTTGGGAAATGAACCCGGATGGTACGGGCCGAACGCAAGTATCGGACATAGCCGGCGGAATAACGGGATTTAAGTATTCTCCCGATCAATCAAAAGTTCTTTATACCAGGGATATTCCAATCGAGAATAAATATACCGATTTGTTTAAGGGCTTGCCAAAAGCCGATGGTCAGCTATACGAAGATGTGATGTACAGGCACTGGGACCATTGGGTAGATAGTTACAGTCATGTTTTTTATGCCGATTATGATGGAGCTAAACTTGCGAATGATAAGGATATCATGAAAGGTGAGCCTTACGAGTCGCCATTGTCGCCTTTTGGTGGCATAGAGCAGATAAATTTCAGCTCTGACAGTAAAACAATTGCATATACGTGTAAAAAGCTTACCGGTAAAGCGGCAACTCTTTCGACAAATTCTGATATCTACCTGTATACTATCGAAACGGGTGAAACGAAAAATATGACGGAAGGGATGATGGGTTATGATATCAATCCTGCCTATTCACCAGATGGAAACTATATTGCATGGCAGAGCATGGAGCGTGATGGATATGAATCAGATAAAGACCGGTTATTTGTCATTGATGTAGCAACCGGTGAAAAAAAATATGCTACCAGGGATTTTGATCAGAATGCCGGTAGCTTATTCTGGGCAGCAGATAGCAAATCAATTTATTTTACGAGTGATTGGCACGGAACATTCCAGATATACAATTATAACCTTGAAAATGAGAAGATCAATAAACTTACTGAAGGTTTGCATGATTACATTAGCGTTGCCCAGTCCGGAAATATGCTGATTGCACCTCGCGAATCCATGTCATTCCCAACAGAGTTGTTTGCAGTAAACCCTGAGGATGGTAATGCCCGGCAGATCACCTTTACCAACAAGGAGCTTCTTGATAAACTGACCATGGGCAAGGTAGAAGAGCGATGGATGAAAACCAAAGATAATCAGGATATGCTGACCATGATTATATATCCGCCTCACTTTGATTCTACTCAGAAATACCCAACCCTGTTGTATTGTAAAGGTGGACCGCAAGGCCCGCTAAGTCAGGACTTTCATTATCGCTGGAATTACCAGCTAATGGCAGCAAACAATTATATAATTGTCGCCCCGAACAGGCGGGGTGTTTCCGGATTCGGGCAGGCATGGCAGGAGGAAATCAGCGGTGACTATCATGGTAAAAGCATGGACGATTACCTTGTAGCTATTGATGAGATGGCCAAAGAGCCTTATGTTGATAAAGACCATCTTGGGGCTGTCGGGGCTAGCGCCGGAGCCTGGGCGGTTTTTTACCTCGCCGGAAATCACAATGGCAGATTCAAGGCATTTATAGCTCATGATGGCGTATTTAATGAAGAAGCACAATATCTCACAACCGATGAAATGTGGTTCGAAAACTGGGATGTCGGAGGGCCTTTCTGGGATAAAAAGAATAAAGTTGCTCAGGAATCATATGCCAATTCACCTGATAAATTCATTGATAAATGGGACACTCCCATATTGATTATCCACGGGGGTCAGGATTTCAGGATTCCCTATACACAGGGAATGAGTGCATTTAATGGAGCAATATTAAGAGGGGTTCCGGCAGAATTTCTCTTTTTTCCCGACGAAAATCATTGGGTATTAAAACCTCAGAATGCTATTTTATGGCAAAGAACCTATTTCAACTGGCTCGATAAATGGTTGAAATAGAAACTGTAGCGAATCTGAAAGAGTCGGATTATTATAACTAGATTGCATCTGCATGATGACGAAATTTCTAAGTTTCAGGTATCTGATAATAATTTCCAAGTGATAAATAAAAAAAGGACAGTAAAGTGGATGGCACGAATATTCGGTTTTGCTGGCCTGGTTGTTATTGCCGTTAATTTTACTGGTAAAGGAATGGCTGATTTGTCCAATGCTTTTAGCGGCAAACTTATGTCCGTGATGACACTTCTCGTTTTTGCTCTGTTTGGCTATATTTTCGCCTGGTTTCAGGAAAAGTTAGGTGGTATCGTCATGACGTTTTCCGGCGTACTCCTTGGTTTGTATGTGTTTTACGATACTGGAAAGGGAGTGTCATTCGTATCATTCGTTTTTACTTTGATATTACTGGTACCGGGAATATTATTCTGGGTGGCCGGAAGTAAAACTGATCCGCTTGATTTTGATCAGGATAATAAAATTGATTTATCCTAAAAAGGAATTCGACATTTACTAGCCATTGGCTGAAACTTCTGTTTTCTGTATCTTTAGAACTATTTTTAAAATAGGGGAAATCTCTTCTGAAACGGAGTTGTTAATAATACGAATATAACCTATTAAATGACAGCAAAAAATTAAGCTGTCATTCCAGATTACAGAAATTCGAAAAAGTCACGCTAAATCTCCTTCATCAGGTTAGCCATTTCGATGGCAGCCATGCCAGCATCGAAGCCTTTATTTCCCGACTTTGTACCCGCTCTTTCAATTGCCTGCTCAATACTGTCGGTAGTTAACACACCAAAAATGACCGGGACTTCGGTTTCGAGCATTGTGGATGCAATTCCTTTTGATACTTCAGCAGCTACAAAATCGAAATGGGGTGTAGATCCGCGAATCACGGCTCCCAGACAAATCACTGAATCATACTTACCGCTTTTTGCCATTTTTTTAGCTAAAAGGGGTATTTCGAATGAACCCGGCGACCACACAACATCAATGTTTTTTTCGTCAGCTCCATGGCGCGTCAAAGCATCCATGGCACCACCCAAAAGCTTGCTGCTGATAAATTCGTTAAACCTGCCGACAACAATTCCAAAATTCAGATCTGCGGCATTTAATTTCCCTTCAATAATTTTCATGTTTTTTTCTGTTTGTTTTTATTGCACATTTTTCTAAAGCACATTGCTATCAAGCATATGGCCCAGTTTTGATCGTTTTGTCTCGAGATAGAACCGGTTGGTACTGTTGTGATGGATTTCCAGGGGAATTCGTTCTTCCACCCGTAAACCGAATCCATAAATTCCTGAAATTTTCTTAGGATTATTGGTCATCAGACGTAAATCTTTGGCCCCGAGGTCGGCAAGAATTTCTGCACCAATACCGTAGTCCCTCAAATCAGGTTCAAATCCAAGGGCTTCGTTGGCTTCAACGGTATCCATTCCATTGTCTTGTAAGTGATAGGCCTTTAATTTATTCAGCAACCCGATACCCCTGCCTTCCTGACGCATGTAAAGCAATATACCCCTGCCTTCCTCAGCTATTCTGCGCATGGCCTCGTTAAGCTGATCACCACAATCGCATCTTAATGATCCGAAAACATCTCCGGTAAGGCATTCAGAATGAACACGGGTAAGCACCGGTTGTCCATTTTTAATATCTCCCATTACAAGTGCCACATGCTCCTCCCCAGTAATTTTGTCTCTGAATCCAACTGCTTTGAAATCTCCGTATTTGGTTGGCAGGTTTACTTCCGAGACCCTTTCAACAAGTTTTTCATGTCGCCTCCTGTAGTCGATCAAATCAGCGATTGTGATAAGTTTGAGGTGGTGTTTAAGAACATATTCTTTAAGTTCGGGAACACGGGCCATTGTCCCATCCTCGTTCATTATTTCGCAGATCACACCGGCCGGATAAAATCCTGCAAGTCTCACAAGGTCAACAGTTGCTTCCGTATGTCCGGCTCTCACGAGAATGCCGCCTTCCTTTGATTCAAGAGGAAAAATATGGCCTGGTCGGCTAAAATCTTCCGGCAGTGAAGTTGGATCCATTACTTTTTTTATGGTGTAGGCTCTATCGTGAGCGGATATACCCGTCGAAGTCCCAACAGCATCGATCGAAATCGTAAAAGCAGTTTTGTGGGTATCGGTGTTCTCCGCGACCATCATTCCGATGTTGAGTTCAGCAAGGCGTTTTTTTATGATCGGCATGCAAATAAGTCCACCTGCATATTTTGCCATAAAATTGATAGATTGGGCAGTTACTTTTTCCGCTGCCATTACCAGATCACCTTCATTTTCCCTTCGTTTATCGTCAACCACCACCACCATTTTTCCCTGGCGAATATCTTCAATCGCTTCTTCTATTGTGTTAAATGCGCTCATTTTAATTTAAATATAACCATGTTTTGCTAAAAATTCTTCGCTGATATTACCTGTTTGCTTTATGTCCTGATTTGATAAAAGAAATTTTTCAATATATTTTCCGATTAGGTCGCATTCAATATTTACTGTATTTCCTGAGTTTTTTGATACCAGCGTTGTCTGAACCGATGTATGCGGAATCACGGATATCGTAAAAAATTCGTTATTTACATCAACGACAGTGAGACTGATTCCATCAACAGCTACGGATCCTTTCGGAATAATGTACTTTAAACTGCTTCTTTCTGCTTTTATGCTGATGTTAAACGCATTGCCTTCTTGTTTTTTATCGAGGATGGTTCCGGTTCCATCTACATGTCCACTGACCAAATGTCCACCAAGTCTGTCGTTTAACTTAACTGCCCGTTCAAGATTGACTTTATCTCCTGCGTTTAATTCTGACAGGTTAGTTTTCTTCATGGTTTCAGCAACTGCTTCAACCGTAAAGCTGTTTTTATCAAATGCGATAACGGTAAGACAAACACCATTGGTGTTGATGCTATCACCAACTTTTAAATCACCGGTCACTTTATGGGCATTGATCCTGATTTCTGCAGATTGTTTCCCAGGTTTTGCAGATTCTATAGTTCCGATTTCCTCTATGATTCCGGTAAACATTTTATTTCCTGATTATGTAAGCTTCAATCATAATGTCCTCACCAAACCGCTGGATATTTTCAATTTCGAGGGTAATGGCATTTTCAATGGATTCAAATCCAGCTCCACCGACCGGTGTTTTTGAAAGATCGCCACCGAGCATTTTTGGAGAAATAAAGGAATAGACCTTGTCAACAAGTTGTTCCTCAATAGCCGAGAAATTCAACGTACTTCCTCCTTCTAATAATATGCTGTCGATTCCCATTTGACCCAGTTCCTTAACCAGATAAACGAGATCGACTTTTTTATTTTTTTCGGGACAAACTATTATGTCTGCTCCTTTTTTACGTACGTTTTTAATAAACGCTGAATCCGCATTAATTGTAACAGCAATTAGAGTTTTGGATTCCGATGTGTCAAGAACTTTAGCATTAACCGGGGTACTGCCATTGGAGTCTGCAATAACCCTCAACGGATTACTTTTTTGCTCATTATCGGATCTGTCATTCAGTTCCGGATCATCATTCATTACCGTATTAACGCCAACCATAATTGCTGAATAACGGTGTCTTAATTCTTGAACCCATTTTCTGGAGAGTTCATTGGAAATCCACTTTGATTCTCCGCGGTATGTTGAAATTTTCCCATCAAGAGTCATAGCAGATTTCAGTGCAATAAACGGTAGTTTAGTAGTTATGTACTTAATATATACTTCATTAATCCGCTTGATTTCCGGTTCCAGCACACCAGTTATTACCTCAATTCCGGCATTTTTGAGCTTTTTAATTCCTTTCCCGTTAACCAAAGGATTGGGATCTTTCATACCAATTACAACTTTCGAAAAGTCGCTGCTGATAATTCGGTCCGTACATGGAGATGTTTTACCAAAATGGTCGCAAGGTTCAAGACTCACGTACAAAGTAGCACCCGAAACTGATGATTGGGCTTTATTTATTGCGTTTATTTCAGCATGAGGTCCGCCAAAATGCTCATGGTATCCTTCGCCGGTAATAATGCCGTCTTTGACAATCACAGCACCTACAAGCGGGTTAGGGTTAACTTTACCGTAACCCATTTTCGACAACTCAACAGCCCGGCGCATAAATTTTATTTCTTCAGTAATAGCCATAAAAAAACCCTAAAGACTTAATCTCCAGGGCAACATGTGCATGCGCTACGCATGTATCATTAAAGACCTCTTCTCTCATCCAGACTTTAACTGTCGGTTCCGGAATTTCACCGGCTCAGTCCCGATTTTCACCGGGAGTCGCGGACTTTCACCGCCGGTCAGGAATTACACCCTGCCCTGAAGAAATCGTCTATAAATAATGCACAAAGATATATTTTATTTTAAAAGCAAAATAAATATAAAAAATCGAAAAATGAATCGTAAAAATTGAATTCAGGCTTAGGAAACAGGTAATGAAAAATAGAACCGGCTGCCCTTTCCTTCCTCACTTTCAACCCATATTTTTCCATTGTTTTTATCGACAAACTCTTTGCATAAAATAAGTCCGAGCCCGGTACCTTTTTCTTTATCAGTCCCTACGGTTTGCAATTTTTCATCAAGGCGGAAAAGCTTTTGAAGGTTATTGGGGGTAATGCCTACGCCTGTATCGGCAACCTGTATTTCAAGATGTGAATTGCTTGCCTCAGCAAGTACTTTTACATTTCCCTGATGGGGTGTAAACTTTACTGCATTTGAAATAAGGTTAAGGAAAATGGTTGAGATCATATTTTTATCTGCATACGCATATGTATTTTGCGGTATGGCAGATTCAAGAATTATTTTTTTATTTTTTGCAATTGGCCGTAATATTGTAATGACTTCATTGGAAATCCTGGACACATCGATCTTCTCTTTAACAATAACCGTTTTTCCAAGTTGGGTGCTAGCCCATTCTAAAAGATTTTGCAATAATAAATAGGTGTTTTCGGCAGAGTTTTTAATCTGGTCGATAAACTGTTTCCTTTCCTCTTCCGTAAATGTGTCGTAATCATCAATCAAAAGCCCTGTAAGGACCAACAGTGAATTGAATGGATTTTTTAAATCGTGGGCAACAATGGAAAAGAATTTATCCTTGGCGGCATTCGACTCCTGAAGGTCGGTATTAAGCTTTTCGACATTTGTTTGCTGTTCCTCGATTTCTTTATTTTTCAGCGATAGCTGGATGTTCAGCTTTTGATTTTGCTGATACCGGGAATGGAAAACGATAGAAAGAATAAACGAACCAAGTAAAATGAAAAGGACAAATCCGATGATCAACTGCTGATTCCTGATTTGCACCTTACTAAGTAACTCACTATGCCGCAGTCGTTCATTTTCTTTATCTTTCCTTTCAACCTGGTATTTTGCCTGCAGCTCGGCAATTTTTTGTTTACTGTCCTCTGAATTTATTTTTTCTTTACCACTTATATACATTTGAAAATACTCGTAAGCTTTTTTATAGTTGCCAATATTCCTGTATACTTCAGATAAAATCTTATAGCATTTATTCAACTGAAATTTAAACTTGATATCATTTGCGGCATCAAGTCCTTTATTCAGATAAAACAAAGCTTTTTTATAATCTCCTGTATTATTGTAAATACTTCCAAGTTCGGTGTAGGTAATTGAAAGGCGTCTTTTGTCTCCGATTACTTCTTTTATCTCCAATGCCTGGTTTTGATAATACAATGCTTTGGTGTAATCGCCCTTTTGATTGTAAGCCTCGCCAATATTGCTTAAAATAATAGACTTCAGCTTCTGGTTGTTTACCCCTTTCCCGATACTATCTGCTTTGAGATAGTATTCCAACGCTTTATTATAATGTTCTTGTTGTAAATAAATATCCCCGGTAAGCAGTGTAAGATTTAAAATGTCTGACGAGCTTCCCAGGCGTTTGTATATCTCAATACTTTTATTGAAGAAATCGAATGCGTTATCGTAATTTCCAAGTTCAAGGTACAACATTCCCATGTTATTAAAAGAAGCTGCAATTTCTTCTTCATTGCCAACTTCTTCCCAAAATTTTAACGCTTCCTGGTAATAGGTCAAGGCTTCTTCATATTCGCCCCAATGTCCCAGAACATTTGCTATTCCCCTAAGTGCACTTGCTACGCCTTCGAAATACTGATTTTTTTTATAAATATCCAGAGCCTTTTCGTAATATTCCTTTGCTTCCGGATACTTACTCCAACCAAAATAGCTTTTTCCGATATTTACCAAAGCCTGGGCAGCGTCGATCTCATTATTTTCAGAATTACTAATATTGTAGAGACGGGTATTGTATTCAATACTTTTTTCATACTTGTCGAGCTTATAATACCCCTCTGCTAATATTTTTAAAGAGGTTACAATTAGCTGGTTATCGCCAAGCTCTTCGGATAAAATAAGTGAGCGTGCACCATATTCAACTTGCTTTTCCTGTGATTTTGAAGAATACAGATCAGCTAATTTATTACAAATTTTGATTTTATCGTTGGATGATAGATTATAGGTGAGCGAATTGGATAAAATATGTTCAAGGCTATCAATCCTAGTCGAGGTATTTAAGGAATCATTTACAGTATCCGCATAAACCAAAACGTTTATGAGTATTCCTGTAAAAAGAATAATTAGTTTCTTCATAAAACAGATTCGCCGAATAAACACTGCCATTTACCTCTTGAACGAAAATTAGTCCAAATGGTTATACCTTTTCAATGATTTTATTTTAAATAGTACTCCATAAAATCAAGGCTAAACGCTATTGTAATTAATCTGCTGGTTTTATGTAAATTAAAAATTTAATTGAAGCCTGAAATCCTAAACCGGGTTAATAAACCCGGCTTTTGAAAAGTAAAATCAACTCCTTATGAATAATAAACCTTAAAAACCTAATTTTTTCCTCAAGTCTTTTGGCACGGCATTCTTGTTGACCATAATATCAGTGGTTCGTAACCTTACATAGGGATCTGAAGCATAAAAATAGCCCTTGTAAATATCGCCGTCTGTACCCCAGGAGTTTTTAACAATAAAGAATTTATTTCCGTCCTGATCTGTTGCAGTTCCTGTAATAAGCATTCCGTGATCATCCGTTGTGCTGTAATTGTCGAATTGTTGTTGACGCATTTCCTGGGTAACTGTTTTTTCCTTTACGGGTCCTTCAAAGGAATAAAGTGCTTTATCTTTTTCCTTTTCAGTCAGTTTTTCCCATTTTTCTTTTTCGGTCCCGGATAAATCGCTGAGATCCTCATCCGGAACAATGGCGACACCATTTTTCCAGGAAAATCCCTTGTCACTAACATCACTTCCCCAGGCTACCGTATAATTATTTTCGATTGAATAATAAATGATTTGCATAAATTCATCCAATGGCACGTTATAAATTTCACCGAACATCCAGTTATCGGGTATTTCTATTACAAATTTTTCATAAAACGGGTGATGCGTATATGATCCGAATTCAACATAATCATCCGGATTAATGCCCAGACTCGAAGCGAATGTTAAAGGAGTATATTCCTTACCCTGATAAGAAAATTTTTCAGGCATTTTCCCTAAATAGGCGTCTAAAATTCCCTGATAACCCTCATCCCAAACGGGTGTCAGTTTTTTATTGGGATTTTTAATTACGGCATCAACATAAGCTTTTAACACATCATCCATTTCGGCATGCACCGGTTTATCCTCTCCGATAACCAAACCGCTGTATGCTTCTTCCGGCTCAATTCCATAATTTTTAAAAACAAACATGACATCGTGAAAAGCGCCACCGCCACCGAAATTAATACTTCCATGGAAACGAACGTATTTGATCGCTTTATCTTCATAAGCATGATGAACGGCAAACATTTCTGAAAGATCATACTCACCTTTTCCCATCCGCAAAAGTTCTGATTCAATAAATGCCATTGAGGAAAAGCTCCAGCACGTTCCTGATCGATACTGATTTTTAACAGGTGTTGCAGGTAACTGCTTAATTACAGTAAATTTATAACCTTCTTCATTCTTTGTTGCATCGTCCTGTGCAACAATACTATGAAAAGGAATTAACAGGCTAATACAAAGAATAACTAAATAATAAAATGATTTTTTCATTACGCAAATATTTAAGAATGAGACAAGATAATTAATAGCCCTGCAAATGTATAAACATTCAAATAGTATCCAAATAATTTTGATGGAATCAATTTGAATTAGTATTTATTTCCTCCCTCATCGATCATCGGCACAAATCTAACGGGAATGATTTCACGCTTTTTAAGTTTCCCGTTTTTCTTTTTTAGCAATACAAGCTCTTGTGAATTTTGTTCTCCGACGGGAATGATCATTGTACCCCCATCTTTTAGCTGATCTTTCAGGGGTTGCGGAATGTGAGAGGGTGCGCAGGTTACAATTATTGCATCGAAAGGACTGAATTCTTCCCAACCCTGGTACCCATCACCGATTTTCACTTTAACATTCGCATAGCCCAGCGAATCTAAGAGTTTAGCCGCTTTTGATCCAAGGGTTTCTGAAACTTCAATCGTATAAACCTTGTCAACAATTTCTGAAAGGATTGCAGCCTGGTATCCGGAGCCGGTTCCTATTTCGAGTACTTTCGAGGTCTTATCCAAATCCAGCACTTCCGTCATCAACGCGACAATATAAGGTTGCGATATGGTTTGCCCTTCACCAATTGAAACGGGATGGTCCTCATAAGCCTGATCAATAAATTCAGCCGGGACAAACAAATGCCGCGGAACCTTAAGCATGGCATTGATAACAGTTGTGTTTTTAATCCCCCTGTCTTTGATCTGGGTCTGAACCATTTCTGTCCGTAATAATTTATATTTATCCTTTTCAGAGCCCTGGGAATAACAATTTCCTGAAATTGTATACATCATACTCAGGAATATTAAATAAATAAAAGTTGGTTTATATATCAGTCGTTTCACTTTCATGCTTAAGTTTTTTCTTAAAGCCGATTACAAAATACAATTTTTTGTTCAATTAGAATTAAAATTAAACAAATTTTATTTTGAGTTGACTGTGAAGCTTGAAACTTTTCCGGTGATATTCGGTGTAGCCGTGAGAAGCAATCGCAAACCTGTGGGCTGAAGTAGGATATCCCTTGTTTTTATTCCACCCGAAAACCGGATATTTTTTATGCAACTGTATCATATAATCATCACGATAGGTTTTAGCCAGGATCGAAGCAGCTGCAATTGAAGCATATTTCCCGTCCCCCTTTACGATGCATGTATGCGCGATATTTTTATATACATTAAACCGGTTTCCGTCAATGAGAAGTAACTGGGGCAACAGGGTAAGTTTTTCAATGGAATGATGCATAGCAAGAAAAGAAGCATTCAAAATATTTAGTTCATCAATCTCATCATTGCTCACGCTCGAAACCGCCCAGGATAATGCTTGTTCTTCAATTACCCTGCGAAGTTTTGTTCGCTGTAACCCGGTCAGTTTTTTTGAATCATCAATGAGCTCATTTTTAAAATCCTTTGGTAAAATTACTGCTGCTGCAAATACTGGTCCGGCTAAGCAACCTCTTCCTGCTTCGTCGCAACCGGCTTCAATTAAATCTTCAGTATATTTTACTTCCAGCATATTTCAGCTTTTTTAATTATTTCAAAGCGAAAAACAGGTTATTGATAATAATTAACAAAGTCAGGATCCCGAAAACGAGTTCAATCCAAAATGTTTTTTTGCTTTGAATAAACCGATAGGAAATAAAAATGGAAACAGGAATCAATATTAGGACCTGATGAGGTAAATAATCTTCCTGAGAGATAAAATAAGTTAAAAGGGCAATAAAAAACAGCCAATATACGGATCCATACCTTTTGCGTACGGCTATAATTTTATCCTGTATCTCTCCCGCGACCCATATAATTGACCAAACGGAGAAAAGAATAATCAATCCGGAAATAATCGAATTTAAAGACAGGAAGTTGAATTTAAACGAAAAAAACGAAAGCTGTTCAAAATAGCTGCTGTAAGCCGACAATGCATCAAAGAGTTTATCCGTCCAGAAATAGTAAGCGAAAAGAAAAATGTAAGGGGTCAAAAATCCGAATAAAACGATCAGCCATTCGCGCCAAAAGTACAATCTGAAAACAATAAATGAAAGCCAGATAAAGAGCAGTAAATAAATGGAAGGGAAGTAGAAAAATGATGCAATACTGATCAATAACCCGGCATTAAAAACTTGCGGATAAGCTCCTTCCACTGTATAAACCTGGAACAGATAATGCTGAATAATCAACAGAAAAATACTGCTAAAAATTACCGGATGAAGCGTGAGTAACCCGGGAACATGACTCATTAAAACTATATAAACCAAAGCCGGAACCAACGTATTTCTTGGTATGAGGTCATGCATGGAAAGAATCAGGTTGAACAAAAAAGCTCCGGATAAAACCAGCACAAACGCCATTAGTACGGAAGCCAGCTTGTTCTCTCCAAATAAACCCATGATCAGGTTATAGGCAGGCGTGAGAAAGGCATTTCCATGGTACTCGTAAAAGAAGGGGTGAATAAAACTACCCGACCAAATTAACAAGGCTAATAATACAAGTAAAATGTACTGCAACAGATAGCTCGACTTGAAAAGGTTTATTAGCATTTTCTCATGAATCTGAATAAGCTGAATGCAATGATCATCTTAACTGTTTTTATGCATGGTGAATCATTTCACTTTCATCAAATCATTACCAATATCTTTCCGGTAATATTTGCCTGCAAAGTGTATTTGTTCAGCATTTTTATAGGATTTTTCAACTGCTTCCGCGATTGAATTTCCCATTGAAGTTATCGCAATCACCCGACCTCCATTCGTTAATAAATTTCCCGATTGCTTTTCCAGAGTCGTGCCACCGTGAAAAATAACACTTCCTTTTATGTCCGTCATTCCGGTTATTATTTTTCCTTTTTCGAAGTTTCCCGGGTAGCCGCCCGATACTAAAAAAACAGAAACTGCCGTACGGTCATCGGTTTCAACCGACATTAAATGTAATTTATTTTCTGCAACCCCGGTAAATAATTCCAGCAGGTCGGTTTTGATCCTGGGAATTACCGATTCTGCCTCTGGATCACCCATCCTGACATTGTATTCAATAACATAGGGATCGCCACCTACATTCATCAGTCCAAAGAATATAAATCCCTTATATACCAAATTCTCTTTGTGCAATCCATCAATGGTTGGTTTAATGATCCTTTGCTCAACTTTATCCATAAATAACCCATCAACAAAAGGGACCGGAGAAACCGATCCCATTCCTCCTGTATTCAGCCCGGTGTCTCCTTCCCCGATCCGTTTATAATCTTTTGCTGAAGGAAGTATCTTATACGATGTGCCGTCAGTAAGTACAAACACTGAACATTCAATTCCCTGTAAAAACTCTTCAATTACGACTTTTCTTGAGGCCACACCGAATTTTAAACCTTCGATCATTTCAGTCAGCTCTTTTTTCGCTTGTTCGAGGGTTTCGCAAATCAGGACACCTTTACCTGCTGCAAGTCCGTCAGCTTTTAAGACAAAAGGTGGCTTCAGGGTGTTCAGAAAATCAGATGATTCATTTCAGATTTGAAAGATGAAACGTTTTAAACCGGGCCGTCGGAATATGGTTTTTTCTCATGAATTCCTTGGCAAAGTCTTTACTTCCTTCAAGCATGGCTGCTTTTTGAGTTGGTCCGATAACAGGAATTTGCTTTAATTCTGCATCCTGAAGGAAAAAATCATGAATTCCCTTAACCAGTGGGTCTTCAGGACCAACGATAACCATATTGATTCTTTTTCCAAGAACAAATTCTTTTACTTTTCGGAAATCGTTGATATCAAGAACAACATTTTCACCAACTTCACCTGTTCCACCATTGCCCGGAGCAATATATAGTTTTGTCAACAGAGGGCTTTGCGCTATTTTCCATGCAATTGCATGTTCTCTTCCACCGGAGCCAATAATTAAAATGTTCATTTTCTGAATTGAAAATCTAAATTAAATATTTCTGAAATAAGCGATTTAAATCCTTGTGATCTCTGCACCAAGCTTTTGCAATCGTAAATCGATATCCTGGTAGCCTCTGTCGATTTGTTCAATGTTATCAATAATACTTGTACCTTTTGCAGACAGAGCAGCGATTAAAAGGGCAACACCTGCACGAATATCCGGGGATGACATCTGGATGCCCCTTAGAGGATTTGCACGATTCAACCCGATAACGGTTGCACGGTGAGGGTCACACAAAATGATTCGTGCACCCATATCGATTAGTTTATCCACAAAAAATAACCGGCTCTCAAACATTTTCTGATGGATCAGCACGCTGCCCTTCGCCTGAATAGCTGTAACAAGTGCAATGCTGATGAGATCGGGTGTAAATCCTGGCCAGGGAGCATCGGCAATGGTCATAATCGAGCCGTCCATAAAGGTTTCAACCTCATAGCTTTCCTGTTCGGGTATGAACAGATCATCGTTTTTCTGAATGATTTCAATTCCAAGTCTTCTGAAAACTTCGGGTATTATACCCAACGCTTCATAATTGACATTTTTAATGGTAATTTCAGATTGAGTCATGGCTGCCATTCCTATAAAACTGCCAATTTCAATCATATCTGGAAGCAATCGTATGCTCTGTTCCTCTGAGACTTTCAACTCCTTCGATAGTAAGAAGGTTGGATCCAACACCGGAAATTTTTGCTCCCATACGATTGAGCATATTACACAAGCTGGAGCAGGTAAGGCTCACACGCAGCATTAAAAATAACCGTCTTTCCTTTGGCCATCGTGGCAGCCATTACGATGTTTGCAG
Source organism: uncultured Bacteroidales bacterium (assembly GCA_963761195.1). GTDB lineage: Bacteria > Bacteroidota > Bacteroidia > Bacteroidales > JAADJA01 > JAADJA01. Next base: position 72,430 of record CAVXGA010000020.1, read on the forward strand.
TGCCAGTAACCGATGCTTCATCAAGGAGCATATAACATCCTACTAATTTGGATGCTTCAATTTTGTAAAGCATTTCGCCTTCATCATATTGAAACTTTGCACCAAGGTTTTGAAGACCAAAAAAGTGTGTATCGAGCCTGCGTCTCCCGATTTTATCACCCCCCGGATTCGGCATGTATGCTTTTTTGAACCTCGACAATAACGGCCCGAGTATCATTATTGAACCACGTAAACTGGATCCTTTCCGTTTAAAATCTTCTGTTTTCAGGTATTCAAGATTGATCTGGTCGGCTTGAAAGGAAAAGGAACCGGAGCTAATTTTTTCAATTTTGACACCGAGTTCTTTTAAAAGATCGATCAGTTTGTTCACATCCAGGATATCCGGGACATTATGAACAGTGATTTTTTCTGATGTTAGAAGCGGCGTGCAGAGAATCTGTAGTGCTTCATTTTTTGCACCTTGAGGAATGATTTCCCCTTTCAGTTTTTTGCCGCCTTTTATTTCGAATGTTGCCATATTGTATGAGCGCCTTAAATAATTCGGTATGACTGCTATTTGAAAAGTAATTTCTCAATTGACGAAAATAAGTCAATTTAACGACCCCTGATTGATTTTATCCCGGAAAATACCCACATAAATCCGGAACTTTTAAACATTTGGAGTGAATTTAATTTCACAACGTCCAAAGAATGAAAATTTGTTTAAATTTTCAGATATCAATGGTGCCTGACTGATTATTGTGTCAAAGAAAGGGTTTAGGTTGACACTGATTCGGAAAACGCGAATATTGTTTCTTAAGGCGTGGAATGAATCATAAAAAAATCAAACAGGCAAAAACAAAATAAGCAAAACCTAAAAATTATCGGATAAAAAAAATAATCAGGATTGATTATCAACCCTGATTATCTCTTTAATTTTTATTGTTAATCCCTTATTGTTTTTTCCTCTTATATTTCGAACTACCCTGATTCCTTTTTGTATACGTCGGTTTAACAGGTTTTTTCTTTTTATTCTTCGAAAGAATATCACTTGTGGTGTTCAGGCTAAGGTCCTCGTTTAACTTAAGCTTTCCATTCGATAACGTTTCAAGATGCTCGAAAATTAAGTCGTCTGCTACGGATTCCCGGTTCCAATTGAGGTATGACTTTTTCAGGTGATTCGCAATGTTATGAACAAGGGCATCTTTTTCAGGTCCCTCTTCATATTTAATGGCTTCTTCAATAATCTTTGTGATATTATTTCCGTACATTTTAAATTTAATGCTGTGCTCACTGTATTCAACCCTATCGGGTTTTTTGTACAATATATCCTGAGACGGAGCCGGATACGGTGAATCCACATCAAGTCTGAACTTTGAAATAATATGAAGATGATCCCAAAGTTTATGTCTGAAATCACCCGATTCACGGGCACTTGGATTGATCTGTCCCATGATCTGTATGATCATTTTGGCAAAAGTGGTACGTTTTTCTCTATCCTCTATGGTCATTGTGTATTCAACCAGCTTTTGGATGTTTCTTCCATATTCCCTAATCATCATTTGGTCTCTCGTTGTATTATATTCCATTGCGATTTATATAAAATTAAAATTTAACTCCTACCTGTTGTTACTTAAAATTTACAAGATACTTACACCCGAAATTAACTCAGGGTTGAAAGGATTCCTTTTGTAAAACTGAAAGGAAAAACTAAATTAGTAACGTAACCGAGGATCAATTATGCTGCAAAAGTATAAAAAATATAATTCGTTTAGTTTTTTTCCTTACTTGCTAACATCTATTATTTTGTACCAATGAAATTATTTAAATCGGTTATGGATGATTCAAAGGTAAACGCATCATTCAGTTGATAATAATCGTCGACGTTATAGGTATGAGCATAGGCTTCTTTAGCGAAATTCAGCTTTGTTTCCTCAAAATCGAAAAGTCCCATAATTTCTTTTACCTGACTTACAAGCAGACAATTGGCTTTCATGACTTGTTTGGCAACTGTGAGTTTGGAATCTTCAAAGCTTTTTGATGCAATAGATTTTTTTGCTTCGTCAAACCGGTCTTTGGACATCGGATCGTTATTACAACCGACCCGACCGTTATATCCGGGTAACGGATTCGGTTTTTCATGTGAGGGTTGCGGAGGTTGAGAAAATGTTGTTCATCAGTTGTTGTTATGGTAGTAATGGTAGTTGTTGATTTGCGATGACTGATTTTGAACAGTTCCTGTGCCCGGCACTATCACATTGATACCCATATTCGGATTTGTATTTGTATTCGGATCATTGACACTTACATTCATACTGAAACCATTGTCTATGCCATTTACGGAACCATTTGCATTATCGGGCTGTGACGTTGTATGTATCGTAGTTGTTTGGGTTGTCTGCTGTGTATTTGTTTCGGGCTGATCAACGGTTTGTTGCTGTTGGGTAGTTGCGGTTTCTGAATTACTTGTTGTCGGATCCAATTTTTTCCAGCTGCTTGGCTTTACCTGCCACTTTCCTTTACTATTTTGAGATATAGCCCATGTAACGGAAGATTTGTTTCCATCAGCATCGACACCCTGTATTGTTTTTTCAATAGGAGGAATACTGGCATCTTCGAAAATGATCTTCACTTTTGCCCAGTCGTTGTCCATCACAATATTTTCAACCCTGTATTGAGGCTCGGGGTTCATTCGTTTTCCGTCCATAATCACCCAGAATTTATAGCCATCTTCTGAGAAAAAAGTTGCCAGCGGTTTTTGTGCGCAAACGGTGAGCGCCAGGAGTGCAGTTAAAATAAAAGATACAGTTTTTTTCATTTTTAATAAAATTTTTTAAAGATTGTTATTTATTATTGATCCATTAATTGCTTTGTCGATTCGATGTCGGGAATAACTACATCGCGGGGAGCAAAGGAAATCTGCCTGCCATAGATCAGCAATACATCCAGTTTTTTCTCTTTAAAAGATGGAATTACATCGGCATAGTCCAGGATTTCAAAAGCAATATCATCCGGTAGGTTTTTAAATGTAGCATTCAGACAGGTGTAATTATTTACACTTGTTATTTGAATCTGGCCGCCAAAATCAGGGCTTTCTTTAATGTGGTTTCTTAAATCCCTGAAATCTCTGAACGTACCTACTTGATAAAAGCGAAGTTCATAGGGGGTTCCGTTATTGATCCAGTCGCCAATATACGAATTAAAGGTTCCTGTTACTTTTTGAAATCCATTGGTAATAGCCTGGTCAATGCTGCCGATGAGTGACGCTCCATCTCCGCTGCTGTTGTTCCAGTCGCTTTCGAGCATAACGGTACCCAAACCTTCTGCTGTACAATTATCATAAACTTTGGCTTCAATGATAACTTTTGATGACTTCCGTGTTTCGAACATTTCACTCTTTTCGCTTTTGTGAATATCATCGATCAGAATGATGAACTGGGCTCCTGACATCATCCCCAGCTTTTGAACAAAACTCATGGTTGATGTGTCTGTTTCTTTCATGATCTGTAAAGCTTCTTCCTGAACCCGGTCGAACCGGCTTTTTTCGATGTAGCGATACTTTTTTTCTGACAGGTAGCTATTTACCTTATCAACCGTATATTCAAAGTTTTCAATGTTATCAGGGGAGACTTTTCGCTTGTCGAACATGACCAAAAAACGTACTCCGCCGATTTGCTTTGCAAGTAATTGCGCATCTGCCTTAAGGGGAGACAGACTTACCTTGGCACTGATTGTAATTTCATAACCACTCTGAAGTTTGGTTTCATCCAGAATATCGTATGATTGAATATACCCGGTAGTATTTGTGGAAATTGCATCTTTGATGATCATGAAGTTTTCAACTTCCGTTTGAGAGGATAAAGCTACTCCCACAGCCTGGCTTATTGCATTACGCAGCGCATCATGCAATGCATCATCCCTGACAACTCCTGTTCCTTTTGCTTCAACAACCTTTTCCTGGGCATACCCGGGCTGAACAAACCAAACAAAAAATAAAACAAATAAAATTGTAATGAATATCTTTTTCATAAACATCCGACAGATTTAAATTAAATAAAAAGCAATAACATTTTCCCAATTGAGCTCACTGTTTTCGCGACATTATCCCAGTTTATCTTAGGTTTGATTTTGTCGTTTACAACCAGCTTCCCGTCAAACGAATCAATTACATCAATTGTTTCCACGCCCTTTTTAAAACCGAATGATTCCATTACCGAACGTGTAGCCTGCATTATTTTTGGAAATTCGCCTTTCTTTGGATCATAAATCTTATATAAATCCAGTAATACATTGTTGTTTTCATCAACGATGACAGGAAAGAGGGAAGGATCGTATTTACCTCCAGTGAGTTTAAACACATAATCCATTATCTCCTGGGCTTCACCTTCTTTGACTTCGCCCACTTTAACCACATTTTCCTTTGTAATGTCTTCTGTCGATTTTTCGGTATTTTCAACCTCACCGACTGCATCATAAACGGCGGGTGCCAAACCGTTTTCCTGATATAACGGCGCTTTCAGGGTCACTTTCATCATTCCCCATTCTTCTTTGGGGTCGCCGACCATTTCAGCACCTTTAATAACACCGTCGACGCGTGAATAAATATAATCGTGGGTCGCGATCATATCTTCCACAGTCGTTTCACCATGGATCTTCACACCGTTAATGATTTCGAGAAGATTTCGCTGCGCAACAACAACCGCTCCTCTGATGGCCATTGCACGCGCCTGTGCCTTATTTTTAAACCTAACGGTATCAATCACGCTTTCTCCGTTTGCCTCAATATATTGGTTAGTCCAGTCGATACTCCCGTTTTCCTTTTCTTCCTTATAACCCATCCGCTGATTCGTAAATCTGATTCAGTTCTTCCTGCGTTAGTGCCTCTGAGCTTTTACGCGACTTATCCTTCTTTTTGGATCGCGTTTCGGTATTTTCATTTTTATTTTTGGATGATTCGACCTGGGCAGTAGCAGTTGATGCAAGAAACAAAGCAATAACTGAGATAAGTAATGATTTCCTCATAATTTTCATTAAATAATCGTTGAATTATTAATTTGAATTACCAATCTTTTTAACTTCAATTCTGAAAAAAGGTTATAAAAATAAATTTTTTTTTAATCGGGCTCATTTCTTTCACAAATTATACCAAAGGATATCATTTTTTCAAATATTTTGTAACCCAAATTCAACAAATATTAGCAGTAGCATTTTTAGTAAGACCTAAAATTTATATGTTTGCGCCTGCAAAGAAAACAAAAACAGTTTATAATCTACAAATTTGAAACTTAATAGAAAATGAATAAAATTATAGGCATCCGTCACGAAGATAAGTATGCTATGGAAAGGCGCGTGGCCATTATTCCTAAACATGTTAATAAGTTAATTAAGGAGGAAGGTCTTGAGGTTTTGGTGCAGAAATCGCCTAAGCGGATTTTTACGCATGAAGAATTTGAATCAGCAGGTGCTAAAATAGTAGATGATGTAAGGAATGCCCCAGTCATTATTGGTGTTAAGGAAATGCCGCTCGATATTTTTGAGCAGGATCATACTTATATTTTCTTTTCGCATGTCATTAAGGGGCAGTCACACAATATGCCGATGCTTAAAAAAATGATCGAAAAGAAAATCAATCTAATTGATTATGAAAAAGTGGTGGACGAAGTAGGCAAAAGGTTGATTTTCTTTGGTCGTTATGCGGGTTTGGCAGGAATGATCAATTCGCTGTGGTCGCTGGGTGAACGCTTCAGGGAATTGGGTCATAAAACACCTTTTCTCAGGATTAAGCAATCACATTTTTATCATTCGCTTGATGAAGCCCGAAAGGTGATATCTGAAGTAGGGCAGGAGATCGCCGAAAAGGGTTTGCCGGCCTCACTAAATCCAATCACCATTGGTTTTACAGGTTATGGGAATGTGTCGAATGGTGCCCAGGAGATTGCAGGTCTTTTACCGATTAAAGAGATCTCCACCGATGAGTTGCTTGACTTGAAAAATCGGGAAAATTTGCCCACAAACCTTGTATATAAAATAGTTTTCAAGGAATGGGATCTTGTAAAATCGATAGCTGGTGCAGGCGAATTTGAACTTCAGAATTATTATGCTCATCCTGAAAAGTATGAAAGTGTTTTTGAGCAATACATCCCTCATTTAACTGTGCTCATGAACTGTATGTACTGGGATGACCGCTATCCGAGAATTGTAACAAAGGATTATCTGGAAAAGCTTTATAACACCGGTAATCCTAAGCTCACAGTGATCGGAGATGTTACATGCGACCCGGACGGCTCTATAGAATGCACGCACAAAGGAACTGAAATCGAAGATCCGGTGTTTGTCTATAATCCGTTTACCAGGAAACCGATCATGGGATTCAAAGGAGAAGGTATCCTTGTGATGGCGGTAGACATTTTACCAAGTGAACTTCCCCGGGATTCATCCATTGCATTCAGCGAAGCGTTGTACAAATTTATAAAACCCATCGTAACGGCAGATTATAACGTTCCATTTGAGAAGATCGATTTGCCCAACCCGATAAAAAAGGCCATGATCCTTCACAAAGGAGAGTTTACACCTGATTTTAAATACATGACAAAGTACCTATCTGATTAGCGGAAATACAAGGTAACGGGTTCTGTTAAAAAAATAACACATAAAGTTTTTGGGGCGGGTAAAATAGTTTTATTTTCGCAGCCTGTTTTTAATTCCAAAATAAAATTTATATGAAAAAAGTACTGATTCTGGGAGCTGGAATGGTTGTAAGACCGATCGTTCAATACCTTCTTAAGCAAGGCATCCATGTTACTGTAGCCACACGGACCAAATCAAAAGCCGATGGTATGATCGGCGGTCATCCGAATGGAACCGCATTAGCCTGGACTGTTGATAAAGAAGCCGAACTGGATCAAATGATCGCACAGCATGATTTGACAGTAAGCCTTTTGCCATACGCTTATCATGTGATGGTCGCAAAAAAGTGTATTGCTCTTAAAAAAAATATGGTGACCACATCGTATGTAAAGCCCGAAATGAAAGCTCTTGATGATGAGGCCAAAAAAGCAGGAATTATTGTTTTAAATGAACTTGGGCTCGATCCGGGTATCGATCACATGTCGGCTATGCGCATCATCGATCATGTGCATAACAAAGGAGGGAAAGTTGAAGAATTTTATTCCTTGTGTGGTGCATTACCGGCACCGGAAGCCTGTGATAATCCGTTCAATTATAAATTTTCATGGAGTCCGAAAGGTGTGGTGATGGCTTCGAACAACGATGGTAAATTTTTGCGTAAAGGGAAAGTGATCTATGTTTCGCCACAGGATTTATTTAAAAACCCTATAAAAACTAAATTTCCTAAAGTCGGTGATCTTGAAATTTATCCGAACCGGGATTCGCTTCCTTACATTGATCTGTATGGTATTCCGGAGACAAATACCATCATGCGTGGTACGTTTCGTCACCCGGGCTGGTGCGAATCGCTTGATGCTATGAAAGCGCTGAAGCTGATCACCAACGATAAATATAATTTTACAGGTAAAACATTTGCAGATATGGTTGCACAACTTATCGGCGAAAAAGACAGCTCAAAAATAAAAGAAAAAGCGGCTAAATTCCTGGGTATTCCTTCTGATGCATATGCGCTGAATGCCGTTAAATGGCTGGGACTGTTCGATGATAAGCCAATGAACAGGAAAGAAGATACGCCTTTTGAAGTGACGTCGGACCTGATGATTGAAAAAATGATGATCAGCAAAGAAGAACGGGATATGGTCGTGCTGCAGCATATTTTCCTGGCCAGTTATCCGGGAGGGAAAAAGGAAGTTATTAAATCGAGCATGCTTGATTTCGGCACACTGAAAACGGACACAGCAATTGCACGCACTGTGGCGCTTCCGGCCGCCATGGGAGTAGAGATGATCCTGGAAGGCAAGATCCATGTAAAAGGCGTCCATATTCCTGTTATTCCGGAAGTATACAATCCGATCCTCAACCAACTTGAAACTGTGGGTATTAAAATGGTTGAACAATACGGTTTGCCGGAAAGTGAAAATTTGAACTAAAGTGAAATTGATAGAAATAATTTGAAATACATTGAAACAGGTAGAAATAATCATGTGTACTGGGGTGTATTTCTTAATTTTTCAGTGCAGGGATGTTAGCTCAGTTGGTTCAGAGCGCTGCCTTCACACGGCAGAGGTCACTGGTTCGAATCCAGTACATCCCACTTTTTTGTAAAATTCCAATTTCTTAAAAATCAAATTCCAAAGAAGTCCTCCAAAGTTTTAATCGTCATTGCGATACCGCTTTTTCAGCGGGAGAGGCAATCTCCTCTTTAAAACAAAGAATTACCACTTGGATTATTCTTTTATTTTTGCAATCAAAATATCCTCTATTATGGCAAAATATGGTAAATGGGTCGGAATGGGACTGGGATGGGCTTTAGGCGGACCCATCGGAGGTATTCTTGGGCTCGTATTCGGTTCGATGTTTGATAACATGCAAAGTGGTTCTTATGAATATTCGGGTGCACAACCTTTCACACGGACCGGTTCTCCAACAACACGTCCCGGTGACTTTGCGGCCAGCTTTGTGATCCTTTCGGCTGCCGTGATGAAATCGGACGGCAAAGTGCTGAAATCGGAATTGGATTATGTTAAGCAGTTTTTCGTAAGCCAGTTTGGTGAAAAGCTTGCGGTTGAAAGTATGCTGATGTTACGCGAAGTCCTGAAACAGGATATCAATGTTCAGCAGGTAGCCCAGCAGATCAGAAACTTTATGGATCCGTCGTCGAAGCTGCAGCTTCTTCATTATCTTTTCGGTATATCGTCTGCGGATGGGCATGTGCACACAGCAGAAGTTGAAACCATCAGAAGGATCAGCGATTTCATGGGTGTTCATACTCCTGATTTCGAGTCGATCAAAGCCATGTTCTACAAAGATATTTACAGTGCCTACAGGGTCCTTGCAATTACTCCGGATGCCAATGATGAAGAGGTGAAAAAAGCTTACCGTGCCATGGCACTCAAATACCACCCTGATAAAGTGAGCCACCTGGGTGAAGAATTCCAGAAAGCCGCCAAAGAGAAATTCCAGGAGGTGAATGCCGCTTACGAGCAGATCAAAAAAGAGCGGGGAATGAAATAAAAACCGACTGAATAAACCAAATACTTTATGATCCGAAAATCTTTCAAGCGATTATCCGTTTTTTATTTTTTATAGATTTGTGCGGGTAAGCAAGGATACTCTGACATGAAATATAATTTCGACGAAATAACAGACCGAACCGGTACTTCCTGTGTTAAATGGGATCTTCGGCAACAACTATTCGGAACGGAAGACGTCATCCCGATGTGGGTAGCTGATATGGATTTTAAAACACCGGATTTTATTGTTGATGCGATAAAAAAACGGGCAGCTCATGAAATATATGGCTATACCGTGCGATCCGAAAACTATTTTCTTTCCATCATCAACTGGGTAAAAAAATTACACCGGTGGGAAATTGAAAAAGAATGGATTTTATTTACCCCGGGAATTGTGCCGGCTGTTAACCTGGCAGTAATGGCTTACACGAAGCCGGGCGACAAGATCATTGTTCAGCCCCCGGTTTATTTCCCTTTCTTCTCAGCCGTTTCCGGCAACGGAAGGCAACTGGTGTATAACCAGCTTACGTTGAATAATGGAAGGTATTGCATGGATTATGATGATCTGGAGCAAAAGATCGACAGCAAGACAAAAATGATCATCCTCAGCAATCCGCACAATCCGGTAGGTGCTGCGTGGACCAAAGAGGAGCTGAGCCGGCTGGCTGAAATTTGTTTGAAGAAGAATGTGCTGATGGTTTCGGATGAAATCCACAGCGATCTTGCACTAAAACCGAACAAGCATACCGTGCTGGCGGGAATATCACCGGAAATCGCTGATCATACGATCACCATGATGGCTCCCAGCAAAACGTTTAACTTAGCAGGAATGGCTACTTCTTCGGTGATCATTTCAAACGAGGAGTTAAGAAAAACACTGCAATCGACAATCGAAGTGATGCACATTGGTATGGGAAACCTATTTGGTGCGGTTGCCTCCGAGGCTGCCTATACCTTCGGCGCTTCATGGCTTGAACAGATGCTTGATTATGTGAATGGCAACGTTGAATTTGTAAAAGGTTACCTGGAGAAAAATATCAGACAGGTAAAAATGATTGTCCCCGAAGCTACTTACATGGTTTGGCTCGATTTCAGGTCGCCTGGTATGACCGATGAAGAATTAAAAACGTTTGTCATAAAAAAAGCCGGCCTCGGTTTGAGCGATGGACCTTTATTCGGACAGGGAGGAAGTGGATTTCAGCGAATGAACCTGGCCTGCCCCCGAAGTGTTGTAGTACAAGCAATGAAAAAGCTGAAAACAGCGATGGATGAAGTTTAATAATCTGCCGTCAAATGAACCAGAAACAGGAAGAAATAGTCGTGATGGAATATTTCAGGTCGAAGCTAGTTGGTTTTCCGGCCGGGAAGCTGATAAAATCCGAATCTCCTGATTTTATTCTTAAACTGAATTCAGGAAAGCGAATCGGAATAGAACTCACCCGGTTAAAAGAAAACAACCATAACAACCACAACCATGAATATGTTGTGCCGGAAATTACACAGCAAAATCTGGAAGCTACCATCCTCGGTAAAGAGGAGAAAATCGATCTGTATCTTGGTAAAAAATTTAGTGAAATCTGGCTCATTATTACCGTCGATTTTTTCCGGTCGGCAATGCCGGTTTCAACAGCTCTTAATGTTTTTGAGCATAGCTATTCCTCATCGTTTGCCAAATTATTTTTATTCGAATTAATGGAAGGTAAAATCTTCAGAATAAATCACAAACGGGAATTCGAAAAGTAACAGTTCTGCTTATTCCTTCATCAACTCCGCAAAATAGTAATAGAACCACGGAATGGTTTCTATCCCATTGTAAAACTGTTTGAGCGGATAATTTTCATTCGGTGAATGAATGGCATCCGATTCCAGTCCAAATCCCATCAGAATGGATTTTATTCCAAGAACCTCCTCAAAAGTTGAAATAATCGGAATGCTTCCACCGCTTCTGGATGGTACGGGTTCTTTGCCGTAAACCTGTTTATAGGCTCTTTCGGCTGCTTTGTATGCCGGGATATCGATCGGACAAACATAACCCTGTCCGCCATGCAGTGGGGTGACCTTAACTTTTACAGTATCCGGAGCAATGGAGCTGAAATATTCTGCAAACTGTTTTGCAATCTTTTTATGATCCTGGTTGGGAACGAGACGTGTGGATATTTTGGCGAAAGCTTTTGAAGGAAGAACCGTCTTCGCACCTTCACCGGTATAACCGCCCCAAATACCGCAAACATCGAATGAAGGCCTGATTCCGGTGCGCTCAGTTGTTGAATAACCTTCCTCGCCGGATAATTCTTTCACATCGATGGCCAATTTGTAGTCGTTAATATTGAAGGGCGCTTTGGCTAAAAGTTCCCTTTCTTTTCGTGAAACATCCATGACATCTTCATAAAAACGCGGAATCAAAATTTTCCCTTTTTGATCGGTCAAAGAAGCGATTAATTTGCTCAGAACATTGATCGGGTTAGCGACGGCACCCCCAAAAAGTCCCGAATGAAGATCATGGCTTGGCCCGGTAACTTCGACCTGCCAGTAAGCCAGGCCTCTTAGTCCGGTTGTGATGGAAGGAATATCTTCGGCGATCATGCTGGTATCAGAAACCAATATGATGTCGGCTTTCAGAAGGCTTTTGTTTTCTTTGCACCAGGCTTCGAGGCTCGACGAACCAACTTCTTCCTCTCCCTCAATCATGAATTTTACATTACAGGGCAAATTGCCTGTTTTTACCATAAACTCAAATGCCTTGGCATGCATAAAAGCCTGTCCTTTATCATCATCAGCACCGCGGGCATAAATTTTCCCGTTTCGCACTTCCGGCTCGAAAGGAGGAGAATCCCATTTATCAATGGGATCAACAGGCATTACATCATAATGACCATAAACAAGAACAGTGGGTTTGTTTTTATCAATCATTTTTTCTCCGAAAACAATCGGATTTCCTTTAGCGGGCATTATTTCTGCTCTTTCTGCACCGGCTTTTAGCAACGTTGATTTCCAGTATTCAGCAGCTTTCAGCATATCTTCCTTGTGTTCCGATTCGGAACTAATGGATGGAATTCTGATCAAACCGAATAATTCTTCCAGAAACCGTTCTTTATGGGTTTCGATGTATTCCTTCACCTGTTTCATTTTCAAATATTATTTAAATGATAAATAGGGTTAACGACGCAAATATAAGCATTTCTAATAGGGTTGAATGCAAATAGTTTTAAATTTGTCCAGTCCTAAAACGATACAACACAGGGTTATGATCATCAGGGATTCTGAGTGGAAATGGAATTCTCAGTTTGGAAAAGTCGTTAAAACAAGTTTATAGATATGAAAAAAATCAGGGTAGCAATAAATGGTTTTGGCCGCATTGGCCGAATGTTTTTCAGGGTTGCATGTAATCATCCTAATCTGGAAATAATAGCTATTAATGATGTAATGGAACCCTTTACCATGGCTCATTTACTGAAATATGATTCGGTTCACAGACGGTTCAACGGCACGGTTGAATACAATTCCAATCATTTGGAAGTAAATGGAAAGAAGATCATGGTTTTTACTGAAGAGAATCCCTTGAATCTGCCCTGGAAAGAATTGAAGGTTGATGTTGTCATCGAATCGACCGGAAAATTCATTGTAAAAGAAGATGCTCTAAAGCATGTTCAGGCCGGTGCCCGGAAGGTGATCATTTCAGCACCTGCAAAAGGGGAATCGGATGGCGTTAAGTACATTGTACTTGGCGTTAATGATCACCTCATTGATAAAAAGGACACGGTTATTTCCAATTCGTCGTGTACCACCAATAATGTTGCGCCCTTGATTATGGTGTTGGATAAATTCTGGGGGATAGAAAAGGCTTTTATTACAACCGTTCATTCCTATACCCGCGATCAGAATATTCTGGATGGCCCCCATCAGGATTTACGGAGAGGACGTGCAGCTGCTTATTCCATAGTTCCAACTACAACGGGGGCAGCCAAAGCCGTTACAAAAATATTTCCTCATCTTGGCAAAAACATTGGCGGAGCAGGTATCCGGGTCCCTGTTCCTGACGGCTCTCTGACCGATCTTACCTGTACCTTAAAAACCTGTGCAACTACGGAAGAAATAAATCATAAATTTAAAGAAGCCTCTGAGTCTTACCTGAAAGGTATTCTTGAATACACAGAAGATCCGATCGTTTCGATGGATGTGATCGGCAATCCGCATTCGGCTGTATTCGATTCAAAATTAACTGCGGTTATCGGCGATAAAAATAAACTGGTAAAGGTTGTTGCCTGGTACGACAATGAAGTTGGTTATTCCAACCGATTGGTCGAATTGGTGGAGCGATTTGTATGATTTGATTGACGCTCATTTGAATTTTATCCTGATATTTCAAGTCTGACAAATCGTTAAACATGTTTTTTTGTTCCGATAAATTTAAACCCGTAAAGGAAATTTGCCTGTCAATATATATGTTGTTTGTACATATTATAAATTATCAGAAAATTTGGAATATTGAAAGAAGTGACATACTTTCGGCCTTCTTAATTTTCACAAGAATTAGTAACACAATAAAAAATTTAGGAGGTTAAATTATGTCAGACAAAAAAGCCGACCTCGCAGGTCCGGGAATAAGCACGTACGAAGAAGTTGAAAAAATTCTTCCGGCAGATTATGCGCCATTGCTTCCGCCTTTAAAACGAATGAAGGCATTGTATATGATTAAAAATTACATTGAGGAGAACCTTTCCAAAGAGCTGAATCTCCAGATGGTCCAGGTTCCGTTGATTGTAAGTAAGGCCAGTGGTGTAAACGATTACCTCGATCGTGACGGTTCACGGACTCCCATTGACTTCCCCTGTGGCCTGGGTCTGGAGAAGCGCATCGAAGCACAGGTGGTTCAGGCTGCTACAAAGTGGAAACGCATGGCTTTGAAACAATTCGATTGCAAAGTTGGTGAAGGTATCAATACAGATATGAGAGCCGTACGTAAAGATTATTTTCTCGATCACGACCATTCGTCTTATGTTGATCAGTGGGACTGGGAACGGGTGATAACTGCCGATCAGCGAAACCTTGATTTCCTGAAAGATATCGTAAAGAAAATATGGAAGGTGATATATGGAGCCGGACAAATGGCTAAAGAAAAATTCCCTGAATTAAGGAACAGCAAATATCCCGATTTTCCGGAAGAACTAAAGTTTTTACATGCAGAGGAAATCCTGGAAATGTATCCCGATCTTCCGCGCAAGCAAAGGGAAACTAAGGTTATACAGGAATACCACAATGCCATTTTTATCATCGGTATCGGCTGGGTTTTAAAGGATGGTTATCCGCATGAAATGCGGGCCGCCGATTATGATGACTGGGTAACTCCAACCATCACTAAAAACGGGATTCAAATGCATGGCCTCAATGGTGATATCCTCGTTTGGAACCCTGTAACAAAAAGAAGGCATGAGCTTTCATCCATGGGGATAAGGGTGACCAAAGATACCATGAAGCAGCAGCTTACCATTTCGAACCAGCTCGACTTCCTGAAACTGCCTTACCACCAGGCTATTTTAAACGATCAGATACCGTTAAGCATTGGCGGCGGAATCGGACAAGCCAGAACGTATATGTATTTGCTTCGTGCAGCTCACCTTGGTGAAGTTACAGTGAGTGTTTGGCCGGATCAGTTAAAAAAGATTTGTGCAAAGAAAAATATTCACGTTTTAGAATAGGAGATTTTATTTTTGGTAGCTAAACCTAACAGGTTTTTTCCAACCTGTTAGGTTTTTTTATTTTAACCAAACAGGGTTAAATTGACAGTCATTGCGATCCCGATTTTCATCGGGAGAAGCAATCTGTTGGGGAAGAAACAAACAGATTGCTTTGAAACGCCTGCCCCAAGTACCTGCCAAAGGTTTCGCGCAATGACTCGGTAGGATAGGAAAGTATAAGCTACAATGTTTTCAGAATAATATAAGTCCACACTTCAACTTTTTATTTGCAAAATAATTTTTTACTTTTTGTTAATGAATTGCTAAATCTTTTTCAATGAGTAATCATCAAAATTGCCGAATTCACCTTTAAAGGTCACTCAGGAAGTGGTGGTACCACAAATTGTGATACCTTGCCGGTATCTGATGAATATGGCAGAATTTCCCCTCACTCGTCCTCGTTTGCAACGAGCACGCATTTACCAACTGCATTTGTAATGCAAAACTTTTAAGACAATTGAATGTAAAAAAATCTTTAATTTTGATTCATGTCCGGTTATTCAGCTTTTTAATACTGTGATGAAATTGAAAAATTGCATTGAAAATGCTAAAATAAATCAGTCCTCGGTGCAAACGAGGACTAGATGTGATCTAGCCGGCATTGTAAAGAAAATGTAATGACCTGATTTAAAAACGAAATATGAAAACCCAGGACAAGATATTTAATTTCACTTTAATTGTTTTCCTTCTATTGAATTCATGCATCAGGAATGAAAAACCTAAAAATAATTCAAAGCCATACTCCCTTGAAAATGACAAAAAACAAGATCAATTAGTGTGGGAAAGAAACAAATTAAAAATTCTTCCGGATTCTTTGGTAAACCGGCTTATTTATATTTTCAGATTTGGTACGGATGAAGAAAAGGAAAATTCAATTCAGACATTGTATAGATTTAAAGACGATAGGATTCCAAAATTATTAGACAGCATTTACTTGCTTACTGATTCAAAAGAGCTTATGATGAATATCGGTTTTGTTCTAAGGTATTATGATTATAAGAAATCAATTCCAACTTTTAAAAAGGCTCTTAACAATCCTGATACTGAAATTCAATTATATGCAGCCTTCAATTTGGCCGCTTTAGGAGAAAAAGAAGAATGCCTGAAAATATTTAAAAGCCAAATGAATAATCCCGACTTTAAATTATTGAGTGGGATTAACAGGGGTTTGCGAAATATTAACACTCCGGAGGCAATTGAACTTCTTATAAAGAATACTGCAAATACAAATAGTTATGTCGCTTGCGGTGCAGCAATTTGTTTAGCTCAGGCAGGGTATTATGATTCCGCATATCCTGTACTTTATAAAATGCTTTCAATCGATAGTGAGAAAGTTGGAGCGTTAACCGGTTTAGCTTATATTGGTGATGATAGATCGATTAACTTGATTAAATCAATGTTAAATGATAAAGACAAAAGAGTCAGAGACAGAAGCATGATTATTCTGAAGGAATATGGAATAATCAAAAAAAATTAGGCAACCACCGTAGCTTTGGGTTTGCAACTAAAAGCACTTATAATGGCAGCAACAATCAACATTAGAAAAGCTATAATCGGGCTTGTAGCTCTTTCATGGATAGATAGACCTAACAGGTTGGAAAAACCTGTCAGGTCATTTTTATTTATGAACCCTACGGATAAAATCCTCAACAGCCGGAACTCCGCCCTGGTAAACCAGGTAACCGTTATAAGGCTCTCGTTCCGTAATTTCATCGTTTACGGGAGTCAGCATCATCCGCTTTACTTCTTCCGGATCTTCGGTTTGGCCAAGAACCCAGCTTAATTTCACCCAGGCTACTTCAGGCAGCATATTGCCGGCGGGAATGATCCCTTTGGCCATCATGTCCCTTCCGGTATCGTAAACGAACATGTGTACATATCCCCAGATGGTTTGCAATGTCATGTACATGTGAACACCCTTGGCATGTGCCCGTTCGATGGCTGGATACAACTCCTTGTTTACGTGTCCCAGTCCTGTCCCGACAAAGATGATTCCCTTGTACCCGGCTTCCACAAGCATATCAATGGTATCCGGTTTAATGCCCGGATAGTAATACAACATTGTTACCCGATCGCAGAAATAGGGAAGTATTTTAACGTTCTTATCTTTTCGCCTCGGTTTATAGTCCTTCTTGAAGTGAAGAATTTCACCTCTTTTAACCCTTGCGAGTGGCGTATCGCCAATGGTTCTGAAAGTCGAACGATATGAAGAATGCATTTTCCTTACGCGTGTACCCTTGTGCAAAAGCCCGTAAACATCAGAAGTTGGCCCGAACATACAAACCATCACTTCTGCAATATCGGAATGACCGGCGGTATACATGGCATGGATCAGGTTGGTGGCAGCGTCGGAGCTGGGTCTGTCCGAAGATCTTTGCGATCCAACCAGAACAATCGGCACAGGCGGGTTCTGAACCATAAATGTCAGCACTGCTCCGGTATGATGAAGGGTATCTGTGCCATGACCAATCACAATGCCATCCACCCCGTTTTCAATTTCTTTGCCGATGGCTTTTGCAAGTGCAATGTATTGCTTCGGTCCCATATTCTCACTGAACACAGCAAAAACCTTTTCGGTTTCCAGGTTACAGATCTCCGCCAGCTCAGGAACAGCACCGTAAAGCTCACCGGGTGAAAATGCCGGAATAACGGCCCCGGTCCGGTAGTCAAGCCGGGAAGCAATGGTACCGCCTGTTCCGAATAATTTTACTTTGGGTAATCCGGGTGTGACAGGAAACTCCTTTTCAGGAATTTTATAAACCGCTTTTTTGTAGCTGGTTTCTTTCATTCCGGTGATGGTTTTAATATCGATACCTATATTGTAGCCTGTAACAATTTTTACCACAATATGCTGGTCGTCATCATTTTCTGCCCTGGGAAGCACGGTCCCGCTAAAGGGTCCGCGTATGGTGTCTATCTCTGCATGACCCCATACCCTGACATTGTATTTTTTTAAAATATCTAATGAATCACCTTTGTATCCCTGGAAAAAATCCTGTGTCATAATAGAATTGATTAAGCCTTGTTAATGTATTCAGCTAATTCTTTCATCGGCATGTTACCGATAGCCTCTTCCCTGAGTTCTCCCATGATCCAGTCAACCGAGTTCCGTTTGTCATTGGATTTTGATGTTTCACTGAATTTGTTCAGTAAAAAAGGGAGGTGCGATAAAATCTCATCTTTTGGTATTCTTTTAAAATGAATACTGGCAAGAACCGATTCAAAATCCATCTTTGGAAATTCGTAAAGAGAGGGGATCATCTTCTTAGCCAGTTCAAGATCAAGATTTTCCTGAATCAAAAAGCGGAACATGGCATAAATAATTTTACAGTTAAAGGCCTCTGCTGAGCGATAGTGTCCCTCTACAAATTTTAACGTATGGCCAATAAAGGTACCTGCAAAAACAGGATCGATATGAAGCTCAGTGACGATACGTTCGACAAGCCGGAAATGGTTTTTACTTAGAATGTAGGTATAGGTATCTTCCGGAATTTTCCATTCTCTGAGCTGGTTGACCCGGTTAATGATATCTGAGGGCAAATCTTTTCGCAACTCTTCAATGTATTCGTTTTCGAGTGGTATGGGTGAGGAATCTGTATCGGGGTACATTCTGTCGGCTCCCGGAAGAACCCTCTCGAAGATGGTAGTGCCGTTTTCAAATGATTTCCGCGTTTCGTTGGGAACACCTTTAAAAGCCATTTTGCATCTTTCTTCAATGGTTTCAATGGCCGTTTTTATATCATCATCAGGACCCCAGAATACCAGTTGCGCATCATCCGGTTTGGCATTTAGCAGTTGTGCAATTTCTTCCCATTCAGCTTGTTTGATTTCCGGATTAATTTCTTCTGAGTGGAACATAAATGGCTTTTCGAGACAGGCAATCACCTTGAGCCGCTCAGCAATTTCGTCAGCAAACATCTTTCCGGGCTGTGTAAAATGAGAAAGAATTGCTTTAAACCCGCGAAGATTCACAGCAATAACCTTGGTTTTTTTACGGA
The DNA here is from genome assembly GCA_963761195.1 of uncultured Bacteroidales bacterium. Lineage (GTDB taxonomy): Bacteria > Bacteroidota > Bacteroidia > Bacteroidales > JAADJA01 > JAADJA01. The sequence goes on from CAVXGA010000020.1 coordinate 91,282, forward strand.
TTGCCTCCATCAGAATGGGATTTTCAGATTTAAAAATTCCGTTTAGCTCTGTTTGATGTATTTTCCAGTCTGAAGAATCCTTTATTTTTTGAACCAGAAGTTCCCTGATGTGTAATAACGCCCACTGTCTGAATGCTTCGTTGTGTGTAAGCTCCGGTATCCATTTGGTATGAGCAACACCTTTTATCTCGACGCGTGAACCGCCTCTGCAACTTACATTCACATCCTGCCGTCCTGCCCCAATACCGGTTCTTACAAGGCCCGTACTTCGGTTAAGGAAACGAATGTAATTGTTTGTTTCTTTTACTTCATCAGGATTAACACAATCAGGGTACGTAACCGTTTCGATCAAAGGCATTCCAAGCCGGTCAGTTCGGTAAATACGGGTGTGGGCTATGTCAGAAACTTCGCGACACGAATCCTCTTCAAGGCTAAGCTGAATGAGACGGATTTTTTTATGCTTTAATTGTATTCCTCCTTCAACACCGATAATTGCGGTGCGCTGGAACCCTGTAGGAATGCTGCCGTCGAGATACTGCTTCCGTGTAATATGCACTTCGCCCACAATGTTCATTTTTGATAAAAGGGAAATTTTTATAGCTATTTCAAGTGCGTCCGGATTAAGCCGAAATGGCGGTGTATCATCAACATCGTACGTGCACGCAGAATCATTCGACAAGTGGTAAATGATCTCTTTCCTTGTTTTGAATTCCATCAAAGCTGTGCCGTCATACTCACCAAGTTCACTAAGTGTTGGTCGCATATGCCGGATCACTTCTGCATCGTAATCTTCCGGTTTTTGATAGATGCCCGCCGGACATTTACAAAAAAGCTTGTGTTTGGTCTTCAGTTGTTGATGGACTTCCAAACCCGACATAAACCCGATCCGGTCGTAGTCTTTCTGAGTCGCCTTCTTACGGGTAACATAGCCAATCGCTTTGCGTGTTTCCTGGTAATTCTTTTCTGCGTTAAATTTTTGTTGCATTCCTGTTGTGCTTGTTGTTCGATAAAGTGGGCAAAAGTATGTAATTGAAAAGTAAATGAGTTAGATTGCTAAAAATTATTGTAAACAAAAGCGGTTAAAATCTTTTATTCATTTACTGATAGATTTATCCGTCAGGAATCAATTTTATTTTTTTATTTTTATACGATAAACTGATGGACCCATCCTATTATGATTCACCACTTATTATTCAGGTAGGGTTGGTAGTGAAAATGTGCTCATCTAAAAACTTTGTAATGAAGACATCACTAATTTTCTTTCTGATTTTGATAGGTTTTGAAAACCTTGTTTCTCAAAAACCCAACATAGCGACTGAACCAGAAAAGAAAATGCGTATCGCATTTTACAATGCCGAGAATCTATTCGATATTTATAACGACAGCCTGACCAACGACGATGAATTTACTCCCGAAGGAATGCGCCATTGGGACAATTACCGCTTTTATGCGAAAATCAATAATTTAAGTAAGGTTATCATCGGAATAGGTGAATGGAATCTCCCTGCTATCGTCGGGTTATGTGAAGTGGAAAATGAATTTGTATTGAAAAAGCTGATATACAGTACTCCGCTGTCAAAATTTGACTACAGGTTCATCCATTTCGAATCACCAGACCCGAGAGGGATTGATGTAGCAATGCTGTACCGGAAATCGGAATTTAAGCCGCTGATCTATTGTCCGTTCCGGATTAATTTTCCTGTCGATACCGCTTCTTCAACCCGGGATATTCTTTATGTAAAAGGAATTATTGGGGATGCTGATACGCTTCATGTTTTTGTGAACCACTGGCCTTCCCGTTACGGAGGTTACCTTGTTTCCAAACCAAAAAGGGCTTATGTGGCTGAGGTGCTGAAATCTAAGGTTGATTCGATATTAAATTCCAATAATTCGGCAAATATTCTGATCATGGGTGATTTTAATGATGGTCCCGACGATGAAAGCCTTGTGAATATTCTGAAAGCAAAAAAGGATACGCTGAATTTTAAATCAACTGATCTCATCAATTTGATCGGATTAAATGAAAAGAAATTTAAAACCGGAACCAATAAATATCGCGAGCAATGGAGCTGTATTGACCAGCTTATCGTTTCCGGAAATTTACTTTTGCCGGGAAACAAAATTAAAATTGCAGGGGATGGAGCACATGTTTATGATGCATCCTATTTACTGGAGGAGGATGAGCAATTTCTCGGTGTAAAGATGAACCGTACGTATGTGGGTCCAGTGTATCATGGAGGATATAGTGATCATTTACCTGTTTACCTGGATGTGGAAAGTCATTTTTATGAAAAGTGAAAGCACCTTATCTCTCCAGCTTTACCGATTAAAATTCTCAATTGAAGCGGATTGCTTTAACTGGTGAAATTTTTGTAATGATATAAGTTGGGATGATCAGCATCAGTGTGCAGATGAAAAGGGTACCGGCATTGATGATTAGGAAATAGCTTAATTGCAGGTTTACTGGTACTTCTGAAATATAATACGATTCCTGGTTCAGTTTAAATATCCCGGTTTTTAATTGAAATATGCTCAGTCCCAGAGCAATTACATTGCCCCAGAAAAGACCTTTCCCGATTATGTAAATGGCATTGTAAATGAATATTTTGCGGATGCTTCTGTTTCTTGTTCCCAATGCTTTTAGGATACCTATCAAGCTGGTTTTTTCCAGAATAAGAATGAGCAGCGTGGAAACCATTGTAATACCGGCAACAAGAACCATCAAAACAATGATGACAACGACATTCATGTCATGCAGCGACAGCCATTCAAAAATCTGAGGTTGCATCTGTTTTATGGTTTTGGAATTCAGGTTTGGGCCGATCATTTGGTAAACCAAAGCACCCATCTTGTCTATCTGATCATAATTGTTTATAAGTACTTCGAATCCACCGACCTCGCTATCCGACCAGTTATTTAGTTTCCGGATGTGACCTATATCTCCAAGTACATAAACCTTGTCAAAATCTTCAAGACCTGTTTCATAAATTCCGCAAATATTGAATTTTCGTCCCCTTGGTTGCATTTCCCCGTTTACAATGAAATACATGTACAACGGATCCCCCAATTTCAACAGTAACCGGTCTGAAAGACTTTTAGAAATAATTACATCGTTTGTTATTTCTCCATCCTTAACAACAAAATGCTTTCCTTCAATAATCTTATCGCTGAAAAATGACCAGTCATAATCGCTGCCTACACCCTTTAGAATAACACCCTCAATCTGATCCTGGGTTTTTATAATACCGGCTTTTGTTGCAAAAACCTGAATATGCCGGATTCCCGGAACCGAATCAAGCGCAGGATAAAACGGCTGGTGAATGCTGATCGGGGTTTGTTCATAGGATGAATTCACTTCAAAATTTGAAATAATAATATGCGAACCAAAACCAATGACTTTATCGCGTATTTGTTTTTGAAATCCTGTAACAATGCAAACGGAAATTATCATAACCATTAACCCAAGGGCAACACTAATAATCCCAAGCCGGACGATTGGTCGTGAAAAACTGGCTTTGTTTCTGGAAAAAATCCCTCTGGCTATAAATAATTCAAAATTCAACCGGTATAATTTTATTGCAAAAGTATTAAAATAAATACCTCTTTTTTTCAATGTTTTATCCGGGATTTGCGCATCCTAATTTGCAAAACCTGAAAAATTGATTTTTGTTGATTTGTGAATAAATATTTCTAACTTTGCGCGCTCTTAAATCCAGATAGTGGTTTATGGTTAATAAAGTGAAAGACAGCGAAGATTTCGATTCTACCAATTTTATTTTTTTTCTTTTCAAATGGCGCAAACCCTTATTTATTATTACGGTTGCAGCGTTACTTGCATCCATCTTGTTTTCGTCCCCTCTCTTTATTACTCCTAAATTCAGATCTACTGTAATAATGTTTCCTACGTCTTCAAATTCTATTTCCAAAGCTTTATTGGGGGATAATGTTGATGACAAGCAGGATATTATGCAGTTTGGGGAAGATGCTCAGTCGGAACAGATGCTTCAGATCCTGAATTCCAATAAAATCAGGGACAGGATTATTCAGAAGTACGATTTGATGAAACATTACGAAATCAGTCCGAATTCGCCGTATAAATATACAAAACTTTACAAAAGATATGATGATAATGTAAGCTTCAGGCGAACAGAGTATATGGCGGTTAAGATTACGGTACTGGACAGGGATGCAAAGATGGCAGCCAACATGGCTAATGATATCGCTGAACTTTTGGATTCAACTAAAAACTCTATACAAAAAGAACGTGCCGTAAAAGCATTGAAAATTGTTGAAACGGAATACTTCAAACTAAAAGCAGATGTTCAGAAAAAGGAAGATTCATTAACAACCTTAAGGGAACTCGGAATTCACGATTATGAAACGCAGGCCGAAATGATGAACCAGCAATTGGCTATTGAGCTGGCTAAAGGCAACAAACCAGGAATTAAGGCACTGGAAGATCAGCTTGCCATTCTTGCTAAATATGGCGGCCCTTACGTATCACTGCGTGATGCCCTCGAATATGATAAAAAGAAGTTAAGTGAGGTTGAGGGTAAATATGATGAAGCCAAAATTGATGCTGAAGAAGTATTACCTCAAAAATTTATTGTAAATAGTGCCTATGAAGCTGAAAAAAAGTCCTATCCGGTTCGATGGATAATAGTGGTGATTTCGACTTTATCAGCTTTTATTTTAGGTATTATTGTTTTGGCATTGCTTGACAGTGTTTCCGGATATAATAAAAAAAAAAGATGACATCGACCTGAGTTTTTTAGAGATCGATCGATACTATGATAAATTAATTGGATTATTTTCTTTAAGTAGGGAACAAAAAATAAAGGAACAAAAAATATCAGATGAATCTAAGATTAAGGAGCAAATTGAAAAAACGAAAGATGCAGCAAATGAGCCCTCATTTTTAAAAATTAAAATAGACATGTCAAGTCAATTCTATCAAATAAATATATTGAAACTACTCTTGAAATGGAAATTCCATTTAGCAATCATTGTCGTTGCAGCTATTGTATTATCCACTTTTTTCTCAAGCCGGATTTTCATTACTCCCAAATTTAAGTCTTTTGCCATTGTTTACCCTGCAAATATTGCGTCCTATTCCGATGAAAGCGAAACCGAACAGATGCTTCAGGTATTGCAATCGAAAGATATCAGGGACAGCATCATTAAAAAGTTTGACCTTGCTCATCATTACAAAATAGATAGTACGTACAAATATTTTTACTCGACATTGATTTATGAGTATTCACAGAACGTAAAGATCAGCAAAACACCTTATGAAGGTGTTAATATCGAAGTGATGGATAAAGATCCCCAGGTAGCCTGTGATATAGTAAATGCAACAATCAGGTTTTACAATCAAAAAGTACGGATTCTTCATGGGGAAAAGTTTGGCGAGGTTGTTCAAATGCTCAAGCGCGCACTGGCAAAAAAACAATCTTATATTGATAGCCTCCAGAACAGGTTTTATACACTCAGTACCGATTATGGCCTGTTGGATTATTCAAGCCAGTCAAGGGAAATAGCAAGGGGATATTTGCGTACATTGGATGGATCAGGTTCTTCCAATATTAATACCAAAGAAGTATTAAGGCTTAAACAAAATGTGGAGGAAAAAGGAGGGGAATTTATTTATTTGCAAACCTTGTTGGTACAGGAAGCTGTTAAATTCGCTGATCTTAAGAGAGATTATGAAAGAGCATACATGGATTACGACAGGCAGTTTACTTATACAAATGTGATTACAGAGCCATTTCCGGCTGATAAGAAATCTTACCCGATTCGATGGCTGATTCTTACTTTTTCAGTATTAGCTGCGTTTTTTGTGTCGTTTCTCATAATTTTGATCATTGAGAACTATAAAGGGATGACCAAAAATTAATTCGTTATCAATTTAACTATTAATAGTTTATACGTTGACCGAAAAAAGCAAATTAATATGGGTCTATTTGTTGAGTCTGTTGTTTATCGCTTTCAATTCGTATTTGATAATCAAGGAATTTTATTGGGGTGCGATGATACCCGTGATTTTGCTCATCCTGATTTTATACCTCGTTTCGCTTGATAAAATTATTCTTCTTATTACATTTCTTACACCGTTAGCAATAAACATCCGGGATGTTGACGTTGGTCTGGGGGTATCACTTCCAACAGAGCCACTAATGGCCGGTGTTCTTATTTTTTTTATCATAAAGATTTTATATGAAGGCAACTATGAATTAAAAATTCTCAAACACCCCATAACGCTTGCAATTATTTTCAATCTTGTTTGGATATTTTTTACCAGCCTCACCAGCGAATTGCCTATTGTATCAATTAAATTTCTAATTTCCAGACTTTGGTTCGTCGTTCCGTTTTACTTTTTCGCCGTTTTGATATTTAAAAAATTCAGCAATATAAAAATTTTTATCTGGCTCTATGTAATTTCGTTTCTTGGCGTTATTTGCTATACAATTTACAATCACTCTTTATGGGGATTTGATGAAGAGTCCGGACATTGGGTCATGACACCTTTTTACAACGACCATACGGCTTACGGAGCAATGCTGGCCGTTTTTATTCCGATACTTTTTGCGTTTTCATTTAACAAAAAATACCGTCAAAGTATCCGTATATTGTCATTCCTTGTTTTTGCCGTTTACATTGTTGCTATCATCCTTTCTTATAGCCGTGCTGCCTGGATAAGCCTGATTGCAGCAACCATTGTCGCTGTACTTGTATTGTTAAAAATCCGGTTCAGATGGGTTTTTCTGAGCCTCGTTTTAATTGTAGGATTGTTTTTGACCTTTCAACAACAAATATTTGACAAACTAGAACAAAACAAACAGGATTCATCAGCGAATTTTGTTGAACATATAGAATCTATTTCCAATATTTCTTCCGATGCATCAAATCTGGAAAGGATAAACCGTTGGCAAAGTGCTTTGCGTATGTTTCACGAAAGACCATTTTGGGGCTGGGGTCCGGGGACTTACCAGTTTTTATATGCACCGTTTCAGCGTTCGAAAGAAAAAACGATCATCAGTACCAATGCGGGAGATTTGGGAAATGCACACAGCGAATATATAGGACCATTGGCTGAAAGTGGATTTCTTGGAATGCTGTCGATGGTTGTGATTTTTGTGTTGGCTATTTATTACGGGTTAAAAGTTCATAAATATTCAAGGGATTATGAGATCAGGCTAATTAGTTTAGGTATTGTTGTTGGCTTGATTTCGTACATTACTCATGGATTCCTTAATAACTTTCTTGATACCGATAAGGCATCGGTGCCTGTTTGGGGGTTTATTGCAATTCTTGTAGCACTGGATATTTATGGCAACAATAAAATTAAAGAAAATACGTAATGTATTTGAACTTTTTCGTACAGAAAACGTACCTAAAATTTCTTTCAGAAAAATTTGTTTTATAAAATAATTTATATCTTTGCACAGTTCTTAATTCCCTGATGAATTTCGCAAGCAATTTTCTTCATACATTAATTTAAGTTGGATTTTTTATTGGAGGAGCTAAACAGGAAAGTTAATTCAATTTTTCAAAAATTTTCCCGAATATATTCAGAAGTTTTAAAAAAATTATATATAGAATAATTCTGATAAATAAACAGAATAATCACAATCATAAAATTTAATTTGCATGTACGATATTATTGAGTTGAACGCCAAGTTGGTAAACGAGCTGAGAGATATAGCCAAAGACCTTAAAATAGAACATTTTGAGGACTTAAAAAAACAGGATCTTGTGTACAAAATACTGGATTACCAAGCCTTAAATCCACCACCTGAACTTCTTGAAAAAGAAAAGACTGAAAAGTCGTTTAAGGGTAGGAGAAAAAGAGTAAGAGGCGAATCCATTGAGAAAGTCGCTTCAACAACGAAAACTGATCCGGGAATGGTAGCATCAGCACCCGAAGAGCCCAAAAAAGGTCAAAAAGAATTATTCCCCAACTTACCCGCACAACCTAAAGAAAAAAAGGAGAGAATCGAGGAAAATATTATGTCTGATAGCATGGATGGAGAAGAATTGTCAGGAAACCGGGAAGATGATGTGGAAATATCCAGTGAAGATAAATCTCTGAAACCAGAAGAAGGAAGGAGTAAAATTGGTGAAAGAAAGAGAGATGAATATTCCTTTGAATTTGAAGGAATGGTTTCCAGTGAGGGCGTTTTGGAAATTATGCAGGATGGCTATGGATTTCTCAGATCTTCCGACTACAATTATCTCAATTCACCGGATGATATTTATGTTTCTCAGTCTCAAATCAAGTTGTTCGGTCTTAAAACAGGCGATACGGTAAGAGGCAGCATTCGTCCTCCGAAAAACGGTGAAAAATATTTTCCGCTGATTAAGGTTGAAAAAATCAATGGAAGGGATCCGGCGAATGTTCGCGACAGAATACCTTTTGATTTTCTTACCCCACTTTTCCCGGAAACAAAATATAAACTTACCGGTCATCGTGAAGAAACCATTTCGACGCGGGTGATTGATATGTTTGCTCCAATAGGTAAGGGACAGAGGGGACTCATTGTCGCTCAGCCAAAAACCGGTAAAACTGTCTTGCTGAAAGAAATTGCAAATGCAATCGCCGGCAATCACCCGGAATCATTTTTAATTGTTTTGCTAATTGACGAACGTCCTGAAGAGGTCACCGACATGGAAAGAAGCGTGAAGGCTGAGGTAATCGCTTCCACATTTGATGAACCTGCCGAAAGACATGTGAAGATAGCCAATCTTGTTCTTGAAAAAGCGAAGCGAATGACAGAATGCGGACACGATGTCGTTATTCTGCTTGATTCAATTACTCGTTTAGCCAGAGCATATAATACGGTTGCCCCGGCTTCCGGAAAAGTTCTGTCAGGGGGTGTGGAAGCCAATGCCCTTCAAAAACCAAAACGGTTCTTTGGTGCAGCCAGGCAGATCGAAAATGGAGGTTCGCTTACCATTATAGCAACGGCACTTATCGATACCGGTTCAAAAATGGATGAAGTCATTTTTGAAGAATTTAAAGGGACCGGTAATATGGAGCTTCAGCTGGACAGAAGATTGTCAAACAAAAGAATTTATCCGGCAATCGATATTGTTGCTTCAAGTACACGCCGCGAAGACTTGTTGCTTGATAAAGAACAATTGCAGCGTATCTGGATACTCAGGAATCACCTTGCCGACATGAATCCTTTGGAAGCAATGGAATTTCTAAAAGACAAGATGCGGTTTACCGATTCAAACGAAGAATTTCTTATTTCGATGAACGGTTAAACATAGATGATATTTGGTTTAAAGCTTTGTTCAATCCGGACAAAGCTTTTTTTATGATGTAATTTTTTTACCCAATTCGCTAAAATCGATCCCATCAAAATTTCCTGAACTCATCATTAAAAGGTTTTTATTCTGCCAGTCAATTTTTAAAAGATCGGATAACAAATTGCTCGAATCGGTATAAACCTCCACATTTGGATTTGCAAATGCTGCCTTTACTTGTTTAGAAGTTAATGGGGGTAATTTTTTTAATTTCAATGCATGATCACTGAAATATACTTTCGCTATATCTGCATTATCAAGGCAACCGCCATAGTGGCTCAGAAATTTTTCACTCAAGCTGCTGTATGTATGAAGTTCGATACAGGCAACCAGTTTACGGTCAGGAAATTGCTTTTTAACGGCGCTTGTTGTAGCAAGTAGTTTAGAAGGGGAGTGGGCAAAATCTTTAAACATAGCAGTTTGCCGGTTTTGTGCAACTAACTCAAGGCGTTTAGATGCACCACTAAAAGATTGGATCGCTTCGTAAAAAGCTTCATCTGTTATGCCCAGTTTGTTGCAAACCAGCCGGGCTCCGTTTAAATTCATCAGGTTGTGCTCCCCAAAAACTTTTAAAGGAATCATTTTTCCATTAAAAAGGATTTTAGTAATACTATTTTCAACCCGATGCTCCGGAATTGAATAAGGGATGGCTTCAATATCTTTTCTGACGGATAATCCGATCGCCCTGACCTCATCATCATTTTCACAATAAATCAGGATTCCTTTCTTTGAAATAAGACTGGCAAAAATTCTGAATTGATCCACATAGTTTTCAAACGTTGGAAAAACATTGATGTGATCCCAGGCTATCCCACTTATCACCGCGATATCGGGCTGATAGACATGAAACTTTGGTCGACGGTCAATAGGTGATGTGAGGTACTCATCACCTTCAAGTACCATAAACGGCGCATCATCTGTAATTCTTACCATGACTTCAAACCCCTCGAGCTGCGCTCCAACCATGTAATCACAATCGACATGATGAAAATTTAGTACATGAAGGATCATGGAGGTTATTGTTGTTTTTCCGTGACTTCCACCGATGACGATCCGTTTTTTATTTTTAGCCTGTTCATAAAGAAACTCAGGATAGGAAAAAATCTTTAATCCTTTGTTCTGTGCTTCCAGAAGCTCTGGATTATCTGCCTTTGCGTGCATACCGAGAATAATGGCATCCAGATTTTTATGAATACGTTGCCGAAACCAACCTTCCTTTTCAGGTAGAATCCCATATTTTTTCAACCTGCTCTTTGCCGGATCGAAAATCTCATCATCCGAACCTGTAACTCTGTAACTCTTTTTTACCAGGGCAATAGCAAGGTTGTGCATAGCACTTCCACCAATTGCGATAAAGTGAACATTCATTGGATACGCTTTTTGGCAAATTTATCAAAATATCGGGCAAGATATCAGGATTGATTAAATTTGCCGAAATTGACAAATTGCAGTCTATGAAATTGTACACGGTACTGGCTGAAAACTGGAAAATGGACGGAGGTGTGGCTTTTGGGGTTGTGCCTAAATCAATTTGGAAAGATCTGGCTGAGCCGGACGAGAATAACCTTGTTAAAATTACTTCGCGTTGCTTGCTGGTTGAAGTTGGTGAGAGGCTTATCCTGTTCGATACAGGTATGGGCAGAAAACAAAATGAAAAATATTATGGTTATCGCTATTTATTCGGCAACGAAAATCTGGAGCATGCATTCAATCAGCCTGGATATAAATTTACTGATGTTACTGATGTAATTTTTACGCACCTTCATGATGATCATTGCGGAGGTGCTTTGAAGTACAGCAAAGATGGCCACCCTGAGCCGGTTTTTCAAAATGCGATGCATTATTGCTCAGAAAGCCAGTGGGAGTGGGCAATCAATCCAAATAAAAGAGAAATTGGTTCGTTTTTCAAGGAAAACTTTCTTCCTTTGTTCGAATCGGGAAAGTTAAAATTTATAAGGGAGGGAGGTGAATTTTTACCCGGGATTAATCTTAGAATTTTTAACGGACATACAAGAGGGATGCTTGTTCCGCTAATTAGTTTCAATAAAAGGACATTTGTTTTTGTGGCAGATTTTATTCCTTCATCCGCACATATTCCCATTCCTTTTGTTGCAAGTGTGGATATTGAACCACTGGTTGCATTAAAAGAAAAGGAACAATTTTTAACTGAAGCTGCCACACATGGTTACTACCTGATTTTTGAACACGACTATGATGTGGAATGTTGTAGTGTTGTGCATACGGACCGGGGAGTCAGAATAGATAAGAAATACAGATTGAAAGATATTTTAAATTAACAGAAAAATGTAATGATAGAAAAAACAGTCGCTGATTATAATGCGCGATTCAATAAAGCAGACACAACAGAAATATTAACTTATTTTCTTAAAAATATAAGGGCCAGATAGCATTTGCTTCAAGCATGGGTGCAGAGGACCAGGTTCTGACTCATATGATTGTTAGCATTGATCCTAATGTAAAGATATTTACACTTGATACAGGTAGATTGTTTCAGGAAACTTATGATCTGATCGATCGGACGAACAGCCGTTATAAAATAAAAATACAGCCGTATTTCCCCGAAGCTCAAAAAGTTGAAAAGATGGTTCACGATAAAGGTGTTAACCTGTTTTATGAAAGTATAGAAAACCGTAAGTTTTGTTGTTATCTCAGGAAGATAGAGCCATTGCAGAGAGCTTTAAAGGGTTGTGATATGTGGATCACGGGATTAAGGAAAGAACAATCCGTCACGCGTCAAAATAATGAACTGGTTGAAATTGATGAAAACAATACCGGCAAGCTAAAGCTAAACCCATTAATTAGCTGGACAAGCGATATGGTATGGGATTACATTAAAGTTAATAATGTTCCTTATAATGTTCTTCATGACAAAGGGTTTCCGAGTATCGGATGTTTACCCTGTACCAGAGCAATTCAACCCGGCGAGGATATACGCGCCGGCAGATGGTGGTGGGAACAACCTGAAAACAAGGAATGTGGTTTGCATGAAAAGTAAATGGAACTCGCCTCATTAAGAGGTTAAATTCTCTGACCTGGTATTAAAGCCCAACAAATAACTCTTACAATTCAATGATCGTATTCCAGCCAAATTTGTCTTCGATTTCTCCCTCCTGTATGCCTTTAAGTGTTTTGTAAAGTTTAGTGGCAATAGGTCCGGCGTTTCCGTTACAGCAATAGGTGTACTCACGACCGCTTTCCCGGTCCACTATTCTTTTTATAGGAGAAATGACCGCAGCGGTGCCGCATGCACCCACTTCATCAAAATCGCCTAATTCTTCAACCCTGACAGGGCGGTGTTCAACCTTCATACCCATATCCTCAGCCAGAACCCTTAAACTCATATTCGTAATGGATGGAAGAATAGTTTTGGAATCGGGAGTAATATATGTATTTCCCTTTATTCCAAAGAAATTAGCGGGACCGGCTTCATCAATGTATTTATTTTCCTTTGAATCAACGAAAAGAACCGTTGAGAATCCTTCTTTCTTTGCTCTGTCAGCGGGCCTGAGGCTGGCGGCATAATTACCACCTACTTTTATGTGACCTGTTCCATGAGGAGCGGTCCGGTCATAATCACGGACAATCTGGACATCAACCGGTTTAAATCCTTCCTTAAAGTATGGGCCTACCGGTCCCGCAAATATGATAAATAAATATTCTGTAGCTGGTTTAACACCAATTTGTGGCCCTGATCCAATGGTCAATGGGCGTAAATATAAGGCTGCACCCAAACCAGGTGGCGGAATATACTTTTCATTTAGTTTGATCACTTCGAACATCATATTCCAGTAGAGGTCTACCGGCGGAGGAGCCATCATTATTCCGTCGCATGACCGTTGCATCCTTTTTGCATTTTCTTCCCATCTGAATGCCCTGATTTTTCCATCTTTACCACGGAAAACCTTCATCCCTTCAAAACATTCCTGACCATAGTGAAGGCAGGTAGCTGCCATATGAAGATTAATATATTCGGATGACGAAATTTCCATCTCGCCCCATTTGCCGTCTTTGTAATAACATCTTACATTATAATCGGTCTTAAAATATCCAAAGGGCAATCCCCCCCAGTCAATGTTTTCCATAGATTGATTATTTATAATTTACGTTAAATGATGCTTTATCTGTTGGCTCCTAATAACTTAACTCACGACCAAATTAATAGTTCCTATTAATGGGGCTAATTTATAAATAATATTCAAGCCCGGTTGATGTAAAATGAAAAATATTTTAAACTCTTCCGGAACTCAAAGAATGAATTTAACCTGAAAGGATCCGTAAAAAACTCAGCTTATTATTCCCGAACCCAATAATTCGTCATGCTGATACCAGGCCGCAAACTGTCCTGCAGTAACTCCCCGCTGGGGTTCATCAAAAACAATGAAAAGCCCTGAATTGGTCATGTGCAATGCGGCTTTTTGTAAAGCCTGACGGTAGCGAATTCGCACAAGATATCGTCCGGTTTCGTTAACTTTAAGCTGCAGGTCGGGCCTGATCCAGTGAATATCTTCTGATTTAATTTCCAACCCTTTTCTGAAAAGGCCGGGATGATCTTTCCCCTGTCCGACGTAAATAATATTGTTTGTAACGTCAGTGGAAATAATAAAAAGGGGTTCGCGGGTACCTCCAACATCCAGCCCTTTACGCTGCCCGATTGTATAATAATGAGCGCCCTTATGCTTACCCACAACTTTTCCGAGCTGGGGCAAATATTTTCTGTCAGTGCAAAATCTTTTTAATTTTTCAATTTCATCAGGCGAAGAATTTGGTATATCGCTTTCAATTGAAATGTTTTCCCTTTTTATTTCGATAATATCGCCTTCCTTTGGTGCAAGTTTCTGCTGCAGGAAAGTAGGAAGGTCTACTTTCCCGACAAAACATATTCCCTGTGAATCCTTTTTATCTGCCGAGGCAAGCCTGTTTTCTTTTGCAATTTTCCGAACCTCTGGTTTTAATAAATGTCCAATTGGGAAAAGCGCATCTTTAATCTGATCCTGTGATAACTGGCAAAGAAAATAGCTCTGATCCTTATCGGGATCACTCCCGGCTAATAATCTGTAAATTGTTTGCCCATTCTTCTGTATCTCTTCTTTTCGGCAGTAATGGCCGGTAGCGAAGTAATCAGCACCAACTTCCCTGGCTTTACTGATAAAAACATCAAATTTGATTTCACGGTTGCAGAGAACATCAGGGTTAGGAGTTCTTCCCATTTTATATTCCCTGAACATATACTCAACTACCTTCTTTTTGTAATCTTCGCTTGAGTCGACCACATGCAATTTGATTCCAAGCTTTTTGGCCACAAGCTGAGCAACCAGCAAGTCTTCTTCCCATGAACAGTCGGCCGAAAGCGTGACACTGCTGTCCTTCCAGTTTATCATGAAGAGTGCTTCCACTTCATAGCCTTCCTTCTGCAAAAGATATGCAGCCACACTGGAATCAACCCCACCTGATAATCCGATGATTATTTTTTTCTTCATTGCATTACAAAGGCAACAAAATTACCAATAAAAAAAGAGATGAAGGCTGTTCTGGCCGTCATCTCTTTAAACAGGAATACTGAATATTAATAATGAGGATTCACACCCAGATTATACATCATAAATGACCACTCATCGGTATATTCGTCGATCACTTTGGCCGTGGGTTTACCACCTCCATGGCCTGCTTTTACATCAATTCTGATTAATACCGGATTATCTCCTGCCTGATCCTCCTGCAAAGTTGCAGCAAACTTAAAGGAATGTGCCGGTACAACCCGGTCATCATGATCAGCAGTTGTAACAAGCGTTGCGGGATAGTGAACACCCTTTTTCAAATTTTGGAGTGGTGAATAGCTATAAAGGTAATCGAACATTTCCTTGCTGTCTTCGCTCGTACCGTAATCACCTGCCCAGGCCCATCCGATTGTGAATTTGTTATACCGAAGCATGTCCATAACGCCCACTGCCGGAAGAGCAACTTTGAAAAGTTCCGGACGCTGCGTCATACAAGCTCCAACCAGAAGTCCGCCATTTGAACCACCTGCAATAGCTAATTTTTCGGGAGAAGTGTATTTTTCTTTTATCAGGTATTCAGCAGCCGCAATAAAATCATCAAAAACATTTTGCTTGTTCATTTTTGTACCTGCCTGGTGCCAGTCTTCGCCATATTCTCCCCCTCCGCGAATATTGGGCATGGCAAAAACAAATCCGTTTTCAAGCAATACCAACCGTGTAATGCTGAATCCCGGTGTCAGACTGATATTGAAACCACCGTATCCATAAAGATAGGTGGGATTTTTACCATTCATTTCAAGTCCTTTTTTATAGACCAGAAACATTGGAATTTTTGTCCCATCCTTACTTTCGTAAAAGATCTGTTTCGTTTCATAAGCACTGGCATCGAAATCGATATCTGATTTTCTGTAAACTTCAGAAGTATTGGCAGAAATGCTGTATTTATAAATGGTAGAGGGGAATGTAAAGGATGTATATGAATAAAAAGCAATATCCTCATCTTTTTTGCCGCTTAATCCCGACATTGAGCCGATGCCCGGTAAATTCAACTCTGCATCATAGCTCCCGTCATATCCGTAAATGTAAGCTTTACTGCTAGCGTCTTTCATGTACTCGGCAACGATTTTTCCACCAACAAGTGATACAGATTGCAAGACCTCCTCCTTTTCGGGGATGATATCCTGCCAGTTTTCTTCAGCGGGATTTGCCATATCTACCAAGATAAGCCTGTATTTTGGAGCCTTGTGATTGGTTTTTATCAGAAGTTTATCCCCTAAATTATCAAGGACCATGTATTCGTCCTCAAACCCAAATGCAATTTGAACGAAGTCCTTTTGTGTTCCGTCAAGTTTTTTAACATAAACAGAATTTCCGCTGGTAGCCTCCGATTCGTAAATGATAAGATAGGATTCGTCTTCAGTGGTGCTTGCATAATAATTTCTCAGTGGTTTCTCATCATTTTTATAAATAAGAAGGTCATCACTCTGCGGTGTTCCAACTTTGTGAAAATAGACTTTATGGAACTCATTTTTACCTGAAAGTGCCACTCCTTCAGCAGGTTTATCGTAGCGACTGTAGTAAAAGCCATCACCTTTCCAGGATATACCGGAAAATTTCACCCAATTCAGGTCATCGTCAAGCTTCTTCCGGCTTTCGACTTCCATAATATAAATTTCGTTCCAGTCGGAACCCGATTTTGCAATGCTGTACCCGCAATATTTGCCATCTTTGCTAATTGAAAAATCAGCGAGCGCAATGGTCCCGTCATCTGAAAATTTATTCGGATCAAGAAAAACCTCAGGTTCCGAATTCAGGTCATTCATAATGTAGATTACGCTTTGATTTTGTAAACCGTCATTTTTGCTGAAGAAATATTTGCCCCCTTGTTTAAAAGGCACACCATATTTTGGATAATCCCATATTTTAGTAAGCCTTTCTTTAATTTTTTCACGGAAGGGGATTTGACTTAAATATCCAAAGGTCACTTCGTTTTCAGCCTTAACCCATTCGGCGGTTTCCTGCGAATTATCGTCTTCGAGCCATCGGTAAGGATCTGCTACTTTTGTTCCGAAATAATCATCCGTTTGATCGGTTTTATTGGCAACCGGGTACGGTGCCGGAACAATCTTTTTTTGTTGCATAGTGCAGCTTGTTATAATTGCCAGTGCAATTAAAATAATTAAAAGTTTGAAGTTTTTCATGAATTATGTATTTTAAATTTTAAAACGGTTTTTTTATCGTTTAAATTTGTGGCTAAATTAACAAACAAAATTATTTAGACACGATAAAATCTCAATCGGATGGGTAAAATTATTAAATCAACAACCATACACAAATTGGATAATTTCAATTTAGTTCCTGATGCAGCAAGAGAACAACAAAAAAATTTAAAATATAGTTTCACCGAATTCGATAAAAACGGAAATGTATTGATGGAAATTAAATACAATGCAGAAGGTAATGCAGAAGAGAAGTACATGAACACATTCGATGAAAAGGGAAGACTTATCGAAGAAATATATTATTTGACTGAAGATGAAATTGCAGAACATAAAACTTACGAATATGATGATGAGGGAAAGGTTTGGAGAGCATTTAAGCATTATGTTGACGGATCAGAAGATGTAACGGATTACAAATATGATGACGAAGGTAAGGTCATTGAAAAAGTTACCACGGATTCAGATGGAGAAATGGAAGAAAAAGAGGTGTTCAGTTATAAAAATGGAAAACTCGAATCCAGAGAATTGTTTGAATCAGGTGAACTGACATTTAGAGAGACTTTTGCTTTCGATGAAAGCGGTAACCTTATTGAAACATCTTCCTATCACGAAGATGACGGGACAACCAGATATACACATGCTTACAATGAAAAGGGAATTCTCATAAAAACGCTTAAATACAATGATGAGGACCAGCTTGTGGCTAAATCCGAATACATTTTAACTGAAGCTGGCAAAATAAGTGAGCTCGTCGAAGAAACACGGTTTGGTAAATCCATAACAAAACTTGTGTATGATGAAAGAGGCAATGCCATTGAACAAATTGAAACGAACGAAAAGGGAGAAATTAACAGCCGGGCTATCAGGAAATATAATGAAAACGACGATGTTGTCGAAAGCAGCGTGGATATCAATTTTTACGGTAACCAAATCGACCAGCATTATACACTGAAATATGAGTATACCTATTTTGACTGAGTTTCATACATCAATTATCGTTTTTTGAAAATCGCTGAATTCATGATTCCTATTTGGTTAAAAAAGAAAACGAATGATGTTTTCAAAACACCCAATGCATAAATTGTACTATTGAAAAGACTAATGGAAGATGCGCCTTCAAAATATTTGGTTGGACACGTTATTTCAGCAATGTCGAATCCTGCATAAATGATCTGACAGAGCATTTGATTATCAAACACAAAATTATCCGAATTTTGATGGTAATTTATTGTTTCGAGTACCTTTCGGGAAAATGCCCTGTAGCCCGTATGATATTCCGAAAGTTTTTGTCCGGTAAGGATATTTTGTACAAAGGTTAATACCCGATTGGCCACGTATTTTACGGTCGGCATTCCGCCTTTTATGGCGCCATTTCCCAAAATCCGTGAACCCAAAACCACTGGATAAACATCATTCGCAATCAGGTAAGTCATTGAGTGGATAAGCTTTGGTGTGTACTGATAATCGGGATGTAACATGATAATAATATCACCACCCAATTCAAGAGCTTTGTCGTAACAGGTTTTCTGGTTTCCCCCATAACCTTTGTTCACTTCGTGCCGGATAATATGTTTGATCCCCAGTTCAGCGCCTACCTGAGCCGTATGATCCTTACTTTGATCATCTACCAACACAACCTCATCAACAATGTCAAACGGTATTTCTTCGTAAGTCTGCCTGAGTGTTTGTTCTGCATTGTAAGCCGGGAGCACAATAATGACCTTTTTTTTATTTACCATTAAATTCTTTTTTCGGTTTTATTATGCACAAAAATAGTAAAGGTTATTTAATAATCCAGATGACCGATTTCTTCGAATAGAATCTTTGAAAAATTGTTAATTTTCTCTATATACTGCGGGTAATTTACCAGTCGAAAATTTCAAACCGCGTGTATTTCTAATTAATCAGTACTTAAAATGCTTTAAGTTTTAAGTATTTAAAGTTTAATGAAAACATCCAAATAGATTTTTAATAAAGTGAACACCTGAATTTTTTAAATATAATGGTTTGAATAAGAAAAGTTACAAGATGAAATTTATTGGTTCTCTTTCAAAATTCAGGTGAAGTTAACTATAGGCATTTTAGTCACTCTAAACTTTAGACACTGATTAGTAAAGTGTATTTTAGTCTTTAAAATTTATTATCAACAGCCTCTTTTGAATTTAACAACAAAATGTTAATAAATACGTTGATTTTAAAGCAGTTTCCTGCATTTTGATACGATAATAATTCCTATCTTTGCTCTGCGTTGAAAAATAACTTAACTTGTTGAAAATGACTAAAGAAGAAAAAAATTTATTGGCTCAGGAAAATTATACTGCAAGCAACATTCAGGTACTTGAAGGATTGGAAGCAGTGAGGAAAAGACCTGCCATGTATATTGGCGATATCAGTACAAGAGGATTACATCACCTGGTTTATGAAGTAATTGACAATTCTATTGATGAAGCGCTTGCCGGATACTGTGATGAAATTGATGTATTTATTCATGAAGATAACTCTGTAACGGTTATTGATAATGGCAGGGGAATCCCAACCGACCTCATGGAAAAGGAGAATAAATCTGCTTTGGAAGTGGTGATGACTGTTTTGCATGCCGGTGGTAAATTTGATAAAGGTTCTTACAAAGTTTCCGGGGGATTGCATGGTGTGGGCGTGTCCTGCGTAAATGCGTTGTCAAACCATCTTAAGGCTACAGTTTACCGGGAAGGGAAAATTTACGTTCAGGAATACTTCAAGGGAAAACCGCAAAGTAATGTACAAATTATTGGTGAATCTATCAAAAACAGGTACTGAAATCACCTTTATCCCGGACGATACTATATTTACAGTCCTCGAATTTCAGTACGAAATTTTAAGTTCACGATTGAGAGAACTTGCCTTTCTGAATAAAGGAATCAAGCTTTCACTTACTGACGAACGGGAGAAAGATGCCGAAGGTAATTTTATCAGGGACGATTATTTTTCAGAACAGGGATTAAAAGACTTTATCGATTACCTGGATGCTACCCGCGAAAAACTGATGCCGGATCCTATTTATATGGAAGGTGAAAAAAATGATATTCCCGTTGAGATTGCAATGCAATACAACACTTCTTTTGCTGAAAACCTTCACTCATACGTTAATAATATCAATACCCATGAAGGCGGAACACATTTATCAGGTTTCAGAAGGGGACTAACAAGAACGCTTAAAACGTATGCTGAAAAATCAGGAATGCTTGCCAAATTAAAATTTGATATCAATGGAGATGATTTCAGGGAAGGATTAACAGCTATCATTTCGGTGAAAGTGGCTGAACCTCAGTTCGAGGGTCAGACCAAGACCAAGCTCGGGAACTCAGATGTGATGGGCGCTGTTGATCAAATGGTCAGCGAACATCTCTCTTATTACCTTGAAGAGCATCCGAAAGAGGCGCGTACAATAGTCAACAAGGTAATCCTTGCTGCAACGGCGCGTCATGCCGCACGAAAAGCTAGAGAGCTTGTACAGCGGAAAAATGTGCTGTCAAATACCGGCCTTCCTGGAAAACTGGCTGATTGCTCGGAAAAAGATCCCTCATTATGCGAAATTTATCTTGTTGAGGGTGATTCTGCAGGTGGTACCGCCAAACAGGGCAGAGACAGAAAATTTCAGGCCATACTGCCACTCAGGGGTAAAATTCTGAATGTGGAAAAAGCGATGCAGCATAAAATTTTCGAAAACGAAGAAATCAGGAATATGTTTACAGCCCTGGGCATTACGATAGGAACGGAAGATGACTCAAAGGCGCTGAACCTTGACAAGCTTCGTTACCACAAAGTCATTATCATGACGGATGCTGATATCGATGGAAGTCATATTGCCACCCTTCTACTTACTTTCTTTTTCAGGTATATGAAGGAACTCATTGAAAACGGCTATGTTTATATCGCAACTCCTCCGCTTTATCTTATTAAAAAGGGAAGCAAAGAACAGTATTGCTGGAGTGAAGAAGAAAGAACTGCAATAGTTGAAGAATATTCTGATAATGGTACGGAAAAAGGGGTTCATATTCAGCGATACAAAGGTCTTGGTGAAATGAATGCTGAACAATTGTGGATGACAACCATGAATCCGGAATTTCGCACGCTTCGGCAGGCAACGATTGAGAACGGTACCGAAGCAGACCGAATATTCTCAATGCTGATGGGTGATGAAGTACCACCACGTCGTGAATTTATCGAGAAGAATGCGAAGTATGCCAACATTGATGCCTGATTGTTCATAGATAACTGGAATAGTCAATTTGCATTTTCAATTTTCAGTATTACATAATTAGTGAGTTTTTGAAAAACATAATACAACCCGTGATTAGTGTACCCTCATTTGAAGGGAAACATGAAGATCGTGGTTAAAAGGACCTTTATTTATTGAACCTTCGGATTAGCGTGTTGTTACTATCTAAAGTCAGACATCAGGTTGAATAAAACTTAGTTTACATAAGAGTAAAATGGAAACTTTATGAAAAATGCCGTTGTCTGTTTCATGGATTAACAACATTTAACAAATTTGAACGTACTTAACGTAGTGAATTCTCTAATTTTACAGTTAAAATAATAACCTTTAGTTTACATTATATGCAACATTTGCGAAAATTTAAAATCCTGGGAATTGCAATTCTGATTCTTGCCACCGGCTTTCTTTTTATTCATTCCTCAAGCAACGACAGTGAAAAGCTGCGGCGTGAACTTCTGCTTAAAGTAATAACTTTTGCGATTGATAATGGTCATTATCAGCCCATGGAAATGAATGACGAGTATTCGGAAAAAGCATTCAAGCTCTATCTCGAAAGACTTGATTATGGAAAACGGTTCCTGATTGAAGACGATGTAAAAAATCTTGAAAAGTACAGAAAAGATATCGATAATGAAATTGCCAGTGATAATTTCGATCTATTAGATTTTGCAACTTCATTGCTTAATAAACGGACCAATGAAGTTCAGGGATTTTATAAAGATTTGTTAAAAGCTCCATTCGATTTTGACAAAGAAGAAACCTATCAGTTTGATCCGGATAAAATCGGATTTGCAAAAAATGATGCCGAACTGAAGGATAGATGGAGGAAGGTGCTTAAATATGAAACACTTACACGGATCTATGATGCAAAAAAAGCGCAGGACAAAGCCGCTGAAAAAAGCGATACCGTTACAATTAAAAGTTTTGCAGCGCTTGAAAAAGACGCAAGAGGGAAAGTTCAAAAAAGATACGAGGATTATTTTCACAGGTTATCGCAACTAAATGATGATGATCAGTTGGATACCTATATGAACGCACTTGTAAATGTTTACGATCCGCATACCGAATATTTCCCTCCTAAGGATAAAGAAAATTTCGATATCCAGTTTTCCGGCCAGTTGGAAGGAATTGGAGCACAGTTAACACAAAAAAATGCGTATATTGAAGTAAATAAAATTATACCTGGAAGCCCTTCCTGGAAACTGGGAGAACCGGAAGTTGGAGATTTGATTTTGAAAGTTGCTCAGGAAAATCAGGAACCGGTTGATGTTGTCGATATGCGGCTGGATGATGCGGTTTTGCTAATCCGCGGTAAAAAGGGTACAAAGGTTACGCTTACCCTAAAAAAACCCGACGGGATTGTGAAGAACATCACCCTCACCAGAGACGTAGTTGTTCTTGAAGAAACCTATGCAAAATCTGCAGTTATTGATGATTCCGAAACTCACAAAAAAATCGGATATTTAAAACTTCCGTCATTTTATGTTGATTTCAGCGAGATTAACGGAAGAAATTGCTTTGATGATGTTGCTGATGAAATTGCCAAGCTGAAGGAAGAAAATGTTGAAGGGATAATTTTTGATTTGCGCGATAACGGAGGTGGATCACTTGAAGATGTGGTAAAAATTGCAGGATTGTTTATTCAGGATGGCCCGATTGTTCAGGCAAAAGGAAGAAAAGGTTCGATAAAAATTTATAAGGACACAGATCCGGATATTCAATATGGTGGTCCGCTCATCGTAATGGTAAATGCGACCAGTGCTTCGGCTTCCGAAATTTTTGCAGCGGCAATGCAGGATTATAACCGGGCTGTTATTATAGGTGGAAACTCCACGTTTGGTAAAGGTACGGTTCAGAATTTTACCGAGCTTGACCGGATGGTTCCTAAAAAGCCTGCAGATATGAAGGACCTTGGTTCGCTTAAAATGACGATCCAAAAATTTTACAGAATCAATGGAGGAGCTACTCAGTTAAAAGGAGTTATCCCGGATATTATTTATCCCGATTATTACAATTTTATGGAAATAGGTGAAAAAGATTTGGATGACGCCATGCCCTGGGATGAAATTTCGCCACTTACCTATACCAAATGGACTCCTCTGTATGATAAAGAATATATTGATAAGCTCAGTGAAACAAGAATAAAGAGTGATTCGATTTTTATCCTGATAAATGAAAATGGTAAACGGTTAAAAGAACTCAGGGATGAATCAGAATTAAGCTTAAACTTCGCGAAATACAGTGAGATTACATCGAAAAGGGAACAGGAGGCCAAAAAGTTCGACCGTATTGGCAAAGATACACTGGGACTGGCGATTGATATGCTGAAAGCAGACAGGCCGGAAATTCTGGCAGATACATCAAAAAGAGCAAGAGAAGATGCATGGATCCTCAGTTTGAAAAAAGACATTTACCTGTCGGAAGCAACCAATATAATGAAAAATATCGAGGAATACGATGTTGAACATGCGGGTAAAATGAATTGAAAATAATTGAAAAGATTATTTTTATTTAAAATTCTCAGAAATATTTTCCTGAAATCCGGATCAATTTATAAGCATTAGTTTTTGCTGTTGCATGCTTGTAATCCCGTTTTTATCTTTAACTGTAACGGTATAAATATAAAGTCCGGACTCTGAGTTTATTACCTGTGGCATCTGTGCCATCCCATTCAAAGAAAGGTGTGAAGGTAACTTCTGTTTCGATTGAATTTTTCCAGGTAAAAACCTTTTGTCCGTTAAGATCATATATATCCAGCTTTATGTCAAGCTTTTCACCGGGACGAGTATGTTTAAATGAAAACAGTGTATGATCGTTGAACGGATTCGGAGAATTCTTAACTTGCGTCAACTTAAGCTCTGCATCTGAATTGATGACGAATTCAATTGTTGACTGCCCTGAATTGTTATACGCATCCCAGGCCTTCAGTGTCAAGGTATGTCTACCTTCGGGAAGGTTATAAAACGGGAAAATAATACTTCCTCCTTTATAACTATCAACATCAGGAACAAAATAGTTATTCATTACAATTGATTCGGAATAATTCTGGTCAAGTATGGCAGTTATATCATGACCAATGCCATTGGCTGAAAGATTTATTCCGTGTTCGTCCTGAATAAAAGCCATCATTACCGGATTTGCGGTTGTTTGATCACCGGAAACAAACGAAAGATCATTCATGTATAGATTGATTTCGGGGCCCGTATTATCTTCTGCAGCATGCTGATTTACATTGCCAAAAACAAAATCATTAAAATAGCCGCTTGCGTCTGCAGAATCAGTCTCGGCATAATAACTGATTTTCCCGGTTCCGTAATTTAATTCAATGTCTTTCGGTACTATAAAGGAAACTGAAAAAGCTCCATCTTTAATGGAAGATTTGCCTTGCCAAACCACCTTATCCTGGCAATAAAAACTGGTGGGATAGCTGGCCGCGTCGTTTCCAATTGTAGTATATTTTGTGGATTTATCGTACAAAACCGGATAAATTGTCCCATTAAACCCATCTATTTTTTCCCCGTTGTAATTGGTAATTTCACCGTTTATTTCTAAAAGATCAAGTGCTTTAAGCGTATCACTGGCAGATAGACTATCATGATTGATGCTGAATCCGGTTGTCCGGATTATATATTCAGGATAGGCCATTTTAAGAGCAGGGTCGCCTAACAATATAAAATTTCTGGTGGTCAATTGCCCGGGTGGTTTTGAATACTTGATCAAATCACCAAGATAAGGCATTTCCCCATCGTCCTGTCCAAAAGCACGGCTAAATAATCGAAGGTTAAGTGAAAAATTCGACAATGAAAAAGCTACTCTTGTTGTTGTGAATAGCGCAACACCTCCGCCATTGTCATTGAGGATGACCAATTCGCCAGCGGTTCTGAATTCAGGGTCATCAAACCTGCTAAACTCACAGGTAGCTGTAACAAATACCGGTAAATGATCCCGGTTGTTCCAGGCAAGAATATCAGGTATTTGTGTTACCTGTTCATGAGCCCATCCTGAAACGCCCCCATGCCCCACATAATTAACAATTAATGCTCCTTCATCAACCAGCTTATTAATATCGGCAGTAACTTCAGGATAGCGGTCACCGGAAGGAGTTTTTTCCTGCGGATAGGAATCAAGATAGATTTTCTTCTGATTATAAACTTCCGGAATGTAATTGGAAACACTGTCGGCCTGCATTAAATGCAGGTTACCATCCTCATCGTCAGCAATCATGCAGACTTTTGACCGCCAGCTACCAAAATTATCTTTTTTTGATGAAATATACCGTTCAATTTTATCCATAATGATTTTCGCATCTTCGGGTGTGTCAACAGGAAACCTGCCTATTCCGATATCAACATCTCCATGCGCATCGTCTCCTTCCGTGTCGTCAAGAAGACCATAGTAATCATCGACAACATAGCTGGTTGTGCTGGTTAACGATTCTTTGGTTTGAAAAGTCGGAATAAAATCTGAATTTTCCGGTGTCCGGTCTTTTGGGTCGTAAGAACCATCGCCGAACAAAACGAGAAATCTGGGTTCATTTCCCGCATAACTGTCGTACAAAAACTTCATGTAATCTCTGATTGCAGTCGGGTCTTTTTTACCGGAAGAAAATTCATTGTAAATCTCATCAGGGGTTGTTACTACTATTTTGAACCCATCGATGTGAATCATGCAGAAAAGCAAGTCTGTCAGCTTGTTCCCTGAAAAGAGGATGTGTTACGATTACCATATCAGCAGGGCCTGAGGCATGCAGATTTTGATTTGCAACCTGTTCCACATATTCCGGTGAATAAAATGAGCTTCCGTCAAATGCAGCGAATTCACGGGGATGATCAGTAGGCAGAACAAAACTCATTTGGTTGCCCGTAAGTGTAGATTGAACCAGTTTAACATTTAGCGGATCAGTGACTTCCCAAACAGTGGTGTTGTCATTTGCATTGGAAACGATGAATTTGGTAATTGCTCCATTCTGAACTGAAGACAAATCCCTGAACAGAAGCTGCCCATCAATCAGGGCCAATTTTGATTTTACATTCACCATGATATAATCGAGCCAGGCCTTTGATTCGATTCCTGAAGGCTGATATTGTAAGATAATATTAATATGAGGACCAGAAGCCTGAACGGTAAATGTTGCCTTTTTCTTTTGCGCAAATTTGTTAGTTATTACAGGAATAGAAGTAAGAATGATTGTATCTGTTGGTGCATTGTTGATCTTCACCAGCATCTTTTCATTGACATACGTATGGTTGGCTATTTCTGTTTTGATGACCACTGGCTGAGTCGTGTCGAGTTCAGGAAAATCAAAATCGTACTGCCTTGATGTAATTTCTCCGAATTCATCTCCATACCATTCACGTCCCGATTTAATAAGGTTTACCTTTTCATCCTCAATCGCCTTATAATCATTGAACTTTGTAACTACATACACCGGATTTGCAGGAGATGAAGGTTGAATGCCCAGTCTTTTTCCCAGTCCGGGCGAAATATTCAGATAATAATAATTATAGTCCTCATAATAGTCAACCATATAGGTATAAAATCCAAGAATATTTTCCCAGGTATTTGGATTCATCCCATAAAACAATATATAATCAGACTGATCAAAGTTACCGTCTTCTTCACCATAAACCATAATTGAATTCTCCTGAAGATCATCATAACGGAAGTCACTGTTCAGTTCCGGCAGCATGCCACCTGCATTTCCGTATAGCTTGATGGTTCGGGGATCAATCCCGGATGGATTAATGCCATAGCTTACCAAATCGTTGTATGTAATTTTATAGATTCCTGTCTTCGCAACCTTTAGTTTGCTCCAATCGCCTGACGCAAGCACGGAATTTTCGGAATAAACGCGGGTCGCTTTTGTTTCAGCCTGAACAGGGTCCATTTCAACGGAAATTTTAAAATTGATCAGCTTTTCAAACTTTCCTGAAGAAGTATTTAACCGTATTGGAATAAAGGTGATAACGCCTGATGGAACTTTTCGAATGAAAGAAAGGGAAGTTTTGATTTTTATTTCTGTTGAGTGAAATCCATTACGAATAAGAAAATCATTTTCTTCAGCTGAGCAAGGCTGGAATTCAACATGCGTGAATGTAGCTGTAAGATTCACATTTGCTGAAGGAACCGGAATGGATTGCGTATACAAAGGTAACTGGGTAGTTTCGTCAGCAAAGGCTCCCTCAAAAAGAAGATATTCTGTCACAATCCCTTCTTCAGATGCTTCTTTTATCAATCCCTTCCAGTAAAGCGAGCCGTCAATTTCCTGTATCTGGCAATGCGTGGCAATTGGGAAGATAAAAAACGCAAGTATAATTTGTAAAAATTTTATCATTGTCTATTTCTGCTGAAAACTCTCAAATTCAATTTTTAATGTATTAAAAGAAAGACTAAATTTCCCCCTTAATAGTTGCGTAAAGTTAATGTAATTGACCCGAAATGAAACAATTTTATTGCCGCCTTTTTTATTTCATGATAACCAGCTTGCTGGTTCCCTGTGTAAATGAGCCATCGGAACTTTTTACCAGGATCCTGTATACATATAATCCCTGCCCGAGCCTGCTGCCATTATCATCCTCACCCTGCCAATTGGAAGATTTATAAATATAACCTCCTCCATCATAGCGGTCATTTATTGTTTTTACCAACTGCCCGCTTGTCGAAAAAATCTGTATGGTTATATCAAGTGACCGATCTGATTGGTTATGTTCAAACATAAACTTTGTACTTTCTACAAACGGGTTGGGATAATTCAGAATTGAATTTATGGCCATTTCATTTGATGAAGCTACAACAAAATCGGTGACAACTGTACTTGGATTGTTATAAATATCCCATACCTTGAGCGAAAGGGTATGTGATCCGTTACTTAAATTAAAAAACGGGTACCGGATGCTTCCCTGCCTGTAATCATCCAGGTTCGATTCGTAATAATCGTTTATGGTCCGTGCATCAATATTATCCAATGTTGTTGTAATATCATGACCAATTCCGCTGCCAACAGTATTTATTCCATTTTCATCCTGGACGAGTGCAAATAGCACTGGATTTTCATCGGTTAGACCCCCTCTTATAAAATTTTCATCATTCATAAAAAGTTGAACTTCCGGCCCCTTATTGTCAACAGCAGCGTTTTCATTATAGCCCCCAACAACCATGTCAAGATAACATCCTGCAGCATCCGTAGCATTATCCTTTGCATAATAACTAATTTTTCCTAATCCATAAGCATATGCAATATCTTTCGGTACAATAAATGAAAAGTTCCATTCTCCATTTATAACATTTGCTTTTCCTTTGTACAAAATGTTTTTCTGAATATAAAATACTGCGGGGCTGCTTGCCGGATCATTGCCAAGTGTAGAATAACGTGACGGTTTATCAAAAACAGACGGATACAATGTTCCATTGAAATTGGTCATCTTGTTCCCGTTAATATCCTGCATTTCGCCTGAAATATTAATTTTGGATAAGGCCTGTATCGTATCTGTTTCCTGCTGAACCGAAATATTCATGATTTTAGCTGTTGCAACATTGTTTTCCGGGAAAGCAAATTTTAAAGCCGGGTCACCTAATAAAACGAATTTTTCTTTATTATCAGGAGATCCCGTTTCATTTTTCGCCAGTCTGATGATATCTCCCATGCGCAAATATTCTCCATTAAATCTCTTTAACGCATACTTAAAGAAATTTTGATTCAGTGCTGAATTTCCATTCGAATAAGTAGCTCTTGATGTAGAGAAAAGAGAAACCGCACCACCATTGGGATTAAGAAAAACATATTCACCGGCTGAAACCCTTTCAGGGTCATCAAATCTGCTGAATTCACAGGTTGCCGTTAAAAATACAGGTAATGTATTATAATTTGTCCAACTATTAATATCTGAGATAGTCATTATTCTTTCATGTGCCAATCCTCCTTCACCACCGTGTCCGACATAATTAATAATTAAAGCTCCTCTTGCAATCCGGTTATTTATATCTTCCGTAACTTTCGGATATCGCTGGCCACTTGGCGTCGATTCCTGCTGATAGGCATCAAGATAGATTTTATCAAGATTGATGTTATGATTTGAACTGTCTATTTGTGTTGCTATCTCCTCAGTTTGTTTAAAATGCAAATTTCCATCCTCATCATCTGCGATGAGGCATATGATATTCCGCCAATCTCCTTTTGTTTCATCCGGATTTGTTGCGTAATGAATGGTTTTATCCACGGCACTTTCAGCCTGCTGAACCGTGGATACTACAAATCGGCCTACTCCAATATCAAGCAGATTATCCCCGTCAAGAAAACCAAAATAGTCATCTTTCAGTACGGAGTTTACTGGGTTCAACGATTCTGCAGATTCCCATGTGGGAACAAAATTCGAATTATTCGGTATCCTGTCCTTATAATCGTAAGAAGCATCACCAAAAAGCAAAAGATATTTAGGCTCATTTCCCGGCGAAGCTTTATCATACATCATTTTTACAAAATCACGGATACCGGTTATGTCATGGCTTCCGCATGCGAATTCGGTATAAATATCGTCTGTTTTAACCACTGCGACACTTAGCCCGTCATGCGCCTGATGGAACTCAGCGAGACGAACCGCCTCATCATAAAACAAAGGATGAGTAATAATGATCATATCATAATCACCGAGTGCATGCAAATTCTGATTTTCTATTTTCCCTACTAGTTGTGATGATTTGAAAGTAGTTCCATCGAATGCAATAAATTCCTGAAGGGAGGACTTCGATTCCACTCTAATTTTTCTTTCATTTGTTCCGGTGACGGTTTCCACTTTTTTAACATTTACCGGATCAGTAACATTCCAAATTGTTACATCCGTTGTTACCTTTGATAATGTATATTCGGTAACTAAGTCCTGATTTGCAGTTCGGGTATCCCTGAATGCCATTTGCCCGCCGGCGAAACTTAGATTTCTGATCACATTCAACGTAAAATAATTGAGATAACCAACAGAGGAAGAAAGAGGTTTGTTATAAACAACTTTGATTGTGAAATCATTACCGGAGGCCAAAAAAGAAGTTGTGTCATGCTTAGCTTTTGCGAAATCTGATGTAATTCCGGAATTGATAGTTTGAGCAACCGGAAGGCTCAGCACACTTTGATTATTTATATAAAAGGTAAAATAGCTTGTAGTTGCAGATGTTGCAGCTACATCTGCTTCAAGAAAAATTTTAGCATTTACATCCCTGTTGGGCAAACTGATTGTTTCAATCAGCGATGTGTTGATGTCGAAGGTTTCACCGTACCAGGTTCTGCCGGAACCAATCAGGTTTACAAGTTCCTGCTCATGATGATAACCATCGGTAAACCTGTTGGAGGTGAAGTTTGGATTTTGGGATGAATACGGCTGAACGGGAATGCGTTTCCCTTCCCCAAGATCTGTCGTAATAAAGTAATATGTGTAATCAGAATATAGATTTATCGAGTCACGAAGCCGTTTATCAGAAGACGAATATTGCCATTCGTCGGGTGATTCGCCGTAAAATAAAACATAATCGGAAGCATCGAATTTTCCGTCATTTTCACCTTCAACATAAATTGCATTTTCCTGCAGATCGTCATACCTGAACTTCGAAACACTTTCGGGTAACATTCCGCCTCCATTACCATACAGGCGAATGTTTTTAGGATTAATAGCATTGACATCAATGCCAAGCGATGCTAAATCGGAATAGGTTAATTTATAAACCCCGGTGGATGAAACTGCAATTTTGTACCAGTTTCCGGTTGCCAGAACAGAATTTTCAACATACGTTGATGATTTATAAGGCAGTGGTTCATTGACATTGATTACTGCCTTTATTTCAAGTTCAAATGAAACAAGTTTTTCATAACTTCCTAACAATTGGTTATAGCGCAAGGGAACAAATGAAACGAGGGCAAATGGTTTTTTTCGCTCATAAGCTATGGAAGCATCAATTTCAATCTCACTTTTTATTCTTTCGGTCCCATTCAATAAAGTAATTTCAGAAGCAGGAACCTGTTCAAATACAGGGCTCACCAAACGGCATTTGATTTCGGAAGTGTTTTCGGGGATAGACAATTTTTCATAATACTTTGGCAGAAAATCATTGTCCGGATCATTGATTGAACCTACAAACCTCAATATTGAAATCGATTGATTATCATTTATTTCAATTTGCCGGATGCCATCCCAACTGATATTTCTTTTATAAACTTGAACATTTGATAAGACGAATACCGGTAACGTCAGGAAAACAATTAATGGTATAATAAAATTTCTCTTCATCATCCAAATTTCGGTTGAGAATTATTAATATTGAACCCTGTAAACTTATCAAAAATTGAAAAATTGCGCTGCGATAACCCTTGAATATACAATATGTTGAAAGTAAATCATTTAAATTGCTTATTAATGAAACTAAAAGTAGAGAAATAACGTTAATGAAAGTCTAATATTGTTTTTATAAAAAGAGAGTAAATCAAGTTGAGGGGAAATCAGGAAATAGCGAATAAAACACGTACTACACTTGTTATGTGCTGCTGGTTTATAATTTCCATACTTACCATTCACTCTAAGCAAATCCAGGGTCAGGACGCACAGTTCTCGCAATTTTATGCGAATCCATTGTACCTAAACCCGGCATTGGCCGGCACTGGCGAATGCAGTCGTCTTATACTAAATTACCGCAATCAGTGGCCATCACTTCCGGGTAATTATACAACCTTCAGTGCATCAGCTGATCATTATGTTAATGCTTTGTCGGGAGGCATCGGTTTAATCTTTACATCCGATGATGCGGGCGGTGGAATCATTAATACGTTAAGGATGAGTGGCATTTATTCTTATCATTTAAAGCTTAGCGAAAATACTACTTTAAATGCAGGATTTGAAGCCTCATACCTACGTCAGCAGTTAAATTGGGATAAATTGATCTATTCAGATATGATTGATCCGGTTTCGGGTAGTATAAATACAGGCAGTACAGGTGAAACACCACCTCAGAATACCACTGTTTCCGTGCCGGATTTTAGTACCGGATTATTGTTAGGAATAAGGGATAAATATTATATTGGTGTTGCTGCAGATCATTTGACAGAACCTGACTTAACGTATTATTCGGGAACAAATAACCCACTTTACCGAAAATTTACAATTCATGCAGGAGGCAGGTTCAACCTTACGGGGAGTAACTACCGGGTTCAAAGCAACGACTTTATTCTTTCACCAAACGTCCTTTATCAACATCAGCAGGATGCCGATCAAATCAATTTTGGACTTTATGTCGAAAAATCACCTTTGGTTGTTGGAGCATGGTTCAGACATAATTTACAAAATCCTGATGGTGTAATTTTTCTTATTGGGATTACTCAAAAAAGATTTAAATTTGGCTACTCTTATGATCTGACAGTTTCTAAACTGAGCGGGTCAACAGGTGGGGCTCATGAAGTATCACTGGCATTGCTTGTAAATTGTAATAAAAAAAGAAATAAACCCGGAGCAATAAAATGTCCGGAATTTTAGTTATGTTTGCACTCAAAATTTTGAAAAAATGAAGTATTTCAATTCCTTAGCTTTTATACTATTTGCTGCTACAGCATTTATGTTTACTTCCTGTTCTAAGCAGAAGTCAGCTACAACCGGATGGGAATATAACAACCCTAAAAACGGCGGTTTTGAAGTTGCGGAGTACGCTGGTCAAATTACCGGTCCGGGTCTCGTTTTGGTTGAAGGAGGAACCTTTACCATGGGCGAAAATTATGACGATGTGATGTATGATTGGAATAGCGAACCCAGACGAGTTACCGTAAAAACGTTTTACATGGACGAAACAGAGGTTTCAAATGTTGATTATTTGGAATACCTCTATTGGCTGAACCGTGTTTTTGGAACGGATTACCCCGAAGTTTATAAAAAAGCATTGCCTGATACACTTGTCTGGCGTGATAAGTTAGGTTATAATGAACCGATGGTTGAGCTTTACCTCAGGCATCCTGCCTATCATTATTATCCTGTTGTCGGTGTATCCTGGACACAGGCAAGTGATTATTGTTCATGGAGGACTGACAGGGTTAATGAAATGTTGTTGGTACAGCGTGGAATCCTTGAGCTGGACCCGGATCAGCTAAATGAAAATAACTTTAATACCGAAGCTTATTTAGCAGGTCAATATGAAGGTTTAGTTCGTGATAATATGAGGGATTTAAATCCTAATGGTACCGGAGAAAGACGCGTACGCATGGAAGATGGTATCCTATTACCCCGCTACAGGCTTCCTACTGAAGCAGAATGGGAATATGCAGCGACTGCCCAAATTGGAAATACGGTTTATGAACGAGTTATGGACCGCAGAATGTATCCCTGGAATAGCCATGTTTTAAGAACGGATGATAAGAGTTATTACGGTAGTTTTATGGCAAATTATAAAAGAGGGAAAGGAGATTATGCAGGGGTTGCCGGCGACCTGAATGACGGCGCGATCGGACCGGCTATGGTTGGATCTTTCTGGCCAAATGATTTTGGACTCTTTAATATGGCAGGAAATGTCAGCGAATGGGTTATGGATGTTTACAGACCTCTTTCAAATGAAGATTTTTCTGATTTAAATCCATTCAGGGGAAATGTTTTTGAACGTAAAGTTAAAGACTCAGAAGGCTTAATTGCTGAAAAAGATGAGTTTGGTAAACTGAAGTACGAAAAAGTTCCACCCGAAGACCTTGTCGATAGAAGGAATTACCGTAAATCGGACAATATTAATTACATTGATGGTGATTTTCAATCATCTGTAAACAAAGCTGATTGGTTAAAAGAGGATGAAGATTCAAACTCCAGCACGATGTACGATTTTTCGCATACAACGATGATTAATGATCATGCCCGGGTTTATAAGGGTGGCTCATGGAGGGATAATTCATACTGGATGATGCCTGCAAGCAGAAGATTCCTTGATGAAAATCACTCGACCGATTATATCGGATTCCGTTGTGCGATGGATCGGGTTGGAAGTGATGATGGTTATTAATAAATAATATAACATTGTTTTAAACCCCACTCCTGAATTAGGTTTGGGGTTTTTTTTATTTTTGTTACGATGGATTCCGAAATCAGTAAATTGTATGAAATATACCTCAAAAATCCTTTAATTTCGACGGATTCGAGAGGTGTTAAACCCGGATCAATTTTTTTTGCACTAAAAGGGGATAACTTTAATGGAAATGATTTTGCATTAAATGCACTTAATAAGGGTTCAGTTGTAGCTGTTGTTGATGAAATAAAAAGCACCTCTTCCGATAGAATTATTGTAGTAAATGATGCACTGAAAGCCTTACAGAATTTGGCAATGTTCCACCGCTCCACCCTTAAAACGAGAATTATTGGCGTGACCGGGACAAATGGCAAAACAACTACTAAGGAGCTTATTTATCGTGTTTTGCAAAAAAAATATAACGTTGCAGCAACGCAAGGTAATTTGAATAATCATATCGGCGTACCCTTAACGATCCTTTCGATAACTCCGGACACAGACTTTGCTGTAATAGAAATGGGCGCGAATAAAATCGGGGAGATTGGTGCACTGTGCGAGATAGCAAAACCTGATTATGGAATCATAACAAATATTGGCAGAGCGCACCTTGAAGGTTTTGGAAGCTTTGAAGGAGTGATCAAAGGGAAAACAGAACTTTATAACTACATAAGAAAGACCGGGGGTACACTATTTACTAATATCAGTAATGAGTTACTAATTAAGGCTGCAAATGGAATCCAAACTGTTTATTATGGAAATAATAAGGAAGCAAAGTGTTTCGGAAAAATAAATGAATCATTTCCATTTCTGACCATGGATTGTAATCTAGACAAAGGAAAAATATCTTTTCAAACCCAACTCATTGGGGCGTATAATTTTGAAAATGTCATGGCTGCGGTTTGCATGGGTACATTTTTTAATGTACCTGCCTCTGATATAAAAATGGCCATTGAATCGTATGCACCCTCCAACAACAGGTCACAAATTGTTCGAACCGCAAAAAATTTATTGATTCTGGACGCCTATAATGCCAATCCGTCGAGTATGAAAGAAGCACTGGATAATTTCAATGTATCTCGGTATGAAAATAAAGCCGTCATTTTGGGTGATATGCTGGAGCTGGGTACAGCAACTGAAAATGAGCATAAAATAATCGTTAATTTGGTTAATGCAATTGGTTTTGATCATGTTATGCTGATAGGCCCAAATTTTCAACAGGCAAATAATTATCATAATTTTTTAAACTTCCAGACTACCGATAGGTTCCTGGAGTATTTGAAAAAAAGCCCCCTTGAAAACATGACTATTTTGATCAAAGGTTCACGAAAAATGCAGCTTGAAAAAGTTGTCAGCGTACTTTAACCCGCAATGGAAACTTACGAGGTTATCGGATTAATGTCGGGGACATCATTGGATGGTGTGGATATTGCGTATTGTGAATTTTCATTCTCACGCCGCTGGGATTTTAAAATCGTAATGGCTGATACAATTGAATATCCGGTAAGCTGGACCAAACGATTAAAATCCCTGCATAAAGAAAGTGCGGAAATTCTTTTAAAAACCCATATGGAATATGGAAAATACCTTGGGGAAATTGTTGGGGCTTTTCTTCATAAACATAAGATCAATCCTCTGTTCATCTCATCTCACGGGCATACGATTTTTCATCAGCCTGAACAGGGATTTACCTTCCAGCTTGGCGATGGAAATGCCTTGGCTAATAAGGCAGGGTTTCCGGTTATTTGTGATTTCAGGACACTTGATGTAGCCCGGGGAGGTCAAGGTGCACCATTGGTTCCGGTCGGCGATAAATATTTATTTCAGAAATATGAATATTGCCTCAATTTGGGTGGTATTGCAAATATCTCATACGAAGAAAACAATCAGCGTATAGCCTATGATATTTGCCCTGCAAACTTCATGTTGAACCACCTGGCAGCAGAAACAGGATTAAAATTCGATGACAAAGGAATGATGGCTTCTTCAGGAGTTATTGTAAAATCTTTGCTGGATAAATTAAATCAGATTGAGTATTATTCCAAACCGTATCCCAAATCAATCGGTCGGGAATGGATTGAGAATGTTATTTATCCTCTTCTGGAATCAGATAAAATATCCTTAAATAATCTACTCCGAACCTTTACTGAACATATCGCCATACAAATTTGCCGGGTAATAAATCATTCAAAAAAGGGAAGAGTGCTGGTTACAGGCGGGGGTGCAAAAAATGATTTTCTGATCGATTGTATATCAAAAAAAACCAGTTCTGAAATTATTATTCCGCAGAAAACAATTGTCGATTACAAAGAAGCAATGATTTTCGCTTTTCTGGGTGTTTTACGTTGGCGAAATGAAATTAATTGTATGTCCTCAGTAACTGGTGCAACAGAAGACAGTTGCTGCGGATCGATCATCAATGTATAAACGGGCCAACCAAAAAAGAATAATCCTACACTGTATTTCTATCAATTTATCAGGTAATGAATTTGGTTTTAATGCAAAATCTGATTTTGCAAATAATAGGCAGTGGCACCTGCCAAATAACCAATCAATGCCAGTAAGCTGATCTTTTTCAAATACCAGATAAAATCAATTTTTTCCATTCCCATTGCAGCAACTCCGGCTGCTGATCCTATGATCAGGATACTTCCCCCCGTACCTGCACAATAGGCGAGAAATTCCCAAAATGTACCATCTACCATAAAATGGGACTGATAACCTGTTGCACCGGCTCCAGCGATATCATACATACCCATTGCCCCGGCTACCAGTGGAACATTATCAACTATGGCTGACAGAAATCCAATAATTACATTAATTGAATAGATACTATGAATCTTTTCATCCAGATAAGTTGCCAATAGACCCAGATGTCCTGCTGATTGCAGACTGGCAACAGCGGTCAGAATTCCTAAAAAGAAAAAAATTGTTGGTACATCCACACGCTCTAAAATGCCAATTATAGTTAATTTGCGTTTATCATGTAAGGGTTTGTTTCGGTGGATGATTTCCGTAGTTACCCACAAAACACCCAATCCGAATAACATACCCATATAAGGTGGAAGATGGGTTAACGTTTTAAATACAGGAACAAATAATAATGCACCTACACCAATTGTCAATATTAATCTGCGCTCGAATTCTGATGTAAATTCTTTTTCTTCCGATTTATTAATTTTGGGTCTTTCAGCAGTTCCTTTCATTGTAAAGCTCAATATTGTCAATGGAATAACCATGGTAATAAGGCTGGGAATAAAGACCATTGTAATAATGTTAATTGTGGTGACCTGACCTCCTATCCAAAGCATAATCGTTGTGACGTCCCCTATAGGCGACCATGCTCCTCCGGCATTGGCAGCTACCACAACCATACTCGCAAAAAACCATCGGGTCTTTTGATCACCTACGAGTTTTCTTAACAATGCCACGAGGACAATAGTCGTAGTGAGGTTATCCAAAACTGACGACATAAAAAAGGTGAGAAAACTTATAATCCAGAGCAACTTAACTTTATTGGTTGTCTTGATTTTATCGGTAATTAATTTAAAACCCTGATGCTGGTCAACAGTTTCAACGATTGTCATAGCTCCAAGCAGGAAAAATAAAATAGCTGAAATCTCTGCCAGGTGCTCAAGGATCGAAAACTCAGTTATATAGTGCATCATTCCGGTCGGGTTGTTCGAATCTTTTCCATGCGTAAGTAAATAATGCTCCCATCCTTTACTTACATAATCTCCGCCACTATTTACCATGGACAGAATTTGCGACCTGCCGATAAAGAAAAGGACCCAAAGGATTACACCTAAAAGAATAGCTGAAGCAGCTTTATCGACTTTCATTGGGTGTTCCAGGGCTATAGCTGTATATCCCAGGACAAATACTACTACCATTAAAATAAACATATCACCAATGCGTTTAAGGAATTGTTAACTGGCTGCGAAAGTAAAATAATTTAAAGATACTAAACAACATCAAAGTGCTGAATTTGTAGTTTGTTAATGAAAATGTATCATGACTCGAAAGGCAATTCACTATTATATTGATAAATACGGATTTTTAATCTTCTAAATTTTTTAAACTGTTGATTGAGCATAAAATTCATCTATTAACAAAATTCTGTTAAAAATTCCGATCGAAGATATATACTCTTGATTTTTATTGAAATAACTTTACCGTTTATTTAAACATCTGTTTATGTTAAATTTAATTTTATTACAGATTTCCAGGTCAGGTCAGGTAATCGCAGATACAGCCAATAATACAATGGCTCAAATGAACCAGGGCAATTCTGAAATTTCCCTTAGTTTTTGGGATCTTGCGTTGAAAGGGGGCTGGATTTTAGCAATTTTAGCAGTCTTTTCTATTGTTGCCGTTTATATATTCATTGAGCGATTTCTTGCAATAAACCGGGGATCGAAGGAAGAAAAGAACTTTATGAATAATATCCGGGATTTTATTCACGATGGTCGCATTGATTCTGCAGTAACCTTATGCCGGAACAATGAAAGCCCTATAGCCCGGATGATTGAAAAAGGATTGTCGCGAATTGGTAAACCCCTGGGTGATATTAATGCTGCCATTGAGAATGTCGGGAAACTGGAAGTTTCCAAACTTGAAAAGAATATTGCTGGTTTGGCAACGATTTCCGGGGCTGCTCCAATGCTTGGGTTTTTAGGCACTGTTATAGGAATGGTGAGAGCTTTTTATGATATGTCGATGGCTGGAAATAACATTGATATACAATTGCTCTCGACAGGCATTTATCAGGCGATGGTAACTACTGTAGCAGGACTGATTGTAGGTATTATCGCTTACATTTGTTACAATATTCTTGTGGCTAGAATCGAAAAATTAGTTTTTCTTCTCGAAGCACGGGCTACTGAATTTATGGATGTTTTACATGAACCGGCAAAAAAATAAAGGGATTTTAGTTCATTTGGTATTTCAACGGCACAACACTATATTTGATTATGGCCATACAAACAAGAAATAAACTCAGAATAGACTTCAGCATGGCTTCCATGTCTGATCTTGTCTTTCTTTTGCTCATATTTTTTATGCTTACGTCAACACTTGTCGCTCCCAATGCCATTAAATTACTTTTACCATCGAGCAACAGCCGCACCATCGAACCACCGCCAAAGATCATCATATCTATCAACCAGAATTATGATTATTTTCTGCAGGGTATTCAGATTAGCGAATCATCTTTGGAAACCAGTTTATTGCAAAAATTAGCCGGTTATGAAAGTATTTCTATCCGGCTTGAGGCCGATAAGAATATTCCCGTGCAGTATGTGGTTAATATTATTGACATCGTTAATAAAGTAAACAAAAAATACAATACAAAACACAAAGTTATTTTGGCCACAAGCCCTAAAAATAATTAAATTGGCTGTGGTTAAATTGAAATGAAATACAAAGAATGGAATTCAAAAAGGATAAGTACAAAGGATTAATCGGGACCCTGTTCTTTCATGGGGTTCTTGTGCTTTTGTTATTGATTCTTGGATTTACAACTTCACTACCATTGCCGGGAGAAGAAGGTGTGGAGGTCAATCTTGGTTCAAGTGAAGAAGGAACCGGAGCCATTCAACCTGAAAACCCTGCTATTATTCAAAAATCAACACCCCCGCCACAACAAATAAGCGAAAAGGATGATGAAGAAACAGTTACGCAGGATATTGAACCTGCTCCTGCCATTGAAAAAAAGAAAACAACGGAAGTGACAAAGAAAAAGGTTCAGGTAATAGAAAAACCGGAAAAAGAAGAACCAAAAGTTAATCAGGAGGCTTTATATAAGGGAAAGAGCAAAGAATCTGTTAATTTATCAGGTCAGGAAGCAAATGAAGGGATTACCGGGAATGAGGGAGATCAGGGTCAACCCAATGGAAATCCTGATTCAAAAAACTATACGGGTACAGGGGGCTCAGGAAACGGAACATCATTTAGTCTTTCCGGAAGATCGCCGAGAAAGCTGCCTGAACCGGAAAAAATATTCCAGGAAAACGGAACGGTTGTGGTTCAGATTACCGTTGATAAATATGGTAAAGTCGTAATTGCTATGGCTATTGATAAAGGCTCAAATACTACTAATTCGGTTTTACGCCGATTGGCGGAAGATGCTGCTAAAAAAGCCATTTTTAATGTCAAAGATGGATGCCCCTGAGATGCAAAAAGGTACCATTACCTATCATTTTGTTGTCAAGAATTAGATGAATTACCAACAAACCCTCGATTTTCTGTACAGCCAACTACCCATGTACCAGCGAATTGGTGCCGCCGCCTATAAAGCTAACCTCGATAATACTGTCAGTATTTGTAAAATGCTTGGAAACCCAGAGAAGAAATTTAAATCAATCCATGTAGCCGGAACCAATGGAAAAGGTTCAGTGTCGCACTTTCTTGCTTCGGTTCTGCAGGAAGCCGGTTATAAGGTCGGGTTGTATACATCACCCCATTTAAAGGATTTCAGGGAAAGAATCAGGATTAACGGAATAAAAATTCCGAAGCGTAAAGTCACTGGTTTTGTACAAAAGCACAGAGATGCTTTTTTATCGGTTGAACCTTCTTTCTTTGAATATACATTCGGAATGGCGGCAAGCTATTTCGAAAATGAAAATGTAGATATTGCCGTTATGGAAACGGGAATGGGAGGACGATTGGATTCAACAAATGTGGTGAATTCAATTCTTTCCGTCATTACTAACATTGGTCTTGATCATATGCAATTCCTGGGTGATACCCGGGAAAAAATAGCCAAAGAGAAGGCCGGGATCATTAAATTGAATATTCCGGTGATCATTGGAGAAACCCATAACGAAACGAAGCGTGTTTTTATAGCCAAAGCTGCAGAAATGAATGCTCCGATTACATTTGCTGATCAGGATTTGAAAATCAGTGACATTAAGCCTTCTGTTAACTATAGCTCTCACTTGAATTTGAATATTAATTCAGGAAACAAAGAATATCTGCATGAACTGGTTTGCCCGTTAACCGGCAACTATCAGATGAAGAATGTCATTACTAGTCTCCGGGCCATACAAAAATTAAAAGAAATAGGTTATTCTGTATCTGAAAATGACATTCGTGAAGGATATAAAAATGTAATTAAGAACACCGGATTCCAGGGCAGGTGGCAGGTTTTACGGAAAAAACCACTGACCATTTGTGATACCGCTCATAACCAAGATGGCTTAAGGGAGGTTGTTGATCAATTTGGTACACTTAATTTTAAAAAGCTGCATTTCGTTTTGGGATTGGTCAACGATAAAAAAACCGACACAATTCTTGATTTACTTCCGCGAAAGGCTATCTATTATTTCTGCCGGGCAAATATTCCCAGGGGCCTTGATGCGGATGAACTTCAAAAGCAGTGTTTAAAGGCTGGTTTAAAAGGGAATAGCTACAAGTCTGTAAAGCAGGCATATTCGAAAGCACTTGAAAAGGCAGAAGAGGAAGATCTTGTTTTTATCGGAGGGAGTACATTTGTCGTAGCGGAAGTCTTATGATCAGCCGCCACTGATGAGGTGAATTACCGCAACGTCATCTCCATTATGAATTGTAAAAACATCACGGTTTTCCTTCTTGACCAATTCACCGTTAACTTTGGTTACCAGCATTTTAAACGTGAAGTTTTTTGCCTCAATCAGTCCCTGCAACGTAATTTTATCCTGATCAATCTTTTCTTCCCTGTTATTTAATGTAATTGTCATCATGTCTCTTAAGCAATCTTTAAATGGGTTTTTATTTCAATGTATTCACTGTAAAGAATTTCAAAAACTATGAGGAGGATATTTTTCTCCAGGTGTTTTTTTATAAGTATTTCCAGAACAGCATTTGCCTGCATGTGAGCAACGATGCCGACCCTTGGTGCCAAAGGAGGTAATTCTTCTGAAATCTCTGATTTTTCGTCGCCACAAATGATAAGATTTCCAACCTGTCTTGTTTTCAGGGAATTACTATCACCCCATCCGGCCATACCCAATCCAACAACCAGCGGAATTTGCGGTAACTCACTTTGCACGGTTTCAATGAGCATTTGTTTCATTTCTGCCAGATCAAACGCTTCAACGATTACATCACATTTTTTGAACAGCCCCGCAATATTATTCGGTTTGAGCTTCAAATGATGTGGTTCAACCTTTACTGTCGGGTTTATAAACAAAATATTATCTTCAATGGCAAAGACTTTTCTTTGACCCATTTGCTCATGAAAATAGTACTGTCTGTTAAGATTATCACGAGTGATGGTATCAAAATCGACAATAATTAATTTACCGATCCCAATTCGTGCAAGAGCTACGGCACAGTTTGATCCCAGCCCGCCTACACCGGCAATCCCGACCGTTTTGGTCTTTAATATTTTTTTTATTTCTTTGAATGTCATACAATAGCGAGGTTGACAACAAAAATATAAAAAATTAAATATCTAAATATAATAAAATTCCTTAAACGGAGACTTCATCGAATTTAAATTCGTTCTAAATTTTACAGCAAATTTAAGGATTGATTGAGATGAGGGTAACAGAACGTTTTATTTTTTAACAGATTATAGAATAAGTTATTCGTCATCAGACGATATGCAAGCATATGCATATTGATATTTTTTTGAATTTAAATTGGAAATCTTCGCATAAAAATTAATTTTGTGAATTCATTAACGTTAAATAGTTATTTAAATATAAATGCACATGGCAGAAGTGATGGAAATGAAAAAAGCCCATAAATTACTG
Source organism: uncultured Bacteroidales bacterium (assembly GCA_963761195.1). Lineage (GTDB taxonomy): Bacteria > Bacteroidota > Bacteroidia > Bacteroidales > JAADJA01 > JAADJA01. The sequence goes on from CAVXGA010000020.1 coordinate 134,330, forward strand.
AAAGAGTGGAATTATAAATGGGTACCTCTGGAGAAGGGCTATACAGATAAAATATTATACCTAAATCTGAGCGATAATCATATTAAAGAAAAGGTTGTTCCTCCTTTGATGAAAGAAAAGTTCATCGGCGGTAAGGGCTATGGACTTCGGCTGCTTTGGGATGCAACAAAACCGGAGACAAAGTGGGATGATCCGGAAAATGAAATCAATATTTCATCAGGACCGATAGGAGGGATCACCCAGTATTCCGGAACCGGAAAATCGATTTGTGTTTCTATATCTCCCCAGACAGATATTCCCATCGACAGTAATGTGGGTGGTCATTTTGGTCCGTTTCTGAAGTTTGCCGGGTTTGATGCCCTGGAAATTCAGGGAAAAGCCAATCAGGATGTCATTGTTTTTATTGATGGGATTAATCATAAGGTCCAGATATTTGAAGCACCGGATGAACCAATCGACAGCCATTTACTTGCAGAAACGCTACATGAAATGTACGCCGATGACGAAAAAGATAAAAAAAATGTAGCAGTTGTATCGGCGGGCACTGCTGCAGATCATTCGTTGATCGGGATGCTGAATTTCAGCTTTTATGATCCAAAACGAAAACTTGTGAGGCTTAAACAAGCAGGCCGTGGCGGTATCGGAACGGTTTTCAGAAATAAAAAAATAAAAGCACTGATTGCCAAAGTTCCTGGTGTGAAAGGAAATCTGAACAATGTCGTTGATCTGGAAGCCATCATGGAAAGAGGTAAAAAGTTCAATAAGGAAATGCGTGAACTGGATGATAAACAGTGCCAGATGCGGGCCATCGGAACTGCCCACCTTACCAATATAATGAATGATTACGATTTACTGCCGGTTAACAATTTTAAATTCGGCAGCCATAAAGATGCCGACAAAATTCATGCGAATGTTTGGAAATCGAGGTTTACACAAGGTGTTCCCGATGGATGCTGGATTGGTTGCAACATGTCGTGTGCAAAAGGGGTCGACAACTACGAACTTCGATCGGGTCCCTATAAAGGTTCAAAGGTGATTGTTGACGGTCCGGAATATGAATCGACTTCATCGTTGGGTTCGATCATGGGAATTTTTAATCCGGATTTTACGATCGAAACCAACTTTTATTGTGATACCTACGGAATTTGTACAATTACCTGGGGAACGTCCATGGGATTCATCATGGAGTGTTTCGAAAACGGTATTTTAAACGAAGAGCGAACAGGAGGATTAAAACTGAACTTCGGAAATGCCGACGCAGCCATGGAATTGCTTCATATGCTTGCCAGGGGTGAAGGTTTCGGAAAAATAGCAGGACTTGGTATTCGAAAAATGAAGAAGGTATTTGCCGAAAAAGGATGGGGTGATCCTCAATTTATGCAGGACATTGGAATGGAAAATAAAGGCCTTGAATATTCTCAATATGTTTCAAAAGAATCTCTTGCCCAGCAGGGTGGCTATGCGATGACCAACAAAGGTCCACAGCATGATGAAGCCTGGTTGATCTTTATGGATATGGTTAATAACCAGATCCCCACGTTTGAAAAGAAAGCGGAGGCACTGCATTATTTCCCGATGTTCCGTACATGGTTTGGTCTGGTGGGTCTGTGCAAATTACCCTGGAACGATGTGGAACCGGAAGACAATGCTCAGACCGATGAGCCGGCAAAAGTTCCCGGACATGTCGATAATTATATTACGATATACAAAGCTGTTACCGGCAAAGAATTCGATAAACATGAACTCATCCGGATGTCGGAAAGGGTATATAATTTCCAGAGAATATTTAGCATACGGAGAGGCTATGGCTTGAGGAAAAACGATGCACAACCCTACCGTGCAGCTGGTCCTGTAACTGTCGAGGAGTATGAATCACGTGCTGAACGGTACGACAAGCAAATGAAGGAAATTTTAGGTATTGATCCTGCCGGAAAATCAACGCAGGAAAAAATGGCTATCACCCGTAAATACCGTGAAGATCGTTATGAGAAACTGCTGGATGCGGTATATTCACGCAGAGGCTGGACAAAAAACGGTGTTCCGAAGATAGAGCATCTGAAAAACCTTGGAATGGATTTGCCTGAATTAATGGAGGTAATAGGCCCGCTCCAGGGAGAATAATTGCTAAAATATTAATTAACTTATGGGTCCTGTTCGATAAATGGGACCCTTTTTTATTTTGTATAATGATCTTTGTGACCTTTCTTAAACTTAACTTTTAAAAGTTATGTCATATGGAATTCAGCAAGTGCCTTAATAGGAGACCGAAGGAGCCGTCCAACATTTACCTCAAACTCAATGGCTATTTGTCGCAACTGATACTCAAAATAATATGAAACTGATCCTACGAAACTTACCGGGACATCCTTGTATTTTGAATATTTTTCCAATTGATTGATAAAAAATTCCCTGAATGAATCGGTCACGAGTTGATAAATGTACTTGTTGGAGAGATGATCAGCATAGAATGAGCAAAAGGAAGCCAGATATCGGTTGGGAAATGGCAGATTATAAACGGCATCCAGAATATTATCGCGTGAATAGTTATATTCTTTCTTAAATGCATCATGTATTTCTTTCGGAAGGCTGCCTGTCAGATAATCTTTGATAAATATCCTTCCCATGTGGGCCCCGCTTCCTTCATCCCCAAAAAAGTACCCCAGCGAAGCAACATTCTCAATAATTTTATTACCATCATAATGGCAGGAATTGGATCCTGTTCCCAAAATACAGGCGATTCCTTCACGGTTTCCAAATAAAGCACGGGCTGCACCAAATAAATCCGATTCTATTTTAATACTTGCGTTTCTGAATAAATTTACAAGCGCATCCTCCACCGTCATGGCTTTATAAACGGATGCACAACCTGCACCATAAAAATAGATTTCATTTATTTTCTTCGATTCAATGAAAGGAATGAGTTCTTTGTTAAGAATTTTAATAATTTGCTTTGAATCCAGATAAAAAGGATTCAGTCCGGGCGTAACTAAACTCATCGCTTCCCCTCCCTGATCCATCAGTATCCAATCTGTTTTGGTTGCCCCGCTGTCCGCAATTAGTATCATGAATTGAATAGATTAATATTTTATGCTTTACCTGTATTACTAAGAGAAAAGTATAATTTTTAGAAGATTGGTTATAAGGTATTTGTATTATATTATACTCTTCATTATGACCTTTAACCTTTATCCTCATAAGAAAGGATAAAAATACATTATATTTTTAATGTGCCCCATTCGATTTTCCTGTTTTTTTGTGGCAATCATTTAAAATAGGATAATTGTGCTCATTTTTCTAAAAATTAGGGAGGCTTTAAATTTAATATCTAATTTTACCGCTAAGTTACTCCGCAATTTTCTTGCAAAAGGAAAGATATTAAATGAAGAAAATCAATACAATAATCTGGGATTGGAATGGTACATTGTTAAATGACATTGACATTTGTATTGAATCAATTAATGAATTACTGGTTCTGAGAAATCAACCTATTTTAAACAAGGGAATATACCGTGAAATTTTTACTTTTCCTGTTAGGGATTATTATATAAAGGCCGGGTTTGATTTCACCCATGAACCTTTCAATAAAATAGCCCTGGAATTTATTCAGCGTTATCAGCAGAAATTGAGTCAAGCCAGCATTTTTCACGGAGTTATTGAAATTCTTGATTTTTTTAAAAAGCATAATTACAAGCAATTGATGGTTTCTGCAATGGAACATGAATCGCTTTGTAACTCTGTCGAAGAACAAGGAATTTTAACATATTTTGATCAGATTTCTGGCATCAGCGATCATTTTGCAACCAGCAAGCTTGAAAATGCTAAAAAATTTGTTAAGGATTTACACCTTGATGTTTCGCAATCCTGCCTCATTGGTGATACTATGCACGATTTTGAAGTAGCACATGAAATGGGTATGGATTGTTTGCTTATTTCTAACGGCCACCAGTCTTATAACAGGTTAGTAAAAAGTAAATGCCTGGTGGTAAAGGAACTCAAAGATGTGATGAATGTTTTTAAATCGAATTATAAATTTGCCGATTCAGTTGTGTTATAAAATTAATTGAAAGAATGAAAATTGTTAAAAATGTTGAAAGTGTAATCAACGCAACGTATATCAAGCCGGGAAGCATGATCTATACGTCGGGGAATGCTGCTGCTCCGCAAGTTTTATTAAAACAACTGGCCAAAGACCCCTATATCTACAACGTTGATCTTCTGAGCGTACTATTATTGGGCGATCTGGATAGTTTGTTTACGAAAGAAGCCTGCGAAAAAATCAGGCACCGTGTTATTTTTTCAGGGCCTTTTTCGAGGGAGGCGCTTAACAAGGGTCGGGCAACCTACCAACTGATGCATTTGTCAGACATTCCAAACCAGGTTCGGAATTATTTAAAACCAAATGTATGCTTGTTTACCGTCAGTGGGCCGGATAACGGAGGTAATTACAGCTTCGGGACAACCGTTGAAGGAGTTCAGTCTGCCGTTCATTCAATCAGGGAAAATGGAGGATTGATCATCGTTGAAAAAAATGCTCAAATGCCATTTGTTCTTGGAACTACTATCCACGAATCGGAAATTGATTTTATGCTTGAAACCGATTATCCTTTACCGGTAAGCCCGGTTCACAAGCCCGATGAAACAGCAAAAAGGATTGGCAGGCTTGTAACCGAACTTTATATCAAGGACGGTTCTACGTTGCAATATGGTATTGGTGAGGTTCCTGAAGCCGTCACCGATGCAATTATCAAAAAAGGCGTGAAAGATATCGGAATTTATACTGAGCTTTTTACAGATTCAATGCGAAGATTGATTGAAGAAGGTATCGTAACAAACCGCTATTGCGAAGTCAATTTTTCCATCGCTTCAATATTTCTTTCTGCTGATAAAAATGGCTATCAATGGCTCGATTATAACAGTTCAGTTCAAAGCCGGCCATGCGACATTACCAACAGCATTTTAAAAATAGCCCAGCAGCATAAGATGATCGCTATCAACAGTGCGATTGGTGTGGATCTTCATGGTAATATTTGGGCCGATTCATTAAAAGGCAGAGAAATTTATTCCGGAATTGGAGGCCAGGCTGATTTTCTGCGCGGTTCTTACTTATCACCAGGAGGCTATGGAATAATCGCCATGAAATCGACAACCGCATCAGGAATTTCAAAGATCATGAACATGTGTCCGGAAGGTATCACAACCACTGCTATTTCTGCTGATCCGGTGATTATCGTTACCGAATATGGAGCATTTAATCCACGGGGCTTGAACATTGCAGAGCATGCGATCGGGATTGCTCATCTGGCCGAACCATCTGCAAGGGAAGTATTGTTAAAATCAATTTATGACAGCCCGGAATTTCATAAACCGAAGCTGGTGTTAAAAGACAAGCCACCAAATGGTTTTATTCCCTATGATACCGTGTGGTAGACATTCAGAACAACCAGAGTTTTCCCGATAGGGATACAACCCCAGTTTGCTTTTAGGTGTCATATACAAAGAGTATTATGAAAACAAAATCGGCCATACTGATTTTTTTTATAGTTATCCGGATTACAGGATACAGTCAGTATTTGCCGAATCCATCGTTTGAAGGAATTCCCGGACCAAATTTTCCTCCACCCGGATGGGTAGTTTGCAATACAGCGACCAGTACGCCTGATGTTCAGCCGGGTTCATTTGGGGTATACCTACCGCCATCAAACGGAAACACCTATCTTGGGATGACCACCCGTGATGACGGGACCTGGGAGGATGTACAATCCACGTTAATGAATCCCCTGTCACAAGATTCGTGCTATCATTTTCAGATCGACCTTGCCTTTCAGCAGGATGTGTCCACTTACATCATGTCACCTGTAGTTTTGAAAATTTACGGTGCAAATGTCATGTGTAACAAATCGAACTTGTTATGGCAGTCACCTGCAATCTCCAATACAGACTGGCTTACGTATGATTTTTATATTCAGCAGCAGGCCTACGACATTACGAACCTTGTAATGGAGGTCTATTATGTCAGTTCCTTTCCATACTGGGGATACATGCTCATGGACAACATCCGGATAAATCAAACGCCTAAAGTAGATTTGGGGAATGATACAACATTATTTGCCTGTACCGCTGACTCTCTTGTCCTCAGCGCGGGTAGTGGATTTGCCCAATATCTCTGGCAGGATGGTTCAACCGATTCCACCTTTGTTGTTACCGGTTCAGGCACCTACTGGGTACTGGTTGTTAACGGAGCCGGATGTGCAGCCATCGATTCCATTGATGTAATTTTTGAGGAATATATTGAAATGGAAACCCAAATGTTCGATTCAACATTTGTTTGCGAGGGACAGGTCCTCAATATTTCTGTCGGGGTTACTAATGGGAAACCGCCATATTCCTATATATGGCCGGGCTTACCGGATACACTGGCTACTGCTCTGGTTAGTCCCGATTCTACAACCTATTATCATGTTATTGTCACCGATGATTGTGGAAATACTGCGATGGATTCGATAAAAGTAATCGTGAAGCAAAAACCTGTAATTGATCTTGGAAATGATACGTTGATTTGCATTAACGGTGATTATACCTTACATGCCGGTTCTGGATTTATACAGTACCTCTGGCAGGATGGCAGTACCGATTCCGTTCTTTCAATTAACAGTCCCGGTATTTACTGGGTTCAGGTAACGTCTGTTTTTGGATGCTCAGCCACCGATAGTATTAATATTAGCGTGTTTCCAGCTATCCCGTTGAATATTGGGAACGATACTACCTTATGCCTTGGCGATTCGGTGACATTTAATGCAGGAAATGGTTTTGTTTCCTACATTTGGCAGGATAATTCGACCGGTTCATCGTACACTGCGACAATCACGGGCACTTATTGGGTGACTGTTTTTGACAATAACGGATGTTCGGCGACCGACTCGGTAAATGCAACTTTCTTAAGCTTTCCGGATATTGATCTTGGGCCTGATTTCTCATTTTGTAGCGGGGAAGAGCAAATTTTGACTCCTGGTACCGGATATGAATCTTATTTATGGCAGGATAACAGCACTGGGGAGTTTTACACAGTTACACAAACAGGTTTGTACTATGTTACCGTCTCGAATGGATGTGCTGATGCTTCCGATTCGGTTTATGTAGAAGTTTTGCCTTCTCCTGAGATAGATCTGGGTGCCGACACGACCATTTGTATGGGGCAGACGCTTGTGCTGGAGCCTGTGGGTCAGTTTGTGAGTTATGTCTGGCAGGACAATTCACAACTGTCGTTTTATGAAGTAAGCTCCTCGGGTTATTATTCTGTAACCGTCGAAAGTAACAACGGTTGCACTGCTCAGGACGGCCTTTATGTTAATGTATCAGATCCTCAAGTGAATCTTGGTGACGATACCTTTGTTTGCTCAGGCGACAGTATACTCCTGGATGCCGGAACCGGCTATATTTCGTATTTATGGCAGGATGGATCCGGTAACGAAACGTACACTGTTGATACAGGAGGAATTTATTCGGTGACTGTCATGGATGAATATAGTTGCCAGGGAACCGGAAGCATAAATGTTGAGCAGTTTCAAGCACCAAATCCTGACCTTGGTGAGAATAAAGGTTATTGTGCAGGCGATACGATCCATTTAAATGCACCCCAGGGTAATTACAACTTTTACTGGAATGGACAACCCGGAGGTACATCCCTCGTGGTGTCATCACCCGGAACATATACCCTGACATTGGTAAACGACTGCGACAGCGTAAGCGACCAGGTTTTCGTCCAGGAATACCCTGTGCCGGATGTCAACCTCGGAGAAGATCGTATAATTTTGCCTGGCGAAACCATCCAGCTTGATGCAGGGGACGGATACGATACCTATTTATGGCAGGACGGAACAGGTGGAGAATATTACCTTATTACGGAAAACAATATTGATCCGAACAATCCATATTATTCTGTGGTTGTGACAGAAGGTCCTTGCAAGAGTTCAGATTCAGTAAAGGTCGAGTTGTTTAAAGTGTGGGTTCCGAAAGTGATCACGCTGAACGGGGATGGTAAGAACGATTTGTTTCAACCCGACATGGAGAAATGGCAGGGGATTAATAAACATAAAATAATTGTATTCAATCGCTGGGGCGAGACAGTTTGGGAATCGGAGGATTTTCCATCCGGCTGGGACGGCAAGCAAAACGGGAGCTATGTTGCCGACGGAACTTACTATTGGATATTGGATGTGTACTATGGATCCCAAAATCTTAAGCAGACATTGAAAGGAAGTCTTACCATTTTGTCATCAGAAAATTGATTTTCTTTTGAAGGTTTTTATAAGGTAACCAGGAAAATCATCTACATTAACATACCTGCAAGAGTAGCTGAAATATAAGATGCAAGCGTTCCCGCCACCATTGCTTTTAATCCAAGTTTTGCCAGATCCGCTTTACGTTTGGGAGCTAATGCTCCGATCCCTCCCAACTGGATGGCTACCGAACTGAAGTTCGCAAAACCGCACAGGGCAAAACTTGCAATCATAGCGGCTTTTGCAGAGAGTGCACCTGAGCTGATCATCGGTGTAAGATCGGTATAGGCAACAAATTCATTGATCACCATTTTTGTGCCCATCAATGAACCCACTGTCTGCGCTTCACCTGCAGGAACACCCATGGCCCATGCAAAAATCGAAAAAACAGCACCGAAAATATCCTTTAATCTCAGGTGGGTTATATTTATTCCGGCAAAGTCGAGCGAAACACCCAGCCAGGCAAGAAAATGCCCTAAATAACCAAGCAATGAATCTACGAGAGCGATCAGTGCGATCACACCGATTAACATAGCGATCACATTTAGAGAAACTTTCATTCCATCGCTGGCGCCATGACTGATGGCATCCATAAGATTGGAATGTTCCTTTTTAATCACCAGTTTCACTTCTCCTTGTGTTTCGGATACCTCAGTTTCAGGATGCATGATCTTTGCAATTACTAATGCACCGGGTGCAGCCATAAGGCTTGCTGCAAGCAGATAGGATGCAGGTACTCCCATTGAAATATAAATGGCCATTACACCCCCTGCGATACATGCCATACTGCCCGTCATCGATGCCATCAATTCAGAACGAGTCATACCATTCAGGTAAGGCTGGATCATGATCTGCGCTTCAACCTGCCCGACAAATGCGCTGGCCACATTCGACAACGCTTCGCTCCCGCTCACACGCATCGCCCAGTGTACGAACCTGGCGATAACCGCAACAACTCGCTGCATGAGGCCGATATGATATGCGATAGCAACAAGTACGCATACAAAGATGATCGTTGGCAACAGGATAAAGATAAACATGCCACGATGCACCATCTCAGCCGGAAGAATATCGGTTACTTTGGTAAGGTCACCAAAAACAAACAAAGCTCCTTCTCTCGAAAAATCCAGGATCTTATTGACAGCCTTTCCGATATAGAAAAAGATTTCCTTACCTATCGGAACTTTCAGTATAAAAATAGCCAGCCCGATCTGAAGCAGGAAACCTACGATTACAACCCGGTAATTAATAGCTTTCCGGTTATTCGACATTAAAAAGGCGACTCCGAAGATAAGCAACAGCCCTAAAATCCCTGTAAATCTATCCATATAGAAAAGTGTTTGTTAGTGTGTTATTCGTTAATCCAAAACACAGAATGAAAAGCTTCATGATAAAACGATACGGTAAGCAATGCAATTCCGATGATGCAAATATCATAAAAATAATCCTTTCATTTGCTGTTGATTTTTTAATTTACTGTGTAAGGAAATTTTGAAGAATATTGTTAGCCGGAAAAGTTTTTAACGGAGTAATCAATATATTTTCTTTGTTTTGTGATTCTAAGGTGAGAAATCTTATTGCTGACCAGTCTTATTGAATTCCTCCGTTTTTGTAAGTTGGCCGTCTTTGTAAAGTTCTTTTTTGACCACTTTGTCGTGTTCATCGAGGTATAGCCATTCGCCTGTACGGTAAGATTTATCGTAGTTCCCGGTAATATTTAGCCGGCCGGAAGGGTAATAATAATTAAACACTCCCTGTTTCTCATCATCCAGATAAGCCCCGTCCATTTTTTTTGTACCATCCGGGAAATACTGAATCCATGGCCCATTTTTCTTATCCTGTTGCCATGAAATTTCTTCGGCCACTTTTCCATCCTCATAATACGTTTTCCACGAACCTTCCTTCTTGTTATTCCTGTAAAATTCTTCTTTCAGCAATATTCCATCCATGGTGTAATATTTCCACAGGCTGTCCATTTCCTTACCAACATAGTATCCTTCTGTCATCACTTTTCCGGTGTGGTGATAAGTAGTTGTTTTGCAATGTTGGCCATTATCGGAGAAAAAGGACTTTGCCTTTACAACACCATCCGGGTAATAATAGGTAAAACTTCCTGCCGGTTCATCATTTACAAATGAACCTTCGTATTTCAACATTCCGCTTTCGTTGTATTTTTTCCAATATCCCTGTTTTCGTCCTTTGTCGTCCACCCGGTTGGTTGTATCGTTCGGCTGTTGGGCAAACGAGCCGGCAGACAAACAGATCAAAAGAATAATTCCTGAGATTTTAATTCGCATCAGACTAACATTGTGTAAAACTGTTCAACAAAACGTAAAACTAAAATAAATTATTTAGCCTCTTTAATTTTTAATATAGTTTTGTGCAAATTTAGTGTTATTGAGTTTACCCTTAATGTAGAACATCTGAAATGAATTCCTATTCCTCCAAACTGGTTGAAAATGCAGTAAACGAGCTCTCCCGTCTTCCGGGTATTGGAAAGAAAACGGCTTTACGCCTGACGCTGTACTTGTTGAAAAAGGAGACTAATGTTGCGGAGGCGCTTGGAAATGCACTCATCAGGATGAGAACCGACATTAAGTTTTGTAGGGAATGTCATAACATCTCCGATGCTGAGGTTTGTGATATCTGTGCCAATCCGAAGCGAAGCAGGGAAACAATTTGTGTGGTAGAGGATATCAGGGATGTGATGGCCATTGAAAATACGGGTCAATACACAGGTTTATACCATATTCTGTCCGGTATCATTTCTCCGATGGATGGTATCGGACCGGATGATCTTACGATCGAATCGCTCGTTAACAGAGTTTCCGAAGGTACGGTAAAGGAAGTGATCATGGCTCTGTCAACTACCATCGAAGGCGATACAACCAACTTTTATATTTACAAAAAGCTCAAAGAATTTCCTGTGGAGATAACAACAATTGCTCGCGGTATAGCCATTGGAGATGAGCTGGAATACGCGGATGAAGTAACCCTGGGCCGATCGATCCTGAACCGGCTACCTTATGAAAATACGCTGAAGAAGTAGAAATTCTCAAGCCTAGATAAGATTAAATTTTCTGGGATTTTCTTAATTTCCAACAATTAAAAAATCATTCTGCTAATCATCAAACAAGCCTAATTGCTTTTCAGTCACATAGTATTCATTCGGAACTTCTTTATCGAACCCATTGATAAACCGGCGGATTGATTTTTTTATGAGTTTCACCGGAGTTGTTTTTCGGGCCCGGCAATAATTTTCAAGCGATTTCTTTTGTTTTTTGGTAAGCTTAATGGAGAGGGTGGAATACCGGACTTTTTTTCTGCGTTTTCTTCGGTGTGTTACCTCCATATTTTAGATTTTCCGGTAAAAATAATCAATTACCCCCAATGCAAAAACTGCCCCAATTAAAAATTTGTTAACACAGAATTTTTAATTCGCAAAATAATAATTGAAGTCTCAAAAAAGAAAATTAAGGAAAATCATACCGGGTTTACTTTATAAATATCAAGTGATTTGTAAACGCGCTCTGCCGCTTTTTTCCCATTTACATCTTTTTGATTATAGGTAAAGGTTATCTGCCATAAATGGAGCCCGTCACCCAAAACTACATTTATAAATTCATAAGGGATCCCGTCCTGCTTATAGCTTCCGTTTTGCTTTAATCCTTGCAGATTGCTGATCATAACAATTTCTTCCGTATAATTTAAGTCAGTCACTCCCTTTCGTCTTTTAATCTCCGCAACTGAACTGTTTGCTGCTCCCTGAAGATTAACAGCCCGTACAACCGGTTTGTACTGGATACTGTTTACTCTTATTTTAAAGCCTCTTTTTTTGGGGTAGGTAAAAGATTCAATATTATCGACTACATCTTTTAAATTGGCAGGAACCGTGACTTTATTTTCCTCCAGCCGGAATGGGGTTTCCAAAGTCAGACCATAGTTTCCATAAGTTTCTGTTACCCATTTTTGAGCAAAGATGCTTTTAGAGGTATTCTCGTTTTGAAAATAACTGAGTAGGTAGGTACCAATGAAAAACCCAATTATGCATAGGGCAATAAATGCAATGGTATAGATAAGCAGGTATTTTAACAGTCCCCTGTCTGTTTTGCTTTCTTTTATCAATCTGTTTGGCTGCGTTCAACGATTCGGCAGTAATGCATACCTCATTCCTGTATTCTTCCAGTGATTTTTCAGCATTCATTTTTATCCACGACTGAAAATTATTTTCAAGTTTCCTGCCACAGCTTGTACAAAAGGTTATGTATTCCGTTTTCAGCTCATTCAAATGTCCGCAGTGGCTGCACTTCAGATAATAAATGTTCACGTTCCTTAATTATTAACAGTTCGGTTTAAAAATGCTAAGAATTCAATGCTAAAAGTAGTATAAATTCAATCATACGATGTAAATAAACGACGCTTATCGGGTTTTGTTACCTTTTTCAAAAAGCAGATTCTTTTTGATCTTATTCATCATTCTGACCAATTGATTTAAATTTTGGGAGAGAAAATTAGCCATAAACTATCCATTGATAATTTACCAAAAAGCATTATTTTCGCGGGTTTGTTACTATCGAAAAGAAGATTTATGAAGGGTAAAGAGTTACTGCATGATTATTTTGAAAACTTAGCAGCAAAGCGTGATAAATGGATAAAAAGAAATCGCTTTTATCACCGGACACTTCAAAAGCATTTTTCCTTTATCATTCCTGTGGGTTCCAGGGTGCTTGAGTTGGGTTGCGCAACCGGTGATTTACTGAATGCGGTAAAACCTTCAGTAGGCGTGGGTGTTGATTTTTCGCAAAATATGCTGGCAATTGCTGAAAATAAATATCCGAACCTGCAGTTTGTTCATGCTGATGCTGCAGAATATTCCACCTCTTTGGAATTTGATTATATCATTATTTCCGATTTACTCAGCTCGCTTTGGGACATCCAGGCAGTGCTTCACAACCTGAAAAAGCTGGTTTCACCCCGCACAAAAATTGTTATTTCGGATTATAATTATTTGTGGGAACCCACATTGAAAATGGGTGAATATCTTGGAATCAAAGCCAAACAACCCTTACAAAACTGGCTGACAGTGAAAGACCTGGAAAATGTACTTGAACTGGAAGACTTTGAGATTATTAAGGTTGACAGAAAACTACTTTTCCCGAAGTACATTCCGGGAATCAATCTGCTTTTTAATGTTTTTCTGGCAAATCTTCCGGGACTGAACAGGATGAATCTGATCAATATTATTTCTGCCCGGCCTAAAATAAATAAACTAACAGAGTATTCGGTTTCCGTCGTCGTCCCAGCGCGGAATGAAAAAGGAAACATTGAAAATGCCATCAAAAAAACGCCTGCTTTTGGTCTGCATCAGGAATTCCTTTTTATTGAAGGAAATTCTCAGGACGGTACGTTTGAAGAGATGCTCAGGGTTCAGAAAGCATACCCGAATTTGGATATCAAAGTCATGAAACAAACAGGAAAAGGCAAGGGAAATGCAGTGCGGGAGGCATTTGATGTGGCGAAAGGCGATATTCTGATGATTCTTGATGCAGATCTCACCACACCACCCGAGGATATGGATAAATTTTATTTTGCCCTTGCCCAAAACCATGGCGAATTTATCAACGGTTGCCGGTTGGTATATCCGATGGAAAAAGAAGCCATGCGCTTCCTGAATTATCTTGGTAATAAATTTTTTGGATGGTTTTTCTCCTATTTATTGGGTCAGCGATTGAAAGACACACTTTGCGGAACCAAAGTTTTGTTTAAAAAAGATTATGAGATCATTAAAGCCAACCGCAACTATTTTGGCGATTTTGATCCGTTTGGCGATTTTGATCTGCTGTTTGGTGCCGCCAAACTGAATTTAAAAATCAGTGAAGTGATCGTCCGTTACCGCGATCGTGAATATGGTTCGACACAGATAAGCCGTTTTAAGCATGGCTGGCTGCTGATAAGAATGAGCCTGTTTGCAGCTAAAAAAATTAAATTTATTGCATAGATGAATGGTATGAGCCGAAATAAAAAACTGATCTTTATTATTCCCTCATTATTTGTTGTGTGGAGCCTTTACCTTTTCCATTTGTACGGTCCGTTTTATCTTTCAAGGATTGACCCGGAATATGTATACCTTCTCAATGGTTTAAATTGTTCCATTCTCGATTTTGTCCGTATCGGTCATGTCGATCATCCGGGAACTCCGTTTCAACTTATAACCGGATTATTTATTCGGATTGTTTATTGGGCTGCAGGTCACGGCACGGTAGTGGATGATGTAATTTCCCGGCCTGAATTCTATCTTGGCTGGTCATCATTCTTATTAACCATGCTGACCGCTGGTGTTACTTTGTGGATTGGGAAAGTCGTCATTCGTAATGGCGGAAATTTTATTGATGTTCTGATCCTGCAATCTTCGGTTTTTTTGAATGTTATCCTGATCGATTTACCGGCACGGTATATTCCCGACCGCATCCTTCTTGTATATACACTGATCCTCGTAGGATTGTGTGTAAAGTACTTTTATGAGGAAAAATATACAAGCCGGAAATTTGCTGTTCATTCAGGCATTTTAATGGGAATCGGGTTTATTACTAAATTTAATTTTTTACCGATACTTGATTATTCCTTTTTTTCTTATCCCAAAGATAAAAGATAAGTTAATTTATGTGGTGACATTTCTTGTAACATCTGTCGTAATGTTTCTGCCTGTTTACGACAAATTCAATTACTTCAAGGGATTTGTGACCAGCATTATCCGTCACGACGGACTCTATGGACAGGGGGAAGAAAAGGTCTTTAATATGCAGACATTCTTGCATAATATCCCAGTCATGATCCAATACAATATAATTTTTTCGATTCTACTGGCAGTTGTACTTGTTGTTGTCATTTACATGTTTTTTAAACCGGAATTCAGAAAAAAACATCCCAAAGAATATGTGTTTTTTCTGACACTGTTTCTCGTTTCATTACTTGGTATCCTGATGATTGCAAAACATTACAAGAACTATTATGTAATACCGATTATCGGATTAAGTGGTTTTATTTATTTTCTATTGACGAGGCTACTAAAACAATGGGTAAAATTCCGGTATTTAAATCTGGTAATTGTTCTGGTTTTAATTTTTTTTATAGCGTATCCAGCATCAGATTTGTATAAACCTTATGCGGTGAAAAAAATTCAATACAATAGTAACATGCAAACGGCAAGCTGGATCAATCAAAATATTGCGCCTATTGATTATTTTTTTATTGAACCTACCTGGGTTTCGGGACCGATGATTGAAAACGGATTGATTTATGGAACTACCTATGTAGGTTACAAGCATTATTTTTATAATGAGTATGAAAAATTTTATCCGAATACCCTCACCTGGAATAATCGCTTGAATCCCATGAAGTATTTCGGATTGATAGATGCAAATAATGAAGCGGTTTTAAAAAGTGGCAAAAATATTTATTTGCTTTCCACTCCCATGCGTAATACGAATCTGCTTATTAATTACCTCGATAGTTGCTCAAAAGAGCTTGGTATCAATCTTAAAAGGGAGACAGTATATTCAAATATGTCAAAAGGTGAGTTTATTTATAAATACAGCCATATTGATAACTGGCATACGGAAAGTGAAGGCCGATGTGGTTTCGAAAGAGTTAATGGGAACAATGTGCTTTCAGATGATGAACGAATATCATTGGCCGGCCCTTTTACCCTTTCTGACCAGGAAGTCTGCAACGGTAACTGGTCTTTACAGTTAGACACAGCCCATAGATTTAGTCCAATGTTTATGATCAACCATGTAGTTAAGGGTGATTTTATTGAAGCAACCGTGAAAAGAAGGGTCGGAGGCGACAGGGAAAAAAGTGTGCTTGTACTGGCCTCCCCAAATGCAAAACAGGACAGTTTATTTATCATGAGTTGGAAACCCCTGAGTCGCATCAGTTCTGACTGGGAATTGATAAGATTGGATGTGAGGGTTGCTCATCAGCCCGCCGACAGCATTGTTGCTTGTTATGTCAACTATTCAGGAGACGAGGCAGAATATTTTGATGATTTGACGTATCGGCATTTAAGTCCAAGAAAAAAGTGATAAGGAATTCTTAGTTTTATCTGCCAGCTTCAGCTTTCTTTTTATCAGCTAAATTTTTTAATACTTCTTCCTGAACCGATTTTGTCAAAGGCAGGTATTTAAAAAACTCCATAGAATAATTCGCCCTTCCGCTTGAGATATTTCTGAGCTGAGTCGCATAGCCAAACATTTCCATAAGTGGAACAAATCCAAGGACTTTCTGAGCCCCTTTGCGATGTCTTCGCATAGCTTCGATTTTTCCCCTGCGTTTATTCAGATCGCCAACAACATTTCCGATGTATTCATCCGGTGTGTTGATTTCTATCTTCATTACGGGTTCAAGCAGGATCGGGTTGGCTTTCATGAAACCATTTTTAAAGCAGATTGAAGCGCATGTCTGAAAAGCCATGTCGGACGAATCGACCGGATGATGGCTGCCGTCAAGAAGAACCGCTTTAACATCAACAACAGGAAATCCGGCTAATATGCCTTTTATAAGGGTCTTTTGAATTCCTTTGTTAACAGATGGGACGAATTCACCCGGAATGGCTCCTCCTTTCGTTTTATCAACAAACTCATAACCGTTCCCCTCATTGGGTTCAATTCGAATGACTGTATGCGCATACTGTCCCTTGCCTCCAGTTTGCTTTGAATGTTTATAATTACTTTCCACTTCATTGGTAATGGTTTCGCGGAAAGCGACTGCGGGTTCTCCAACCTCAACCTCAACAGCAAATTCGTGCTTTAACCTGTCGACAATTATTTCAAGATGAAGTTCCCCCATTCCTGAGATCACCGTTTCTTCTGTTTCATCGTCGAATCTAACGGTGAAGGAAGGATCCTCGTTGGCCAGTTTTCCAAGAGCTTCGCCAAGTTTACTTTGATCTTTACGGTTTTTGGGAACGATTTTAAGTTCAATAACTGTTGGAGGAATATGGATGGATTCGAGGTGGATCGGGTGTTTTGGATCGCTAAGCGTATCTCCGGTCTTAGTAAATTTCATTCCAATCAAAGCAATAATATCTCCGGGTCCGGCACTGCTAACTTCTTCCCGATCTTTTGCATGGATTTTTAAGATACGACCAATACGTTCAGGTTTATTTTTTGTCGTATTCATAACCTGCATCCCGCTTTTTAATTCACCCGAAAAAATGCGAACAAAGGTCTGCTGTCCGACATACGGATCGTGGATCAACTTAAAGGCGAGACCTGAAAAAGGATCTTTTACCGATGGATTTCGGGTATGAGATTTTTCTTCATCATCCACATCTGTTCCGACTACTGCACCTACATCGATGGGCGACGGCAGGTAATCGACAACCGCATCGAGCAGAAGCTGGATTCCCTTGTTTTTATAAGCTGCTCCGCAGAATACAGGAGTAATCAGTAATTTAAGGGTTGCTTCACGCGCCACATATTTTAGTTTTTCTGAAGGAACGTCTTGTCCTTCAAGATACATACCCATCACATCATCATCAAATTCGGCTATTTTTTCAACCAGAGTTTCGCGGGCTACCCTGCATTTTTCTACATAATCTGCTGGAATGTCAATTTCTTTTCGCTCCTGGCCTTCAAATTCATAAGCTTTTTGTTCGATCACATCAATGATACCTGTGAAATTATCTTCGGCGCCGATAGGAATATGAAAGGTTACTGCATTTGCATCAAGGTATTTATTCATTTGTGTGACCACATCATTAAAATCAGCACCGGTGCGATCCATTTTGTTTATGAAGGCGATTCTGGGAACCCGGTATCTGTCAGCTTGATTCCAAACTGTTTCACTCTGAGGTTCAACACCACCAACTGCGCAAAAAACGGCAATCATTCCATCGATAACACGTAACGAACGTTCAACCTCGACTGTAAAATCAACGTGCCCCGGTGTGTCTATGATGTTAATCTGCGATCCTTTCCAGCTTGTGGTAATAGCGGCTGATGCAATGGTAATACCTCTTTCCTGCTCCTGTTTCATGAAATCCATAGTGGCTTCCCCATCATGAACCTCACCCATTTTGCGATTTACGCCTGTGAAAAATAGAATTCGTTCGGTAACTGTTGTCTTGCCTGCATCAATGTGGGCAGCGATACCGATATTTCTGAGCTTTGTTAGTGACATTTTAATGTAAGTATTTGAAAATCTTTAATTTATTATAAAAAGTACTGAAAAAATGGGTGCAAAGGTAGACTAATTAAAACGAATCCAGCGAAATTAATATTAAGTTTTTTTTAAGAATTGATTTTGAAGAAGAATTTGGATGGTTATTTATTCGATTGATGCAAATGCAATGGAATTTGAAATTATGTAGATACTTGTTTCTGGAATCATATCATTCGTGTCATCAAATGGCGGTTATGCTTAATAAAATTAAATTTGGAATAGAGATTTAATCCAGCTTCATTATGTTTTTCAACTTCAAGATGTAGTGCTTTTATTCCGAGTTTTTCTGATTCATTTAATAGATAACTTATCACCGCAGTTCCTATACCCCGATCACGGTATCCGTCTTCAATAAACAACTCATCAATAAATGCATTTTTACCCTGAAATTCAAAACTAAACGAAAAAGTCAGCGCAACATAACCAACAGGTATATTTTCTTCTTCAATGATCCAAATTCTTCCCAGATGATGGTCTGCAATAAAAGATGAAATCATTGTCGAAGCAACCTCAGGGTAAAACGGATAGTGATCCAATTGATAAAAACGTTCCATTAGTTTAAGAATAACCGTTTCGTCACCCGTTATAGCAAGCCTTAATAAGGGTTTCAACGAATCTTTACGGACTATTCCGGTATTCATAATTTTGAAGTATTATTGGAAGCTTTATTTTGATTTACGGATAAATAGGATTAATAAATCAGAAAAAATGGGCCGGTTATACATTACTTACTTTCTCAAAATTTCCCTGATATCTTCTATAATTTTCATTGCAAGATGCTCTGCTTTTATTTCCGAATCGCTTTCAGAATAGATCCTCACAATGGGTTCTGTATTTGATTTACGAAGATGCACCCATTCGGAATCAAAATCAATCCTGACGCCATCAATTGAATTAACAGGATTTTTTTTGTATTTTTCCTTAATACCGTTCAGGATTTTATCGACTTCAATCTCCTTACCCAGTTCGATTTTATTTTTAGAGATGAAATAATTGGGATAGGAATTACGCAGTTCAGAGCACTTTTTACCTGATTTGGCAAGGTAAGTCAGGAACAATGCGATTCCCACAAGCGCATCACGGCCGTAATGCAATTCAGGATATATCACTCCACCATTTCCTTCACCACCGATTACGGCATTTTTTTCTTTCATCATTTCCACAACATTTACCTCTCCAACAGCGGAAGCAAAATAGTTGCCGCCGGATTTTTCAGTGATATCACGCAAAGCCCGTGTTGAGGATAAGTTTGAAACCGTCGTTCCTTTTCTGTGCTGGAGAATGTAATCGGCTACAGCAACCAGTGTATACTCTTCCCCAAACATGTCTCCGTTTTCAGTGATAATAGCAAGCCTGTCAACATCGGGATCAACTACAAACCCAACATCCGCTTTGCTTTTTTTAACGACTTCTGAAATTTCGCCCAGGTTTTGTGGAAGGGGTTCGGGATTATGAGGAAAACGGCCCGATGGAGTACAATACAGCTCCTCAACGGCAGTTACCCCAAGTTCATCGAGAAGCTGAGGGATGGCAATCCCTCCGGTTGAATTCACACAGTCAATAGCTACTTTGAATCGTGCTTTTTTGATAGCATCTTTATCAACCAAAGGCAGGTTTAAAATTTTTTTAATATGCATACCAATAAATGAATCGTCTCTGGAATATTTCCCAAGCTTATTTACAGGAGCAAATTCAAAATTTCCCTTTTCTGCAATTTTAAGAACTTCAGCGCCATCAGAGGCCGAGAGGAATTCCCCTTTAGAATTAAGTAATTTAAGCGCATTCCAGTTTTCAGGATTATGGCTGGCTGTTAAAATGATACCTCCGTCGGCACCGGTTTCGGTCACAGCCATTTCAATGGTAGGTGTTGTTGAAAGCCCGCCGTCAATTACATCCACACCCATGCCCATCAGGGAACCCGCTACAAGATGGCTTACCATTTCGCCCGAAACCCTGCCGTCGCGGCCAATTACAAAGCGAATATGCGGCTTATTCGTATTTTTTTTTACAAACACAGCGAGCGCAGAAGTAAATTTCACGATGTCGATTGGGCTCAGTCCTTCACCGGCTATTCCTCCGATTGTGCCCCTTATCCCTGAAATAGATTTAATTAAGGTCATGTTATCTGTTTAAAAAATGGGTGGTAAAATTATTACATTTTACATTTGTTAACATTTACTTTCATAACTTTGTGAAATATTTCAATGTAATAATTGATGGATTTTTTTGATGAACAGGAAGATGAACAACTGAGTGAACTTGTTTCCAGGTTCGACAGGATGCTGCAAAAAGGTGAACATTATTTTTTTGATGTGGATGAATTTGAGCAGATCATCGATCATTATCTTTTAAACGATCAACTCGAAAAATCAAACACAGCGATTAAACTTGCACTTGAGCAACATCCTCAAAGTGTATCGTTTATGTTAAAAAAAGCACAATTGTTTATTTCCTCAAACAATGTAAACAAAGCACTGGATATTTTAGCTGAAGTGGAACAGATTGAACCTCAGAATCCTGAAATCTTCATGACGAAGGCCGGAATTTACAGCCAGCTAAAAAGTTACGAAAAAGCCATCGAAGAATACAACAAGGCTATAAAGGAGGCCGAAGATCTTGAAGAGGTTTATACCAACATCGCTTTTGAATACGAAAATCTTGGCAAATACGATAAAGCGATTGAGTACCTGATCAAGGTTCTTGACCTGAATCCGGATAACGAAGCTGTAATTTATGAATTGTCATTTTGTTTCGAAATAGCCAACAACACACAGGAAAGCATTAAATTCTTTTCAGCATTCATCAATCAGAATCCTTACTCCAAAGCTGCCTGGTTTAATCTTGGCATTGCCTATAACAACAATGAAGAATATGATCTTGCGGTTGATGCATACGATTTTGCGATAGCCATTGATGATACATTCGCCTCTGCCTATTTTAACAAGGCCAATTCATTCGCAAATCTTGGTTTGTTTGAAAAAGCGATTGAGTTTTACCAGGAAACTTTTCAATACGAAGAACCGGAGGCAATGACCTTTTATTATATCGGTGAATGTTTCGAGAAATTAGCCAAGTATGATAAAGCACGGAATTTCTACCGGAAAGCGCTCGATCTTGATCCTTTACTTTCAGATGCCTGGCTTGGGATCGGATTGATTTATGAAGAACTTGGAAAATTTAAAGTGGCGATCAATCACATTAAAAAGGCGATAGAGATCGAACCGCTTAATTCCGAATTCTGGTATATGCTGGGTGATGTTCAGTATAAGGCCGATTTATTGGATGATGCATTGGTTTCCTACAAAGAGGTCATCCGGCTTGAACCGCATAATCCCGAGATATGGCTGGATTATTCACATATCTATTTTTTAAAATCGGAGTTTTCGACAGCCCTTGATTTTATGAATGAAGGTATCGCTGAACAACCTGAAAATGCTGAATTGTATTACAGAAAATTTATCTATCTCCTCAAAAATAAAAAGTTCAAAGAAGCGTATAGTGTACTTGAAACGGCGCTACTAATGGATTTTTCGGTGCATAAAGTTGTTTTTGAATACGATCCGGCCCTGCATAATGATGATAACCTGCTGCGGATCATCGAAATGTACAGAAAACCCTGACATTCGCATCACATTCTTTTCCTGATCTTTACTTCCAAATAAGGCAAATTTCAACAGAAAATATTTTTCAACCTGTCATTTAAAATTTATTGTCTATTTTAGCATCACAACATTAATCCGTTATACACTGTTATCATGAAACTTTTTGGATTGATCGGTTATCCCCTGATACACTCACTTTCTGCCTTGTATTTTACTGAAAAATTCAGGAATCAAAAAATCCAGGATTGCCAGTACAGATTAATGGAGATGGAAAGCATCACGAATATCCGTTCATTCATCATGCAGCGTAAATCGCTGACCGGATTAAATGTTACCATCCCCTTTAAACGCGAAATCATCCCCTATCTGGATGAACTCGACAAGGTAGCGCAAGAAATCGGTGCAGTGAACTGCATTAAAGTAATGTGGGATGAAGAAACCCTCTGGCTAAAGGGATTTAATACGGATAGCTGGGGATTTGAAAAATCGCTGACCCGGTTGCTGAAACCCATTCACAAGAAGGCCCTCATCTTAGGGACAGGCGGAAGTGCAAAAGCGGCTGCTTTTACTTTAGATAAGCTGGGTATGGAATATCAAACAGTTTCCAGAGAGCCTTCCACATCCGACCATATCTCCTATCAAATGCTGAACGAAACGATAATAAATGACCACCTGCTGATTATTAATACAACGCCTCTCGGGATGTTTCCTGATAGTAATACCTGCCCTGATATTCCCTATGGATTTATAACCCAGGACCATTTCCTTTTCGACCTTGTTTACAATCCACCGGAAACCCTGTTTCTGAAAAAAGGAATCGAAAAGGGTGCTACAGTAAAAAATGGGCTGGATATGCTATACTGGCAGGCCGAAAAATCATGGGAAATCTGGAATAGCAAGTAATACCGTCAAGTTTTAGGGATCGTAAAATAAATTGCTGCAAAATTTTTTTCAGCCGATGACTGCTTTTTTCTGTTTCAATTCTTGCGGGGTATGGAAATGTAAAAGATTTCATTATTATACCTCGATGCTCTAATGCGAGGTGGTTTATTAATTCTGCAAGTTTGAAATAACAACTAAACCGTAAAGAATAGACTCAGATATTTAAGTTACATTTGCTTTGAGGTAATGTATATTCTATGAGCAAAAAAAGTATACTTCTGAGCTTTTTGAGCGGTCTTCTTATACAGATTGGGTTAAAGGCTCAGGATGCAACAATTTATTTCAGTGTGAATATGTCCTACCAGATATATTTGGAGAATTTTGATCCCAACACTGAATTTGTTGACCTGGCCGGAACTTTTAATGGGTGGGGGTCGGATTTGACCATTCTTTCTGATGATGACCAGGATTATATTTATGACATCGAACTTTCCGGTTTCTCTATTTCACAAACCATTGAATTTAAATTCAGGCAAAACGGAGCATGGGACGGATCGGAAGAGTTTCCGGGAGGAGGTCCGAATCGGGTTTATACGATATTGACATCTTATGATTCTCTTTACTTTTGGTACAATGATGAAACATCTCCCTTTGGCCCGCCTGTAGCCAATTTTTCAGCATCGGCAACAGAAATCCAGGCGCAGGGAAGCATTCAATTTTCTGATCTCTCATCGGGAAATGTAGAATACCGGCAGTGGTTTTTTGAAGGAGGCAATCCGGAAACTTCATCCCTGCAGGATCCGAATGTATTTTATGCCAATCCGGGAACGTTTGATGTGCAGTTAATTGTTGGAAATTCTTCACAGGCTGATACGCTTTTATTGGCAGACTTTTTGACCATTACCGAACGTGACAGAACGCAACTGGCCTGGTGGAACAATACCGTCTTCTACGAAGCTTTTGTAAGAAGCTTTCAGGATAGTGATGGGGATGGTATTGGCGACTTTAACGGGTTTACCGCAAAACTGGATTACCTGAACGACGGTGACCCGGATACCGATGAGGATCTTGGCATTGGTGGCATATGGTTAATGCCAATCAATCCGTCGCCCAGTTATCATGGTTATGATGTTACCAATTATTTTGGCATCAATCCCGATTATGGGACTATGGCAGAATTTCAGTCATTCCTGGAATCCGCACATGCCAGAGGGATAAAAGTGATCATCGACCTGGTTATGAATCATTCGAGCTCGGAGCACCAGTGGTTCATTGATTCAAAAAATAACCAAAATAATAAAAGGAACTTCTACCGATGGTCTGCGACTGATCCCGGCTATGTCGGCCCATGGGGTGAACAGGTTTGGCACTGGCACAGTTCAGGATATTATTACGGAGTTTTCTGGAGCGGAATGCCTGATTTAAATTATGAAGAACCGCAGGTTGTTGACAGCATGTTTCATGTTGCTGACTACTGGCTGAACGAGATCGGAGTAGACGGATTCAGGCTTGATGCAGCTTCATTAATCATTGAAGATGGTCAAAACATGGAACACACTCCTGCCACCATTCAGTTTTGGAAAGATTTTAATGCACATACCAAGTCAGTTGCCCCGGAATCTTTTTCAGTGGGCGAGGTCTGGTCAAATACCAATACTGTTGTCAGATATGTGGAGGATAACGGTCTTGATTTTTGTTTTGAATTTGATCTTTCCGGGACTATTCTTGATGCGGTGAACAACGGGAATGCAACATCAATCAACAGCAAAATGTCGCAAGTTTATAATGTTTACCCACACCTTCAGTGGGGCACTTTCCTAACAAACCATGATATGAACCGGGTAATGAACACCCTTGGTCAGGATCAGAACAAAAATAAACTGGCTGCTGCTATTTATCTGACTTTACCGGGTATTCCATTTATTTACTATGGCGAAGAGATCGGAATGCTGGGAGAAAAACCCGATGAAAATATCCGCACTCCTATGCAATGGACTCCTGGATACCAGGCAGGTTTTACGACCGGAATACCCTGGTACAGCATCAACAGCAATTACACAACCTTCAATGTGGAAAGTGAAAGTGCAGGTTCAAATTCCATATTCAACAGATATAGAAAGATGATCCGTTTGCGGAATTCAAAACCCGCATTGCGGGAAGGTGATTATCTTGAAGCAATGGCTGACAAAAGCTCAATCTTATCCTTTGTCAGAGCTACGGAAAATGATACTGTAATTGTAGCGATTAACACCGGAAGCAATATTGTAGAAAACATTAATATAAATCTTGGAACATCAGGTTTACAGACCGGAACATACGCCTGGTGGGAATTGATGAACGAAGAACAACGGATAGTTGATATCGACAATAATAAATTGATGTTTATTTCACAAATGGCCCCATTTGAGGTGATTGTCCTGTCACCCAGCTTAGGTCCCGGACTACAAACAATAGAAATTAGTTTGAAGGTCCGTCTTGAAGGGCCTTTCAACGGATCGGATATGAATACCGAACTTATTGCGGATGATGCGTTTCCATTAATTCAACCCTATTCAGCTTCGCCCTGGAATTACATGGGGACAGAAAACATTACAGCCCCACCAGCTGAAAATATCGTAGATTGGGTATTAATAGAATTACGTGAAACAACAGGAGATGCATCGACAGCCACCAATGATAAAACAATTACCAAAAAAGCTGCATTCCTCCTTAATGACGGAACCATTATTGACCGGGATGGAATAAATCCCTTACAGTTTAATCTGGAGATCTCTGAAAACTTATTTGTTGTTATCTGGCACCGAAACCACCTGGGCATCATGTCAGCCAATCCACTCCCAAAGTCGAATGGAATCTACACTTACGACTTCACCATCAGCGAGACCCAAACCTACGGTGGAGCAGATGCTGTAAAAGAACTTTCACCGGGTATTTGGGGCATGATCGCAGCCGATGGCAATGCGGATGGATCGATAAACAATCTCGATTTAGAAAATAATTGGATTCCACAGGCTGGAGAAGCCGGATATAAATCCGGGGACTTCAATTTGGATACCCAGGTTGATAACCGGGATAAGAATGATAAATGGTTGCCGAATAAGGGAAGTGGATCGCAGGTGCCTAATTAAGAACTGAATGGATAGAATTTTCCTGATACAAACGCAATAGCAATAGGCAGCTGCTCTTTGTGTTTTATAAAAAATAAAGTTATCCAATCTATCAATGCACTATTTTCTCCTTTTATCTACTTTTATTGATGGCTGTTTAATAATCTATCTTTCCCTTAATTTTTTTACTTTTACTTTCTCATTAAATTTATTATAGAGCACATGATTTCTTTCCGATTAAATGATAAACCAGTTACCTATGAACGTAATCCGGAAGGTTCCTTGCTGAATTTTTTAAGGGAGGAGAAAAATATAACATCGGTTAAAGATGGTTGTTCAGGTCAGGCAGCCTGTGGCGCATGTCTGGTCGAGGTAAACGGAAAAGCAAGACTTTCCTGTACCACAAAAATGAAGACTCTTCAGAATGCTGAAGTCATCACACTGGAAGGAATCCCCGAAGCCATCAAAGATATTCTTGCAAAAGCCTTTGTGAATAAAGGTGCTGTTCAATGCGGTTTCTGTACGCCGGGAATTTTGATGAGGACAAAGATCCTTTTCCAGGAAAAGCATGATCCCACAAGGGAAGAGATAAAAAAAGCCCTGAATCCTCATCTTTGTCGTTGTACCGGATATCAGAAAATTATTGAAGCGATTGAATCCGCACATAAAACAATAAAAGGGATACAATCTCTTGATCTAAATAAATCAAATGGAAATGTCGGAACATCCTTACCCAAATTTGAAGCCATTGAAACGGCGATCGGCCAAAGACCGTTTGTCAGTGATTTAAAAGCGGACGGAATGCTTCACGCCGCATTAAAGTTTTCGGATCATCCACGCGCCAAAATTTTGAAAATTGACATTTCGGAAGCACAAAGCCTTAAGGGAGTAGTGGGTGTATTTACTGCAAGCGACATCCCCGGAAAACATAACACGGGTCTGATCGTTAACGACTGGCCGTTGATGATCGGCGAGGGTGAGATAACCCATTACATCGGAGATGTCATTGCAGGAGTGGTAGCTGAAACGAAAGAAATTAGCTGAGACAAGCCCTGAAACGTATCAAAATTGAATATGAAATCAGACGGCCTGTAACCGACATGCTTGAAGCGATTAAGTCAGGGGCGGATCAGGTGCATGAGGGACAGTCGAATATCCTTGAAAAAACGATCATCAAGCGTGGCGGCAACGTAGAAGATATTTTACAGAATTCTGCATACACTTCTCACGGAATTTATGAGACACAGCGCATCGAGCATGCCTTTATGGAAACCGAAGGAGCTTTGGCAATTCCTCAGGGAGAATGGGATACTGCTTTATGCAAACGGACAGGGTATTTATGTCGACAGGAGTCAGGTAGCAAGTTTACTGGCAATATCCTGAAGATCAGGTTGAAATCAGGCTTGTGCCCACAGGCGGCGGCTTTGGCGGGAAGGAAGATATTACGGTTCAGGGACATGCTGCCCTGTTTGCTTACTTATTAAAGAAGCCTGTAAAACTGGTGCTTTCACGGGAAGAATCGATCCGTATGCATCCAAAACGGCATCCGGTAAAAATGGATATACATGTCGCAGCAGATAAAAAGGGTAAGCTGTTAGCTGTTAAACTGGTTGCTTACGGAGATACCGGAGCCTACGCTTCGGTCGGGACAAAAGTGATGGAACGGCTGGCCGGACATGCAACCGGTGGTTATCACATTCCGGCTGTCGATATTGAAGCGGTAACAATTTATACCAACAATATTCCATCGGGAGCTATGCGCGGTTTTGGCGTTCCTCAGGTTGTATTTGCACTTGAAAGTTGTATCGACGAGATTTGTGAGAAAGGCGGTTTCGACCGCTGGAAATTCAGGTATGACAATGCACTGGTCGAAGGCTCTTTAACAGCAACCGGACAGATATTGGAACAGGGAGTCGGGATAAGGGCTACGCTTGAAGCCGTTAAAGATGAATTTTATAAAGCTAAATATGCCGGTCTTGCCTGCGGAATTAAAAATTCAGGTGTTGGAAACGGTATGCCTGATTTTTCAGATATCAAAATAGTAATTAAAGCGGAAGATGAAATCGAGATTCATCATGGATGGACGGAGATGGGACAAGGCGTGGATACCATTGCCATTCAGGTTTTCTGCCAGGAAACAGGATTGGATCCGGGATTGATAAACGTAAAAATTACAACTGATTCCGGCTTGCCCACCGGAATGACAACATCTTCGAGAGCAACTGTGCTGGTTGGAAATGCTATTATTAATGGGGCAGCAAAATTGAAAACCGCTCTTAAAACAAAAAGCCTGAAAAATCTTATCGGGGAAGAATACAGCGGGAGCTATCTCTGCGATTGGACGACCAGGCCGGGGGATAATGTGGAAAAGATCATCACACACTTCGCTTACGGGTATGCCACACAGTTGGTCATTTTGGATGAAAATGGCCTTGTTGAAAAAGTAATTGCCGCCCATGATGCCGGAAAAATCATCAATCCCGCATTATTTGAAGGGCAGGTTCAGGGAGCGGTGCATATGGGCCTTGGATATGCGCTCACGGAGGATTTGCCAATGAAGGATGGCTTTCTGATCAGTGCGAAAATGAAAGATTTGGGAATTATAAGAGCAATGGATATGCCGGAGGTAATTGTAAAAGGTGTTGAGGTTCCGGATAAAGTGGGTCCCTACGGAGCAAAAGGCATTGGTGAAATAGGACTGGTCCCGACTGCCGCTGCTGTAGCGAATGCACTTTATCAGTACGATAAAATCAAAAGATATAAATTACCTTTGAAAAGAAATAATTGATAAAAACAAAATCAAGATGGTTACAGCAGAAGCAATTCAAACATTCATGTCGCAAAAAAATATTGCGGTTGCCGGCATTTCAAGGGAAAAGAAGAAATTTGGCAATGCCATTTACCGGGAACTCAGTAGCAAAGGCTATAACCTGTTTCCTCTGCATCCTGAAATGCAGGAATACGATGGAAAAGTGTGTTACAAAGCAATCGCTGATTTGCCTGCAGAAGTTACCGGTCTTATTATTAATACAAAACCTGATGTAACAAAAGAACTGATCAATTCAGCAAAGGAGAAAGGGATAAAGAATATTTGGCTGCAGCAGGGTTCTGCGGATAACGAAACGATAAAATCGTTAGGAAACAGCGAACTGAACATCATCAGCAAGCAATGTGTCATCATGTTCGCAGAGCCGGTGAAAGGATTTCACAGTTTCCACCGGTTTATGAAAAAAACATTTGGAAAATTCCCGAAATAAGCATGAATACAAAACAACAAATCAGTATCAATCGGGATCAGTGCATGAAGATTGGGAAAGAACTGGACAGACTGAATATCCGTCCTGAATTTTACAAACGGGAATTTTTAAGTTTTGAAGCCGACCGCGAAACGAAATTGAGAATTTATTTCATTTCTGTTGCCATTTGCCACCAGACCCGTAACCTGGTTCACAAGGGAAAAAACCTTTACGGATGGGATTATATTGAATATGCATTCCTTCAAATGCACAAAAATAAAAACCCTTTGCTTAATCCCGGGTATCTGAGTATCTGCTCGTTAAATGATGTTGATGATTACCTTGCCGCAGCTTTTTCAGAGGATGGACGGCCTGAAAATACTTCTCTTGACAGGCTGGAGGAGAGGACGCGAATGTTGCTTGAAATCTGCAGTTTTGTGAAGGAAAATTACCACGGAAGTATTTCCCGGTTAATTGATAGTTGCGAGGGAAGATTGGTGAATGAAGGAAAGGGGCTTTATGAAGTTTTAGCGAAGCTTGAGGCTTATGCGGATCCTCAGAAAAAGAAAATCTCATTCTTCTTAAAACTGGCAACTCGAAGCAGGTTTAATGAGAATTAAAGACACTGAAAACACAATTCCAATAATGGATTATCATATGCAAAGGGTGTTGCTTCGTTTTGGTTGCCTGGAAATACATAATGCTAAGCTGATGAATGATTTGCAGGGAAAAGTACAACTTTCTTCTGATGAGCCGGTTCGGGAAGCATGCATTGAATCGATGAAAATTATTGCCGGTCATTGTCATCATGAGTTATTAAAAATGAATGATTTTTTTTGGACGCTGGGAAGAAGCTGTTGCAACGAAACTACACTGTGTACAACAGGACAGTGCTCAAAAAATCCTTGTACCTTTTTTACGCTGGTTGATATTCCTTCCCATACAACATGTGTATTTCAGGATTCCTGTAAAGGGTTTGGGGATGAAAACTACAGAAAACTATGGGAGCCAATGGTTCAGACGCATTATTACTAAAAAGTTTATAAGACCTAATCATCAAATGTAATCCAGAAAAAGAAGCTATAATTTATTTAAAATAAAGTATGTCCGTTTACCTTAAAAATGCTACTTATATCGACTGGCAGACGCTTGAATTCATCAGGACAGATATTGTTGTTGAAGAAGGACCCGTCGGTAAAATTAAATTCTTGCAATCCCATGATACCCCCATTACTGGATATGAGGTTATTGATTGCTCAGGTAAATATGTAACAAAGGCTTTTGCAAATGCACATCATCATGCATATTCCGCATTAGCCACCGGAATGCCATCCCCCAAACTAACTCCAGCGAATTTCTTTGAAATTCTGAAAACTATCTGGTGGCCTCTTGACAGAAGCCTTGACAAGGAGCTGGTTGAAATTTCTGCGCTTGTAACTGCTATTGCATGCGCTAAAAACGGTGTCACCTTTGTCATCGACCATCACTCCTCACCTAATTTTATTGAAGAAAGCCTGGAGGCCATTTCCAAAGCATTTGATCAGGTTGGAATTTCGCATTTGCTTTGCTATGAAATTACAGATAGGGAAGGAACTGAAAAAGCTAAATCGGGACTTAGGGAAACTGAACATTATTTGCAAAGCCATCAGGCTTTGGTTGGTCTTCATGCATCTTTCACAATCGGCGATGAAACCCTGACTAAAGCGGTTGATCTGGCAGAAAAATACAAAACAGGCATTCATATTCATGTTGCAGAAGACCCGTATGATCAGAGAATCTGTGAGGAAATCTATCAAAAAAGAGTGGTCGAACGATTGGAGGATTTTGGTGTTCTTAGCAGCCCAAAGACTATTCTGGCGCATTGCCTGCACGTTAACGATAACGAAAGAAAAATTATTCATGATTCCAAAGCGTGGGTTGTGCAAAATACAGAAAGCAACCTGAATAACAAAGTTGGCTTTTTTGCATCGTCGGGTTTGGGAAACAGGATTATGCTTGGAACTGACGGGATGCACAGCGATATGCTGAAAAGTGCTAAAGCTTCTTATTTTGTAGGGCAGAATTTCGAAAACATTACGGTGCAAAATATATACCACCGGTTAAGAAATATAAGCACTTATTTGAAATCAAATCAGTTTGAAGGAGACGGGGAGAATAATCTTGTTATTCTTGATTATAATCCTTGCACAGCTTTTAATTCCGGTAATTTTTACGGTCATTTTATTTACGGATTAGAATCAAAGCATATTTGTCATGTTATTTCAGGCGGGAAATTGATAATCAAAAACAGGAAGCTTGAAAATTTTGATGAGGATACCGTTATGAAAACCGCAAGGGATTTGAGCCAAAAACTTTGGAAACGGATGCAGAACAGGTAAAATGCAGTTTAAAATTAAAGCCAGTTTCGAAAGGAAAATCAACAGTAAACCAGACGAAGTAATTGCACTCAACGATCAGCTCACAAACAGAATAAAACCAGCTGAGTTTGTAATTTGGTTATATCTTTGCAGCGCATTAAATCTGAAATAATATGATTATTGTCACCGGAGCAGCAGGATTTATCGGAAGTTGCATGGTAAATAAGCTGAATAATAAAGGACATAAGGATATTGTAATTGTTGATGATTTTTCGAAACCTGAAAAAAGCAGGAATACAGAACGAAAGATATTCCTCGAAAAAGTTCAGCGGGATAATTTTTTTAAGTGGCTGGATAAAAATCATAACGGGGTAGAATTTATTCTGCATATCGGAGCACGAACAGATACCACTGAATTTAATAGTGAAATATTTAATACATTAAATCTGAATTATTCAAAAGAAGTTTGGAAAGCATGCGTAGAATATGATATTCCGCTGATCTATGCTTCTTCGGCTGCGACCTATGGCCTGGGTGAGTTCGGATATAACGATGATCATGAAATCATCAAAAAATTAAAACCTCTGAATCCATACGGCGAATCGAAAAATGAATTTGATAAATGGGCCCTGGAGCAACAGGATAAGCCTGTATATTGGGCAGGATTGAAGTTTTTCAATGTTTACGGACCCAATGAATATCATAAAGGAAGAATGGCCTCTGTTATTTTTCATGCCTATAATCAAATCAGCGATTCAGGAAAAGTAAAATTATTCAGGTCACATAAGCCCGAGTTTAAAGATGGGCATCAGCTAAGGGATTTTATTTATGTTAAAGATGTTGTAAATGTGATCTGTTTTCTGATGAACCACCCCACAAATTCAGGGATTTACAATCTTGGAACGGGTAAGGCCAGGACCTTTCTTGACCTTGCAAACACAACATTCAAAGCGCTGGATAAAACCCCAATTATTGAGTTTATTGATACGCCAGAAGATATCAGGGAAAAATACCAGTACTTTACCGAAGCACCTATGGCGAAACTACATAGCATCGGGTATGAGCAACCTTTTTATAGTCTGGAAGAAGGAATTGAAGAGTACGTTCAGGAATTTTTAATAAATCACAGATATTTTTAAAGTTCCTCCCGGATTTCTTTTAAAAATTCTTTAACTTTCTGCAGTGTTTTAACGACTTCAGCATTATCAACCGTATCCTCTTTATTTTCTTTAAGCTTATCTTTCGCTCCCTGCAAGGTAAATCCCCTCTCTTTTACAAGATGAAAAATAATATGAAAATTATCAACATCGCTTTGCGTAAAAAGGCGGTTTCCTTTTTTGTTTTTCTTTGGCTTAATAATATCAAATTCTTTTTCCCAGAATCGGATCAGTGAAGTATTCACATCAAACATTCGTGCTACTTCACCCATGGAGTAAAATAACTTACCTGTATTCTGATTTTGATCAGACATGGATTAGTCAAGCGTTTGCGTAGGATTCTTCGAAAGCTTAAGGACAGTTTCGTATTCGTCGGGAGTAAGATCGCTGAAGAAATAATAAATCGGATTTATATTTTTCCCGTTCTTTTTAATTTCATAATGTAAGTGGGGTGCAGTCGATTTACCTGTGTTTCCTACCAATGCGATCAACTGGCCACGTTTAACTTTTTGGCCTGCTTTAACTTTAAATTCTGAAAGATGCGCGTATTTAGTCTCATAGCCGTAGCCATGATCGATCATCATGCTGTTGCCATATCCGTTTCGTGAGTGTTCCAAATCTTCTACAACACCGTCACCAGTAGCATAAACAGCCGTTCCTATTGGCGCGGAAAAATCAATACCATAATGAAATTTCCTAACCTTGTAAATAGGATCGGTACGAAATCCATAATAGGCAGACAACCGCTTTAAATTCTTATTACTAACTGGCTGAATAGCTGGAATACAAGCTAACATTTCATTCTTCTTCTTAGCCATTTCATAAACTTCATCAAAAGACTTTGATTGTACAACCAGCTCACTGTGTATTTTATCAAGCTTTTTGGCTGTGTTGATAATGAGATCTGAATTTTTGTAACCGTCGAGTCGGGAATACCTGTCTGCGCCTCCAAACCCGGCTTTTCTGACAGAAGATGGAACAGGCTCAGCTTCAAAAATTACGCGGTAAATATTATCATCCCTGTCTGCTAAATCAGTAAGAACTGCATCGTATTGGGCAAGCCTTTCATTAAATAGTTGTAATTGCAGCGTCGTTTGATCGAGTTCACGTTTAAGCATCTTTTCTTTTGGCGAATCAATAAACGAATAGGCAAGAAAAACAACAACAGTTGCAAATACCATTCCTGATGCGATAACGGACAAAAACTTAAATAAATGCGTTTTAAACGTTATTTTAACCTCTTCGAACTGAAGTGACTTTTTATTAAATTTATATTTCGTCCTCGGCATGAATTATTATATGCTCAATTACTCCGAAATGTTTCAAAAATTAATATTGCAGCAAAATTAAGTAAATAAATTAATTTTGCAATCTTTTGATTATAGAGAAATTAACAATAAATGTTAATAATTATTAAATTATGGATTCGAAACAGGTCAGAAATATTTTCTTTGAATTTTTCAAATCGAAGCAACACAAAATAGTATCTTCCGCTCCGATGGTTATAAAAAATGATCCCACATTGATGTTTACCAATGCAGGGATGAACCAGTTTAAAGATATTTTTTTGGGAAATTCTGCACCAGCAGCATCACGTGTAGCCAATACGCAAAAATGTTTACGCGTTTCAGGAAAACATAATGATCTGGAGGAAGTTGGCCATGATACGTATCACCACACAATGTTTGAAATGCTTGGTAACTGGTCCTTTGGTGATTATTTTAAAAAGGAAGCCATCGGATGGGCCTGGGAACTTCTGACGGGTATTTATAAAATTGACAAGGAAGATTTATATGCAACGGTTTTCGGTGGTAGCAAGGAGGATGGATTAGGTGTCGATGATGAGGCCCTTGGATTTTGGAAAAATATTATTTCTGGAGATCGTATATTGTTGGGGTCAAAAAAAGATAATTTCTGGGAAATGGGAGATACCGGCCCATGTGGACCTTGTTCCGAAATTCATGTAGATTTAAGGAATAAAGAGGATAAAATTGCGATTAAAGGAAGTGAATTGGTGAATAAAAACCATCCTGAAGTAATCGAAATCTGGAACCTTGTTTTTATTGAATTTAACCGAAAATCAGACGGATCACTGGAACCGCTTCCTTCAAAGCATGTGGATACCGGTATGGGGTTCGAACGTTTAACCATGGTGTTGCAGGGAAAAAAATCAAATTACGACAGCGATATTTTTCAAAACATCATTCAGGAAATAGCAAAAATAACGGGAATTACTTACGGGGCTAACAAGGATTCAGATATCGCAATGCGTGTTGTTGCAGATCATCTTCGTGCTGTGGTATTTGCTATAGCTGATGGTCAGTTACCATCCAATATCAAAGCCGGTTATGTGATCAGACGAATATTGCGAAGAGCCATAAGGTACGGTTATACGTTCCTTGGAACAACGGAGCCGTTTATTCATCTTCTTGTACCTGTTTTGGTTAATAAGATGGGCGATGTTTTCACTGAAATTCGTTCGCAGCAGGAACTGATCATAAAAGTGATACAGGAAGAGGAAACAGCCTTTCTGCGTACTCTGTCAGCCGGAATTAAAAAATTCGAACAAAATCTTCATGCCAACCCTGCGGAAAAGATCATCGACGGTGCATTTGCCTTTGAACTTTTTGATACGTATGGATTTCCGATAGATCTTACACAATTAATGGCGAAGGAACAGGGAAGGGAAGTTGATATGATTGGTTTTAACAAGGGTTTGGAAGCACAGAAAGACAGGTCACGACAGGCTGCTGTAAAAAATATGGAAGACTGGGTTGTTGTGAAAACGAACAAGGAAAAATCTGAATTTTTGGGTTATGAGACACTTGTTTCTAAATCATACATAACGAAATACAGGAAAATTTCGGATAAGAAAAAAGACTATTACCAGTTGGTTCTCGATAAAACCCCATTTTATGCCGAATCAGGCGGTCAGGTTGGCGACCGGGGAATATTGAAAAATAAATTGGAAACCGTTAGAGGTGGTAGATACTCAAAAGGAAAATGATTTGATTATTCATATCGTGAACAAGCTCCCTGGCAGTATTGAAACTGAATTTGAAGCTTTTGTTGATCGGGAGAAAAGAATTATGACGGAGAACAACCACAGTGCTACACACTTAATGCATGCAGCTTTACGGAAAGTATTAGGTGCTCATGTTGAGCAGAAAGGATCTTTAGTGGATGAAAATCATCTCCGCTTTGATTTTTCGCATTATGCAAAACTTACAGACGATGAAATCCTGCAGATTGAAACAATGGTGAACGAAAAAATCCGGCAAAATATTCCATTGACTGAAATGCGCAATGTTCCTATGAATGATGCGCTTGATATGGGAGCCATGGCTCTTTTCGGTGAAAAATATGGAGATAATGTAAGAGTAATCACTTTTGATAAAAACTATTCTGTTGAATTGTGTGGTGGCACACACGTGCCGGCTACAGGACAAATCGGCTTATTTAAAATTATCTCTGAAAGCGCCATTGCTGCCGGAGTGAGAAGAATTGAGGCCATTACGGCAAAAAAAACGGAAGAATTTTTAGATGAGCAAATCAAAATAATTAATGAGCTTAAAACTATATTCAAAAGTCAAAAAGATATCATAAAAGGAGTTCAGTCACTGATCAGTGAAAACCATCAATTGCAAAAACAAGTAGCAGTATTAATTGCAGAAAAAGCTGATCAAATAAAGGAAATGCTTGCAAAAGAATTTGAAAAAATAAACGGGATTAATTTTTTAGCAAAGAAAATAGACCTTGATCCTTCTGCTATTCGTGATCTTGCTTTCAAATTAAAGAAAGAATTTGACAATGTATTTCTTTTACTGGGTACAGAAACAGAAGGTAAGGCCAATCTAACCCTTGTGATCTCCGAAGCACTTGTGGATGGGAAAGGAATGGATGCAGGCAAAATAATCCGGGAGGTAGCCAGGGAAATTAATGGTGGAGGAGGTGGACAGCCTTATTTTGCAACTGCCGGTGGAAGCAACCCGGCTGGTCTTAATAAAGCTTTTGACAAAGCCAGAGAATTTTTAACCAAATAAATTTCGGTGAATTTAATATCGTTGGAATGATTATTCGAATACTTCCCATGTGTTTTTTTTCGAATTCCAGTCAATACAGTAAGCTTTTCCCGGAGTAAGATTATAAAATGTACTTTTTATTTTTTTATCAGCAGGCTTAACGAAGATTGGCGCAGTTTCTTCTAAGGAAATTATTTCAATTGCCAGTGGTTCAAGTTTAATGGCATTCCAATGATCATGATCAGTTGAGAGTTGCAGGCTGAAGGTTTTATTCGATAAATTTTTAATAGCTATATTTTTAGTTGGGCTTAACTTCTCTTTAGGCATGGTTTTGCTGAAAGGAATTATTTCGGGCTGTATTATCGATAGGGGTTCTGCTTTGAAACTGCTTTTATAGTATTTGCCTTTTTCTCCGAGCATTCTTCTGCCCGGTCCGGCTGTTTCTGCTATAAGATAGGTAGCATTTTTATATTTTACCATCGTTTTTCCGTTCTCCGGTTTACTTTTAATTGCTGTAAGGACATGCTCCGGCTGGTTAAGAAAAATAATATCATCTGCCGGGATCAGGTAGATCAAAATTCCAGCAAAAAGCAGGGCTTTAGAATCACAATCACCCGACATATCTATCAGCACTTTAGGCGGTGTGCTCACGCCTCCATAATGACGAGAACCATCAGCATATTCTGGAACACCGTACGGAATATCCTGTACAAAGCACATAGCCATTTCAATACGATTCAGACGTGAATCATTCCCTGATTTTGCAAGCGCTTTGGCAATCTGCATTGCAACAGGACGACAGAATATTTCAGAATAATAAAGGATGACGGCATTCTTATCTACTTCCACAACATCTCCCGATAAACGGAATAATCCTTCAGATAACTGCTTTAACCGTAAATTTCTGTTTTCTTTTGTTTCAACATAGGGTTCAAACAACTTTTTGGAGATGCCAAATTTATCAACCATATTATCGGTTTTGTCCTTTGGGAAAGACAATGAGAAATGCCGGAGTTCCCCAAATTGATCCACAAAGTTCATGTCAATTTGATAAGAATCATCAACAATATTAACCTTGTTATTGGTAATTGAATGCGCTGTGAAATTATTTTGAGATAAAAGAAAAGACGAGGTGGAAATACAAAGGAAAAGGCATAAACTGAAACTGAGTTTATTTTGAAATTTCATGAGAAAATAAACGCAGCAAATATCCGGATATTTTGTACGATCCGGTTGAAAGATTATCTGTTCAGAATGTCGGCCAGAAACTCCTTGTTATTGATCAAATAAGTGATCCCAACAGAAAAGAACCAGTATTTGTCGTTGTTATATGCTACCTTTCCATCCAAACGGTCACTGTTTATGAAACGGGAGGATGCCTCAAATTCGAGGTTAATTTTGGGTTTAATTTTATAATTTACTCCCAGGCCAACAGGGAAAATCAAATCTGTTGCTGCTTTATCTTTTTCAGGATCTACATTGTTTGCATTTGAGCTCCCCTCAATAAGCTTGTAACCATAACCATTAACAATGTTGCCGTCAGCATCGCGTAAAAGTACCCTGTAATTAATGAAACCAACTCCTCCAAATACATAAGGTCTGAATTTTTCAAATCTGAAATTTCTGTTAAACCAGTTGTTAAGAATCACCTGGAAATTCAAACATCCTTCTTTGTATTTGTTTTGGAAAGTAAAACCATTTTTCCCGCCATTTAACTGGCCAAAATTGAACTGTGCTTTGATCCCTCCGTTTAGAATTCCAGTGGAAAGGACTTGCTTATTAAGCGCGAATCCAAATACTCCCGGAAAAGAAACTATTTTATTTACATCCAGGTCACCTTTGAAAACGGACAACCCAACTTGTGCTGTTACTGACCAGTTATCTTTTATGCTCGGATGATTGATAGAATAATAATGACCCTGTCCTTTAGGGATCATGTTGCGCATTTTTTGCTCCATTTTCCAGGTATTCGTTTCAAATGCAAGCAGCGAAAAGACGATATAATTATTCTCTACATTATCTTTTATAACGACCTTGGCCGTTTCATCATCGCGAATGAGCTTATAGGTAGCAGCAATTACATGATTGTTGCCGCTTTTGTTGTAATCATCCGTTATCATGCCATAAGCCTTTTTAGCAGCTTCAGTAAATGAGGTTTCCCCTTCCATATAAATGACTTTACTGGCATGTAATTTTTTCAACTCACTGGCAGGCAATGTAATTTTTTTCGGATTTACATCAAAATTAGTTGAATAAATAAGAATTGTAACATCGTAAGTATCATCGATGCGTTCACGGTTTTTTAATAATAACCGGAAAGCACGCTCATACTTGTCCATTCGTTTTTGGTTAAAATAAACATCGGCAGCATCAAACATTATTACTACCTGATTTTTTGTCTTTGCTACTGTTTTGACCGGAGGAGAAACTGGCATTATCTTTATTTCAGGCTCAATTTCTGGTTTGGGCTCAGGTTCCGGTTTTGGTTCAAGATTGATTGCGGTTAGTACCTGTGTTGTATCAACCGGGATCATTTCATTTACGTTAGTGTCAGTTGGTACAACGACTTCTTTAACGACAGGCTGAGGTATGGGTTTAGAAGCAAATTTTTCGGTAACCGTAATGATTCCCGACCGTTCTGTCCCTATATATACCTTACCTTTATTGTAACCCATACAGGTAATTTCATCATCAGGCATTACGGAGTTCTGATAATCGAAAACCTTCCAGTTTGATCCATCATAGATATTAACTCCACCAATGTATGTCCCTACCCATTTATTGTCGACGCTATCAACGATAATTGGACGGATGTTATCGTCAGTAAGATCGGAATTTCCAGTATTAAAACTAAGCCAGAAGACATCATTAAAAACAGCAATGCCACCACCGCCTGTTCCAATCCACTTGTTGTTTTTCTGATCAATGGCAATCGAATAAATATAATCACTTGGAAGTTTTGAATTCTTTTCCGTATAGGTATTCCAGTTTTTTCCATCAAAGGATGAAACCCCTCCGCCCTGAGTACCCAGCCAAAGAATTTCATTCGAATCCTCAGCAATGCAGACTACTTTATTTGATAAAAGCGGTGAATTTTCATCACTGAAAGTTTTCCATTCAGAACCGTCAAACCGTGCAAGACCGCCAAAATAGGTTCCTACCCAAACGATTCCTTTTGCATCACAATAAACTGACATGACAACATTGGAAGGTAATCCTGAATTTGATGTTTTGTAAGAAATCCAGTTAGTTCCGTCAAAGCTGCTGATTCCACCACCATCAGTCCCAATCCATTTTACATTGTTTTTATCTATTGCAATTGAATTGATATAATTATGCGGAAGCTCAGAGTTAGAGGTATTGTAGATTGTCCACTTTCCATCCTTTAAATAAGCAAGACCCCCCATATACGTGCCGATCCAAACGGCTCCTTCACGGTCGAAAGCAAAACACTTTACCGACTCATTTGGCAGAACTGAATTATCCGAATTGATTTTATCCCATGAGAGCTCCTGGGAATATATTATTTGGCTAACCAGTATAAAGAATATCAATAAATATCTTGACATGAGTTTGTCTAGTTGTTTAATACTTCACCTACTACGAAAGATGATGTTTTTAAGTTACCAAAAATAATCAGAAAATTTGAATATAATCTTTGAAAATACTGGTAACCCCGGTATATATACCCCCCATGAAGTTGCAAAAAATATAGTAAAAAGATCACAGATATTTCCCGTAGTGAAACAGATTCCCCAATTTTACCCATGAGATTTTTATTCCTTTATTCCGAGATTATCGTTTTATTATTTTTACAAAATAACTTTTATTACCGGTTATTAACCTTCCAAAATAAATTCCTTTATCAACCTTAGTACTATTTATATCACAACCATTCCATTCAATAATTTGCTTTTCAGT
Source organism: uncultured Bacteroidales bacterium (assembly GCA_963761195.1). Taxonomy (GTDB): domain Bacteria; phylum Bacteroidota; class Bacteroidia; order Bacteroidales; family JAADJA01; genus JAADJA01. The sequence continues at coordinate 175,114 of CAVXGA010000020.1, forward strand.
GGCGGGTCCATTTTTTTCAGAATATAGTGTATTTATCTTTTTACCATCCCCGTTAAATATTGTAAGGATGCCGGTTTCATTTCGATCTGATGCAAAGGAAATGGTCGTGCGGTTATCAAAAGGATTAGGGACAACAGTAATAGATGAAGGATTTAGAATTTCGCTGATATTTACTGTTGAATCGGCTGTTATATAATCGGTCTTTATTTTCGTACTGGTTACAATTCCATTGCCAGCTGTAAGTGAAACTGTAAAGATTCCGGCTTCCATATAAATATATGTAGGATTTTCTTCGTAAGAATCTATTGAGCCATCGTTATTAAAATCCCATTCCCAGCTATTCGGGTTACCCAAGGTAAGATCGGTAAAGTGAACTTCCAAAGGAATAATTCCGCTCGTGACATCTGCGCTAAAATCTGCACTTAAAGCTTGTGAATTCATTCCACCCGAGAAACAGGTAAGTTTACCGTATCGTCCACCCACTAACATTTCCATCGAGCCGTCATCGGTTATATCAGGAATAGCGCCAATACCATCGACGGGTTCGTTATAGTTTTCCGAAAAAAGAATGCTTCCATCAACTCCATCTAGGAAATAACAAAAGTTTCCTGAATATAATGTACCTGCAACCAGGTCGTTAATCCCATCACCTGAAACATCCTCAATTCTGTCAATGTTCCAGCATTTATCTGCCAGGCCTGTCAGCCAGATATTCTGTCCGTTATAACCGCTCAATGCAACAGCATTGGTTCCGCTATAGCCGATAGTTATATCGGCATAGCCATCGCCATTCAGATCATCCATTCGCTCAAACCTTAACAGGATAGAGGTTCCTACGCTACCAGAATTTACAGGATTCCCTGTTACCGGGTTGATCAGGTAATAATTCCCGCCAAAGTCCCCTGCAATAATTTCAATTTTTCCGTCACCGGTGATATCATCGATTTGTTCCAGGGCCCAAACGGATGATCCTCCCGTAGTGAAGGTAAATGTGATGGATCCGTTTAATCCATTTATCCCGTAAACTTTTCCTTGCGTCTCGTTATTGTTGGAAGCTCCGCCGATGGCATCCGGAATTCCGTCACCAGTATAATCGGGAACTCCGATAACAGCAAAATTTGGTCCGCCTGTATAAGTTTCCCAGATAATCGAACCTGTCAGTCCATTCAGACAGAAAATACGGATAGGCCCCGTATTGTAGGAGTCGTTACCAGTAGAAGCAAGTACATCCGGGTTTCCATCACCATTATAGTCAAATCCAGAAGAAACCTGGTAAACCCATCCGCCTTCGCCATAAATATTCGTATTAAAGATCCACAAAACTTCACCTGTCTTGCCTGATAAAACTTTCACTGCCCTCACCCCGCCAACAAGACCCACAGCAACATCCTCGTAACCGTCGTTATTGATATCATTGATAATACATAGGTCATTCTGGCTGTATATGGAACCGACTTCATTTTCCCATAACAAGTCCGGAGTTCCTGACGAGTTCCCATTAAAGCATCTGACAAAGTAATCTTCCGAACAAACGATCACATCACTTACACCATCGGCGCTGATATCGGCGATAGGACCGATGGCTTTAACACTATTGTCGGTAGCAGGAGGAAGGGTATAATTCCATAAAATTTCGCCCATTGGATGGTCGGACTGAATTCCGTGCCCACTCAAACTAACTTCTATTGTCCCTTGTGTACCATCATTATGACTAATATTTGCAATGGCTTCAAATGTGCCGACCTCCGGATGGAACCAGATACCTACCTGGGCCGTCTCAAGAACACTGATATTTAAAGGAAATACGATGTTATCGTCAAGATAAAAATGTGGATCACTAATCGCAATATCTGTTACCTGCAACGTCTGGTTACCGTCATTCTGAATAGCAAGGTACCATCTTTTTGTAGCGTTCATTCTCATATTTCCGTAATCATGCGAGGTATAAGGAACCAGAATATGAGGACCAACATTGACACCGTTGCCAGTTACTTGAAGCATCACTTGCGGATTTACCGGATCGCTGGATTCGACCGTAATCTCTGCATTCAGTGGTATGGATTCAGTGGGTTTATAAATAAACGGGATTTGAATGGAATTTCCAGGAGCAATAACCTGAGGAAAAGGCATCCACACAAAAATCGGGACAGCATTCGGTATGATAAGATCCGTAACCACAAGATCTGTTGTGCCTGTGCTGTAAACATTGCAATACCATACGGCTGAGTCGCCTATAGATACGTTCCCGTAATTATACGTGCTTACTGGAACTTCAATTTGCGGTGTACCGGCACCCGAAAGATCGATCTTATACAATGTGCTGTTAGAAGAAAGCTGACCATCGACATACCATAAATACTGACCGTCGAAAACTACCCCCGATGGTTTCATATTTTCACATGCATGGCTTTCGACGATAGCACCAGTCTGATCTATCTTGTAAAGCATATTTTCGTTAAAATCGGCTACCCAAAGATTGGTTCCTTCCAGACAAATGCCCCAGGGCTGGGTATTTGGTGATGGTATTTGGCTCAAAACAGCTCCCGTATTATCTAATTTGTAGATCGTTCCCGGGTCAGGGTAGTAAGTGGCTGCCCAGAAATCGCCATTATCGTAAGCAATTCCAGCCATATAATGATCAGGAAGATTGAATTGAGTAAGGACATTACCATCCATATCGAATTTGATGGCATAAGCTGGTTGGGAGGAGCTTGTCGGTTGATCCTGTACCCAAAGGTTTGAACCATCCCATGTCATTCCATAGGAATCACCAAGGACAGCACTGGTAAAAAGCAATTCATTCGAACCTGTCGAAGGATCAAATTTGTAAACCTTGTCACCATTTACGCCGTAGATTCCAAAATAAATGTAAGTGCCATCAGATGCAAGCCCCGAGGCTTTTCCCGGAATGGTGTAAGTTGCCACAACCGACCAGTCCTTTGTCTGATTATTTTCTGCCCAAAGTTTCAGGTTGCAAAAAAAGCCAGAAACAAAAACTGTGGTAATCCAAACAAATAAGTAATATCCTGAGGTGATAGCACTCAATTTTTTCATAAAAATAAGATTAAAATGCAATGCCTAAAGATAGTGAAAAACTGAAGAGAAAAGCAAAATTTTTGAATCAATTAAATTTTTTTTACCTATTTGAAAATAGATTTGAGAATCATTTATAAATCCACAAGAATCATTACTTTCCAGGTAAATTTTATTTCATGATTATTTAAAATGATTAAAAATTGCATAGTATTGACAAAAAAGTCATTTTTGAAATGATATTTATTTCTAAACATTCTTTATTTTTGTATGCAACACTAACAAAAAGTTAGTTGAAAAGAATGAACCAGCGTAAATACCAATGACAAAGCTATTAATTCAATGAGATTTTGGATTGGAATCGTGGTATGGAGTCAGATATAAAATAAAGAGAGACTATTTTATGTCTATGTTTTTTATTTTATGGCACAAATGGAATTGAAAAAGTGGATTTAAAATAAAACCAACGGATAGTTTTGTGTGAGACCATAGAACAAATGAATTAATCGAACACGACTATTCCTATAAATTCATATAATTAATAACATTAAAATTCTATGTATTATGAAACTATGAGGCTGTTTAAAATTCAATAAAAAATTTGACAGTATCAATTTTGCCACTAAATCGCTAAGACGCAAAGAAAACATAAAAAGTTGAAAATGAATAGATCCCCGGGTGAAACTTTCTGTTTTCGTCTCTTTGTGGTTAAATTTTTAAAGCTTTACCACAAAGGCGGACTAAGGATTTTCGAAAGAACACTAGGTCTAAATACTATATTCTAACTACTCAATACGCAGGACTACTCCTTCACCATCTTTCCCGCCTCCTCCATCTTTGTGGCATTAAAAAACAATAGTTTTATCATTTTTTAAACAGTCTCTAAAAGTCTTAGAAACAGGTTGTTTTAAAAGCATAACCCTGGAAAATATCACACGTGAAACTTAATGTGCAAATTGATGAATATTTAAATTTGGAATAATCATCAAAATAAAATTCCATTTTAAAAGTACAGGTTAATTTTTAATACATCTAACCGACCTGCCATTCTCCTTATAATCTGTATACCTGAATACATTTGCCGAATTGTAATTAATTACCCTGATCCAAATATAATTGCTGGGGTCTGCTGTGGAACTCCACCAGTATCCATAATAACCAACTAAACTAAAGGTTCCATTGTTAAAACGTTGGTCACCGGGAAGCGCTGTAAACCCTGACTCATTGGTGGCCCCTTCATTCGGAGAATTCCAATGTGTGAAGCCGGTTTCTTTTAGTTTCCCACCGGCACCGGTTAATCCGCCAAGATAGTCAGTTAACTCTGTCCATTCTCCATCTGTGGGTACATGCCAGCCTATAGGGCATAAATTTCCGGAATTTACAGCGTACCAGTTATAAAGGGCTCCATAAGTAATTCCGTATGCGGGATAATTTTCGTGCCAGCAGTATGCAGGAGTAGTCAGAGCGGCCCAGGCTGTATTATCAGTCACCAATTGAATGCTGTTGCTATTGTTAAAATTAGTGGTCGCCAGGTTTTCTTTCATCCAACATTGGGTGCCAATCAAAACGGTCTGGTATACATTTCCATCTATGTCAGAAACTGTAGAAGTACCACAGACGAAAGCTTCTGAAACTGCACCACCCATCATGTTAACCCATTCTGTTCCATTATAGGTTTGCATTTCACCGTTGAGTCCACAGTTGGTGCACCATAAAAGCAATCCCGCACTAGGATTAGTGATCGCATCTCGCTGGGCTCCTGTCATTCGGGGCGGCAAAAATCCTTTTGCAGTACTTTTTACATCCAGTATGGCACTAGAATCGGGGTCGGAACCATCGGTGTTAATACTTACCTGGGCAAAAGTACCGATACCTAGCAGCGTAATCAGTAGAGTAAAAATTTGTTTTTTCATGTGATGTTATTTTTGTTTTTGTTAGTTGTATTATTATCGCGATGCGATATGGAATAAGCATAATATGAAAGCCGGACAAAAATTTGGAAGAGGGAAAAAGGGTAATTTTTATTCATTTATTGCACCAGTTAAATGTACTAACCTCCACCGAATAAATTTGGCGAAAACATGATATCCGTCAATCAAGATTTAAAAGTGTTTTATTCAAGCCATGTTTTGAGGCCCGTAACTTCCAACGTTATCATCAATGAATTGTTCAGCCAATAAAGGCTGATATTACCCAATACTGACTTATTTAACAACAATTTAACATCCCTGGAATATTGCAGCGGCTATTGGGGAGAAAATAAATGGAAAGTTGCCTTTCTAAATAGCCGAATCCGGAATAGCCGGATAACCATCGCCGGAATCCTCTGTTTAAGGCCAGGCAAAATATTCCTCTCTGACGCATCATGGTTGCTTAAACGGTTTATTCAAATAATTCCTGGAATTTTCACTTTCGGTTTAATAATATAAATACATTCACGCGTAATCACCGACAATACCATCGTTTTACGGAGAGGATACAATATTCAAGGTTTCGTTGTTAAGGTATTCTTCTACAGGTGCGTGGCTGCTGGCCTTTTCGGTGAGCGGTGTCAATAATTTTTATAATAAATTAATGGTCTTCGAAAAATGGTTTCGAAGGATTGTGGCGGTTGTCTCTATTGTGGTTGGGTTTTGCTTTATTGCAATATTCTTTACTTAATTGAATTTTACCGCTAAAAAAATTTCCAAATTATTAACGTAAAAATACGTCAGTTTAATTTTTTTGACGTACTTTTACGCCAGAATTTAAAATTGATGTTATCAAACTGCAAAAACAGAACTTTTTGAAATTGATCTTCAGGAGAGTGCCGTACTTTTAAAAGCGCTAGGGCATCCGGCCCAGCTAGCCATCCTAAACCGCCTGTCAGAAACTAACAGTTGTTTAATAGGCGTTAGTTCCCAGGAAATTCCATTGGGAAGAAATACCTTCAATCAGCACCTGAAAGAATTAAAAAATGCAGGCTTGATGCAGGATGAAATCGAGCCTCCCAAAATCAAATATTGTTTAAACTCGAAGAATTGGGAAGATGCAAAAAAAAACTTTTTGAGAATTTCCTTGGTAGTTGATTTTTTTTTATTCACCTTTGCTGTTCGCAATTTTACGAACAACGAACAGAAATAAATAACATGGATATAAAAGTTTTGGGAACAGGTTGCCCTAAATGCAAAACCCTGGAAAAAATCACACGGGAAACTGTAGCGCAAATGGGTATAAGTGCAGAGATATCGAAGGAAGAAGATATCATGAAAATAATGGAATACGGAATTATGCGTACACCCGGATTGGTTATCGACGGAAAAGTAGTATTAAGCGGCAGATTGCCCTCATCCGAAGAATTAAAAAAATTATTGACAATTTAATTTCACACACATGAAAAACAAAGGATTATTGCTTTCAATTTTAGTGATTTTATCAGGTGCATTTGTCTCGTGCACTGCGCAGACAAGTGAACAAAAACAGGCTAAGGATGGAAATTCAGTTGATAAAGTCGAAGTTTATTACTTCCATTATGAACGTCGCTGTGCCACTTGCATGGCCGTGGAAGATGAATCAAAGAAGGCTTTGGAAGAACTCTATCCCGAAAAAATGAAATCGGGAGAGATGATCTTTTTATCGGTCAACATTGAGGACGAAACAAACCAGCCTCTGGCTGAGCAGTACGAGGTTTCAGGTCAGACTTTATTAATTGTAAAAGGTACTAAGCAGGAAAATCTGACCAACACAGCATTTATGTATGCCAAGACAAATCCTGATAAACTTAAAAAAGCGATTGGCGAAGCAATAGAAAAGCTATAATCCTCAAATGGAATTCCTGACTTCATTGTTGGAAAGTTCATCCTTCCCAATATTAACGGCATTTATTCTCGGGCTGATGACGGCAATAAGCCCCTGTCCGCTGGCAACAAATATAACAGCTGTCGGATATCTTAGCAAGGATATTCAAAATCGCAACAGAGTTTTTGTCAACGGGCTGGTTTATACTTTGGGCCGATCATTGTCCTACACGATTTTAGCTATAATTTTATTATTCAGTGCCGAGCAATTTAAAATATCGGGATTCTTTCAGTTGTATGGCGAAAAGATCATCGGACCCTTATTGATTATCATAGGTTTCTTTATGCTCGATATTATTAAGGTAAATTTCCCGGGCTTTTCAACCCTGACGGATAAATTTTCGAAAAGTAAGGTCGTAAGCTATTGGAGTGTGTTATTACTTGGGATAGTTTTTGCACTGGCATTTTGTCCGTACAGCGGCGTCCTCTATTTCGGCATGCTCGTTCCGATGACGATCAGCAGCAGCGAAGGCATACTGTTACCATTCATATTCGCTATTGGGACCGGAATACCGGTCATTATTTTCGCATGGCTTATCGCATACACATTGTCAGGTGTAAGTGGTTTCTATAAAAATTTAAAATCTTTCGAATTTTGGTTTAGACGCATAGTGGCTGCTGTATTCATTCTGGTTGGTCTTTATTACCTGTATATTATCTATTTAAAAGATTTGTTTTAATGCATTCAGGAATATTAAATACCGATAAGGGTAAGATTATATTACCCCTGATTTTATTACCTTTCTGGTATTTTATATATCATTTTTTACAGCCGTTTACCGACTGGTTTATTTTTTCGGCGCTGGGCATGATCAAAGGTGAGCACTTTGCTGAAGCAATCTGGTTCTTCGCTTTCGAATTTCCAAAAGTGATGTTATTACTCACCTTAATAATATTCTTCGTGGGAGTAATTCGCACCTATTTTACACCTGAAAGAACCCGCAAGGCACTGGAAGGCAAAAAAACCCTGACAGGCAATGTAATGGCATCTACATTAGGTATTGTCACTCCATTCTGTTCATGTTCCGCAATCCCTTTGTTTCTTGGTTTCGTCGAAAGCGGTGTTCCCTTGGGTGTCACATTTTCTTTTCTTATTTCAGCACCGATGATAAACGAAGTAGCTGTTGTGCTGCTTTATGGCATGTTTGGCTGGAAAGTAGTCTCCATTTACATTGGCACAGGTTTGTTTATTGCCATCTTCGCAGGTTGGGTCATCGGAAGACTAAAACTTGAAAAATGGGTTGAACCATGGGTGTACAAAGTAAAGGTAGGTCGAAATGCTTTTGAAGAAGAAAAAATACATTTTAGTGAAAGAATTAAATATGGATATGACGCTGTAAAAGAAATTGTTGGGAAAGTGTGGTTGTATGTTGCCATTGGCATTGCAGTGGGTGCTGGCGTGCATGGTTATGTTCCGGAAGATTTTATGGCAGCCCTTATGGGAAAATCTGCATGGTTTTCGGTTCCGCTTTCCATTCTGATTGGTATTCCTCTCTATTCCAATGCAGCGGGCATTGTCCCGATAGTTTCTGTTCTCATTGAAAAAGGAGCCTCTCTCGGAACGGCTTTAGCATTTATGATGGCAGTTATCGGACTATCACTGCCCGAGATGGTGATTCTTAGAAAAGTACTGAAACTCCCGTTGATCTTTACATTTATCGGAATTGTGGGCACAGGAATTTTGATAGTCGGGTTTCTGTTTAATTGGATTTTTTAATAATAAAACGATGCTCGAAATCATTATACTCGGTACAGGTTGTTCTAAAAGAACAAAACCTGAACAAATGGTTTAAAAAATCTCTAAAATATTTAATTATGTCAAAATCGGTTAAATTTTATATTCCCGAATGGGCTTATGAATTTCACGGACATCAATGCCCGTTTATGCCAATTGGTTACCGCATGGGAACATTGGCCTTGCAAAAATTAGGTGTAGAGCGTTGCAAAGACCACGAATTGCACGTTTTTTCAGAAATGGGCGTTGGACATCCGCAGGGGTGTATGCAGGATGGCATTATGTCGGCAACGGGGGCAACCTTTGGCAAAGGCATGATGGACAAACTTTACTATGGTAAAGTAGCAGCTACTTTTTGGTATCCGGGTGTAAAAGGTGTTGTACGGATTTTCTTGCGAAACGAATTCCAGGACAAACTTGCACCCCATGAGTTTTTCAAATATCGCAAACAGGGTATCGAACCTTCGCACATCCCGGCTGAAGTTTGCCATGACATCGTTAACATTGTATTGAATGCCACCGATGATGAACTATTTATCGTTACTTACTTGCCTGATTTTAATATATACCAGTTAAAGGTTCTTTCGCCAAAGCTAAATGCGAAGCTTGTGACGAATATGTTTTCGAACGGTATCTCCGTATGAAAGACGGGAAACGTGTTTGCATTCCTTGTGCGGGTCATGAATCCAGTGAAAAGGGATTTTATTATCCTCAACTTAAATAATACTATTTACAAATTAATCCGGGTAAGATCAATTCGCATAAATAACAATGGATTATTTAATAGCAACGATTTCTTTCGTGGCAGCATTCATTTTCTCACTTGGCGGGGTAGGGGCTGCTATTATTCTGATACCCATATTGGTGTCATTCGGTATTCCTATTGGAGTTGCAAAGCCTGTCGGACTTTTCTATAACACAGTAAGTTTAGCCGGTGCCAGTGTTTCAAATATCAGGAATAAAAGGCTCGATTTTAAGATTGGAATACCGATTATCATTTTTTCATTTCTGTTTGCCATTCTTGGAGCCTGGGTGTCTCAATATATTTCTAAAAAAATCATTCTTATTCTTTTCACGGGGTTTTTACTTTTCTCAGGAATAATGTTTTTGTTTCACAAGAAAAATGCTCAGGATTTCTATCGTGAAGACAGACCCTATGGTGCTCTTTCCGGAATCGGGGCTTTTGCCGGATTTTTATCAGGATTGCTCGGAATAGGCGGCGGAAATATTATATCACCGCTTATGCTAATGTTAGGATTTAACCCTAAAAAAATTGCTGCCATCACTGCCTTTGTTGTTCCATTTTCATCTTTTTCAGGATTCCTGACTTATTGGGCTATGGGAAACATCGATTGGAAACTCTTAATAATCGCTTCGGCTGCCGGTGTGGCAGGCGCTACATTAGGAACCATGTTTATGCACAAAAAACTTAATCCGCAAGCGGTAAAGAAAATATTGGCAATTATATTATTGTTAATGGCTATTAAGCTTATCTGGAATGTTTTTTAATTTAACCGGGATACATTTATTGCATACGAAACGTTGTTTAGTCAAATTAATCGGTCTGAAAATTTTTCTGACCTTCTTACTGCTTATTTTTTTGACCAATTTATCTGCCCAGGAAATGCCAACACTTAAAGTGGCCTGGAATGGTTATGCACAGCTACGGTTTACAAGCAATTTCGATGATGTAAATTCATTTGCCATGCGCCGCATGAAACTCTGGGTAAATTCCACTCCGGGTTTTAATGAGCATTGGGGATTTCATATTCAAACCACCATCACCAGCAACCAGAATGAAAAATTCTTTTTGCAGGATGTGCTGGTTACATACAGGCAGGGCAGATTTCAATTCAATCTGGGTCAGTTTATTCCGCAATACAGTTTACAGCGTTTTCAGCCCGATTACGAAATTCCGTTGACCGAACGCTCCGCTGTTATAAATGCTTTAATTCCAAACGGCACATTGGGTGTTCGCGATATTGGAATAGAAGGAAGTTATACCGAGTTCAAGACAAAAGTTTCAAACATGGCTTGGAATATTCAATGGAAATGGAATTAAAGAATACGACTTTAACAATCCTGGAATTCTGTATAACACATAAAACAGCATTATCACTTTTTGACAATCATTTTTATACAGGATATTCAGTGATGTATCGAAAAGCTGATCAACTTCAATTGTCGGCTATATTGCCGATTCGGTGTTGTTTTCCGGAAATGATTTCCGTTATAATTTATTTGCACAATATCATACAGAGAAATTTCAAACTTCAGGCAGAATACCTTTGGGCAAGCCTTAATAATGATATTGCTGATGGTTATTATATCTTAGCTGCATTAAATCTGGGTAAAAACCAACTTGTTGCTTCATGGAATCAATATAATGACCTGATCGAAAGTACCCTTAATTCACCTGTAATTCACATCGGGTATAACTATTTAATCAATAAAGACAAATTAAAGATCATGCTTGACAACGGTGCTCAGTTGAGTGATGGAAACTTGAAAAACTATTTTGCAACCATACAGCTACAAATATTTTTTAATTAATTTTTTTGAAAACATTTTAAATTTTTAGATCATGGTAAATCCACAAGACTGGCTCGAGTTCGGGCAAAAATTTCACGGGCACAAATGCCCGGCTATGCCGATGGGATTAAGGGTTGGCGCTGCTGCCCTTAACAAATTGGGTGTTGAACGCGCAAAAGATGGGCAAATCATCGCTATTGCCGACCTGGGCGATAACCATTGTGCCACCTGTTATGCCGATGGTTTGCAGGTAATTCTGGGAACAACTTTTGGCAAGGGCAACATTAAAAAAACACATAAAGGTAAATGGGCAGTTACTGTCATCGATAAAGCCAGTGGAAAAGCTGTTCGGGTGACACCAAAGGCAGAAACCATGCTGGCCAATAAGCAAACTTCATTTTTCAGGGATTATCAGAGAAAAAGGTATTCCTGCGAGCAAAGTTCCCGACGAGGTGGTCGAGCCGCTGGTGAAAAAGGTGATGGGAGCTCCTGAAGAGATGCTTATCAACATTTCTGAAGTTTTCAATTTTGAACTGCATGAACATCCGCACAGCTTCAACAGCTTTGTGTGTGAGGAATGCGGCGAAATGACCGTTATGGAGTACGGCCGGGTCAAGGGCGATAAAAAAGTGTGCATTGAGTGCGCGGAGAAAGGATAATCCATTTACAAATCTCATAAAGGCAGGATATTTAATGTTCCTGCCTTTTCTGTGTTATGACAGGAAGCAGAAAATTTATAATTTGTTAACGTAAAAGTACGTCAGATTAAAATTATTGACGTACTTTTACGCCGGAATTTAAAATGGAGTTTATGCCGACAGCAAAAACAGAACTATTTGAAGAGCAACTTCAGAAGAGCGCCTTGATGTTCAAAGCGCTGGGGCATCCGGCCCGGCTGGCCATCCTGAACTTCCTGGCAGAAACCAACAGTTGTTTCACCGGTGACATCTCGCAAGAAATACCTTTAGGAAGAACGACCGTGAACCAGCATCTCAATGAATTAAAAAAAGCAGGATTAATCCAGGGACACATTTCCGGTATCAAAACAAATTACTGCCTGAACCCGGAAGTTCTGGAAAAGCTGAAAGTTTCAATGGAAATTCTGATCAATTCTATGAATTGTTGCGGGCCATTAAATTGTGATTAAGATGAAAATACTGATCATTTGCACAGGCAATACATGCCGTAGCCAGATGGCTGAAGGGTATTTAAAATCGTTTGATCAAAACCTTGAAGTTTATTCAGCAGGAACCGAACCCGGGAATCAGGTAAACCTGAAGGCTATTAAGGTTATGAACGAAATCGGTATTGATATCAGCAATCATAAGCCAAAATCTGTCGACAATTTTATTACCGAAAGCTTTGATTATGTGATAACGGTTTGTGATCATGCTAAAGAAGTTTGTCCGGTTTTTACAGGCAATGTGAAACACCAGCTTCATATCGGTTTTGAAGATCCGGCCGAAGCTAAAGGATCTGAAGAGGAAATTATGCGGGTTTATCGTAAAATCAGGGATGAGATAAAGGATAAGTTTTTTGATTTTTATTTAAAAAATTTAAAGAAATGAACGAACGATTAAAAGAAATTGTAAGAAGCAAATACGACCAGATTGCCTTACAGAGCAAAGAACAGAATCAGTCTTCCTGCTGCGGAAGTACAGAATGCTGCAATGATATTGAGTATACGCTATTCAATGACGATTATACAAATCTGGATGGCTATGACAAAGATGCAGATTTGGGTTTAGGCTGTGGTCTTCCGACCGAATACGCAGATATAAAAAAGGGAGATACCGTAATCGACCTTGGTTCCGGAGCTGGGAATGATGCTTTTGTGGCTCGTTCTATCGTTGGAGATGAAGGAAAGATAATTGGTCTCGATTTTGCCGATGCCATGCTGTCCAAAGCGAGAAACAATGTGGCAAAACTTGGTTTTACGAATGTACAATTCATCAAGGGGGATATCGAAGAAATGCCATTGCCCGATACGATTGCTGATGTTGTCGTGAGCAATTGCGTTTTGAATCTGGTACCTGACAAACTAAAAGCCTTTCAGCAGATTTACAGGATTCTCAAACCAACGGGTCATTTTTGTGTTTCGGATGTCGTGCTTTCTGGTGACCTTCCGGAACCTCTGTTGAAAGATGCTGTCCTGTATGCCGGATGCGTTTCGGGAGCAATGAAAAAGAAAGATTATCTTGATGTGATCACCATTGTGGGATTCAAAAACATTCAGATCAGGAAAGAAAAAGAAATTAAACTCCCTGATGAGCTACTGTCGAATTATTTAGCTTTAAATGAACTGTTGGATTTCAAAAATAGTAATATGGGTATTTACAGTATTACAGTTTTCGCCGAAAAGTAAGTTAAAATAGCCACGAATGCGACGAATGATTATTTATTAGCGTATTTGCGGCAAATAACACATTCAATGGAACAATTGACAAAACGCTTATCCTTTTTAGACCGTTACCTTACGGTTTGGATTTTTTCTGCTATGCTGGCCGGTGTATTTTCCGGATTTCTGTTCCCATCCATTGCAGGGTTCTGGGATAAAATGAGTGTCGGGACTACTAACATTCCCATCGCCATCGGTTTGATCCTGATGATGTATCCGCCTTTGGCAAAGGTTAAATACGAGGAACTACCCCTTGTTTTTAAAAATGTAAAAATCCTTGGCCTGAGCCTTGTTCAGAACTGGATCATCGGACCGGTGCTGATGTTTGTTTTAGCTATAGTATTTCTTCAGAACTATCCACATTACATGTACGGTTTGATCCTGATCGGGCTTGCCCGCTGCATTGCTATGGTGATCGTGTGGAACGAACTGGCCAAAGGCAACTCCGAATACGCTGCCGGACTCGTTGCTTTCAACTCAATTTTTCAGGTGCTTTTTTTTGCAGTCTATGCATGGGTTTTCATCGCTATAGTCCCCGGCTGGTTTGGCATCGAAACAACCGATGTGGTGAAAAACATCACTATGGGCCAAATAGCGAAAAGTGTGTTTATTTATCTCGGCGTTCCTTTTATCGCAGGATTTTTAACACGCTTTATTTTGATCAGAGTGAAGAATAAAGACTGGTATCACACTAAGTTTGTCCCTAAGATCAGTCCCATTACATTGATCGCGCTGCTTTTCACCATTCTTGTGATGTTTTCTCTCAAAGGCGAATACATCGTACAATTACCGATGGATGTTGTGCGAATTGCCATTCCGCTCGTAATCTATTTTATCATTATGTTTATGGTAAGTTTTTATATGGGCAGAAAAATCGGTGCGGATTACAGTAAAACAACTACAATTGCATTTACGGCTGCCAGTAATAATTTTGAGTTGGCCATCGCAGTTGCTGTTGCCGTTTTCGGAATAAATTCGGGGGAGGCATTTGCAGCTGTAATTGGTCCGTTGGTCGAAGTGCCGGTGCTGATTTCACTGGTGAATGTGGCATTGAGGTTTAAAGTTAGGTACTTCACAACATGACTCGGGAAAGCTCTAACCCTGATATTCAGATATAAAAATTATTGACAATACGAACTTAAGTTATTGCTTAAGTACCAGTTCCCGGTAATTCTTTTCATTCCACAAATCCATCATGGTCTTGAATTCCTTGTATTTTTCAACAGGAATGATTTTAGTGGAAACGATTAAAATTCGGGTTATCTTAATTTCATTTCCATTTCGGATGACTTCAATGTTCAAATACCCGAAATCATTTTTGATTTCAATTTTTTCAACCGGGTTCAGCAGCACTGTACTTTCAGGCACTTGAATGGTTTGTTGGTTAAAATCTTCAACAGGGAAAGGAATTTCAAAAGGTGTCGACCGAACTGGATTCAGGTAGTGGATACCCCAGTTTTCTGCGCCTTTGGTCGAGAAGGGAATGGTCAGGAAAAAATAATTTTTCTCATTTTTTAATGATTTGGTTGACGACACGTCATACTTAATAACAGATCGTGGTTGTGCGCAGTTAATCAGTTTAAAAGATGAAATATCGCTGGCAGACAAGCTTCCACTGATGAGTTGCTTTGCAGGAACCGTGTCTTTTTTCAAACTATAATACGGGTTGCAATCCTCAAAAAGCTGCAATTCGAGTGAGCCCGTTAATTTCATCGAATCGTTTAAAACAAGATCACCTGATAACAGCACTTTGTTGTTATATTTTCCATCTATTTGCGAAATCGATGGCTTATCCGGGTTGATGAGAAGTACCATATTGTCTTTCAATGAGAAAATAAGATTCTGATCACTTTTTGATACTGGCGAAAGATACATCTGTTCAAGTTCCCGGGGATTAGCCTGAACCAGAAAGCGATCGATCAATGGAAGACATCCGACACTTTTATCGTACAGTAGATGGAGGATAATACCCACCGGTTCAGCGTTGATCCCGGCTTCACGAAGCAACGAAACCAAAAGAAGGCTTTTTTCAAATTCGGTCCCCCCGTTGCTTTCCCAGGTTTCAATTGCGGTTCTTCCCGTAAACCCTGTGTAAACAAAGGGAATGTGGTAATAATTCACATCTTTTACCACCATATCCTGAAGTTTCAATGCCAGAAACAGATCGGAAGTGCTTTCCTCTTTAGCTTTTTTAACGGCATCCTGCATACTCCTGTCAGATTTAAAGTTAAGGGCAAATTGTGAATCGAGGAAAAGCATAGCTTCGGGCATTGAAATGGTGCTGAAAGTAAGACGGGGAAGATGATCGTTTGAAGCGGGCTGATAATTTTCATGAGAGTTTTCTGCTATTTCACTGAAAGTGAAAAAATAGTCCCTCATATTTGAATTTTCAGTTACAACCGGAACTACCGGGCTGTTAAAAACTTTATAGTTTAATTTTTTCGTAACCGGAATGTGGATTTGAATTACTTCTTCCTGAACCGGTGACGATTCGGTGAGGATTTCATCAGCCATCATTCCCGGATAATATTCTGAATCGGTATGGATGGTATAATCCAGTTCGATGGTGGCATTTAGCTCAAGGCCTGCATGGGTCACCACCATTTCCCTCAAATTATTGTAAAACGGTGCGTCGGAAGCAAATCCGGGCAACACTTCATTAAATGCATTTTCAGGCGACGGAACAACTTTCCCATCCTGCTGCGTAACAGTTGCTGAATTAATTTTCAACGATTGATGATCAGGATTGTAAACGATAAACGTTTCGCCATAAAGCCGGTTAAATGAAAAGTAGGTAAGCAATTTGAGTTTTTTGTAGTAATGATAATCGATGCTGCCGTCATTCCTGAGTGTATATTCTTTAATGATTTTTTCATAAACCGCATCCGACTGTGATGATTTTTGGGCAAAGAGTCCGGTAATGACCAGAAGATAACTTAAGGTAATAAATATTTTTTTCATCATTTTTTGTCGATTAATTGGATTGATTTTCAATTTTTAAAATTACCGGTTCCTGAGCTATTTTATTCTGTGCTAAAACCGCTTCTTTAAATGAACCCCAATCTTCAGGTTCATAAACCCGTTTCTTGAATTTCAGATTTTCAACAACTGTGAGTGTTTTTCCTTCTAAATCATAACCACCTTTAAAGGATGCTCCGGACCCGCTTGTCATGGGTGTATCAGGCTGGTAAATGAGGATCGAGTTTTTTGGAAGTGAAACAGTTTCTTCAAGATTAACCTGACGGGAACAACGATCGCGGAAAGCAAATTTCCTGTCGCTGATATCCGTGTTAAAATAAAGATGTCCCATCGCCCGTTTAAAAATTGAGGAAACCGCAAGTGGGGTAAAAATGATTTCCTGGTCGGTCATAATCGCAAAACCAGGGATCTTGTATTTGATTGTAATTTGGATGGGGCCACTCATATAATTATACGGTTCACCGTAATTCATTTTAACGATCACAGCCTGTGGATAAACCCTTAAAAGTTCACTTTCAACGGCTTCATTCCATTCTGATTTATAATTACCGGTAAACATCCGTCGCACGGCAGCGTCAGATTGCCCCTCCGCTTCAAGAACAATCGTTCCTTCCAATGATCCATCTTTTTTTAATGTTGAATTACCCGTGATATTTATATAATGGTTTTGAGGATCGGAAATCGGTGTAATGGCAAGATCGGCTCCTTCCGGAACACCCATCAGGTAATTTTGCTGCTGCTCGGCACTTGACCAAAGCTCCCTTACAAAAGGCACCCATGTTGGATCGAGCAGGTGATATTTACCATCCGAAAGTTTAACAACTGTAACGCTGTGATTGAACTGATCAGCCGGAATATAATCGATCCTCGAACCGGCCATTGTCATAGCCGGATATGATTCAAAACCGGCTGCCCGAAGCATGGTAATAAGCATTCCGGCTTTATCCTTGCAAACTCCACAGCGATCAGAAAAAGTCATTTCGCCCTTATGCAATGTATACCCTTCACCGCAACCCATCGAAATGCCGGAATACCGGATGTTGTCGGCTGCCCAATGAGTAAGCCTTGACACGGAGTCCATTTCATCAGTTGCACCTTTTAAAATCTCAGCAACTTTTGCGTCGATATCAGGTGTAGATTGAAAACTGCCATAATCCTCATTTACTTTATAAAACCATTTCGATTTGGCGAACCAGTCGGGACTGGTTGAAAGCAACAATTTGGGAAATACATCCGATGCAGCAACCATGTTGGATTCATGAGCCGGTTCCGAAAAATTGTCCTTTGTAAATGTATAAATCCATTTATCACCTTCAGGAACAACAGAAGACCGGACTTCTCCATTGTACACTTCATATTGAAGCGATTTGTCTTTGGGCAACCTCACTTGGTAAACTTTTTCAACAACCGGATTTTGACTCCAGAATTCTACGATATCATAAAACTGGCCTTTCATCGGTGGGATGTACTTTGAGTCATCGTCGTCCTGCTGAAGGAGCGCATAGGTGAATCCTTTTCTGAAGAGATAAACTTCAACCGCATCTCCGGGTTCCAACCGGCCGACACCGATCATTTTTTCCACGAGCTCCCCAGTATATCATGCGTGCAGGGGCCGGGTAATCCTTTACATTCCCAAGATCAAGCTCCTTAACCTCACCCGATTTTTTGTACACAATTACTTTTCTTATTTCAACATAAGCCGAAAGCGGATCATAACCCATTTTTACAACAGCATTGTTTTTAGCTCCTTCTGCGTTTAATATTTTGATGAGTTTATGCATTGTAACGTAACTCAAACCGGATTCCTGAACATCCACTATTGTGCTGTCGAACAAAACCAGTTCTGATTTTCCGGGATAGGTTTTTGCATCACCCGAATGAGCAATAATTTCTGTGATCTTTGGATCCGCTGCGTGTATCGAGTAGCTGATCAAGATGAAAAACAAAAGAGCATTTATATATTTCATGAGCGTAGTAATTAATTTCTACCAAAGGGGATAAAACTAATAAAATAAACGAAGATAATTTAAAAGATGTGTCAGAATATTATTTCATGGGAACTTCCATGAGAAGGATTTGAGATTTTTGGAGGCATTTAAAACTGACGGAATCTGTTTCCCAAACACCCATTCCATCGCGTTTTTCCAATGATTCACCGGCTGCTTCAATTTTTCCCCCGATGATAAAAATATACAGTCCGTTTTCGGTATGATGAAACCGGTAATCCAGTTCTGTTTTTTCATCAGCTATGATCATTGAAAACCAGGCATTCTGGTAAATCTTCAGGCTGTCGTCCTTACCATCAGGTGAAACAATCGTAGTAAATTTATTGGTTATCATTTCCGGAAGAAATGTTTTTTGGTCATATCGCGGTTTGATATTATTAATATTAGGATAAACCCAAATCTGTAAAAAATTTACATTTTCTGTTTGCGAATTGTTGTATTCGGAATGTTGAATTCCCGAGCCTGCTGACATGATCTGCACATCGTTTTCCCGAATTACCTGCTCAAGACCTGTACTGTCTTTGTGCCGGAGTGAGCCTTTGATAGGTATTGAGATAATTTCCATGTTGCTGTGTGGATGCGTTCCGAACCCCTTTCCCGGATTAACGACGTCATCATTTAGAACCCGTAGAAGTCCAAAATGCATTCTGTCAGGATCATAATAGTCTGCAAAACTGAACGTATGCCTGCTTAGAAGCCATCCATGATTGGCTAATCCACGTGTCGATGATGTATGTTTTAATTTTTTCATTTCAAATTTGTACCGGATATTTCAACAGATAATGGTATTTGTTGTTCATTTTTAAGTACATTTGCAACAATTTTCAGTTTACAAGTGGAACGTATCAGGTAAGCTTGAAAAGATTCGGTGAATTTTTTAAATATTATTAAAAATTATTAAAAATTATTAACAAGAAGTTTTATAGGTTCCGAATTACAAGTATCTTTGTTACAATTAACATTTCAAACAAATCAAATATATAATCATCATGAAGAAGTATTACAGTTATTCGCTGGTCGTAATTTTGTTTTATTTAAGCAGTTGTATGTCGACCAAATTACCGGAATCCTATAAGGTAACTCCGGAAGTTCTTGAAGCAAAAGGAGGGAAAGTAGCTTTTAAGGTAGATGGTACCGTACCTGAAAAATCCTTTCATAAAAAGGCTGTTGTCGAGTTTTCTCCTTACCTCAAGTATGGCAATCAAACCAAGAATCTGAAACCGTTCGTACTTAGAGGTGAAAAAACTGAGGGTGAAGGGACAGTTATTAATTCAAAAACAGGTGGGAGTTTTACCTACAATGAGGAATTCGACTATACGAATGAAATGAAAGTTTCTGAACTTTTTGTCAATGCCAAGATCACCAAAGGAAAATCGGTAAAAAATGTAAATGATATAAAGCTGGCTGACGGAATTATAGCAACTTACAATGACATTTCTCACGATGAGGAATTAATGTTTGCTCCTTCAGGATATGAAAAAGTGACTGTTTTTGGTGAAAACAGTACTATTTATTTCCGGGTTAATATATCAAAATATGAAAAAGACCTTGCCCTTAACAAGTCAACTGATGCAATAGCAAAAATGCAAAAGCTGGATGACTTGCTGATGAAAGGCTGGGAAATAAAGGATATCGCGATCGACGCCTGGGCATCACCCGAAGGTGAGATAAACTTTAACAATCATCTGGCTGATGACAGAGCTGCAACAGGCCAGAAATACATGGAACAGAAAATCGATAAAATGTATAAAGACAAGGCCAAAAAAATGGGCAAAAAAGTTTCAGACATTGAGAAAGAGGCTACCTATTTGAGCAAAGGCCATGGCGAAGACTGGGATGGTTTCCTGAAAGCCGTTAGCAGTTCAGATATTAAAGATAAAAATCAGATTATGAATGTAATAAATTCACAATCGGATGCCAATATGCGCGAACAGGAAATAAGAAACATGACAGTTATTTATAAAGAGATAGAAGATAATATTCTTCCTCCGCTGCGCAGGGCTGAAATAAAGTTAAGCTGTTTCGAACCGAAAAGAACAGATGAAAATATCGCTAAACTAGCAACATCCAGTCCGGATTCTCTTAGCTATAAGGAAATTCTTCATGCTGCTACGTTGACAAATGATCCGCAAATAAAATATGCTATTTATAAAGCGGCCTTTACCAATGCTGACAGAGATTGGAAAGCATACAACAACGCTGGTGCTGAAGCACTTGTTTTGGGGAAAAATGATGAGGCCGATAATCTTTTAACTCAAGCTGCAAAGCTGGATGCAAAAAATGGTAAAATTGAAAACAACATGGGTGTTTCTTCTTTAAGGAAAGGAGATGTTGAGGGTGCTGAAAAACATTTTGTTGCTGCCCAATCATACGGTGAAAATGAAAATTATAACCTCGGAATAATTAACATTATGAAAGGTGATTATTCAAAGGCATTGAATTTCTTTAAAGGTGCAAGCTGCACACAAAATGTCGGACTCGCTCAAATGCTCGGTGGCGATATGAACAACGCACTCAAAAATCTGAAATGCGCTCCTGAAACTGCCATGACCAACTACCTGATAGCTGTTTATGGTGCCCGGACAAAAAATGCGGATATGGTTTATGAGTATCTTGGGAAAGCTGTAAAAATGGATGGTTCACTCAAACAAAAAGCATCGCAGGATCGTGAGTTCCTTAAATATTTCAACGAGGAAGCTTTTAAAAGCTTAATAAAGTAAAAAAATCGACCAGTAATATGAACCCCGGAAGTACTTCCGGGGTTTTTTATTATATATTGGATTATTGAGAATAGTCATTCTTTTATCCAATTTTAAATTTATTTAAAATGAACGCACTCTACAACGAGATTCCTTCACTTGATCTGAACCACTACAGAAATGGATCATCCGAACAGAAAAATGAATTTGTAAATCAATTGGGACGTGCCTGGACAGACATTGGCTTTGTTGCGGTTAAAAACCATGGATTGGATGAAATGACCCGGCAGCACTTGTATGATGCCGTCAGACAATTCTTTTCATTGCCGGATGATGTTAAAGTTAAGTACGAAGATCCAAAAATACAGGGACAGCGTGGTTACATCAGTAAAATGAAAGAGCATGCAAAAGGTAACGAATCACCTGATCTTAAAGAATTTTATCACATTGGACAGATGCATGACCCCGATGATCCGGACACGGATTCGTATCCCGGGAACATATTTCCGGATGAGGTTCCTGAATTTGAGATATTTGGTAAAAAGACTTTTATTTTATTAGAACAGGCTGGTATTGATATTTTAAGGGCTGTAGCTTTGTTTATCGGTTTGGATGAAAATTACTTTGATAATAAAGTGAGGAACGGGAACAGCATTCTGCGGCCCATTCATTATTTCCCTATATCCGATCCGGCAAGTGTGCCTGAGGGTGCAGTAAGAGCAGCAGAACATACCGATATCAATCTGATCACCTTGCTGATGGGAGCCAGCGCCGAAGGTTTGCAGGTACTTCGCAGAGACGGCAAATGGATAGCCATTACAGCCTTACCCGAACAGATTGTCGTGAATGTCGGGGATATGCTTTCGCGGCTGACCAACAATAAACTTAAGTCGACTGTTCATCGTGTGGTAAATCCTCCACGCGACAAACTGCACATCCCAAGGTTTTCCATCCCGTTTTTCATGCATCCCAAATCCGGTATGGACCTGTCTTGTTTAGCGCTTTGTATTGATGAAACGCATCCAAAAAAATTCAAAGACATTACTGCAGGCGACTATTTACAGCAGCGTTTAAAGGAAATCGGGTTCTGAGTACTTCAGTTCACCCTGATCATTCTGAATTTCACCATCCGTATTCTTCACTTCACAGGTTTCTCCTTCCATTAGGCTTTCCGGCGTATTAATTTTGGTTCATAATTAATTTATTAATGTTTAACAATTAAATCTTTGAATCATGAAAACACAACTTTTAACAATCGCACTCGCAACTTTAGGAATGGTTGCATTTTCACAGACAGCTACCGACAAATCAGCCGAAAAAGCCGCTTTAAAAAACAGTGACGTAAAATGTTTGATCGTTCAGAATGACGATAACATGGTTACGGTTTTATTCGATAAAAAGCCTGAGGAAGCTGTTAAGATCAAGGTTCTTGAAAATAAAAATGGCGTGCTGTATTCGAAAAGGATAAAAAAAGGTACAGGCGGAAGAATAAAATACGACATCAGTCAATTCCCCGAAGGTACCTACGTTTTCGAACTGTTAAAAGATAAGAAAGTTCTTTATACCAAGGAAGTTACACGTAGTAACGACATGGTTGCTAACAGCAATTAAGGATCATTGAAGTATTGTATTGAATAAATATTTTGTTCTTTGAAATCATTATAACGGTTTACCTGATCCAATATTTGTAAATTTGGTTGGTCGAACGGTGACTTCAAATCAAATAATCGATTAATGCCATATTATGAATGACCGGATTATCCTGAACAAATGGCTGAGGTGGGGGATCATTTTCATGGCAGGAGTACTTGCCCGATTTACACTGGATGTAATTTACAGCCTGATGTATCGAAACTACCTGCTGTTTCAGCCTGTTCGCGGATATTTATTTACCATCCTGATCACGTTCGGCATTATTGAGACGGTTCGGTTTATCAAAAACAAACTGGATAAAGAAAAACCATGGGATAAAGATCCATACAGGAGATTTGTTGCACAGCTACTTTCAACCATCGGGGTTGGGATTTTATTTGCTGAACTTTTAAGGTGGATCATCAACTTACTTTTTTTCAGAATCAGTTATATAAACTTTGTTGATGAGTCGGTGATCGTGATCATGGTGGTAATCATGACGACAAGCCTTAGTATGTTTGACCTGGGTGTGTACTTATTACGGAAATGGCGGTTTTCGCTTGCCGAACTGGAACGGTTCAAAAAGGAAAATGCAGAGTTTCAGTTCGAAACCTTGCGCTCCCAGGTTAATCCGCATTTCCTGTTCAACAGTCTGAATACATTATCCTCGTTGGTTTTTCAGGATCAGGAAAGGGCAGGCCTTTTTATCCGCGAACTTTCAGATGTTTACCGGTATATTCTCGAAAACAGAAACAAAGAACTGGTAACCCTTGAACAGGAGCTGAAAGTTGCCCGCTCATACATCTACCTGGTTCAGCTAAGGTTTGAACAAAGACTGAATGTTGTGCTTGAAATCCCGGATGAACTGAAGGAGGATATGATCGCGCCGTTAACCTTGCAGTTGCTGATTGAAAATGCGGTAAAGCACAATGTAATATCAAGGAATAAACCGCTAACCATCAGGGTGTATGCTGAAGAGGATCGCCTGGTGGTGCTCAATAACCTGCAAAAAAAGGAAGTACATGAGTTTTCATCTGAACTGGGATTGAAAAATATTCAAAGCAGGTATCAGTTCTTGTCGAACCAGAAAGTTGAAATCATTGAAAATGAAACTGAATTTAAAGTCAGAATTCCCTTAATAAAAGCATTATGAAAGTATTGATCGTAGAAGATGAGCCTTTTGCGCAAAATGAGTTGAAACGCTTACTCGCAAAAACGCGTTTCAATGTTGAGGTTTTGGATTGCACAGATTCGGTTGAAGACACCGTGAGGTGGCTCAACAATAATCCTTCGCCTGATCTCATCTTCCTGGATATACAGCTTTCCGATGGATTAAGCTTTGAAATTTTCAAGCAAACCCGGGTTTCTGCACCGATCATATTTACAACTGCTTTCGATGAATATGCCATCAGGGCTTTCAAGTTAAACAGTATCGATTATTTGCTGAAACCCATTAAACAGGATGAATTGGAAGAAGCGATCGAAAAACTGGAAGCATTAAAGAAACAATTTTCGAAGGGTCAAACGGGATTGGATACTGAACAAATAGAAAAATTGCTGAACTTTAAGAAGCCGGAATACAAATCACGGTTTATCGCAAAAATAGGAGATCAGATAAAGTACATCGACATTAAGGATGTGGCTTATTTTTATGCAGAAGACAACGAAGTTTTTTTGATTACTATAAGTAAAAACCGCTATATCATTGAATTTACACTCGACCAATTGGAAAAGCTGCTCGACCCGCTTCAGTTTTACAGAGTAAACCGAAGCTACATTGTTTTTATTAATTCAATCACCAAAATCAATAAATACTTTAATAGCAGGTTGCATTTGGAGTTGACTCCCGATACAACAGATGAAGTGCTGATAAGCCGGGTTAAGGTCCCGGAATTTTTAAAATGGATGGATAAATAATGGTCCGAATAAACACATATAAGATACTTTTAGCAGTTGCTGTCCTTCTTCTTTTTGCATCCTGCAAAAGGGTGGTTGTAAAAGTCGACAGAATACCGTCGAATACGCCTCGTGGTCAATCCATTTACATTACCGGAAACTTTAACAACTGGGATCCGGGTGAGTTGCGGTATCGTATGGATCTAAACCCCGATAGCTCGTACACCATTAAGTTACCTCCGGGACTCGGAACAATCGAATACAAGTTTACGCGCGGTGACTGGACCAGTGTTGAAAAGGATATTTGCGGATATGAATTATCGGATCGTAGTATCACAATAGGGGAAGAAGATACGGTGGTCAATTCCATCGAGAGCTGGAACGACAGGGATCCCGTCAATTGTCCGCGCCTTACCCTGGTTGTCCCTGAATTGCCAAAGGACACTCCCGACAGTGCGAAAATTTCAATCGCAGGTACTTTTAATTCCTGGAATCCGGATCAGGGATCGGTGATGCAAACCGGTAAAAATGGTCAGCATTATATTACCATTCAAAAACCGGCAAATGTCAGCGAAATTGAATTCAAAGTTACCCGCGGAAGCATGGCTACCAGTGAATCGGATCAATACGGAAACCCGCTTCCAAATCGTAAACTTGTATTTGGGAAACAGGATACCGTAAAATTGAATGTAGAAGGCTGGATCGATAAAAATGAATCGGGACCCAATAAAATTGCTCTCATTATCCGGAAGCTTCCCTCAAATACCCTTTCGTCTGATGATATCTTCTTTGTCAGCAGCAT
Source organism: uncultured Bacteroidales bacterium (assembly GCA_963761195.1). Lineage (GTDB taxonomy): Bacteria > Bacteroidota > Bacteroidia > Bacteroidales > JAADJA01 > JAADJA01. The sequence goes on from CAVXGA010000020.1 coordinate 200,662, forward strand.
GAACAACTGGCTTCCGGGCGACAGGAATTATCAGTTTCAGAAAAATAAAAAGGGGTTATATGAAATTGACCTGCCCCGAAAGAAACAAACCGTTGAATATAAAATAACCCACGGTGACTGGTGGCAGGAAGAGGTGGACAGATTCGGATACGACATCCCCAACCGTTCAATTGATCTGGATAAACAGGATACAGTTTACATTGATGTGCAAAACTGGAAGGACAGATCACAATCACCGGATCATGATGTAACCCTGACACTGACTAAAATTCCTTCCAATACTCCTGTAAATGACAAGATTTATATTGCAGGCAATTTCAATAACTGGAATCCGGGCAAAAGAAAAGACCAGTTACAAAAAAATGCCAGTGGTTATTGGTCGATTAGCATCCCCAGAGAAACAGGGGATCTTGATTTTAAGTTTACAAGAGGAAGCTGGAATTCTTTGGAGGTCGATAAGTATGGTTCAGGAATTCCAAACAGGCATTATCTCTACAATGATATCGATACCCTTTACCTCGAAGTTGCAAACTGGAGCGATCTTCCACGATTCGACGCGAGGCAGGTAACCATTGTACTCAATTCAATTCCTGCAACTACACCTGCCGGGCAAAACATTTTCATTGTTGGAACCTTCAATAACTGGGATCCCGGCGACAGGAAATATATTATGAGTACACTTAAAAACGGGAAGAACTATATCACCCTGAAAAAATCCGGTGATCAGATAGAATACAAGATCACCCGTGGAGACTGGAATACCGCCGAGGTAGATAAAAACGGCAATGAAATCGCCAATCGTACTCTGGCATATGGATTTGCAGATACCGTTTACATTAACATCGCTAAGTGGAGAGACCAGGGAGGGAAATACTGATGATCAGAAAATATAAGAGACTGTTCAAAAATGATAAAACTATTGTTTTTAATGCCACAAAGACACGAAAACACAAAGTTTCACCAAGGGATCTATTCATTTTCAACTCTTTGTGTTTCCTTTGCGTCTTAGTGACCTAGTGGCAAAATTGATACTGTCAAATTTTTTTTAGAGTTTTATACAGGCTCTGGGCGCATTGAAACGTTTATTCTTAGGCATCAAATCCAATAATTCATCCTGTGATAACTTTGAAATTCGAAAACAGATTTATTTCGACGGCAATGACGATACAAACTGCCGGGCTTTTAAAATCCAGTATTCATATTTTTCGGGTGTTAACCGGTCGCCGGGAAGCATTGCCCAGCCTTTCATTGCCTTGCCGGTTATATCAAAAGGTTTAAACAGCGGATCGTTCGTTATTTCCTCAAAATCCTTTTCATTCAGGCGCAGGATCAGGTAATCTCTGTATACGCCAGTCAGCATATTTCCATTCATCAGAAAGCCAATCCCTCCGAACATTTTCCTGGATTCTACATTCGGCCAGTCCTTTATGATACGCTAAGGATCTGTTTTTCTGTTTCAACTCGATAGGCCATGCTATGGTGATTAACTGTTTCTGTCAATAATTTCAGGACCTGACTATTTTAATATCTGTTTCGATGTCTTCCCTCAGATGACGCTTTACGGCACACAGACTGGCTGTGTTTATTACTGCACTCTCATACTTTTCAGGGAAATCGTTTGGAACATGGATCAGGATTTCAACATGATCGATGATCTTTTTTACCGGGTTAAACGATTGTGATTGTGTAAGCCTGATGTTTTCGGACGGTATACCCCGCTGATCGCAAAAGCTTTTAACATAGATCCCCGCACAGGTTCCAAGCGAAGCAAGGAATAAGGTAAACGGTTCGGGAAATTCGCCATCACCGCCAGATCGGATCGCCTGGTCGGTTTTAATCGTATGGCCGTCGACTTTTGCAAAAACCTTCTTTTTGCCTTCGAAATAAATATCCATTGTTATATTTTTAATTTGATTTCATTTTTTTTATAAAACAATCAAAAATTCTACCTTTTTTGTTTGAAATAGCTGCTCATCAATTCCGAACATTCCGTTTCGAGGACGCCATTAACAACTTCTGTTTTCGGATGAAGAACCGGTTTCTTTAATTGTGTATATCCTTTCTTTTCGTCACCGGCACCATAAACAATTTTTCCGATTCGCGTCCAGTAAGCAGCGCCGGCACACATTACGCAAGGTTCAACCGTTACAAACAGCGTGCACTCATCCAGAAATTTCGACCCGAGAAAGTCGGATGCGGCAGTAAATGCCTGCATCTCGGCATGAGCCGTAACATCGTTCAACCTTTCGGTAAGATTATGCGCACGGGCGATGATCCGGTTATTGCTGACAATAACAGCGCCTACCGGCACTTCATCCTCATCAAAGGCTTTTTTAGCCTCCTTCAGCGCTTCATTCATAAAGTGATCATCAGAAAAAACAGTAAATTCCACGTAAAGGGTATTATTCGATTTTATTTTCAGCAGCCAAAATTATTCAAAATAGTTTTGCCCGGATGATGAAATAAAATTTTAAAATGCCGGATCACATATTTAATATTTTTAAATTTGTCACATCTCAGCTAAACAATCAAATCATGAAAAGGAATAAATTAATGCGGATTGCCCTATCGGGGATTATACTGTTTTCTGTGTGCATTGATTCTTTTGGATACCCCGTTGATAGGCTTACCGCGAAAAGAGTTGCAGAAAATAAGCTTGTTGCTTTAAATAAGACAAATGACGTTCGTGTTCAAAATATGGAGCAAATTATTGGAGAAAACGGGCTACCCTGGTTTTTTATCTTTGTGGTTGAGCCAAAAGGGTTTATTGTCATTTCAGCAGATACAGATTTGCCACCGGTTTTGGCTTATTCGTTCGATAGTGATTACACTACCGGCCTGAATGAGGAAAATGTTGTGATCAGATTCCTGAAGGCCGATGTAAAAAAACGGCTTGCTGCTTTGGAATTTCTGCCTCAGAAAATAATCGGGCAAAGAAATCAGCAATGGGAAAATCTATTAGCTCAAAAACCGGATGGTTCACCCACTAAAAAGTTTGAGCAATGGCCGCCTGAAGGAACGACAAGCACGGGAGGCTGGCTCGAAACCAACTGGACACAATCGGCTCCCTACAATAATTTGTGTCCGATGGATCCGGTAACCAACCTGCGCAGCATTGCCGGTTGTCCGGCTGTTGCCATGGCTCAGATCGTAAATTATTATAAGACCATTAACGGAACAACCTTTACCGATGCTGACGATTATCATCACAATTATGCCGGCAGGAATTACTGGATCGACGATGACTATGAAGAAATCGGCTTTCCTTCCTTCCCTGATTTGAATCTTTATCTCGATACCGTATCACTATGTTTTAGCAATCAAACAAACTTAAAGCAGAACGAACAGGCAGCGCTGGTATTTGCTTGCGGCGTTGCTGCAACCCAGGTTTATACATCGAGTGCGTCCGGAACTTTTGGGGTCAATCAGGCTGTTGAAGCGTATTCAAAATTTGGATGTACGGAGGCTGTCTTTTTTAATGACGGTGATACGGCACTTTATTCCACCTTAAGCCAGAATATGAAGGATGCCCGTCCTGCTCACCTTGCTGTTGTTGATCCCGGCTGGACCATGGGCCATAACCTCGTAATTGACGGTTACAATACAGATGATTTTTATCACCTGAATTTCGGCTGGGGCGGAACCTACAACAGCTGGTATCTGCTTCCGGATGAAATTCCTTACGGACTTACAGTTATCGAAGGTGTGATCGCCGATATCGGTTATCCTCAAAGCATGACTTCAATACAAACGAACAGGGTGAACGTTACTGAAATTGAGATATCTCCAAACCCGGTTCAGGATAAATTTACACTGAATTTTAAGCTGAATGAACCGTCGGATGTTGCTGCGGATCTTTACGATAGCTATGGCCGAATGATTTCGGTGCTTCTGCATGATCGTTTCCAGTCAGGATCATTCAGGCAGGAAATGAGTCTTGCAGATCTTACAGGAACAAATCCGGCAGCGGGTATCTATTTTATCCGGTTCAGAGTAAATGATCAGTTTGATTCAGTGAAACTGCTGATACGATGAAAAAGGAACAGTTGTACCCGGATTTTTTTGCCCGCTTTTACGATGTGATCTACGATCATATAAGGAGTTCTGCCGATCATGATTATTTCATGAAAAAAATTCTTGAATCGAAAGGTCCTGTCCTGGAAGTAGGAGTGGGGACTGGCCGTTTCTTTACCGAAGCGTTGAAGAATGGAGCTGATATTTACGGGATCGACATCAGTCCGTCGATGATTGAAGTATTAAAGCAGAAGTTGCCTGTCAAAGAACATGTCAGGATTCAGGTTCAGGATTTATGCAGCCTGGAAATGGATAAAAAGTTCAGCCTGATCATAGCGCCATTCAGGGTTTTTATGCATCTGATCACCGTGGATGAGCAACTTGAAGCACTGAACAAAGTTCATGCGCATTTATTACGTGGTGGGAAATTCATTTTTGATCTTTTTGTCCCCAACCTCAAACTGTTGCTGGAGGGCCTCGATAATGTCAATGATTTTACAGGTGAATATGCACCGGGAAAGGTACTGAAAAGATATTCGACCATGCATGCCGACCTTATCAAGCAAATAAGCCATATTACCTTTCGTTTCGAATGGGAAGAAGACGGAAAGATGGTAAGCAGGGAATGGAAAACAGATTTGCGGTTATTTTTCAGGTACGAACTGGAACATCTTTTGAACAACTCAAAATTTGGCATGTTCACTCTATATGGAGATTTTTCAGAGCATGAGCTGACCGGCGATTCGAAGGAATTTATCGTAGTTTGCCGGCGATAGTGGTGCTATAATTAATAAGTAGTAAATAAAAAATAGTGAAGGACATTTTCTGAAAAACAAATGGATTACATATCATGACGAATTTAATTAGCAATTAAGAAGTAAAATAGCATCTGTAAATCAATTAAAAAATTATCAGCAAAGGTTAATTTGTTAATTCCTTTAAAACGTAAACTATGAAAATTGGATTTATCGGACTTGGGAAAATGGGCGCTAATATGGTTCAGCGCTTGCTAAAAGGTGACCACGAGGTGGTTGTTTGGGACAGAAGCAAGGAACCTGTTGCTGAGCTGGCAACGAAAGGTGCAGTGGCATCAGCCTCTGTCGGAGACCTGGTCAGTAAATTGCCCGAAAGAAAAATAGTATGGCTGATGGTTCCATCGGGAAAACCAGTCGATGACAACGTAGACATTCTGCTGGGTCTTCTTAAAAAAGGCGATGTCATCATCGATGGGGGTAATTCCTATTGGAAAGATTCACGTGAACGTGGAAAAAGAGCGGCTGATAAAGGGTTACATTATCTTGATTGCGGAACCAGCGGCGGAGTGTGGGGATTGCAAAACGGTTACTGCCTGATGTATGGAGGCGACAAAGCTTCTGCTGATTTTCTGGAACCGGTATTTAAAACCTTAGCTCCTGAAAACGGATATGTTTATTGTGGCGAATCCGGTGCCGGACATTTTGTTAAAATGGTCCATAATGGTATCGAATATGGTATGATGCAATCGTTAGCAGAAGGATTTGAAATCCTTGAAAAGTCGCCCTACAACATCAATCTGACCAAAGTTGCCGATGCCTGGCAGTATGGGAGTGTTGTCCGAAGCTGGCTTCTTGAACTTGCCGTGAATGCATTTAAAGAAGATCCGAAACTTGAAAAACTGGAGGATTATGTTCAGGATAGCGGCGAAGGAAGGTGGACCGTACAGACTGCTATGGAACTGGATGTTCCGGCACACGTTATCACCGCCTCACTTTACACAAGGTTCCAGTCGCGGCAAACCGAATCATTTGCCATGAAAGTACTGGCAGCGCTTAGAAATCAATTTGGAGGACACGCGGTGAAGACAAAAGAAAACTAAATAACCATGAGCAAACCTGAAAATCAAATCCTGGTTATCTTTGGTGCGTCGGGAGATTTAACCAAACGAAAACTTATACCTGCACTTTATGCGTTGGAAATTCAAAGCCTCCTGCCCGAAAAATTTGCAATTATCGGGGCAAGCCGCACCGAAATGAGCGATGATGACTTTCGGAAAGAAATGGATGAAGGGTTACAAACGTTTTCGAACGAAAAAGACAAAAGCAGGGACAAGGTCGATGCATTCCTGAAGAAAATATTTTATCAGCCTGTTGATGCCAATAACCCTGCTTCCTTCAAGAACCTGGCAGTAAAACTTTCCGGGTTGCAAAACACTCTTGGAATCAGCGGCAATTCCATTTATTATCTTTCAACACCACCGAGCCTGTATGGAGTAATCCCGCAGAATCTCGCCATAAATAAGCTGAACAGCCAGGCTGACGGATGGAAAAGGGTAATCATTGAAAAACCTTTCGGATATAATCTGCAAAGCGCTGTTGAGCTTAATTCAAGCCTCAAAAAAGACTGGCTTGAAGAGCAGGTTTACCGCATCGATCACTACCTGGGTAAAGAAACGGTACAAAATGTCCTGGTAACACGGTTCACCAATGGAATATTCGAACCCTTATGGAACAGAAATTATGTCCATCATGTTGAGATTACAGCAGCCGAAAATATTGGCGTGGAGAAACGCGGTGGCTATTACGAGGGTTCGGGTGCGTTGCGCGACATGATCCAAAACCATCTGTTGCAGGTGGTTGGATTAATTGCTATGGAGCCACCCTCTTCGACGTCATCGGATGCGATAAGGAACGAAACGGTGAAGGTATTTCAATCGCTTCGTCCCTATCAGGAAGAAGAAATAAATAAGTACACCATCCGCGGGCAATATTCCTCTTCAACGATTAAAGGGGTTAAAGTTAAAGGGTATCGTGAAGAAGCAGGTGTCGATCCGAATTCCAAAACAGAGACGTATGCAGCACTTAAATTTTATATCGATAACTGGCGGTGGGGTGATGTTCCGTTTTATGTAAGAACCGGCAAACATCTGCCAACGCGTGTATCAGAAGCTGTTATTCATTTTAAACCAACACCGCACCACCTTTTTTCTCGAAAGGGTGCAATTGATTCGTGCAACCAATTGGTTATACGAATTCAGCCCGACGAAGGCATTCTTTTAAAATTTGGAATGAAGACGCCTGGTTCCGGATTCGATGTTCAGAACGTGAACATGGATTTTCATTATTCTGAATTATCCATTCTAAGAATTCCCGAAGCTTACGAACGGTTGCTTCTCGACTGCATGACCGGCGATTCAACGTTATATGCAAGGAATGACGGTGTAATGGCAACATGGAAGTTTCTGGATCCTGTATTAAATGCCTGGAAGAATGACCCTCCATTCCCGTGTACGGTTATCCGGCCGGAACGTGGGGACCTGAGAAAGCCGACGATTTGATTGAAGACCATGAAATGACCTGGCGGTATCCCTGTAAAAACCTGTCGGACGACGGAATTTATTGCGAGTTATGATGATGAACGGATCAATTCAGGTATTCGCCACAGCCGGAGAGCTGGCCGCCGCATTTGCTAAAAGAATTTCAGAAGATATTTCGAAAACTCCGGCAGGACAATATTATTCCATCGCATTGTCAGGAGGTTCCACACCACGAACTATCTTTACATACATTGCCGAAAATTACAATGATAAAATCAATTGGGCGAATGTGCTTGTTTTCTGGGGCGATGAACGGTGTGTACCTCCAACCAGCGATGACAGTAATTTTAAAATGGCGAAGGAAAGCTTGCTGCAGCACATAAAAATTCCGGAGGAAAATATTTTCAGGATCAGGGGTGAAAACGACCCTGACCCTGAAGCAAAAAGATATGCCGGGAAAGTGGACAAACTGCTTCACCATTGGAACAACATTCCTCAGTTCGACCTGTTTATGCTCGGACTTGGAGAAGACGGTCATACGGCCTCTATTTTTCCTGATAGTCTTGCACTTCTCCATTCTGAAAAGCTTTTCGAAGTAAACATGCATCCTGTATCAAAGCAGAAAAGGATAACAGCTACGGGAAAGCTGATAAACAATTCCAAACAGGTATTTTTTATTGTTACCGGAGAAAGCAAGGCAACTAAAGTGGTGCAGATTATTGAGCGGAAAGAAGGATGGCAGCTTTTGCCGGCTTCATTTATCCGTCCGGCCGGGGGCGAATTAATCTGGTGGCTCGATGATGCTGCAGGACAAAAGCTAAGCAGCAGGATACTATTATAGAACACGCTAATGGTTGATAAGCTCAGGACCAGCCTGGTTCCGGTCAGGTGATCGGTGAGAAAATAGTGTTGAATAAAGGCACAAGCGGACGGTTGCGCCATGTCATTAAATCACATTAACTTTATCGTTATAAATAAGATTTCGTTATAAAATGAGTTTATAATCTGGGTACATTCTAATTGGAAATCAATAATTTTAAACGTTAACTAAAATTTCATGGAAAAGCGATATTCAATACCAATTGCATTGGCATTAACAGCAGGATTGATAATTAGTGCCATGATACTGGGTAAGGCGCTGGAACGCTTCCGAACCGACGACCGGTATATTTCGGTAAAAGGATTTTCGGAGCGCGAAGTAAAATCGGACTTTGTGGTGTGGACCATCAAAACACGGATCGCAGACAACGATTTAAGTGAAGGAAGCAAAGCGATTGAGGAAGCCAAAAACAAAGTGATTGATTTCCTTATCCGTAACGGGATCAAACAGGAAGATATCATCCAGAAGGATTTGATCGTGAATGATAAAAAGGCACAGGAATATAACAACGATATCGGGACCAGCTTCAGGTTCATCATCGATAAAATAATACAGGTTCGCAGTACGGATGTCGAAACCATTCAGAAAGTAAGCCGGATGACGGATGACCTGTTAAAAGCCGGCGTAATGCTGAGCAATGCAAATGATTACCAGGGATCGGTCAATTATATTTTCACGAAGCTGAAAGACATAAAGCCCGAAATGCTGATCGAAGCTATTGACAATGCAAAAATCGCTGCCGGGCAGTTTACAAAAGAGAGCAACACGAAGCTGGGCAAGCTGAGAAAAGCCAGCCAGGGACTGTTTACCATCATCGACAGAGACCAGGCCCTTTCGGGTGAAAGCGGCGGAGGATATTACTCTTCGATGGGTTCGGATATGTACAAGAAAGTAAGGGTTGTGATCAATGCAGACTATTCAATTCGCTGAAACCAATTCATTCAGAGCACGGTGATTTTTGTCCGGATTATTTTTCCGTTTCCGCGACCGCAGCTTGCCTACCTGGAAAAACGATTTTATCAGCCGTGGATTATCACTGTATTTACCCATCAGGTAATCTGCCATAGCTCGTTGCCCACTCCCGGTTCAATAAATCCACCAATCTTTTTACAGATAATGTTTCCCGTTAGAATTTTACTGACAATGCAGGTCCGGATTACCGTAACAGGCAGGGATAAAAGGTCAGGACTTCTTTGTACCGGACTGATGCACGAAAGTTTTAGCGGCGGGATCTGTTCACTACTCCTTTCGACGGGACGAAGGACTCTTTCGGATAATGCCTTAGGCAACAAACTCAAAGACTCTAAGAGACTGTTTAAAAAAAAATTCAATAAAAAATTTGAATGTATCAATTTTGCCACTAAATCACTAAAACGCAAAGAAAACACAAAGAGTTGAAAATGAACAGATCCCTTGGTGAAACTTTGTGCGTTTGTGTATTTGTGGCATTAAATAACAATAGTTTTATCATTTTTAAACAGTCTCTAAGATATATGCTAATTCTTAAATGTTTTTGCTTTTAGCTGATAACAGTAAGATAAGATGGATGTAATTAAATAGAGAGATACTACGTAAAGCATTCTAATAATTTTCCGGATCGGGATGCAGTGATTTGCAAATTGTATTGCGGATTGCTCCGGCATTGATGAGCAGCATATTTTCGAATGTTCCGCGCGTTTAGTTAAGTGTGTGCAGGTTTACGTACAGTATCGAAAATAATCAGATGGCCGTCAGCCGCCGTCCGTACGCTAAATTCGCTATCGTCAGAAGGCGATTTGCCGCCCTCCGTTGGTGCTCCGCTGTCGTCCGAAGGTGATTCGCTACCGTCCGAAGGTGATTCGCTGTCGTCCGAAGGTGATTCGCTGTCGTCCGAAGGTGATTTGCTGCCGTCCGAAGGTGATTTGCTACCGTCCGAAGGTGATTTGCCGTCGTCCGAAGGTGATTTGCTGTCGTCCGAAGGTGATTTGCCGTCGTCCGAAGGTGATTTGCAGCAGTCAAATGGTCTGTCGCCCTTGTATTTCCGGCATCTGAGCAAAAATCCGGTATGCCGGAGTAAAATGCCGGAGCAGCTAAACCGGACAAAAATTTAACCGGCCGCAGGCATGAAACTCCTGACATAAACATGAATTATCAGAACCGGAAAAAATGTTCTCCGATGCACTGCCATTGCCTTACATACCGGATAAACCAAACGGAAAACAAGTTTAGAATGTATATAAATTAAAGCGATGTATAAAATGGAATTGAAATTTCGGTACTTTAGCGTTGCCTGATTTTTACGAATGAAAGCAAACAACCAGACAACCAGAACGAATGACCGGACGGCACGTTTCCGCCGCCATTAAAGTGCTTTAGCCTGTTGTTGCTGATAGACGGTTGAATAATTGGGCAGAAATTTTTTTGGAATGATTGATTTTCGAATATTTTTGAAGGGAACTAGAGAGGATGAAACAGAATACAGGAATAGACCAGGGAGTTTTGCTAAGTAAAAAGGAGAATTTTATTCCTATATTTGATCCTGTATGGGTTGTAAACGGGAAAAAAGTTCCTGTTATAATATAGTTAGCGTTCATGCTAAAAATCGAAACCACATTGATATGAGCAGAATAAAAAACTAAATTTGCCTTTAATTTGGAAACGCATTTTGAACATATAGAATCAGATAATAATTTAAGAGGGTATCAAGGAATGTCTCTTAATGATACTGAATTTACGCAAATTCTTAGTGGTTCTGTGTTTGATAATCTCATAGATATTGAAGTTCATCAAGATAGAATCTCAGAATTAACAGGACTTCTCGAAACTGGATTTAGCCTATCAGAAAATTTACTTGCGGACATTCAGGCTCTTGAAAATGCAGCACCTGATGACTTAAGAAATTGGAGAATTGGTGAGGCTCTTGCAGAAGTTATACTTGAAGAAAATTTTCAATGTCGTTTTCATTGGAATGAGCTGAGAGATGCAAGAAATCCTAAGGGAAATAAAACAGGTGCTGATCTAGTTGGCTTTATTGAATCCGAAGGAAATGTATTGTTTTTATTTGGAGAGGTTAAAACCTCCTCAGAAACGGCTAATAGACCACCTCAGGTTATGACTAAAGCAGATGGAATAGAAAACCAATTAAAGGATTTATACAATAATAGAAATAAAAGACAGATTCTTATTACTTATTTGAAAAGCAAAACTAGAGATTTGCCAGAAGACCATCTTTTTAAGTTGGATTATAATTCTGCACTTCTGTCTTATTATGGGAATAATCAGCTTTACAAGCTAATTGGAGTTCTTATTCGAGACGTTGAAGCAGACCATAAAGATGTATCGATAAGTTATAATAGAATTAAAACAACTATTTTAAATCCTATTGGTTTAAAGTTAATCGCATTATATACTTCAATTCAAAAATCAAATTGGCGTAATATTATTACTAGCAATACAGAAGAATGAGCATAGAAATTAAATATCGCTACCTTAAAAATGCATATCCTGATATGCTTAATGGTATTGGTATGCTTATTCAGAAAGCAAAAATATCAAATCGTTTTGAAGATGAAGCCTTAAGTAGAGAGGAACATTCAGAACTTGAAAAAGCAAAAAATCTTTGTGAATTAAGAATTGTTGAAATATGGAATAATCAAAACAGTGAGGAATTTAAAGCATTGTGTTCTACCTATTTCGATATAGCTGCACAGTGCGACATAGAACTTGATAATGAATATGCTGTGTTTGAGTATATAAAAATAATTTCTTTTGGTTATCTTGGAGAAGGATGGCATTTGGTTAGACAGTATTTAAAAAATCAACAAAATAAAATAGACGATCTTCCAATTTCCGAAAACTGGAATTCCCGATTATTAAATACATCATTTAAAGCTTTAGTCGGCTTGATTAGAAAAAATGATTGGAATGATATCAATGAATCAATCCATCAAATTGAAGCATTACGCTCAGAGCAGACTCAATTTGAGCAGAATTTTCTAAATCAAGTGAATGAGGAAAGTCGACCCTATGGAGCATCTGAATTAATTTCGCTTTATCACTTTGCAAAATCAATTGAAATACTTGCTAAATATTTAATTGAAGGAAGACCATTAGAGCCTGAAAGTCAGGTGCAATTTCATATTGGTTATGCCAATGAATTTGCGGTTAAGTCAGAAAATATAAGTTTGCAACTTCTGTTTCAGTTTTTTGAAGCATTTTCTTTTAAATTGATTAGAAATACAATTTGGTATAATACTCGTGGTGTTAATTCAAGAATTTCGCGATTTAATAAGTTTATCTCTGAAAAAGAGCATCAAGGTGTTTTTGAATTACTATATCCTCAAAAGGAAGCCTTAGGTGAAATTTTTAATCCTGCCTATAATGCAGTTGTAGTGAATTTACCAACCTCTAGTGGCAAAACTATGATTGCTAAATACAGGATTTTAATGGCTCTAAATCAATTTGCCGAGGATGGTGGTTGGGTAGCTTATGTTGTGCCCACACGTGCATTAGTAAATCAGATTTATAACGAATTAAAAAGAGATTTAGCTCCAATAAATGTTAGGGTTGAAAAAGTAAGTGGAGCATTAGACCTTGATGGTTTTGAGGAATCTTTAATGGAAAAAGATTCAATAATGATAAATGGTACACAAAAAGGGGCTTTTGATGTGCTTGTGACAACTTATGAGAAATTACATTTAATGATAAGACAAGAATATGGGACTAAAGAAAATAGACCTCTTGTATTAGCTGTAGTTGATGAAGCTCATAATATTGAAGAAGCAACACGAGGACTTAATTTAGAATTTTTGTTATCAACAATTAAGTCAGACTGTGAAAAAGCTAATTTCCTTTTAATGACTCCAGACGTTTCTAATTCAAATGAAATTGCGACTTGGTTAGGTGGAGAAAGAGGAAAAGAATTGCAGTTGAGCTTACATTGGTGGCAACCCAATGAAAGGGTCATAGGTGCTCTGGTTAAAAATGGTTGTAGGAGAGATTATAATTTCAAATTAAAAACCCTTTTAACAAATAAAGGTACTTATCAATTAGAAGAAGATATTTTATTAACGAATTCTGAAGATAATGACCCTACATTTTCTAGCTTATCTAGCAAAAAATTATTCGCATCGGTACTGGGTAGTAAAATAATAAACATTGAAGAACCCACTGTTATCCTTGCAAGAAATCCTAGCGATGCATTTGATATTGCTAATAACATTTGTTCGACTATCACTCAAGAATTTGAGATTGATGAAGATGTCGAACTTGTAAGAAGATTCATTGAAGATGAATTGGGATGTGATTTTTCTCTATCTGAATGTTTGAGAAAAAGAATTGGGGTTCATAGCTCAGCTTTACCAGATGAAATAAAAATATTAATTGAAGATTTGATGTCTAAAGGGAAATTACAAGCAATTGTTGCAACGACTACTATTGCTCAAGGAATTAACTTCCCTATATCATCTGTTATTATGAGTTCTTACCAATATTCAAGTCCTAAAGGCACATATGAAATGCCCGTTAGAGATTTTTGGAATATTGCTGGTCGTGTTGGTAGAGCAGGGCAACAATCTCTTGGTTGGGTTGGGATTATTTCCAAAAACGAACAAGAACTACTTAAAATATCAAATTATGTAAAAAGTGCGGCTGATGTTTTAAAATCACAGCTTGTAGATATAATTAACACAGCTTTAGCAAACCCTGGAGTTAACTTTGAAAGGTGGCTTTTTAGAGACCCAAGATGGTCTGGCTTACTTCAATACATATCTCATCTTTACGTACAAAGTGAAAATCTTGGAACATTCATTTCGAGTTTAGAACAAAGGCTCATAGATACATTTGGTTATAATAAACTTAATTCAGAACAAAAACATTATTTAAGATCTAATTTAAGAAGTTATGCGGAAAGCATTAATCCTGGATATGCAAAAATTTCTGATTCTACTGGGTTTTCTACGATATCTATTGGTAAACTTTGGGGTGGTCTAAGAGAAGCAAATTTAAATTCAAATGATTGGCATAAAAGTCAGCTGTTTTCAGAGCAAAATCATAGTTTGCAGAAACTTATTGGCATTATGTTGCAAACTCCTGAAATACTTTCTTCAATAGAGCAATTGTCGAGTGGAGCTAGTCCTTTTGATAGAACCTCTATTTCTAAAATGATGATAGATTGGGTTAATGGTAAATCAATCAATTTTATTGCTGATAGATATTTTTCAAATGAAACTGATTCAAGAAAAAGAATAGAAAAGTGTACTAGAGCAATGTATTCGCATATGGCAAATGCTGCAACTTGGGGTTTGGCAGCAATTCAAAAGATGCCAAATAGTGGTGCAGACTGGGATAACTTAAATGATACAGAGAAGAAACGAATGGCTAATCTTCCTGCTTTATTGCACTATGGAGTAAATACTGATGAAGCCGTATTAATGAGAAAGAACAACATCCCAAGAAGTATTGCTAAAAAAGTCGGGGAATTATATAATGCATCTTGTCATGGTCAGATTTTTGCTCAAAGTTCAAATGAAGTAAGTATTTGGATAAATTCATTAGACTCCAGTACATGGGAAAGGGTTCGGCCGCCAAATTCCGTAATGACTGGAACAGACTACAAACGGGTCTGGGAGAAACTTAATGGTGGTGAATAGAAAAAAGCACGAAACGCTAACACGCAATATAGCAAAAAGCGGTGAAGTGCTTAATTGGAGCTGGTTTAGCCCGTTTTGGCTTCATCACGGTTTGATACTGAACAGCTCGCAATCCGCTTCATGCCATATTGCCATCCGTTATGCGGCATGCAAAAGAAAGGCAAAACATAGAATTACATAGCATGGAAATTAAAGAACTATTACAATGGTATAAGGAACTTCCAAGTATGCCAAATAATTTAACATCCTTGCAAGAAGAGGAGTGGAAGAAGAATCATCCTGAGATTTTTCAAAATCCTTATCCATACGAAAAATTTAAAGGAGAAATAGTTAATAATTGTCCATTGCTTATTTCTAATATCACTAAAGATGAAATAACTGGAAGTTTAAATTATTATTTGGACTATCATTTTGGGCCAAACGGTGAAAAACATAGTTTTACAAAAGGCCGCAAATGCACTACATATCTGCAGACAAACTACCATATTAAATATGATTTTGAAAAATTTGAAGGGAAACTTCATTTCAGCAAAAATGATATGATAGAAGTAGATGGATTCATATATGAGATTTATTTCGGAATGGGATACCCAAATCAGTTTAACAAAAATACATTATCACTCTATCTTACACTATCTACTTTAAAACAAATTAAGAAAAAAAATTACTACGCTGACACTTTAGATGAATCATTAATTTACAAAACATGGTTTTCAAGGCTCTTTGGCTAAAACAAAAAATGCACGGCCGCATAACAGGCGGTATATTTTATTGCCCCTTACTCGGCGTAGTCTCCAGACTAAGCCGGGTGGGGTTAAAATCTCTGGATTTTATTTAATTTTACCATAAAAATCCAATATAAAATGTCTGAAGCTTACAAAACCAGGGACACTGAGGCAATTTACTTTGTAACCCTTACTCGGCGTAGTCTCCAGACTAAGCCGGGTGGGGTTAAAATCTCTGGATTTTATTTAATTTTACCATAAAGATCCAATATATAATGTCTGAAGCTTACAAAACCAGGGACACTGAGGCAATTTACTTTGTAACTTTTCAGGTTGTATTTTGGCTTGATGTGTTCACGCGGCTTTCCTACAGGAATCTCTTCATTGAATCACTTGAATATTGCCGCAAAAACAAGCATTTAAAGGTATTTGGCTGGGTAATCATGTCAAATCATGTACATTTGATTTTAAAATCAGATAATGGATCATTATCTGAAACCATCAGGGATATGAAAAAATTCACGGCGAACCGTATATTGGATGAAATAGAAAATGTTAATGAAAGCAGGAAAAGGTGGTTATTAAGCGAAATGGCTTTTGCAGCCAGAAAGCACAAAAGAAATTCAAAGTATCAGTTATGGACACATGAAAATCATGCAGTAGAGTTAACAACGAATGAAATGATCGATCAACGGTTGCATTATGTACATCAAAATCCGGTAAGGTCAGGTATTGTTGAAAAAGCGGAAGATTATCTATATAGCAGCGCTCGAAATTATTGTGATGATTTTGATGCATTGATCGAAATTGATTTATTGTAAGAATAATCGGAGATTATAACCCCATGCAGCATAGTCAGGAGACTATGCTGAGTAGAGGGTAATTATTTATGGTGAATAATTTACAAGATATGGAAAGAATCGGGTATTTTTGAAAAGCTATCCCGCCAAAGCGGGATTTAGTTCAACAAAAAATATAGTGCATTTGGCAGATAGTGCTAAATATGAAGATGATAGCAATTAACAAACATAATAGTAAATTGAAAAATATGAGCGTTGAAATGCCAAACGCACCATATTCAAACCGTTAGTGTGCCACGAGGCTGTAGTTTTCCAGCAGGTGTAAATCCTGTCTAAGCAATTTGCTGTTCACTTAGAAGAGCTGTAGACAGATAAGCCCGTAAGGGTGACACTGAAGCTCTGCATGCTCAAATAACCAAGCCGTAATGCTTCAGGCGTGAACCCAAAGTAGCTTCGAGATGTGTATCCGTAGATTGGGGAGAGTTTTGACGGTCATCGAACCCTGCTACGTTGTATGGATCAACAGCAACTTGAAGTACAACGATCTACCGGAGTCAAAGGGGTGGCGTGGTTATAGATGGAAAACAGCGGAACGTGGGAGGTCTCTTGTTTTAAAGGATGGCAATCTTAAACAACCCGATATAAGCATAGCGAAGTTCGGGAGGGGAACAAGAGAAGTCGGAGAAGCCCATAGTACTGTTTGACCCAAAGGACAACAAAACCAATGGATAGGGAAGGGGCTTTACTTTAGAGAAGCTAATATGAAAGACAGAACGACCTATATTGATGAAAATCTATTAGTAAGTCCATCGACAGCAATGACCGATGAGCAGGTTCGTGTTTTTCAAAGGAAGCTATACATTAGGGCCAAGCAAGACAAAAGCTTCAAGGCATATAGCTTGAAAGACAAAATGTGTTTCGACTATGTGCTGGTAGAAGCCTGGCGACGTGTAAAGCAGAATTACTCAAAAGGAACGGGTGTTGACAAGGTCAGTTTTTCGGACATTGAGAAATATGGACTACATAAATTTCTGTCCGAATTACAAACCGAATTGCGCACCAATACCTATCAATGCTCCGCAGTTCGGAATGTTGAAATCCCGAAAGAGAAGAAAGGTGAATTCCGGATGTTAGGCATCCCGACTATCAAAGACAGGGTTGTCCAGATGGCGGTAAAGATGCTTATCGAACCCTTATGGGAAGCCGATTTTATCGAGACATCTTACGGATTTAGACCCAAGCGTGGGGCAAAAGATGCAGTTAAGCAAATTAAGAAGAACTTGTATGAGGGGCATCAGTTCATTTACGATGCAGATTTGTCGAAATACTTCGATACCATCCCTCATGACAAACTTTTTATAATGCTTAAAGAACGCATCAGAGATAAAGGAATTCTGGACATTATCGGACAATGGTTAACTGCCCCAAAGCAAATGCGCAATGGGGAATTGATCAAGTCAACGGCAGGAACACCACAAGGAGGGGTAATTTCTCCATTATTGTCCAATATTTATTTACACGCATTTGACCGGATAGTAACTAATCCCAAAGGTAAATTTGCCAAAGCAAGCATTCGCATAGTTCGCTATGCCGATGATTTTGTGTTGATGGGGAATTATTACTACAGCAGGGAAATCCTGAAATATTTGGAATCGCTGATGAACCGGATGGGGTTAACGATAAACAAAGAAAAGACGTCCATTCTACACATCAACAAAAAGAGTTTATATTTTCTTGGGTTTGAGTTTAGGGTAATCCGTTCCAAGTTTAAATGGAACAGTAAGAATTACACGAACGTGCGCCCAAGTATGAAATCAAGGTCGAAATTGTTTACACAAATCCGTGAGCTATTACGCAAGCGGAGACACTGGAAGATAGAACCCTTGATATACAAATTGAACTCGTTGCTGATAGGCTGGTTGAATTACTTTTCGATAAGCAAAGTAACACACATCTGGGAAACGGTCAAGGTTATAATTAAACATTTGGATTATAAACTGTTCAAGTGGTTGAAAAGTAAAGGAAGGAAAGCGCACAAGCAGTTACGCCAACGGCCATACAGCATCTTTGTCAAAGACAAAGGGCTGTTAGACTTAGAAAAGTATGCGCGTTTGAAAACCCTTGCGAAAGCTCAATGAAGAACTCTATCGGTAAGCCGTGTGAGGGAAAACTTCATGCACGGTTTGATGAAGGGGGTGCTGATAGCTTTAACATAATTATTATCTTTGGATATTAGTTTTGGGTAAGCTATCAGGCTCTACTCTACTGTACCATATTAAAATAGAACAATGAAATTTGAATATATAAGTAATGACATCTTAAAAAGAGATTATCAAGAACTGATTAAATGCGAGGAAAGCAAGTCTTCTAAATCTGTTTTAATATAAGTTGGTAGCACTGTATAATTTATTTCAGAAAGACCTGCATTCAAATTACAAAGAAGAACAAGAGATTATAGTAATCTTATATGTTGTCTCTATGCCAATCAATAGTTGAAAATTCAAGAAACTTATCGTATGAGAAAACTTACTTGATAATTGGAAAATATTCTCCCTGAAATTTCAGAACCTAATTCTTCATGAAGCTTCCACTGTATTGTTTACCCGAACCGGCATTTATCTCTACCATATACAATCCTTTGTTTAACCGGGCAATATCGATGCTATTATCTTTAATTTTTTCCGAAAGAACGATCCTGCCTGTTTCGTCCAGAATCAGCACATTTTCGTTCATCTCTTTTAATGGTAACTGAAAGTTCAGGTGATCTTCAGCCGGATTAGGATAAAGCAGAATTGAATTTTTTCCTGCTAAGGTCAGCTGAATACCGGAAGGATTAGCCCACGGTAATCCCGTTAATTTATCGAGCCGCATCATAAGAGTTCCACCCTGAACTGCATATCCTGAACCACAGGCATAAATGTAATCATCGCCGGGAATCATCGTGACGTAAGTCCAGTTCAAATTAGGATCGAGCAACTCTTTCGTATGGAAATTTCCCTGGTCATCGAGAACATAGATACGTCCTTCATTGCCTACACAAACGATGTAATTATTAGCTGTTACCATCATATCGGTGAAATCATCGCTGCCGGTTGTGTCGATTTCAACCCTCCACTGAAACGTTCCATTTGCATCATATTTATCGATAAATGTTTTGGCATCATTCACAACGGTTTGCCCCATGGTATAGACATTTCCATCGCTGTCCGTTTCCATGTCTATAAAAGATTGATTTTCCTGCATATCATCAAATGTATTGAACCAAAGCTGGTTGCCACTGAAGTCATAACTGGCGGTTACTTTATTTACCTGAGAGCCATCCGGCAGATATCCCCCCCATTCAGTGCCTCCGATAAGCAGGGACGTTCCGGTTTTATTTAGCAGGACTTTATCGAACTGGTTGTAGTAATTGTATTGGGGTTGACATGCTTCAGCCCATAAAAAATTACCGTCCGCATCGAATTTGGCAATGCCTTCATTCTCGTCGAACCTGCCTACCATGAATACATTGTTGTCGCTATCGAGTGTCAGGTCGACACCGAAACCAAGCTGGTTCGATACCGAGGTTGCCGTTGCAGTGCCAAGCAGGTTGCCGTCAGGGTCGAACCGTGCCAGTGTCATTCGTTCTGCTGTCCGTCCGGCAACATAAAGGATATTGTCCGAACCCATTTTCAGGCTATATCCCGAAGCCGCAACATTATTGCTGGCGGGTATCACATAACTCCAGTTAAAAGAACCGTCTGCATCTATACGAATCGTAACCCAGTCGATATCGAGGAATGATACGGTTTGAGAAACGCCTGTAATATAAACATTCCCGTCGTTATCCAGCGCCATGGCTCTCGGGTAATCCAACGGTGCATCCGGATTAGATGCGTTGTGGAACTGAGTATGCCAAAGCACCTGTCCAGTCGTATCGTATTTGGCTGCGTAGAAATCAAGATCGCCGCCTCCGGCATCCGTATAACCGACCTGGATAATATTTCCATCCGGAGCAACTGCAAGGTATAAACCTTTGGCACCTTCGGGAGGTTCGCCCGAAAACGCAGACCATACAACGCTGACCTGCGAAAAGCCGGAAAGATAAGTTCCAACTAAGATTACTGTCAGAATTATTAGTTTCGTCATCGTTACTTTATACATAAAAATAAGATTTGAGATTGATTTTTAGGTTTTAACAATTCAAAGAAAATATAGTTTGGCGACTATTACTGTCTCTAAGTTTTTTAACAAATTTTTAACAGAAGTTCCAGTCCGTTATTTGCTCCCGGTCTCTGGAATTTAATGTTGCCTGAGATTAAATGTTGCTATTTTCCCTTTTTTCAAGGTTCAGGCTTATGTGTCGTGAACCCATTAATATCTGGCAATAATTGACAATTGACTGCTATTTCCCCTTTGTTAAAAAAAAGTTAAATACCTCCTGGAATCATATATTTTTCTGTCTCATTTGTTTAAGCATTGCAAAGAATATATTTCATCACTTAAAACATTACACATGAAAAAATTGATTTCAATCAGCATTATTTTTATTTTATTGCTGATAACAGTTAAAATGAATGCTCAGAATTCGGATTTGTACAATTCGGGCAGTGTCTGGAACCTTACGTTTGTCAAGCTGCATGCCAATATGGGCGATGATTACCTGAAAGGACTCGCAAAAACCTGGAAGGCTTCGATGGACGAACTGGTCAAGGAAAAACTAATCAAGTCATATAAGATTTTAATGGGAGAAGCCTCGAACCCTGAAGATTTCGATTTGCTCCTGATGACGGAAATGGAGAATTATGCCTCTATGGATCCCAATCCGGAAAGGGATAAAAAGATGGATGAAGTTGAAAAAAAGGTGAGGGATGCCATGGGTGATGAATTCCAGAAAACCGTTGCGAGTTATACAACCATGCGTGATATTACCGGACGAAAGACCATGCGTGAAATTTTCCTCAAATAATCCATCGTTTCTAATTTCAATATAAATCAATAAATTAATTAATCACATCTAAAATTAGTTAAAAATGAAAAAGGCAATTACCTTAATGCTCTCTTTATTCCTGCTCATTACATTTAGTTTTGCCCAGGAAACAAATTACAAAATGTATGAAACGCAGTACATGAAACCAAAAAATGACAAGCTGAAAGAATTTCAGGAAGCGATGGCCAATCACAACAAAAAGTTCCACAACTCAGGTCCATACAAGGCCAGCGTCTGGATGGCCAATACAGGACCGTATACCGGTCAGCTTTCCTGGGTTATGGGTCCATGCACCTTTACCGACCTCGACAGCCGCCCCGATTCGAAAGAACATACCGATGACTGGAATTACAATGTAATGCCGTATGTTGAATCAGTTTCGGATGGCGAATACTGGAAACTGGATGATAAAGTTTCGTACATGCCCGAAGGTTCTTTTTCCGGCAAGGAAATCTGGTCGGTTTATGACATTAAACCCATGGAAGGCTATCGTTTTACAGCGCTGCTCGAAAAAGTAGTTAATGTTTACCAGAAGAAAAATTATCCGAATTATTTTGAAGTCTACCGTAATCAGTTTGAATCGGATAAAGGCCGCGATGTAGCCATTGCATTCGGGTTTAAGAATTATGCTTTCTTTGATCAGGACGATCATTTCTGGAAAGATTATGAGGAAGTAAACGGGGAAGGTTCAAAAATGAAATTTTTTGAAGAGTACAAAGACATTGTCAATAATTCGTACGATGAAGTTTCGGAATACTTACCCGAAATGAGCGGTGGCACCGATAAAAAATAAAGTTTTTCTTTTCGTCTCTGAGCCGGGCTTTAGCCCGGTTTTTTTTTAATTCAATATCTATAGATTCATTGAACATTCTGTTAACATTATCCTGTTAGGTTAATTTTAGTTTTTTTAACCCAACCTCCTTGTTTTATCTTAAATTTGCTAGGGTTTAAACCCAATGAAACAAGCATCGTGATGAGGCATGTGAGGAGATACTTATTAATTATTGTCATCGGTCTGTTCATTTTAGCCGGAATTTTTTTCGGCAGACACTATTATCATTCTCTTCATACAAAGGTGCAACCTGCTATTTCGGCCATTTCGCCCCGAACTCCACTCTTTATCGAGATCAAACATGCACAAGCGACCCTGAGAAAACTGACCGGACAGACAGCCTTCTGGAAAGATCTGATGAATATTGAGCCGGTGAAAAAGCTCAATCGCCAAATCCTGCGTATCGATTCTGTGTTGACATCTGATTACCAGGTAAATGAAATTTATCAGGAGCAGCAGATTTACCTCTCTTTTTTCTTATCCGGTACAGGTGACATAAAAGTACTTTATATTGCAGAAATACCCTTGACAACTTCTGACGAAGTTAAAAGCTTCATTAAACGATCGAACGGGGAAAATTCCATAGTTCTTCAAAAAGATTACAGGGAAGCAACGGTTAGTCTTGTAAACATGCCTGAATCGGCTGACCTGTTTAAATATACCGTTTATCAGGGACTTTTCATCGGAAGCTTTGACGAAGAACTGGTTAACGGTGCCATTGATCAGCTTGAGTCGGGTAACCCACTGAACAATGAACCGCATTTCCGCAAAGTTGAAATAACGGCAGGGAAGAATGTGGATGCAAATCTCTATATAAACTATTCACCTTTTGCCGGCCTTGTTTCACGCCTGGTCAGTATTGATGCACAAACCCTTATTGGTCAGATAGCCGATTTAGGGGAGTGGACCGAAGCGGATGTCAATTTAAAAAGTGATGAAATACTATTGAACGGCTATACCATTACAGCCGATTCGGTTTCCGATATCCTCGACCGGTTCAGACAGGATCCTCAATTGGTTACGATACCTGAAATCCTGCCTTACCATGTTTCGACCCTGCTTGAAATCGGTCTGGAAAGACTTAGCGGTTATTACGCTAAGATGTTAGGTTATCTGGCTGTTAAAAACACCCTGCAGGATTTTGAAGCACGTATCGAAAACCTGAACAAGCAATTCGGAGTCAATCTTCAGGAGGAGTTTCTTTCGTTGGTTGGAAATGAGCTTGCTGTTGCCACTTTGAGCGGAAACGGTACCTTTAGGACTAATTCTCTCGTGGTGATCCGCACCAAGGATGTAAAAGAGGCAGCAAAGTTTTTAGACAGGCTGGCTAGCCGCTCTGCCGAAAATTCAAAGAAAGCAGCTTTTGAAGAAAAAACAGGCGATTATACCATTAAAAAGCTGGAAGTACCGGATCTGATTCCTGCCTTATTCGGGCCCATGTTTGACATGATCAGCGAAAATTATTACCTCACCATTAAAGAGTATATTGTTTTGGCCAATAACCCGGATGTGCTGAAAACTGTGATCAAAAGCTTTTACGAAAACACAACACTGGCCGAAGACATCAATTTTAAGAATTTCGCCAACAACCTTTCTGATCGTTCGAATATCCTTTTTTATTGCAACATCCGGAATTCACCCAACCTTCTGTATTCGTTGATGAATGACAGCATTTCAAAGATTCTCTCTGCTGCTGACAGTGCGGTCCGTAATTTCGAGGGGTTTGGTGTACAATATAGTTACAGCAACCGCATGTTTTATACAAACTTTTACCTGAAATACAATCCTTCGTATGAGGAACCGCTACCATCGAACCGGGAAATCGAGCTGCAATCGGCAATTATTGACCGGCCTTACCTTGTCAGGAGCCCGGAGGGAAAAATGAATGTGATCGTTTTTGACAGTCTGCAAAATATGTACCTTATAGATAACAACTTAAAAATTAAGTGGAAGGTGCAATTACCCGAAGCCCCTATGAGCCCTGTTTATGAAGTGGAAAATTCAAAAGATAATTCTGTTCAATACCTTTTCAATACAGAAAACTATTTGTTTCTTTTGATAGATAAGGGTGAAAATGTTTCACCTTTTCCCATAAAACTGATCACACGAGCGACCAATGCAGTTACGGTAATAGATTATGACGGGAAAAAGGATTACCGCCTGATCCTTGCGCTTGATGATAACAAGATTTACAACTACACGATTAACGGAGAATTGGTGGAAGGATGGGAAAAAGTGCAGGCCGGAGCGGCTGTTACCCGTCGGGTTGAGTATCTTGCAGATAATGGAAAAGACTACCTGTTTATCACAGATCAAAAAGGAAATGTGACGATTGTAAACCGCAGGGGTGAGGACAGAATCAAGCTAAAAAAAGACGTTCATCAGGCTGAAAACGCTTCTATTTATAACAATGAAACCAACGATAAAGGACCATTCCTCACGACGGATGTTGCCGGAAAACTGGTTTACATAACTGCAGACGGAAAGACAAGCAGCACCACATTTGGTAATTTTAGTCCAAACCATTATTTCTTCTATGCGGATTTTTCAGGAAACCAATCGAAAGATTTTATTTTTATTGACAGCACAAAGCTGATTGTATTCGACCGGTTCAAAAAGATTGTTCTTGAGAAGACTTTACCGGACAAAGTAAAATCAAAACCGGTATTTTTCACAAATGGTAAAGGGAAAGATTACATCGGCATCCGTGAAACCAAAACAGGAAACATTTTGATCGTTGATAAAAACGGACAGGCATTTAAAAACATCGTTTTAAAAGGCACAACTTCCTTTGCCATAGGAAGCCTGGATGGAAATGATCAATTGAACCTTTTGATCGGCAACCGCAATAAACTGGTGAATTATTTACTGGAATAGGAGAGTGGTGGAATAGCCCAATGTTTTCTAATGAACCGATTAATGTTCTTTCTGATTTTATAGAATTTCATTATTTTTACATGAAATTATAGAGTTTCCGGTTTCGGTAGTAAAAATTAAAGGCAGTTAGTTTTTGACTGTTTTATAAATATGCGATGATTTCCAACAAAGCCAATCGCTAATACTTAAATGGAAATAAAATGAAAATTCGGTTGCTTTTATACCTGGGTATTATTTCATTTTTACCTGCCACAGGCCAATATTTCCATGAATCGTTCGATCTTCAGTACAACCTCAGGTCCAGCCTTCCGGATACCGTGAGATTCAAAATGTCCTTAAGCTCGTATTCTTTTTTAAAATTTCTGGATACGAAACCCAATATATTTGATAACTTCCGCATGAACACGCGATTTAAAGTGGTTAAATCACAAAATAGCCTCCTGAAAAAAGCGGAATTTGGTATAGGTCTTCAGGGATTTTTGACGAGCAACTATAAGACCCCATTTGTGTCAAGTTGTCCACCTATTCGAATTAGTGTATATGATTCCGACCAAAAAAATTATGTTTTTACACCTGCGGTTCAGTACATACAATTAATCCGGCTTAATGAAAAGGGTAATTCAAATCTCCAGCTCGCGCTGGGATTAACGTACAATATCATCGGGAATGATAATTTATTTAGCCAGACATTCGGTTTCGGATATGACTTTTCAGCCCTGTTACATATTAAAGTCCTTAGTCTTCAGTTAGCCCATTTTTCGAATGCTATTTATACAAGTTATTCGATAAGCAGTTCGGATGTAAAAGATTTTATTGAAACCGACCGGGCTCAAATTTCTGTACCCGATGATTTCCAGAATCTATCGTTTGTGACTGTCTCTTTTGGGGACTATTATCTAAAAAGCCCTGCAGCTTTTAATGAAGTGCTTTACACTATTTATTTATCTGCCCGTAACATGGTTTATTCCGATAAAGCATACAGAAGCAAAATATCCCTGAAGCGGCTGGATTATATGGCAGGATTCAGAATTCATTACAAAGGGTTTAGCATCAATCCGGAGTTTCTGTTGAATAATTGTCACGATCTTGTTGATTATCCATACAGCTGTTTGGGATATTCGATAATGGCAGGGTATGATTTCAAAAAGATTTCAATAAAAGCCGGTGATATATATCAAATCTTTTACCCGCTTGCGGTTGATCTGCAATCGTTAAAATCGGCAGAAAATATCATTTGCAATAAACTGATTGTTGCAGTGGAATATCAATTTTAATTGAGTGTTGCAATTTTTTGAAGGGAAATAGAACCATTCCTGTTAGAAATTTTTTATAGATGTTTGACTAATTTTTCGCTCCATTGACTAAAGCAGTATTTATTTTAAGTAAAACGGGCCTGAAGAAATTTGAAGGGTGTACAGATGATGCGCAATTAATAAATTTAAACTATGCATGAACCGGTCACAATTTGTGACCAGTCAACTAAAATTTATAAGTTAAAACCTTAAACATTCTAATGTAAATCCAGTGGCCTTTACCGAGCAGGGTGTAGCCATGCGTTCATCTGTATTACGGTCGAAAAAAACGATATCCTTTAAAATTGATATTATGAGGGCACTTGCCAGATACAGGGCAATGGTTGTTGAACACAAAGATTTGCGTTCTGAAATTTATGCACTTGATGAAAAAATAAATAAAGTGTTTAAATACCTGCTTGATAAAATTGCCGCGTAGCATTAAAAGAAAATTGAGCAGAAACCGAAAAAGATTGGCTATAAATATTACGATAATGATTAGCTCTATAAAATGTATTTATTTCTAAGCCTACTCTTTCAACACGGTCGAAGCATACGTCACCGCAGTAGCTGCAAAAAAACCCAATCCGCCATTCGAAATGTTGGTGCTGATATTGGCCGGTGGTCCGCTGAAAAGCGGGTTTCTGAACTGAAAGGTCTGATCCTGTAACTGCAGGATAAAGTTGTAATATTCTTTCGTGATCTCGCTCATCCGGAGGGTGATCGTATCGCCCGGTTTTATGACTTCTTCGGGCTTTTCCTGGTCGAGAAAATAAACCGGGATACCATACGTATAATTCCCGTTGAAGAGCCGGTCGTCGGAAATGCCCAGCTTATTCAGGCTATCTGTAAGCAAAACCCCGTTCCTGAAAACCTCGAAGGAATAAAAGTCAACAGTAGGGGGCTCCTGAGCATAGATATTGACGAAATACGCTTTGAAATCCGCCTGATACTCCAGCCCGATGGAATCGATGGGTGAAACTGCATGAAGCTCACTGGTAGCTGAATACGACGAGTTTCCATCGATGGCTTCCTGCAATGTGATGTCCAGTTCATAGGTTTTTCCCGGTACCCCGAAATAATCCGGAGGTGTTTGATAAAGACCGGGTATGGAATCATTTTCGCTAAGGGTGATTTTTTCTGTTCCGTCGTCCACAGTAACCAGTGCATGGCTCACAGCAGGCGGAGGTGTACTGTAATAATAGTCTGTCGATTTCGACAGTTTCACAAATTGCCTCACCGTGTCGGTGGTAATTTTCCCTTCCACAACAAACCGGGTATATGTTGTCCCCAGATCAATGTTGATGCGTTCTGTGCAACTGCTCAGTGCAATCATGATTGGAGAAATGATAATTAATATTTTATAGGTTATTCGCTTCATTTTAAAAGTAAAAATTAAAAGTTATAGCCGGAATGATGCTGAACAGGTAAACCATTTCTGCATAGGTTTTATTCGGGTTATCCTTTTCCGGTTTAAAGTTGATCACCCAGGGATTTTTCCGGGCATAAGCATTGTAAACTGAGAAGTTCCATTCATGTCCCCATTTTCGTCCCGGTTTTTCTTTGCTTCTCAGCGTTATTGAAAGATCGAGCCGATGGTAATTCGGCATTCGGTAGCTATTCCTGTCTGAAAAAACAGGAACCACCTGGTTTCCGTAAACAAATTTGCCTGTAGGAAAGGTCACAGCCGATCCGGTATAATAAACCCAGGTGGCTCCGAGTGAAATGCGTTTGCTGGGATCAAAGTTCATTACTACAGCTATGTTATTCGGTTTATCATAAGTGGCCGGATATTTTTTTCCATTGTTAATTCCCTGAATTTCCTTTTCGGTTTTTGAGAGCGTATAACTTACCCAACCAGAGAATTTCCGGATGTGGTATTTTGTCATAAGTTCAAGACCATAGGCCCAGGCTTTGCCAAAACGCAGCTCACCTTCAAACAGCTTATTCAGCAACACATCGGCAAAGTCTTTAAAATCGAGGGAATTTTGTATCGTTTTATAATAGATTTCGGCAGAAGTTTCGATCGTGTTTTTCCTGAAATTCCTGAAATAGCCAATGGCATACTGGTCACCGATTTCCGGTTTAACGTTAGGGGAGGAGGGAAACCAGACATCGAGCGGGGTACCCGCAGTAGAATTCTGAGCCAGGTGGATGTATTGCTGTGTTCGGGCATAACTGGCTTTAACCGATGAATTCTCATTCAGAATAAATGTGGCACCCAACCTCGGTTCCAGCCCCGAATAAGGACTGAACAACTTACCTTTCGGGTAGTAAGTCGAATCGATGACGTCGTAGTTTGCATCGTAATTGTAAATGGTCGATTCACCCTGATTTTCAAAAAACGAGTACCGCACTCCGTATTTCAGTGTCAGCCTTGCGCCGATCTTCTGCTCGTTACTCACATAAATGCCCGATTCGATGGCATTGTTGTTCTGAACAGCATATTCGGTATAAAAAGCCTCGCTTCCAAGCCCTTTGGCTGTTCCCGGGAAAAATTTGTGATAAATGGTGCTTACACCGAAACGAAGGGTGTTGTTTGTATTCAGGTAATAATTAAAATCGATTTTCCCTCCAAGATCCTTGAGGTTCGAAGTCCAGCTAAATGACCAGGGCTGACCTTCCGGGACTCCTAATTCGTAGTCGAATTTGCTGTTTACCAGTGTCAGATTCGAAAAAAGCTTTTGCGTGATCACGTGGTTCCAGCGAAGGGTAATGGTTCGGTTTCCCCATCCCAGCTTAAAGTCAGGATTTTTAAAAATATCTTTACCGTAATAAGTCGACAGGAAAACCCGGTTTTTCTCATCGATATCCCAATTCAGCTTACCGTTGAAATCATAAAAGTAAATACTTGTGTTGCGGAAATCCTTGTTACCGAAAAGTTTTAGGAAAATGTCGGCGTAGGTCCTGCGCCCGGAAATCAGAAAGCTTACTTTGTTTTTTACAATGGGGCCCTCAATCGTAAGCCGGCTGCTGATGGTTCCGATACCGCCTGTCACCGCTATGTTTTTTGAATTTCCGTCTTTCATCCTCACATCCAGCAGCGATGAGATTCGGCCTCCGGATGATGCAGGGATGTCGCCTTTATAAAGCGTAACATCTTTGATCGCATCGTTGTTGAACACTGAAAAAAAGCCCATCAGGTGAGAGGCATTGTAAACCGTGGCTTCGTCAAGCAGGATAAGGTTCTGGTCCATGCTTCCACCGCGTACGCTGAACCCTGAGCTGCCTTCTGAAATTGTCTGAACGCCGGGTAAAAGCTGAATGGCTTTGATGATGTCAACTTCACCCATAAATGCTGGAATTTTGCTAATTGTTTTTGCATCGAGGTTAACCATGCTCATTTCATTGCGCACCACATTTTCATTAATCGCTTTACCTGTTATCACCACTTCTTCAAGGTTCTTTTCTGCGACTGCCAACTCAACATCAAAGGTTTGATTATTTGTTAAGTCAATTTTATGAACCTGGGTTTCATATCCGATAAATGAATATTCAATTGTGTACGAACCGGCCACAAGGCTCACCGAATAAAATCCGTAGACATTGGTTGCCGTTCCTGTATTCAGCTCTTTTACAAAAACCGTGGCACCAATAAGATCTTCGCCTGTGCTTTTATCCTTAATATGTCCGCTGATGGTGTATTTCACCGGTCCCCCGTCTCCATCTGCAACTGCACTTTTGTGCAGGAAAAACAAAACAACAAAAATCAAAACTATGTCGACAAACCTTCTCATTAAAAACCCTTTATTATTTGTGATGACTTCGGTAAATTTACTTTTATCTATCAGACAGGAAAAATTACGAGCCGTTGCAAGTTTAAAAATAGCTATGACGAATTATTTTAGAATTTATTTCAAAAATACCGGGTAAAACTAACGCAAAAGAAAGAATTTTAAATATGCAGGGAGTTTAAATAATAATTAAGTCTGAAACAATCAAAGTATTACTCAGATATTTTCCAAAGTAATAAGTCCAAATATTCCTAATTGTTAATTTGAATATCGAGCAAAGAAAATGATTAATTTTATCAATTATTCAAGTTTTTATGAAGCGATTAATAGTCCTATTTCTTTTTATTTTATCTGTTTCTTTTTCTTTTACTCAAAACCCGTTTAAAACAATTAAAATCGACACTGTATATGATCAATATAAAAAACAAAACTTTTCTGATCAAATCAAGAATTGAACATCATTATACTTCCTCCGATATATTCAATGTTGATTATAATCAGGCACGTTTTGAATCAACAATTTTTTTAACAATGGCTCGATTCGGTTCATTTAATATTGCAGACCTCAGTACATGACAAAAATTTGTAATAATTTGAATATCAATTATATATGTTAATAACTTGGTAATAACTTTTGTGAATTATGTGATATAATATCCTGATATTCAGTATCTTATATGAAATACGACCAAGTATGACTACAAGATACATGAACACCAGGATTGAAAGTAAAAATACCATTTTATTCGCAACATTAACATCAATTTTTGGGGACAAAATGAATTTGGCCCGAATTAAGTTCTTTGGCTTATTTATCTGTGCACTATGCAAGGTTCAAACGGTTTGCTTTGAAAAACTGGCGACGGCTTTTGATACGGATGTAAAAGTGGATTCCTCACTGCGAAGAATCCAGCGCTTCATTGCGGAATATATGCTGGATACGCATCTCATTGCTCGATTTGTATTCACATTATTGCCGCATAAGCCGCCTTACCGACTGACTATGGACAGGACCAATTGGAAATTTGGGGCATCCAATATCAACATACTGGTTTTAGCCGTCGTCTATCAAGGCGTTGCCTTCCCGATTCTGTACAAGATGATGCCGAAGTTTGGCAACTCTTCTACCCGGGAGCGAATTGATTTGATGGAAGACTTCATCGGGTTGTTTGGTGTTGATAGCGTCGAATGCCTGCTGGCAGACCGTGAATTCGTTGGAGATCACTGGCTGGGGTATCTAAATTACCACCATATACGTTACTACATCCGCATACGGGAGAACTTCTGGGTGGTCATGCCGAGAAACGGCCGTCGGGTTAAAGCATCCTGGTTGTTTAACCACTTAAGAATAAACCAGTATTGCTATCACCGGGGGATCGTATTGGTTAATTGTCAGCTTTGCTATTTGTCTGCATCCATAATCAAGAACAAACAGGGCATTCCAGAACTTCAGATCATTGTTTCCTTCAACAAACCTGATGAATCACATTCATTATACAAAGAACGATGGCAGGTTGAATCTGCATTTAAAGCACTGAAAACAAGCGGTTTTAATATTGAAGACACGCACTTGACCGACTTAAACCGTGTAAATAAACTCCTTGCACTGGTGATTTTTGCTTTTACCTGGGCTTACATAGCTGGTGTTTTTTTAGATACACTTCGCCCGATTAAAATCAAAAAGCATGGCAGAAAAGCAAAAAGTTTATTCAAATACGGGTTAACTTATATTGCAAGTGTCATGTTTTCTAATGATTTAGAGAAATTTAAAAATATTTGTAAATTTTTGTCATGTACTTAGATTGCAGACACATATTTTTTAGATACTGTAATATTTAGTGATGCAGTATTTGCATCAGATGTTTCTTTTAATAACGTCCATTTTAACTCGATTGTAGATTTTCATTTATCATCTTTTAATAAATCAGCCAATTTTATTAATTCTATATTTCATGGTCCGGTAAATTTTCAATATACATCTTTCCCATTTATCTCATTTAAGGATTCAAAGTTTGATTCTGTCATGGATTTTACATTGACAGGAGCGGAGGTAGCAGACTTTGAAAATTGTCAATTTAATAGTTTAGCGAAATTTCAAGCCAATTTTAAAGAAGTTTATTTTAAAAACGTAAAATTTAATTCTAAAGTTGATTTTTCTCAAACTCAGTTTGACTCCATTGCAAGTTTCAGTGGCGCCCAATTTACTTCTGAGATACTTTTTAATTCTGCTATCTCTACCTAAATATCTTGACTTTTCAAATTGCAATGTGATTAAAGAGGAAATAGATTTGAATGGTGCTCTAATAAATGACAAATATGGTATTTGTAACATTAATTTAATAAATGCAGATATTGAAAAAATAAAATTTCTTTATTCAAGATTTCAGATTTTTTTCCCTGAAGGAACAGATAAAGAACTAAAGGCAAATGTATATGAGAGATTATTGGCGAAACAAAGGACAGAAGGTTATTTAAATAGTATTGAAAAGTTAGATAAAGAATATCAAAGATTTTATTTCATTGAAAGTGGACATTATAAAAAAGTAAGAGGTTATTTATTGAATTTTGTAAATAAATATTGGTCTGATTATGGCTATCATCGTGATAAAATTTTTGAAAATACAGGTTGGTTATTTTTCTTTTTCTTTATTCTCAATACATTCTTTTTTAAACAAATGTCAACAAAAGTTTATATAATAGATAAAATTGAAAAGTGGGGTCTTTCAAGAACTGAATCCCATTGGAAATTTACCTGGCATGCATTGAAGTACTCCTTATTATATACCATGATAATTTTCTTTGGAATAAAATTCTCCCTTAGCAAATTAAGATATATGGAAAATTTAAAATCCTATAGATGGTTATATCTACTGAATTTCATTGCTTGTTATTTAATAGGACTTATTTGTATGGGTTACTTACTAATTTTACCATGAATAGGCAGCAAACAACCCATTATTTAAAATTCCCGAAAAGTAAACTCAGCGTTAGCTCAGGCTTATTAAAGTCTTTCGAATCGTATATTTGTTTATAGCCGTCAGAAGAGTGATACTTTTTATCCACGCCTGTTACAAACCGGTAACCCACGCCAATGTTCATCTTCATCCATTTGGTAAAATTAAGATCCGCTTCAATTTGCGGCTGGATCACAAATACCTCATCCGTAAATTCATCACCCGAATAGTACATGGATTTATCGTAAGTGTCGTAAAGCGATATCGACCCCCAACCTAATTTTGAAGTCACTGCAAAATGAACAGGACTGTTTGCCTTATTGACGTAGCCAATCCAGAATCCTCCATGACCGAAATTCACCTGGCCGGTGAAACTGTATTTATTTTGGCCATAATCCGTCATGTAATTGGAAATATCAACGTAATGGTTTGTCGTCAGCCCCTCGCCATAGCCTCCCAAAAGCAAGGTATGGTTAAGCAGGATACCACCACCGCCTCCCATTAAAAAGGCGAAATCATTTCCGACAGACGAGAACTCCATGATCGGGCCACCAAAGCCTGAAACATGGACTTTTCCTCCCTCAAACAAATATTTCATTTGTTGTTCGTCCTGGGCATGCAATTGCAATCCGCAAATTACAGAAAAAAGAATCAAGAAATTTTTTATCGTTTTCATACATAGTTTTTTTCTAAGGACAAAATTATTTATCAAAAGTGACATAGTTAGAAAAAATTTGTAAATTTAACCGTGAAAATCTGGCACCAATATCCATTTGTAAGGCTCCTGATTCCCTTTATTGCAGGGATTATCTTTGCTATAACCTCGGGTTTTTCGGTTCATATTCCGCTTATCCTCATAGTTTTGATCCTTCTTGTCTATGTTACGCTTGCACTTTTTTATACCCGGCAGATCCGTTACGGAATGCGATGGATTCCGGGATTTCTGATTAACCTGCTATTCCTCATGGCAGGTTATGAAATTACACTGATCAATACCTCTGAATTTTATCCTTCCAATATTTCACACCACGTTGATGGGAAAAGGATTTTCATTGTGCAGGTAACGGAACCGACATCTGAAAAACCAAAATCATTTAAAGTAATTGTAAATGCCTTGTATGCTTTTGATAGCACTACCAAAAAGGATGTTTCAGGAAAGCTGCTTCTCTATTTTGCAAAGGATTCAAAAGCAGAAACAATTCATTATGGTGATCAGCTTATTATCCGGGCGAAGCTAAATCCAATTGCTCCGCCTCAAAACCCCGGTGAATTCAATTACAAAAGCTATCTGGCGAACCGGGGAATTTACGATCAGGGATTTGTCAAAAGTAATGAATGGCAAATTGTGGCCTATGATCGGGGGTTACCATGGATTGCTTTCGGCCTTCATTTGCGCCAAAAACTGATGGATATTCTCAGAAGTCAAAATATTACGGGAAAAGAATACGCAATCGCCACGGCCATTCTGCTTGGTTACGACGGTTATCTTGAACCGGAGCAAATCAGGGAATTTTCAAGCTCAGGTGCCATGCACATATTATGTGTTTCGGGATTGCATGTCGGCATCATTTATTTGCTGCTGAATTCGCTTCTCCTTTTCATGGATAAAAAGCGATGGACTAAGATCATAAAGACCTTGCTTCTGATCCTGCTGATCTGGCTTTATGGGCTCATCACCGGATTTTCACCTTCAGTACTTAGAGCTGCAACCATGTTTTCATTTGTGATCATTGGAGATGTTTCACGAAGGAATGCAAATATTTACAATTCGCTTGCAGCCTCAGCTTTGGTTTTACTTGTTCTGAACCCACATATCCTGATGGATGTAGGATTTCAGTTATCCTATGTTGCCGTTACGGGAATCGTTTGGTTGTACAGGCCACTTTATACTACCGGTGTTCCAAAAAATATCGTGTTACGAAAGATTTGGCAAATTACGGCTGTTTCCATTACAGCTACGCTGGCCACTTTTCCGGTAACACTCTTTTATTTCAGGCAGTTTCCTGTACTATTTCCTGTTACCAATCTCATCGCAATTCCATTGGCTTCGGCTATTATTTACGGTGGGATTTCCGTTCTGATATTTTCATTTGTCCCCGTTCTCAATTCTTTGCTGTCATCGATACTGGTAGCGATGATCGGATTTCTGAATGCTTCGGTAAAATTTATAGAAGGGTTGCCCTTTGCCGTTATCAGAGGGATTTATATTAATCCCGTAGAAATGGTTTTGGTTGCCTGCAGCATCTTCTTTTTTTGCTTTTTCCTGTTGACCCGAAGGCGAAGGTTGTTGTTCATAGCAACAAGTTCGGTTTTGCTTTTGCTTACTTCAGTTACTGCGAGGCATTATCAAAATGAACGTCAGAGAAGAATGGTGGTGTACAATGTTAGCAAAGCCTCGGCTATTGATTTTATCAATGGAAGACAAAATTATTTTTATGCTGATTCTGCTTTGCAAAATGACCCGCAGAAAATAGGGTATCACATTCAAAATGCACGTTTATTGGCAGGTATTAAAAATTCAGGTAAGAACCTGTCTTTCGGCGAGGATATTTACACCGACCAGCTTATAAAAAAAGGAAGATACATTCAGTATGGCAATAAAAGAATTGTGATGATCGATCACGGATTCAGAGTATCCTACAGCCCAAAGGCTTTAAAAGTCGATTGGATAATTTTATCACATGATCCGCAAATTTCCTTAAGCTCATTGAAGGCCTTATTTGATTTCGATCTTCTAATTATCGACAGTTCAAACTCCAATTGGACTTCAGAAACCTGGATATCGGACTGCAAAAATGCTGGAATAAATTATTATGCAGTTCAGCGACAGGGGGCGCTTGATTTAAAGATTTAAAAAAAAGGCAGTTTCAATAGTCTGATTAGAAAGTTTCAATGATCCTTGAAAGTTATCCAAGTCCAAACATTAACAATCTTGATATCCAATCATTTTTTGTTAGATCCTTTACCAAATAATCAGAATACCAACTCTTAAAACCGCCATTCTTAATTAAGGGTTTTATTTTATAACGGTCAATTTTTTCACCAGAGAAGCATCGCCTGTTTTCATAACACAATAATAAATTCCTGCAGGTAATTTACTGGTTACGAAATTAAATATAAATTCCTTTCCGGTAGCTTGCGTTGTTTTTTCTGATAATAATGAACCGGTAAGGTCAAATACTGAAAATTGAATATCCTTTGATGTCAATCCTGTCATCTTAATAGTTGCAACATCCGATACAGGATTTGGGTAGATTTCAAAGGATGCCTTTTCGGAAGGATTAAGCCCGATTCCCGTACCGCTTCCTACCACATCAAGCACAAAATCATCAATGTTCATTCCGTCGGCAGTCACTGAAACATCACTTATAAACCGGAACCGGATCAAAACCAAAGGCTCTCCCAAATAGTCACTTAAACTGTAAGTCTTTTGAGTCCATGCATTTTGTGTTCCGTTAAAGACCTCAAGATCTGTCCAGTTTATACCGTTTGTGGAAATCTGCAGATGTGTATAATCATAATCTGCTTCAAGACTCCATTTCGCCCAGAAAGAAAGGCTTGCAGAGTTTGCAGCTTCCAGACTGAAATTATATAAGGTCGCCGAAATATCCAGTTCATCTCCGTACGATCCGTTTGGGCTTTCTGTCATTGAGTGGGTAGGCGAATGCGATTGGTTCGAAGCTAATCCCCAGCTTCCTTCAAAATTCCAATACAATGCCCCTGTTTCATAATCGTCAGTGAACGGAAAGGCCATCGGAGGAAGGGGTGTTATTGTAACCATATTCGATGGATCGGATTCATCACCGGTTTCGGAATAGATAGCTGTTACATAATACGTGTATGAAGTGAAATTAACCACATTTTCATCCAGGATAATTCGGATCAACAGGGGAAGCAACCAGGTTATTATCCTTATAAACGTTGTAGTGGTCGATATCAAGCATGGGATCCCAGCTTAGCTGCACATGATTATCTCCGGAAATCCCCACCAGATTTTGCGGAGGTGCAAGCAGGTTTGCCATAGTAGCAACATTAGCAACCATCGCCTGTGTAAATAGCATACACATCTCCAGACTGTTCACACTTGTACCGATCACATCTCCCGATGTATGGATATATGGACTGTAATGCTGGCTGTCCTCAAACGGGAATATACCCATGTATCCATGGTTATTAAAAGAAGTATGATCGCTGTCACCACCTGAAAGGCTTCCGGGTTCAACAAGAAAGTCAGGAAGGTAAAGTGCACAGACGGTGTTGTAAAAATCGATGAGTGGCTGTGCCGATGATGGAGCAATCATATCCGTATGGATCGGATCGCCTGGATTCCTGTACCCGCACATATCAATATTAAAATAACCAAGGATGTTCATTCCCTGGTTTTCAGCCCAGGATGCATAGGCTTCACTTCCATACAATCCGTATTCCTCACCCGACCATGCGCAAAACAAGATTGTGCGGTCGAAATCATATCCGGCCATCACTCTTGCTGCCTCCAGTACACCACAGGAGCCGGTTCCGTCGTCATCAGCACCCGGTGCATTGCCCGAATAGCTATAGCTGTCGTAATGTCCGCCGAGGATTACATATTCATTCGGATATTTGGTGCCGGTTTTCTTTGCAATGACATCATCACTTGCCGGACCATTGGGCATTGTGAAATCGAACAGACTTACCTCATAACCCATGTCTTCATATTGCTGTTTGATCCAGTTCTGGGCTTCCACACCCTGCGGGGAATAAGCATTCCGGGTTCCGTAATCCTGCAAATGTTGCAGGTTCTGGAGATAGAGAACCGTATCGACATTCCCTATCATCTCAACGATATCCGGGTCCAAATCGAGCAGACTTTTTGAATAATTGAATTTTGTGGTGGGAATAGTCAATTTGCTGTTGTTTATCTTAACAATATTGCCATCTGCTGGTGGGGGAATGCTAATGTTTAGGCTTGATTTCAGTACAAGATAATGGTCTGATTCGGATAATATATTTGCCAAGCCCTGGATGCTGTTCTTATAATTTCCTTTCTCACCCTTGTGAAACCAAACAATTGAATACTGTTTTTCTGATGACCAGCAGTTATGATCCAGCAGTGTTATGTCACCTGTATAGTTTGCCGGAGCTGTTGCTATAACAAATTTATCAGTTGCATAGTGGATGATCAATTCCTTTTGGGTAAACAAAGCCTTCTTCTCAGCTTCACTTTTAACGTTGATCAAAACCAGATCAGCTGCAAAGAGCTGAGACATGAAAATACCCAGGAAAACAAAAAGTAGAAATTTTTTCATTTTTTTAGATTATAGGATTAATACTACAAATTCATACCCTCCGATTAAAAAAGAGTTGCAATTTCCAAAAATAAAATCAATAATGAAACAGAAGACTAATAATTTATCAAAAATTATTGCATGAATAAAAAAATCGCTTACTTTTGCACACTCTTTAAACAAAAGTTCATTCAAACATTGGTCCGGTAGTTCAGCTGGTTAGAATGCCTGCCTGTCACGCAGGAGGTCGCGGGTTCGAGTCCCGTCCGGACCGCTTGATAATAAATGAAAAGCCTTGCATTTTTACTTGCAAGGCTTTTTACTTTTAGAAGAATTCTAAATCTTCATTTTTCTTAGCCTTTCAATATTGTTATTACCCTCTTCCACATCGTGGAAGCTTGTAAATGCCTTCAAGTCAGGTCAATATTTCCGATGGAGAGGAATCATGACTGTCAAATGAATTTGGCGATTAGAAAAGATTTTGATTCAAAAGTGCAAAATCGTCTCCGGGAATTAATTTAAGACTTATTAACATAAACCCGACCCCTTAACTTATACTATAACCCGGTAGTTAGTGTTCTTATAATCATGACTTTACTTTTTGCCTTAAAAGATATGTTTTAAGGTTAGGATTGAAAGATTATTAAATAGAATGAAGGAAAAACATTTAATTATTAACACCTGATGAAAAGAAAGACGATCATCATAATTTCTACTCTGTTGGTAGTTATTTTACTGGGATTCATTTATTTTAATTACCAAAATAAAAGCAAGGCAGTGAATTGGAAAACTGCCCAGGTTAAAAAAGGGAAAATTGTCATTCTGGTAAAATCAACCGGTACCATTAATGCAGATACTACGGTACAGGTGGGAACCCAGGTTACCGGGACCATCTGGAAGCTTTTCGCTGATTATAATTCAAGGGTAAAAAAAGGAGATATTATTGCCGTACTTGATACGACATTTCTTTCGGCATCCCGAATTGATGCACAGGCATCTCTTGAACGGGCACAGGCTCAGCTTGATCAGGCACAGCGTGATTATGACCGGAATAAACAATTACTGGACGAAAAAGTAGTTGCACAATCGGATTACGAAACAACGCTTACTGCTCTTGCAGTTGCAAAAGCATCCGTAATTTCGGCCAAGGCGGAATTGAACCATGCAAAGGTTAATTTGCAATATGCTGTGATCAGGGCGCCGGTTACCGGAGTTGTTATATCCCGAAATGTTGATCTTGGACAAACCGTCGTATCCAGTATGTCATCGCCTACCTTGTTTACTATTGCGAATGACCTTACCCGGATGCAGGTACAGGCAAGTGTAGACGAAGCAGATATCGGTCAGGTTGAGGTCGGACAAAAAGTTACATTTACGGTGGATGCCTATCCGGATGAAGTATTTAAAGGTGTTATTTTTCAGGTTCGCCTTGAGCCGGTTATGGTTCAGAATGTTGTTAATTATATTGTGATCATCAAGGTTGCTAATCCTGAACTGAAGCTCAAACCCGGACTTACAGCCAATATTAGCATTCATGTTCAGGAACATGATAATATCCTGAAAGTTCCTGCAAACGCAATTTCATTTAGTCCGCCTGCTGATTACATAGATAAAATGACTACCCTGCCAGATTCAGTCAAATTAAGTCTGAAAAAGTTAATCATTCAAACCATTGATGAGAATACGGGTGAATTCATTAAACATAAAACCGCTTACCTCTGGATAAAGAAGGGTGAAGAAATTTTCCCTGTAAGAGTAACCACAGGTCTTTCGGATGGTAATTTTACAGAAGTTGCTGGTGCCATTAAAGAGGGTGATGAGGTAGTTACAGGTTTGGACATATCCGGAAACTATTCGCAATCTTCCAAAAGCCCTTTTATGCCTCAGTTCCCAAAGCGGAGAAAATAAAATAAATCGTATGGAGGAACCTCTCATATCGGTAAAAGATCTGGTTAAGATTTATCACATGGGTGATGTTGAAGTTCATGCCCTCAGGGGCATATCGCTTACTATTCAAAAAGGAGAATATCTGGCCATTATGGGATCAAGTGGTTCGGGAAAATCGACTCTTATGAACATTTTGGGTTGCCTCGACCGTCCAACCAGGGGTGATTATTTTCTGGATGGTGTTAATGTAAATACATACAACAAAAATCAACTGGCTGAATTCAGAGGTAAAAAAATTGGCTTTATATTTCAGTCTTTTAATATCCTCGCCCGTACATCAGCTCTTGATAACGTTGAACTACCATTACTCTATAACCGGCTTGTCAACAGTAAGGAAAGAAAAGAGCGGGCATATAATGCTTTGAAATCTGTAGGTCTTGCTGATCGCGCTAATTCGCTTCCCAATCAGTTATCAGGAGGTCAGCAGCAGCGGGTGGCTATAGCGCGTGCGCTGGTCAATGAACCGGTTGTTATTATGGCCGATGAACCAACCGGCAACCTCGATACACGGACAAGCTATGAAATTATGGAAATTTTTCAATCGTTAAATGAAAAGGGAAGCACCATTGTAATGGTCACTCACGAATCCGATATAGCACAGTTTGCCCTTAGCAATGTTATTTTCAGGGATGGAAGGATTGTTGCAAATAATCCTGTGAAGATGCGGAAAAGAGCTGCTGAAGAAATAAAGAATTTACCGGTATTTGACAATGAAGTTGAAATATAATGAGAATTTCAAACCTGATAAAAGTAGCCCTGCTTTCCCTCAGTAAAAATAAAATGAGGACGTTTTTAACCATGCTCGGAATTATAATCGGAGTGGCATCGGTTATTGCCATGCTGGCGATCGGACAGGGATCAAAGAAAAATGTTCAGGAATCCATATCCAGTTTGGGCACCAACAGCATTATGATCTTTCCCGGTTCTTCAAATCAGGGCGGTGTAAGAGGTGGAGCTGGTTCAACATCTACATTGACCGTGGATGATGCTACTGCCATCAGGGAACGATGTGATCTGGTCGATCACGTTTCGCCTGTTGTGCAACGGAGGGTGCAGGTAATTTATGGTTCACAAAACTGGAATACACTGATCGTTGGAGGTCTTGATGATTACTTTTACATCCGTAATCTTGTCATCGAAAATGGGAATGAATTTACAGAAGCCGATATGAGAGCTGCAGCAAAGGTTTGTGTTGTAGGACAAACAGTAATTACTAACCTTTTTGGTGAAGGAGTAAATCCAGTCGGACAAACAATCAGGATTAATCAGATACCTTTTCAAATTATCGGGACGCTTGCAAAAAAAGGCCAGAACACCTTCGGGCAGGATCAGGATGATATCATCGTTGCCCCGTTTAACACGGTTTATAAACGATTGCTTAACACGACGAGTATTAATATGATCATTGTTTCGGCTATAAGT
This sequence comes from uncultured Bacteroidales bacterium, assembly GCA_963761195.1. Taxonomy (GTDB): domain Bacteria; phylum Bacteroidota; class Bacteroidia; order Bacteroidales; family JAADJA01; genus JAADJA01. The sequence continues at coordinate 242,296 of CAVXGA010000020.1, forward strand.
CAGGATGCCATTGATGCGGCGTCCGCTCAGATCAGACCTTTACTCAGGGAAAGACATAAATTGCTTCCAAACGATGAAGATGATTTTACCATTCGTACACAGGCAGATATTGCAAACATTTTTGGCAGCATTACCCGGGTCATGACCATTCTTCTTGCAGCAATAGCAAGTATTTCAATTATTGTGGGAGGAATAGGGATCATGAACATTATGTTGGTATCTGTTACTGAGCGTACACGCGAAATCGGCATTCGCATGGCGGTGGGCGCAAAAGGCCATCATGTATTGATGCAGTTTATGATCGAGGCCGTTTTTATCGGGATTCTTGGAGGTGTTCTGGGTATTTTGCTTGGTGTTTTAGCTTCTGTTTTGGTTGCAAATATTGCAGGGTGGCCCATATCAATTACGGTCTTTTCTATTGTTTTATCCTCAGTTTTTTCTGTGGCGGTAGGCATATTTTTCGGATGGTATCCGGCACGACAGGCAGCTAATCTCGACCCGATCGATGCCCTGCGGTATGAGTAAAGCCTGAAATTTCATACTTATTACCCGGAGATTTTAATAGAATGCAAATAATTTCAAGTCCTGAACATCTCAGTGTTAAAGATACTAAGGCATGTTGATGGCATTAAATTAGAAGTGTATTCCCTTATAAATTTAAAAAAACCCAAAGCGATTGGCTCTGGGTTTTACTCATTACGTTTGATTTTATTACTTCACCGGTACATTCTTCAGTGTTTCTACCAAAAAATCCCAGAATTTCTGAACTGTAGCAATGTTTACTTTTTCATCCGGACTATGAGGATATCGGATGGTGGGCCCGAAAGATACCATATCCCAGTGGGTATAAGTTGCACCTAAAATGCCACATTCAAGACCGGCATGTATCACTTTTACTTCGGGTATTTTTCCGAATTTCTTGTGATAAACATCTTTCATTACTTCGAGGATGGGAGAATTTGCATTCGGTTTCCAACCCGGATAACCTCCAAAGGTTTTAACTTCCGCCTTGTAATTTCTGAACACATCGCCAATTGATTTGGCTGCTTTATCCCTTTCACTGTTAACAGCGCTTCGTGTCAGAATGGCGATTTCAATAATGCCTTTATCAGACTTTATAATGGCCAGATTGGATGATGTTTCTACCACACCAGGTAAATCCTTAATCCAGCCCAGATTGCCATTCGGACATTCATCCACTGCATTCAGGAAATTATGTTGTGTAAGCGCATCCCAAACTTTTTCAGGCATTCCGGTCTTTGTAACTTCAATTTTTACATCCGGGTCTATTTTTTTTAGCATGGTTTTAACGGATTCCTGAGTTTCCCGGATATAATTTGTAAATTCCTGTTCCTGACTGATGGGAACAACAATCGTCGCAAAAGCTTCGCGGGGTATGGCATTACGTAAGCTTCCCGCATCGATGGAAGCCATCCTGATTCCATATCTTTCGGATGCGTTCAGCATGGTTTTATTTAATATCAGGCAGGCATTTCCTTTTCCAAGATGAATATCCAGTCCCGAATGTCCTCCTTTAAGGCCTGTTACACTTACTTTATAAGCCGACATTCCCTGAGGAACATTTTCTTCCTTATAATTGAATTTTACCGTAACATCTATTCCTCCGGCGCAACCGATATAGAGCTCGCCTTCATCTTCCGAGTCCATGTTTAAAAGAATATCCCCGTCAAGAAATCCGGGTTTTAAATTTTCAGCGCCTGTCATTCCGGTTTCTTCGTCAATGGTAAAGAGCGCTTCAACAGGACCGTGGACCAGGTTTTTTGCTTCCAGAACAGCCATAGCTGCTGAAACACCCATTCCGTTGTCCGATCCCAGTGTAGTACCGTTGGCAGTTACCCACTCTCCATCCACATAAGCTTCGATGGGGTCTTTTTCAAAATCGTGCTTTTTGTCGCTGTTTTTCTGAGGAACCATATCGAGATGCCCCTGCAGGATGATCCCTTTCCGGTTTTCCATTCCGGGCGTTGCCGGTTTTTTTATGATCACATTGCCGACAGCGTCAACAGTGGTTTTCAGTCCCAGATTCTCACCAAAATTCTTCATGAATTCAATGATTTTCCCCTCTTTTTTGGAAGGCCTGGGGATTTGGGTAAGGCTGTAAAAATGTTTCCAGATAACTTTGGGTTCTAAGTTCAAGATTTCCTGACTCATAGTATTTTAATTTTTTAAGATTAATAAATATCGTTTGATTCAAACCTGTAAAATTACAATAAAATTGTCCGGTTGGCATAAAAAAAGGGTTGTCTTTGCTGACAACCCTCCATTTTTATAACTCTACCGATTATTTTTCAATATTTGGTAATTCAAGGCCATAACCTTTTTTCCTGTCTTCAATTTTAAGTAAGAAAGCAAAAAGCAAGGAAACGATACTTAATGATGTGAATAAAACCAGATCAAAGAAGTAATCATACCGGATATTTAATTTATTGGATTCAATCAGCGGATAAACTGCCTTTACAGTCGTTTGCCTGATTTTATTTTTGAAGGCTTTTTCGTCACCTGAAGCCTGAATGGATGCAAGCCCTATTGTAGTAGCATCGCTAATATTATTCATCAGGTTCTCCTGATTAATTTCAGAATTTGGAACTGTTTCATAAATGGTTGTTTCTACAATTGAATCGATGGTTTGACTACTGGCATTTTCAGCCATGCTCCTAATGTCTTTATCTGAAAAATTATACGTATTACCGGTAAGCGCTTTTTCGTACGATTTGGTAATCGCTTCCTTTATCATGGCTTTATTTGGAGAGACTTCCGGATTTGTTTTGTCTAATATAATACCCAAAAGCAGCGGGATGACCCACAAACCAATATTTTGAATCCAGAAGATCACTGCATATGCAGTTCCAAGTTGTCTTTCAGGGATAATTTTTGGAACGGAAGGCCACATAGCAGCCGGAACAAGAGAAAACCCAATACCCAGAACGACGACCATAACTGTTGCTATCCACCAAAGATCAAGGCCGGGAATGGTAAGAATACCGTGAACAAAAATCAGAATAGCAGAACCAATGATCATAATGGTCGCACCTTTTCCTTTTCTGTCGTAAATGGTTCCAAACAATGGGGTAAGAAATATAGTACCGAAAGGCAATAATGCAGGAATAGCCCCGGCAAGATTGGGGTCAACGTGGTATTTATTGATCATCAGATCCGTTGCATAAAACAAGAACGGGAATACCGCCGAGTAAAAAAGAACACATAAAATAGCGATATACCAGAATCCCTTATTTTTGATAATGAATAAGATGTCTTTCATTTCAAATAACTCTTCCGGAGCATTTGAGCCTGCATTTTCTTTTAAGGAAACATCCAGCTTTTTATCCATGAATGTATAAATGACAAACGCAGCCAGTGCAATCAGCATAAAAACAAAAGAAAGAAGGACAGGAGAAGAATAATTAAATGACTTGGCAACCGGAAGGGCAATGCCGAGTGCAAGGGCGGTTCCAAGACGTGCAATGGACATCTGCAATCCCATGGCAAGTGCCATTTCCTTTCCCTTAAACCATTTTACTACTGCTTTGGAGACGGTTATACCGCCTGCTTCTGTACCTACACCAAAAATTCCAAATCCGATGGCAGAGATAACTACCTGGGTCTTTATTCCGAATATCATGGCGCCTTCCGGAAATGTATGAACCAATGCCCAATAATTCAATCCGGTACCAATGGCCATCATGGATGTAGCAGCAAGACCTGTAAACCGGACCCCCATCTTGTCAAGAACAATCCCGCTGAATATCAGCATGAATAAGAACACATTAAACCATGTATAGGAGGAGGTATAAATCCCAAAGTCAGAGCTGGTCCATCCCAAAATACTTTCGAGCATCGGCTTTACCGGCGAAAGAGCATAATTGAAAAAATAGGCCCCAAACATCGAAAACGAAACCACGACTAGCGCAGTCCACCTTGCTTTTTTGGAATCCCGTAATGTTGTTCTGATTGCTTCTGTCATAATTATAACTTTAAAGGGTACGTACTAATTTTAAAGATCAGCGAAGATAAAATAAATTCAAAAGACACGATTAAAAAAATTGCCAGCCTTTCAAAATAATATTAATAGATATGAACAATCTTTTTCGTCAGGAAAAATTCCCCGTCAAAATAATCACTCAGCTCAATAACCTTGTAATTCATTTTTAACAGGGCCAGTTCATGCTTTAAATCACCACCTTTCAGGTACAAAATTCCATTGGGTATGGAATTGTTATTTCCCCGGGAAATGAGGTGTGATGTCCATGAAATAAATTCAGACAGAGGAGCTACGGCGCGGCTTACGATAAAATCGTACCGACCATTCATTTTTTCTGCTCTGATTTGCTCCGTTGTTACATTTTTAAGGTTCAGGATAGAAGCAATAGTAGAAACGACACTGATCTTTTTTGCAATCGAATCGATGAGATGGAACTGAACTTCCGGAAATAATATGGCTAATGGAATTCCAGGAAATCCGCCTCCTGTCCCGACATCAAGTATCCGGCTGTTTTTTGTAAACCGGACAACTTTTGCAATACCGAGAGAATGTAGGATATGCCGCTCAGCCAAATGTCCGATATCTTTTCGGGAAATGACATTGATTTTTGCATTCCATTCATTGTAAAGCGCCGGAAGACGATCAAAAAGAAGCTTTTGATGCGTGTTGAGAGAAGGAAAATACGTTTCTACAATTTCCATTGCTTTGTTCGATCTATCAGAAGCAAAGGTAATCGTAATTGCTGAATGTTAGTTATTGCATGGGGTTTTCCAGAGTGGTATTGTGAAGCTGAATGTGCTGCCTTCATTTATTATGCTTTCTATGCGCAGACGCCCGCCATTTTTCTCAATAAAATCTTTGCAGAGAATAAGTCCCAGCCCGGTACCTGATTCTGTAGCTTTTCCACGCAGCGGATTATAAGGATCGACGCTGAAAATCTTTTCAATAACCTTTTCAGACAATCCAATTCCGTCATCCTTCACCTTTACCTCTGCATATTCGGGATACACATTTACACTCAATTCAATGATGCCCTTTTTGCGGGTGCTCTTAATGGCGTTATAGATCAGGTTTCTGAGCACGGTTGTAAGCATGATTTCGTCGGCTTGTACCCTGATATTTTCAACAACCTCCTGCTTAATGACGATCTCTTTATTGCTTGCTATGGTTTTCATCATCATCATATTTACCCTGATAATATGTGCAAGGTCGATCCGTATCGGCTTAAAATCAATATCATGTTTATGCAGGCGTGTCCAGAACAGGAAGTTTTCAAGTAATTCGTGGATGTTGTGAATCGATTCCCTTACATTTAGTAGTAAATCACGCGAAGTTTCGGGATCCAGCAGATCCGGCTCGTTGGTCAGAAAATCAAGCATAACTTTCATATTCCCCACCGGTTCCTTCATATCGCTGGCCAGGATGGTGTACAAATTTTCGCGCGTAAGCCCATTAGGCACTTCCGATAAGTTTTTATCAGAAATTTCTTTTACAGGAATTTGCGAATTAAGCTTCCATTCCATGTCGCAGGTCAGCATGATCATGCGGATGATGTCGATCAGCCTGTCACGCCCGGCTTCCGTATCATTTTCAGCAAACCCCTTGTTTGAGATTGTTTCCGAATCGCTCATTGAAACAGGTAGTGGCACTTCATCCCTGAAAACGATGTAGCATTTGTTATTTTTCACATCTTCTTTCAGGTATCGGAGCATTTCTTTGTACGATCCGTTTACCTGTACGGTACTGTCAATTACGATCAGATCGATTTGAGGATGCTCACCGATGATCAATATTGCTTCTGTTATGTCTGATGCCCTGAAGACAGACAATTTCCGGCTGTTCATCGAAAAATGCCTTAGCTTGTCCGAAATGGCTTCATGCATGTGAAAGTCACCACTTACGTTCAGTATTTCATAAGTCGGCTCGGGATGTGTTGTTTGGCTGATAGGTTCCTGTAAAACCTGCGACTGATCTGTTTCTCTTAATTTGTATTTCACTTTATATTTCTCAATTGAATAGGACAGATCAGAATTTACAAAGATTATACCATTGAATTAAGACATTGATTCACAGGCAATAGTGCTCAAACCAGAATAATCCACATCGTTTGTTTCTCGGTTTCGGATACGATGACTAATTCATTTGCGGAGTATTTACAATTTACTAGTATGGAGATATATTAATTAATTTATTTCCATCTTTCTCCATTAATTGTAACGAATTTCTCTTGTTTCAATAAATTTCTTATAATTTCAATGAATTTCAAAAAAAAATATTCTGTCTCATTCCTCATCCTCAATGCTCCAATCCCCGGTTAATAAAGTTGTTAAATGGATACATCACCTTAAAAATTTTAACAGCATATTCCTGAAGGTTTTTACTCAGCAGCACCTTATCAGGCAAGGAATGAAACACCGTATAGCTCTTGTATTTCAGCAGGTCGATATCAGGGAACTCGGCCGGGAAATCCTTTGGCGGGCGGCTCAGTTTGTCCTCTTCCATCATCAAGAATGTCTTTTTAAACTCAGGTTCATTCAGGATACCCTTGAATTCTCCGGCGTTGAAATAAATTTCCTGCCGGGCCTTTTTCAGGACATCCGCAGGCGGCATGTAAATACCCCCGGCGATCATCGATTCCTCGGGTGAAACATGGAAATAGTAGCCTGCAAACGCCCCTTTTCTGCCACCCCTGGCAATAAAACCTCCCATATTTGTTTTATAGGGCGATTTGTCCTTCGAAAAACGAACATCGCGGTAAATCCTGAAAACGCAGTCTTTGGCAGTAATCGTCCCGATCGTGGGATCAAATGCATAAATGCCAGGGATCACCCCGTTCAGCAGGTTTTCAAAATCGGCTTTTGCCTTTTCATACCGTTTTTTATTTTCCTGAAACCATTCGCGGTTATTGTTTTGTTTCAGATCGCCAAGAAAATCAATTACAGCTTGCATGGAAATTTTTTTGATAAAACAGAAAAAAAAGTTGCTTGTTCAAAAGTAAATAATTCTTATATTTGAAACCTCAATGCCAAAACTAGGACACTTTCGGATGCTATCAGCAGTTTTGCTGGTATTTATAGGTTTTCAACCGGAGGCTTCAAATTATGATACGCCCTTGGGAAGCCGGTCGGCCAGTATGGGCGGTGTGGGTGTTGCACTCGATGATTTCTGGTCGGTTCAGAACAATCCCGCAGGTCTTGCCTATTTTGATCGCATTGCAGCCGGATTTTATTATGAAAATAGATTCCTGCTAAAAGAGCTGGGCTTAAAAGCTGGTGGGTTTATTATCCCTGCGCGTTCGGGTTCATTTGGTGTTAATCTCAACTATTTCGGCTATTCAGAGTACAACGAAAAAAAAGCCGGATTGGCTTATGGACGGAAATTTGGGAATAAGTTTTCAGCCGGTGTTCAGCTCGATTTCCTTTCAACCTCCATCGCCGAGGAATACGGAAATAAGAATACAGTAACGTTTGACCTGGGAATTCGTGCCTTACCCCTCAAAAACCTTGTTATTGCTGCGCATGTTTTTAACCCGATCCGGGTTAAGCTGGAAAATGAATATGATGAACGATTCCCCACCGTGTTCAGACTTGGAGCTTCCTATACTTTTTCCGAAGATCTTGTCCTTGCTGTTGAAACCGAAAAGGATCTGAATTTCAAGCCGCTTTTCCGCGCAGGTGTCGAATACAAAATCGTTGAACCGGTACTTGTCAGGTTCGGTTATTCAACCTTGCCTTCAACAACAGGTACTGATAATTTCAGCATTGCTTCGGCTTATTCCTTTGGGTTTGGATTAAAACTGGGTAAAGTAATGATTGATTGTTCCGCTTCGGTTCATCAGATATTGGGCTGGTCGCCACAGGTTTCGTTTGTTTATGGTTTCAAATAAATGCATAAATGCCGGCTATAAAGTCAAATACAATCTTTAAATTAATACTGCTTATTCTTACAATTCTTTCTTCATTTATAGTCCGCTCACAGGAACCGGTATCACCTGTAAAAGCTGATGAAACAGAAATCAGCGACAAAATCGAAAACATTGCGCAAAGTTCCGATGAAATTTTCGATTATACCGACCTTACCGAAGATCTGAGATACCTGCGTGAAAATCCTCTGAACCTGAACTTTGCCGACGAAAGCGATTTACGAAAGCTGATCTTTCTGAACGACCTGCAAGTATTCAGCCTTCTGATCTACCGCGAAACTTACGGAAACTTTGTCACCATTTATGAGCTGCAATCCGTTGAGGGTTTCGACCCAGAAACTATTCGGAAAATCCTTCCTTATGTGTATGTTTCTTCCGAAAAACCAAAAGAGGTACTATCTCTGAAAAAGGCATTGAAATATGGTCATAATGAGATTATCACAAGGTATCAGCGAACACTTCAGCAGCAGGAAGGATATACACCGGTCAGTGATTCGGAATTGTTCGAAAGTCCCAATTCAAGGTATTTGGGAAGTCAGGACAAGATTTACCTGAGGTATGGATTTAATTACCGGAATAAGGTCCGGTTCGGAATAACAGCCGAAAAAGATGCCGGTGAGGCTTTCTTTAAAAACCAGGTTAACGATTCGATCCGGAAACTGGTGGGCAGCAAACTGAAAAACGGCTTCGATTTTTATTCGGCTCATTTCAGCATTCGGGATTATGGCGTGCTGAAGGCGCTCACCGTGGGTGATTATCAACTCGAATTTGGTCAGGGTCTTACACTCTGGTCGGGAATCGCCTACGGGAAATCAGCAGATGCTGTGAGCGTAAAACGGTTTGGGCGGGGAGTACGTCCCAGCACTTCGGCAAACGAGAACCTTTTTTTCAGAGGCGCCGCTGCTACGATCGGAATACATAAAATCAGGTTCACTACCTTTTATTCTTCCCACAAAGTGGATGCGAATATTGAATATTCCGATACCCTTGCAGAGGATGCTTATATTCAATCGCTGCAGGAGACAGGGCTGCACCGTACGGTGAATGAGCTTCAAAACAAAAATGCCATTCACATTTCAGCCTTCGGGGGTAATGTTTCGGTAAGAAAAAACAGGTTTCAACTGGGTGCAACTGCCTTTTATTCGAAACTGGATAAAGAACTGATGAATACCGGTGAACTCTATAAGCAATTTTATTTCACCGGAAAAGAGAACATCAATGCCGGGATCGATTATAGCTTCCTGCTTCGTAGTATTACTTTCTTCGGCGAAGTATCGGCAAGCCGGAATGGTGCTTTGGCACAATTGCACGGATTAATAGCGAGCCTTCATCCTCAGCTTTTTATTTCGGTGCTTTACCGCAATTACCAGAAGGACTACCAGAATTTTTTCAGCAACGCCTTTGGTGAAGCATCCGATAATTACAACGAAAACGGCCTTTATGCCGGGCTCCGATTCCTGATTTACAGAAAATGGGTTCTCACAGCTTATACCGACAACTTTCGCTTTCCCTGGCTGAAGTACCGGACGGATGCCCCTTCTTCAGGAAACGAACAGTTGGTTCAACTTGAAAATAACTTCTCTGGAAATGTTTTCATGTACTTCCGGTTCAGGGGAGAAAACAAACAGCAAAATGCCTCGGGAGAACCACAGATGATGGACGTGCTCACCACGATCCGTAAAAGTTCGTACCGGTTTTATATCGAGTATGGTATTTCGCCTTCACTGTTGTTGAAAAACCGGCTTGAATACCTGGTTTATAAGGAAGGAAGTTATTACAGGGGAACCGGTTTTCTCATTTACCAGGATGTTGTTTGGAAAGCCCCGTCCGACAAGTTTTCGTTGGCATTCAGGTATGCGATTTTCGACACCGACTCTTATGACGAACGCTTGTACGCGTACGAAAACGATGTCCTCTATTCCTTTTCTGTTCCCGCTTATTACGATAAGGGAAGCCGGATTTACCTGGTAGCCGACTATCGCCTTACCGAAAAGATAAGCCTGCAGGCACGATATGCTGCGACTTTCTTCAGCAATCAGAAAACCATTGGTTCAGGACTGGATGAGATTAATGGCAGCAACAAATCGGAAGTGAAGGTGCAGGTGAGGATTCATTTATAAAAGATAAATAAACTAAAAATGTCATTTTACCCTGATCCGCCCTTGTTTATAATTCAATCAATCCTAAATACCGCAATCGCCCGTTTAATAGGATAAATCATTTTTAAAATGATCCAGCAGCCCCGGCTTTAAGGCCGGGGCTGCTGTTAATCCCCCACAACCCCTCCTTATCTATGACGAGCACGCATTTACCAACCGTATATGAAATGCAAAACATTTAAGACAGTTGAGTACAAAAAAATCTTTAATTTTGATTCATGTTCGGCCATTCAGCTATTAATTACCAGGATGAAAAAAATTGCCTTAAAAATGCCGAAATAAGCCAGTCCTCGTTACAAACGGGGACTAGATATTGGCGCTTGGTAATAACTTTTTGTATTTGATTTAAAGATTGATTAAATTTGTAAAAAAGATAAATGCCAAAGATTTTTGAATATTTAGGGATATTAATTTTTTCTATTCCAATGAACATGAACCAATTCATGTTCATGGAAAACATGATGGATTTGAAAGCAAAGCTGAATTTTATATTGTAGATGGTAAGATTGTTGAGATTAAGATAAAGCCAATTAAAGGATTAAAACCATTAACAGGAAATAAACTTAATGATTTTAAAGATTTCTTAGAAAAATATGCTGATAAGATTGTTCAAAAATGGATTGATTACTTTGTTTATCATAAGGATATTGAGTTTGAAAAAATTAATACACGGATCAAATGAAAATAACAGAAGAATATAGTGATTATCAAGGTTGATTTTATTGAGATTAAATCAGCACGATACATTGGTGATTTTGCAATAAGAATAGATTTTAGTGATGGGACTTAATACGCTTGGTTGATTTTAAACCATTTTTAGAATCATCTCTTACATCCATCGATTCGTAAATATTTAGATGAAAGTCAGATTTAAAGAATATCAATATTAGTTGATGGAAATTTGAATTGGAATGATTATGATTTGATTTTTCCATTCGATGACTTATACAAAGGGAAAATCTAAAATAAACAGATATACAAACACTGTACTGTGCATGCAGGTTTCAGAAGTTATGCGAGGTTTGTGTCAAATAAAAAAAGTCGGTGTAAACTGATAGGAAATCGCTTCGTAATCCTGCTCGACCTCCACTGCTTTGGGTTTGCAACCCAAAGCTTAAAAGACCGTTGAGTACAAAAAAATCTTTAATTTTGATCCATGTTTGGCGATTCAGCAATTAATTACCAGGATGAAAATAAAAAATTGCCTTAAAAATGCAAAATAAGCCAGTCCTCGTTACAATCGGGGACTAGATTTGGGAGGATAGCGTTAACTAATTAAGGTATATGACACATTGCAAGCAATATTGTTACCGACCATACAAAATCAAACTTTATGGATAAATATAAACAGACAATTCTGATTTTACTTGTACCATTGATACTTTCTTGTAATAATCAGACCAGTGAAAATAAAAATTCAATTACGGCTGACACAGCAACCATTCAAACAAATGAGAGAATTGTATCAAATGATTCTGAACTGAAAGGAGAACAAAGCAAAATTACCTCCCAACCTCCATTTACAACAACGCATGTTGCGACTGTGCCGGTAGAAGAAAAGTTAACTTTATCCGACATTTACAAACGGTTTGAAAAATCACCACAAACTTTTACAATTCTGGCTAATAAGGATACGACAATATTTTGCGAAGAGGGAACGAGCATAAAAATTCGGGCAAATTCTTTTATAACTGAAAAAACAAAAAGAGAAATCACAGACAAGGTTAAAATTTCTGTGACAGAATACTTCAAATTGTCTGATATAGTTCTTTCAAACCTTACCACGACAGCGGGAAAAGATATTTTGGAAACTGGTGGAATGCTTTACATTTCTGTTTCTTCAAACAATGACAACTGCATTTTAAAACAAGGACAAGAAATTGAAATCGGTTTTCCATATTCAACAAAGAAGAATGATATGCAGTTATTTTCTGGACAATGGACAGATAATAGTATTGACTGGAAACCATTAAAAGTAAAAGAGAAAAAGCAAACAACAACTACTACAGCACAAATATTTACTGTTGTTGAAGAAATGCCAGCTTATACTGGCGGTGAAAAAGAATTACAAAATTACATTTCTGAAAATGCAAAATACCCTTTTTCTGCCCTTGAAAAAAAAATTGAGGGGACAGTTTATGTAACTTTTGTGATTGATGAATTTGGACTGGTTACCAAAGTTAGCATTTTAAGAGGTGTTGATTCCGCACTTGATAAGGTCGCTTATTCTTTGGTTAGTAAAATGCCAAAATGGAAAGCGGGAAATCAAAGAAACAAGCCCGTTCCAGTTCAATTAAATTTACCAATAAGATTTACCCTAAAGGGGAATGAATTGAATGAAAAGACAATAACCGAAGCTAAAGATTTTGAAGAAAAAATTAAAAATGTCAAAGTTGTTTATGGTAACGGAGGATATAGCACAAGCGACAGTACTTTTAAAGAGGACTTTGAGAAAAATGTAAATGATAGTATTATCAAAACTACCGACATTTCTATAATCAATCGTTATATTTTTAGCACTTCACAACTTGGTTGGATTAATTGTGACAGATTTTACAAAGACCCACAGCCAAAAATTGATTATTATGTCCAGACAAATGAAACGGAAGAAACAATTATCAAAATAGTTTTTCACAGCATTAAGTCAATAATGATTGGTAATCCGGGTAATTATGGTTATTCTTTTGTAAATGTTCCGTTAGGCGAAAAAATTACCATTGTTGCATTTAAGAATAAAAATGGAGGAGTGTTGTTAGCAGTTAAAGAGACTACAATAAAGCGAACCAGAGAAACGGAATTGAACTTTGAACCTGTGACAATGGCACTGTTGAAATCCCAAATGGAAAGACTTGACAACATTAACTAACAATGCTGAATAAGGACTAATGAAATATTGCTGGCAATACGCTGTATGAGTGATAGTTCAGCTACGCTTCACTAGTACACATAAAGCGGGCTCGTTGGCCAAAATGCAAAGAAACAATCATTAAAATATTAGAACCATGAAAAGAGATTTAACCATTCTGATTATTTTAATTTCGTATCTGTTTGTTACAGATAAAGCAAATGCACAATTCAATTATGATTCAGTATCATTTGAAACTCCTACTTCTAAAATCATAATTGATACTGTAAACAACAGTATTTGGCAAATAGGGATTCCGGGTAAGAGTTTTTTTGACGCTGCTCATTCGGGGTTAAAGGCAATCGTAACTGACTCTGTAAATAGTTATCCCATAAATGACACCTCTTCCTTTATTTATGTAATCAGAAATCCATATACCGAGACTTGTTTTACAAGCATGGAGTTTTGGCACAAATACGACATGGATACATTAACAGATATTGGCATTATTGAAGCCTCGTATGATGGAGGTAATTCGTGGGTTCTTGTTAGTGATACCAGTGAAGTTACACCTTCGGGGTCTTTTTTCTGGTGGAGCAGTGATTATCATGCATTAAATGGAAATAACACTTCTCACCCATTAACTACAACCGGAAAATCAGATGGATGGATTTTATCTCAATTTAACTGGATATGGTGGATTCCAGTAAATTCTGACACAATTATTTATCCTTTAGACAGCCTTATGATTAAATTTACATTTATTTCAGACTCTGTTGAAACTGGTAGGGAAGGCTGGATGATTGATGATATTTTAACGGCGTCGGCCTGGTGGGAAAATTGTAGCGGAATTGAAGACCACTCTGCAGAAAGAAAGATTTTTATTTACCCTAACCCATTTTCATTAGAAACAACTTTAAAAACTGATTTTCCTTTGTCCAATTCAATACTAACTATGTATAATTCCTATGGACAACAGGTTAATCAAACTAAAGGAATATCCGGACAAACAATTACCATATATCGAAATGGTTTGCCTCCCGGACTTTATTTTCTGCTGGTTACAGAAAATAATAAATTAGCAGTAACTAAAAAGTTATTAATTGTTGACTAAAGATAAAAAGAGAGTCTCCGCAGTCCGACCCTGCATGTAGCTTCCTACGTCACTTTGTAAAATAATTGACTATGTATTTTGATAAACAAGCTCAGGAATGGGATAATGACCCAAAGAAAATTGAAAGAGCGATGCTCTTTGCAAATGAAATTAAAAATTTCATCCGACCAAATCAAACTTTAGATGCACTTGAGTTTGGTTGCGGAACAGGATTGCTCAGTTTTCAATTAAAGGATTTTTTTAAAACGATTACACTGGCCGATAATTCGGAAGGTATGATTCGGGTTTTGAAAGAAAAAATAGCAAAAGGAGGCATAAAAAATTTCAACCCCCTTCATATTGATCTATTAAAAGAAGCCTATAAAATAAATAAACACGACGTAATTTATACCTTAATGACCCTTCATCATATACCCGATACTAACAAAATTTTAAAGGTATTTAATTCGATAGTAAAACCCGGTGGTTATTTATGTATTGCTGATTTAGTCAGCGAAGATGGCTCTTTTCATTCCCATCACGAAAAGTTCGACGGTCATAATGGATTCGACAAAGAAGAACTCAGTGCATTATTAGTAAACAACGGATTCGATGTTGAATATTATAAACTGTTCTTTGAAATTGAAAAAAAATTGGATAATGGTATTAAGAAATACCCATTGTTTTTAATGATTTGTAAAAAAAGAATGCAGGCTGAATAGTGCATCCGTTTTACGAATACATAAAATATGTCCGTTGACAGTTCATCAAAAGAAATTACAACGGATAAGCAGGTTACAGTATCTTAATCGTACTCCTTGTCGAGCAGCTTTATTTTAGTCGTCAGAACCTCGATCTCTTTTTTACCGTCGTTGATCTTTTTCTCGAATTCTTCCTTAAGCAAAGAAGCTTTTTTTGAATTGGCGAGGAACCCGATGTTGTTTTCCCAAAGCTTAACTTCCTCTTCCATCTTTTTCCGCTTGCTCATCAGGAGGTTGCGTTCATGGCTGATCATCTTACCGGCATTGGGCCTGTCCTTCATGTCTTCAACACGCACTTTGTAATTCAGGGTTTGAATTTCGGCCCTGCTGATGTTCAGCTTATCAAGCTGTTTGTTAATGGCATTCCTGAACTGGGCCTGCAGGCGTTCTTTTTCCTTGATCGGAACATGGCCGATGTCGGTCCAGTCGCGCTGAAATGTTTTCAATGCGTCGAGGTTGTGATTTTTATTGGTGTCGAATTCAAATTCTTCTACCTTTTTAATCAGATCCTCTTTCAGTTTCAGGTTATCCTGTTCATGCTTGCCGATATTATTAAAGAATTCGGACTTACTGGTAAAAAATTCATCACAGGCAGCCCTGAAACGCTTCCAAATTTTCTCAGATTGTTTGCGGGGAACAGGACCGATGTTTTTCCAATCCTTCTGCAGACGGATCAATTCCTGTGTAGTGGATTTCCAGTCGGTGCTGCTTTTTATTGCTTCGGCCTGGGCACAAAGATCCAGCTTGATGTTATAATTATTGAGTTGCTCGTCTTTTATTTTCTGGAAGTAATCTTTTTTAGCAGCGAAAAATGCATCGAGTGAGGTTTTAAAGCGATCCCAAACCTCATCATTTTGTTTACGGGGAGCCGGACCGATGGTCTTCCAAACTTTCAGCAATTCCGTAATCTGGTCGGTGTTCTCCTGCCAATCCTTGATGTTGGTATTTTCACGTTCGATGATTTCTTCGGCTTTTTCGCAAATAGCAGTCTTGGCGATAAAATTGTTTTTCTGATCGTCCTGAAGTTGCCCATAGTGCTCATGACGCAGCGAATTCAATTTATCCGAAGTCGTCTTGAACCGTTCCCAGATTTCATCTTTTTTGTCCTGCGGCACGGGACCGACTTCCTTCCATTGCTGATGCAGCAACTGAAGCGCTTTAAACGATTTTAAAATGGAGGATTCCAAAAGCAATTCTTCTGCTTTTTCGCAAAGACTGATTTTCAATTCCAGGTTCTTTTTCAGATCAAGATCGCGAAGTTCTTTGTTAATCTTGACTTTGTCGAAGAATCTTTCGACGTAAAAATGATAGCTTTGCCAGAGATTGTTCACCTCTTTTTTAGGCACCATGCCTATTTCCTTCCAGCGATCCTGAAGCGTTTTAAACTCATCATAGGTTTTCTTCAGCGTTTCTTCCGAATCGATCAGGGCTTTTAATTCTTCGAGGATAATCATCTTGGACTCCAGGTTTTTCTGCTTCTGATTTTCCTGTTCATCAAGATAAACCTGTCTTTTTTGCTTGTAAACGGCAAAGGCATTATTAAACTGTTGTTCCAGCGGATCAGCAGCGGTTTCAAATTCGCTTTCTTCGCCACCTTCAGCAATAAACTCTTCGTATTTTTTGTGTTGTACTTCTTTATTTAATTTAAGAAAGGCAACTTTAATAAGAGCTACCTTCACTTTTATTGCGTTGAAATCGCCCTCCTTGATCGTTTCTTCCAAAACCTGAACGAGTTCCTCACGGCTCAGATTGCCATATTCATTAGCTGTTTCAGTTTCTTCTGTATCTTCCTCTTCATCCTCTGTGGTGTCCTCAATGGTTAATTCATCTTCTGAAAGCTGAACTTGTACAGGCTTCTTTGAATTGGACTTTACAGCGGGTTTTTTTGAGGGTTCATCCTCCTTATCACTGACGGGAAGAGGTTCTTTCCTGACCCTTTTTTTTCTTTCCGGTTTGGTCTGAGAAGCAGCATTATCATCAGCAATGACTGTGGCGTCCACTGATTCTTCTGTTTTTTTCTTTGTGGATCGCGGCTTCCGGGAAGGTTTTTTTTCAGGCTCATCTGCCTGTTTTTCTGTTTCGGATGGACGAACTTCTTTTGCCGGTTTTTTGGCTTTCAGTGTCCGGCTCACCGAACTTTTTGTCTTCTTTTCTTTTACTTTTTTATCTGATTTTTTTTCAGACTTAGAATTCTCCTCCTGTTCCTGCACAGTTGCAATCTCAGGATTCTGATTGTTTTGATCTTTCGTTTTCATATAAAGTTAAATTCATATCGAAATAGTGGTCAGCCTTTTGGCTGTAAATACATGTTACTTTTTTAAATGGATCGCAAAAATAGCAATTATTTGATAGATCGCTAAGAATTAAAAAATTAATGGCTGATACCGGTTATCCTGAATGCTGTGCAGTAAAGAAAATTAATCAAAAATGAGTTTTAATCGTTGGTGGAATGTATTTGAATTCCGGCTGCACTTAAATTCTATTGAAATGGCTTCTTGTTAAATATATAAAATCCGATGTTAACGCTGAATGAAAGATTTTCCTCCGCCTGGTCATAATAATTCAGGCTCATGCTTAAGGGGCCGAAAGGAGCGTGATAAACCAACATACCCGATCCCATATAATAGCGGTTAGAAAATGGTTCTCCGTCTTTAGCCTTGTTATTCTCTGTGCGGAGTATTTCTTTGTAAGGCTGGAAGGCATATCCTTCCAACCGCATATCAATGTTTTTAAACACATTAATTATAAGTTTAGCACCAAAAGCGCCATAATTATGTGCTCTGAACTCCGGTTGGAAAAAGGTCTGGCTTTCCGGTATCGGCTCAAAAGCTGGAGCTGATAGAACAGAAGATGTGTAATTGTTGAAAAAAGGTTTGTTTGTAAGGGTAACCTGTGCATAAATCCCAGGCGTGAAAGGTCCTATGCGGTTAAAATAACTATCATAAACAAACCGGACCTGAAACCAGTTATGATAAGCTGTGTATGCAATTGAATCTGCGGAAGTCGACCCCGGAACATTTTTTTCTGTTCCACTGATTAACCGGCCGCACAATCTGAGCATTGTTCCGCTTGAAGCATATTGTTTACGGTTAAGGGAGTTCATTTCGAATATCAGTCCCGGACTGTAAAACTCAAATGTAGTTTCGTCAGCAGTATCTGCCCGTGTAAATTGGTTTGTTTGATAATACAGGTATTTTATTCTACCCGGCAGGAATTCCGCATTTAACTTAGCGCGGCTGCCAATCGGAACACCTATTGATAAATTCCAGTAATGATCAATTTCAAGAAGATAGGAGGGATTTTTGTCTTCAAAGAAATAGGTGTTGGTTTTAAAATAATTCCATCCATTTACATTATAAGACAAGGTAAATGCTAACGGGACTGTTGCCGGGATATCCATTCTCGATTGTAAATGGACAGAATTATGGAACCTCCCGAGGTATGCATTCCCTGTAAAAATATAAGCATTTTTATTCCATAATTTGTATTGCATCTGAAAAAAGACTTCATTAATAGCCCTTGATGAAACCAGCCCCCCGATTTCTGCTTCCATTTTGTTGCTTTTGGTAAGGTCGAAAAGTGCCTTGTAGCTTCGGGCGACGGTATCGTAAACCAGTCCCGGGGATACTTCCGAAATCTGTTGCTCTGAAAGAAGCTTATAATAAAGATTTTTAAAAATGCTGGTGGTTTGCTCTTTCGTTGTGGATTCGTCCTGCAATATCTTGAGCGTCTTTGATTTTTGAAGAACACGGTTTACATAGACTTCCTGTTTTTTATTAATACCTGTTACCGCTATATCTCCTATTCTTAAAGGTGGTATTTGCGAAAGAAAATCTTTTCGCATTTTTGTTCTTTCGTCAAAATTCTCCTTCGATTTAATTCGTTCTCTGATTTTGGGAAGCTGCCTGACCGTCGCGACATATCCACTATCAATAAATTCACCCGCAATTGAAAAATCTGTGATTCCGACAGACCAAATGTCCGGCTCAATCAATATTCCATTTGTGGTATCAACGGTATATTGGCTATTTATCATCAACATCGACTGGACAAGCGAAATTATATCATCCGCCCGGGGAGGTCCGTAATTAGATGCCGCTTTACTTCCTATGATCACATCGGGATGAAATTCATTCTCCATTACATCCACCGGGAAATTATCATACATACCACCGTCAAACATGAGCACTCCGTTAATTTTTATGGGTGTAAAATAAAATGGGAAAGTCATGGAGGCACGGATGGCTTTATCCAGTTGTCCCTTTTTTAAAATTACAGCTCTGTTATGTGTGATATCTGAACTCACACACCTAAACGGAACGAACAGACTATCGAAATTATAATGTGCTGCTGCACCAGTCCCTGAAAACAATTCAACAAATCCTAAATCCATATCGATGGGTGAAATGGAATTAGAAGGCAGTTTAGCACGAACCACGGAATCGTATGTTATTTTAAAAATTTGCCACGAAGCATTTGTTTCCGGATTCTTAAAATAATACGTTGAGCGGTTTCCGCTTGTCACCCATGAGTGCATTTTATCCGAAACAAATAAGTTCTCAATTTGGTCGGGAGTGTATCCGCTTGCGTACAAACCGCCTATAATTGCACCCATCGAAGTTCCGGCAATATAGTCAATTGGAATATTGTTATCCTCAAGAGCTTTGAGCACGCCAATATGTGCAAGACCCCGGCCACCTCCTCCACTGAGGACGACCCCCACTTTTTGAGCATTTACCTGTAAACTCATTACAAGCAGTGGGACCAGAAAAATTATATTTTTCAAAGATAGATTCAAGTAAACTTTAAAATATAAAAATGGTTATTGGCAATCAATACTACTCGTAAAAGTATAAAAATTTAGATGAACAGGATTTAAATGATCGTGGTAATTTTTTAATGTCTGTTAACTGTGGTGAAGAATGATATTATTTTCGTTAAATTCATACCTTTTCTAATGCTTGTTTAAGATCCTGAATAATATCTTCCACATCTTCTATGCCTACCGAAAGTCGAACAAGACCATCTGAAATTCCTGCTTTTTCTTTTGCATCTTTTGAAAGTTTTGAGTGTGTCATCGAAGCCGGGTGCTGTATCAACGTTTCGATACCCCCAAGTGAAACTGCCAGAAGGGATAGGTTTACGTTATCCATTACTATTTTACCAGCCGTAAGTCCTCCTTTGAGTCCAAAGCTTATCATGGCTCCAGGACCTTTCATCTGCTTTCTGGCAAGTTCGTACTGAGGATGTGATTTTAACCCCGGGTACTTTACCCATTCTACTTTGGGATGGTTTTCGAGGTAGTCGGCTATCGTTATCGAATTTTCCTGTGCTCTATCAATCCTGATCGCAAGGGTTTTTAATCCCCTGCGGGTGAGAAAAGCCTGGTGAGGATCCATATTACAACCTACATTTGTCATTACGCTTCGCAATGCTTTATAAAGTTCCTCTGTTTTTGCAACAATAATACCTGCAACTACATCGGCATGTCCGTTAATAAATTTAGTCATGGAATGGAGCACAATATCAGCGCCTAAATTCAACGGTTGCTGCAAATAAGGACTGCAGAATGTATTGTCCACACAAACAAGGATACCTTTGCTATGGGCTATTTCGCATACTGCATTTATGTCGGTAATGCCCATTGTCGGGTTTGCCGGAGTTTCCAGGAAAATTAATTTTGTTTCAGGTCTGATTGCATTTATTACCTGCTGCAGGTCCGTAGCGTCAACGAAGGTAGAGGCAACATTAAATTTTGGATAGAGGGTTTCCATAATACTTCTTGAGGGACCGTAAAGGGCATTGTGACCGATCATGTGTGAACCGGCACTTAAAATCCCAAGGTATACTGTATTTATTGCCGCCATGCCTGAAGAAGTGGCAATTCCTCCAAAACCATTCTCCAGTTCGGCTACAGTTTTCTCAAGATCAATAATTGTAGGGTTACCCAGCCTTGTATAAATAAATCCGTCACTTTCTCCCGAAAAACATTGTGCCCCATGATCCGCACTTTGAAAGGAAAATGTTGAACTTTGATAAATGGGGGTAATTGCACTTCCCAAATGATCATGAAATCCGCCTCCATGAATCAGTTTGGAAGAAAAACCTTTGTCCGTTGTGTCCATAATAAATGTATATTTTTTATATGTTGAATGCTATTTTCTATGCTTATTTGGATTGCTATTCTCTGAATAACTATTATTCCATCGCGCAATCTGAAACCAGCGGTCAAAATTAGTGCACATGCAATAACCGGACAAATATATCGAGATATTTTTTATATTTATCCGGACCTTTTATAGTATGGATGTAAATCTGCTTACCTTATTCTCCTATTCATCAAGGTTTCGTCAACAAAATGGAAATTCTTATGTTTATTAAATACCTTCGTTTTCATTAAATTTGTGCCAAAATAGTTTTTTTGCTTATGGTAAAGAATCAAAATGAGATACATTCTTTAGAGTATAAAAAGGAAGTATTGAATGATTACCGGATTGCTAATGAAAGCCGGCAGGTAAGTTTATTGGGAAGAAAAGAGGTACTGACCGGCAAGGCAAAATTTGGGATATTTGGTGATGGAAAGGAAATTCCCCAGCTGGCCATGGCAAAAGTTTTTAAAGATGGAGACTGGAGAGCCGGTTATTACCGTGATCAGACGTTTATGTTTGCTGCAGGTATGATGAGCCTTGAAGAATTCTTTGCCCAGTTATACGGAGACACGGATTCTGAATTTAATCCCCAAACTGCCGGACGATTGATGAATAATCACTTTGCTACAAAAACCATTGATAAGAATGGGAATTGGCTGGATCTTACAAAACGTAAAAACTCTTCAGCAGATATTTCGCCGACCGCGGGGCATATGTTACGCCTGCTGGGCCTGGCTCTGGCTTCAAAGCTCTATCGTAATCACAAAGAGCTTAATATATCAGGCAAGTTTTCTGTAAAAGGTAATGAAGTGGCTTTCGGAACAATCGGTGATGCATCAACTTCTGAAGGCTATTTTTTTGAAACATTGAATGCAGCCGGTGTCATTCAGGTCCCTTTAGCCATTTCGGTATGGGATGATGGTTTTGGAATTTCAGTTCCGCAGAAATATCAAACAGTCAAACAAAGTATTTCCGAGGCACTGAAGGGTTTTGAAAGGAATAAGGATGCCGACGGCTTTTATATTTACAAGGCAAAAGGTTGGGATTATGCTGATTTATGTCGCGTTTACAACGAAGGAATCAAGAAATGCAGGCAGGAACACGTACCGGTAATTTTTCACATTACTGAACTTACACAACCTCAGGGGCATTCTACTTCAGGATCGCATGAACGTTACAAAACAAAGGAAAGACTAAAGTGGGAAAATGAATTTGATGGTATCACGAAAATGCGGCAATGGATATTAAATGAAAAAATCGCATCGGCTAATGAACTTGATAAGATTGAGGAGGATGCTGTCATTCGTGCAAGGCAGGCAAAACAGAATGCCTGGGAAAATTATATGAAGCCACTTCTGAAAAAGAAGAATGATTTTATCAATATGGTGGATATTACAACTTGTAATTGTGCCAAAACTGATAAAATTGCTTTAATAAAAAAAGAGTTGACCTTGGTAGCAGAACCTATTCGAAAGGATATTGCTTCATCCGGGCGCAAAATCCTTAGACTGATCTGTAACCAGTGCAGCAATCCTGCCAATTCGCTGAAAAAAAATGTAACGCAATGGCTGGATCAGGCCATGAATGAGGATATACAGAGGTATTCTTCACACCTCTATTCTGAATCCGCATTGTCGGCATTAAAGATTGAACCGGTTGATCCTATCCTTGCAAAAGATTCCCCATGGGTTCCCGGGAGAACCATCCTGAGAGATAATTTTGATTATTTATTTAACAAATTTCCCAATCTTATCGCTTTTGGTGAAGATGTAGGACGGATAGGGGGCGTAAACCAAACCTACGAAGGTTTGCAGGAAAAATATGGGGAACACCGTGTAGGCGATACAGGAATAAGAGAAGCATCCATTATTGGTCAGGGAATAGGACTTGCCATGCGTGGTCTTCGCCCGATTGCTGAAATACAGTATTTTGATTATTTGATGTATGGATTACAGGTTTTGTCGGATGATTTGGCCACCCTGCAATATCGGACCAATGGAGGGCAAAAGGCACCCCTTATTATCAGCACCCGGGGTCACAGGCTCGAAGGTATCTGGCATTCCGGTTCACCCATGAGCATGGTCATCAATTCATTACGCGGAATTTATGTTTGCGTTCCGAGAGATATGACCCGGGCTGCAGGATTTTATAATCTGTTCCTCGAATCGGATGATCCGGCATTGATCATTGAGCCTCTAAACGGATATCGCCTAAAAGAAAAGCTGCCTGCCAATATTGGGGAATTTAAAACACCTGTTGGTATTCCCGAAATCATTCAGGAGGGTTCGGATGTTACGATTGTAACCTATGGCTCCTGTGTAAGGATTGCGCAGGATGCGGTAAAACAACTCAAGGAATTTTCGATTTCATGTGAACTGATTGATGTGCAGACGTTGCTTCCATTTGATATTCATCATACCATTTTAAAATCGTTACAAAAAACCAATAAAATTGTTTTCTTTGATGAAGATGTTCCGGGGGGAGCTACTGCCTATATGATGCAAAAAGTGATGGAAGAACAAAAGGGTTATTTTTACCTCGATTCCGAACCCCGGTCTGTAACCGCCCGCGAAAACAGGGCTGCTTACAGCACGGATGGTGACTATTTTTCAAATCCAAATGCAGAGGATGTTTTTGATGCCGTTTACAACCTGATGCACGAGACAAATCCACTTAAATATCCAAAAATATTTTGATTGAAACAATAAAGAATTTTATTTCCCGGTTTTCCTAAAGCCGGTTATTTGATAGTGTGAACTGAATGGTTGCATCCGTCCTTTTTCTGACATTCAACGGCTGGTGATAAAAATCGGAGGGCCTTTTTACAAAGATAAAAATTGAACAAAAAAGATATTTTTGCAGTACTAAAAAAGTGATGACTGGAGGTAGGTTTTAACCCGGTAAACTTGGAATATTTGCTTAAAAAATGCATACTATTGAACCCCATTATAACTGGCGACATTTATATATTGCATCCGAGGATGAGCGGTCACCATTTTACGGCCAGGAATGCAACGAATTAGAATTTTTAAATACCATTTACAATTATTATATCCATCCACAGTGGGACAACATGGGTTCGTCAACTCTCTACATTAAAATACTTTATGTAAATTATGAAAAAAGTTACTGTATAATCGAACTTTTAGGCGAATGGAATGATTGTCTTTATAACGACATTATGTATTTAAAAAGAGAAGTTGCAGATATACTGATTGCCAACGGAATTAATAAATTTATTTTAATAGGAGAGAATGTTTTAAACTTTCATGCCCAGGATAATGATTATTACCAGGAATGGTTCGAAGATGTAGAAGATGGGTGGATCGCCTTAGTTAACATAAGGAATCACGTTTTGGATGAAATACAAAGCGCTTCGATTGATTATTATCTTGCTGTGGGAGGAAGCCTGAATAACTTAATGTGGCGGAGTTTATTACCACCCCAGGTATTTGATTATGTTCAGCGATTAATATTGAAAAGACTTCCTGCATAAATTTTTGTTTTTTGAATATTATTAGTAGTTTCGCGAAACATTTTTAGGTCGCCGATTCATGCCACAACATTTAAATTTAATAGTTCGCGGAAAAGTCCACGGGATAGGATTTCGTTTTTCCTGTATGGAAGCAGCCTATCGTTTTGGCATTAAAGGATATGTAAAAAATCAATCCGATGGTTCTGTTTATATAGAAGCTGAAGGACCTGAAGAGAATCTGGATTTATTCAAAAAATGGTGTCACAAGGGTCCCTTATGGGCCAGGATAAACATGGTAGAGGAAGAATTTGGGGAGATACAGGGATTTGAATCGTTTGAAATAGTCAGGTAGTCATTTCATTTTTTAACAATACTGCAATTTTTCTATCAACAGGAAGTGTAAAATCAATTTCGCTAAGTGATTTCAATTGTAACCACCTGAAAGTTTGAGCCCCTTCTTTCAGAACCGTAAAATCAAACTTTTTTTCTGTTACTTTAAACCTATATGGTTTTTTGATCGAAATCAAATAGTAAATGCTTATCAATTGCTGAACTTCAGGTAAAAGAATGGTTGGCTGATAATAATCGGTGGTGTAAAAATGTTCGAGAACTTCAATCTCCTGAAATAATTCTTCTCTGCATTCCCGTTTCAGACAGTCGATGGTTCCTTCTCCCAATTTCAGCCCACCACCCGGAAATTTTGTCATTTTCTGGCCCAATCTGAATTCATCAGTAACGAGAAGTTTTCCCTCAGTTATAAAAATACCATAAACCCTGATGTTAAATTTTGTCGGTTTCATACTTTGATGGCTCTGATCATTTCTCGTTTTCCCGCCGGACCCGGGATTCTTTCAACCGAGAACCCTGCTACCTGTAAATTCCTTCGTACTTCTCCTTTTGCCGAATATGTCACCAAAACGCCGTTGTATTTTAACGCTGCATAAATCTTTTTGAATATCTGAATGGTCCATAATTCAGGTTGAATTTCCGGAGCAAAGGCATCGAAATAAATCAGATCATAAAAATTTTCTGACAATTCCGAGTTCTCTAATTTCGACTTAATTTTCAACAGGGTAAAATAAGTACTGACCCTGACCGGCAAACCCCAATCTGAATCATGTAATTCATTAAAAATAGCCATCTGCCTCTGCTATCCCAAGATAATCAGGGTAATTAAGACGCTTGTAAATTTCCGATGGTAACGGTGCAGGTTCAATCGCGTGATAAAGGATCTTTATTTTATTTTCCTTAGATAGCAGGCAGGTAAGCAAAGCATTTAAAGCGGTGCCAAATCCAATTTCAAGAATAGTTGCAGAATTCCGGGCCGCAGTAATTTTAAGCAATCCTGAGTTAATGAATACATGTCTTGCTTCATTTACAGCTCCGAATTTTGAATGGTATACCTCATTTAATTCACTGTCGTACAAGGAATGCGAGCCATCTGCAGTCAAAATTACATTTACATGCATTCATCAAAATTAGCAATATTCTCAAACATCTTTCTCCGAATCCGTAGCGAAATTTTTAATATCAGATAATGCCTCGAAAGCTTATGAGACTAATTATGTCTGAAACCCATAATTAGAATATATAGCAGAAAATTAATTGTTTATTAAATTCAAACAAGAATTATTTGTATCCGGAAATAATTGGAAACCTCATGTAATAACTACGAAATCAATATACGGATATGATGAATTTTGGGCTATTTACGTATAAATTATCGTACCGATTAATTGTAAATAGCAATAAATCAATGCGATTCCTTATTTGGCACAGACATTGAAATGGGTAACTCGCAAATCAAGGTAAGTTAATCAAATTAAGAACAAAATGTTTTATTATGACGAAAAAGGAAAAAACAGGATTGAATCTCATCTACAGTCATGCAGGTAGGACTCGGGTATATGAGACTTACAAGAGAACAAATCCTGAAATGGCACAAAAGTACCTGGAGTTCGTTGCGAACAATCAGGCTGTGCAGTACATCAAATGGAATGACAGCAAGAAGAAGTTCACAGCTTAATTGTTTACAGTTGTTCTGATGATAAGATATCCGGAATTTCATTTATTGTAAAATAAGTGAATGTTCAAGATCGAATCGGGAAAGGTAAAAGATTTCTGAAAGATCATTTCCGGATATTTTATTTTTTTTATGGTTTGTGGTCCGACAATATAAATCATCGTATTCAATTCATCGTATTTCAACCGTAAACCTGTTTCACCGGGCAAAACAGGAATCATGAAGGTTTGGGGATATATAAATTCAAACATAGCATCAGCAGTGCTGATCAGAAAATTTGATGAATTTATCTTTACAGAACTGATCAGTGATTCGGACATGGATTTTAATAGTGTCAAAATATTCGCTGAAGGATCATAGAGCCAAATTTCTCCATCCCCAATCTTATTATTTGCAAAAACCAATATTCTATTTTCATCAACACTTTGAAAGTCAATAACCTTAAACTGAGTGAACAGTTTTTGTTTTTCATATCCTGTAGCAGTATACCAGGTTGCCAGGTAAGTTGGTCCCCCGGTTTTGTTTTGAAGATCAACAATTAAAAAATCATTGAACCGGAAGATCGTTGAAGGCACGCTAGTTTCGGAAACACTGGAGTTGAAAATCACAGAACCGTTTGAATTATATCCGTTAATAGAAAGGTATGAAGAAGATGCATACAGGTTTTCATCGTAGTAAAGACAGTTAAAGGAATGCATGGGTATGGGCGGAACCGGTTCCAAATGCCATGCAATTTTATTTGTTTCCAGATCATAGGCATTGATATTAATCAAATTTTTACCTGCAATATAAATTTGCTTGTTTGCTGAACTAATTTCGGATGAAGCAAAATCTCCATTAATAGAAAAAAGTTCACTGATCGATTGAGTAGAATCTATTGAAGAAAATTGTATCTGATTTCCTGCCTTTTGAGTTAAAACAACGATTTCATTTAGTTTGAGTGGTACACTTTTAATTAAAACTTTCTGATATTTGTTTTTGTATATTCCATTGCTTTCGGCCCGTATCTGCAGAAAATACTCCCCATCGTCAAGAAAAAGATTATCGACCGGATAGTTTAACTGTACATGGACATTTGCATTACCAGGATATAAGTTAATGGTCGATAAAATCCCATTGAAATTTTTGTCAGTCAGCCTTATAAGGATTTGTGATATTTTTTTTTCATACGTAATTTCTGCTTCAACAGGTATTGAGTCGAATACCTGAAAAAGCTGGTTTTCAAGGGGTGAAATAATGGTTATTTGCGGATATTTTACGGGTTCATCCTTTGAACAGGAAAAAAGTAAAAACGCGATTATTGCCAATTCTAACGGTAAACTGAAATTCCATTTTGAAAAATACTTACATGATGAACTCCTCACCCATCCTATTGTTGCTGATAATATAACTGTTATGTTTAAGTAGAACTTTTGCATGTAAAATAAAAACTCTTCGGTTATATTTTTGTTTTAAAATTAATAAAAAAGAAAAGATTATCTGGTTTTTTATATCTTTAGCCATTAAAATCAATAACCCATGCTTTACAGCCTAAACCTTGAGAAAATACTTTTTCTTGATATTGAAACCGTTCCGATGGTTCCGCATTATGAACATCTGCCTGAGAATTTAAGACATCTGTGGGATCATAAAGCAGAACGGCTGATAAAAAACGATAGTGATACTCCGGAAATACTTTTTGAACGTGCCGGAATTTATTCGGAATTTGGGAAAATAATTTGTATTTCAGTGGGATTTATTAAAAATAGGGAATTCAGGATAAAATCCTTTTTTGGAGATTCTGAGTTTGATCTGTTACAGGAATTTGCGGAATTGCTGAATAGTCATTACAACACTCGCGAACACCTGTTATGTGCCCACAACGGAAAGGAATTCGACTATCCGTATATTGCCCGCCGTATGCTGATAAATGGAATCCGTCTTCCTGAAATACTCAACATTGCCGGTAAAAAACCCTGGGAAATAGCCCACCTCGATACGATGGAACTTTGGAAGTTCGGAGATTATAAAAGTTATACTTCCCTTGAATTGCTGGCTACAGTTTTTGGAATTTCTACCCCCAAAAATGATATTGACGGCAGTATGGTTGCGGAGGTGTATTATAAAGAAAAAAACCTGAAAAGAATTGTTGAATATTGTCAAAGAGATACACTTACTGTCGCTCAGCTTTTATTGTGTTTTCAGGGTAAACCGGGAATTAAAGAAGAAGATATCGTTTATACCTGATTTGAAATTATAATCCATGTTAAGATATTTTCCTGAAAAATTCAGAGAATCCTGCACTTATTTTCTTTGGAATTTTATCTTCCTTGGCCTTATTTCTTCCGCTATTATCAGCTGCAAAATGAAAGAGGATTGTGTGTGTCCTGCATATTATTCTCCGGTATGCGGTGAAAATGGCAAAACCTATGGTAGTCCCTGTCTTGCCGAATGTGATAATGTTCAGTATATCGAAGGTGAATGTCCGGTGTACGGTGTTGGTCTTGTCAGGTATTTGGGTGATACGGCCCAAAACGGATGTGGCTATCTCATCGAAATTATGAATGAAAAGTATAAACCGCTGTCGCTGGACATTCAATTTCAAGAGCCGGATCTTTTAGTGACACTGCGTTACCGAAGATTAAACAGCTATTTTGAATGTTTGGATCCCGGCAATCATTTTCGTGAAATCGAAATTCTTGAAATCCATTCCTATTGAAATTTCCGGCAAACCAAACTTTTAACGGACTGTATCGATAAATCCTTAATTTTGTTTTGTTACTTTAAAATCAACGTGGATTTGATCCTGTATTGATGTTATCTTTTCCTGCATGAATGATATTTTTCGAAATAATTGGCCCCGAACCAGCTGGTATTACTTTGCCATAATTAGTGCCGGCTTTTTGTTTTATGTTCCATTTCTTGGTGGTGTTCACCTGTTTGACTGGGATGAGGTGAATTTTGCTGAGATTTCACGCGAAATGCTTGTTACACGTGATTTCCTGAAAGTTCAGGTGAATTATCTGCCGTTTTATGAAAAGCCACCCTTGTTCTTTTGGATTCAGGTTCTTTCAATGAAGACTTTCGGAGTAAATGAATTTGCTGCACGGTTTCCGAATGCTGTTGTCGGTATAATTACCCTTCTCGTAATTATTCAGAACAGGATCAGTATTATTTAACAAACGTTTCGGCGTTATCTGGGCTCTTGCTTATTTCGGAAGCGTTCTTCCGTTTTTGTATTTTAAATCTGGAATCATCGACCCGTTGTTCAACCTTCTGATCTTTTCGGGCATGTGGTTTTTTATAAAATATGTATGGAATAAACAGAATGGAAAAATTGCAAATTCATCCGGGAAAAACTTACTTAATCTGGTCGTTTCCGGACTTTTTATCGGTTTGGCAGTACTTACCAAAGGGCCGGTCGCTTATCTAATCGTAATCCTGAGTATCGGAATTTATTGGATGGTGAACCGGTTCAGGAGTTTTATCGGCATTCCGAAATTGATTTTGTTTTCAGTTATCACAGGCGCTGTGATGCTGGTCTGGTTCGGACCGGAAACCATTCTTCACGGACCCGGATTTATGAAGGAATTTATCCGTTACCAGGTCCGGCTACTGAGCACGCCGGATGCAGGTCACGGAGGTTTTCCCGGTTACCATATTGTTGTATTGCTGTTCGGTTGTTTCCCGGCATCGGTGTTTGCAATCAGAGGGTTTTATAAAATGAAACCGGAAAGTGATCATCAAAATGATTTCAGGAAATGGATGATCATCCTGTTTTGGGTGGTGCTGGTGCTGTTTTCGGTGGTTCAGTCGAAGATCGTTCACTATTCGTCGCTGGCTTATTTTCCGCTGACTTTTTTAGCAGCATTAACAATTACTCAGCTAATTGATAAAAAAATAGCATTTAACCGCTGGATGAAATCGGGGATAATTATTATCGGATTGATCTATTCGGTTGTGACCATTTCTGTTCCGTTCATTGCCCGGCATATTGACCTGTTAAAACCGTTATTTAAAAGCGATGCGTTTGCGCTGGCAAGCCTTGGGGCAGATGTCCGCTGGACAGGATGGGAAGCGCTGCCGGGATTTCTTATGCTTGCAATACTTACCGGGTTCTTCAGGATGAACAGAAAAGAGAAATTTATCCATGGAATATGGATCCTTTTTGCAGGGACTGCTGTTTTTGTATTCATCGGTTTAGTCTTTTTCATCGGCAGGATTGAAATGTATACGCAGGATGCCAACGTAGAATTCTGTAAAAGCCTTGTGGGTAAAGAAGGATATATTGTCACCAGCGGGATGCGGAGCTATATCCCTCCATTTTACTCGAAGCGGATGCCGCCGGAAAATTCAAAAAGTCATGACCTGAAATGGCTGATCTGGGAACCGGTGGATGAAGATGTGTATATCATTTCAAAGTTAGACCTCGAAGATTACTGGAAATCGGTTTATACCTGCGAGCAGATCGGTGGTGAGAACGGATTTGTGTTCTTTAAGAGGAAACGGGAGTGAGGTATAAAATTTATCTGGTGATGACATGTAATTTTTTTATTTTTGTATTAAACATAAAGTTATGGAAAGCGTGATTCTACATACGAACAAATCAAAGGATTTAAACTTAATTCTTGAGTTGGCCAGAAAGTTAGGTATATCAGCAAGAAAACTTTCAAAAGAGGAATTTGAGGATTTGGGATTATCGATCGCAATAACCGAAGGTAAAACAGGAGAATATGTGGATACGGATACTTTCTTGAAGGAACTTCGCGATGGAAATAATGATTGACAGATCCTTTCAAAAGGACATTAAAAGGATAAAAGATAAAGCTTTCTTAAAAAAAGTTGCTGATTCTATCTTCAATACGCAACAGGCTGATAATTTAAGCCAAATTAAAAATCTCAAAAAGCTTAGAGGCTCTTCAGGCCATTATAGAATAAAAATTGGAGACTACCGGCCTGGATTAATTATTTCGTAACTAATCAGTGTCATGAAAATCAATAAAAAATAGACTTTTGAAAACCTTTGATACTTCTTTGTGTCAATTTGAGCTACTTAGAGGAACTTTGTGACATAGCTATTTCATAAAGATTCACAAAGAAGACACTGAGTTTCACAGAGAAATAAAAAAATAATTTTATGTTTCACACTGATTAGTTACATTATTTCAAAATCTAATGCAGAATTTATCAGATGCTTGCATAGGAAAGATATTTATAAATTCTTCCTTGAATAAGAAGAATGCGGTAGCCAGGATTGAGGAAATAGCGGATTGGAATTGAAGTTCCGTTGATGACGGGAGGATATCCGAATGTTGAGGTTGAATATCCACTTATGCCGGTAGAATATCCGGCTCGGGTGGAAGAATATCCGTAAATAGTGGCGAGATATCCGATGATGGTGGAGCAATATCCGACGATAGTGGAGAGATATCCGAAGATGGTGGAGCAATATCCGATGATGGTGGAGCAATATCCGATGATGGTGGAGAGATATCCGAAGATGGTGGAGAGATATCCGACGATGGTGGAGAGATATCCGTGGATGGTGGACGTATAAAATAAAATTTGGGAGTTGTGATTGGAAGAGTTGGAATAAAAGATTGGCTGAGAGTGAACGGCCACAAGTCGCGCCTGCGATGAGGCTTACGCAGGAAGACTTGCGGCAGCGGGGGGGTTACAAACCCAAATCAGCGGGGGGGATGTTGAAATTTAAATGATACGGTAGTTCAGGGCACGAGTCTCAGCGCACAAGCCAATCGCTTCAGACTCGCGCCCA
>CAVXGA010000021.1:0-132281 GCA_963761195.1 uncultured Bacteroidales bacterium
TTAGATGTGAAATTAGTGAATGATTTTCCATCAAATTTACTTATACCTCCTTCGTAGGTGCCGATCCAGAGATTCCCCAGATGGTCTTCTTTCAAACTCACGACATAATTATTTACCAACCCTTGTTTGGTTGTGTAATTGTAAAAAGCGTTCCCATCGAATTTCTGCATACCATTTATAGATCCTATCCACAGGTTTTCTTCCCGGTCAGCCATCAACGTCAGAACATAATTTTCGGGCATCCCCTGCACAGTTGTATAATTCGTAAAGGATTTACCTTCTGATCCATGCTGATCTAATGTATATTTTGTGATCCCGTCATCGTTGGTGCCAAACCAGAGGTTGCCTTTTTTATCTTCGGTAACGGCATAAACGACAGTTCCAGGCAGCCCTTGTTTTGCAGTAAAACTCATAATACTTTTACCATCGTATCTACATAACCCGCCACCAAGCGTGCCGAACCAAAGGCTGCCGGCGTCATCTGCGGTGATGCTGCAAACAATATTATTTGTCAGTCCCTGCTCCGTTGTGATATTCAGAAAAGTACCCTCTTTTTTATTGTATTCGGAAACTCCTCCGGCAGTCCCAATCCAGATATTCCCATGAATATCCCTTGTGATGCAACGAAGATCGTTACTGACAAGGCCATTGGTCGCTGTGAAGTGAGTATATGCGATTTCACCGATCGCTTCTTTGGAAGGATCGTAACTGCTTACACCATTATTGGTTCCGAACCACAGTACACCATCCTGATCTTCAGCTATGCATTTTACAATTTTACCTTCAAGTCCACATGATTTGGAATAATTCTTAAATGCTATACCGTTTTTCAATTCCTCAACAGGATCATATTTACAAACACCATTTTCAGTTGCGAACCAAAGGTTGCCCCTGCTATCCTGAATGATATCGATCACAAAATCACCCGGAAGTCCCTGGTCACGTTCGTAATTGATAAAGGATATTTCTCCCGCTACATCTTTTTCTTGTTTAATTCTACTCACCCCTTTTGTTGAACATATCCAAATGTTTCCCTCCTTATCTTCCAGTATTTTACTGATATCATTATCGGGAAGGCCCTGATCCGTGGTGAAATTTTCAAAAGATCTTCCATCGTAAACACTGATGCCACCATAGGTTCCGAACCAGATGTTGCCGCGGCTGTCTTCGGTTATGCAGTTGATCAGGTTATGGATCAATCCATTTGAAGAATTAAAATTGGTAAATGATTTACCGTCGTATTTACTCACCCCGTTTCCAGATGTACCAAACCAGAGGTTACCGGTATGATCCCTGAATCCGCAAATAATACTGCTCATGGCCAGGCCTTGTTCAGTATTGAAATTTTTCATGGGAACAAAGAAGTCTGCAGGCCTGATAACCGGGGCTGGTTTTGTAGATAAATCAGTTCTTTTCGGAGGTGGGTAATCGCTTAGGAAATGCACCACCGGATCACCGGCTTTTACAACCGTGGGTCCCGAAATCGTTTTCCGGCCTGCAAATTCCTTATTTTCTTCCTGCTTTGCATTTGGTTTACATGCAAAAAGGGATAGAAGCATAAGGCCTATTAAAAACTCAAATCCGGTGATGTGATTTTTGTCCATTTTCCTAATTGATTTTCTTTTTAAACGGCAGAAGGATGATAAACTCCGCACCTTCTCCTGGCTTCGATTCAATCTTTAATTCTCCACTATGTGCTTGAATAATATCGTAACTCATACTCAAACCTAAACCTGTTCCCTGGCCTGTTGGTTTTGTTGTAAAAAATGGTTGAAATATCTTGTCTTTAATTTCATCAGGAATGCCATTTCCGTTGTCTTTGACATGAATTATCACCCCCCTTGATCCCCCCTCAAGGGGGGAAAAATGAGTCGATACAATTACCTCTGGTTTGTATCCATCTAAATTTTGCTTTGCTTTTTCGGAAACTGCATAGAAGGCATTATTGATAAGGTTCAGCAAAACACGTCCAATATCTTGTACTACCACATTTATTTCCGGCAAACTTTTATCCGCTTCCAATTTAAAATCAGCATTGAATGATTTGTCTTTGGCTCTTAACCCATGATAAGCCAGCCGCAGGTATTCATCGGCCAGTGCATTGATGTCAGCTGGAACTTTTTCACCCGAGCTGCTTCTCGAATGCTCCAGCATCCCTTTTACAATGCTGCTGGCCCGTTTACCGTGCATGTTGATCTTCTCCAGGTTTTGTTTTAAGTCTTTTTTCAGGATATTGATTTCGTCCTGATTGCCCTTTTCCATTTCTTCGGTTAATTCATCTATCATATCAACACTCACTTCGGAGAAATTGTTAACGAAATTGAGCGGATTTTGTATTTCATGAGCAATACCGGCAGTGAGTTCTCCAAGTGAAGCCATCTTTTCTGACTGGATAAGCTGAGCCTGGGTGGTCTTCAACTCATGATATGCTTTTTCGATTTCCCTGGCCTGTGCCAGCTCTTTGTCTTTGGCAAGAACCCGCTGTTTCTCCAGTATCCGCCTTCTCTGAACCCGGTCAATAACAAATACAATCAGCAGAAAAAGAATGCCATATGAAATATAGGCCAGGGTTGTTTTCCACCACGGTGGTGAAATAATAATCCGTAATGACTTTCCTTCATCATTCCAAATACCGTCCCCATTGGAGCCTTTAACCTGAAATGTATATTCACCCGGAGACAGATTTGTGTAAGAAATAAAATTCCGGTCTGATGATATCCAGTGATCATTAAATCCTTCCAGCTTATACATTATTTTATTTTTTCCCGGCCTTGAAAAATGAATTGAAGCAAATTCAAAGGAGATGTTATTTTGCGTATAAGTAAGATCCAACTCATCGGTTTTCATTATACTTTTTTGAAGTCTTAACCCCTGCTGAATCTGATTTAAGAGATACATCAGAAACTTTTATATCTTCAATGACAATATCCGGCTTAACTTCATTTATTTTTCCGGGGTAGAAATAAGTAAAGCCATCAATTCCTCCTAAAAATATCTCGCCATCTTTACTTATCCAGCTTGCTTTGCTGGAAGTAAAGCCCTGAAGTCCGTCTTGAGCATTAAAATTTACAAAGTTCCACTTATCTTTTGGGTCATTTTTATTTAGTTTGGATACTCCGGCAGAGGTATTTATCCAAAGATTTCCATCGAGATCTTCAATGATGGAATTTATTTGACTGGAAGGCAGTCCGTCTTTTTGATCGAACATATCAATTTTTTCCGTTGCTGGATCAAATCTTAATAAACTCTTTGCTGTCGCAATCCAGACTATCCCTTCACTGTCTTCATAAATGCAATTAATATAATTGTTTAGTGAATTAATACTTTTGTTATCAAAATTGTATTGCTTAAAATTTCCGGTTGATAAATCATATTTGAAAAAACCACTTATATTTGAACCTAACCAAAGAACATTATTGTACCTCTTACTAAATTCAATGCTTGTACCAATTTCCATAGGC
Organism: uncultured Bacteroidales bacterium; assembly: GCA_963761195.1. Lineage (GTDB taxonomy): Bacteria > Bacteroidota > Bacteroidia > Bacteroidales > JAADJA01 > JAADJA01. The sequence goes on from CAVXGA010000021.1 coordinate 3,462, forward strand.
ATAAATTTATCGGAGTTAATTTCTTTTTCATTCAATTGATTAATGACGTTATAATCAGAATCATTTAAACTCAAAACCTGAATTCCATACCACAAAGAGTCTGACGGCGGAGATTCATTCCAAGTTACCATAAGAGTGGCCAACATCCGTTGAATATGTAATTTTGTAGTCACCTTTTTTCAAGTTTAAACATCCAAGTGCAATTCTATTTTTAAATCCTCCACCGTCATTAAATGTTTTATATAAATCATCCATTGACCAAATTGTTTTGCCGTTTCCATCTAAAAGTGATCCGGCATCATAAATACCTCCTCCAATATTCAAATCGCCTTCTCCAACACATATCAACAAAACTTTTTGATCATGATTCAATGAAAACGATTTATTTAAATTTGACGCTTCACCGACTTTTAATATTGAAGTTATTGGCTCAGTGGATTCTGATATTTTGTGAATCCTATATTTAAGATCAGCACTCATTGGTTTACTCATGATCGTAGGTAAGAGCGTATATAGATTTTGAGAAGGAATATATTTCTCAAATCCACGTCTTGACGCCATCCAGATATTACCCAGTAAATCAATTTTTATGGAATTTATAAAATAACCTGCAGATTTATTTTCATTAGGTGATTTAATAATGCTTAGTATATTATTCTTATTAATTTTGTGCAGACCAAGATTATTATACGCAAACCATTTATTCCCTTCATTATCAACAGCAAGACCCTGAATATTTATATTCCCAACTGAAGTACTGGATTTGTCAATTTTGAATTTCAAATTTTCAGACTTTTGATTTTCGAGATCGTAAGTAAACAAACCCTTTTCAGATGTACCTATTATGATTTCTTTACTCTGATTTAAACCCGCAATTACTGTTGAAAAATTTGCATTAGAACTTGCAACATCTTTAGTTATAAATTTATAAAAATTGAAGGGTTCTCTAAGCGGGTCAAATTTCGTGATACCATTTCCCCAGGTAGCAATCCAAATAACACCGTATTTATCTCTAATTATTCGCTGTATAAATATTCTTGTATCAATGTCCAATTTTGCCGAACTGTAATCAAATTTCTGAATGTTTTTGGTGTTAACATCAATTCTATAAAGTCCAGGCGAATAGGTTCCCACCCATATATATTGATCAACATCCTGGACTATTCCTGTAACTTGATAGGAACCCTTGTCGATTTTTGATCGGACCAAAAACATCATAGTCTTCAGTTGTGTAATATTTGGGAGAGTATTTGATTAATGTAATGTTACCGCCAAACCAAATATTTCCGGATGCATCTTCATTAATAACTTGTATTTCTTCTGGGCTGTAATTTGCTTTTATATAAAAAGGCTGAAATAAATTGAGCTTTTCATTGTATATTTTTATACCATTTGCATAATCGGCAACTATGATATTTCCATTCTTTAATTCGGTTATACTAAAGATATTACCCCATTGCGCATTTTTATTGGAAACATCGAGGTGTACCTGTTCAAACTTATTTTTTGATTTGTTGAATTTTTGTATTCCATGATATGTGGATCCAAACCATAAATTTCCTTTAGAATCTAATAGTGCTGTATAGAAGATGGATTTATTATTTACACCCGCGGTTTCTATATGATAACTTTGAAATGTTTCATTTCTCGGATCATATTTTGCGATAATATTCTTTGAAAACCCGATCCATATAAATCCGTCTGCATCCTCTGCCATAGCGTAACAATCATTGGTCGGTATTGTAGTAGAATCATTTGGATCGTTTTTAAATACTTTTATATTATTACCATCATATCTGTTAAGTCCGTCTGCAGTAGAAATCCAAAGAAAACCATTACTATCCTGGAAGATATAATTGACACCGGAATTTGAGAGCCCTTCGGGAATTGAAATATTCTCAAACAGGTAGTTTCGTTGGCCATACCCAACAGAAACAATACCCATACAGAACAATGCACAGCAAATTATGCTGACCAAAAATTGCGATAAAAATCTATTTACTGACATTGAAATTCTTTTTGATATTTGATTAAACATATCAACTGCAATTTATTATACAGGTAATTTAATAATGAACACCGAACCTTGCTCTTCCTCCGATTCTACCTTTAGGTCCCCGCCATGCGCCTTGATAATATCATAGCTCAGACTCAGCCCCAGGCCGGTTCCCTCACCGGTAGGTTTAGTGGTAAAAAAGGGTTGAAAGATTTTATCCTTTATTTCAGCCGGAATTCCGTTTCCGTTATCTCTAACGCGGATTTCAATTTTGTCATCCAGTTTTTTCGTGCTCACCACAACTTCAGGTTTATAATTATTTTCATTTTGCTTGGCCTTTTCAGAAACGGCGTAAAAAGCATTATTGATAAGGTTGATCAATATCCTGCCGATATCCTGGGGAACCACATTGATTTTTGGAACTGATTCATCGGCTTCCAGTTTAAAATCGGCATTAAAGTATTTGTCTTTAGCCCTTAAGCCGTGATAGCTCAACCGCAAATATTCATCAGCCAATGCATTGATATCAGTCAGGGTTTTTTCCCCGTTGCTGCTACGGCTGTGCTGCAACATTCCTTTTACAATGGCATCGGCGCGCTTGCCATGATGGTTTATTTTCTCTTCGTTTTCTATTACATCTCTGGCAATTGCTTTTACTTCTTCCAGATTCCCTTTCTCAATTTCTTCATTCATTTCCACCAACATTTCTTTGTTCACTTCCGAAAAATTATTCACGAAATTCAGCGGGTTCTGAATTTCATGAGCTATACCCGCAGTGAGTTCACCGAGCGAAGCAAGTTTCTCCTGCTGGATCAACTGAGTTTGCGTTTCTTTTAACTTCTTATTAACAGAGCGTTGTCGCATAAAACTTTTGTAAATAAAAAATATTGAGCCCAATAATAATGCAATGCCTATAATCATTCCTAGTTGCAGCTGTTTGCTTTTAGACAGTTGCAATTTTTGAATTTCAATTTCATTTTCTTTTACAAGCATTGCCTTAGCTATTTCTATTTTCTGCACTTCTTTATTACTTGCATCGGAGAAAACAGAATCCTTTAATGCATTGGCATGTTTTAATAATTCAAAAGCTTGTTTATACTCTTTTTTATTTTCATAAATATGTCCTAAACTATTAAGCATAAATATTCTGTCTCTGGGAATATTGCATTGATAGCTTAGATTGATCCCAAGATTTGAATAATGAATCGCACTATCAAGCAATGCATTTTTTTTCACTCCCTGTGCGCTATCCGATAGTCCACTATATGCTTCTGAAATACTGCTATATTCTGTTGCAATGCCATATTTGTCTCCCATTTCCTCTTCAACTTTTAAGGCCGTAAACTGATAGCGAAGTGCCTTGTCAAACTGTTTCATATTGGTAAATGCTATTGCGGAATTTGAATATGAATAAGCAACAACTTTTTTATTGTTTGATTCGAGTGCTGCGGCTAAAGCTTTTTCATTGAATTGAACGGCTTCCTTAAATTGATTTTTTGCACTATAAATTGACCCGATCGTTAAAAAACAACGGGCTATTTCGTACTTATTATTTAGCCGTTGATTGATTGCCAATGCCAGTTCTATGTAGTTGGTCGACTTAGCGAGATCACCCAAATAAATGTATAGTACACTTAGTCCGGTATAGGACCTGGCAATATTTAAACTGTCATTCGTTTCGTTAGACAACTCTAATGCCTTCGAATAACTGCTAAGCGCTTTTGGCTGATTTCCCATTTTACTATAATTTGAACCTAAAGCCAACAATGAAGCGATTTGAAAAGTGTTATTTTTAATTGCCAATGTTTTGTCCAATGCAAGATTTCCATAATAAATACCAGAGTCAGGAAATATAGTTATGAATTCCCCGGCTAACAGTATCCAGTTATTGATTTGCCCGGTATCAGAATTCGAATGATTCAATTCATTCTGAAGTGAATCAATCTTATCACGTCCCTGTTTTTGTGCAAAGCCAAACTGGCTTATAAATGCAAGGATGAATATTATTAGGTATTTTTTCATTGTGGTAATTTGATAGTGAAAATAATTCCCCTTCCGACCGGGTTATCCGGGCGGTCTTCCCCTTCTTTCGACTCCACTTTTAACTCCCCTCCATGCGCTTTCACAATATCATAACTCAAACTCAATCCCAATCCGGTTCCTTCACCGGTTGGCTTTGGTGGTGAAAAAGGGTTGAAATATTTTGTCCTTAATGGATTCAGGAATTCCGTTTCCGTTATCTTTCACCTTTATCTCAACTATATTATCCAGTTTTTTTGTGGTTACCACAACTTCAGGTTTATAATTATTTTCACCCTGTTTCAATTTTTCCGAAACTGCATAAAAGGCATTGTTAATAAGATTGAGCATTACCCTGCCTATATCCTGGGGAACCACATTAATTTTGGGCAGATTCTCATCTGCTTCAAGCCTAAAATCTGCATGGAATGATTTATCCTTCGCCCTTAGTCCATGAAAGGCAAGGCGCAGAAATTCATCTGCCAGAGCATTGATGTCGGTTAGCTCCTTTCTGTCCGCTACTGCTGCGGCTGTGTTGCAACATGCCTTTAACAATACATCGGCCCGTTTACCATGGTGGTTTATTTTCTCTTCATTTCCCCTTATTTCGTTCAGGATGATCTTAACTTCCGAATGATTTCCTTTTTCATATTCCTCGATCTGCTTCCCCAATCAATTCCAGATTTACTTCGGAGAAATTATTAACGAAGTTTAATGGATTTTGTATTTCATGGGCTATGCCAGCGGTAAGTTCACCCAGTGATGCCATTTTCTCGGCGTGAATCAGTTGGGCCTGGGTGGCTTTTAGATCTGTGTAAGCTTTTTCAATTTCTTTGGCCTGCGTAAGTTCACGTTCCCGGTTTCGTTCTCTTTCTGCCTGGATCAATCGTCGGCGTTGAAAACGATATAAACCAAATATCATGGATAAAAACAAAAGAGAATATATACAATATGCCCACCATGTTCCCCACCAGGGGGGCATAATGGTGATATCAATTTTTTTCTCGGCCCATACTCCTTTGCTGTTGGCGCCTTTTACACGAAATACATATTTTCCAGGCGGTACATTGAAATAGTAAGCTCTCCGTTCCGAATTTGCCTGATGCCAGATTTTATCATAGTTTTCCAACATGAACAGATGCCGGTTCTCTTCCGGATTAGTATAATCTATCGCAGCAAAATCAAAGGAAAAAACATTCTGATCATATCGTAACTGAATCTTTTTAACTTTCGAAAGGCTTTCTTTCAAAGGTCCGTTACTATTAGGTTTTATAATCTGGTCTGCAAGTCTTAAATCGGTAATAATAATTTCAGGAGGCTTAATATTTCTTGTTAATTCAGCCGGGTTGAATGCATAATAACCAGTTTCATCACCAAAATAGATTTCTCCATTTCGTCCCTTATAAGAGGCCCCGGATTTGAATCCATTTCCACCGGTTTCATATTTTTTCCCATATATACTGGTTTCATTTCGCTGTGGATTTATTTTGTCAATTCCTGTTGCTGTGGCAATCCACAAATTCTGTTGATTATCTTCAATAATACTTAACACCGAAGATATTTCAGATGATGTATTTGAATCTTTGTATCGAAAAAAAGCATCAGAAGCAGGATCATATTTATAGAGTCCATCATTACTGCCCGCCCATATTTCGCCATTTTCATCCTGGAAAATGCAGGTTATTTCAAAAACCTTAAGATAGTTTTTGAATTCTCCGGTTTCTTTGTTAAAGAGATTTAATCCTTGACCAAAAGAATTGCCTATCCAAATCTTACCGGTTTTATCGGGTAGAATTGCAGTTATAAAGTTCGGCCCAAATGCGGTAGTGTCTTTTGGATCAAGGAAATACTGAGAAATAGAACCGGTTTTACGATTCAGAATGTTTAATCCCATAAAGGTTCCTATCCATAAATTTCCTTCCAAATCCTCCCTGATTGTAATTACACTATTGTTGCTGAGGCTTCTTTTGGTTTTATGATCATTTTTATAAGTAATTAATTTGCCATTTTTAGTATTCCATTGGGTCAGCCCTCTACCGCCACCAATCCATATATTGCCTTGCTTATCATTAATAATAGCTGAAGTCCAATGATTTGTGACTTCAGATAGATTGGCTTCATTACTACCCAAAGGAATAATTTCATTGTTTGTATCTTTTCGAATAATTCCATGATTAGTTCCAAACCAAAGTATTCCGTCCGGTTGCTGATAAAAGCAATTTACTGCTCCGCCGGATGATGTAAAGTGAGGAATCTCCTTTCGCAATGGATCAATACGGTAAAGGTTTCCGAATAATGTGCTTATCCATAATTCACCTTCCCTTGAAGTATAAGCCCACCAGGCTGTCCGGTCAGTAAAAGCACCGTCTGCATCTTTTTCCGATTCGTAATGAGTTATTTTTTCTGTTCGGCGATTATAATAATTTATACCGGACTCGGACGTTCCAATCCATATAGCTCCGGCAGCATCCTCCCTGATAAAAGTGATGTGGTCGGTTTCCGGGAAAGTTTTGCTTATGGGTGGACGGCTTAACTTTTCAGGATGTGCCGGATCATACTGATATCGTGTAAAAATTCCTTTTGTCCTGTCCATCGTATGTAAACCATCCCCGGCAGTACCGATCCAAAACGTACCTTTGCTATCTTCGAAAATAGCCCTCACTTTATTATTGATCAGACTATTTGGATTCAGGGGATTATGCATGAAGCGGGTAAACGTTCCTTCTTTTTTATTCATTCTGTTCAGTCCACCACTATTTATATTGCCTTTTTCTGCCCCATAAACAGAACCAGTACCTATCCAAAGGATTCCCTGCCTGTCCTCGTAAATGGCTTCTACTTCATTGCTACTAATGCTTGTTGAATCACCCGGATTATTCCTGAAATGTTTAAATGTCCCGGATTTTGCGTCATAGCGATCAAGACCCAAACCGGTGCCCACCCAAAGAATTCCTTCATGGTCCAGCATAACGACTGTTACCCAGTCTGCGCTCAGGCTCCCCGGATCTTTTGGGTTATGGCGAAAATGTTGAAACAATCCCGTTGATGGATCGAAGCGGTCAATCCCGGCCCCATCAGTGCCGATCCATACTACACCTGTTGAATCAACGCATACCGTTTCCAAAATATCACTTGCCGGTGAATTAGGGTCCAGAGGATTGTTTTTGTATGTGATCATTTGATAACCATCGTAACGGCAGAGGCCTTTTTTTGTGGCCAGCCATATATATCCATTCATATCCTGTGTAATGCCTGTCACATGTACGAATGTTTTACCATCGGGCGGTGGAACTTTATTAAAAAAGATTTGCTGGCCTGCTGCCTGATAAGTCGAAGCCAACAGGAGTATGAAAATCCCTAAATTGTATTTGACTATATTTCTCATAGTTTCAAATCGTTTATATCACCGGCAATTGAATAATAAATTCAGTTCCTTCTCCCTCCTTGGTCTCCACTTTCAACTCTCCGCCATGCGCCTTTACGAGATCATAACTCAATGACAAGCCCAGCCCGGTTCCCTGGCCGGTTGGCTTGGTTGTGAAGAAAGGCTGAAAGATCTTGCTTTTAATTTCGTCCGGAATACCATTACCGTTATCTTTTACACATATTTCGATTTTAGCATTTAGCTTTTTTGTGATGACTATAACTTCTGGTTTGTAATTATTTTCATTCCTCTTTGCCTTATCTGAAACAGCATAAAAGGCATTGTTGATCAAATTCAACAGCACCCGGCCAATATCCTGAGGTACTACATTGGCTGCCGCTAAATCATGATCGGCATCAAGCCTGAATTCAGAATGGAATTCCTTGTCTTTGGCGCGAAGCCCATGAAATGCCAGCCTCAGGTATTCTTCGGCTAATGCATTGATATCTGTGGGTTCTTTCTGGCCATTATGTTTGGAACTGTGTTGCAGCATGCCTTTGACGATTGCATCAGCTCTTTTTCCGTGATAGGTGATCTTGTCCAGGTTCCTTTTGATATCTTTAGAAATGGCCTTTACTCCTTCTACTTCACCTTCATCCAGGTTTTCATTCATTTCATCCAGCAACTCACTGCTTACTTCGGAAAAATTGTTGACAAAGTTCAGGGGGTTTTGGATTTCATGGGCTATGCCGGCCATAAGTTCACCCAGAGAAGCCATTTTTTCTGACTGGATAAGCTGGGCTTGAGTGGTTTTTAACTCTTTGTAGGCTTTTTCGATCTCCTTGGCCTGTGCCAGTTCTTTTTCCCTGATCAGCTTGCGCTCTCTTTCAAGTAATCGCCGGCGCTGTATGCGATCTACAGCAAATACCCCCAGGATGAATACCAAACCGTATATGACATAGGCCCACCATGTTCTCCAGAAGGGGGGGTGGATGATAAAGAAATAGGACGCTTCATTGGTCTTGATGCCATTGGAAGTCGTACCCCGTATCCTGAACGTGTATCTCCCGAATGGAAGGTTCTGGTATTCAGCAAACGTAATGTTGCTGGGCCTGGACCAGCCTTTATCGTAGCCTTCAAGAAAATGTTCGTAGTTGGTCTGCCGTGGTTCGTTGAAATTCAGCGCAGCGTAATTGAAAATGAACGAATTCTCCGAGTAAGCCATTTCTTCAGGAAATTTCATAAAATGGGATTTGTCCCCAATAGATACAGATGAAAGTACCAGAGGAAAACTTTCTTCTTCCTGTTTGTCAATATAAAGACCGATACCATCATAAAATTCAAGCATATTTCCAAATCCATCCATGATCGAATTACTGGGCCCTCCACTAACGATGCTCTCATCGTTGTAGAAGGCCTGAAAAGTAGCTCCATTGATCTTCAGCGCTCCTGTAAGGCATGAAAAATAGACGTTGCCCCTGAATTTATCAGTGTTCGGATTTGAGATATTCGTAGCGGGAAGGCCCTCTTTTTTCGTATAAAAGTCGAGTCTGGTGCCATCGAAGATTACCAGCCCCCTGTTGCGGAGCCGGATATACAACCGGTCACTTACCTGGATATTCGTCATGGTTCCTGCAACGCTGGCCCCCTTTAGTATTCTGAAATCGGCATTTTCATTTGTACTGTCACCCAATGAAACAAATTTTTCACCATTGAAAACAAAAAAGTCTCCTACGGTCAGGAAATACATACCGTTCTTTAAATTACCGACGTAATGCAATTGTTCAGCAGGTATATCCCAGCTTTCAGGTGGTTTTTCCCAGGATGTCCCATCATAGATCATGATCTTTGTCGGGGACGAAGTAATACCTTTCAAGTCATCTGAGAAGATCCCGAAAAACCAGAGCCGGCCATTGTTATCCTCTTGCAGATCGTAAAGCTGGTATTTTTTTGAATTATCGGCTTCGCTGAATGGTGAAGCGATTTTTTTCATTTGGTCGTTATCCAGTTTGCTTAAAAAATAATCAGCTGCAATCAAGTTTGATTCAGCCGGTCTCACGAAATTTTGCCAGGCATATATATCTCCGTTTCTTGTTTCAAGAACGCTCGTTGTATTATAGGGTTTGCCATCCTGATCCATGATGTTATTGTGTTTCAGGATTTGCTCCCCTTCACTGTTTGTGATCTCCCTGACCATGGTAAGGCCTTTAGAAGTGGGTATCCAGATCCTTTGTTTGCTGTCCTGAAAAGTCATGAATGAAATATTACTGGCCAGTCCGTCTTTTTCAGTGAATGCACGTATTTTTTTCCCATCCCAAACATTCATCCCAACATTGTAGGTCCTGGCATAGGTAGGCAATTCGGTATATGAATAGGAAATCCATACCAGGCCATTTTGGTCGGTAAATAATTGTAATATAAAGCTCTGGTTTGAAACCAGGCCGTCGTCAACTGTAAGCATCCTGGAATAATTGGGGTAATATATCGCCAGGCCTTTTGAAGTTGTCGAAGTCAGCATAGTCCCTTTCTTTAATTCATACCTGGCACCCATATTAAATGCATCATACTTTTCCCAATGATTGTCTTTGAGATAAAAGAGCTGATCCGGATATTTGGAGCTCTGGTTTTCGTTCGAGCTGGGCAGGACCAGCAGTTCAGGGAAAGATTTGTTGGCTTTTATGAATAAGGCCGAAGCGAAGCGAAAATCATGAATAATATTGCCTGATTTGAGGTTTTTCAGCGGATAGATTTTCCCAAGGATGTCTGAAGGCTTCCATTGACCATCTTCAAATTCATAGATTGTTTTATTCTTCCCGTCAAATGTTTCGGCATCTGTCCGGAAAGTAGTCATGAACAATTTATCCATTGAAACACTATAGTAAACTTCCAAAGGATAATTATTCTTGCCAAGGATGGCATTGAGATCATTAAACTGGTGAAAGGTATGACCATCGTACATCAGCACACCATAATTGGTCTGGAAAGTACTGGCATTGTTCAGTCCTGAAAATGCCAGCCAGGTATTGCCGTCCCGATCGACAGAAGTGATTTCATTTCCTGGAAGAAGGTTAGCGCCCTGCAGGTCAATACCTTCCGATTCATCAATCCTGCGGAATTTTCCGTCCTTATAAAGTGCAATATAAGAGCCCTCCCTTGACTGGGTATTGTGACCGAATGAGTTGAAGATAAGGTCGCCATAGGGGGTCTCCATCATGCCCGTAGCATTATCTAGAGGAAAAGAGGTGGAATCATACACGGTAAATTTTCCATCTTCAAATTTTGTCAGTCCACCATTATTCTTTTTGTCTACCCATGGGGTCCAGGAACCGATCCATATCCTGCCTTTGCTGTCGGCATCAAGCATCCCGATCATCTGGCCGTCCAGGCCATTTATCCTGTATCCTTCCGTTTCAGTGTATACCTTATAGTCATTACCCTGGATGACGATGAATTTTTTGGGAGAGGCGAGGTACAGGATGTCATTTATCGAATCGTAATACAGGTTTTGCATTTTAGGCAGGTCAATATCCGTCCCTGCTTCTTCAAAATCATAGCCATTGAAACGGGAAGTGCCTTCAATGCCGGAAATCCAGATGAACCCGTTTTTAGTCTGTGCAATTTTCGAAATATTCGTAGTTGGCAGGCCATCCTTGCTGGTGTAGAGCACTATGTTGGCATTGGCCTCGGTCCGCTGCTTTTCCTGGGAAATGACTGAAGAAACAATCATCAGCAGGCAGGCAGTCAGTATGTATTTATTCATTTGCCTCCTCATTATTATCCTTTTACTTTGGTTCATTATTACTATTTAGGGGAATGAGTATTCTGAAAGTCGTTCCCTCACCGACCGATGATTCGGCATTCAGGCTTCCTCCATGCCCTTTTGTGATAATATCATAGCTCATACTTAAACCCAGGCCGGTTCCCTGGCCTGTGGGTTTTGTAGTAAAGAAGGGCTGAAAGATTTTGTCTTTGACTGAATCAGGAATTCCATTACCATTATCTTTCACCCGGATCTCAATTTTGTCATCCAGTTTTTTTGAGCTCACCACAACTTCAGGTTTATAATTAATTTCATTTTGTTTTGATTTTTCATAAACAGCGTAAAATGCATTATTGATTAGGTTTAACAGCACCCTGCCGATATCCTGAGGAACCACGTTTACTTCGGGCAGATTCTCATCTGCTTCCAGTCTGAATTCAGCGTTAAAGGATTTATCCTTTGCCCTGAGGCCGTGATAGGAGAGGCGAAGGTATTCATCGGCCAGTGAGTTGATATCCGTTGGTTGTTTTTCCCCTGATCCTGTCCGGGAATGTTCCAGCATACCTTTCACAATGCTACTGGCTCGTTTGCCGTGATGGATTATCTTTTTAAGGTTTTGTTGTAAATCAGTTGTTAAGGCATCTACTTCATCTTTATCACCTTTGGCAATCTCTTCGCGAAGTTCATCAACCAAATCAACACTTACTTCAGAAAAATTATTGACGAAGTTAAGCGGATTCTGTATTTCATGGGCAATCCCGGCGGTAAGTTCGCCGAGAGAAGCCATTTTTTCAGCATGGATAAGTTGCTTCTGTGTGGTTTTTAGTTCTTTATAAGCTTTTTCGATTTCCTTTGCCTGGGCCAGTTCTTTTTCACGTGCCAACCGGCGTTCCTTTTCGAGCACTCTTCTCCTCTGAATGCGATCGAACGAAATAAGAACCAGTATAAAAACAATACCATATAAGGTATAAGCCCACCACATTCGCCACCAGGGCGGTTTGATCGTAAAGCTGAAGGTTGCAGGTTCTTTGTTCCACACACCATGGCTATTGGCCGCTTTTAACTTGAACATGTATTTTCCGGGAGGCAGGTTATAATAAAAGGCCGACCGCTGATTTCCAACTTCCCGCCAGGTTTTATCATAGTTTTCGAGCATATAGGCAAACTTGTTCTTAGCAGGATCATCATACTGAATGCCTGTGTAGTCGATGGAAATATTGTTTTGAGCGCTGTGATAAATTAAATTTTGAATTTTCAGAGGAATTTTCCTTATAATCCTTGTCTATTATAAAGGATTGATCCCCCACATTAAACCGGGTGATGTAGGTAATTGGTGGCAGGGCATTTTCGGCAATGTCGTCCGGCTTAAAAAAGGTGACGCCATTGTTACCACCGAAAAGGAAATAGCCCGATGATGTCTTCAGGTATTGACCATCCGCATATAATAATCCTTGGATCCCATCCTTCAGGGAGAAATTGTTGAACTGTTCATTTTCCAGCGAAAACAGGCTGATCCCGGCAAAGGTACTGTAGCCAGAGTGCTTTGTTTTTCGCATCACCCAGGATACCCTGAATACTCATGGAAGGCAGGCCATCATTGGTCGTATAGGTTTTTATTTCACCTGTTTCCGGATTGTAACGGCACAAACCGCCCTGCCAGGTGCCGACCCAACAAATACCATCCGGAGATTCGTAAAACGAGTTTATATCCTGCACGGGAAAACCCATTCCTTTCTCTGGATCATACCCATGCCTTGAAATTTGCCCCGAATTATAATCGTACAAAAAGAGACCATCATCGGTGATGATCCAGAGCCCATGTATTTTACTTTCATAGAGGTTGGTTACAGAATTAGAGGTAGCCGTTGCAAAAGGTAACTCCTTTAAATTGAAACGTTCAATCTGACCGGATTGAGATTGCTTATAGAGTCCTATATATGAACAATACCAGACATTTCCACGACTATCCCTGATGCCATTGTTAATGGCAGACGAATCGTTCAATAATTCCACTACTGTATCCTGCAATGCCATCGTCCGGTAATCCAGGTTTTTAGCACCGTGGTCGGTCCTAAGTAACATTTTACCCGGAGTGATACCCATATACAGATCATACACTCTTATACCAGGCGCAATTTCATTGAAGGTAAATGGATATTCCTTTCTATTTGTCAGATCCAGCCGGTTGATGCCTGCATTTCCAACGGCTCCGCGTGTAGCGATCCAAATTTCACCCTTTTTATCTTCAAACATCCTGAAAACCCATCCCGAAGTAATGGTGGAATGATCATTATCGTCCCAAATAAAAGACCCGAGTAAATTATGTGAATTGTATTTCAACAGTCCCATCGATTCAGTCCCAATCCAGAGATTACCAAAATTATCTTTGGCAAGAGCAGTAGACATGCTGCGCAAAAGCCTGTCCTTTGAACCGGGGTCAAAAACCTCTGCTGCAAACTTATTCCTGTCGAACCGGACCAATCCCTGTTGAGTGGCAAACCAGATATCCTGTTTTTCGTCGATGAGCATATCCGAATATTGATTAAAAATATTTCCGGTAAGCGGAATATCCAATTTTACCAATTCTAGCTTATTTTTTTTCGGGTCATACTTGCGCAATTTTGAAAAGGAGGAAGAAAACCATACATTACCTGACGAGTCCACTGCCATGCCGGTGATATATTCATTTTCATCCAGGCAAAGCTCACTATCCGGACATGGCACGTTTTCAAGCTGATTCAGCGTATCCAGTTTATAAAACCCTAAATTGCCGAACATCCAAATATTGTCATCGCGATCTGTTGACATTAAATACACACTTGACAGATCAATATGATCCGGCAAATCATAAGGAAACATGGCTTGTTTTACCTCATCATAATAAAAAAGCCCTTTCGACCTGTAATCATCATGCTCATCGACAATCTGTGTATAAGCGCCAAAATATATCCTGCCCCGGTTATTATCTGCAATACCCAAAATATTGGACAGGTATCCTTCCCGCACACCGAGTAAGGGCCGGTAAGTAAATCGTTTGAAAGACCTGTAAACCGGATTATACCTGTAAACTGCATCCTGGCTTCCAATCCAGATGTATCCATTCCTATCTTCATAAAGGGCGTAGGTTAACAATTCACCCATCGTGGTGGAGTCGGTCAGATCAGGATGAAACCGGGTAAATTTGTAACCATCAAATTTGACCAGACCGCTCTGTGTGGCAATCCAGATGTTACCCTCCCGGTCGGGCAATATATCCCTTATCGGGGTTCCTTTTAGTTCATCAAACTGAATAAGCTTGTTTGCATCCAGTTGGGCCTGTGTTTGAAGACAGGTCAGGATAAAGGTGATGCCTAATATGAATGACAGGTTATATTTCGTGTATTTCATTTTCTTGTATTACCGGAAGTAAAATAATAAACGTAGTTCCAATACCTTCTTTTGATTCCACGCTTAATGTTCCTCCATGCCCTTTGGTGATGATGTCATAACTCATACTCAACCCTAGGCCGGTTCCCTGCCCCGTCGGCTTTGTAGTAAAAAATGGTTGAAAGATTTTATCTTTAATGGATTCAGGAATGACATTTCTGTTATCTTTCACCTTTATATAGAATTTCGTCATCAACTATCCTCTTTTAGTTCGTTGTCAATAAATGAAATGATTTTTTACACAAGCTTTTCATTTCTTCCAATTCACTATTCATAAAAGGAAACTCATAAGTTGCCATGGCAAATCCGTTTTTATGTTTTCGGTTTTTTAGTAAAGCTGTAACATCTGCTTTTGAAAGTTGTACATCTTCGCCCTGCTGGCCATTGGTCACCTGAAACATAAAATTTTTGATCTGGGAATTGATGTCTACTATTCCATACGCAGGCTCATAGAGCATGACTTCCGAATCGTACCTGAAGTGTTTTTCTTCGTATTTTAATTTTTTATAAAGCGTTTCAAGGTTAAAGAGGTTGTTTTTGATGGAATCATTTGAAATGATAGACAGATTGCCGGAATTGGTGAGTTCCTGAAATGTATTATCTATTTGAAAAAATTCCTGCCATGTATATACATTGACCGCGTTTCTATTAAATTCATTAAAGTCAGTCAAAGGTTTACCATCAAAATATTCGAGAACAATTTTTGCTGAAGCGGTTCTGGAATTCCGGGTAGCAATATAATTGTCTATTTCTGCTATATTTAAATTCAGGTCGTTTTTTAAATTTCTGAGGTAGTGCAGCTCACTGATACGTTGTTTGCGTTGCTCATTCCAGTTATTCACCTGCAGGGCAATTAGAATCCCAATCACAACCAGTAAAATTTCACCTATTGCGTAGCGCATGTATGCAGCAACTTTATTTTGAGCCGCCAATTTTTGTCTGATATTTCTGAAAACTCTTATCATAAACTACGCGTTGTTTCTACATTATAACTCTATTTTTCTTTAAAATGCCACCCAGCTTCAGGTGGTGGAATGAAACTCATGTTTCCCGTTTAGTCCCTTGCCGTATTCACCATAAGTATAAAAGCCCACCATCTGGGCATACCAAATCCCGGATAATCCTTCATTTTCTTCCTGATCCATGGGGACAAAAGCACCCAAACTGCCGGCACAGGAAAAGATCAACAGTGCATCGACCTCAGCCTTGAGTTCAATTTTTGCTTCATTCAGCACCAGCGCAGCCTTTCCATGATCGGTTGACCTGTCGCCGATATCTTCAAACAAATTGCAATAGTCATTCCTGCTGATATTGACAAGGATAATTACAAATTCGCCTTCACTCTGGTGATCATTGATAAATTCTCCGCTCGAAGTTGCACCGATCACATCAATGTCACTTTGATGAAGTATTTTACAAACAGCTTTCCGGTCTTGTTTCACGGAAATAAACACCATCGCCAATGTCGGTTTGAATCCGTCGGCCATGCTATGCTGCAGCTCTGACTTAATTTCAATGGGCGATTTCCCTTTGATCGCTTTTGCTTTCATAAACATCCGGGTTTGAAGGATCTGAGCTTAACAGCATTGTATTAAATTGTGAAATTTATCGTGATGTTGTTCTTGTATAGTTAGCTTGTCTGAGTAAATTTTCATAAATCCCTTCACTGGTTTTAACCAACTAAATAATATGCTTAATAACAAGGAATAGCGGGAACTGTTCACATGCGCGCCTCATCTATATATGATAAGCAGGAGGTTTTTAAATATCTTTTGAATTCTTGTACAGCTTAAAATTTGTAATTCGCATTTCACCCTTTGTCCCTTCATCAAAAATGCAATTGCAGTAGTTGTTTTCTTTCGACGATTTGTTCGCTGTAAAAAGAATATGCTTCCGGTTGGAAGCGATGGTTCCGTGAATTCGTTTAACAGTTACTTCATTGATCTTCCAAGTAATGTCATAGGGCGTCATTTCAACCGAATAATTGTAAACCCGATTGCCGGGGCGAAATCTGAGCCCGCGGATCACATTCAAATGCGTCATTTTTTTTTCGGTGGTATAATCATACCCGTAATGATGTGTGCAGGAAAGCCTGTGTTTCCAGTTACCGCAATATTCGAAAATGTCTGTTTCGGGAAGCAGGTAGGGCGGTTCGCCCAAAACCCAGAATGCATACCAGGCGCCGTTTGTTCGTTCCATTTCAATGTCGGCGGAAAGCTTACCATACACAAAATCAAAGACCGAATATAGCTCTCCCTTTCCGTTTTTATCAATGACAACACGTGCTGAAATACCTTCGAGGCTTGCATTATCTGAATTTTGGATGGTCCAGTTGCCGGCTACAAAGGGAGCAGCATACTGAGGTTGCATGATCCATTCCTTTTTAATCCTGAAATGATGACGGGGTAGCCCGAAAAGTGAGAGGAAAAAAAACCGTACCTGCAATAGAATATTGATCACGAAATCCATTTTTTGATCGATTTTGAAGTTGCGTAACTTGAAGCTATCATTTACCAAACAATTAGAAGCCGGGAAATGTTAACAAGGGATGGAAAGAAATGGAAGCGTGCATTTATAATGACATGTCCTTGCAAATCCTTTGCCTTTCGGCGTGTGAAGCAATCCCATTAATTTTTATACCAACGGCCCGGCGGCATCGCCAGTAAGGAATTGCGGGCGATTTCCTGTCAGGTTACACGAAAAATTGAAATGGGCTACCCGGTATCGCAACCCATGGAAACCCTTATTAACTAAACCTCGTTTTAGTGGTTATTCTTCATTTATTTAACCCTATTGCCATTTTATAGGCCAACGCAGCGTCGGGAAGCGGCGTCATAGATTCGAATAAAAGAGTGTAAGTTCCTTTCTCTGATAGTTCGTTAGCGACTTTTTTAATTAACGCTAACGTAGCTTTCATCAAACTTGAACCCAGGCTTAATCGGGCGACACCTAAATCCTGCAGTTCATGGACAGATGGAGGTAGTATTCCTGCTCCAATTCCGGGGTTTGAAAGAATATTGATGGGGGCATTAATTTCCTTAACCAGTGTTGCAATCGTTTCCTTTTCCCATACAGGCTGAACAAATATGCAATCGGCACCTGCTTCACGGTATTTATTGCCGCGTTTTATTGATTCAGCTAATTTTTCCTGTGTTGAACCTGACGACGTATAAAATGAATCCGTCCGTGCATTAATTACTAAATGAAAGCCCAGTGAATCTGATAATGCACGAATAGCTGATATCCGTTCACAAAATTCCACCTCGTCAATTAATTCCGGACTTAAATCAATACTGTCTTCAATGTTTATTCCAACAATTCCTGTTGCAATTATCTTTTTAACCGAATCGATTATTTCATTTAAATTATTTCCATATCCGGCTTCTATATCCACAGTTACCGGAACGTGCACTCCATTTACGATTCCGGTTATAGCTTCAATCATTTCTGATAATGTTATGACCTCGCAGTCGGGATAACCTAAGGTGGCCGCAATTCCCATACTTGTTGTTGCGATTGCTTTATAGCCACATGCTTCTATTAATTTGGAACTTCCGGTGTCCCATGAGTTTAACAGAACCAAAATTTCTTTGTCCTGATGAAATTTCAAGAACAGTTCAGCTTTTTCTTTTTGAATACTTGAAACCATAGTCTTGTTATTTTTATTGGTGAGCCCCTCCCATTTTTTGACTCATCTTTAAGTTGCGAAAATTGGAACTATCATTTACCAAACAATTAAAAGCCGGGAAATGTTAAGAGGAAATGGAAAGAATTAGGAAAGTATATTTATAACAACATCTCATTGCGTATCCTGGCCTTGTAGCAGGGTGAAGCAATCCCTTTATTCTTTATTACAACTTTTTTATAAGTCTTGTTTATTCATCCTTTAACTTCCAACTATTCCGGATAACCCTGAAAACTGTCAGGCTTATTGTAAATTATTTTATTAAGATTTTGCATTCGTTTATCCCTAATTTCCCTCAAAAATAAATAATTTTCAATGAGTTCAAACAGATTTTCTGATGATTATTCAACTGAATGCCGGCAGCCGGTAAATGCACTTAATCAAAACAAATTATTGTTTTGGTCCTCACACATCAAGGCAACTTATTACCTTTGCCTGTTGTCATTATTTTTGGTTATCGGTTTTAAAAAAAGCATCACATGAACAAGAGATTTACAGTTATCAGCATTTCGGTTTTTGCAGTAGTTGGGATTTTCTTCTTAACCTTCTTTCACAACTCACTAAAAACAGACAAACGAAAGGCCTTTGATCATTACCTGGCCCAGGAGTTTCAGAAATATGGCGTTACACCGGATAACAATGCCAAAAAGAAAGTGGAAGCGGATCAGCCCGATATGGCAGCCCTGCAAAATTATTATATGACTATCGATCCGCAACTGAAACGTGTACCCGAAGAGCGGCTTTTTAATGCTTATACCTACACGCAGGCGCTTAAAGCTGAGAATACATACAAAGCAAGCGGGAAGTCACTCGAATGGACCGAAACCGGTTCGAATATGGGCGGGCGAACCCGGGCCATCATGTGGGATCCGAACGACCCGAACGGCAAAAAAGTATGGGCCGGTGGTGTTACCGGCGGTCTTTGGTATAACAATGATATTACAAATGATAATTCCTCCTGGCAGGCTGTGAACAATTACTGGCCGAGTTTATCGGTCAGCAGCTTAGCTTTCGATCCGAACAATCCGCAAACCTTTTATGTTGGAACCGGTGAATACCAGACGGCACGGATTGTTTACCGCGAATCGTCAGGTGTAGGAATTGGCATCTGGAAATCGGAGGACGCCGGACAGACATGGGGCTTACTGCCATCAACACTGAATTTCAAATACATTTCCGATCTCAAAATAAGGAATGAATCGGGCGTAAGTGTCATTTATGCGGGCGTGGTTTCGGGATTTTATCACGGGATTAACTTTCAAAGCGAACCAACAGATGGCTTATACCGTTCCACCGATGGCGGCGCATCATGGGAACAGGTTTTACCCGATATCGCCGGAGAAACCGTTCCGTATGCACCCGCTGATCTTGAAGTAGGACCCACAGGCAGAATTTTTGTCGGAACACTGAAAAACCTTGATGGACATGGTGGTGCAACAATCCTTTATTCGGATGAAGGAACAGCCGGAACCTGGACGGTCTTCGATAATTATGAAGCCATCATCCAAAGCGATCCCAATTATCCGGTGCCCGACAGGGTCATCATCGCTTGTGCCCCTTCGGATGTCAACAGGGTGTATGCCCTGATTGCTGCAGGCTGGTATGATGACGCAGGAGGGAACCGTGCGATCGGGAGATATATCCTGCGCTCCGACAACGGTGGATCAACCTGGACACAGACCAATCTTCCCGGTGGGTCAACCGACTGGGCAACCATTGCCTGGCATGCATTGGTAGCTGCGGTCAATCCGACAAATCCCAACGAATTCTATGCCGGCGGGCTTGATGTGTGGAAAACTACCAACAGCGGCAGCACGTGGAGTCATTTATCCGACTGGTCATTAATGTACTGGGGCGGCGGCCCGGATTATGTCCATGCTGATCAGCATGCGCAGGTTTACCAAAGCGGTTCTCCGAACAAATTGCTTTTCGGAAGCGATGGGGGTGTTTTTTATTCTGACAATGCGGCGTCATCCGGCCCTGTATTTCAGGAGAAAAATCATGGATACAGCACGCTTCAATTTTATACCTGTGATATTTACCCCGTTAGCGGTCAGAACTATTTCGTAGGCGGACTGCAGGACAACGGCACCCTGCTTTATATGGGACAGCCGCTTACCATCAATGATATGATCGACGGGGGGGATGGCGCCTGTTGCTTCTTCGATAAGAATGAGCCGCAGATTATGATCACCTCTTATTATTACAATGCGTATACTGTTTATGTAAACTGGAACGGCTATACAAGCATGGGACTTTCGGGAACGGGAGTGTTTATCAATCCTGCCGACTACGATAGTGAGAATAATATTCTTTATGCCAATGCCTGTGAATTCAATGGCAGTCATGCCAATCAGCTGGACCGGATAACCGGGATACCAAATAATCCAAACGATCAGCTTGTGACGCTGAGTACCGGGCTTACCGTTTACTTCTCATCTGTAAAAGTATCTCCCTGGTCGCCATCAGGAACATCGACATTATTTTTAGGTTCGGAAAACGGAAGAGTATATAAGGTCACCAATGCACAATCGAGTCCCCAGACTATTGAAATCGGAACGAACGACCTGCCGGTTGCTTATGTTTCGAGCATTGCCGTTGGCGGTTCGGAAGATACGCTGATAGCGACCTTTTCAAATTACGGAGTGCCGTCAGTTTGGCAAACATACAATGGAGGAGCAGGACTGGAATAATATCTCAGGCAACTTACCGGATATGCCGGTCCGCTGGGCCATTTACCACCCGCAAAATTCAAAACAGGTCATGCTGGCTACCGAATTGGGTGTCTGGACGACCAATGATGCAGGTGCTGCAGATGTAACCTGGGAGCCCGATATCAATCTTCCGAATGTAAGGGTTGATATGCTGGTTATCAGGAACGCGGATAACACTGTCCTCGCTGCTACTCACGGACGCGGATTGCAATATGCTACCTGGCAGTATAATCCGGGAACTTCAGTAGCAGAAAATACCCTGACGGACCTGTCAGTTTTTCCGAATCCATCAACAGGAATCTTCAACATTAAAAATGCTACATCTGAAGAAATTACTGTTACTGATATATCCGGAAGGCAAGGTATGGTCAGGGAGAAAATGATCAGAATTCAAAGGATTTTAAGATTGATTTAAGTGGAAAACCAAAGGGTGTTTATTTTCTTAACCTGAAATCAGAAAGTATTTCTGTTACGCGGAAACTTTTATTGAATTGATCATCATAAAAAAAGCCCGGACGATTCAGCCGGGCTTAAACATAATTAATTAACCTAAATTTATTAAATCATTTCTGTTTCAACAATCTTCGCGAGAAGATCGGTATAGGGAACAAACAGGTAATTCTTCCCTTCAAACTTTAATTCTGTTCCGGCATATTTTTTATAGATCACCACATCACCGGCAGAAATTCCTGCATTTTCAACATTTCCAATGGCAATTACCCTGGCCATGGATGGTTTTTCTTTAGCTGTATCCGGAATAATGATCCCGGAAGCTGTTTTGGTTTCTGTAAATTCTTCTGTTAATTCCAGCAGTACATTTTCATTTAACGGCTGTAGTTCCTTCATTTTCTTTTGTTTCATACGTCAGTATTTTATTGATTTATATTTTGTCTGATTTCTTTGCATGGTGCAGGGAGTAAGTAGCGCAGAGCAAAGGGCAAAGGGTATATCGCGCAGCCAAACTCTGTAATTTAAGCTAAATACTTCCGAACTCATAACTCATTTCTCAATTCTAAAAACTTGTTTCTTTTTACTTGTTTCTTTTTACTTTTATCTTGACTTAAATTCCCAGCAAGCTGTTAATCCTCGTTTTATCAAAACCAACAATGATCTGTCCTTCAATATCTGTTTGGGGAACTCCCATTTGACCGCTTTTTCGCTGCATTTCAGCTGCCGCATTCTGATCCCTCGAAACATCAATATCGGAAAACCGGATACCATTTTTTTTCAGATGCGTTTTCAGGGTATTGCACCACGAGCAGGTGGGCGTTGAATAAACTGTTACATGTTTTTGTGGCTTCCCGGCATTTTCTGCCATTTTCGCTTTGTACACTGCATTCTCAAATACCGATTTATAAAAGCCGGGTTCATGACAACCTTTCAGAACATTTACAAAATTGCCTTTCTCGAATTCCAGCATAGCAGGTACAGATGTAATGGAATACTTTTCATGTATATCCCTGACATTCGTAACATCGCATAAGTAAACATTTTTATGCGCATCCTTTGCACTGATAGCGCTAAGGTTTTTCAGCGCACATTCACTTAGCTCTGATCCTTTTTTGTACAAAAGCAAAAACGACTTTTCCTGATTTTTGATCTGATCCATCAGTTCCTGATGCGAATGAATTTCTTTAGCTGTCATAATAAATTTTTGCTGCTCTTATCAATTATGTGCCATCGGATTTTCAGTCAGATTCGGACAACAGGTTTATATGGATAAATGTCAATCTGTCATTTGGAGGAAATAATTGCACTAAATTTAGAGCCTTTGCAACTGAGAATATAAAATTAGATTAATTTTACAACAGCTTATTGAATTTATAAATCACCAATCATATAAATTTCTAATAACGATGGCACAAAAATCAGAACGCAAGGTTTCGCTATACGCTAAAATAGCAATTGTTGCTAATATTCTGCTGTTTTTTTCTTTTGGGTTTCGCTACCTAATCATCAAAAACACAGGCAACTTTATCGGCTGGATGTTACTGATGGCTGGCATTACCAATATCATTCTGCTGTTGGTAAATTTCAACACGAAGAATACATTCTTTATGATTTTGAACCTTGTTTTTGCCGGACTTACATTTATCGTAATGGTGGATTTTTGGAGCAATAATTTTTTCAGGTACATCTGGCTGGCTATCACCCTGTACTACCTGATTACAGGACTTTATTTTATGTACGTCATCAATAAAGAAAAGAAAAAGAAAACCCTTTCAAATTAAGGAACTCTGTCAACAGAAACTTTAACTTTTCAGGGTTGCAACCGTTCAATCTTCCATATTCCCTGTTGCGAAGAATATAGAATCCTGTCGTGCAGCCTGTTTGGGCGCCTCTGCCGGAATTATAATCTTTCGAATAATTGGATGACATCAAATTAGGTTAAATGACTCAAGAAAAATTTATCCAATAAAGTCAGGGATTTCACTCCCTGAGATCAGTGTGACCAATCCTTGCATGGATTTATTAATCGGTGAAATAATTCCCATTTATTTATCTAAGTTATGGAAAGTTTAAGTATATTTGTATCTTAATTTTAAAGCCAATATTACCTTTTAAAGGTTTCGTCATAATTGAAATTTATTTGAAGTACGAAAATCGAAGAAGATTTAGAATAATTTGATTTTGTATAATATAGGGTTAATTTGTTCATTACTTTTTACAGTAATATTTTAAACACAACTAAACTTATTTATTATGAAAAAACTGTTTCTAATTGTTGTGCTTGTATTTTGGTGCGCTTTAAGCTACCTGAATGCACAGATAATTGAAGATTTTGAACACTGTATTCCGTTAAATGTGATGTTGGGAGGGAGTAATGATTACAGCATGATGGACGTGTTTACTAATCCCGATCCAGCGGATATTGATACCAGTGATTATGTTGTTAAATTTTTACGCGACAAAGATGGCGTTGTGTGGGACGGATTCTGGTCTCTAACATCCATTGATCTTACTGACAACAAGTATGTTCATGTAAAAGTTTGGAAACCGAGAATTAGTCCTCTTCATTTTAAAGTTGGCAACGGTCCGGCCGGGGATTTGGAAATTGAAAGTATGAATCCCCAAACACTTACCAATGCATGGGAAGATATTGTTTTTGATTTTTCCTCTAAAACAGGCAATTATGCCCTCATTTCTTTCATGCCTGATTTTGCAGATCCTGTTAACCTTACAGAGGACATTACAATCTATTTCGACGATATTATTATAAATAGTGATCCCACACCTTCCACTGCTGCCGGTTATGTGGTGGCGGATTTCGAGCATATTGATTTAAACCTGATGCTCAACAATCCATTGACGGACCTCAGCATGATGACAATAGTAGCAAACCCGGATCCGGATGGGATTAATATGAGTTCGATGGTTGTCGATTTTTTGCGCGACAAAGATGGTTGGCCATGGGGTGGTTTTTGGTCAACATTAGATATGCCACTCGATCTTACTACAAATAAGTATGTTCATGTTATGGTATGGAAACCCCGTATTAGCCCAGTAAAATTTAAAGTTCAGGATGGACCTACTTACGACCTAGAAGTCTTTAGCATGAATGATCAAACTGTTACTAATCAATGGCAAGATATGGTTTTTGATTTTTCCGAAAAATCTGGACAATGGAATACTATAGTTTTTATGCCGGATTTCTCTGACCCGGTAAATCTAACTGATGATATTACCATTTATTTCGACAATATCAGGGTAAATGACGATCCTAACCCCATGACATCGACAAATGTAACTTTCAACGTTGACATGACCAATGCTGAAAATTTTAATCCCTTAACGGATGATGTTTATGTTACCGGAAATTTTGCACTTTGGTCACAACCTGGAACTGACCCTACTTTAAAGTTGATGCCAACTATTGAAAATCCTATGATTTACAGTTTGAACTTCACATTGGATGAACCGATGACTATTGTGTATAAATATTTCAGAGTAGTCAATAATGTACCCACCTGGGATTATGGTGAGTGGACGGGTGATCCAAACCGCACGGTTATAATTATCGGAGATAAGATATTAAATGATGTATGGGACGATATGCCTGTAAGTGTCACATTTAATGTGGATATGACAGATGCATATCCATTCGATCCGTCGCAGGATGAAGTGTTCATTAGCGGTAATTTCGATAATTACTGGGCAATGCCTGGTTCTGTGGCTGGCTACAATTTGACCCCTGATCCGGAAAATCAAAACATTTATTCGATTACGATGCTCCTCTATACAGGATCTTGTCAATACAAGTATTTCCGGGTTACAGATGGTGTGCCGAGCTGGGATAATGGGGAATGGAATGGCGACCCAAACCGCACTGTTATTATTACAGGAGATAAAACATTTGAAGATGTATGGGCCGATAAGCCGGTTCTGGTTAATTTTTTTGTTGATATGACAAATGCCAATCCATTTGATCCCACCCACGATGATGTGTACATTTCGGGTTCACTGGCAAATGATTGGGCCGAACCCGGCACCATTTCGGAATACAAATTGACACCCACTTCTCAAAATCAATTCATTTATACGCTTTCACGTTTGTTTTATTTGGGCGATTATGATTACAAATACTTCAGGGTAATTGATGGAGTTCCCAGTTGGGACAACCCGGAATGGGAAGGAGAACCGAACCGGTCAATTACAGTAAATAATACAATGACAGTATTTGATATCTGGGGAAATTTACTAACTGATCTGAAAGAAAATGAATCTGAATCATTCACATTCCGGCCAAATCCAGTTGTCGATTTTATATTAATTGACAATGTCATAAGTACTGACAGGATTGAAATTTATAATGCAAAAGGTCAAATAGTCCGTTCAATTAATAATATTTCAACACAGTCGGTAACGATAACGACTTCAGACTTAACCAGGGGTTTATATGTCATTAGAATTTATAAAAATAGCGAAGTTCAAACCGCTAAATTTTTAAAATAATTGTTATGTCCTTTTCATTCCTCAGATGACTCAGGGTCATTTGAAGAATGAACTCACCATTTTCCTCAAATTTTTAACTTTTCAGGGTTGCAACCGTTCAATCTTCCATATTCCCTGTTGCAATGAATATAGAATCCTGTCGTGCAGCCTGTTTGATCTTCCCTGCCAGAATTCGATGCTTTCCGGAATTAACCGGTAGCCGCCCCAATAGGGAGGGCGCTTAAATCCATTTTCGGAGGTATCTTTTAAAAATTCTTGCCATTTTTCTTCCAGATATCGTCTTGAAGGAATTGCTTTGCTTTGGTGTGATATGCTGGCGCTGATACGGCTTTCAAGAGGCCGGCTAGCAAAATAAGCATCCGATTCTTCCGGTATAAGTTTTTCAACCCTTCCTTCTATTCTTACCTGCCGTTCCAGTTCTTTCCAAAAAAACAAAAGAGCTGCCTGCGGATTCATTTCAAGTTCCATCCCTTTGCGTCCTTCATAATTAGAATAGAAAACAAAACCGCTTTCACCAAAGCTTTTGAGTAATACAATACGGGCCGAAGGCTTGCCGGCAGAAGTAGCTGTTGCAAGGGTCATGGCACTCACATCCGGTATTTCAGCATCAAGGGCATGCTGAAACCAATTTGCAAACTGGATAATGGGGTTCGGATCGACGGATGATTTGTGCAACTCGTATTTTATGTATTCCTTTCTCAGGTGATGGACATCCATTGTGTGCTGTAAATAGTTACTTTTGACCGCCAATATAAACAATTTTCCGGTGGGAAGGTTCGCAGTAATCAGTAAAAAGCAACGTTGGGGATTTACACGATTGGGTGTAATTCTAATTCTATTACTATTTTTTTGTTTAGTAATGATTTATGGGTTCACCATCCAGCCTTTTCTCGATTGCTCGAAGCCGGTGAAGGCCGATCTTCTGGTTGTTGAAGGATTTATTCCTGATTATGCCCTTGAAGAGGCGATACAAATCTTCAATAAAGGATCGTACAAGCAAATGCTGATCACCGGCAAAAAACGGATCAAGGGTTCCCAGCTCGATCAGTATGAAAATGATGGTATTTATTCGGCAGAAACATTGATAAAGCTTGGTTTCGACGGATCGAAAATCGTTGTTATTGCTGTGAGCGATGATATTGCAAGAGACCGAACCTATCAATCTGCCAAAGCGGTTTGGAAATGGATTGAGGAATCAGGTAATGATATCCGGGGATTAAACCTGGTTTCGATCGGTTGTCATTCACGCAGAAGCCGGTTACTGTTTGAAAAAGCGTTTCCCCCGGAAATGAAAGTCGGTATCATCTCTGTTCATGACAGGACTTACAATGCAAGGAAATGGTGGAAGACAAGCGAAGGATTCAGGGAAGTGACCGGTGAAACCATAGCCTATATCTATGCACGGTTCTTTTTTTGTCCGAAAAATTGATCTTGTTGTTTTTCGTAATTTTGCATCTTTCAAGAAATTTATTGTGAATAAACACGAAGGAATCAGCGCGAATAGAAATAACGAGTGAAGGATGGATAAGATTCAGATAAAAAATAAAAAGGCTTATTACGAGTATCTCATCATCGATAAATTTACGGCAGGGCTGCAACTTACCGGAACGGAGATCAAGTCGATACGGCTGGGGAAAGTGAGTCTGTCCGATTCATACTGCTCATTTAAAGGAGATGAATTATTCGTTATCAATATGCATATTGCCGAATATGCCTTTGGAACTCATTATAATCATGAACCCAAACGAGACCGGAAACTTCTGTTAACTAAACGCGAATTAAAAAAACTCACCACTAAAGTGAAGGAAAAGGGCTTTACGATCATTCCTACATTTCTGTTTGTAAACGATAAGGGTCTTGGCTAAAATTGAAATTGCCGTTGCCAAAGGGAAAAAGCTTTACGATAAAAGAGAAACCCTCAAGACCAAAGATTCACAGCGCGAAATAGAAAGAAATCATTCCTGAAATTAGCAGGAACGAAACCCTCCGAATCCATTGATTCCACTAAATCAGAGCCGTTTGGCTGTTAAATTTTGTTAAAAGGTTTAGCCAAAGTTGTTTATGTTCAAATTGATTGTTTCTTTTGCAAAAATTTTTAAACGATGGACATAGTTGTTGAAAATCTTACCAAAAAATATGGTGCTCAACGCGCTGTAGACAACATTACATTCAGGGTAAAAACAGGTGAAATTCTCGGATTTCTGGGTCCAAATGGCGCCGGAAAAACCACCACCATGAAAGCGATTACGACCTACCTTACACCCAATGAGGGCAATATCATGGTAGGTGATTATTCTGTTTATGATAATCCTGACATGGTAAAAAAGAACATCGGGTACCTTCCGGAAAACAATCCGCTGTACAACGATATGCCGGTGATCGATTACCTGAAATTTGTTGCTGACCTGCAGGGGATTGATAAATCGAAAGTAAAGGATAAAATACTTGAAATGATCCATGTGTGCGGGCTCGAAGGTGAAAAGCACAAGAAGATCGGTGAACTTTCCAAAGGGTACCGTCAGCGTGTCGGGCTGGCTCAGGCATTGATTCATGATCCGCAGGTTCTTATTCTGGATGAACCGACCGCCGGGCTCGATCCGAACCAGATCGTGGAAATCCGTGAGCTGATCAAAAAAATCGGACGCGAAAAAACGGTGTTGCTCAGTTCGCATATTTTGGCGGAAGTAGAGGCTACCTGCGACAGGATCCTTATTATTAACAAAGGAAAAATAGTTGCCGACGGTACATCGAAAGAACTCAGAAAGCAATCGGAAGGCCGTGAAATTCTCAAGGTACGAATTGAAGAGGGGGATAAGAACGAAGTATTCAAGGCTTTACAGGGAATGGATTCGATAGGAGTCGCTGATTTTATGAAAAATGATGAAACAGCTTTTGAAGTACAAAGCAAACCAGGACTGTCATCAAAAAAGGCAATCTTTAATCTATGCGTTTCCAAAGGCTGGATTTTAACTGAAATGACACCCATCGAAACCAAGCTTGAGGATATATTCCGTGAACTGACCATGAATTAATGTTGAAGTTGTGATGAATTTTAAATAAATTGGAAAAAGAGAATATCATCAGAGAAAAAGCATTCAATTTTGCCGTTAAGACCATTCATTTGTATAAGACGATGGTCGATCAAAGAGAATATGTTCTTTCAAAACAGTTGCTTAGAAGCGCGACAAGTATAGGAGCAAATATCGAAGAAGCGATTGCAGGAATTTCAAAAAAAGATTTCACGGCAAAAATGTCAATCGCCTCTAAAGAAGCGAGGGAAACATTATACTGGTTGAGGTTATTGGATAAAAGTGGTATCGTCAAAGTAGATTACGGGGATTATATACGAGAGTGTTCTGAGCCCATTAATATTTTAACAGCAATAGTAAAAACATCGCAACATAATATCAAACATGCAATTGATTAATTCAACATTCATAATTTAACATTTATAATTTAACAAAGTAAAGAATGAGAGCAATTTGGACAATATCGCAGCGGGAGCTTCAATCCTTTTTCGATTCGCTGATGGCTTACATTATGCTGATTGCTTTTTTAGGCTTTAGCGGATTTTTTACCTGGCTCTTTGGCGCCGATATCTTTTTCGTAAAACAAGCCAGCCTTCAATCGTTTTTCAGCATTGCTTACTGGACCTTGTTTTTCTTTATTCCGGCATTGACCATGCGCCAGTTTGCCGAAGAAAATAGATCAGGTACCCTTGAGCTTTTGCTCACCAAGCCCGTAAACGACTGGCAGGTTGTTCTCGGTAAGTTCCTTTCAACATTAATGCTGATTTTAATCGCTCTTGCATTAACCCTGCCTTATTACATCACTGTGTCCTTTTTAGGCCCGGTTGATCATGGAGCTGTTTGGTCAGGCTATCTCGGGCTCATATTGATGAGTGCAGCGTACATCAGTATCGGGATCTTCACCAGCAGCATTACCACCAATCAAATTGTGAGTTATTTGCTGGCACTCTTTATCGGTATTTTTTTCCAGATCATCTTCTCAATGCTTTCGGGCAGTTTCAGCGGGCTGATCGGTGCAATACTCAGCTTCCTGAGCGTTTCCACTCATTTTGATTCCATTTCAAGGGGAGTGATCGACACCAAAGATTTGATCTTCTTTTTGTCGCTTATCTTTCTCGGACTGATCCTGACAGAAGCAAATCTATCTAAAAAAAGACTTTAATCACAAAATCTTTAAAGACAGTAACGTAAAATGAAAAAAAGAAAGTCATTAACCACCCAGATACTTTTGATCGTCGCAGTTTTATTGGTGATCAACGTGATTTCGGATCAATTTTTCTTCCGGCTCGATTTTACCGAAGATCATCAGTATACCCTTAGTAAAGCAACAAAAGATATTTTAAAACAGCTCGATGAACCGGTAACGGTAACGGCCTATTTTACCGAAGATCTTCCTCCGGACCTTGCCTCAACCAAGCGCGATTTTAAAGATATGCTTGTTGAATATGCCAATGTTTCAAAGGGTAAAGTATTGTACGAATTTGTTAACCCGAATAAAGATCAGCAGACGGAACAAAAAGCTATGCAGGCAGGAATTCAACCGCGATTGGTTAGCATCCGCGAAAAAGACGAAGCTTCGCAAAAGAAAATATATATGGGAGCTATTGTCCACAAAGGCGATGACCAGGAAATCATTCCTTTTATTCCACCCGGGGCAGCAATGGAATATGCGCTTTCTACCAGCATTAAAAAACTTTCTGTTTCAAAAAAGCCTTTAGTAGGTGTAATTCAGGGAAATGGAGAGCCTTCATTACAAGCAATGAGTCAGGTTATGCAATCGCTCGCTGTTTTGTACGATGCAGAACCGGTGAATCTGGGTGATTCAACTGCTGATTTAAGTAAATACATCACACTGATCATCGTGGCACCCAAGGATACCATTCCATCGTTTGAATTTGCAAAACTGGATCATTATTTAGCGAATGGGGGTCATTTGTTTATAGCTATGGACAGAGTTGAAGGCGACCTTTCTACGGCACAGGGAAAAACAGTGACTACCGGTCTTGAAAAATGGCTTGCCGATAAAGGGCTCACCGTTGAAAACAGTTTTGTTATCGATGCCAATTGCGGAAGTGTTGGTGTACAGCAGCATCAGGGAATGTTTAATTTTACGACGAATGTAAGATTCCCCTACCTGCCCATCATTGTTAAATTTGCCGATAATCCCATTACCAAAGGGCTGGAACAGGTATTGCTACCTTTTGCAAGCCCGATAACTTACACAGGCGATTCAACCAAAACATTTACGCCGATTGTTCAAACTTCTGAAAAATCAGGGACACAAGCGCCGCCTCTTTATTTTGACATCAACAAAAAATGGACAGATAAAGACTTCCCGCTTTCAAATCTTACGGTAGGGGCCATCCTTCAGGGTAAAATAGTTGGGGATAAAAAATCGAGCATCGTTTTGATATCCGACGGACAGTTTCCGGTTAACGGTGAAGGCGGACGTTCACAACAATTATCGGAGGATAATGTCAGCCTCATGGTGAACTCGGTCGATTGGCTCTCAGATGATACCGGTTTGATTGATCTCCGGACCAAAGGTGTCACTTCAAGGCCGCTTGATCAAATCGATGATGCTAAAAAAGCATTGATTAAATGGCTTAATTTCCTTCTCCCGATTTTCCTGATATTGATTTATGGGTTCATCCATATGCAGCGCAAACGCACGCTAAGAATGCGACGAATGGAAGAAGGGTATGTATAACTTTCTTAAAAAAACCGATGGGTTAACCCATCGGTTTTACAGAGAAGTAAAAAAATTTATAACTGTTAAAAACATCTGCAGATGATTGCAGGTAATTAGCAAAGGTTTTAAACTAATTTATTAAACACAAATTAAGTAATCATGTTGTCAAAATTCTTAAATACAAAAACACTGATCGTTTTACTGGTAATTCTTATCGGGGTCTATTTTCTGGTAAAATTAACCGAACATAAAGACCGGACTTTCAGAAGTGAAATGGTGACAATTGATACCTCCGAAGTATCCAAAATGGTTATCACACCCAAATTGGGCAGCCAGGAAAAACCAGTTGTTTTCACAAAATCAGGGAATAGCTGGAAACTTGAATCCGGTGATAAAACATACAAACCGGACATGGCTTCTATCAACAATATTCTTTCAGAACTGGTTCGAATGAAATCAGAAAGAGTGGCAGCAACAGACAATTCAAAGTGGGCGGAATTCGAAGTAACCGATTCAACAGGCACCCGGATACAGTTGTACAACAAAAACAAAATCATTGCCGATCTTTATGTCGGTAAATTCGATTACAGCCCCCAAAAAGGACAGCAAAATCCGTATCAGCAGAACAGGGGGAAAATGTCAACTTTTGTAAGGCCCGCTGACGATCAGGAAGTTTATGCTGTTGAAGGATTCATTAAAATGAGCATACAGGCAAATGCAAATGCATACAGAGATAAAACGTTGTTTGCAGCCGGCAAGGATGATCTGACCAAAATAACTTTTGACTACCCTGAAAATGAAAATTTCGTGTTGTCAAAAGATAATAATAAGTGGCTTTTAAACGGACAGCCAACCGATTCAGCCAAGACAGTAAAATACCTTAACAAATTGACAAAAGTAACGAGTTCCAACTTTATTGATGATGTGCAACCCTTGACAAGCAGTCCGGCTTTTACGATTAAATTGGAGGGGAATAATATTGCACCAACTGAAATAATGGCATACCCGGCAGATTCAATCAATAAATTCGTGGTCACTTCTTCGCTTGTACCTGATGCTAAATACAGTGGGAGTAAAAGCGGATTATTTGAGCGGATATTTCCTAAAAAAGACGATTTTTTTGCTGATCAAAAAGAAAAAAAATAAAGCTATTCTTAGCATTTGCGTTCTTTGAAAATCCTCTGCCCAAAAAGCAGAGGATTATTGTTTTATAAGGCAGATAAAATACAACGGTCTGTATTAACCAGGTGATTTTCAGTTTTACAAATTGAAAAATACCGGCTTGAAACATTTTCAAAACATAACAGCGATCTGGCGGAAAAGAATGATAACTACCTTTTAATGACTTTGTCCATGTATACCTGGCCATCTGCCTGTAGCCGAAGAAAATAAATACCTGACGGATACGAACTCAAATCAATAGTCAAATATGCCGGAACCAGTCTTTAATTTGGTTTTCAGGACAGACTCACCCCGCACATTGAAAACTTCAACTTCATCCAATTCCGCATGATTATTACCGATAGTTACATTAACTTTCCCGGAAGTCGGGTTCGGGAACAATTGCACAGAAAGTGCATCATGTTCAGGAAAAGCAAGTACATTTTGAACAATCGGGTAAACAGCAAGTGCTAGGTTTAGTGCATATGAGCTGGTGTTACTCATTGCATACCATGAGCCGTCATTCCATTCTTCCCATGCCGTTCCGGGATTGGTGTCTCCATCCTTATTCGACCAAACGACAAGTGTATCACCCAGTGTGGTCGGCAACATAAATCCTGCATAAAAAGAAGAAGTAACATGTATAGGCGTTGTGAACGACACAAAAGAAAGCTGTTGGTTGACAACATTATTTTTGATAGTATTCAGCGGGATCGCAGTCCTTCCGATTTTATCTCCCGGTGAATTTGACTGACCACTGTTATTCCAAATATCAACTTCAATTGAGGGATTTCCGCCTTTCGCCAGGGCAAAATCCATCAGCATACCCGTAATATAAAAATCATCGGTGTTGTTAAAATAATTTGCTTTGGCAAGATCGCCATATTCATTATTTCCGGTAACATAACCATTTCCCTGTGTAATGTAAATCGAAAGTGTTCCGGGTAACGGGTAATTCAGTGTGTCGATCGCGATGGGTACTTCCTGGGTTACTGAAATGTAATTAGTTTTTGTCAGTGTACTGGATGTATCGTTTAATGTAACAGTAAGGGAAACGTCGAAAGTACCAATGGAATCATACATAATCACCGGATTCTGCTCTGTTGACTGTGAAGGAAAACCGCCTTCAAATGTCCACTCCCATGACTGCGGATTACCCAGGGACAAATCAGTAAATACGACTGCTTCACCTGCAAGGACTTCTGTATGATCTGCACTGAAGTTTGCAGTAAGAGGCAATTCACCATAGGTTACGATCGGAAAAATAGCCTGTGAAATATTCAGGCTCCAGGCATCAGCGCTGCTGATGGGATGCCAGGTATTATCGCTCCATTGCTCCCAGGCGGTACCCGGGTTCGTATCACCATCCGAATTTGACCAAAGTGCCAGTGTATCTCCAGCTACCGAAGGCAAAATAACCCCGGCATAAAAAGAGGAGGTAAGGGTAAGCGGCGGGTTAAACTGAACAAAAGTCATCTGCTGATTTGCAACCTGATTTATTATGGTACCGATAGGAAGAGTTGTACTTCCGAGTCTTGGTTCCGGGTGAATTATTCACTCCGTTGTCGTCCCAAACAGCAAATTCAATAACTGAGCTCCCTCCTTTGGCAACCGCAAAATCAAAAATTATCCCTGAAAGCTGGCAATTTTCCGCCGGGCTGAAATAATTCGCTTTGACTTTATCTTCAAAGTAATTATTACCGGTTACATAACCACCGGCATTTGCTGTATATAGTGTATATGTGCCGGCTAACGGATAATTCAGCGTATCTGTAACCCCATTTGTTCCTTTATTTGACGAAGAATTAAGCATGACCGATAATCGGGAGTTTCGTTTGCCTGATTCTAATTGGTTTACCGTGTTTACTTTTTGAGTAATCAAACCCGTTGAAATGATTGCCCTTTTTGAACTGTGAGAATTTTGTTGAGCCCTAACTGAATTCATCGAAATAAGAACAACTATTGTGAAAATCGAAATAACGTACTGTTTAATTTTCATGATTTTGCGTTTTTATGTTTTCGTGGTAAAATTAAAAACATTACTCATAAAAAAGATATTGCCTGAAACTTTTTCAATCAGTCATTTTTTCCGAAATTCATGGTAAAAAGATTTCCGGAGATTATCAAAACAACAATTTGAATCCATTTATTTTTATTCTGTGTAAATTTGCCTTCTTAAAAGTAAGAACTCATGAAAGTCTTTATCCTTTACTTCGCTTCTGTTATTCTGATTCCTTTGTATTTAACAGGACAGAACACATACAATTATCCGGTCGATGTTTTGTATGATCAGGAAAACCAACAATACTATGTTTCGAATCAAACAGCGGATGGCAATGGCTATATTTTGACCTTAAATGCTGAGGGTCAGATAACCGGAACTTTTTACACCAACCTGAACTATCCGGGTGGCTTGTTGAAATTAGGCAATACATTGTATGTGCTGAATAATTCTGACCTTGTCGGTTCAGGAAATAATCTGCCTTCGTACCTTATTGGAATTGATATTAATACTGGTTTACAGGTGTCGAGTACTGAAATTTCAACAAACGGAACCTATCTCGATTTTATGACTTACGATAATAACGGACACATTTTCATAAATGATTCTGAAAAGTATAAAATTTATAAATACACCATAGCTATGAATTCGGTGACTGATTTTGTTACCGGACTAAATTCCCCGCCGTTTGGTGTTTGTTATGATTCTATTGATAATCGTATTTTGTTTACCAGTAACGGTAATTCCATATCCTATCTCAAATCGATCAGTCCTGATGGCGGGGCGATTACTTCTGTGTATTACACACCGGCATATCTCAAAGGTGTAATCATGAATACTAACGGTGATTTTTATCTTTCGATTTGGGATTCTGGAGGTGGCTGGGGTAATGAGCCTGTAAAAAAAGCCAGCCATGCACTTAACTGGGATTATGTTCTTTCGACTGACCACAACAGACCTTTTGGGATGTGTATCGGGAAAGACAACACACTTGTAGTTTGCAACTGGGGAAGCCACAGTCTGAGTTTTATCGATCTGAATCTTTATGGTGTACCTGAAAATGCTGGACCTACAGCTTCTGTTCAGGTTTACCCGAACCCTAGTGATGGACATTTTAACCTGAAAATGATGGACCAGCAAAATAAGAGCATTGATGTTCTTATTTCAACAATAAGCGGTAGCGTGGTTTTCCACGAGAAAATTGCCGTAACCGAATCTGTATTTGAAAGGGAAATAAATGTTGCCGATCTTCCTGCCGGAATTTATATCATGCAGGTTATGGGCGACAATCTGAACCAAAGAGAAAAACTGATCATCAGATAATTTTTCTCAGGGATGGAAAATAATTTTTCCTCCCGACATGGATTTGATGTACGTCCTGATCGCGTTTACTGCTTCTTCCAGCTTGAAAGTGGCCTGAATTTTTGTTTTAAATTCGCCTTTTACAATTTTATCCTGTGCCAAATTTCGCATGTCCTCAAATTTTTCCCGGCTCATCGATCGCGACCAATCTTTTAAGTTAAATCCATATAGTTTCTTTCTGCGAAAGATTAATCCCATTTCATCAATTCCTGAAATACGGGATCCGGATAACCCCCCATAAATAACTACATCTGAGCCCGGAGGCATTGAATTTAGTAACCGGGCTGTCATTTCGCCGCCGACCGCATCAAATGCCATGGTGGTGTTAAGATCAAAACATAATATTTTTAACTGCTCAGCAAAATCCTCTTTTGAAGAATTTAAAACATACTGAATTCCTTTTCCCTTTAAATATTCCGCTTGTTCCTCTTTGCGGACAATACTGATCACAGAAATATCATTTTCTGCGGCCAGGATCCGTATAAATTCCGCTACCTGGCCTCCTGCCGCATTTTGAACAATTGCCTTGCATTCCCTTTTTTTCACCAGATCAAAAAGGCCGATGGCTGTTAATGGATTGATTGCAATGCAGGCACCCTGTTCAAAACTAATACCATCCTTCAACACAATGCAATTAGCAGCTTTGGCAACAATATATTCCGACCAGGCTCCTGATTTATCTTCCTGAACCACACAGCTAACTCTTGCTCCCAGTAAATGATTTGATTCTTTTCCTGCTTCAACAACAACGCCTGAAGCTTCAAAACCCGGAATAGCAGGCAGAATTTTCTTTACATTATAACCTCCTCTGATAAATGCAATATCTGAAGGATTGCAGGTAGCAGCCGCCATTTTTACAAGCACTTCATCCGGCTCGGTAACAGGAAGCGAAACTTCCATATAGTTCATTCCTAACAGCGCGCGAATAAGGTTATCATTGTATTCGGGTAAGATAACTGCATTGCATTTTTCAGGTATCGTGTTCATATCTCGTTAACTTTCTTGATTAATCGTTCATTTTAGAGCAAAATCAACAGCTGCCATCGCATGAATTTCGGTGGTATTAAAAAGTGGGACTTTTGTATCCACTGGTTTAATAATCAACGGCAGTTCCGTGCAGCCAAGAATTACGCCCTGAACGTCAGCGTATTTAGCAATGATTTTCAGCAATATTTTACGTGTAGTATCTTTGAATAAACCGATGGCCAGTTCATCATAAATTATATCCTGAATCACCTTTCTGTCACCAATTTCCGGAACAACTACGTGAATTCCGTAATCTTTTTCCAGCTTACCTGAGACAAAAGATTTCTCCATAGTCAGCCTAGTGCCAAGCAATAACACTTTATTAAATCCTTTTTTAACAATTGAATTGCCTGTAGCATCAGCGATATGAATCATTGGCACACCAACTTTTTCCTGAACTTCATCAAACCACATATGAGGGGTATTGGCACATAAAAGGATCACTTCGGCTCCCGCTTGCTCAAGTTTAACAGCCTCTTCAATAAGCCTGTCGCTAAATCCCTCAAAATCCCTGCTCACATTAAATTTATCGATTTCATCAAAATCGAAAGAGTACATCCGGATCTTTGCAGAATGCTTACCGCCAAGCCGTTTATGTATTTCCGAATTCAGAATCTTGTAATACAGAGCTGTCGACTCCCAGGTTAATCCGCCAATCAGTCCGATTGTTTTCATGATGGTTTATTTAAAAATCTCTGAACTATCGAATACGCCTTTTGTAAAGTAACATCCAGATCATCGTTAACCAGCACCACATCAAATCTATCTGCAAAAGTCATTTCATATTCGGCTTTCTGAATCCTTTTCTTCAGGCTGCTTTCATTTTCAGTGGCTCTTCCTGAAAGCCTTTCTTGCAAGGTTTTCAGGTTCGGTGGCTCAACAAATACAGCAAGCGCAAGTTTTTTGAAATGCCTTTTCAAATTCCATCCGCCGGCTACATCAATGTCAAAAATCACATGATTCCCTTTCTCCCAAATCCTGGCAACTTCTGATTTCAGGGTTCCATAAAACTGATCCTTGTAAACCTCCTCCCATTCAAGAAAAAGTTTATTTTTAATCTTATCCTTAAAATCGAGAACCGACATAAAGTAATAATCCTTTCCGTTCACTTCATCAGGTCTTTTTTCACGGGTGGTTGCTGAAACAGAAAACTCGAGCCGGAGGTCCGAATTAAGAAGGTGTTTGACGATAGTAGTTTTTCCTGCACCCGACGGAGCTGAAAATATCACAAGTTTGCCAATGAAAAAATCGTTCATAAATCGAATGCATTTACAAAATATTAAACAATTGTTCTTTGATTTTTTCCAGCTCATCCTTCATTTGAACCACAATTTTCTGGATGTTTGCATCACTTGCTTTCGAACCTAATGTATTGATTTCCCTGCCCATTTCCTGTGAAATAAACATCAGCTTTTTCCCCTGCGATTCAGGTTCAGTAAGCGTTTCGGCAAAATATTCACAATGTTTGCTGAGCCTCACTTTTTCTTCGGTGATGTCAATTTTATCAATATAATAAACAAGTTCCTGCTCGAATCTGTTTTTGTCGATGTCTTCTTTATTTCCTAATTCATATAGGTCACGCATAATTTTCCCTTTAAGATTTTCGATCCGTTGTTTTTCGAACGGCGGGATCTGAGCCAATAGTTTGATGATATTGCCATTCCTTTTTATAAGGTCGTTTTCAAGTATTCCGCCTTCCTGTATCCTGAATTTTTCTACCTTTTCAATGGCATCTTCAATAGTCATTTTAAGGGTTTCCCATTCTTCATTGCTGATATCTTCTTTTTCAGGAACCATCACATCGGGCAATCGCATGATGAGCGGGAGGTAGTCCGAAAATTCCTTCTCTTCAAAACCTTCCGATAACGCTTTCAGATCGCGGTAATATTTTTGAACCAACATTTTATTGATTGAAAAATTCGACGCCTCTGAAGTATTCTCTATTGAAAGTGTAAAATCAATTTTACCGCGGCTCAGGGTATTCGATAACAGGGTCCTGATTTCGAGCTCTTTTTCCCTGTATCCGTTTGCAATCCGGGCATTAATATCAAGTACTTTACTGTTCAGCGATTTAATTTCAATTATTATTCTGCGGTTTTTATACTCACATTCAGCTTTCCCAAAACCTGTCATTGATTTGATCATACCGGTTATTATTTTGAACAAAGATAGATATTTATGGGATGTGGGAATTGAGCGAAGGGAATCAAGAAAGGAAAATTGAGTATCGTGTACAATGCACTTAGTATTAAATAAAAAAATTGACAAACGGACAACCCAGTTCAGGCATGATCAGTCATGTAACCTGAAACCTTAAACCTTGAACCTTAAACTTTGAACCTTAAACCTTGAACCCTGATCCCTGTTCGGCTAAGGCTCTGCCTTAGCCGGATATATCCTGTCAGGCTGCAGCCTGAAAACATAATCTCTACTTCGCGGATAAATACAACCTTTTCTAAAGCCATGCGTACACTACCTATTCATTACCTAATATAATTTAAACTACAGCATTTATCATATAGAGGGTTGATAACACATTGTTAAATGTGAATAATTGAATTGTGATAATATGGAGTCCGGTAAACCATTTAAAAAAACCGGGGCAGAACCTGAAAAGCCCAAAAAGTAAGGACAATATTTAATTATTTAATTATGAATTCGCACAAAAACATTGGCTCATTATTAATGATGGGATTACTTGGAATAACAATTCTTATGTTGTCAGCCTGCAATAAAGAAAAAGGTGACCCAGTTATCAACGATGCATTTAACAATGGTACTTCCGAACGGAATATGATTATTATCATCAGCGATATGCACCTTGGCGCTGATACTTCTTATTCAGAATGTGTCGATAATCGGGGACCTCTTGTAAAAATGCTTAAACAGGCACAGGCCTCTATAAATGTTAAGGAACTTGTTATTGCCGGAGATTTAGTTGATGAATGGTTTGTGCCAGCAGATGTAAATACATACCAGGGAAGGGATCAGGCCGATTTTGTACAACGCCTCATGACAACCAACAAAGATGTGTTTGATGAGATTAACAGTATTATTCAGGAAGGGAAAATTTTAGTAACTTATCTGCCCGGAAACCATGATTTAACAATTACTGCAGCAAGTATTGAATCGATCCTTCCAGGGGTAAATCAGGCACGGGATAATGTGTTGGGCTTAGGTACTTATTCACCGGCTAACTGTCCGCTAATAGCTATTGAGCATAGCCACCGCTACAATTTTTTCTGTGCACCCGATCCGTATTCAAATCAGGATATTGCCCCGGGTACCATTTTGCCTCCCGGTTATTTTTTTACAAGAATAGCTGCGCTCTCCGTAAAACAACATTTCCCGTCACCCGGAGATACATTACCCCTTGTTACCCCAAATAGTTCGGGTGACCCAAGCCAGACTTTGTTGTATAAATATTGGAAAACATGGCATGAAACAGCGACTATGTTCCCCATTGAAAACAGATTTGATGAGAAAATCATTGTTACGAACATGAATGGATTTACGGGTAATTATTCATTTGACGATGTTGTTCCTTATCAATCCTCGCCCGGCGGAACTATTGATGTGGATTTTTATAAAGGAATCCAGGATAAATGGTCTGAACGACAAAATTATAATCATGTAGCTATACCCATTAATACTGAATATGCAATCGATTCGGTGATGTCAAGTACCTTCACCGACTATCAGGCAAATGTGCAGTACTTTTTGAATCCTGCTTCAGATGTAAGAATTGTGGTATTTGGTCATACTCACGTACCCACGATTAATGCAGGGATAAGCCATGATGGTAAAAAATGTATTTATGCGAATTCCGGTACCTGGATTGACTATAATAAACCAAATACAACAATGAATTTTGTCGTTATCACACCACAGAGCGTTGAACCTTCTACCCAAACCCTGGTAAAACTTTACAATTTTGAAAAAGAGGTTGTCACATTAATGGGTGAAGAATCAGTACGATATTAGCGGCAGGCAGGAAAAAAATGTTTTTGTCTATGGCTGGATAAATGTAACTTTGATCAGGAAGCATAAAGACTTGAAAAAAGTTATTTATATGAATTTTTTATCTAATCTATTCGCTGGAAGCAGCGGGGAATATAAACCAGAGATCCCGATACACTGCGTTATCGGGATCAGTTCGACTTAGTAATTTCAGTTCACTATCGTTTCTGAAATCACAGTCTCACCGATTTTATGAAGTATGAAGAGAAACCTAACCGGCGCATTCTACCAATTTGTCATGTGACTCACGCATTAAGTTGTCGATGCCAAGGTATGAAGATTTGGGTACACAGGGGAAAGTTAATTTTAAGATAAATTTTCCCGGCCTTACATATCCTCTTTCAGAAACGCTTCCTTCGTTATCAGCTTAAACGGTTCGATGTTTTCCTTAGCCAGTTGTGTTTCGAGGTTGGGCAGATTGGTTTTGATTATTGAGTCGAGACCATCCTTCTTTTCTATAGCTTCCTTTGTAAGTACTGAAAGCTTCTCAACCTGGGACTGGGTTGGCTTGCCCTGATAACTCAGCACTGCACTGTAGATCGCCGCGATCTTCTCTCTAAGCTTTTCTTCGCCTGTAATAGCGCTTGTTAATGTAGTGGCGACAAGCTCTTTGTGCAACGATTCCATTTTGTTCGATAGGTCGTTGAGTTTTTTACCCAGGGTTTTGTTATTGGCTTTCGCAGCTTTTTCTTTTGCCTGATCGCGAATATCGGTTACCAGCCTGTCGGTGTAGCCCAGATCCTGCAACAGATTATAGGCTTCCATCAGGGTTTTGTATTGTTCATCACGTTCTTCGACCGAATGATGGATTGCCGGATCGTACACCACTTTTATCTTCTCTTCGTATGTATTGTCGCCTTTCAGCATTTTCACTGTATAATCGCCCGGCGGGTAAGTTGGGCCGTACATGGCTTCACCCGAAAGCAACGGAGAGCTGGGGACTTTCGGCGGTTTCATGCGCATGTACCAGTTCACCCTGTTGATCCCTTTCCGCTTACCGCCCGGCAATTCCTTGATTTTTTCGCCTTTATCATTATAAATTTCTAAATGCATGTCGCCGAAAATATGCCTTTTTTTCAGGTAATAGGTAATAACGGATGATCCGGAAGGATTGGAACCCACAAATTCGTCATCACCAAAAAATGTTTGCTCCCATCCTGTATAACCCAGCTTATAGGGCCTGGAATCGAGAAATGCCACATCCTTCTGCAATACATCTTCATTGAGTTGGCGCAAAGGAGTAATATCATCAATAATCATAATTCCCCTTCCATGGGTAGCTAATACCAGGTCATTTTCTCTTTCCTGGATCACCATATCCATAACCGCAACGTTGGGGAGGTTGCCTTTAAACTGTGACCAGACCTGGCCGCCGTCGATCGAAACGAACAATCCCTTTTCGGTTCCTAAAAACAACAGGTTTGATTTCGGATCTTCGATAATCTTGTGGCAATAACCTTTAATAGCCGTATCAGCAAGCGATACCCATGTCTTGCCAAAATCGGTCGTTTTGTAAAGGTAAGGTTTCATATCACCGGTCATATGACCGTCGAAAGTTGCGTAGGCGGTAGCGGCATCGCGGAGGCTTGGACAAACACTGCTAACCCAGGTATATTGCGGAAGGGAGGGAACATTCCCGGTGACATTTGTCCAGCTTTTGCCGGCATCCTTCGTTAACTGAATATTTCCGTCATCAGTACCGACCCAAATGAGGTCAGGATTTAGTGAAGATTCTCCAATTGTAAAGA
This sequence comes from uncultured Bacteroidales bacterium, assembly GCA_963761195.1. Classification (GTDB taxonomy): domain Bacteria; phylum Bacteroidota; class Bacteroidia; order Bacteroidales; family JAADJA01; genus JAADJA01. The sequence continues at coordinate 46,419 of CAVXGA010000021.1, forward strand.
TGGTGCAGTAATTTTCAGCTGTCGAATTATCGATCGTAATCCCTCCTGATTTTTCCTGCTGCTGTTTTAACGTATCATTGGTCGTGAGATCGGGAGATATTTTTTCCCACGAATCCCCCTTATCCGAACTCCGGAATAAAAATTGCGAACCCAGATAAATTATATCTCGGGTCGGGCTGAACACGATCGGTGTGTTCCAGTTGAATCGCAATTCCTTTTCCCCTGATCCTGCATACGGTTTTATATCTTTAACTTCGGTGGTGTTTTTATACCGCCTTTTGACATTACCGCCCTGGTATTGCCAGTAAAGGATGTTTCGATCATAACGGTCGGGAAAAACAAAAAAGCCATCACCGCCCCCAACATTTGCCCAATCCTTATTCTCAATGCCGTTGGGACTTTTTGAAGGTCCCATCCACGAGCCGTTATCCTGCAATCCACCGTAAACATTATAAGGCTCCTCGTTATCGACACTCACATGATAGAATTGAGCAACCGGAAGGTTTCGCATGAACCTCCAGGAACTTCCTTTATCGTTCGAAACATAAACGCCGCCATCGGTTCCCATGTAAAGCAGGCTGTTATCTTTTTTGCTGATCCAGAGCGGATGAAAATCCCCATGAATATTACCACCTGAAACAAACGTTCCCCTGAAATTCTTACCGCCGTTTTCACTAACACTTAAAGAATACCCGGGTTTGTATACGAGGTTCGTATCAGCGGGATCCGCAAGAATGAACGAAAAATAAAAAGGACGCTCGCCCATGGTTGTGGTTTCGTTAACCATTTCCCAGGTTTTTCCTTTATCATTCGAACGGTAAAGGGCAGATTTTTCAGATTCGATCAGCGCGTATACGATCGCTGGGTTGACGGGTGAAACACTTAACGCAATCCTGCCCAGTGTTCCTTTTGGCATTCCCTGTGTTACTTTTGTCCAGTTTTCTCCGCCGTCACGACTGATATACAACCCGCTGCCCGGTCCTCCTGAACGAAAAGAATAGGGGAATCTTCTGAAATCCCACATAGCTGCATAAAGTATTTGCGGATCCTGCGGATCGATAGCAAGATCGGCACAACCTGTATTTTCGTCCACATATAGAATTTTATTCCAGGTTTTGCCACCGTCATTTGTGCGATAAACGCCTCTTTCTTCATTCGGATCGAACAAATGTCCCAGTGCAGCTACGTAAACGATATCGGGATTTTTCGGGTTGATTATGATCCTTGCAATTCGTTCTGTTTTTTCAAGTCCCATATTTTTCCAGTCTTCGCCTCCGTTGGTGGTTTTATAAATTCCATCGCCTGCTGATGAAGTGTTTCGTACCCAGGTTTCACCGGTTCCAACCCAAACCGTGTCAGGATGAACCTGGTCGATGCTTACTGCACCGATGCATTGATTGTACTTGTCGAATACTGCTTTGAAGCTGACACCGCCGTTTTTGGTTTTCCAGACTCCTCCTCCTGCACTTCCGACATAAACGATCCGTGGATCATTTTGCACCGCATCGATTGCTGCGATCCTTCCGCTCGTTGCAGCCGGACCTATTTCGCGGGCTTCTATTGCACCGAATGTATTCTGATCAACAACGATCTTTTCATTTGTTTGACTGTATGTTATACATGGTGAAATGAATACGGTAAATAGTAGAATCGCAACCTGATTTTTAAGATTTTTCATGTGATGAAAATTTGACGGTGGTTAATGAAAAGATTTTGACACACGTATCCGGATTTTGTAAAAACCTCCAATATCCGGGTGTATGTATCAATTTTTATTTTCTTCTTGTTTTACTTCTTTTACGGGCATTTTAAAGATGGTTGAATCGACCTCAGGATTAAATATTACCGAATCAATGTTCAACTGGCTTACCGTTTGTCCGTTCATTTTGGTTTCCATGCTGAATGCCATCAGAATGCCATCCTGTTCTTTGTAATTGCTGTACAATGTTTCGGATTCTATTTGCGATTCTCCCATTTTTATAGTTGCGGATGGTTTTAAGAATGACATGATTGTCGGCATCGATAAAATGATAAAAAACATCGCCATCCTTATCGGTTTGCTTAATTTTATATACAGGCGAACCTTCCATATCTTCCTTACCCACAAGCTCAGTTTCGTATCCTTTTTTATCGTAATTGACGAGCATGCCATCGAAATCAGCCTGCCTCTTCATCGAACTCAACTGTACACCCGACATTTCAACCGGATCAAGGCTGCCTGTCCAGGGTGCGATATACCAGGCTTTTTCACCATCGTATGCCTGGTTCATTTTGGTTCCCTGAATATCGGCTTCAAGCCAGAATTTATCAGGCCTCATTTGTTTGATGACAACATCAGTCTCCATACCCTGAGCGACTGACTTTGCTTTTAATTCAAGCGATTTAACTGATTTATACTTTTCCTGTCCGACCGTTTTGTGATAGGCATCCAAAACTTCCTGCAGGTTTTGAGCAACGATTATCGTACTAATCAGGCTAAGGACAAATAAAAGAATCAACGGTTTTTTCATTGTAATTGAATTTTAAAATTTGGTATTTACTGGTAACAAAAATAGTGAAAATATGTTGTCAAAATTCGGAATGCGGAACGAGGCAAAAAATTTCCTGAATCCCCGCAATGTATTTTACAGGATGCAACGGATTAAGATGTCGGAAATCATGAATTATCGATAAACCCAATTACAGGATGCCTTTGAGCAATAAGGTTCAGTGTTAAATTAACCGGATGAATTTCTGTAAGGGATTGAAAAACTTAATAATGTTTGATAAAAATATTTCTCGGTTCCAGTATTTATTTGTAAAATTGCACCGTTTTTCAAGACCCTGAAAAAGTAAATGATTTTCAACAAAAGACACGTGAGATAGATGCAGCGAGTACTACTGATTTTAGGAATCTTTATCATTTCGATACATTGTTCAAACGCGGCAACAGAAGAGAAATCCGATAGCACAGATCAAAAATCCGGATTCAATCCGGGTGAAATGATTGTGGAACATGTGATCGATTCCCACGAATGGCACATTATGGAAATTGGTCATACAAATGTATCTGTTCCGCTTCCTGTAATTCTCTATTCGGATGGTAAGCTGGATGTATTCATGTCCAGCCGGTTTCATCACGGTACTGAGATCTATAAAGGGTACAAACTTGAAACGGAAGGTGAAAATAAGGGGAAGATCGTATCGGAGGCTACAGGTGAAATACCACTTGACCTGAGCATCACCAAAAATGTTGCTGCCATGTTGTTCAGCATGATCCTTATAATGATCATTTTTATAAGTATCGGTAAATCGTATACAAAAAGGCAGGGACAGGCTCCCAAAGGATTGCAGTCGGTGCTTGAGCCGGTAATTTTATTTATTCGCGATGATGTTGCCAAAGCATCTATTGGCGAAAAGAGGTATGAACGATACCTGCCTTACCTGCTTACGTTGTTCTTTTTTATATTCCTTAATAATCTGATGGGGCTGATTCCTTTTTTCCCCGGAGGAGCAAACCTGACCGGTAATCTTGCCATTACCGGTGTCATGGCACTATTTACGTTCGTGATCACTTCGTTCAGCGGGAATAAGAATTACTGGATTCACATTGTCAATACTCCGGGCGTTCCGTGGTGGCTCAAGATTCCTGTTCCGCTTATGCCGATTGTTGAAATAATGGGGCTTTTTACCAAACCCTTTGTATTGATGGTTCGTCTCTTTGCTAACATGGCTGCAGGTCACATCATTGTGTTGGGCTTTATGAGTTTGATTTTTATCTTTGGAAATATTAACCCGGGAATAGGGTATGGAGTTTCCGTGGTTTCTGTTGCGTTTTCGGTATTCATGGGATTGCTTGAATTGCTTGTCGCATTTATACAGGCATATGTTTTTACACTGTTATCCGCTCTGTATTTTGGAATGGCAACCGAGGAACATCATTAATCAGAAGAAATAGCTGGAAGTTCAAGGTTTTACTTGGAATGTTCAATAGAAAGATTATAAAATTAATATATTAGAAATCGACTTTTTTTAAACTAACTAAATAATACATTATGACAATTTTAGCGATTTTACTACAGGCTGCAGCCACTGCTGGTTTTGCAAAAATGGGAGCAGGTATTGGAGCGGGTGTTGCAGCAATCGGAGCAGGTATTGGTATTGGGCAGATCGGTAAAGGCGCAGTTGAATCCATCGCACGTCAGCCTGAGGCTGTCGGCGATATTCGTTCGAATATGATTGTAGCTGCTGCACTTATCGAAGGGGTTGCATTTTTTGCAATCGTGGTTTGTTTGTTAATACTTTTCCTGTAAATCACAATTCAATGCCTTTATATTTCAGCGGTTGGCTGATGTATAAAGGCATTATTTAACAAAACAAAATGGAAAAATCTTTTAAAATAATAAAATGGAACTCGTACAACCCGGAATAGGTCTTATTTTTTGGATGACCCTCTCCTTCGCAATTTTGCTCTGGATCCTGGCTAAATTCGCCTGGAAACCCATCATGAATGGTTTGAAGGACAGAGAAAAAACGATCGCTGAAGCACTCAACACGGCAAATAAAACCCGTGAAGAAATGAAAGAGCTGAAATTCAGTAACGAACAATTACTCCGTGAAGCAAAAGATGAGCGGGATGATATTTTAAGAGAAGCCCGCAAAGTAAAAGAATCCATCCTTGAGGAAGCCAGGAAACAGGCAGCTGAGAGCGCTGAAAGGATTATTGAAAGTGCACGGGAGAGTATTCAGAATGAGAAACTGGCAGCGATTCATGAAATGAAAAATCAACTGGCTGACCTGTCCATCGAAATTGCAGAAAAAATTCTGAAAGAAGAACTCTCAGGCAAGGATAAACACAAAAGTCTGATTGAAAGACTCATTAATGAAGTAAATAAAAATTAATTTCCTGACACTGAAAATTGCATGAAAGAATCAAGATTAGCAAACAGGTATGCCAAAGCGCTGTTCGAATTAGCCCTCGAGATGAATGTCGTTGAAAAGGTATATCAGGATGCTGAATTGATTTATACTGTTTGCAGCGAGAACAGAGAATTTGTTCTGATGCTGAGAAGCCCGGTGGTTAAAGAGGCAAAAAAGCTTTCAATACTGAAAGCTATTTTTGAAAAAAAAGTGCATGAAATGACACTTAAATTTCTTCTCATCATTACACGCAACAGAAGGGAAATGTATATCATGGAGATTGCACAGCAATTCACTATTATTTATAAAAAGTTTAAAAACATTCTACCGGCAACACTGGTTACCGCTTACGAAATTGATGCAGAAATCCGGAAAAAAATAATCGCGCTCTTACATAAGAATACAAATGCAGAAATTGAACTGCATGAAGAAATTGATAAAGAACTGATCGGTGGCTTTATTCTTACTTTTGATGATAAGCAGTACGATGCAACCATTAAACGACTGATCGGGAATTTGCATAAAGAATTTGATATAAACTTGTACGTTAAAGGATTTTAAATAAAAAGAATTACACATGGCAGAAATAAAACCAGCAGAAGTATCGGCAATATTACGGCAGCAACTTTCAGGATTTGATGATAAGGCAAAATTGGAAGAAGTTGGAACCGTTTTGCAAATGGGTGATGGTATTGCCCGTATTTTTGGCCTTGACAATGTGCAATCGGGGGAATTGATCGAATTTGAAAAGACCGGATTAATTGGTATAGTACTTAATCTGGAAGAAGATAATGTCGGAGCAGTACTTTTAGGAGAATCGAAAGATATTCTGGAAGGCGACATCGTGAAACGCACAGGAAGAATCGCTTCCATTCAGGTGGGTGAAGGAATGCTGGGACGGGTAATCAACACGTTGGGTGAACCTATGGACGGAAAGGGTGAGATCAAAGGCAAAAAGTATGAACTTCCCCTTGAACGGAAAGCTCCGGGAGTTATTTACAGGCAACCGGTGAATGAACCTTTGCAAACAGGTATTAAACCGATTGATGCGATGATCCCTATTGGCAGAGGCCAGCGTGAGCTCATAATCGGCGACCGTCAAACCGGCAAAACAGCCATAGCAATTGATGCGATCATTAATCAAAAAGAATTTTACGACAAAGGTGAACCGGTTTACTGCATTTATGTTGCTATTGGTCAGAAGGGTTCGACAGTTGCAAATATTGTAAAAACACTTGAAGACCATGGTGCGATGGCCTATACGATTATCGTAATGGCAACTGCTTCCGATCCGGCTGCTATGCAGTTTTATGCTCCTTTTACAGGGGCTACTATCGGTGAGTTCTTCAGAGATACAGGCCGGCCCGCACTGATAATTTACGATGACCTTTCAAAACAGGCCGTTGCTTACCGGGAAGTCTCTCTGTTGCTTAGGCGTCCACCAGGAAGAGAAGCATACCCCGGAGATGTATTTTATCTGCATTCGAGACTTCTGGAAAGAGCAGCCAAAATCATCAATTCGGATGAGGTTGCAGCGAATATGAATGATCTGCCGGATGTTTTAAAACCGATCGTCAAAGGTGGCGGCTCACTGACCGCACTTCCGGTCATTGAAACACAAGCCGGCGACGTATCAGCTTATATTCCAACAAATGTTATTTCCATTACCGACGGACAGATTTTTCTCGAAACCAATCTTTTTAACGCCGGGATCCGGCCTGCCATTAATGTTGGTATTTCAGTTTCACGAGTGGGTGGTAATGCACAGATCAAATCGATGAAAAAGATCGCCGGAACGCTGAAACTCGACCAGGCACAATTTCGTGAACTCGAGGCATTTTCAAAATTTGGTTCCGACCTCGATGCGGCTACGATGGCTGTCCTCGAAAAAGGAAGAAGAAATGTGGAAATTCTTAAACAGCCTCAATATTCACCCATGTCGGTCGAAAAACAGATCGCTATTATTTATTGCGGAACAAAAGGTCTGCTGATGAAAGTTCCCGTTGATAAAGTTCAGCTTTTTGAAGATGAGTTTCTTGCTCATTTGGAAGAAGTCCACAAAAAAGATGTACTTGATATATTGAAACAAGGCTTGTTGACAGATGAAGTATTAAAAACGCTGGAAACCGAAGCAAAAAGAATCGCAAAAAAATACGAAGCATAAAAATTAAAACTGCCAATTGCATAGATGGCCAATTTAAAAGAAGTAAGAATACGGATCGCGTCGGTCAAATCGACACAACAGATTACCAGTGCCATGAAAATGGTGGCCGCTTCTAAGCTCCGGAGAGCCCAGAATGCCATTATCAAAATGCGTCCGTATGCTGCCAAGCTTAAAGAAATTTTACAGAATTTGAGCGAAAGTCTCGAATCGGGTGATAATAAAAGTCAATTTTCTGAACAGCGTGAACCTGAGAATGTATTGCTTGTAGCCATATCTTCCAACAGAGGACTTTGCGGCGCTTTTAATGCCAATGTAATGAAAGCTGTTAAAAAATTGATTGAAGAAAAATACGCCACTCAGCAGCAAAAGAAAAATCTAAGCATGATAACCATTGGCAGAAAGGTTTCTGAATATTACCGAAGGCGGGGTTACCAGGTTCTCGAATCGCAGGATGCTATTTTTGATCATCTTTCGTTTGAGAAAAGTTCTGAAATTGCTGAAAAGTTAATGAATTTGTTTGCAGATAAAAAATTCGACCGGATTGAGATCATTTATAATCAGTTTAAAAATGCGGCTACCCAATATCTTGCTACAGAGCAATTCCTTCCGGTTGAACCCGTCAAACAAGATACATCCAAAAAGAAGAATGTAGCTATTAACTACATCTTCGAACCCAGCAAAGAAGAAATTGTTCATGACCTCATTCCCAAATTGTTAAAAATCCAGTTCTATAAAGCCTTGCTGGATTCATACGCTGCAGAGCATGGGGCGCGAATGACAGCGATGCATCAGGCAACGGATAATGCACAATCGCTGCTTAAAGACCTGAGCCTGGCTTATAATAAAGCCCGTCAGGCGGCTATTACAAAGGAAATCCTCGAAATAGTGGGCGGGGCCGAGGCGCTGAAAGGATAGTAGAAAGTAATTCTATTGTTTAATGATCAGGCCATTCACACTTTTACCTGAGTCATCGGTAGTTACAATATATGTTCCGGATTGTACTTCAACTCCCGATTCATTCTTACCGTTCCATTCGAAGGTGAATTCCTGATCGCCGGAATTAATGCCATCCACTGTTTTTATTACATTTCCGCGCAAATCATATATTTTCAGGACAGGCATTTTCTTAGAAACCGTATAAACTTTGAGAACAATGCGATTGGTAAACGGGTTCGGTGATCCTCTGAGGGAAAGCCCTTTTGGTGGGTTGTTTTCATCGATTCCAATCGTGTATTCAATTTTATAGGATCGCTTGTAGTAAATATTGTATTCATTGTCACCCATATCCTTCATCCAGACAAAATCGACAATGATCGGGCTGAAATGCTTGTAAGCAATGGAAGGATTGAAAGGATCATCTCCTATTTGATCCATTATGGTAACATTGGATGAGAAATCCTGTCCTTGAAAGCCATGATAAAGAGTGTTATTTTTGATATATAAAAAACTAAACCCTATTGGTGTGAGCACATCATCAATGAGTACATCATCTACAGGTTCATCGATTAGCCAGACAGGCCCCCATAAATTATAAGTATTAGTCCATCTAATCAGATTATTCAACTGAAGTTCATTGCTATTATCCCTGTAAATAAATCGGCCTAAAATAGTTTGATCATCATAACCCGGGGCATAATGGCCTATTGACTGGCAGGGTAGTGTGCCTTCCGATTCAAATAGTGTATCCAATCCGGTATTTGTAATTGCAAAGTATTTAACATGATTATCCGATTCTTCTAAAGCCAGATAAATATCCTCATTGATTAAAGGCAATAAATTTGTTGCCAATGAAAGATCGGTGACTGATGGTGAAGTAATGATTTCAGTTGTTCCGTTATATTTTATACAGTTTAACTTTGTCGATTCCTGCTCCTTTTTCAATCCAGGAAACGATCACACTTCCCCAGTTCTCAACATCCGCAACCGGCAATATATTGGGTATGGTGTCGCAATTGCTGATCTGAACAGGTGAATTCCACTGGTTATCCGGGTACCTTGTCATCAGCATGATCCGGCTGTTGATCTCGTCGGTTTGGTAAGAAAGGAAAATCGTGTCAAAGTAAGGATCAATGGCTACTGCAGGACTTGTACCGTGAGTCACGAATTCGGGCTGTGACCATGAAGATGTTAGACTGTCGAACCGTACGCAATAAATGGAATTGGTGTCGTTGATAAAATCCTGGTAAAAAACGTAAATATGGTGACTGTAGTCACGGACAATTTTTCGCTGGTTGTGATTTTTTGTAGCCTCCTGCGAATGACTGGTTGCAATTAATGTTTGGGAGTTGGCGCTTAACAGAATTCCAAAAAGAACAAAAACCAAATAAATTTTTTTCATAACCGAAAGTTTTAAAATTGTCTTTTCAAACTGCTAAGATATGGAATATTATCATATATTTATTGAATTCTGATATTTTGCTTGAACAAATTTTATTTCAGTACGGTTGATATACTGTACATTTGCACTAAGAAAAACAAAATTTAAATTAACTAAAATAAAGTATCATGATATCAAAAAAAGTTGAAAAAGCAATCATCAGTCAGATTGAGAATGAAGAACAATCCTCTCGTATTTATATGTCAATGGCTTCCTGGTGCGAGGTAAACGGATTTCCGGGTGCTGCACGGTTTCTTTACAAACATTCGGATGAGGAACGGGTGCATATGACCAAGCTCATAAAATATTTGAACGATAAAGGGGGTACTGCAGTTCTGCAATCGCTTGAAATGCCCGAAAGCAAATTCAAATCGCTGCATGAAGTGTTTGAGAAAATTTTAAAACACGAGGAATTTATAACCCTTGCAATCAACAAGCTTTATGAATCAACCTTTAATGAGAAAGACTATACCACAGGGCAATTTTTGCAGTGGTATATCATGGAGCAAATAGAGGAAGAAAGCATGTTCAAGGGAATACTCGACAAGTTCAGGCTGGCCGGAAATGAAAAAGGCGGATTGTTCATGCTTGACAAAGAACTGGGTTTATTGGCTGCTTCTAAAAGTTCTCCAACCTCTGCTGCATGAGAACCCTTTGATAGGATGTTATATTTTCATTTTGCAATACAGGACAAGAACTGAATAACTTTTTGAACAAATAAAAGATCCCGATAGCAAATTGTATCGGAATCTCTGGGTTATATTACACGCAGCCTGTGGCGAGAGGGCTAGATATTTTCGATAAATTTGTTGTACCACTCATCCCCGTATTTCCGTATCAACGGGATCTTCAGAAACTGATACAAAGGAAGGTTTAGCTTTTTACCCAGCGTACATGCATGCTGACAGATATGCCATTTGTGGTAATTTACAGCATCAAAATCATTGTGAGCTTTAATCCGTATTGGATAGAGATGGCATGATAAAGGTTTTCGCAATTCACATTTACCGTTTTCCCAGGCTTTTTCAATAGCGCATTTTGCAATATTTTCTTCATAGATCACAAAAGCACAATCACGGTCATTGATCAGCGGTGTTACATAATCACCGGTAATGTCGAAATCAAAGACACCATCTTTTTCAACAACATCAACACCCTCTTTACGCATGAACGGCTTGATAAAATCGATGTCATCTTCAAGCAAAGAGATTTCCTCCTCATCCAGCGGAGCACCGGCATCTCCCTCAACACAACAGGCGCCCTGACACTTTTCGAGGTCACAACAAAACCGGATGTCCCGTATTTCTTCCGAAATGATAGTTTTACCGATAACAATCATAGCCGGCAAAGATAATTTTTTATCGGAATAGCCAAAAATCTCTGCCGTTTAATAAATTATTACGGGATCAGAAAAGTCTTATTTATCTCTGAACCTGAAAGATACCTTAACTTTTGTTCGGTAAGCCACAACTTTACCTGCTTCAATTTTAAGGTCCATGGCAACTACTTCTGCTACTCTCAAATCTTCGAGCGTCATTGCTGCTCTTTCAACAGCTTTTTTGGCGGCATCTTCCCACGATTTATCGCTGGAGCCAACCAGTTCAATAATTTTATAAATACTGTCAGGCATAATGTTTCCTCCTTTAATTTGGTTTAACAAAAAATGTACATATCAATTTTGCATCATAAATATAGTCAAGTTGAAATTTTTGACGACGTGTTTTTTTTGCTAATATTCTGGCATTAATTTATTCTCTTATAAACATCCTTAAATTGCAACTTGATAGATCCCTGATTAATTAACATTAACTATCAATCAAAAGTTTAAAAAAATAGTACTTTTAGGCTTCAATTATTGAATTAGATTCCACTTATGAAAATTGCTATTATTGGTTTCGGGGCTGCAGCCATCGGTTTTATTGAAAAGATGAAAAATTCAACAGAAACAGAAATTCATATTTTTGAGAAGAGCCCGGATATTTATTCCTCCAGTATTTCTGGTATCCGTGCCGACGGGAAATTATTTGTTTCGAAGGAGATGGGCGGTGACCTTGACGTTGAACTGGATCTTCAAAAAGAAGTGGTTGATTTCTGGATTGGGAAAACAAATAACGGTGATTTTGAAACTGGAAACTCTTTCGGAAACATTGATTATTATAAAAAGTTTTATGAAAAAGGGTTCCAGCCGATCATTTCCAGCTTTTATCATTTAGGAACGGATCAGTTGAAAGAAATACTTTTCAACATTTATGAAGAATATAAAGAGCTGCCACACGTCCATTTTCATTTTAAATGTCCTGTTAACAGGATTGATCTGGAGGGCAAACGAATAAAACTGGATAACGGTGAAGTATACGACAGGGTGATCGTTGCGGTGGGGAGGAGCGGTCACAAACTGATAAAGAGCATTATCAAACAATTTCCGCAAATTGTTCTCGACAGTTCAAAAGTGGATATTGGGGTGAGGTTTGAACTTCCCGATCACATTGTGGAGGAAATCAACAAGGAAATGTATGAATTCAAGGTAAAGCACAAGAGCAAGACCGGGTATATGGTACGAACCTTTTGTAATAATCCTTCGGGTTATGTGGTTACCGAGAATTATGGCGATTTTACAACAGTGAATGGCCATGCAAAGATCAGAGAGAAAAGCAAAAACACGAATTTCGCCATTCTTACTACGGTTCAGCTCACCGAGCCGTTTAACGACCCTATCGGATATGGGTCGGGGATTTCTAAAATGTCGAATATGCTGGGAGGCGACCGGGTGATCCTTCAAACATACAGCCACTTTGTCAACTCGAAACGGACAAAGAATTTATACAGAGTTCAACCGACACTGTCACCCGAAAAATATATTCTGGGAGATATCAACCTGGCTTATCCGCGCAGGATCATCGAAAGCATCATCGATTTTGCGGAGAACCTGAACCGGGTTATTCCCGGAATCACACAACCAGATAACCTTGTGTACGCGCCTGAGATTAAATTTTATTCCAATACCCTTAATAATGACGCAATTAAAAACCTGAAATTTATCGGTGATTGTTCCGGTTTTACACGGTCGATTACCTATGCTACAGCACATGGCTATTTGTTGGGTGAAGAATTTTTAAATGAATTCAAATGATTGTGAATTGATTTAATTAATCATTTATTTTTATCGGTTAATTTTTATCAGGGATTTTGGAGATATATAATTTCTCTTTCACACAAGGACCTTAAATTAGTAAACAGATTTTGAAATTCTATATGAAAATAGTTGTCCTCCTGTCACGAAACTGATATTGGTATGCGATTTCATGATTTAATAAAAAATAGATCCACAACATTTTATTTTAAAATCTTTAACTTAATATTATGACAAAAGCAATTTTACGCAGTTACAGAACCGGCATCTTTAGCACGATTATTTTGATTGTTTTCGTGTTTTCTTCAAATCGTTTAATGGCTGAAAAGAAAAAAGATTCAGACACTAAAAAAAGCGACACCATAAAGTCAGGGCAGGTTAGCGGATTGAAATTCCGCAGTATTGGTCCTGCATTTACATCTGGAAGGATTGCCGATTTTGCAGTTAATCCAAAAAATCACAGTGAGTATTATGTAGCAGCTGCTTCCGGGCATATTTGGAAGACCAATAATAACGGAACCACGTTCGATCCTGTTTTCGATAATTATGGCGCCTATTCTATTGGTTGTCTTAAAATGGATCCGAACAATCCGAATGTGATTTGGGCAGGTACAGGAGAAAATAACCACCAGCGGGCACTTGGTTACGGTGATGGTGTCTATAAAACTGTCGACGGCGGACAATCCTGGAAAAATATGGGATTGAAAGATTCACGGCAGGTTGGTATGATAGCCATTGATCCACGAAATTCGAATGTCGTTTATGTAGCTGCTGAAGGATCGGTTTGGGGTCCTGGCGGGGACCGCGGATTATACAAAACCACTGATGGAGGAAAAACCTGGGAAAAGATTCTGGAAATTTCTGAAAATACCGGAGTAAATAATGTGGTTTTACATCCCACTAACCCCGACATTATATTTGCCTCATCTGAGCAACGAAGAAGGCATGTTTTTACGAAAATTGGTGGCGGACCTGAAACGGCATTGTACAAATCGGAGGATGCGGGTAAAACATGGCGTAAGCTTGAATCGGGAATTCCCGGTGTCGATAAGGGCGGAATGGGAATTGCCATTTCCCCGGTCGATCCGAATATCTGGTACGCGATGATCGAAGCAGCACTGGATAAAAGTGGTTTTTTCCGCTCGACGGACATGGGAGAATCCTGGAGCAAAATGAGCGACCATCATGAGTCGGGACAGTATTACAACGAAATTTATTGCGATCCGAAAAATGCCGATAAAGTTTATTCCATGGAGACGGTTTCCAGTTTTACAACAGATGGGGGAAAAACGTGGAACAGTGTTGGCAACAACGATCGGCATGTGGATGATCATGCCTTCTGGATTGAACCGGAGGATGTATATCATTTTATGATTGGCGGTGATGGCGGTGTTTATGAAACTTTCGACGGAGGTAAAAATTATTTTCACAAAACCAACCTGCCTGTTACTCAATTTTACCGGGTCGCTGTTGACAACACAGAACCCTTTTACTGGGTTTACGGAGGAACCCAGGATAACAGCAGTTTTGGCGGACCTTCAAGAAACCTGATGCGCGATGGAGTTTCCAGCTGCGATTGGGTGACTACTATCGGTGGTGACGGTTTCTGGCAGGCTGTTGACCCTGAAAACCCGGATATAGTCTATTCCGAATCTCAATATGGAAATATTTACCGTTACGACAAAAAAAGTGGTGAAACCATCTATATCACACCCCAACCCCGTGATGGTGAGAAAAGCTATAAATGGAACTGGAATACACCTTTTTTCATCAGCCCACATTCCAATACAAGATTATATGTAGGAGCCAATAAAATATTTCGTTCCGACGACAGAGGTCAGTCATGGCAAGTAATCAGTGATGATATAACCGCTCAAATTGACCGCAATACCTGGCCGGTAATGGGCCAATACTGGAGCATTGATGCTGTTGCAAAGGATGTTTCCACTTCGCTGTATGGGATGGCCGTTACAATGGATGAATCACCGGTAAAGGAAAACCTGCTTTATGTCGGAACGGATGATGGGCTTATTCAGGTTACTGAGGACGCTGGTCAGAACTGGAGAAAAAATGAGACGTTTCCGGGAGTGCCTAAAAATACGTATGTCAGCGATGTACGCGCTTCTAAGATGGATGAAAACAGTGTTTTTGCATCTTTTGATAATACCAAGCGGGATGATTTCAAACCCTATATTCTGAAAAGCACTGACAAAGGCCGGACCTGGACTTCGATTGCCGGAAATCTACCGGAAAATGGTGCCGTTCATACTGTTCAACAGGATTTTGTAAATCCTGATCTTCTATTTGCCGGTACTGAATTTGGAGCATTTTTTACCGTTGATGGTGGAAAGATCTGGACACAATTGAAATCCGGTATACCGACAATTGCCATCGAAGATATTGCCATTCAGAAAAGAGAAAATGATCTGGTTCTGGCAAGTTTTGGCAGAGGTTTTTATATCCTTGATGACTATACGCCACTGCGAAAATTAAATAAAAAATTTATGGATTCTACAGCCTTTATTTTCCCCATAAAGGATGCGTTAATGTACGTTCAGCAAAATAGGGGCGGCTATGGGAGTGGTTCAAATGTTTATATCGCAGAAAACCCACCTTTCGGAGCAACCTTTACGTATTACATGAAGGAATCACCTAAAACGCTTCAGCAACAGAGAAGAGACAAAGAAAAAGAACTTTTCAAGAAAAAGGAACCGATCCCAATACCCTCAATGGATGAGTTGCGGGCTGAAGAAAATGAAGTAAAGCCTTATCTTATTTTTACTATCCGGGATGAGGATGGTAATATTGTCAGAAAATTAACAACAGGTGTTACAGAAGGGATTGACAGAATTACCTGGAATTTAAGATATCCGGGAACTTCGCCGGTAAAGCTTAAGGATGATAAATACGATCCCTTATCCATGGGAAATGATGGAATGTATGTTTTACCGGGGAAATACACGGTTTCCTTGTCGCAATTTGTCAGAGATACGATAAAAGAACTTTTCGGACCTGTGGAATTTATCGCTAAATCATTGAATAATGCTACACTTCCGGCAGAAGATAGGGCTGACCTGGTCGCCTTTCAAAAAAAGCTGGCTGAGCTTGGCAGAACGGTTAGAGGTGCAGAAGAGTTTGCCAATAACCTGATGGAACGGGTGAAATATGATAAACAGGCTGCACAGCAGACGTTGACTGCTCCTGATGAACTTATGAAGAAAATTGAATCCGTCGAAAAACAAATGGATGACATCCTTTGGAAGTTCAACGGCCAACAGGCAAAAGCAAGCGAGGAAGAAAACCTGCCTGCAATTCCTTCTATCAATAACCGGCTGAATTCAATAATCTGGACACACTGGCGGTCGACTTCGGCAGTCACTCAATCGCAAAAGGACATTTATGCCATTCTAAAGGCAGAATTTCCGCCTGTTCTTGAGGAATTAAAAAATATTGATCTGACCATTCTGCCGAAAATTGAAAAGCAACTGGAAGATTTGGGCGCACCTTGGACTCCCGGAAGAATACCGGAATGGCATTTGGATGAGAAATAAAAAATTTCATCCGCATGTGAAGTGCAAATAATGAAGGGAATAAATATATTGACAGGAATAGCATTTTTAATGATTTCCTGTTGCACTGCTCAAAACAGAACAGGCCCCGGGGTAAACCCTGAAGGACAAAATGGAGTTATTGTCGGCGCTGAAAGAACCGAACTTTATTTTCCGGGACTTAAAGGAAAGAAGATAGCTGTTGTTGCCAACCAGACTTCAATGATTGGAAATGTGCACCTTGTCGACAGTCTGGTTCATGCAGGAATAAACGATAGTAACGAGTATTTGGTCCCGAACACGGATTCAGGGGGGACGAAGCCAATGGAGCTGACGTAAGCAACGATACCGATAAAATGACCGGTATTCCGGTTATTTCCCTTTACGGAAATAAGAAAAAACCAGGCGCAGATGATTTGAAGGGAATAGACATTGTCATTTATGATATTCAGGATGTGGGTGTGCGGTTTTACACGTATATCTCAACCATGTCATACGTCATGGAGGCATGTGCGGAAAATGGAGTTGATTTCCTTGTTTTGGATCGCCCTGACCCGAATGGTGATTATGTGGATGGACCTGTCCTTGAAAAAGAATATTCGTCCTTTATTGGTTTGCATCCCGTGCCGGTGGTTTATGGTATGACACCCGGTGAGTACGCCCAGATGGTAAACGGAGAAGGTTGGCTTAAAGATGGAATAAAATGCAAATTAACGATCATAGCCTGTTTTAATTACGACCATCATACTCATTATGACCTTCCGGTTCCGCCATCTCCTAACCTGCCGAACAGCTTGTCCATTCAATTGTATCCATCCCTTTGTTTTTTTGAAGGAACAATTATCAGTGTCGGAAGAGGCACTGATTATCCTTTCCAGGTAATTGGTCATCCGGACTATTCTCCCGGAAGTTATAAATTTACACCCCATGCTATTCAAGGTGTAGCTTCAAAACCGAAATTTGATGGGAAAACATGTTACGGACTTTCGCTCCAGGGAACACGTGAGATGGTGATGCGGGAAAGACAACTTCACCTTGTCTGGCTGATTGAAATGTACCGGTTTTTCAAAGATCGAAAAGATTTTTTCAATTCTTATTTTTCTAAACTGGCAGGAACCGATGAGCTTCAAAACCAGATCGAATCCGGTTTTTCAGAAGAAGAAATCAGGAATAGCTGGCAGCCCGGTTTGGAAAAGTTTAAACAAATCAGGAAAAAATATTTAATGTATCCGGATTTCGAATAATTCTGAACTGATTGATCTTCTGGCTTTGCAATTAATTTTTTTAAAATTCCGATTAATTGCTAATTTCGGCCGTTAAAATTTTTTACGATGAAAAAAATCCTTCTCTCATTTGTTTTACTGTTAACTATACATGTAATCTTCGGGCAAAATGCTGATTTACTGAATAAATCACTTGAAAAATACGGCGAGGTTTATTTTAAATTCAAACCAAATTCACCGAAGGATATATCAGAGATCACTAAAATCATCTCGATCGATAATTATAAGAACGATTCCGTTTGGGCCTATGCAAACCAAAAAGAATTCAATGCTTTTCTCGGCTTGAACATTCCTTATATAGTACTACCGGCACCAAGCGAAGGTATTAATCCGAAAATGTCTGACATTGGAAACCCAAAAAGCATCGAAGCCTGGGATTCCTATCCAACTTACAGCGCATACCTTACAATGATGAATAATTTTGCAGCCAATTACCCTTCAATTTGCAAGTTGTATACCATCGGCACAACAGTTCAGGGAAGGCAGTTACTGGCTGTTAAAATTTCGGATAATGTTAACTCTGATGAAGCTGAACCGGAATTCTTTTATACATCCTCCATGCATGGTGATGAACTAACAGGATATGTAATGATGCTCCGGCTGATTGATTCATTGCTGACTCAATACGGTAGTAATCCACGTATAACCAACCTGGTCAATAACATGGAAATATTCATTAATCCATTGGCCAACCCTGACGGAACCTTCCATGGTGGAGACAATACTGTTTCAGGTGCCATCCGCTACAATGCAAATAATGTCGATCTTAACAGAAATTATCCCGATCCGTAGGCGGCCCTCATCCTGACGGCAAAACATGGCAACCTGAAACAGTAGCATTCATGAATTTTGCGGAAGCACACCATTTTGTCAGTTCGGCAAATTTTCATGGGGGCGATGAAGTCTGCAACTATCCATGGGATACATAGGTCATTTTTAATCTGCCGATGATGCTGGTGGCAATTAATTATGTCATGAATTTGCCGACACAGCACAATATTACTCTCCATCCGGTTATATGTCCGGGTTTAATGACGGGATAACAAATGGAGCATGTATGGTATTCATTAGTGGCGGCGACAGGATTATATGAATTATTTTCATCAGTGCAGGGAAGTGACTATTGAAATTTCGGCAACAAAAACTCCAAATGGTAACCAATTACCTAACTTTTGGGGTTATCTGCGCCGTTCACTCCTGAATTATATGGAAGAAAGCCTTTACGGAGTCAGGGGTATGGTAACGGATGCAAATACAGGACAGCCCCTCGCTGCCGAAATATATGTTCTCAACCATGAAGCTGACAGTTCATGGGTGTATTCATCTCCTGCAGGTGATTATCACCGCCTGCTAATTGCCGGAACTTATAATATCAGGTATTCCTTTCCCTGTTATCAAACACAGATATTCAATAATGTCGTAGTCCAAAATGAGACTCCAACAATACTCAATGTGCAGTTAATACCAAATGCAGCCGATTTTACTGCAAATACAACCAATATAATCGTAGGGAATACGGTTGAATTTACGGATATTTCCTGTGGAAACCCAACGAGCTGGCTTTGGGTAGTTACGGGGCCGGGGACTGTGACATACGTTAATGGAACCAGCAATACTTCGCAAAATCCTGTTGTTCAATTTGATAATGCTGGTGTATATTCTGTCATGTTAACAGTTAGTGGTCCTGCTGGAACATTTAGTTTGACAAAAAGCAATTATATTTCTGTAACGAACTGCACAGTAAGTAATTTTCCATGGTCCGAAGGATTTGAAAATGCAGGGAATATACCCAATTGCTGGTCTCAGGAATATGTTACGAATACACTAGATTGGACATACCAAAATGGTGGTCAAAGCGGACATCCTATTTCTGCTCATTCTGGTAGCTATAATGCCTTTCTATACTATGCCAACACTACCTCGAGAGTCACAAAACTTATAACCCCTCAAATTAATTTATCGGTTTTAATTAATCCTGTATTAACTTTTTGGCACACACAAGCCTTATGGTCGCCTGACCAGGATGAGTTACGCATATTCTATAAAACAAGTTTATCAGGAACATGGACACTTTTACAAACATTTACAAACAACATCACTGCATGGACACTCGAATCTATCAATCTTCCAAATCCAAGTAGTGAATACTATATTGCATTTCAGGGTACTGCCAAATATGGTTATGGTGTATGTCTCGATGATATTACTGTTAATGGAACTGTCATTTTACCACCCGTCGCTGGTTTCAGTGCAAGCACAACCTCACCGCTGGTTGGCGAAACTGTGACTTTTGCGGATCAATCAACCAATGAACCGACCTCCTGGTCATGGACTTTTACACCATCAACTGTCACATATATGGGTGGAACAAACTCAAATTCTCAAAATCCGCAGGTTCAATTCAATGAACCGGTAAATTATACGGTTGAGCTGGTCGCAACAAATTCAGCCGGCAGCGATTCAGAAATAAAAACAGATTATATCTCGGTTCAAAGCCCTGATTTCGACCTCAATTTAAAAGTAATGCTTGAAGGACCTTTTAATGGGTTTTCAATGAATACGGATTTAACCGGTTTAACAGATTTCCCAATGACACAACCTTACCAAAGTGCACCCTGGAATTACTCAGGAACCGAAAGCATTTCTGTCATTCCGCCTGATGTTGTCGACTGGGTTCTGGTTGAACTTCGGGATGCGAATGATGCTGTCTCAGCAACTGAATCAACAAGAATTGCCCGACAAGCCGGGTTTGTTCTTAGCGACGGAACGGTTGTAGGTATGGACGGATCTTCAAGTCTGAGCTTTAGCAATTCGGTTAATCAGCAATTATTTGTCGTTATCTATCATCGTAACCATTTGCCAGTAATGTCAGCAGTTCCTCTGATCAAATCATCCAACATTTATTCTTATGATTTTTCGATCGGAGCAAGTCAGGCCTATGGAACGGATAGCGAAAAATTACTAACTGGCGGAGTTTATGGAATGTACAGTGGTGATGCAAATGCCGACGGAATTATTGATGATAATGATAAAACGAATTCGTGGAATTCGGAAACAGGATTATCCGGATATCTTTCATCTGATCTGAACCTTGACGGACAATCGGATAATGGAGACAAAAACGAGATATGGCTACCTAACCAGGGAATCGGTTCTCAGATTCCTTAGAAAAATACTATTGCGATAGAATCCACTTAAATTTTTAATACCGTGAATTTTTTGACAATTGAATTATTACCGGAAATAAATTGAATTACGTAGGTTCCCGGACTTATGTTCCAACCAGAAATATCTGATAAACTTTGGCTGATCGTATGAAATCCTTTTGCTGCATGCCCTGAAAATAAAGTTGTAAGAGTTTTTCCCTGCAAATCCAAAATGAAAATTTGAACATCCGAAGGCTGATCTAATCTGAATCGGATATTTATTTGATCCGATGCGGGATTCGGAAAGACTGTAAGACTGGGCTCCTGATCAGGTTTGATTTTTTGGATATCTTCGATGATTAAATCCAGATGAAGCGTTTGATTGACTTCCACCTGATTTTGAACGAATTGATAATCCATAAAGGTTACAAATACAGAATCGACAAGGTTAGCATCACCAAGCCCGAAAAACTGAACAATATCATTCTGACTGCCCTGTCCGCCGCCCGATTGTGTGCCGACTTCTCGCATTTGCATAACAGGTTGCCCAAAAATAGTAGCGTAAACATAAACTTTTGCCCCGATCGCTTCATCATTCATGGAAAGCAATATACTCTCCTCAAGTTTTATCTTTAGCCAGTTGTTCCCATTCCCATCATTCAGATAAAAGGCATTGTTACCACCAAAATAATTATTTCTGGCAGTAAAAATATCCAGGTCTCCGTCATCATCGACATCGGCCCAGGCAAGACCTTCGAAATAGTTTGCACTGGTAACGAATGAGTTGCCTGTTACCTTTGTAAAATTTCCCGCCCCATCATTATTGAATAATAAATTGTTGCCATCATATCCGCTAACAGCAAGATCAAGATCACCGTCCTTATCATAATCTCCCCAGGCACTTCCTGATGACCAGGTAACATCACTCACAATCGGACTATCGGTAACTTTGGTAAACGTACCGTCACCATTATTCAGGTAAAACCAGTTGACATAGGTACCGAGCTGGCCCGTAGAAACGAATAAATCCAGATCGCCGTCATTGTCACAATCGCCCCAGCTTGCTCCTGCACAGCTCGAAACATCCGAAATAAAAGGCTCTGCATTCACCTTGGTAAAGGTCCCGTCACCATTGTTATGGTAAAGATTGCTTACAGTTCCTGAATTGGCGACATAAAGATCAGGGTAACTATCGTTATCATAATCACCCCAGGCACATCCGCTTGAGTTTGCAACGTCTGTTACAATGGTCCCCGTCGTGATCTTTTCAAATTCACCATTACCCAGACCCTTGTATAAAAAATTCTGCTGATCTCTGTTGGCAACATACAGATCCAACCAACCATCCTGATTGTAATCAGCCCAGGCTGCTCCAGCCGATTTTCCTCCGTTGGTGACTACCGGCCCGGACGTCACTTTATCAAAAGTCCCATCCCCGTTTCCAAAATATAAGAAATTGTTTTCATTATAATTGGCCACAAAAAGATCGGGAAAGCCATCCCCGTTCACATCGGCTGCTGTACAGGAATAAGAACTGCCACCGTCGTTTACGACCGGACCATCGGTAATTTTTGTAAACGTTCCGTCTCCATTGTTCATATAAAGGAAATTAAGCTGTCCGTTGTTCGAATCATTATTGGTAACGAATAAATCGGGATAGTTGTCATTGTTAAAATCCATCCAAACCATCGCATAACTCCAGCCTCCATCGTTTACCAAATCGCCGGTGGTTATTTTTGTGAAGGTTACATCCTGAGCAGATATTGTCAAATTAAGAACAATTGCAGCGAATAGAAATAGATATGTTTTCATTTTATTTTTTTGATTAAAGGTGAGAGTGGTATGTTTTTCATTTTTAAAAATTGTTTCAATTCTTCTTTTCGTTCGACCGGGAGATCATGCCATCGAATGCGTTGTATCGCTCCTTCCAATGCACAAAGCATGTTGAAACATGCTGTATCGTCAATGGTCCGGATGCGAAGTAAGGCATTCTCGGCACCAATGGTCTTTAAGTCGGTTTCGTTTTTAATTTCGACTTGGATTAACTTTTCTTCAAGGAATTTCCCTATATTAGGGAGTTTTGATAATTCCGACATACTTATTGAATGATTAATTTCCCGCAATAAATGAATTCATTTTCTTCAAAAATCGAATAAAAATATATTCCGGCAGAAAAATCTTCAGATTTAATTTCCATTTCCCCCACAGCTGGAAAGTCGTATTTCCTTAATACCTGTCCAAAATTATTGATTATCTTGATGTAATATGTTTTGTTGTCCTGATTTTTAATGATCAAACGTGATGTTTCTTTCACCGGATTTGGATTAAAGTAAAAATTAATCTCTCCGTCGCTAATTTGCGGAATCCTGACTATTGGATAATAACACAGAGCATAAAACGGCCATTTAAAAATGAGTTCTCCCTTTTCATAGTAACAAAGGAGTGTATAGTCATCGCCGCCGGTTGTCAAAGTCATATCCATACCACTTTCTGTTAAACCGGCAAAACTTCCCATTCCTTCTATCCAGAATTCCATGTTGAAATAATACTGGAAGTCGTACAAGCTGATTCTTTTCCTCAGTTCATTGCCGGGCGAGATGTGCACCGAATCGATATTCGTAACGACTGCGTCAACGGGCATCACCCCGAATGGATTATTTATTTGGATAGTATCACCGATAGTTGCATCAAAATCATAAGCGAGACCTTCCTCTCCAGCCAGGTTTCTCAAATAATATTTATTCTCTTCCTGCCTGATGTAACCATAAAGTTCCCATTCGTTCATAAACTCATCGAATGCCCGGTAAATTTTAGTGTAATTTGACGCGCTGATGATTGTATCTCCCTGAAGTTTTATATAAAACGAATATAAAGCCCCGCCGCATCCCAATCATTGCTGATCAGCAATGCTCCAGACTTTTGTTGAATCGATAAGCTGGGTATTGTACTGACAGAAAACGGTAACGAAAAGGCCCAGTAAAACGCAGATAGTTACAGTTTTTTTCATATCTCAAAGTTTTTAATTATGATTCAGTTTCAATCAAATACAACTTGTGGATAAAATCTGATCGTCACAATGCCTGCATCTTCCTTCCCTGTCCAGTCCAACGATGCGCGTATCATATCCGATTCTTTCGATCACAAGGGTTTTACAATTCGGACAAAACGTATTTTGTCCTTCATTCCCTCTTGTATTTCCCAGGTAGACAAAATCAAGCTTTTCATTCGCTATGTCATAGAGCGTCTGCAGTTTTAAAGCGGATGTCGGCTCTTTTGTCATTTTGTACATGGGAAAATATCTTGAAATGTGAAGAACCGTAGCTTTCCCAAGCTCACCGGCTATCCATTCAACCATGGAAGCAAATTCCTTTTCATCGTCGTTTGTATCGGTCACCACAAGGTTGGTTATTTCAAGATGCCGGTCATGTTTTTTTATGGTCTTCAAACTTTCCAAAACGGGTTTAAGTTGGGAAGAAGTAAATTTCCGGTAGAAGTTTTCATTGAACCCTTTCAGGTCGACGCTAAAGGCATCCATAAAAGGGATCAGCATTTCCAGCGGTTCCTGATTGATGAATCCGTTGGTAACCATAACATTCTTAAGTCCCCGATCAGAAGCCAATCCCGCAATGTCATACATGTATTCGAACCAAACAGTCGGTTCATTATACGTATAGGCGATCCCGATATTGTCTTTTCTGTCAGCGGCTAACCGAACTAGTTGATCCGGTAAATAATCTTTCAAATAGGGGTATTCAGAGACTCCCGATTGAGAAATTTCACAATTCTGGCACCAACGGCACTGGAGGTTGCAACCCACGCTTCCCACCGAAAAAATAGCAGAACCCGGAAAATAATGGTACAATGGTTTTTTCTCTATTGGGTCGAAATGCATCGAGCATATTTTCCCGTATGATTCGGCAATCAATTGCCGGTTTTCATTCCTGCGAACCTTGCAAATTCCTTTTTTCCCAATAGCGATCAGGCAATTGTGCGGACAGAGATGACACTGAACTTTGTCCTTTTTGACGGTATAAAAAGAAGCTTCTTTCATACGTCCGGTGATTTTTACGCATCACCTGTAAAATTAACGATTATTGATGGAATTTCGAATGGAATTAATTTTAAAAATCATTTTGGTATAATGCGATCCTTCCCAGTAGATCTTTTTACAGTTGATGCATTGGAAAAAATCATTAAAATAACTTCTTGTTTTTGGTTTCAACTGATCCGCGATTTTGTTTTTCTCAACTTTCACGATTGTTCCATTACATTCGATGCAGCGATTTAACGGTTCAATACTTCCTGACAGATGAAAATGTTCAATCACTTCTTCTAATTGTTCGCCGGGATTTTGCGACCGGATCCAGTAACCGTGTTTTACAGCTTTATTTTTCAGAATTCCGACATCACGGGTCAGGATGATCCTTTTTTCAGCAGCAGCTATCCGAATGATTTCAGGATCGTCATAATCATTCCTGTAAAGTGAATCGAATCCAAGCATGCGAAGGTTACGGACGAGTTTGCCAAGATGGACATCAAGGATGAACCGGGTATCCCTTAATGGTTTGGGCCTTAATCGTGTCACATCTTTAATATCGAAACTTTCAAATACCGGATAAACAGAAATGTAATCATTTTCTGAAGGTTTGTAATTAAAATCCACCGAATTCCCGTTTGCCAGTATCAGATCAATTTCGGTGTGAGGAACGCCCAGCGATTCCACGATATCTTTGATTGTCATCATACCCGAAAAGCGATGCTCCACGATCTGTTTCTTCCGAAATTTAGGCAGAAAATCATTCAGCTCTTCATAAAACCGTATGCTGATTGATACCGGCATAGTTGTCGATATTGATAAAGTTAAAATCGTAAACTGTAAAATTACAATTTTTAAAAAGTTATTTCCGGATAACTTAAATTCTTAGCCTTTATAGATTTGATGAAGTCTGCAGTTCTATTTCCCTGTTCCTGTAATTATAAAGGTAGGATAAAATAAAGTAAGCGCCAATTCCGCTGAATGCATGCCAGAGAAAGTGAGTTCCCATAGGAAGCCATGAAATGGGATAGGGATCCGTTTCCCTGAAAAAAAGAGCCAGAATGAAAAACAGGATCGTTAAAATGACCTGTATGTATTTATAAAAACCTGTTTTAAGAAGAATGATCAACAGGGGAAGTGCAATAACAACACCTGTGATAGCATATGAAATATTGATGGCAGCCATTTGGTGCAGCTTTCCGAATAAAAGAAACCTGAAAATCAAAACGGGTATGACAACGAATCCAACGACCCACCAGTTTTTGAGCAACTTAATCCAGAAATAAACACTGATCGATAAGGTGAGTATGGCAGTCGGAAGAATATCCATATAAAGAAAAATTCGCGATGCTCTGAAGGCATGAAACAATGTACTGCCTGATCCACCAAGTATCATCAGGGGGATGCAAAACAACAGAAAACGGTAATTCCTGAATTCACTCCGGATTTTTATAAGCCATATTAGTGCTGGTATAATGATCAGCAGCGATGAAAACGCATTCCAGGGTTCTGCAATTAAATGGGCCGGATTGGTTTCCATGTAAACCGGTCCACCATCGGGCAGGGAGTGGTTAAACCAGTTCTGTTGACTTAATAGCAAGAATTTCAAGGGTTCAAATAAATAATCGTACAAACTAAGATAATATAAAAATTTAAAAGCTAACGTAATTTTAAGTTGAATGTTTTTTTACCCTACAAACCTGACATTTTTAATTGTCACCTTTGTGATTATTTCTTTAATTTTACAACCGTAAATGAATTATAATAAAGCTACACCTTAATTATCATGTGAATTTGGGTGCGTTGTATTACAATTAAATCGTCGGGAAATAAATTTAAGAAAATGGATGATTAATTCCTGACAATTAAATAAGCTCTCCGAAACTGAATGGATAAGAAAGTTGCAGTCGTTATTTTAAACTGGAATGGTAAAAAATTGCTGGAGCAATTTCTTCCGGGTGTTGTAAGGCACAGTCAGAATATTGCAGAGATCATTATTGCTGATAATTCCTCTTCGGACGATTCTGTCTTATTTCTGAAAGAAAAGTTTCCGGAAATTCGAATTATTCAGAATCGGGTTAACGGGGGATTTGCGAAGGGATACAACGATGCACTTAACCAGGTGGAGGCAAAATATTTCGTTCTTCTGAATTCGGATATCGAAGTAACATCCAACTGGATACAGCCCGTTATCGAGCTTATGGAAACCGACGACAACATAGCAGCCGTCCAGCCAAAGCTGATGTCGTATTATGAAAGGGAAAAATTCGAGTATGCAGGTGCCGCAGGAGGTTTTATTGATAAATATGGTTATCCGTTTTGCAGAGGCAGACTTTTTCAATCCATCGAAGCGGACGGAGGCCAATATGATGAGCCCACGGAAATTTTTTGGGCTACCGGCGCCTGTATGTTCGTAAGAGCCAAATTGTACAAGGAGTTGGGTGGGCTGGATGAGCGATTTTTTGCACATATGGAAGAAATCGATTTTTGCTGGCGGGCAAAAAATAAGGGGTATAAAATCATGTTTTGTCCTCAATCGGTTGTTTATCATGTCGGCGGTGCCACTCTGCCAAAAAAATCATCACGAAAAACCTACCTGAATATGCGCAATAACATTGTGATGCTTTATAAAAACCTTCCTCAAAACAGAATAATCCGTGTTTTTATCAGCCGTCTGGTGCTGGATGGGATTGCCGCACTAAAATTTCTTGTGGATGGAGGTGTTAGCGACTTTTTTGCAGTGACGAGGGCACACTTAAAATTTTATTCAATGCTTTCTGAATTAAAAAAGGAACGGAAAGGAAAAACGATTCTGGCAGTTTCAAAAGTTTATCAGAAAAATCTTGTGTTTGAATATTTTATAATGCAAAAAAGAAAATTTACGGACCTCAAAAAAGAAAATTTCAGTTAAACTACTTCAATAAAACTCTGAATTGCCAGTCTGTACGAATCCAGCCCGAATCCTATAACTGATCCTTTAGCATTGGGAGCAATTAGGGAAATGTGCCGGTAACGGTTCCCGTGCAAAAATATTTGAAATGTGAACTTCTACAACTGGTGTCTCAATTGATTTTACTGCATCTGCAATGGATACCGAAGTATGGGTATAACCACCGGCGTTGAGGATAATTCCGTCATACGAAAAACCTGTTTCGTGAATTTTATTGATAATCTCGCCTTCAACATTGCTCTGGAAATAATCGATTTCGATATCCGGAAATTTCTTACTGAGCAGGGTAAGATATTCCTCAAATGAAGTGTTTCCATAAACAGACGTTTCCCGTTTACCAAGCAGATTGAGATTGGGGCCATTAATGATGATGAGCTTCATGCAGATGAATTTATTCGCAAATTTAATGGATAACTTTCAATGAAATATGACCATCATTTTATTAATAGTACTTTACAATATCCTTTCTTGATTCCGTTACTGATCGAAAAGATATAAATACCTCTGGAAAGATTGCCAATGTTTATGGAGATTTTGTTTGAATTAATTTGCCTTTGATTTGAAAAGACAATTCTGCCAGTCAAATCTGCCAGTTCAAGGAGACTTTTACCATTAAACTCTGAGGGAACCATTACGATCAGATTGTCTGATTCCCGGAACCAACTTAATTGAGCCTGAATATTTGATTAGGAACAATTCCACAAGGTGAGAGAACCATATAACTTTGATCAGTTGCAATAATATTTGTGCCGTAATAATAGCCAATTGCAATGGCTTTCGAAAATTCATATTGCGTATCAAATTGAAAATAGTCCGGACCCCAATTACTTGTGTATCCAATTCCATGGTGACTTGTGCCTACAACGATAAACGAGCCGCAACCAGCCAGTTGCATAAATTTTATATAAAAAAGTGAATCATCCTCAAAATTGCCGCTCATTGTGTTGAACAGATCGTATTCCCCATCCGAATATATTTTGATCAACCCACCGCTGCGGGTAGCTACATAAGTCTCATCGTCGTTATAGCAATTTGGTAAAATGCCGGTAACATAAAAATTATCGATGTCAATGTCGGTTGTATCATAGGCAGTCCACTGGTAATTTTGATAAATTGCTATTCCTTTATCGGTCCCGACATATAATCCGTTATTATTCCCGCTCTCAAAACAGTTAGTAAAATGGGTGGTCACAAAAGTGATATCGTTCGAAGGAAATGGTGTATTTGACATGTTGTATTGATTATATAAAATACCGTTGTAGATGGTGAGGCCGCTGTCAGTAGCTATATAGTAGGTTCCATTATCGTAGCAGCAATAATTTACATCCTGACTCAGCAACTGGTTGTTATCAAAGTCCGGCAATCCATACATTCCATGGTGGGTGCAATAACCCGGAAAATAATATTCTCCGGGATCATTTTCAATAAACGCTGTAATATTTCAGCATAAGCATAATCAGTTGAATCATAAAAACTAAACAAGCTGTTTGTTGCCAGATTGATTGAAAAGAATCCTTCATCTGTGGCGAAATATCCTTTGCCGGAGTAGGTTGTATTTATCCCTACCGCTTTTACATCCCGGAGTGGCCTAAACGGAATGTAATGATATGTCCATGAATTATTGTAGAGTTCATATAGTCTGCGAACGTCCCCAGAATGGGTAATTAACCAGGGGTTATTCTGTTCATCAAGTGTCAGATTTTCAATTCCGAAGTAATTGTATGTATAATATTGATGGACAATCCAATCAGAACCGTCGAATTCGTAAATATAATTTGTGTTTCCTCCTAACCATACATGTCCGTTGCTGCCCAATTTAATATGCAAAAATTCATCTTCACCTATCGGTGAATTGGTTGAATCATAAACAGTCACATTCTGGTTGAAAACATGGACCAGCTTTTCACCGGCTGCCACCCAGAGATGTCCAGACGGATCTGCATCCCAGTCTTTTGAATAAATATTCTCACCGTAAAACAATGTATCGATATTGCCATCCTGAAATTTAATGAACAGGTGATCATTGGAGATAACGGATGTACTGCTGCTGATTACCCTGATACCAGTCCCGTAAAATAAGAAATTCCATAAGGAAAAAATTGCCATTCATTCCCATCCCAAATGCCAACTTCTTTTAATGTTCCGCCCGAAACCGCCCATATCTTGCCATGCGGATCAACGTCAATATCATACAGGTATTTATTGCTGTAAGCTTCGGGCAAGATGTTTTCGTACATCCCGGTATTTTGGTTAAGCTTTCCGATATAATCATGGCTTTTAAGGTAAACAAAAGACGTTGAGGTGTCTGCAACAATTCTTGTAAGCGGATAAAAACGAAGCCATTTGTAATGACTTGTAAAGTCACTGGTGCTGATTTCCTCTAATCCCCCGTGTTTGATGAGAAACAGCGATGAATCGATCTTGAGCATTTGCTTGTTCATAGCATTAACATGATAGTAATTGATGCTTTCATAAGGATATCCCGGAAACCACTGACTTTGTGCATAGTTGCAACTCAGCAGGATGATTACCGATAAGAAACAATACTTTTTCATATTATCTGGTTTTAACTTATTTGAATCTGCATTGAAACTGATTGTATCAATTGTAAAATGAGTCTGGTTTACATATCTTATTCAGTTCTTAATTGGTAAACTTTTTCTCTTCACAAATTTAATCAATATACTTCACAAATAAAAAAGCTGAATTAAATTTAAAAGCTGTAATTAGTAATCTTATTTCCTCCTCATAATAAAAAAAGACAAGCCGGAAAGAAATTTCTTTATCTGTGTGATAATTCTTGGTATGACTTTTAATCATTAGTTTTGTATTAATGATAAACTTATCCGAAAACTTTACAGCCGCCATTAAAGATTACCATGCTTTTTTGTCGAACTGGTATCCTCAAAAAGCAGTGCTTAAGCTTGTCGGTGACCGCTACAAGCTAAGTGGTACGGAACGGTCAATATTATACAGGGGAGTGGCATTGGATAAAGAAATTTCTTTACGACTCAACAAACTGGTTCATACTTGCAATTGTAGTGGTTCCATACTGCATATCGATGCTTTTAACCAGTTGCTGACCGTTACCAGTTATTTAAACGGTAGCGTTGTATTTATCAGCAATGATGATTTGTTGAGGGATGCGGCAGAGATTCACGGTTCACACATTCCTGATGATTTGTTGGAACGGTCCATCGATCTTGTATTTCAATACCTGGAGAACGTGAAAGCCGGCCATGTGATTTTTTATTTGGATCAGCAACTCACAAATCATAGCAGTGCTACCGAAGTAATTCGAAGTAAAGCAAAAAATAATACATTTCAAACGGAAATAAAAATATCGGATTCAGTAGATAAATTGTTAAAGAATGCGGATTCGGGACTACTTGCAACTTCCGATTCACAGATCGTTGATAAATCAAAATTGAAAAATTTTGATCTTGCTTTTCATACGCTTAAATTCCACTTTAATCCTTCTTTCATCGATTTAAATTCCTTTCTCGATTAAAATTTTTAACTTTGCGTTGTCGATTCAAACAGGGGTGCCCTCCCGTTAGAAAACGGGGTTTGGGCTGAGAACATACTCTTTGCTTGTTATCAATAAGCAGTAACCTGATCCGGGTAATGCCGGCGTAGGGAAATGAGAAATCATAAAAAAGTATGGCAATTCCCTCTTTGATGACTGAACGTCATTTATTAAAAATATTATTGCCATGAAACGACAAAAAATTACGGTGTTCTTGCTTGTTTTGTTAACATCAATCAGTCCTTTCACAGCCTTTCCCCAATTTACACTGAGTGGAAAAGTTACGGATAAAGATTCAGGAAAACCACTGTCAGGGGCAAATATCATTGCTGATAAATCAGCTTATTCCGCTTCTTCATCAGCTGACGGTAGCTATTCAATCAAAAGAATAAAGCAGGGATCGTATACTTTCCGGGTTTCCTTTATCGGGTATAAAACGTTCGAGCAAATTGTTACCATCAATAACGATCGGATTCTTGATTTTTCGCTGGAATACAGTCCGGTGATGAGCGATGAGGTAATTGTGCAGGCTTCGAGGGTGAACGAAAAAGTTCCGGCTACTTACACCAATATTGATAAAAAAGAGATTGCCGATCAAAATACCGGACAGGACTTGCCATTCATTCTTCAACTCACACCTTCTGTTGTGACAACATCAGATGCAGGTACCGGTGTGGGCTATACAGGCATTAGAATCCGCGGTACCGATATTACTCGGATCAATGTTACACTGAATGGTGTACCCGTAAATGACGCTGAGTCGCAGGACGTTTATTTTGTTGATTTGCCCGATCTTGCTTCTTCAACCAACAATATCCAGATACAGCGTGGTGTGGGTACTTCAGCGAACGGTGCAGCTGCATTTGGCGCCAGCATTAACATTGAAACGACAAGGCTGAATTCTGAACCGTATGCTGAGATCAACAGTTCGGCCGGTTCGTTCAATACATTTAAGAACACGTTGAATTTCGGTTCAGGATTGATTGGTGGCAACTGGGCATTCGACGGCAGGGCATCGGCTATCTCATCCGACGGGTATATCGACAGAGGCTGGTCGAACCTGAAATCATTCTACCTCAGCGGAGGGTATTTCGGTGAAAAAAGTATTCTGAAGGCTATCGTTTCTTCGGGTATGGAAAAAACTTATCAGGCATGGTATGGTACACCCAAAGACAGTCTCAAAACAAACCGAACCTACAATCCATCCGGCATTATGTATAATGATTCCGGACGAATCACAGGCTATTATAACAATCAAACCGATAATTATTGGCAAACCTATTATCAGTTGCATTTTGCTCATGAATTCAGCAAAAGTACTGAATATGAGTTCGGCTTTTTTTTATACAAAGGGCAAAGGTTATTATGAAAGCTATGAAAACAAGGATTCATACAGCAACTATGGCTTGCAGGAAGTTATCATAGGAGGGGATACAATAACCAAGACCAATCTTGTAAACCAGAAGTGGCTCGATAATGATTTTTATGGACTGAACCTTGCCTTCAATTATGATCAGAAAAATATTAAAGCCTCTTTTGGTGGAGGCTGGAATCAGTATGACGGCGATCACTATGGCTACATCATCTGGGCTGAGCATAGCAGCAACAGTTTCATCGATAAGCCCTGGTACGAAAACACCGGTAAAAAGAGCGATTTCAATATTTTTGGAAAGATAAATTATCAGCTTAGTAAACCGGTGAGTCTTTATGCCGATTTACAGTATCGTGGCATCAGTTATAAAATAATGGGCAATCGTGACGACCTTCAGTACCTTACACAAACACACAACTTTAATTTTTTTAATCCGAAAGGGGGTGTCTATTTTACGATCGATCAGAATAATGCGGTTTATGGATCTGTTGCTTTGGCCAACAGGGAGCCAAGCAGGACTGTTTACCGGGATGCCGATCCCGGACAAAAGATCAGTGCCGAAAAACTGACCGATTATGAAGCGGGATATAAATACCACCATGAATTTTTAAATCTCGAAGCCAATTTCTATTACATGGATTACAAAAATCAGCTTGTGTTAACGGGGCAGATCAACAATGTAGGAGATCCGATCCTGGTGAATGTGCCGAAAAGTTACCGAACAGGAATTGAGTTGAATGGCGGTTTGAAAATTTTTAAAAATCTCCGATGGGATTTGAATCTTACGCTCAGTCAAAATAAAATACTCAACTTTGTGGCTTATACCGATAACTGGGATCTTTGGCCGGAACAGAATGTTGACACAATCGGGACAACCGATATTTCTTTTTCCCCCGACATCATTGGAGGTAGCATTCTTAGCTGGGAGCCTTTGAAATCGTTCAGGGTCAGCCTGCAGTCGAAATACGTAGGCAGGCAATACATCGATAACTCTTCGAACAAGGAGCGCAGCCTCGATCCTTACTTTGTGAACGATCTAAAATTCTATTATACCTTCAATCCGGGAATTTTTAAAGAGCTCAGCCTGATGTTGAGTCTGAATAATATTTTAAATACGGAATATTCGTCCAATGCCTGGGTCTATCCATATTATTCTGGTGGAACCGAATATGAGGATAACGGCTATTTCCCGCAAGCGAAATTCAATTTTATGGCGGGCTTGAGCTTAAAGTTTTAAAATAAATTTTTCACTGATTGCGCAGAGTTACGTGTAGAAAAGAATAATTAATTAAACTTTCAGCGATTATCAGCGAGACTACTTCAAGTGCCCTATTGAATCACCACTTTTTGCATATCCTTAAACACATCCGTTTCGATGCTTAATAAATAAATACCTGCAGGAAATTGACTTACATCAAGTTCCATAGGATTCTTATAGCGGATTTGTTTGGTCAATACAGATTCACCAGTAAAATTCATTAAATTAATGGTGGTTTGCCCGTCAAATGCTTCAGGCAAGGCAATGCACAATTTATCTAAAACAGGATTCGGGTATATTTGTGTTCCTGATTCGCGATTTATACCGATACCTGTTGTCAGCAGGGAAACATCCTCCGTCAAATCCTGATCAACAACCACTGCCGTATCCTGAACGATAAAATAGCCTTCCTTTATTACCATATAGGGATACGAACCAGGAAGAAAACCAGTGAAAGTTGTTTGACCGGTTTCATCAGTATATTGCAGGATTCCGCTCATGTTTACAATGGCGCTGTCAACAGGCATTGCTCCCGGATCCCCTGTAACAACATAGGTTATCGTATAGTAAACAATGGGAGCAAGGGCAACTTCAACAAGTGTATCCATGTCCACCACAGTGACTTCTCCGGTCGATTCGTAATAACCGGATTTGGTGATCCCATAAGGATAAACACCCGGGTCGTAATTAGTAAATGTTGCTTCACCGTTGCTATCGGTATTTTTAATAACTCCGTCCAGATTGATAGCTGCATTTTGTAAAGGATTTCCAGAGAGCTCGTCGGTAACGGAAAATAATATATCAAAGCCCGACTGGCATACATCCGATTCCACCCATTCATCACCTGTCATTCCTGTTAAATTCCCGTCGTAATTACCAAAATAATCCGGGAGAACCAGCCCCTCTGTTTCATTGAAATTATAATATGCAATTAAATCCGGAACGGCTGAAGGGTCGCCGCTGATACATTCGTTTTCCAGCACTTCGTCTGCGGTCAGTGCTTTGTCCCAGAAAGTAACTTCATCCACTTTTCCGCTTAAAAAGAAGTCGGTTTCGAAATATTCGAGTTTGCCGATGGTGACTTCAAGGTCGCTGTAAGGAATAGTGCCAGTCGCGGCCACAGAGCCATTTAAAACCCCGTTATAATAAAGCTGCAACTCGCTGCCGGTATAAACCAGGGCGAAATGCTGCCATTCATTAAGAACAATCTGCGGTAATTCGGCAGTAGGAATGTCAAACTGTCCCTGATCGGTCCTGATCCTGACCTCAAGATCAGTTCCATTAAGCTGAACGATATAAAAATCACAAACACCTTCGTCTTTGATTCCGAAATAACCATCCAGATCCGGCCAGAATGCATTGGCGTTCGTCGGATAAACCCAGCCACACATCGAAAATGCACTCAGGTTTGCAAAAATACCGGTGCCATTCGGGATGCTAACATAATCTTCTATGCCGTCAAATTGCAGTGCATTGCTGATGTTTTTGGGAGTTTTTACAGAAGTTCCGTTTACCTCGATTTTCTGGGCGTAAGTCTGAGAGTTGAAAAGATAAATTCCTGAAATTAAAATGAAAATGAGCATGTACATTTTTTTCATGATGATGTATATTAAAGTTAGCAATAAAAATACAAAAACATAAACAAATAAAAGTCGAATAAGGTAA
Organism: uncultured Bacteroidales bacterium; assembly: GCA_963761195.1. Taxonomy (GTDB): domain Bacteria; phylum Bacteroidota; class Bacteroidia; order Bacteroidales; family JAADJA01; genus JAADJA01. The sequence continues at coordinate 81,776 of CAVXGA010000021.1, forward strand.
AAAATAATTTGCCCACATCCACAGTGATCTATTAATGAGACCGGGTCAGCGGATGCAAAAGACCTGCAAATTTTATAGGAATTAAAAAGCGAACTCAATAAAAATTATGTATTCTTTCTGAGGGTTAATTGCTCTACACAATCTTATAAATGAAAATCAATCAGCCTTTTTCCACTCATTATCCTTCTTATTTACATCCGGTATTGTACTATTGCCGAGTGTGATCTGAACAACGTCTGTCTTTGGTGGAAGCGGTATCTCAATTTCATTTTTCCCTTCTTTCCAGACGGAAGCCGGCCGGTCAACCTCTCCTGTTGAACCATTGGCTGTTTTGTAGGTGATTAAAACAGGAACCGGATAATTTCCTTTTTTCTTAATGGTCACGATATTATTTTCAATTTTTTCAATAGCCAGGTCAGGATAGCCGGTTTCAAAAAACCAGGGTTGCCAGAACCAGTCAAGATTTTGGCCGGTAGCCTCGTTAAACGTATTAAAGAAATCATAAGGAATCGGGTGCTTTCCATTCCAGCGTGCAATATATTCTTTCAATCCTTTTTTAAACAAATCGTCACCGAGTGTCAGCCGCAAGATATTATAAGCCATGGCAGGCTGGTTATAGGCTGCAGTCCGGTAACTCATATAATTATTATGCTGGTAGCTTAGTGCCATAAGCGGGAGATCTGCTTCCTGCCCGGCAAACTGGTTATAGCCTTCGCATTCACGCTGCATGTCGTTGCTCCCCGGATATTTTGAATCAAGAAACATGCTTGTGAGGCAGGCAGCCCAGCCTTCATCCATAAAAGCATATTTGCGTTCGTTGGTTCCCATAAAGAAAGGGAAATAGGAGTGGGAGATTTCATGAAAGATAAGCCCTGCAAACGAGTCGAATTTTTTTGGAGCGCCGTCATTTGTCATCATGGGTGTTTCCATTCCGCCGCCATTGGGCCCGGCACAAAATGAAGTGATATGCGGATAGGGGAATGGAAATCCCGGCAATTCGTTCGACAAATAATCCACTGCTTTTCGTGCAACATCTGCTGCCTGTTCCCAGTTTGCTGATCCATCAGGATAAAGTGCATCGGTGAAAACCCTTCGGCCGGTCGTTTTATCTACTATTAAACTTGTTCCATCCCAATCGGAATGATCGCTCATGGCAAAAGAAAAATCAGGCACATGCTCCGCCTTGATTTTCCATGTGTGTGATTTATCTGGTTTGAACAAACGGTTCATTTTATAGTCTTCCTGTGTAACTATCCTGATGACAGAATCCGAGTTTTTTGCCTCCTGGTAACGTTTATTTATTTGTGGCTGAACAATTTCACTGATATTTTGCACTTCACCTGTGCTTCTGACCAGGTAATTGCCCGGTACCGTCAGGCTGACATCGTAATTATTGAAATCATTGTAAAATTCTACTATGCCCGTATATTCGACCCTATCCCAGCCATCGATGTCATCATAAACCGCAATCTGCGGGTACCAGTAAGCGATGAAATAATGACCTTTTGCATATTTACCCATGCGTATTCCACGAATGGATGGAATCCGGACTTCCCAGCCGACTTCGACAGTGGTTTGCGAATGCGGTAAAAGCGGTTCTTTCAAATCAACCGCAAAATTGGTTGTCACTCTTTTAGGAAAATCTTTTTCGGGATCATACTCCTTGCCTCCGATTTTGAGGGTTGAAATTTTAACTCCATCTGTAAGGTCCCCTTCCGGAATATTCCACTGGCGTGCTGCCCCTTTTTTAAAGATATTCTGATAAAGCCTCAGAACAAGATCATTTAAGGTATCAGGCGATTCGTTATAGTACACAATGGATTCTGTTCCTTTCAGCACATTGGTGGCTGTATCGATTTCCGCGTCGATTTTATAATCAGAATGATTCTGCCAATAATCCGGCCCCGGTTTGCCATCCATCGAACGTGTATGATTGTCAAGTGCCTTTTGAATGTTTACGGGTAATGGGAGGTTTTGACAGTAAATCAATCCTGAAATCACTATTGAGATCGCAAATAAAATAAGTTTTTTCATTACAAAAATTTTAGCCGTAAATTTCGGTAATTGAAATAAATGAAATTTAAAATTGTTCAAAATTTAAGAATAGTTAACATCTGGCTGTGCAGGAAATGTCAGTTACTCACTGATTGACCTGACAATTGTTTTGAATTCAATGTAGTTGAGGAAAACGCCTGCTTTGCCCCGTCATTGCGCGAAACCACAGGAAAGCCTTGCGGGCAGGCGTTTCAAAGCAATCTGCTCTTTGTTTCTGTAGCCACAGCCAGTACATTGTACTTTTTACTTCGCTTATTTGATATTTTGACTTTCTTCTCCTTCGTCCTTCACTATTCGTCATTCTATATTCTGCATTGAGATTTTCCCTTTTTACTTCGATAATTTGATATTTTGACTTTCATCTCCTTCGTCCTTCCCTATTCGTCATTCTGTATTCTGCATTGCGATTTCCCCTTTTTACTTCGCTTATTTGATATTTTGACTTTCTTCTCCTTCGTCCTTCACTATTCGTCATTCTATTTTCTGCACTGAGATTTTCCCTTTTTACTTCGCTAATTTGATATTTTGGCTTTCTTCTCCTTCGTCCTTCCCTATTCGTCATTCTGTATTCTGCATTGAGATTTTCCCTTTTTACTTCGCTTATTTGATATTTTGGCTTTCTTCTCCTTCGTCCTTCACTATTCGTCATTCTGTATTCTGCATTCAAATGATCCTTTTTCCTTTTAACTTCGATTACTTGATATTTTGACGTTCAACCTTCCTTCTTCCTTCCTTGTTCGTCATTCTGTATTCTGTTTTCCGCATTCGTCAAAACTTTTTTCCATTTTTTTCTTGCTTTTCCCAAAACTTTGTTATTTTTGCTTCAGCTAAAACTTCTAAACCGCAATTTTTTACTTATAAACATTACGGCATTCTTGTTACACTTCTCCGGCTCGTTCCGATGTCTTTTGTTTTTTTCTCGAAGTTCTTAACCTTAATAATAAATCAAAATCTTAAAATTATGACAGACCATCAGGAAAACAAGATCTCCATGTTTCTCGGAGTAAAGATCATCTTTAACAACTTCACCGGCGTTTTCGAACGTGTCGATGAGTTCAAAAATACTGTCACTGATTACAACACAGCAGTCGACGACATCCTTACCGTTCAGGCCATTCAGGAACTCGATCGTACCGGTATTGCCATCAATAAAGGCTCTTTTGCTGCCAATCTCATCGAGTCATCCATCCATATCAGGAAGGCTGTCAAAGCCTATGCGTCTTTAAACAACCTGCCCGAACTGGTTAAAAATGTGTCCTACACCGATTCCGAACTCAAGCACAGTCGCGATGTCGAATTATATCAGCGTTCAGGGATTATTTACGAAGCAGCTTCCCCTGTTATCGCCTTGCTCGAACCTTATCAGGTACTTCCTGCCGACCTTGCCACTTTTCAGAACCTTCGCCTGGCTTATCTTGGCATCATTGCCGAACCACGGATTGGAACCGTCATCAGGGCTTCCGCTACCAAACTCCTTGTCACCAAATTTCGCACAGCCGATACAATCTTAAGAAAAAAACTCGATCCCGCCGTTCTCGGTTTCGAAACCGTCAATCCCGATTTCGTTTCTCAGTACAAGGGAGCACGCATCATTGTCGATCTTGGCCACCATTCCACCGGCAACAATACCATCGTCCTTTCCGGTACCATTCGTCATTTCGAAACCCTCGCCCTGCTTCCCGGAGCCGTGGTTACGATTGTCGAAACCGGTCAAACCGTTACTGTCGGAGGAAATGCCACATTCAGTTTCACACTTGCTGATGCCGGAGTATACACCGTTCGTGTCGAACTCCCCGGCTATCAAACCTACACCGAAGACGGCATCAGCCTCGAACCCGGCAGCCAGCTCAATCTCGACATCGAACTCGAACCGGATGAAGAATAACACCCGTCATTGCGTGAAGGGACGACGAAGCAATCCCCACGCAAACATGCCTGAAAAAAGAGCCTCTTGCTTACTGCGTCTAATTTCTAATGTCTGAATTCTAACGTCTAAAATCTAATGTCTAATGTCTAATTTATAATGTCTAACATCTAACGTCTATTCCCTATGACTGACCGACAAGAAAACAAAATCTCCTCGTATCTCGCCGTCGATACCTTTTTTAAGCGTCCCGAAAGCACTGCCATCTGGTCCGCTGATACCGATTTTTCAGGGCTTGTCGCCCATTTCCAGTCCATAATAACCGAAATCCTTGGCATCCAGGCTATCCAGGAAAAAGATAAATCCGGAGCCACCATACGCAAAAGCGATCTTCGCACATCGCTCGAAAGCGCCGTTCTCAAAGTGGTTCGGGCTGCCGTAGCCCATGCCTTGCTCATCAACGATCCCGACCTCCTCGCAGCCGTTGATTATAACATCCGCGACCTGCAATTAGCCCGCGACAGCGCCTTGCTCGGCATTGCCACTGTTGTTTACGATGCCGCGTGGCCCATTCGCACAGACCTTACTACCCGTCACATTACCGAAGATGATATCACCCTTGTAAGCACCCTGCGCGACCAGTTTCTCGCTATCATCCCTGAGCCCCGCAACAATATTATCCTCACCACGACCGCCACCGTCGATCTGAAAAACAAGATCATCGAAATGGACAACCATCTGCGGCTCATCGACAGGGTGATATACATGTTCCAGGCAGGCCATCCCGATTTTATCGATCAGTATACCCGCGCCCGCGAAATCATCGACCTTGGCCACCGCAGCACCGGCAAACAAGTAGGCCGCATTACGGGCACTGTACTTGAGGCAGGAACGCTGATCCCTCTTCAAAATGCCCTCGTCGAAGTCCTTAAAACCAAACGAGCCGCAAAAACCAATGAACAGGGCCAGTTCACCTTCATCTTCCGGAAAAAAGCCTTCGTAACCCTGCGCATCTCACTTGCCGATCACATCACTTTTACCTCCTCCCTTATTACCGTTAACCCTGGTAATCCGATCAAACTTGATATTCAATTACAATTAAATAATTGATTTAGAAAATGAAAAATGCAAGTTATACAGATAAAATTCATGAAATGAAAAATCTTTTTAGTGAATTTTTGAAAAAACTCAATCCGGAAATTATCAGCTACTTAACAAAAATGCCCAATAAATTTTATGAAGAAGATTTAAGCAATAGTGAATGGTCTGAAATTAAGTTCCCCCCGCTTTCAGGAGTTTATGCAATCTTTGGTAAAGAACAGGTTAATGAAAAAATAGGAGTATATATTGGTAAAGCTTCGAATGATTCAACGATAGGATTACGATTGTATCATCATTTAAATCAACCTGGAAAAAGTCTGAAGTCATACTATATGAAAGATAAATCAGGAAATGATTTCAAAATGGAAAAAATCTTCGCCATTTTGCTCGATGATGAAACTTGGTTCTTTGCTTCATCTCTGGAAGAATTCCTTATTTTTAATTTGAAAGAAAAAGGAATTCATCTCCTTAATTGTATTGGAAATAATTAATAAACATATGATTAAAACGTCTAAAAATCTTGTAGGTGCAACCGGCGAATACTATGTCTGTGCTGAATTAGGCAAAAGAGGAATCATTGCGTTGATCGCTCCAAAAAACAATCCTCTTTTTGATATTATTGCCGTTTCCCCTGATGCTTCACGAACAGTTACAATTCAGGTAAAGACAATGTCACTTGAAAATAAAATGGGCTGGCGTCTAAGCAAGAGTATTTGTGCGAGAAAGAATAATCCATTAATGTATACCGTATTAGTTAATCTGAATGGTTCACCCGTTGATTATTATATTTATGAATACGATACTCTTTCAGAAAGGGTCGAGAAATTTTATACCTCATATTTAAATACACCCAAAAAGGACGGCGGTAAACGTAAAGATATCGATTTCCGTTGGTATGATTTTACTCATTTTTCCGAAGATGATTTAAAACGTAAAAACAATTGGCAATTGCTTGGATTTTAAAATTAATTTACTTTTACTTCTAATTTTTGAAAAAATAATTCCATGTCAACTCCTGATATAATATCCACCGATTTTTTCCTCAATCACCTTCGCGACACCTTTCAGAATAAAGACAACAAGCTCTGTTTCATCCTCGGTGCCGGTGCAAGCAAAGAATCCGGTATCGCCACCGGGGCTGAGCTTGCACGTCAATGGTATTCTGAACTTTCTAATTTTCATACCCTCCCTTTAATTGAAAAATGGAAGGCTGATAATAAATTCGAAGAAAACAACATTCCCTTTTACTACTCGAAGTTGTTTAAATTTCGTTATCAGGGCCATCGCGACGATGGCATCTCCCGCATTTCAGGCATCATCGAAAAAGGCAATCCGGGTTTCGGTTACACCATCCTCAGTCAGGTCATGCAGCGGACACATAACAATGTCGTTATCACAACCAATTTCGATACGCTCACCGAAGAATCTCTCATCCTTTTCACCGGCAAACGTGCCCTTGTTTGTGCCCACGAAAATATTGCGGGTCTTGCCCGGCCTTCTTCCGAAAGGCCGCTTATTTTGAAAATTCATCGCGGTTTATACATGGATCCTTTGAATGACGAAGATGAAACAGGTATAATAAAACCGGAGTGGAAAAAAGTATTGTCGGGTATACTTTGTAATTACATCCCTGTTGTCATTGGCTATGGTGGCAATGATGGCAGTTTGATGAATTATCTTCGCGAAATAACACCCTGTCAGCGCATGTATTGGTGTATTAGTTCCGATCAGTTGCCACGTAAGGATATTGTTGATGTTGTCAATATTCACAAAGGAACCTTTGTAACCATTGGAAGTTTTAACCGTCTCATGTTCCGTTTCATTGATCTTTTCGGAGTCACTAAAATTCATGAAGTATTTACAAAACTTGCTCAGGAACGTGCCGAAAAGCTTCGTAAAGAATTCGAAGAAGCTGGTAAAGACATTAGCACTAAAGGAACTCCGGACGAAAAACGAGAATTAAACAAAGTTGCAGGCGATTTCGATCCCACTGATTGGCTTCAGTGGGACCTTAAAGCTTCGTCTGCGGGTGATCCTGAATCTGTCGAAGCTATATATAAAGAAGCATTAAAGTCTCTTCCCGAAAGCTTTGAATTATATAATAATTTTGGAATTTCTTTAGGAGATTTTGCAAAGACAAAAAGCGGTAAAGAAGCAGATGCACTTTATCAGGAATGCTTTAAAAAATATGCGAAGGCTGTTGAGATCAAGCCTGATTTGCATGAGGCATGGAGCAACTGGGGAAATGCTTTAGGAGATTTTGCAAAAACAAAAAGCAGTGAAGAAGCAGATGCACTTTATCAGGAATGCTTTAAAAAATATGCGAAGGCTGTTGAGATCAAGCCTGATTTGCATGAGGCATGGAGCAACTGGGGAAATGCTTTAGGAGATTTTGCAAAAACAAAAAGCAGTGAAGAAGCAGATGCACTTTATCAGGAATGCTTTAAAAAATATGCGAAGGCTGTTGAGATCAAGCCCGATAAGCATGAGGCATGGTCCAACTGGGGAACTGATTTAGGAGAATTTGCAAAGACAAAAAGCGGTAAAGAAGCAGATGCACTTTATCAGGAATGCTTTAAAAAATATGCGAAGGCTGTTGAGATCAAGCCTGATTTGCATGAGGCATGGAGCAACTGGGGAACTACTTTAGGAGATTTTGCAAAGACAAAAAGCGGTAAAGAAGCAGATGCACTTTATCAGGAATGCTTTAAAAAATATGCGAAGGCTGTTGAGATCAAGCCTGATAAGCATGAGGCATGGAGCAACTGGGGAAATGCTTTAGGAGATTTTGCAAAAACAAAAAGCAGTGAAGAAGCAGATGCACTTTATCAGGAATGCTTTAAAAAATATGCGAAGGCTGTTGAGATCAAGCCCGATAAGCATGAGGCATGGTCCAACTGGGGAACTGATTTAGGAGAATTTGCAAAGACAAAAAGCGGTAAAGAAGCAGATGCACTTTATCAGGAATGCTTTAAAAAATATGCGAAGGCTGTTGAGATCAAGCCTGATAAGCATGAGGCATGGTACAACTGGGGAAATGCTTTAGGAGATTTTGCAAAAACAAAAAGCAGTGAAGAAGCAGATGCACTTTATCAGGAATGCTTTAAAAAATATGCGAAGGCTGTTGAGATCAAGCCTGATAAGCATGAGGCATGGTACAACTGGGGAACTACTTTAGGAGATTTTGCAAAGACAAAAAGCGGTAAAGAAGCAGATGCACTTTATCAGGAATGCTTTAAAAAATATGCGAAGGCTGTTGAGATCAAGCCTGATAAGCATGAGGCATGGTACAACTGGGGAATTTCTTTAGGAGATTTTGCAAAGACAAAAAGCGGTAAAGAAGCAGATGCACTTTATCAGGAATGCTTTAAAAAATATGCGAAGGCTGTTGAGATCAAGCCTGATAAGCATGAGGCATGGTCCAACTGGGGAACTGATTTAGGAGATTTTGCAAAGACAAAAAGCGGTAAAGAAGCAGATGCACTTTATCAGGAATGCTTTAAAAAATATGCGAAGGCTGTTGAGATCAAGCCTGATAAGCATGAGGCATGGTCCAACTGGGGAATTTCTTTAGGAGATTTTGCAAAGACAAAAAGCGGTAAAGAAGCAGATGCACTTTATCAGGAATGCTTTAAAAAATATGCGAAGGCTGTTGAGATCAAGCCTGATAAGCATGAGGCATGGTCCAACTGGGGAACTGCTTTAGGAGATTTTGCAAAGACAAAAAGCGGTAAAGAAGCAGATGCACTTTATCAGGAATGCTTTAAAAAATATGCGAAGGCTGTTGAGATCAAGCCTGATAAGCATGAGGCATGGTCCAACTGGGGAATTGATTTAGAAGATTTTGCAAAGATAAAAAGCAGTGAAGAAGCGGGGGCTCTTTACAATGAAGCCGAAGATAAATTGAAAAAGGCAATCGAGCTAGGTAGCGATTCTTATAATTTGGCTTGTTTATATGCCATCCGGGATAGATCGGAAGACGCCTTCAGGGTTTTGGAATTCTGTTTGCAAAAAAATGAAATTAAATTTGATTATGTTGAAAAAGATAAAGATTGGGATACATTTAGAGATACTCCGCAATATATACAGCTAAAAGAAAAATATGCTAAATCTAAACAACAATAATGTGAAAACTTTTATAAGTTCTCGACTTTCAAGTCATTTTAATGGTATAATATTAATTTCCATTATCTGTTTTTTAGTAAGCTGTAACAGTCCAAATTCATATATTAAACGAAACCTCAACCTTCCCCGTTCGGCTGAGGCTCTGCCTCAGTCGACTATATCCTGCGAGGCTATTGCCTAAGTTTAAGTCTTGCCGAGATTGAGTAAAACATGCTCACGGATAAAAATCGCGTCAATTCGCCCCATCGCTGGCGCGAGCTTGTAGCTCGTGCCTCGCTAGCAGTTTCGCCCCTAACTGGTGCAAGTCTAAAGCAAAAGCCATGTGTATGGAGCCTCGTGCCCTCGGGGAATTAGTAGCTCATATTTCACTAAAAAATTTCGCGTCAATCCGTGTCAACAATTCGCGTCAATTCGTGGTAAAATCATCTTTAGCAACCTAACTGCTGCAAGTCTAAAGCAAAACCCATGTGTGTGGAGCCTCGTACCCTCGCGGTTTGTAACTCATACCTCACTAAAAAATTTCGCGTCAATCCGCGTCAACAATTCGCCCCCCAACTTTATGCGTCCACGTGTAAAGTCCGCCAGCATCACTAAGTATCCAAACCAGTCCTTTTCATTCCAACTTTTCTCAATTCTACTAAATTCATAGTTAAATAATCCCCTCTAATTTTGTATCTAGTACTAATCTTTTACAAATAAATCTGTTAATTTAACACAAGAAATAACACAAGAAAGAGTATATGAAGATATAAACATAAAGCGTGTTAATAAATTTATACGAAAATTAGCTAATTATATTTGCATTTTAGAAAATAATGATTTATCATTGCAAAAATTTTAAAATACAAGAAATGAAAATAGATTTTATTAAGGCAGTAGATTTAGATAGAAATATAAAATGTACTATTCACAAAACAGGTAAACTTGGTTTTACAGAAGCAGCTATTAAGAAATTTAATTTAGATAACAATAGATATGTTAAGATAGGAACTAATACTGATGATAAAAGTGATAATAGCTTATATATGGTAGTTCAATCTGATGCTGATGAGTATTGTTTTAAAGCAAATAAAGCAGGTAATTATTTTTATATAAATACAAAAGCTTTATTCGATAGTTTAGGAATAGATTATCGAAAGCATTCAATAATGTTTGATATAATAGATTATAAAGACGATGATGGTAATAATTATTTTAAATTAATAAGGAGGGAAAAGGAACGAAAAAATAAGCAATAATAAAGAAACGAATGTGGTGGTAGCCAACATTCGTTTTCAGGATTAGCAAGCCTTGTAGAGCAAATAAGGGCTGTTCACCCTTTTAATAATCCATTAATTACAAAAGTAAATAATATTTCCAATTTACATAGGCTACCATAAATAAATTATTAATAATATTAAAAATTTTAAAATTATGTTTAACAAAAAAACTAATGGTAGTCAGTTTAGTATTTCTGAAATTCAAGCTGTTTGGGAAAAAGGTCAAGTAATTTTTGGTGAAGATCCTGCGATCTATCGAAAGGATACATGTGGAGCAAAAATGAAACGGAATGAATATGGAAACACTAATTCAAAATTAGGTTGGGAAGTAGATCATATTAGACCTCTCTCAAAAGGAGGTACAGACGATTTATATAATCTTCAACCACTTCAATGGGAAAATAATCGTCACAAAGGTGATGATTGGCCTAATTGGAATTGTTTAATAAAATCTTAGTGCACATTAAGGGGAGTAATTACTCCCCTTAATAATTAATTAATAGTTTAACTGAATAATATTTAATTGAAAAAATAATCCTTCTCTCAGCGTAGTCTCCTGACTACGCTGTCTGGGGTTATGATCTCAGATCAACCAAAGTAACCCACTCTCGTCCTCGTTTGTACCTAAAATCCGCATGTCTTTGACTTACTTATTCCAAATATCAAGTTGCATATAGTTTTTGGTAATACCGTTTATTTTTTTGCTGCACTTCTTTTGATGATGAATAATGTTATTAGCACGATGTTTTTACTGATATTTCAAATTATACATGCGGATTTTAGGTTGTAGCGAGGACGCATTTTCTACAGTATTTGTAATTCAAAGAAAATACCAGCTTATGGCTCTTGCCATTCTCACTTCTTGAAAATACTTCTTAATTAGCATCACTTTTATCAGTTGATTGAGCAGGAGGAGGAGGTGGTGGTGGTGGTGTAAATTTAAAATCAGGCAACTCACTTTCGTTTATTCCTTTTTCCTCATATTGTTCTGGTACCTCAGGAATTTCAGGTATTTCCGGAAAAAATTCTTCTTCATTCATAATCTGTATCAATTTTAATATTATAGTTTGTTTTTAAATAATTTTTCATTTTTTCATTTGCCTTTTTTTCATTTCTTTTTGAAGTATGGAATAATATATCATCCCCAAAATTAAGTAATTCACTTATTCTTTTTTTCAAATCAAAATACATCTTTGCAGCTTCATCTTCACTAATTTTTCTATTATTGAACTGATACCATAATTGTTCATATTCTATAGTAAGTATGTCTAATTTTTGACTTCTTAGGTTTAATTCTTTCACAAATTTAAAATAGGGTATGTAAGGTTTAATCACATTAATTACTTGAGAAGCTACAATAATAAGGCTCCAAACGAGATCATATTTTTGCCAGATAGCCCATGAAGCTATACTTGAAGAAGCGGCAAAGGCAATAAATATATTAATATTTCTATCCCATTTTTGATATTTATTAACTAAGATACTGATTAAATATGCCTTGAACTTAAAATCACAAAGAGATGCCCAAATTTGTACTCGCATTAAATAGTTTTTATCTTATGAGAAATAATTTATTCCCCTTCATTAATTTTTTTCAGTGATTTTTGATCAAATTGTTGCTTCTGAAATTTACCATCATTATCAAACCATTTACAATTTACGAAACCCGTAAATTCCCCTGAATAAAATGACGTATCATAATCATCAATAGTCATTTTAGGTCCTCCGGACTTAAGTTGAACAACATCTCCTTTTTCAAATAATTTTTCCATAGTAATTTTTTTAAGGATACGAAGTTATTAAAATTATTTTCATTTTTCGTATTTTATAAAATATAGCTTTAAACTTATTTATTAGCATACTAGTATCACCGTTGGCGCATTCTATGGTAAAATCGCTGGCGGGAGTTAGTAACTCATACCTCTCTAATCTTTCCCCGCTCCTGCAAGTGTTCCGCAGGATCACTTGTGAGTTTTTAATTAGCAAAGTTTGTAACTTTGCATTCGTAGCACAAAATCAAACGATTTATAAGCCTGCGTCGATTGCAAAAAGACCGTCATTGAGAGGAAGAATGACGAAGCAATCCATTGATTAATTGCTGTCCAGGAATTTTACTTACAAATTGCTTCGTGTTGAAAAGCGCTCCTCGCAATTACGTGTTTATTCAACTTCTTTTTTTTTCGCGTCCATTCGCGCTTTTCAAATTCGCGTCAATTCGCGGTTAAGCTACCCTTCGCCTCTCTCAGCTTAGTTTCCTGACTTCGCTGTCTGGGGCAATAATCTCTGATTATTTTTATAACAAACTCCCCAACCGTCGGTTGTACCTTGTAGCGCGTTCCTCTCTGATAAAATTTCGCGTCAATCCACGTCAATAATTCGCGTCAATTCGCGGTAAAATTATCTTTAACAACCTTCTCTCAGCGTAGTCTCCTGACTACGCTGTCTGGGGTTATGATCTCAGATCAACCAAAGTAACCCCCTCGTTCGGCTGAGGCACAGCCTCAGTCGCATCTATCTCTTCAGGCTTCTGCCTGGTCATCAAACTCCTTTTCCTTTTAGCGTCAATTCGCGCTCCAAATTCGCGTCAATTCGCGGTTAAGCTACCCTTCGCCGGTTGCACGATTTATTCTTAAACACAATCATAGTCGCATAAAACAAAATATATATTTCGTTCAACACAATTAAATTATCTATTTACAATATATAAATAGCAATAAACAGAATTAATATCTCAATAAACAGAAATAATTTCTCTATAAACAGAATTAAATTCACATTTTATGCGCATGCAACAATTATTTTCATATCTTTGCTTGTCATTTACAAACGATTGCTAAAAATTAACGCCATGGTCGACATCGGAAACATCATCAAAGAACACTGCTACAGCCAGCATTATTCCCTCATCACCCTCGCAGGGCAGATCGATCTCTCCCCATCCACCCTCTACAAATCCCTTAATTCCAACTCCCTCAGCGTCCAGCGCCTCGATCAGATCTCCCGCGTCCTCAACCACAACTTCTTCATCCATTTCATCGAAAATACAGGTAGTTCCGAATCACAGCTCCTCGATCTCACAAACCAAAACAAAGAACTCACCGCCAAAGTAGCCGCCCTCCAAAACGAAATCACCTATCTCAAGGAAATCAACGCCCTTCTCAACGCCCGCAACCTTTAACTTCGATCGAACTTGAAACCTGAAACCTGAAACCTGAAGCATGAAACATGAAACCTGAAACTTTTATTCTATTTTTGTCAGCCTGAATCGATTCATTAAGAGTTATTCATTAAAAGCAATAAAATATGAGACGTTTTACTACTTTAGTCATCGTTGTCCTGATGATCGTGTCAGGAAAATCACTGGTTTACAGCCAGCAAACGGTCGATTCTTCAAAACTTACCCTCGACCGCATTTTCAATTCCGGGGAGTTTCGGCAGGAATATTTTGGCCGTTACCAATGGCTTGGAAATGGCGAATATTATACGCTGCTTGAAAAGTCAGATTCAGTAAAGGGAGGTATGGATTTGTTGAAATACAATACCGCTACAGGAGATAAAAAAGTTCTGGTCGACGCTGCAAGCCTCATCCCGGATGGTACGGACAAACCTCTCCGGATTTCCAGTTATTCATGGTCGGAGGATTTATCAAAATTGTTAATTTTTACGAATACACGCAGGGTTTGGAGAGCCAATACCCGCGGAGATTATTGGGTATATGATTTGACAACTTCGAAGCTGATGCAACTCGGAGCCAGTCTTCCCGAATCATCACTGATGTTTGCCAAATTTACTTCGGACGGTAAAAATGTGGCTTATGTAAGTGAACATAACCTCTATATGCAGAATTTAGAAACCGGGAATATAAAACAGCTAACATTCGACGGAAGCGAGACCATTATCAATGGTACTTTCGACTGGGTATATGAGGAAGAACTCTCCTGCCGTGACGGGTTTCGCTGGAGCAACGACAGCAAATACATCGCTTTCTGGCAACTCGATGCTTCGGATATCAGGGACTTTTTGATGATCAACAATACCGATTCCATTTACAGCTATACCATACCGGTTCAGTATCCAAAGGTCGGCTATCCGCCTTCATCAGCGAAAGTCGGATTTGTGAATGTGGAAACGGGAAATATAATCTGGATCCCGATCCCCGGCGATCCGGTTCAGCACTACCTTCCGCGCATGCAGTGGATCGGCAAATCACATAATCTATTGATCCAGCAATTGAACCGTAAACAAAATGAAGATAAGCTCTGGCTTTACAACATCGATTCCCGTGAACCTAAAAATTTCTATACGGAAACGGATTCGGCCTGGGTCGATGTCGACTATCCGGATGTTGCTGCATCACACTGGGGCATGAGCGATGTACCGTTTTTGAACAATGAAACCGAATTTATCTGGACAAGTGAAAAAGACGGCTGGAGGCATCTCTATAAAAAATCGATCGCTAAAGATGAAGATGTCCTGCTCACACCCGGTGATTATGATATTGCCACATTTTATGGCGTTGATGAGAAAAAAGGTTATGTTTACATTTCTGCCTCTCCCGATAATTCTACGCAGCGTTATTTATATCGTGTAAACCTGAATGGTTCGGGAAAACTTATGCGGCTTACATCAGCTGAAAAGCCCGGTTTGAACCTTTATGACCTTTCACCCGGAATGCAATTCGCCATTGAGTCGTCTTCAAATCTGAAAACGCCAAGAACCGTTGATCTCATTGCGCTGCCAAAATATAAGACTGTTAGGAATCTTGTAAAGAATGAGGCGTTCAAAGAAAAAATGAAGACACTGCACCTGGGTGCTGCCGAATTTTTTAAAGTGAAAACGGAAGATGGAATTGAAATGGATGGCTACATGATCAAGCCACCCGACTTTGATCCATCAAAAAAATATCCCGTTTTGTTCAATCTCTATGGTGAACCGTGGAGCCAGACTGCCGTTGATTCCTGGGGAAGTTTGTATGATTACATGCTGGCGGAAGACGGATATATTGTCATGACGATGGATAACCGGGGTACACCATGCTTAAAGGGAAGAGAATGGAGAAAATCAATTTATAAAAAAATTGGTGTGATCAATTCGCACGATCAGGCAATGGCAACGAAAGAAATATTGAAGTGGAATTTCATCGACCCTGACCGCATTGCTGTGTGGGGCTGGAGTGGAGGCGGATCGATGACACTGAATCTGATGTTCCGTTATCCGGAAATCTATAAAACAGGTATGGCTGTTGCCGCGGTTTCCAATCAGCTTTATTACGATAATGTATATACCGAAAGGTACATGGGTCTGCCGGATGAGAATATGGATGATTACATACAAGGATCACCCATTACATTTGCGAAAAACCTGGAGGGAAATCTGCTTGTGGTGCACGGTTCGGCTGATGACAATGTCCATTATCAGAATATGGAAGCACTGGTCATTGAATTGGTGAAATACAACAAGAAATTCCAGATGATGGAATATCCGAATTGTTCGCATGGCATTTATGAAATTGAGGGAGCCACCTTCCATCTATTTAATCTGCTTACCGATTATCTCATGGATCATTGCCCAGCGGGTGGAAAATAAAAATTGAAAATATTAATTAAGGGGTTATATAAGTAATTTTATAAAACCCCTTTTTCAATTTTATCTCTTGCATCAAAAAATATTTAATTTTTTCTTGTTTGTTCCAATTCTATTTATATATTTGCGTATTCATATACTGAAATATATAATAAATTAAAATGCATACACTTTTTTCCCTTTCCGAAGCTTCCACCATTGCTTTGCATTGCATGGCTATCATTGGAAATTCAGACGAAAGACTAAATGTAAATACACTTGCAGAAAAGACAAAATTTTCGAGGAATCATCTCGCAAAAATTATGAATATTCTGGTCAGAAATAACTATTTAAGTTCCGAACGGGGACCCAACGGAGGCTTTTTGTTAAACAAGGAAACTAATAAAGTGACATTGTTTGAAATCCTGGAGCTGATAGAAGGGAAAATTGAACCTTACCAATGCACCATTACCTGTACGAACTGCTATTTCGACAATTGCTTATTTGGTGATTTTCCGGGCCGTTTTTCAATGGAATTTACCAATTATTTAAAAAGCAAAACCATCGCGGATTTTTCTTTAAAGCCTCAACAAATATGAAATATGATGGAATTAAGTTAGATAAAAATGTAATTATAATAAATCAAAACAGAAATGGAATCAAAGGAGTTTAGCCATTCAATGGTCATGAAATTTACAGAAAAAGTCGACTATTCAGCGGAAGGTATAGTTAGTAAGAGGATCATTCAGAAAGACACTGGAAATGTGACTCTTTTTGCTTTTGATAAAGATCAGAAACTGAGCGAGCATTCGGCTCCTTTCGATGCACTGGTGCAGGTGATAGATGGTTATGGCGAAGTCGTAATTGCTGGTAATTCATTCCATTTGAAATCCGGAGACTCGATCATCATGCCGGCCAATGTCCCACATGCCGTGAATGCGGTTGAAAAATTTAAAATGTTGCTGATCATGATTAAAAGTCAATAAAAGATGAAATTTCTTATTTTTCAGCATGTACCTTACGAATCGCCGGGTTTTATCCTCGAATGGATAATGGAGAACGATCATTCACTATCTTTTGTGAATTTTTACACTGATCCCGTCATTCCCGCTATTGAAAGTACCGATGCACTTGTAATTATGGGCGGACCAATGAATATCTACGAAGAAGAAAAGTATCCCTTTCTCAAGAAGGAAAAAGATTTTATAAAGCAATTTATACAATCTGGGAAAAAAGTCCTTGGAATTTGTTTAGGCTCGCAAATGGTCGCAGATGCCCTTGGTGGCGAAGTCAGAAAAAATGAGCGGCCTGAAATCGGATGGTATCCGGTAAAGGTGGATAAATCGAAAGTACCGGGTAAATACAAAGATGTTTTTCCGGAAACATTTACGACGTTTCACTGGCATGGCGATACGTTCGGTCTTCCTGAAAATGTGATGGGGTTCATAAGCTCTGCTGTTTGCGCGAATCAGGCCTTCATCAATGACACTATTGCTGCTTTTCAGTTTCATCCGGAAATGACCCAAAAAGGAGTGAATGAGTTGGTCCATCACAATGAAGCTGTTTTTGAAAAACGGCACCAAACTATTCAGAGCCGTGAAGAAATGTAACTGGAACAACTCACTATTTTGAAATGAATAAATCGATTCTTTACGAATTTTTAGACCGGTTTTTTGGTGAATAAAATGAATAATTCTAGGATTGAACGGGAAAGGAAGACGGTTGACAGTATGATTGCACTTTATTGTCATCATTTCCATAGCCAACCGAAAGGATTGTGCGATGACTGTAAGAATATTAGTGAATACAGCGATTTCAGGCTGGACAACTGTGTGTTCGGGACAACCAAACCGGTCTGTGCAAAATGCAGGGTTCATTGTTATAAACCGGAGATGCGTGAAAAGATAAAGGCGATAATGCGTTTTGCCGGACCTCGTATGATCTTTACCCATCCGCATCTGGCTTTGATGCACATTGCCGACAAATACACGTATTCAAACGTAAAAATTAATAAAACATAAATGAGCGAATTAATAAACAACTCCGAAAAGAGGAAGGAATTGCTGAAACACATGATCCTTCAGCTTCACAAGGGAGAAGCCCCAGAAGAGGTGAGGGGCAGGCTGATCAACCTGATGAGCAAAGTACCTTACAGCGATGTGGTTGAGGTAGAACAGGAACTTATATCGGAAGGTATTCTTGATGAAAAAGAAATACTTAAATTTTGTGATTTACACACCCAGGCCCTTGAAGGAGCCATTGATCAAACAGGTGCCAAAGAAATCCCCTGGGGACATCCGGTCGATACCTTTATCCGAGAAAACAAGGAATTATTGAAAGTGGTTTCCAAACTTCAAACGTATTATTTAAAAGCAGGAACCATCAAACAGGAAGAGGAAATCAAAGCTTATTTCACGGAGATGAGAGGGCTGTTCAATTTATTGATGGATGTGGAAAAGCATTATCAGCGAAAGGAAAATTTATTGTTTCCCTATCTTGAAAAATATGGAATAACAGGACCTCCTAAGGTGATGTGGGGTAAGCATGATGAGACCAGGGAATTCTTAAAAGCTGCGATTGAAGTGCTTCAGGTTACCGAAAATGTTTCGCCCGAGGAGATCGTTCCGATGATTCAGATGGTTCTGAAGCCTGCGACAGATGCGGTAGCCGATATGACGATGAAAGAAGAGGAAATCCTGTTCCCGATGGCGATGGACAAGCTGACCGAAGCGGAATGGTATGAAATCGACAAACAGACCCTTGAAATCGGGTATTGTCTGTTCGATCCTGAAATCATCTGGAAACCGGAAGGTATTGACGAATCCGATCGTCAAACCAGGGAGGACGGTTATATTCATCTCGACAGCGGAAGCTTTACGCGGGAAGAACTGAACGCCATCCTGAATACCCTGCCGGTTGACATCACCTTTGTAGACAGAAACGATAAAGTAAAATATTTTTCACAGGGAAAAGAACGGATTTTTCAGCGCAGCAGGGCGATCCTCAACAGGGATGTCCTGTTATGCCATCCGCCTTCGAGTGCGGGCATCGTTGAAAAAATTTTAGACGATTTCAGTAACAACATGGAAGAAAGTGCTCCATTCTGGATTCAGAAAGACGGTAAATTTATCCACATCGAATATTTTGCATTGAAAGATAAACAAGGAAAATATATCGGGACGCTTGAAGTTTCGCAAGACCTGACTGAAAAAAGAAAGCTCGAAGGAGAACACCGTATTTTATCCTATGGAAAAACAGAATGATCATGGAAAAAAAACTTATCATAACACCTAAAACTAAAGTATCTGAATTGCTGGAAGCTTATCCGGAGCTTGAACGGGTGCTCATAGATATTGCTCCCACATTCAAAAAATTGAAAAATCCAATGCTCAGAAGGACGATCGCAAGGGTCACATCCCTGCAACAGGCAGCCTCAGTTGGCGAAATACCAGTTGATGTCATTGTCAATAAACTACGAGGAATAGTAGGGCAGGATTCAATTGTAGCTATGGAATCCGGGAGGTGAATATGCAGGAAGCGCGCCTGACTGGTTTATCCCGGAAAAAATTTCCAAAACATTTGATGCAAGAGAAACTATTTCCAGAGGTGGTCATCCGCTGGCCGATGTTATGGGCGACCTGCACCACTGGGAAGGTGATGCAATCTATGAGCTTATCACTCCATTTCTGCCGGCACCTCTGATCGATAAGGTGAAAGAACAGGGCTTCGAAACCTGGACGAAGAAAGAAAAGGAAGATCTGTTCAGGAATTATTTCCATTTGGCAGGGATGTAAGTTTATATTTACATTTATTTTGAACTTCCGCTCGTCCGGATTTATGAACAGACTGGTGTGCAGGATAATTCAGATGGGAGAACTTCACAGCTTTGTAAATGGTTGTATATTACAAAAAGGATAATAAATGCATTGGTATTTGTTTTCGGATCATCATACTCTTTTGCAAACCCTCAAATCCGAAAGAGTAAAGATATCCCTGCCTCACCCAACCCAACCAATCAAAAGCCAACAGCACAAATCTTTAAGTTCAGCGGGGAATAAAGCATTCCCTGCTTCCTGCAACAGAAATACAATTTCATCCTCAAATTCATAGAGTTCTTACAATAAATAATCTTTTTTTTGTTGCAACAGAAATATTCCTAAATTTACCTCATTAATTAAAACTTAAGTTATCATGAAAACAAAAATTTTATTTTCGATTCCGGCACTTTTATTTTTTGTGAGTGTATTTAGCCAAAAACCATCAATGGAGCTTTCCTTCACTGCCAATTATAACGGACTGCACGTCCCTCTGGACAGCATTTATATCGAAAACCTTACACAGGGAGGAGATACCATGGTTTATGCGCCCGATACGGTGCTGGTTTTGAATTACGTTACAGGTGTTGCCGCAAATCCTTCTTCAAATACAGGTTTCCGGATATCACAAAACCGCCCCAATCCGTTTACGAAACAAACCATCATCAGCATCTTTTTAACCGAAACTGATCATTTGCAGGTGGATGTAATTAACATTTTAGGACAAAAGGTTGCTTTCTTTGAGAATTCACTGGATGCCGGAAACCATTCATTTGTTTTTTATCCGGGTGATGATAAATATTATATCCTTACAGCGACTGCCAATGGATTGGCAAAAACTATTAAAATGGTAAGCCTTGACAACTATGCTAATAGAACAAGTTCGCTCAGTTATCAGGGACCGGGTGAAACTCTGGCTGGATATAAATCTTCCCAGGAAACCAACGATTTTGGATATTCTATGGGCGACCAGTTACGGTTTACGGGTTTTGCCAAAAATCCATCGGAAATTACCGGAAGTGATGTGATTGAAACCGACCCTGAGGGAAATGAAAATTATGTTTTTGAAATCATTGAAGGCATTCCCTGCCCCGGAATACCAACTGTAACTTATGAAGGTCAAACCTACAACACTGTGCAAATAGGCAATCAATGTTGGTTTAAGGAAAATCTGAACGTTGGAACAATGATAAATGGAAGTGGCGGTCAACAAACAACGGCCAGAAAGAAAAGTATTGTTATGATAACAATGATGCAAATTGTGCCACTTATGGTGGACTTTATCAGTGGAACGAAATGATGCAATACACCACCCAGCAGGGTACACAGGGAATTTGCCCGAATGGATGGCATATACCTACCGATGCCGAATGGTGTACATTGACCCAATTCATTGACCCAACGGTAAACTGCAGTACAACAGGATCGAGTGGAACAGATGTGGGAACGAAAATGAAAAGCACAACAGGCTGGAATTCAGGCGGTAACGGAACAAATACATCGGGTTTCACTGCCCTACCGGGCGGCTACCGCAGCGCATGGTAATTTCTACGATCTGGGTGGCAGCGCCTACTTTTGGTCTTCTACGGAGTCAATACTCAATAACGCGTGGGACCGGAACCTGCTACTACAATAACGCCAATGTGTACCGTTAGCGGCTACAATAAGAAGGCGGTTTTAGTGTTCGTTGCCTCCAGGATAATTAATTCGATATTTGAAATTTATTTTTAAACAAGAATTTGGAATGGTTTTTAAGTCGGAAAGATTGATTCGGTGGTTTTACTATTTTTGTAGTTTATCGAATCTTTATCGTGATGTCGCAAAAAATCGGCCTCTTTTTCGGTTCCTTCAATCCCATCCACATCGGACACCTGGTGATTGCTGAGTGGTTTGTTGAAAATACCGATCTCGAAAAAGTCTGGTTTGTTGTTTCGCCGCAAAATCCGTTCAAGGAAAAAAATTCACTGCTTGCTGACCATCACCGGCTGGCATTGGTCAGGATAGCCATCGAAGATGATCCCCGGTTTTGGGTTACCGATATCGAATTCAGTATGCCAAAACCATCCTATACAATCGATACACTGACTTATCTTGATGAAAAATATCCGGATAAAAAATTTGTACTCCTTGCCGGAAGCGATCAGTTACCGACTTTTCACAAATGGAAAAATCCGGAGCGTTTGCTCGAACTCTATCAAATGTATATCTATGAGCGGCATTCTTACAAAGGCAGCGATTATGACAAGCATCCTTCGGTAAAACTATTTGAAACTCCGAAAATGGAAATATCCTCTACATTTATCAGAAAGTCAATCGCTGAAAAGAAAGACATCCGTTACATGCTTCCCCCAAAAGTTTATGATTACATCAGGGAGATGCATTTTTACGAAAAATAGTTGTTAGAGCTTAACTTTTTAACCAGTCAATCGTTACTTTGCGGGTTTTAATACCCCGTAAACATAATGGTTTAACGTAAGATATTTATTGGCTGCTTCTTTTACCTGATCGGCAGTTAACGATTCAACAGCTTTGTCGTAGGCTTCATCCGTCATCACATCTTCACCAAGAAAAGCATGGTTATCAAGCATGCCGAGCCAGAATTTATTTTCCTTCATATTGGTTTCACGTTCTCTAATGAAGGTTTCTTTTGCTTTGTTCAGATCAATTTCAGTCGGACCTTCCTTTTGAATTTTCTTAAATTCATCGAAGACCGAATTTACCAGTTTCGTGACATTATCCGGTGAGCAGCCAAATCTGACAGTGAGCGTATATTCCTGTGTCGGATATTTATTAAGATCAGGATAAACTCCAATTCCGTAAGTCCCGCTTTCGTCCTCCCTGATTTTTTCACGTAATTTGATATCCAAAATTTTCACCAGTGTCTTCATCACCAGGTTGTCGTTAAAATTATATTGGTACTTACCATTCATCATCAGCGCTACCTGGCTTTGGGGTTCCTGCCCCTTGAAGACTGTAAATTCAGTTTTTCCATCCGGGAATTTGGGATTCACATTTTTCCATGTTTGTGAAACTCCTTTGAGCGGAAGGCTGGCAAGGTATTTTTCAACAAGGGGTTTTAATTCGTCCCCATTGATATTGCCTACCAAAAAGAATTTATAGCCGTCAATGTGCTCATAAAGATCGGAATAGAAGGAATAAATCCTGTCCATTTGAATGCTTTTGAGTTGATCTTCGGTTGGGATGACGATTGTCCGTGGCGAATTTGAAGTCGCTGTTTTATACAGAGAATCATAAAATGCAACCTGCGGATTGTCGAGCATAAATTTCATCTGGTTTTCCTCATTGTCGATCACTTTAGCAAAAACCTCCCTGTCCTGATGCGGATTGGTGAGATAAAGGTATTGAAGCTGAAGAAGTGTTTCCAGATCCTTTGGGCTTGCACTTCCTCTGAACCCGTTTCTCAGTTCGTCGAGGTAACAGTTGAGATCAACGATTTTTCCTGTCAGTTTCTTTTCCAGCGCTATACCCGTAAAATTACCGAGCCCGCTTTCATTGATAACATCTGCAAAAACCTTTTCCATCACAACTTCCTTATCACTTAGCAATGACGATCCTCCCTGACAATAGGCTCTGTAAAGAACTTCATCATTTTTGAAATCGGTAGGTTTTACGTAGACTTCAGCTCCGTTACTTAATTTCCAGATTTCATAACCGGCATCGCTCTTTTGAATGTCGACAATTTTTCCTGGTTTGATCTCCTCGCTGATCAGCGGCTCATCGGTCACCTTATCTACATAAGCTGTAAGTTTTGCGGTTTTTGAATTATTAATAATGGTCTGAACCTCATCTTCCGTCGGAACTTTTACCCCTTCTTTTTCAGGAGATGTAATTAAAACAGCCATGTTGTTATTCGTTATCCAGTCCTTTGCAAGCGCATTGATTTCTTCAAGCTTAATACCCGGAACCAGCTCTTTTGACAGTTCATATTCTTCTGTAATTCCCGGAACAGGCTCCTGGTCGAGAAAGTTAGATACATATTCATCAGCCAGTGAACGCGATTTTGTCTTGTCGCGTTCGTTATAATTTTTCTCGTAATTTCTCAGCAAATCATCTTTTTGCCTTGCAAATTCAGTTTCGGTAAACCCGAATTGCTTGACCCGTTCATTTTCATCAAGTAAAACCTTTAGCGTCGAATCAATTTGACCCGGTTTTGCCATTCCAAAGGATGAGTAAGCATCTTTCGAGCGTCCCAGAAAACCGCCGTACCCGGCGTAGGCATACATAAACGGAGCTGAAGGTTTTTGAGCGATTTCAGACAGACGTGCGTTCAACATTCCGTTGTAAAGTTGTTCTTTCAGTTCCTGCCTGTAATCCCCGACTGTCTTTTTAATTTCCCGGTTGTGTTTGTAAAATACATCTACCATGCTATAGGTAGCTTCTTTATCGGTGGCAATTGCAATTAAAGGATCTTTGTTGTCGGGAATGTCATACTCGATTCTTTTCCTTTCGTCAGGTGGATTTTTTATGCCGCTGAAATGATCTTTAATTTGTTTCTCCATATCATCCACATTCACATCGCCCACTACGATGAGTGCCATAAGGTCGGGACGATACCAGTCGTGGTAAAATTTGCGAAGGAGATCGGGATCAAACGATTCCAAAATCTTTTCCTTTCCTATGGGAAGACGGTCAGCATACCGGGAACCTTTCAAAAGGACAGGGAAGTACTTGTTCCGCATTCGTTCGTTGGCGCCCAGTCCAAGCCGCCATTCTTCAATGACAACGCCGCGTTCTTTGTTAATTTCTTCAGTGCTCATGGTGACATTGTGGGCCCAATCCTCCATGATGAGGAAGGCGCTGTCGATGAGTCCCTGCCGGTCGGTGGGCATTTGCAGCATATAAACAGTTTGATCGAAGCTGGTGTATGCGTTCAGATGCTCCCCGAATTTTACACCGGTGGATTCAATGAAATCGACAATGGCCGATTTTTCGAAATGCTTGGTTCCGTTAAAGCACATGTGTTCGTTTAAATGAGCCAATCCTTGCTGGTCATCATCCTCCACGATGGAACCTGCATTCAGTGCAAGACGGAATTCAACCCGGTTTTTGGGTTCTTCGTTATGCCGGATGTAATAGGTAAATCCGTTGTCCAGCTTTCCATAACGGATTTTTGGGTCAAGCGTTAGCTTTTCATCCAGGCTCTGGGCCTGAAGGCAAAATAAGAAGGAAATTAAAATTCCTGCGAATAAAAATGTTCGTTTAAACATAATGAATGGATTTAAGTGATACTATAATTGAATTTCAGGTCAATATTGCATAAAATCAAAATTACACCAAATAAATAAAAAATTAACAAAAGATTTAAAAAATAATTGTCCTTGTGAAAGAAAAGAGACTTATAACAATCAAAAAGAGAGTATTTATTACCGTTCCCTGATTTGCTCTAACCGTAAACTTTATCATTGTTGTAAATAATTATTCTTACCTTTATTTTTATAGAGAATTAATTAAAGCTCATTTAAAGTAGTTCCAAATTTTGCGATAGCACGGATGAATCCGTTTGTAAATTAGAGAAAATGGCCTTAGATTGTAATCTGAAACAAGACCTTATATGAAATGAAAAAATTACTTTTTAGTATCATTTTATTCATGTGTTCACTACAGTTCGTCTATAGTGAATTCGTAACGATTGAAAAAGCCAAAACAGTAGCCTGTCATTATTATTTTGAAAAATTCAGTTATTTCAAATGTATTGACTATGATGATTTAACGATCAGCGAGGTCCAATTCAATTTTCGATGATGATGTCCTTCTTTATTACATTTTTACTTTCCGCGATCATGGTTTTATAATGATTTCTGCTGATGATGCTGCTTACCCGGTTCTGGGTTATTCATTCGACCAACAGAATGATGAACCTGACATGCCGCCGGAATTTTTAGCCTGGATGAAGCAATATAAAAACCAATTACTTGAAATAAAGAAAGGAAACCTGAAAGCTACCGCTAAAATCAGCCATCTCTGGCATGATTACCTTGAATACGATCCTGCACATGCATCGAAAGGTTATGGTCAGAAGGGAATATTGCCTTTGCTTTCGTCGCGATGGGGCCAGGGAGTCTATTACAATGCCATGTGTCCGGAGGATCTCGGAGGAAATGGTGGACATGCCTGGGCAGGCTGCGTGGCTATTGCCATGGCTCAGGTAATGTATTACTTCGGGTATCCAGAAACCGGTGAGGGAAGTCATGGCTATGAATCCGATTATGGCTATGAATTTGCTGATTTTGGAAATACACATTACAAGTGGAATGAAATGGTGAATTCGATTTATAACCTTGAAAATCCTGCAATTGCTGAACTGGTTTACCATGTTGGTGTATCACTTGAAATGAACTATGGAGTTACAGGTTCCGGTTCAAATACGTATGATACACGCGATGCGCTTAAAAATTTCTTCAGGTATAGCAATGATGCAGCCTATATCATCCGTTCGAATCAAACCAGTTCATTTAAGGATTCGGTGATCAAATGTCTCGATCAGAAGTGGCCACTGATATACCGGGGTGGTGATATCACGGCATCGCATTCATTTGTTTGCGACGGATATCAGGATTCGACATTTTTTCATTTTAACTGGGGATGGAACGGATCATGGAACGGATATTTTTATATCGATAACCTGAACCCGGCCGGTTACAATTTGACGTATGGCCAGGCTGCTCGTTATCAATATTCATCCAAGCGAAAATTATCCTGTCTTTTGCAATGGCTATGATACTCTCACTGCTATGAGAGGAACCTTTGAAGATGGAAGCGGAATCGAAAATTATCAAAATAATATATCCTGCAGCTGGCTTATTGAACCGGATAATCCCGCAGTCACTAATATCCAGTTCTGGTTTATAAAACTCAATACTGAAAACGGCACAGACGAAATCATTGTTTATGATGGTGCGACGGAACAAGCTGAACTTATCGGTACTTTTTCGGGAACAGAAATACCACCTGTCTTGACCTCTTCAGGAAATGCGTTGCTTGTTGTTTTTAAGTCCGATTCAGCCGTTACGAATGATGGCTGGTTGGCCGAATATATGGCTTACAGTGACCCGTTCTGCAGTTCCGGAAACATCCTGTCTGATTTATCCGGATACGTTTCTGACAACAGCGGGCCTTACAATTATACCAATAATTCAGATTGCACCTGGCTGATCGATCCTCAGAACGAAATAAATGATTCTGTTACTTCAATCGATCTGACTTTCGCTGATGTTCAGTTAAGTGGGGGAGATACCGTATGCGTTTTTGACGGAAATTCGATCAACGCTTCTCTGTTGGTTAAAATTACCGGTGCTGAAAATCCGGGAACTATTCATTCATCGGGAAATAAATTGTTAATTAATTTCAGAACAGATGAAACGGGAACTTCTGGAGGATGGATTGCCGGTTATTCATCAGTGTTGCCTGAATATTGTCACGATACGTTGATTTTTACGAATAGTTCAGGTTCATTTGATGATGGGAGCGGTGTAAAAAAATACAATAATAATACAGAATGCTACTGGCTGATCACACCCGAAAATGCGTTCTCTGTCACTCTTTCCTTCACCAAATTCGATATTGAACATGGCTACGACCAGGTTAAAGTTTACAATGCAAGTGCGAATCCACCGGTATACCTCGCTACTTATTGGGGTCACGAAATTCCTCCGTCCCTTACCATGACAGGTAATAAAATGTTGATCGCTTTTAAAACCGATTATAGTCAGGTATTCGATGGCTGGGAAGCCGAATTTACTTCTGAAGTTGCTTCTGTTCAGGAAACAGCAATCGAAGATGGCTGCAGAATTCTTAGCAATCCCATTCGTAATGAACTGAATATTGAAATCAGACAAGCCAGACCTGCTGAAATAACAGTAAGTCTTTATGATATGGTTGGCAATATTGTTTTGAGTAAAATTTATTCCTGTAATCGGGGTATAAGTAAGATTAACATGGATGTTTCCGGGTTTAATGAAGGAATTTATTTTATTCGGATCGAAGGACTCC
The DNA here is from genome assembly GCA_963761195.1 of uncultured Bacteroidales bacterium. GTDB lineage: Bacteria > Bacteroidota > Bacteroidia > Bacteroidales > JAADJA01 > JAADJA01. The sequence goes on from CAVXGA010000021.1 coordinate 109,567, forward strand.
GGAAAAATTTCGTTAGTAAATTCGTTATAAAAAAATAATAACAATTAGCTATGAAAAGAACTCTATTTACAAGTTTTCTCATCCTTATGATTTTATCACTCTTTTCTCAGGAAAAGCCTCCGGAAGTATCCAATGATTTTGCATCAGTTACGGCTGGTGATACGGTAAATGTAAATGTATTGCTGAATGACTGGTGCATGGAGGGACATACTATGAAGGTGTTCTTGGTATTTAATCCGTTACACGGAATTATGTTTCACAATGACAGCATAATCACCTATGTGTCAAACCTTTACTTTGAAGGTATCGATACAATAAAATATTATGTAAAAGACCTGAACAATGGCTTGTTATCTTCTATCGGCAGGCTATTTATCTAACAATCGATAATCCGGGAAAAGAATACCTTGATATCAATGATATCAGTGCCATGATGAATGCCTGCGGAATGCAGTTCTGGAGCTCCAAAAGATTCATGCACCAAAGTTTACTGGTTCCCAAGTCGGGAAAAGCAAGTGCAGTCTTTAATTTTAGTTTGTGGATGGGAGGTTTGGATGGAAACAGATCAGTTGCACCTTGCCGCTGAAAAATACCGAGCAGGTCGGCAATGATTTCTCTATGGGCCGGTTTCTGATTATTATTCCAATCACCAGCAATTTGATTGGAATAACCTGTGGAAACTAAACAGAGATGAAATCGAATACCACAAAAACCACTGGATGGATGCAGGTTACCAACCGATAGAAAATATAAAAAACTGGCCGGCTCATGGCAATGTCAGTATTGGTCAGGAGAATCAGATGGCCCCGTTTTATGATGCAAACGCAAACGGCATATATGATCCTCAAAACGGTGACTATCCGGTAATACATGGCGACCAGGCCTTGTATATGGTTTACAACGATGAGATGACAAATCATACGGAAACAGGCGGAAGCAAGATTGGTGTCGAGATTCATGGAATGCCCTATGCATTTGATTGTCCCGGTGATTCAATTTTCAATCAATCCCTGTTATTTCATTATGACATAATAAACCGGTCAGATACTTCCTATCATGATTTTTATCTGGGATTATTTGTCGATTTTGACTTAGGTAATCCGTCGGATAATTATAGTGGTAGCGATAGCTTTTAAATTGTTTTATTGTGTATAATGGAGATCAGTTTGATGAAAATGAATTCTTTTTGAGTCCTGACACTACCTTTGGATATGGTTTCAATCCACCGGCCCAGACTATTGATTTACTTGCAATAAAATGAATTCATATTATAGGATTTTCAAATAATACAGGTCTTAACGGTGATCCGACATCTGCCCCTGAGTATTATAATAACTTAAAGGGATTATTATCTGATGGTTCTCCTGTTAACAGCAATGGTGATCTGTTTATGTATCCGGGTGATCCTTTAGATCCAAACAGCTGGTCTGAGATCTCCTCGGGTAATGAGCCCGGAGACAGGAGAGGAATAAGTGCAACAGGTCCCTATCAGTTTAATCCCGGAGATACGGTTCAAATTGACCTGGCATTTGTTTTTGCAAGAGATTATGCAGGAAATAATCTTACAAGTGTCTCTTTACTAAAACAAAGAATCCAGGAACTGATAAATTACTATCAGAATGATTCTACGCCATGCGGACATTCCTGGTCGGAAGTCAAAGAGTTCAAATCATCAGAAACGGGCATATACTTATATCCAAATCCTGTGCACGAAAACCTGGTCATTGAAGCAGACCTTCAAAATAAAAAGGGGTATTATTCAATTTATAATAGTATGGGCCAGGAAGTTCAAAAAGGTATCATTACTAAAGAAAAGACGGGCATTCAAGTTTCAGGTTTAATCGGTGGGTATTATATTTTGCATCTTTTTTCAGGCAGCAAAAGCTTTTCAAGAAGGTTTATCAAAGATTGAATCCTGATTTTTAAAACATTTTTTAATAAAATTGTAGATGATTTCAAGGGTATCTTCTTTCGCTTCAATATATCCCATATGCCCCACATCTCCATATATTTGTACTTCACAGCGGTTGGGTAAGGCAGCCTGTTCAAGAATCGCATTCACTGAAATTCGTTTATCCTTTTTACCCACAATAAAAAGAATCGGAAATTCTGATTGTTTCAGCAATTCAAATTTATCGATTCTGCTTTTCATTCCCTCAAGTGCAGCAATAATGCTTTCCTTTTTGATTTCTGCTGCTATCTCCTTAAGCTGACTGATTTCATGTTCAAACTTAGCTTTGTTTTCAGGAGCAAATAAATCGGGAATGAATTGTTGAATAAAACCCAGGTGATCTTTTTTAACAGCACTGATCGTTCTGTCCCTGTTTGAGCGTGCTTCAGGAGAATCAGCACCGGCAGAAGAATGAAACAGTCCAAGCCCCGTTAGATACGAGGGGTATTTTTCAGCAAAAGCAAGTGACACATAGCCACCCATGGAGTGGCCGATCATGACGCATTTCTTTACTTTCAGGTAATCCAAAACTTCTTTAACCAGTTCAGCCATTAGCTCCATCGTGTGAATGGTTGAAAAATTCTGCGTTTGTCCGTGGCCGGGTAAGTCGATGGTAATTACTTGAAAAAAAGATGAAAGCCGTTTCGAAAATTCATCCCAAATATTGCTTGATTCAAGAAATCCATGAAGCAGGACAAGCGCATTACCCGTGCCTGCCGTTTTGAAATTTATTTGTTTTCCTGAAATGATCATGGCATTTTTCTTCACTATTTTAAGCTATCACCAAACTTTCCAATCTATATTATTATGGTTACTCAATAGAATTTTAAAACCGGAATAAAACAGAATTAATGTGAAGGACCCTATTTACCCTGTTTTGCTGATATTGATCAGCGCTTCCTCTTTAAGAATGCTGAATTCTGAGGTATTGTAATCAATAATGCCTTCATCCTTAAATTCTTTGATGATCCGGATAGCACTTTCCTTTGTCATTGCTGATAAATCAGCAATATCCTGACGGGAAAGCAAGGTATGGAAGGTGTTGCTGTTATAAATTTCTTTTGAAAGGTAAAGCAAAGCATCCGCTATCCGGCCATGCATTTGTTTATGGGTAAGGCTCATTAATTTCTCATAAACCCTCACCGTTGTGGTATTGAGATATTTGATGAATTCGAGTGCAAATACATTGTTAGCTTTTATCATATCATTAAATGCATTGATATCGATGAAGCAGGCTGTGGAATCCGATAATGCAGAAACCGAAAAATGATGCCTGAAATCAACATGGTACCCGGGACCTCCGACAAGTTCAGTGGGTTTCAGTATTTTCAGGATCATGTTTTTTTTACCCTGACCTTCAATGTATATTTTAGCCATACCACTTGTTAAACACGCAATATGTGTTAAGGGTCCCCCTTGTTTAAACATGGTTTCCCCTTTAAGAAAGGTTACTTCATAGCGGGATTTATTAATGTATTCCATTTGTTCATCATCCAGAAAACGAAATAAATTCATTTTAAGGTTACAAACAGCGCAATGTGTGCTTTTCGAAAACTTCGCCATTTTAATAGTTATAGGACATATGTATTAAATTTACTATCTTTACCAGTTCATTTTTCAATTCAATGACAAAGATCATAAATTTGTTGATATATGTCAACAAATATTTAGTATATATCAACTTGATAGTATGATTTAATCATCATACAAAAATAGTCAGATTGTTGAATATAGTATATTATTGCAAGTGCAAATGTTAAATAATTTTAAAACAAAATTTATATGAAAAAAACAAACTTATTTTATTTATTAAGTTCAATGTTGGTAGGAGCTATGATGGTTTTCTCCTCGTGTACGAAAGAAGGTCCTGCCGGACCTGCCGGAACGAATGGTACAGATGGTACAAATGGGACAAATGGTACGGATGGGACTGCAGGTTGTGTCCAGTGCCATGATAATTCACAGGCAATCACTGCAAAGTCGTGGCAGTGGGAAACTTCGGTACATGCAACCGGTGGCAGATATTTTGAAAATGCTACCAACTGTGCACCCTGTCATACCAGTCAGGGCTTCCTGGAAAGAATGGCAGCCGGTACTCAGGTAACCGCTGATGTGATCGAAAATCCTCTTCCTCCTAATTGCTACACCTGCCATAATATTCATACAACCTACACTCCGGAAGATCTGGCTCTGACATACTCAGATCCGGTTGTTTACTGGTTTAATCCGAATGGCAATGAAACACCCGATTTTGGAAAAGGTAACCTTTGTTCAAATTGCCATCAAATTAGAATTGCATATCCTTGGCCGGTTGTTGGAAGCACTGATACATACACTGTTACCAGTTCAAGATATGGAACTCACCATGGCCCGATGAGCGCCATGCTTGGTGGTTTTGCAGGTTATGAAGTACCTGGTAGTTTACCTTATACGAATTCACAGCATACAACTGTTCCCGACGCTTGTGTTACATGCCATCTTGGTACATTTAACCCGGAAGAACCTTCAGGAGGTCATAATATGGCGCCAAATATCGCTGATAATTGTGTAGCATGCCATGAAGGCGAAGATATGGTAGCGAAAGTTGAAGCAACACAGGCTGAAATTGACACCGTATTGGTACATTTGGTAGCAAAATTGGATCAATTAGGTATTCGTAATCCATCTTCAGATTTATTGGCTGGTGATAATGGTGGAAATGCGAGTTCTTCAAATCCAGCTAACCTGACAGCCAATGAGCTTGGCGCCTGGTATAATTACAAATTTGTTGAGGAAGACAAAAGTTTAGGTGTCCATAACAAAAAATATGCTAAAGCATTATTGCAGAATGCACTTGACGCTTTGCAATAAAACTCAGAAAAAAAACAATAAAAAAAGGCTTCGATTTAACAGAAGCCTTTTTTTTGGTTAATTTAGTCGCATTAATTAAAAAACAAAAACAATGAAAGCAATTCATTTATTTTACATTCTGATCGTTATAGCTTGTATTTCCGTGCTTTCTTCCTGTGAATATGAATTTATTGAAATTGGGAGTTCCGCACCACCACCACCGGATACTACGGCCAGTATCATTAGTTTTGCAACAGAGATTGCGCCGATATTTACAATTGAAAATTGTACTCAATGCCATACGGGGTCATTTTATAGCTATGAACCCGCTGATGCTTATCAAACTCTTATTGATAATAATTTAGCTGTTCCCTATGATGTTGCTGGTAGTAAAATATGGTATTATCCATTTCCTGTGACAGGTCAACACCAACATAAATATTCCACTGTAGCAGAGGCTGATTCGATAGCAAAGTGGATTAACCAGGGTGCTTTGAATAATTAATTTTATAATTTTAAAATTTAAGATGATGAAAAAATACATTGTAAGTATCGTTGTTTTGACTTTACTACTCAATTTAGCCTATTCGCAGGAAGAAAATGCTGAAAAAACAAAGCCATTGCCTGTAATAGCTCCTTTTGAAAGTGGTATTTTAATCAATGAACAGACAGGTGTAATCCCGCCGGCTAAAACACTTGAATTTATGATTCAGCACCGTTTCGGAACAGTTGAAAACGGAATAAAAGATATTTATGGAATTTTCTACAGTGCAAATATCAGATTGGGTTTGAACTATAGCATATTAGATAACCTGATGGTGGGCTATGGATTGACCAAGAATAAAATGCACAGTGATTTCCAGGTAAAATGGAATGCACTGCAGCAAACCCGTAAAAATGAAATTCCGGTTTCTGTTACATTATATGGAAACATGGCCATTGATGGCAGTCCCAATACTGCTTTTGAAGGTACGATGGGTAAAGATTCTTCTTACAATTTTGGTAACAGGATTGCTTATTTCGGCCAGTTGATTGTTGGCAGAAAATTCAACGATATTCTGAGTTTACAAGTACATGGTTGTTTCACACATTATAATAAAGTACTATCAACCTACGATCATGATAATATTGGTATCGGTATAAACGGAAGGGTCAAATTTTCTCCTCAGTCATCAATTTTGTTTTCATATAATCAACCGCTGAAGATCAAAAAAATCTCTGAACATAACGGTTTTGATAATCCTTCTTTACCGACGCTTGCCTTCGGATATGAAGTTTCGACCGGTACACACGTATTCCAGATATTCATTTCAAACACAAGCGCTATCGTTCAGCAGGAAGATTATTTATACCATACGCAAGATCCGGTAGCTCACAAAGCAGATCTGAAATATATCAGTAACTGGAGATTTGGATTTGTAATTACCCGGTTGTGGGGATTCTAAAATTTCTGTTTTATCTATTAAGAGCAGGTACTATTCTTTTTTTTGAAAAATAATTCAATGTTGGTATCAGGTAATTATTTTTCGATTTCTGGCAGTTGAGGAAAGATCACAATATGTTAAGGATAAAAATTCAGAACCAAATGATGGATTTGTCCTTTTAAATAAATTAAAATTTTGAGATAATGAGTTTATCCAAAGCAGGTTTCGCTTTGTTTACGATCAGCGTTATTTTTACAGGGATTCAAAATTCTTTTTCGCAGGATGACGCGAAAGAAAATGAATTTCCCAATGCTGCGGAGAATCATCTGTGCTTTAAATGTCATGGACATAAAACCTATCATTATTACAATGAAGTTACACAGCATGAAATAAAGGACAGAATGAACCCCTATTTTGTATTCGACAGTGTTACCTTTTATCAGTCGAATCATAAATATTTGCAATGCACCGATTGTCATTCCTATGAATTCAAAAAATTTCCTCATTCAGGTGAACTGAGGATGGAGGAAAAACCAAAATGTCTGGACTGTCATGGTGGTGACGAAGCCTATGCAAAGTATCATTTTGAACAGATTGAAGAAGAATTCCTGAAAAGTGTTCATTCGACAAAACACAGCGAAGAATTTACCTGTTCGATGTGTCACAATCCGCATACATATAAAATTACTGCGAGAACCAGCGAAAATTTAAAGGAGACCATTATTTATGATAACAATATCTGCCTGAGCTGCCATGCAAATATTGATAAATATCAATTGATTTCGGATAAACAAAATCCGAATATTCTTCAAAAGCACGAATGGCTGCCTAACCAGGCTTTGCACTTTGCCAATGTAAGGTGCATCGAATGTCATGCTGAGAAGAATGATTCAATTCTTGTTGCGCATAATATTCAGCCGAAAGAAAAGGCAGTTAAAGCTTGTGTAGAATGCCATTCGCAAAATTCAATTTTAATGGCATCTCTTTATAAGTTCCAGGCAAAAGAACGCAGAAACAGCCTGGGATTTTTTAATGCGGCCATATTAAATAATTCATACATCATCGGCGCAAACCGAAACTTTTATCTGAACATCGTAAGTATCGGATTATTCGTACTGGTGTTTGCCGGGGTCATCATTCACGGATTATTAAGATTTATAAAGAATAGGAAATAGCATGACAGAAAAAGTTTATTTATATCCTGTTTGGGTCAGAATCTGGCATTGGATCAATGCGTTCATGTTTCTTGTGTTGATTATAACCGGACTAAGTATGCAATATTCAAGTCCCGATTATCCAATGATCCGGTTTGATTTTGCAGTGACGATCCACAACATTGCCGGAATTATCGTAGTCATTGATTATATCTTTTATATAATCGCAAATTGGGTAACACCTAACGGCAAATATTATAAATTAAAAAGAAAGGGACTTATCCAAAGACTTACGAAGCAATTCATGTATTACACCTTTGGTATTTTTAAAAAGCAATCGGCTCCGTTTCCAATTTCAATCAGGAGGAAATTTAACCCTTTGCAGAAGGTGAGCTACATAGCTGCCATGTACCTTTTACTTCCGTTCTTAATCATAACAGGCCTTGGACTCCTGTATCCGGAAGTTATTTTATCTAAATTTCTTGGAATGAGCGGTATCCATCTTACGGATTTGATTCATATTTTAATGGGCTTTATTTTGTCCATATTTATGATTGTTCATATTTATTTTTGCACCATGGGAAAAACACCGTTCAGCAATTTTAAAAGCATGATCGACGGCTGGCATTGATTACACGTGATAAACCGTTATTTCAAACCCTGAAAATTACAACGCATGAAATTACCTCAATCATTTTATAACTGGACCTCATTTATTGGCGCCACCATTGCCATCGTTAGCTTATTTATGATCGGATTCCTGTTTGCGATATCCATGTTTTTCGCACAGGGAAGCTCCTATCTCGGATTATTTATGTGGATTGTTCTACCCGCATTTTTTGTAATCGGGTTGGTTGTTATTCCCACTGGGATGGTTATTAAGTACCAAAAGGATAAAAAACAGCATATCGTTTATGAAAAAACATGGCCGAAAGTCGACCTGAATGACCCGAAGGTAAGGAATGCAGCTATGATTTTCGGCGTAGGATCCATTTTCTTTTTACTGATATCAGCAGTTGGCAGTTATGAGGCTTTTCATTATACCGAATCCGTAAAATTTTGCGGTACACTTTGTCATGAAGTTATGAAACCTGAATACACAGCCTATCAGAATTCTTCACATGCTCGCGTAGCGTGTGTTGAATGTCATGTGGGTGCCGGAGCTGACTGGTATGTACGTTCAAAACTTTCAGGATTATACCAGGTTTATGCGGTAACTTTTGGTAACTATCCAAAGCCTATTCCCACACCCATTAGCAATTTGCGGCCTGCACGCGAAACCTGTGAAGAATGCCACTGGCCGCAAAAATTCTATGCACGCCAACTGATCGTCGAAAGGCATTATTTATCGGATGAAAATAACACGGAATGGGACATCAATCTTGAGATGAAAACAGGACCTGCATACAGCGCCCTGGGATTACAGGAAGGTATTCACTGGCACATCAATCCGGATGTAAAAATCGAATATGTTGCTACCGAAGCAACCCGTCAAAATATACCTTGGGTGAGATATACAAACACAAAAACCGGTGAGTCTGTTGTATATGAGGATGAAGACAATAAATTGTCTCAACAGCAGCTGGATTCTCTTGAAATCAGGGTAATGGATTGTATGGACTGCCATAACCGGCCTTCACACGATTATCATACGCCGGTGAAGTTTATCAATAATGCGATCACTGCAGGGGAGATCCCGAAGGAACTTCCGGGTATTAAATCTCTTGCAGCAACCGTTGTAGGTACTAATTTCTCGACTACTGACAGTGCGATGAATTATATTCAGACAGAGGTGTACAATTATTATAAAACAAGTTATGCAGATGTGTTCAGCGAAAAGAAGGATTTGATTGATAAAGCCGTTACGGGGATTCAAAATGAATTCAAAAAAAATATATTTCCGGAAATGAAGGTAAAATGGAGCGCCTATCAAAACAACATCGGCCATTTGGAATTCGTTGGATGTTTTAGGTGTCATAATGACCGGCATCAGGAAAAATCAGGCCGTGTGATTTCCCGCGATTGTAATCTTTGCCACTCTATTGTAGCTCAGGGAGCTCCTGATACGTTGCAAACGACTTCCGTTAACTCAACACTTAAATTTGTCCATCCCGTAGATATCGGTGATGCCTGGAAAACTGACCTTTGCTCCGAATGCCACAAAGACCTGTATTGATTTTACGTCTTATCTGGTGAGGGATCAACAGCATTTTAGCCGTTTCTTTGTCTAAGGATATGTTAAAAGTCGTTTATGGCCTTTACCCCCCGGTTGCTTTTAGTGTCTTCACTAAAAGTTTGTAATCAATGTTTCCTTCTCTCTTTTTCATTATTCAGGTTATACTATTGCATGGGCTTAGATTGAAAGATCCTAACCATATGGAACTGACCTTCAAGCGATGACCCCTGAAGATTATCAGTATTAATAGGTACATTTATTCGCTGAAATAATGCCACCGGCCAAATTGAAGCTTCTTAACGATGACTGTAATTACTGATGGCATTTTCAAGGTCATCGATTACCTTTTTCGCGACCTTGCGGGGTTGCTGTTCCTTCAGGGTTTTTAGTACTTCCAGTGATTTAGTGCCATACTCATGCAGCCCGGCCGGGTTTTTATCATGATCGTAACTGCCGAGGCACCATTCCAACTTCGACTGGATATCTGTGAAGTTGGGATCCTTTAATTTTGCCAAAGCCTCTAAGGCTTTTTCACAACTGTTTTTCAAACTTTCATTTTCCTGGTTCATAGTTTTAGTTTTTAAATTTCTGTTTCGTCTCTTTCTTATATACTATTAAAGCGCACGAAAGTGGGTTATATTGTATTATTTAAAGTTAATTTTTTATAAGCCCTAACCTGCGAATAATCAGAATATTATTGAATCAATGACGCACCATATCCTAACGATCCGCAGGACTGACCGAAAGAGTCCTATGGACCCTAAGGGAAAAGCAAATGGAATTCTTGCTTGCAGCAAGCATGAGTTAATAATTTGAGACCTTTGCAAGGCAGAACACATATGAACAGCTTATAGTTAAAAGGTTTTATAAGTTTTTCAAGGTCAGAGTCGATAAAATTCATAGTTTTATTGTATGATCAAAAAGAACATACAAATGAGTTTTAGTCAAGCCTACGTAGAGCGTCATACACGCAAGAACACCTTTTTAAGGCAGGTCGATCAAATCATCGATTGGAATCCTTTAGAAAAAGAGATCAATTACGTATACAAAAAAGGCCAACGTGTTGATGGTTGGCCCTCCTGCAATGGATTAATCATATTCAAGATGTTGTTGTTGGAAACCAGGTATAACCTGAGTGATCCTGGAGTAGAGATTTGGTCAATGACAGTTTAGGAGCCGTGCGGTTCTGTGGATTAACATTGGAAGATGAGGTGCCCCTTCGCTAACGGTCGCTTTTAGTTTGTGCTTTAATCATATAATTTCTTTTTATTGCAAACCATAAAAAGAATAAATTTGTAATAATTAGCCGAACGCTCAAAATGTCATGATAGAGAAGTTAAGTAATCAGAATAATAAAGTAAATATTTGGCATGAGTTATAAGCTCGCGCCAGCATTGGGGTGAGGTTTATAAACGAATAGCGGGAATAAAGTTTACCGGATTGAAGAAATAGCGGATTGGAATTGAAGTTCCGTTGATGACGGGAGGATATCCGAATGTTGAGGTTGAATATCCACTTATGCCGGAAGAATATCCGGCTCGGGTGGAAGAATATCCGTAAATAGTGGAGAGATATCCGAAGATGGTGGAGAGATATCCGACGATGGTGATGAAATATACGCTGATGGTGGTGAGATTTTCGTTGATGGTGGAGAGATATCCGAAGATAGTGGAGAGATATCCGACGATGGTGGTGAGATATCCGACGATGGTGGAGAGATATCCGATGATGGCGGAGAGATATCGGAAGATGGTGGTGAGATTTCCGTTGATGGTGGAGAGATATCCGATGATGGTGGAATAATATCCGTGTATGGTGGATGTATAAAATCAGATTTGGAATTTGTGATTGGAAAAGAGGAAGGAACTTTAATTAATGAGGCATGAGCTACAAGGTCGCGCCCAACTAGGGTATCAGTTGCAGGGAATAAAAAATCAGTAATTTCGCATTATGAGCCTGAACCATAAATTAAAAAATTTTAACGGAAAGACTGGTATGCTTGGCACGAGTCTCAACGTTCAGGCCAAAAAGCTTCAGAATCGCGCCAGTGGGGGTTTTCCGGTTTATTGAAAAATTTCCTACCCAAAATCTATGTTTCATCACTGATGATGCTGTTGTGGGTTTGGAAAAGGTTGAATATGAAGCCAAAGGCAATCTTTATGATCTGTTCTATTCGGTTAATATAATAAATTGCCAGATTGTTGAAATAACAGATGTTCACACTGCCTCTAATGGCCAACCCTATTCTCAAATTTTCTTGGAAGAGCCATTGGTAGTGTTGTCTGAAGTTACTGTTTTATCTTATAATGTCTCCATAATTTCATCCATTGAAACAAATGGCATTTATGCCAACAGCAATAATGATATAGCTCTTTCAGGAAAAGCAGGAGAATCAAACTATGCAATTGCCGCGTAATGGAAAAAAGTAGTCAGTTAGAATCAGGTTTCAAAATTTTAAATCTTCTCTTAATGGAGAATAATTTCAAAAAAGAAGCCGAAGTAACTTTTGACCAATCTAAGACAAATAGTTCTGTAAATGTCGATGTCAATGTTCAAGTGAAAGACAAAACAGTTTTTGTAACGGAAACATTATCGTTCACCCAAAAACTTGAAGAAACTATTGAAGTGACAGCAAGTATCAAAATGGTTTGGATTTTTGAAAAGATTGGTGACACATCTTTAAACCTTGAAGAATTTGGTAAAGTTAACGGAGCGGCAACTATTTTTCCATATATCAGGGAGCAATTTACTAATCTTTCAGCAAAAGCTGGCATAGGTTTAATTATTCTACCCCCTTTTAATTTTACCAGAAAAGAAGTCTAATTTGTCACCTTTAGATTTATAATCTCTCCTCCTTCGAGTGATGTTGAAATAATGCATATTTCTGTACATCATTTGGCGTTGTCCCCAGCAGTTTAATAAAATTCACATAACCAAGTTTCTATTCGTTTAAGATACTTCTTAAATTAAATGTATTTTTGCTTAGCTAATTTGTTTTTTACGCATAACACATGGATTCAACAATCAAAAACATTGTCGTCATAGGCGCTGGCTCTATTGGTACGGCGTTGGGAAATACCTTAGCGAGAAAGCACGAATATAATGTCACACTTCTATCTATTGAGAAGGATGTTGTTGATTCGATCAATGAATCAAGGATTAATTTCAAATATTTCCCTAATTTTAAACTGAGCAAGGTTCTGAAAGCTTCAACAGATGAAAGGATTTTGACGGATGCTGACATTGTTTTTCTTGCATTGCCCTCTAATGCAACAGTCGATTATGTTTTGAAGGTAAAGGATATGCTTAATCCGAAAGCCATTTTATTAAATCTGGCAAAAGGGTTTAGCAAAGATCAGCATACCATCACGGAAAGCCTCTCCAAATATCTTTCAAACCCTGTTTGCTCATTTAAGGGACCGACCTTTGCCCGTGAGCTTATCAATAAACTGCCGACCGCATTCACATTAGGCTCGGAAAATCCTGAACATTTGATGCTGTTTAAAAAAATCTTTGCTGATACACCCGTTCATATCGATTTTACAACCGATGTTAACGGTGTTGAAATACTAAGCATTCTGAAAAACATTTACGCCATTGCAACAGGCATTGTTGATGCTCATTTTAATTCACCCAATCTCCGGTTTTTATTTTTGACCAAAGCCTTTAACGAAATGAAGGATATCCTGTTAAAATACGGAGGAAAGTCGGAAACGATGTTTAATTATTGCGGGTACGGCGATTTCAGCCTTACTGCCCTGAACGACCTTAGCCGTAACAGGACTCTGGGATTGCTTATTGGCAAAGGATTTTTTACAGACAATATTTCAGATAAAGTGGTTCTGGAGGGAAAGATAGCTGTGAGTGTTTTTTGCGAAGGAATTTCCAAAACATCATCGGCAGCCTGTGAATACCCGATCATGTCGGAACTATATAAAGTCTTTAATGAGAATTATGATATTTCCGGTTTTGTGAATAAGGTAATCAATACAGAATAGAAATTAAAGGGACGGATTCTTCAAAAAAGCAACGAGTTTATCAGGGTCACTAAAAAGATCCACATTTTTAATGATTTTATCGTCTTCCCAGTTCCACCATTTTGATTTTAACAGTTCATCAATAATCTGCTCCTTAAACCGGAATCGCTGAAACTCAGCCGGTATTCCAAAAACAATTGAATACGGTTCTACATCTTTGGTCACGAGCGAATTTGCGCCAATAATTGCACCATCACCAATAGTAATTCCCGCCAAAACGATCGCATTTGCTCCAATCCATACATCATTTCCCACCATTGTCTTTTTCTTCACATTACTCTGAAATGATTTAGATTCTCTGACAAATTTATATTTCGAATCGTATGCAAACGGATGTGTACTAACCCAATCAGTAGGATGACTGCCTAAACCGATTTTAACATTATACGCTATTGAGCAAAATCGTCCAATCACCGTATTTTTTTCAATCAGGCAATATTTATTTACATACGAATACTTCCCGATTCTATCAGCCTGAATATGCGAGCCGTATTCCACGGTAACACCTTTCTCAAAGTGCACATTTCTTGATAGACTTGCAGCCCTGATGGTGCATGTTGGGTTCTTTATTCTTAAATAAGATCTCCAGATTGTTTGTATAAATGTCATGGCTTCATATTTTCTAAAACAGTTCCAATTTTTTCAGAAGTTTTTCCATCCCACAACTCAGGAATCTTTACCTTCTTTCCATTGGCCGTTTAATATCTCATTTGCAAACTCAACAATTTTCTCTTTGCCGGAACCTGCCAATTGATTCGTTCCTTCCCAAATAGTAACCGGCCTTTCCGTATTATTTCGCAAGGTAATGCACGGAACTTTATACACAGTAGTTTCTTCCTGAATACCTCCGCTGTCAGTCATAACAAACCTTGCATTCGAAATAAGTTTTCCAATTAAGGAAAAACTTTTTCAGATATCATCTCATCCAATAATCCTGCAATTTTTTTGGTCAAATTTTTACGTGAAAACTGGTTTATGATCTCATCGTCTTCATCTAAATAAAGGTTATCAGATTTATAACGTTCATACAAATCCCGGATACACGTTTTCATTGTCACTTTATCATTGAAATCGATAACAAAGCCAGCATGACATTCTTTTATTATTTTAGCGCTGTCTCCCAGATTGGATCCTATGCATAAAACAGGTCTTTTTAATGCCAGATATTCGAATATTTTTCCAGGAATTATACCCTTTACATTTGGAGTATTGTTCAACGGCAGCAACAATACACTTGCATTTGCCGCGCTATTCATTAATTCATCATGGGGTTTGTAATCGGTTTTTTCAACATATTCTGACAGCCCAAATTTTTCAATTGATTCAAAAACTGAGTAATCCGTCTGACCAATAAACACTATTTTTAAATCATGTAAAAGTGAAGGTTCTTCTGTCAATAATTCATTCAACGCTTCCCAAAGCACATGCGGATTTCGGTCCCTGTTCATAGAACCAATATGGACCATGGTAAACTTTTGAGGCGGATTAAACTTTATGTTGTTAAAATCATCCGGGTCGAAACCATTGGTTATTACGTCAATTTTTTTAGCCCCCAATTTTTTAAAATCCAGAGCCCAGTTCCAACTTACTGTCACGAGTTTATCGGCAGCTTTCAGAACGCTTAATTCCATTCGTTTATGTTTCTTATCTGCAAAATCGGACAACATTAATTTATCATAAAAATCAATATTTGTCCAGGGATCCCTGAAATCGGCGAGCCAGGGAATGTTCAACTTTTTTTTAATTCCCAGCGCAATCAGATGCATGCTGTGCGGAGGTCCTGTTGAGACGATGGCATCAACCGGATGTTCTTTCAGATAGTTTGTCAAATACTTTATCGAAGGCTTGATCCAGAATTTTCGGGCATCGGGAATAAAGAAATTTCCGCGAATCCAGACAGCTATTTTTTCGGTTAATCCGGCTTTCTTTTTTTCGGAGAGAAAACCGGCTTTTATGCTGTCATCTTTTTTTCTTCCGACAAAGCGCTTGTAAGCTGAATAGGGCTCCCAGACTTTGGTTCTCAGTACGGTAATCCCTTCCGGAATATCTTTTTCAAGCGAATGGTCAATGGCAGGTACTTCCGGATTTTCTGGAGTATAAACTACAGGTTCCCAGCCAAATTCCCTGAGGTATTTCACAAATTTCAGCCAGCGCTGAACGCCTGCACCTCCACTCGGTGGCCAGTAATAGGTTATTATGAGAACTTTTTTCATTCCTCTTTTCTGAAATAATTTCTTATTTCATTCACTCCGTATCCAACAACAAGGAGTATTAATAAAAGGGAGGAGGCAAAGGAAATTTTTTCTCCAACACTGTACGCTATGGGCTCAAATTTATATTCAACAAGGTGCTTTCCGGCCGGAATAATCATCGCCCTCAATACATAATCAGCCCTAAAATAGGGCATTTTCTTACCATCAACGTAAGCGTTCCAGCCTTTATCGTAATAAATCTCTGAAAATACAGCCAGCTGATCTTTTGATGTATTCACCTGGTATTTCAAATCGTTAGGTTCATATTCAACAAGTTTTATCAGGGCAGTCGAATCAAAAGAAGGGGTAAATCCCTCAAGGTATTTACTAAAATTTTCATCAACAACAGCGGTTTTTTCCGGGTCGAAATCAGTCAACGCATTCAATTCTTCGTCTGCATTTTTAACAAACTTTACCTCTCTTACAAACCAGGCATTTCCACATGCATTTACATTCGGATATACCGTGGGCTGCTTTTTATCATCCGGCTGAATGATATACCGGGTGTTCAGCATATCAAGTACGCTCATGTTGTATTTCCCTTTGATCTGATGATCATAAAGTTCCTGGTAACGTCTGAGCTTGGCACCGTGATAACCTCCGATCGATTTATGAAAATAGGAAGTACTGGCATCTGCAAAAGGATCAACCGTAAGGTTCAAAACCCTGTAATCAGGATCCTTATCTTTCAGGATCAGTTCATCGGCTTTCGTCTTTACATAGGGGGTTTCACTTTTCGATTTTGAAATAAAACTATCATTATTCAAATACCGCTTATCAACAAACCACATATCGATCAAAATCAAAAGTGTAATGGCCGCAATGGTATAATTTTTTTTCAGTTTGCCGATCGTAAACGCATAAACAGCAGCACCTCCGAGTATTATAAATACAAGAGAACGGAAAGCATCAGCCCGTAAAATTGCTTTTCGGGCCACTTCAACATTGGCATAATAATCGGTGATCTGGCTGACATATTGCGGGTTTGAACTTTTCTGCCTGGCAATTGAAAGAACTTCCTGATCGCTCAAAAAATTAAAAAACACTGAAGGAAATAATGCAAACAGCAACGTAATACCGGCAGTAATGCTAAAAGCCAGGTAAAACGGGTCGATCTGAAATTTTGCTATTCTTATTTTATGCTTTATTCCTGCCGGATCAGAAAGGACTTTATTTAATGCGATGATGGCAAGCAGCGGAATCGTGAGTTCCGCAATCACCAGCGTCATCGATACGGCCCTGAACTTGTTGTAGCCCGGGAAATAATCCAGAAAAAAATCAGTCAGTGGCATGAAGTTTTTCCCCCATGCAAGCATAATTGAAAGCAAAGTTCCCGCAAGCAGCCACCATTTCATCTTTCCCTTTATCAGGAATAAGCCGTAAATAAACAGAAAAACAATGATTGCTCCTGCATAAACAGGTCCCGAAGTGAAAGGCTGGTCTCCCCAATATTTATTCGTATTATTGGCAACTGTTTGTTTGTACTGCTCATCAACATTTTTCAGCGCATATTCATCGTTCCCGATATAGCCTGTTGCTCCGCCCTTTATATCAGGTATCATCAGTGAAAATGATTCCGCAACTCCATACGACCATTGCGTAGCATAATCTTTATCCAGCCCGGATGTTCGGTTCTCCTTATCCGTAGTCAGGTCGGTTTTGCCCCGGATGGTGTATTTTCCGTATTCATAGGTAGCCCATAAACTTGCAATGTTCGTTAAAACAGCAATAATTCCGGCAGCAATAACAATGGCTGAAGCCTTAAAAAAGTTAGCATACTTTTTTGATCGGATGGCATCGATCAACTGAACAATGCCAAAAATCAGCAATAACAACATCAGATAATACGATATCTGAGGATGGCCTGCCCAGACTTCGAGTGCCAGGAACAATGCAGAAACAACTCCCCCTAAAATGTATTTTCCCCTGTATGTAAGGATTACGCCGGCAATTACCGGCGCCATGTAACCGATTGCATGGGCTTGTGAGTTGTGACCTGCTTCCAGTACAATCAGGAAAAAAGAAGAGAGCCCGAATGCAATGGATCCCGCAATTCCAAGCCATGGATTCACTCCTAAAACAATGAGCAGAATAAAAAATCCGATCATATAAAGAAAAACCAGATCAGCCGGATGAGGCAATCCCAAAAGAAATATCTGATCGATAAACCGGATAAGATTAGCCGGGTATTTGGTAGAAATCTGGTAAGCCGGCATACCACTGAACATGGAGTTGGTCCATAAAGGCTCATTTCCTGTCTTTTCTCTGTAATCGACTATCTCTTTCGACATTCCTTTATTCCGGGTAATATCGTCCTGTCTTAGTTTTTTTCCTTCAATCAATGGATTCAAATAGGCCATGGTTATCACAATAAAAATCACAATGGCAGCAAGATATGGGATTGCACTTTTAATCGACAGATTTCTCATATTCAGTTTATTAGATAATTAATCCTTAATTTCTTCGTAATCGGTATATTCGCCCAGCTTATCCAGTATCTCTTTTTTTTCAGGCGTATATTCTATGTTTACCTCACCGGTCTTTCTTTTTGAATTATCTTGTTTTTTCTGGTTATCCTTGATATTCCGGTAGATGAAATATTTTGCCAAAAATGGCAGGACTTCGCGTGAGAAAAACCTGACGACGTAGTAAATAATGAGTATGATCAGTATTGTCCTGAGAAATTGCATGTTAAAATTTTTTGTGAATATAACTCAGATAAAAACAAAATATTTTTTTCAGGAAGTTTGCCGGAAAGCAAAATTATGACATTTCTCGCAACTCAACGACAAGACCTTCAAAAAAAGAAAAAAGGAGATAAATTAATTTATCCCCTCTTGAATATTTTTTCCCGAGAATGTTCTGATACCTATCGTTTATCAAGTTTTTCGTCCGATACCGTCAATTTTTTACGACCTTTAGCACGTCTGGTTGCTAAAACCCTACGTCCATTTTTTGTAGCCATCCTGGATCTGAACCCGTGTTTATTCGTTCTCTTTCTTCTCGATGGTTGAAATGTCCTTTTCATTGTTATGTGTTTTTTGGGAGTGCAAAAATAGCTTTTTTTTATATTTCAGCAAATAAATTATAATTTTTTTTAAAATAGTGTACGAATTCCCACAAAACAATCATTTTCGTTTTTAATCTGTTTATCTTTCAAACTACAGTTGCTTTATAGTTAGGCAAACATACTATGAAAAATCTTGATTCGTTATTTTTTTCGTAACATTGCAACCTTATTTTTTAAAAGATAAATTTCACATAATCAACAGTTAAGTAAAAAAAAATTCATTATGGCTACGAAACATGTTTATACATTTGGAGATAAGAAAGCAGAAGGCAATGCTTCCATGAAAAATTTATTGGGCGGCAAAGGTGCCAACCTTGCCGAAATGAACCTGATTGGTGTTCCGGTTCCTCCGGGATTTACAATCACAACAGAAGTTTGTACACTTTACTATAAGGAAGGTGAAGAGAAGGTTATTCAACTGATTAAAAAAGATGTTGAAAACGGAGTTAAAAATATTGAAAAGGTGATGGGCACCAAATTTGGTGATAAAAACGATCCCTGTCTTGTTTCGGTCCGTTCTGGTGCCCGGGCTTCCATGCCCGGTATGATGGATACCGTTCTGAACCTTGGATTAAACGATGACGCAGTAAAAGGGATCGCAAAAAAAACCGGTAACGAGCGGTTTGCATGGGATTCGTACAGAAGGTTTGTTCAGATGTATGGCGATGTAGTTATGGACCTCAAGCCGGCATCTAAAGAAGATGTTGATCCGTTTGAAGAAATCATTGAGCATTTGAAGGAAGAAAAAAAAGTAGTCCTAGATACCGAGCTTAATACAGCCGACCTGAAAGAACTTGTAAAACGGTTTAAAAAAGCGGTAAAAGATAAAACAGGAAAGGATTTCCCCAATGATCCTTGGGATCAGCTTTGGGGAGCCGTAATGGCTGTTTTTGGAAGCTGGATGAACGATCGCGCCAAGCTTTACAGAAAATTAAATGGTATTCCTGATGAATGGGGAACTGCCGTTAATGTTCAGGCAATGGTGTTTGGAAATATGGGACAAAATTCAGGTACAGGGGTTGCATTTACCCGCGATGCCGGTACCGGTGAGGATATTTTTAACGGTGAATACCTTATCGATGCCCAGGGTGAAGATGTGGTAGCCGGTATCCGCACGCCCCAGCAAATTACAAAAGAAGGTTCACTTCGCTGGGCAGCGCTTGCAAAAGTCTCCGAAAAAGACAGGAAAACAAATTTTCCATCTCTTGAGGAAGTCATGCCGCAGGTTTATAAAGAACTTGATACAACACAACAAAAGCTGGAAGATCATTACAAGGACATGCAGGACCTCGAATTTACAATTCAGGATGGAAAGCTATGGTTGCTGCAAACACGAAACGGTAAACGTACCGGTGCAGCCATGGTGAAAATTGCCATGGATATGCTGAGGAGCAGGAAAATAGACAAAAAAACGGCTGTCATGCGGGTCGAACCCAATAAACTGGATGAATTGTTGCATCCTGTATTTGACGAAAACGCGATAAAAAAAGCCCGTGTCATTGCAAAAGGATTACCTGCCTCTCCGGGAGCAGCTACCGGACAGATTGTTTTTCATGCTGATGAAGCAGAAGAATGGGCTGCGAAAGAAAAGAAGGTGGTATTGGTGAGAATTGAAACCTCTCCCGAGGATCTGAAAGGGATGAATGTTGCCGAAGGTATTCTCACCGCAAGAGGCGGAATGACATCCCATGCGGCTGTTGTTGCCCGTGGAATGGGAAAATGTTGCGTTTCAGGAGCCGGTGCGATCAAAATAGATTACAAGGCCAGAACCGTGATATGTGACGGAAAAAGTTTTAAAGAAGGCGACTGGATTTCTTTGAACGGCTCAACCGGCGAAGTTTATGAAGGGAAAATCCTGACAAAGAAACCTGAGATGAGTGGTTATTTTGGTGAATTGATGAAAATTGCGGATAGCATTGCACGCCTTAAAGTACGTACCAATGCTGACACGCCCCACGACTCACAAGTAGCACGGGATTTTGGCGCCGTCGGTATCGGTCTTTGCAGAACAGAGCATATGTTTTTTGGTGAAGATAAAATTCAGGCCATGCGCGAAATGATCCTTGCTGAAGATATAACAGGTAGAAAAAAGGCACTCAAAAAGCTGTTACCTATTCAGCGTAAAGATTTCGAAGGAATTTTCGCAGCCATGCACGATCTTCCTGTTACTGTTCGTTTGCTTGATCCTCCCCTGCACGAATTTGTTCCCCATGAAGATAAAGAGCAGAAGGAAATGGCTGAGCTGATGGGAATTTCGCTAAAAGATGTAAAAGATAAAATTGCAAGCCTTGCAGAATTTAACCCAATGCTGGGTCATAGAGGCTGCCGGTTGGGAAATACCTATCCTGAAATTTCGGAAACGCAAACACGCGCCATTATTGAAGCCGCATTGAACCTGAAGAAGAAAAAGATCAGAGCTATTCCTGAGATTATGATACCCCTGACCGGAACACTGGCTGAAATGAAAATGCAGGAAGATATTGTTCGGTCGACGGCTGAACAGGTGTTTAAGGAAAAGAATGACCGCATTGATTACCTTGTCGGAACCATGATTGAAGTTCCCAGGGCTGCGCTGGTAGCAGATGAGATCGCCAAATCGGCCGAATTCTTCTCCTTCGGAACAAATGACTTAACACAGATGACATTTGGCTATTCGCGTGATGATGCAGGCAAGTTCCTTCCGGTTTATTTGCAGAAGAACATACTGAAAGTTGATCCCTTCCAGGCACTCGACCAGGAGGGTGTTGGTCAATTGATAAAAATGGCTGTTAAAAAAGGCCGGAAAACGAGACCAAACATCAAGCTCGGAATTTGCGGTGAACATGGCGGCGAACCTTCATCCGTTGATTTTTGTCACCGGGTTGGATTGAACTATGTGAGCTGCTCGCCTTTCCGGGTGCCGATCGCACGTCTGGCGGCAGCCCAGGCTGTTATCCGCAAAAAGATGGAGAAGAAAGCAAAGAAAGCAGTGAAGAAGCATAAGAAATCTTCCAAAAAATAATTGGATCCTCCAAAAAGAAAACCCGGAATCTTCTCCGGGTTTTTCATTTTAAAGTACCATTTATCAGTGTTTGCAAATTAAGGACATATATTCAGGGAACCTGAGATGTGTTTCCTATATTTATTTGCAAAAAATAGATTTTTATCAATGTCCTGACTTCTGACGTTTAGTGCGGTAAGAAATTCCAGTTTTTAATAAGATGGGCAAGAGGACTGCTCATGTTTTCATTTGTGGGAGACAGAAACTTGATCGTTTATTCAGTAAGGGTATCCCGGATCTAAGTTTCAGTGATGTTCCAGCCAATGGCACTGATGTTTCTTAACGACATTTTCGTGGATTCCACCTTTTCCACGATTAGTCTTCTTTGTTTTTATTCAGGAAACAAGTTAGCTTGGGTTGTTTGTTGGTCCATAGTCTCTTTGGCCTTCTCCCACAGTATTTTAATCTCTATATCGTCTTTTGCACTCTCGATATGCTTGGCAATTTTCGATCGGCTACCAATGTATTGAACTACCTGTACAGCTGTGGAACCAGATTTGGTCTTGCCTTTTCAGATGGAATACACACTGCAAAAATATGCGTTAGTGCGGTAAAATTCGAATTTATCATTTTTATATCGTTGGTTTTTAATGATATAGAAAATGAATCAAATCAAAAATTCAAAAGCGTCAGAAGTCAGGAAAAAATAATTGGATCCTCCAAAAAGAAAACCCGGAATCTTCTCCGGGTTTTTCATTTTAAAGTACCATTTATCAGTGTTTGCAAATTAAGGACATATATTCAGGGAACCTGAGATGTGTTTCCTATATTTATTTGCAAAA
>CAVXGA010000022.1:0-85513 GCA_963761195.1 uncultured Bacteroidales bacterium
GTCATCGGCCAATATTCCTTAAATCTTGATTACTTTTTGAAATTCCACCAACTGATACTGTAAGTACTCTTGAAAGTTGAAAATCTCGATTTCGATTGTCAATGAAGTTTTCAGCTTCCCAAATATTTGAGAATGATTTCACTGAGTCATTCTCTGGATTTAGCATATCAAAAATTAGAAATATAGAAAGCGGAATTCCCCCATCATATCTTTCAGTTATGTCATTTCTTTTCAATGATTTTGTTTTCATTTTCTCAATATCATTTCCAAGAATTGATGTAATTGAATTTGCTTTCTGAATTAATGGCGAAGTTCTGTCATTGCTATTCATATCATAAAAGCAATAATATCCAATTCTTCGGCAAACTTTTTTAATGTTTCAATTTGTCTTAAATCTATTGATGCGCTTTTATCGAATTTCTTTGATTGGATAATGGCAACATTTACCCTTTCTTGATAGTCAGGTAGATTGATATGGAATATTAGTCCTAAGTCAGCACCAGTGTGTTTTTCTCTATTATTAGATGATAAATCAGCATAATGAAATTCTAACTCAACTTTTGACTGGTATAACTCAAATGCTTTCTGCTCAAATGCCTCATTTATAATATTTAAAGAGTTAGCTATTTAGAAATTAGATGTCCGGTAAGTCTTTCTTCATGACTATTTTGTGGAATATAATTGACGATGAATTTAATCTCTGCATAAACAAATGCTTTAAAAAGCAAAAAGAACAAAGGACTTTCGAATGCGGAATCATCTTTTAATAAATTTCTTAGATGCGAAAATCCATTTTTTAGAAAGAAATCTATGAAAATATTTGGGGTGAAAATGCTGATGAAAGAAATAATCCATATCACAATATCTTTCAAAGAATTGATGATTATTCTTTCGGAAATAAGGACATAATCCAATATTACTTTTCAGCATTGAATTTATCTCTTTTTCAAAATCAATTGTAAATTTCATATTAGTCTTTATTTAAAATGTCACAGATAGCATCTTGTACATCAAATTAAGATAATCATTTAAGGGTATTTGATTAATCAATGCGTCTCTTAATGCGATTAGAATTTTCTTCTTTGATTTCTTCTAAGTCTGAGTTCTTTTTAAGCCAACTGATAGTTTTTCTTTGCTTTCTTTTGATTCGTTGAAAAAGTATAATCTTATAATTAAATACAACATCTATTCTCAATTCATCAATTTTTGAAGCAAGTAAAATTACAGGTTTGTTAACGCCATGTGCGAAACAAAACCTAATTCATACATGACATTAACATTGTTACCTGTAACATCTGCAATAATTAAATCAGATTTTGAAATTAAACTTTTGATTTTTTGGCAATAGATTCACCAGCGGAAATCATTTCGTCAGCCCTAATAACTTCAAGTCCTTGTTCCAAGCAAGTGTCTTTTATAATCTGATAATTTTTGTTTGCTTGTTCAGAATATGGCATTATTACAAATACGCGTTTTAACTTTTCAATTTTAATTTTTGAATTGGTTTTCAAGTTGATACTTCTGAATAAGTTCATCGTATTTAATGGAAGTTGAGTTTTTAGTTTTTGCTATTTCTTCTTTTAATTTTTCAAATTCTTTATGTTGAATTTCAGAACTTTTCATGAGGTTTTGGGAAATATCGTTTAGTTGCTCATCAAGGTTTTTCAACTCGGTATCTTTTTGTCTTTCAAGTTGTTTTTTTAGTTCTTTATTTAATTCATATAACCTATTTAAGTCTCCTCTATGTTTGACTGTTCTTTCGAAAATGCCATAAGTTTCATCTACTGGTATCAATTTGTTCTTTCAAGTACTTTGCTTGTTTTTCAGCTAATTGATTTGTCTGACGAAATATTTTCGTGTAAAGGAATATTAGGTATCCAAAGCCTATGGTTATTAAAGCTAACCAAAAGAGGAACGAATTCTTTCAAAATATCAAAAATTTCATATCATTGTTTTTTTTTCTTTTGCCATAACGCCCGAGTGTAGTTGCCGTCAGCCTTTTAGCATTGGCCTTGTGCGTGATGGCAACTGCACGTTGTTAGACTGCGAAATTTCTTCATTCTTTCAACCATTTCTTTTGCTTTGTTTTTCACTCTTTTTGTGTTTTCTTATTTTGCAGGCTAACGCCCGAGTGTAGTTGCCGTCAGCATTTTAGCATTGGCCTTGTGCGTGATGGCAACTGCACGTTGTTAGACTGCGAAATTTCTTCCTTCTTTTAACCATTTCTTTTGCTTTGTTTTTCACTCTTTTTGTGTTTTCTTATTTTGCAGGCTAACGATTGTATAGGTCACTAATGGTGGTTATTTCTGACTTAGGTTCAGAGCAGTTTTTTTGGCTTTTTAGCCTTACAACTCTGATTTTTTGCTTCTTATCCGGTTTATACATGGCTTTGAGTTTTTGTTGTTGCTGTTATTGTTTGTTACAAAATTATTTAATTCTTTCAAATATCCAAATGATCAAGGGGACTTTGTATGTTGTCAAATCCCTTTGTGGTAATATGCGTGTAAATCTCCGTGGTCCGGCTGCTTTCGTGTCCCATCTGGCTCTGGATATAGCGCAGGTCCGTTCCGTTTTCCAAAGAATGTGTGGCAAAGGTATGCCGCAACGTATGCATCGTTACGTTTTTTTTAATCTTCGCTTTTGCCGATACCACTTTTATGATGTTTTGTATGCTGCCGGGCGAATATTCAACTCCTTTGGCCCCTTCAAACAGATACACCTTTGGTTTATACACTTCAAGGTATTCATCCAAAACCTTCAGAAATTTAAAAGCCAGTTTCGTGTACCGGTCTTTTTTTCCTTTGCTCTGCTCCACTCTTATTTGCATCCTTTCCCTGTCAATGTCCACAAGGCGCATTCTCACTATTTCGCCAAGCCGTAATCCCGCCGAATATGCTAACATCAGGATACATTTATGCTTTATGTTTTCGACGCTTGCAAACAATCTTTTCACCTCGTCTTCATTCAAAACCGTTGGCAATGTCTTTTCCTTTTTTGGCCTGTCGATAAAATAAAATTTCCGTTGTCCGCCAAGCACTTTTTCATAATAGAACTTGATAGCATTGATCGACTGGTTTTGATAGGACGTGGAAACTTTCCGTTCCATTACCAGGTATCGCAGGAATTTTATAATCATTTGCTCGTCAATCGTATTAATCTCATACCGGTGATAAAAATTGATGAACTCTTCGAATGCTGCCCGATACACTTTTATTGTTTTTTCGCTGTACCGGATTTCTTTCAGTTTCAAAATCATTGCTTCCGGGCACTGCCGGTAATTCGGGATATCGAAAGCGCTTATCCTTTTTACCCCTTTACCATCCGCAGGTTCCTCTTCATACACGGTTGTATATCCCTTTTCGGCTGCAAATAATTTCAGGTCTTCCAAATATTTCTCAGAGTAAGGAATGGTCCACCACTTATTCTTAGAATCCCAGCTATGATAGGGAAACTGCTTCAAAAAATTCATGAACTCCTTGTTGAAGGCAAAAATAAGCTTCAGTCTTCCGGTTTTTGTTTTGATTATTAACAGGTCGTTGGCACTCAGGGTTCTTTTTTCATTTGATACCTCAATATCAAATTTTTCATGAATAATAAGCTCATCAATCCTGTCCTTAAAATGATTTTTCAGTAAATCAAGGTTTCCGGGATAATTAGGTATATCCCAAAAATAACCAGACGAAACCCACCGGCTGTATTTCAATGCCCGCACAAAAACAATATCTGCATCATTTTTGGGCATTTTCAGAATGATTTTTTTTCCAATAACCTCAACCTTTATAAGGTTTCTTAGGCTGATTGTATTTCTTCCGGAGGTTTCGGCAGCTTTTTCTGTTGTTACTTCAGGATTAACACGAACCAACGGAAGCTTCAAATCCGGGAATAACTGCTTCAACCTTTCGACCGAATGGTCGTTATCCGGCACCAGCCATGCTTTGTGAGTCTTGCTCCAAACCGCCCCCTCAATGCTGCGTATCTTGGTTTTAATTGCATCATCAAACCCAAAAACAAGCTTTATTCGTTCTGTCTCCTTGTGTATTATTAGTTCTGCGGTTATCATAGCCGGTGATGGTTATTTTTAGTATATGTTGGATAGATCCAATTTAAATCGTGATTTACTGCTATCTTAAACCTTGAACTTTGAACCTGAAACCCTGAAACCCATCCCCTTCCTCACAGCTTCGCCCTGTCAGTTACAAGGGGACGACCCTTATCCGGTTCGGAAAGCCTTTCTGGGTCTTGCCACTCATTATCGTTCGGCGGCATTTCGATCTCAGCCGGAGGTTTGAGTATGCATAGCGTTATGATAGTAAAATTGAGTAAAAGGAGTTTCCATTAGTTTCTGACAAGCAAATATAGAAAGTTATCTCAGCTTTCAAATTAATTAGTTCGGTTTTTAATAACCGTTTCATCAAAACCGAACGCAAGCTTAATCCGTGCTCATCTTTATGCTTTACAGGTTCAATACGGATGGTTTTCATAGCTGTTTTGATCCCATAAAATTAATAAAAATTTTACTGTGCAAATAAGTAAGATCAGCATTCCGGGTTCGAAAGTTGAGCGTTAAAGAGATCAAAAGTCCGGTTTCAATTAGTCCGGTTCATTAATTAAATTCTATTTTTAACAGGTATCATTTCATATTTTAATAGCTATCATAATTTATTTTAATACCTGTTAATTTTAATTATAATAGGTATTATATTTGCAATTTGATTAGACAATTACCAAAATTTGTGCGTTATGAATATTAAATACAAAGTAGTTGCTCAGGCACAGCCGGGTGTAAAAGGCGGTGGCCAGGTTAAATACTATGCGCGGATATGCCGTACGAACAGGATAGAGCTCGACGATGTCGCGCTTTACATCAGGCATATGTCGACTTATTCGAAAGCGGATTTCATTGGTGCCGTCTATCGCATTGCTTGAAAATCTTCCGGATATGCTGTTGGAAGGCTCCAGTGTTTCTCTGGGCGATTTCGGTACCTTTAGCATCAGTCTTACATCGCTGCCTTCGGATTCACCTGAGAAAGTGACATCGAGAAATATCGAAAAGATAAACGTTCAGTTCAGGCCAGGAGTCAGGTTTAAACAGGCAATGGCTGATGCACACTTTGAGAAAGTAAGTGAATAGTGTTAACTTGTTTCCAATGGCATCCCTTCGGGAAAATTGTCAAATTGTTGCTTTCCGATCTGCTTTCTAAATTTCCATTTTTAAAGTTGCATTTTGAAATTGCCTATAGCCAACAGCAAATAAAACCTGAAAAATTGTGTAAAAAAAGGTTAAAAGGTGGACAGATGAGAAAGACGAAGAGGAAATTTAGTTGGATTTATTGAAGTTAGCTGCAGGCTATTTATACCTGTATCTTTTCTTTTCTAATAATCAAAGCCATGAAAAAATTTCATTAAATTCTTGTATACTATCTAAAAAAAATTATTTTTGCCTCTTTGGAAACACTATGAATTTTCAATATTTTCTTCGGTTTTTATTTACCCATCGTTACCTGAACATCAAACGCAGAGACGAATTCTATTCTTAATGGGAATAAATTTGGTACCTGAATTAAGGTTTCAATACCCACCTGTCATTTTTAACCAGCCAAAAATTTGTAGAAAAAATTAAAATTAAAATCTGACCCCATGGAATTACCCTTTGCTGAATCCTATAAAATAAAGATGGTTGAAACCATCAAGAAATCGTACACGTGAAGAGCGGGAGATATGGTTGAAAGAAGCCCGCTATAATTTATTCCAACTTTGGAGCGACAGGGTTTACATCGACCTGCTAACGGATTCGGGTACAGGCGCTATGAGCGACCGCCAATGGTCGGCCATGATGCTGGGCGATGAAAGCTATGCCGGCGCTTCTTCGTACCGGATCATGAAAGATACCATAAAGGAATTGTTCGGATTCAACGATTTTTTACCGACACATCAGGGCCGGGCAGCCGAAAATGTTCTGTTTTCACTGCTTGTAAAAGAAGGTGATGTGGTCCCGGGTAATTCACATTTCGATACTACAAAAGGACACATCGAATACCGAAAGGCAAAGGCCATCGACTGCACCATTGATGAGGCGTTTCATCCTTGTGTTGATCATCCTTTTAAAGGGAATGTCGACCTGAACAAGCTGGAAGCTGTACTGAAAAAATATCCGGCAGCTAAAATCCCGCTCATCATCGTTACTGTCACCTGTAATTCTTCGGGAGGTCAGCCTGTTTCGATGCAGAACCTGAAAGGCGTGTATTCGCTTGGTCAGAAATATGGCATTCCTGTATTTTTCGATTCGGCACGTTTCGCCGAGAATGCCTATTTTATAAAGACCCGTGAGCCGGGTTACACGGACAAGACCATCAGGGAAATCGTTAAGGAGATGTTCAGCTATGCCGACGGAATGACGATGAGCAGTAAAAAGGACGCCATTGTCAACATGGGCGGGTTTATCGGTTTCGGCAGCCGCAAAATGTATGAAGATGCACGGATGTACAACATCATGTTCGAGGGCTATGTAACGTACGGAGGGATGTCGGGAAGGGATATGAATGCTCTTTCGCAGGGATTATAGAAGGTACGGAATTCGATTACCTTGAAACACGGATCAACCAGGTTGCTTACCTGGGAAACAAACTTAAAAGTTACGGTGTTCCTATGATCGAACCATTCGGTGGCCACGCCATTTTTATCGATGCTAAAGAATTCCTTCCTGCGATTCCGAAAGAGGAATACGTTGCACAGACGCTTGCCATCGAAATTTATCTCGAAGGAGGTGTTCGGGCGGTTGAGATCGGAACGTTACTGGCTGACAGGGATCCCATCAACCGTGAGAACAGATATCCCGAACTCGAAATGGTGAGGCTGGCCATACCGCGGAGGGTTTATACCAACAGTCACATGGATTATGTGGCAGCTACTGTTGCCAATGTGTTCGAACGAAGAAACAAGATTAAAAACGGCCTGAATATCGTTCATCGAAGCACCCATCATGCGTCATTTTACGGTAGAACTAGAAAAACTGTAATTAAAGCGATCTCTTTTTTCTGAAAGTTTTAAGAACAAAATGGAGTTACCGGGCTCTGCTTATCTTTCCGTGATATAATGCAATCCTGCAACTCCACAATCAAATTTTTTAGTATCGATAAGCTTAAGAATCCTTTTGTCAGGTACATTTTTAAACAGAGGTATTCCTTCACCCAATAAAACAGGATTGACTAATAGCCAATACGCATCAATTAAGTGAAGTTGTGTTAAACTGTGCCCTACCGACGGGCTACCGAAAATGACGATGCTTTTCCCGGTTTGCTTTTTAATTTTTAAAATTTCATTGGGGACATTATCGCTGATTACCTGAACATCCGATTTCCCTGTTGGTTTCATTGTTTTAGATAAAACAACTTTGGTAACGGTGTTGTACCATTTCGAATGTTCCCGGTCGTGCTTTGTTGCATTTGGTTTGTTTCCGGCGGTTGGCCAGTAATTTTCCATCATTTGGTAAGTTACCCGGCCATACAATGCAGTGTCTGACTGTGCAGTTATTTCACCTGCCAGGTCAAATAATTTTTCATCCAACTTAATCCAGTTTATTTCTCCCTTTTTTGTAGCGACAAAACCATCGAGAGAGGTATGCATGAACAGAATTATTTTTCTCATAGCATTTCTGTATTTATCGTTTCTGATGTAAAAGCCTGATACCTATTATGTGATATTGTCAAAACATATACGACACATGACACATCGCCCTAACCTGAGCTTTTGTTTGACCTCCCGACAGATCTGAATATACGGGTATCTGAGCATTGACACCAAAAGCAAAATCATTGAACCGGAATTCGGATCCGATAGCAGTCAAAGCAATATTGCCTCCTGTATCGGTCACTGTTTCGTTGTAACTGCTGTTTGGGCTGAGATCTTCATACATCAATCCGATATTGGGGCTAATGGTAACCTTTCCGCTGTGAAAATTACGGAACACAAATGAGGAGAGGTTCAGCCGGTTTCCGAATTTATAATTCCCTTTAATTTCATTGATCCGGTAGCTCGCATTGAAATTGATCCCCCAGCTCTTTATCTGGTAGGAATAGATAAGATTTAACAGGAAATCGAAACTTCCGGTGCCGGGCTGAATATTCGCCGAGGAGACGAGTTCACTCGTATCGACCGAATATGCTCCGGTCGGTGACTTAACACCTCCGCCTATCCATAATTCCTGAAAAACAGTTACTGTATCTTTGTTCAGGTATTTTTTGTCGATTAGGTTGTAATTGCCGATTAAACTTAAATCACCCAATCCGTTGCTTGTACTGAATCCGTCATCCGACTTGCTTTGATAAAAATGATATGGCATCGACATCAAAAACTGCCATCTGTCTTTGATCCTTAAACCGGCTAAAAATTCTGTTGTTTGAAAAAAATCATCGCTGAACTGGCTGTTATCAGAATTGAGGACTGTATTGTATCCTTCAAAAGAATACCGCAAACCAAAAAAATATCTGTTGAACTGCGGAAACGGACCAATAAAAAAATTACCGGAGTTGCAACCACACAGGTCACAAGCGTGCGTTTGCTGAAAGCTGGTAATGATAATGATTAAAAGTAAAATTTTCTTCATTGGGTTTAAAAGGTTGACCCGTTCATTTTTATACAACAACAAAATGGGTTGGAGAATGTTTGACCCTGAGATTTGAAACTTTGTTAACAATTATTAAGGGTTACGGAACATAAACTAAGAGTGATTTTGTTTGAACGGAATCTTATCGGGTGGAACATTCTTCCGGGCTTTAATTACTTCTGACGGAAATGTATTTTGGCTGATCTCCACACTGGTTTCAATTTCGAATCCTGCTTTCTTCAGATGTTGTATAAAAGATACAGGCCGGCAACCAGTCAGAAGGTCCGGAAATTTCTTTGCAACCCACAGCCAAAATCTGTTCACCTTCTTTTTGCCGAATGAAAATGTTGATATTACAACAATTCCGCCGGGTTTCAGCAATTCAAAAAATTTTTTCGCAATGCTATCAAAATTGTCTTCGGGCATTAGATCTACCATGAAGTTATTGATTACAATATCAAACAACTGTTCTTTAAAATCCAGGTTTAAAACATCGCCTTCTTTTAGTTCGAATCGGGAATTTTTATAATTTTTTAATCTTTTCCTTGCTTTTAAAAGCATATCTGGTGACAGATCTACGCCAACACTATAACCTGAAGGATTCCTTTTCACAATTTCTTCAAAAACAACACCTGTCCCGCAGGCAATTTCCAGCACATCTTCATCGCCTTTTATTTTGGCAAGTTCGATCACCTTTCGGGCTGCCTTGCTTTCGGTAAGCCGGCTCCATAAATTATAAATGCCTGCTACTTTTTTGAAATTCTTTTTGGTTTCATTCCTGTCGAACTTCCTTTCCAGCACGTTCATTTTTCTTTTTTTATGTTAAATAACTAACACCTAATGACACATTTAAATTGTATTTTGGATGTTAAAATCCGATCAACAAATTCGCGGTAATTAGTAATGGTTCTTTAAAATCTGATTGGCTACCTTTGTAAATATTCCATAAATAAAAATACATGAGCAAAGCAATATTAATGACGGCATCGGCTTTCCTGGTTCTTGCGGTTGTGATCGGGGCTTTCGGAGCACATGCACTGAAACCGAAACTGACCGATGAACTGATGCAGGTTTACAAAACCGGAGTTGAATATCATTTTTACCATGCCCTTGGTTTGCTGCTGGTGGGGGTGTTGTCGGTATATATGCCTTCAAACCTTTTAAATTGGTCAGCTTTCTTACTGGCAATGGGTATATTTATTTTTTCAGGAAGCCTGTATGTACTTGCAATTACCGGGATACGATGGATAGGCGCTATAACACCGATTGGCGGACTTAGTTTTATCGCCGGCTGGGTTTGTTGTTTGTCGCGGTTTGGAAAAAAATCCCCTGATTAAGCCATCCGCTACAAATTGATTGATGCGGGATTTTTAAATAATAACCGATTAATCTTATTCCAGAAGCCCGGCATTATCGAGAAGTGTCCATCCTTTGGCCCAGTTCACCGTACCAAATGCTCCCTTATAATTTACATTTTGGAACCAGCTATCGGGAACCTCAGCCATGTTACTGCCTACATCGTTTAGAGGGATCAAACTGTATAAATCAGGTGAAATAACAATTCCGGGATCAGCAACCTCATTCCCGGACTGGACAAAATAAGCTTTAAAAACCTGGTTTTGTGAATTTGTGTTTATTCCATTTTCAGCGAATACACTGAATATATCTTCGGGAACATTTTGGGCGATATCCCAGAAAATATTGTTTTTGATCTCCAGATTTCCGTTGCTGAACTGAGAAAAGCAGCTTGGTGAATTCTCCTTGTATTCGATGGTAACACCACCCCACTGATCAAGAAATATGGAATTTGCCAGTCTTCCCCCGGCAAACTGGTTAAAAAGCATGACATGGTTGGTAATATGGCTTCCACGGCCAATAAAAGTACCGTTATAAATAGTAGGTAATGAATAGGGCAGACCCAGTTCAGGATCCTGCCCGCCACTGCATTCAAGGATAAGGTCACCATTCCCGGCATCCTGAATGGCAAGCCAGAATTGCCCTTTTCCCGAATAGCCCAGGTCGTAATCGAACGCATCATCCCCGTTAAAAGCAGAAACCATATACCTGCAGTTTACAGTGCCGCCAAAAAATTCAATCCCATCGTCTTTATTCGAGATCACTTCGACATGTTCAATGGTTGTTCCGCTACCGACACCTCCCAGCGTTAGCCCGTTTATTTCATTACCCTCCCCAATGTCGGTCCCTCCATGACGAATAGAAACATACTTTATAACTCCTGAATTATCTTCATCATTTACACCCCCGTAAGTACCTCTGGGTTCATAAAATGAAATACCCTCAATGTGATTTTCATTATTCTGCAAATTAAGCCTTGCACTTCCAAGTATGATCAACCCTCCCCACAGGCCTTTCGCCTTTACCGGCACCGAACCGGCCAGATCGTCGCCTTCACAGGTAAAGACAATCGGGTTCTCGGCAGTTCCTTCAGCCATTATTTTAGCACCTCTGGCTACGATCAGCGCGCTTGCATTTTCTCCCTGCCCTGTACTGCTCCTGATAACGGTACCTGCTTCTATAGTCAGTGTTTGCCCGTCGTTAACAAATACCAGCCCGTTAAGAAGATACTGCTTATCATGTGTCCAGGTTGTTGTTCCGGTTCCTGCACCGTAATCGCTGATCACATCAAGATTAGAATCAACTTCATAGTCACTTTTTCTGTCGCAGGCTGAAATCAGGATCAGTAAAAACATCGCCACCAAACATTTGCTTAAGAGCACCATGAACTATTCAAATTAAAAATTAATTTCAAGATTTACATAAATATACTGCTGGTTGTCCTCATTTTCTGCATAGGGAAACCAATCCTGGTAATCAAGTGCAATTTTAACTTGCTTAACCGGGCTGTATTCTATCCCTCCTATAACAGAGCTGCCATCGTTTGCAAGGTTCCAGGGTATATCCATATCAGGAAGTGTGTTTGAGTTCAATTTATCGTATCGTCCAAACAACTGCAGCTTTTTTAAAATATTCCATGAGCCATAAACAGAAAACCCGAAAATATCATAATCAGGTTGAAAATTATCGTTAAAACGGTAATTATATTCTAATCCGGCGGAATAGCTATCTTTTTTCTCGTAGCCTATAAATGAAGCAATGGTAGATTGCTTCGTGGCTTTTGATGTATAATCATAATAAAACCGGGTAATGAGATTTTTCCAGGGCTTAAGGGTTATTCCTGCTCCGGCTTTCAGCGTATTGTCATTTTGCAGGTCCGTGTATCCCTCTCCATTCATAATGGTAAAATCGACGGATAACCATTTCTTCCAATCGTAATTGACCAGCCAGCCCAGATCGGCTGTTGTTCCCAGCCGGTAACGGTCGTTAAACGATTTTTCGATGTAGCGATGGCCCCAGAAATTTTCCTGCAGCTTAAAATGAAGAAGGTCGATAATACCGAAGGATGATGAAATTTTTTTGTAATTGAATTTTAAAAAGGCGTTCTTAAAATAGGCATACCTTCTGATCCGCGAGTACTCCGATATATCTTCCGGACTTCCAATGTCAAGCTTAACACAAGCCTCAAAATGCTCTGAAAATTTATTTTCATAGCCTAAGTAAGCCCGGGTGATTTCAAAAGCCAGGGCATTGTTCCCGGTATTAATATATGTATGAAAATTGCTGAAAATTTTTGCTGATACTTTTCCCGGTATCTCAAAATGTGTAGAATCCCCCGCATAAAGCTCTGCTGATAAAAACGGACACAGCATTATTGCTGATAACCGGAAAAGGAGCTTCATGGTTTTTCTCACCATAAAATGAAAAGTTTAGGATATCAAAAATAGATACCAGAAGCACACTGACAGCAATTTTATCCCGACATATTATTAACAATAAAATCACTTTGTTTTAAGAATTTATTTAGCTGTTATGGTGTGTTTTACGTTCTGTTTGACTAAGCATATTTCAATGGTCGTGAGTAAATTTTTCAACTAAGACTTAACAAAAAATTAATATTCGCTTAAAATGGGCTTAAGGATGCCACTGTATTTTTGTAGCGATAAAAATCGTAAAAACATGAAAAAAATAGCACTTACACTCATATTGTCAATTGCCTTAGTAGCAGCATTTGCCGGAAACGATAAAAAATCCGGAGAACCTTCAAAAACGCCCGCCCAAACGGTTACCCTTTCAGGCAATGTTGTCGACGTTACGTCAGGAGAAGCACTGACCGGAGTCGAAATCACCATCGAAGGAACAAACATTAAAACCTATACAGATTTCGACGGAAACTATTCGATTTCCGATATGAAACCTGGGAAATACAATATCATTGCTTCTTTTATTTCATACGATAAAAGTCTGGTTGAAGATTATAACGCTGAAAAGTCAATGAACGAAGTTGATATCAAGCTGCAATCTTCAAAATAATACCACAACAAAAATATTTAACATTTGTAGAACCGCTCTGTTTAGTCCTGAATTATTCATCACGCAAAGCCGCCAAGACGCAAAGTTTTGAATTGTAACTATTTACTCCCCAAAAAACTTTTTATTTATTGGGATTGATGTTTTTAAGACAATTTTTGATAAACGACTTATTCTTTGCTGCTTAGCGTCTTTGCGAGAGATTTTATGAATAGTGCAGGTTAGGGCGGTTTTTTTTATTTCATTCAAAAACAAAGGGATCAAGTAAAAACAAAAAAATTACCCGCTTTTTAAATCAGTAAGACTGTGATTTCAGAAATGTTAGTGAACTGAAATTACTAAGTCGAACTGATCCCGATAACACAGCGTATCGGGATATCTGGGTTTTATTCCCTGCTGCCTGCAGCGAGGTGGTTCATTCCTGTCGCATGGTATTTCTAAACAAAAAATCCCGGTAATAGTAACCGGGATTTAAACTATTTCTGAGCGTTTAAATTCTAATATTTCCGTTCGTTTATTATATTCCCATTCGTATCAAACATTTTCCAGTTACCGGTTTTAGCGCCGTCAGTATAATGCATTTCGTACAGTAAATTACCGTCTTCATCCCAGATAAACCAATCACCATCCTTTAAATCATCCTTATAGCGGGCTTCGGCAACCTTTGTTCCCTTTTGGTTCCAGTTTATCCAAAGCCCGTCTTTTTTTCCCTCTTTATAGGACTGCAGTTCATGCTTCATTCCGTTATCGAAATAGGTGGTTACATCCCCGTCTTCAAGTCCGTTTTTGATGTTCCGTTCTATCTTCGGCTTACCGTTTTCGTAATATTCGGTTTGGGTACCGGTATAAAGCATGTCCTTTTTATAAAATAACCCGTTTTTTAGTTCAAGGTTTTGTCCGCTAAGGCTTGTTACCAAAAGCACCACAACAGTAATTAAAAGTAATTTTTTCATCTTATTTTAATTTGAAATAAATCTTGTACGCTGTTTTGCCACTATCGTTCCTGCTGCCCACAAGAAAAAAATTAATCACATCAAAACCATCATATTCATTGGTCCACCTGAAAAAGGCAGTTGTATCCTCAGCAGTTGGCTTCCTGAAAGGCAGGCCAAACTTTGTTATGCTCTCCGGGTTATAAGCAAGCTCTGGCTTATGCACGATTACTTCAAGCAATTTGCCATCCTTAAAGCGAAACTCAGAAGAATCCATTGAATAATACAATTGAATAAAGCGTTCCTTCCCAAGTATCAGCCGGTTGAAAGCCGAATCAGGTACTGCATGCAACAACTCTTTGACCTTATCAGGACCCGGATGATCTTTAATTTCACCGGCTGTAAAAAAATATTTTTTTTGATCTGCCGATCCGCACGAAATTAAAAAGAAAATTAACGCAACCGGCCCTAGTAATACAGTTAGATTTCGCATATAACGATAATTTAATACTTAATCTATAGTATAGCTGAAAGTTAACGAAAAAGTCCTGCCCAGTTGATATTTGGTTGTATAGTAAACATTGTCGCCAAGCGTCATTTGCTCTTTGTAGGTATAATTCACCAGATTTTCAGCCTTGAACCGGAGAGATATGCGATCGCTGAAATTTTTCTTAAGGGTAAAGTTGAGATCAGGCATAGGCTGCAGATAAATAGACGGTAAGTCGATCTGAAATACAACCATTCGTTCGCCCGTAACATTGAAGCTAAGCGTCGATTCCCAGCCTTTGTCCTGGTTTTCATATGTAATTCCTGCATTCACAGTGTAGGGAGCCTGATTATACATCGGCCGTGTATCTTTTGCATTGGCATCCCATGCACGGATAGCCTGCAACTCATCGGCAGTCAGATTTACAAACGAATAAACATAAGAGAAATTAGCTGAAACTTTAAAATGATCCAGTGAAGGTACCCAGTCACCAAGGGTTTTTCTCAGCTCAAGTTCAGCCCCATATAGTACGGATTCATTTACATTTTTGTATTGAAACTGGCTGGATGATCCTCCGGCACGCGGCAACTGTGCATTTTCTATCGGATTGAAAAACTTTTTATAGAAAAGACTGATTGCAAAATAATCGCCTGATTTCGGAAATTTTTCCCAGCGTAAGTCGAAATTATTAATCAGTGTTCTGGTCAGGTCCGGATTCCCGTTCTGGATGTATCCTCCAAGAAAGTCGTAAGTGGCCAAAGGTGCAAATTCACGGAAGGAGGGTCTGGCCAGCGTCCTGTTAGCCGATAATCGCAGGTTGGTCTTATCATTTATTGCATAGGTCAATGCCAGCGAAGGCAGAAAATCGGTAGTGAGGATGGTACCGGTGGTATCGCTGAAAGCCTTTAGATACATATCGGTATTTTCGAATCGTACACCGGTAGTAATCCTTAATTTATCGGTAATCGGACTCTCGATCATGGCATAGGAAGCAAATACCTTTTGGTTAGCATCGTAATTGTTATCATCAATGTTAATGGCTATCAGGAAGTTTCGCAATTCGTTGTTTGTGTATCCCAGATTTTCATCGAGAAAAAATACCGATACATCGCCATCGAAATTCTTATTGTACTGAATATTATACTGGTAGATATTTTCCCTGAATGTACGGTCTTTGTAAGTAAAATAAGCTCCGAATTTAAATTTCGCCTCTTTGGTTTTGAAAAGCTCAAACGGCAATGTAAAATCAAGCTTTGAGGTGTTGTTATATTCCTTCAGATCCCTGAAAAACCGGGAAGGCCTGTCCGTATTTCCAAGGTAATAAAGTGTGTCGCCTTCGGGATTGATTGTAAACTGGTTCCTGATGAGCCGAAAATCAGGCTGCTGGATGGAAGAAGCCGTAAATGAATTGCTCCATTTAATGTTTAAATTATTCATTCCGGGTATAACATGTTCACCACGTAACTGGACATTTTTAAAAGACCTTTGAACATAATTGATGACGCGATTTTGCAGTCGGGTTGTTGAATCAGGATTCGCATCCAGCAGATAACCGACCTGATAACGGCCTTCGCTTGTACCCCCTTGATTCATCAAAAGGCTGAGCCCGATTTTATTGTTATTATTTACTTTATATGAAGCATTTAGCATCGCCCCGATCAATACATCACTGGTCGATTTATGCTCAGTGCTTGAACTCAGGACATCCCTGTTAAGTGTTGTCTGACCCTGACTGATACCTTCATAAACGCTTTCCACGCCATCCGTATAATTGGTGAAACTATGATTATAAGTCAACCCGACGATGTACCCGAAAGGTCGTTTAAAAAGCTGAATTTGATTTCCGGTTGAAAAACTGAATTCATGGTTCAAAAATGGCGCTTGCTTTCCCGGATCAAATTCGGTATTCGTGAAAGCTCGTGAAACTTCAGTAATGCCTTGCTTATCAAGATAAGGGTCAGGGAAATTGCTGGGACTGTATTTGCTGATGGCTCCGGGTAATGCCCTGAATCCGTTATCAAATCCTAAAAAATCTGTAGGACTTCCTTTTGGAGAAAGAAAATTTTTATTCAGGTTGGCCTGTGTATTAAATCCAAATCCTACTGAAAACTGCAGGATATAGGAATCCGGAAAATCACGGGTCGTGATATCAACCAATCCTCCGGCAAAATCACCCTGAAGATCGGGCGTAAAGGTTTTGTAAACAATGATATTATCAATCAGACTCGTTGGGAACAGGTCGAGCTGCACCGCATTTTTATTGGGGTCAAGGCTCGGAACATCGGAACCATTCAGATTCGTCTTACTGTAACGATCACCAAGTCCCCTCACATAAACATACTTTCCGCCCTCGACTGTGACACCGGTGACTTTCTTCAATGCTCCGGCGGCATCACTCGCACCGATTTTGGAAAACTGATCAGCAGTGATGGCATCAAAAAGCTGAGGTGATTTTTTTTGTATGGTGAGCAGCGCATTTTCAGTGCTTTTAATTGCTTTGGCCGTGACCACGATCTCACTCATCTGAACGTCGACCGATTTTAGCCGGACATTTAACGTTACCACTTTGTTAGGTTCAACATTTACATCGCTGATCAAAGTAGATTGATAGGAGATATAGGATACCCTGATAGTATACGTTGCTGGTTTTATGGCGTTGATAGAAGCAACCCCATCCAGGTCGGTTATACTTCCCTGGGTCGTTCCGTCAATAATTACATTTGCCCCGATCAGTGTTTCACCGGTTTCATCATCAACAACAGTAATACGGATGGTACCTGTTTGTCCGAGAGCGGAAATAAAACTGATTAAAACGAGGACTACACTAAAAAGTGCCTGTTTCAATTTCATGAAGATTGCGAATTAAAATGAATAGCAAAGAGAGGTGATGGAATCCCTCTCTTTCATATACCAATATGATTGATTTTATCAACGTATTTTATGTAAAAAAGAACCGGGAAATCCGGTTCTTTTCAAATTCTTTTTATAAAATTTACTGATTAATTACTTCCCATGTCCTTGTCCAATTGGCGAAGAATGGGGTTCCATTTGGATCAACGGCACCTTTGTAATTCTCATCAGTCAGTCCGTACGAAGAAAGGCCGGTTTTCAGGCCGGTTGTTACATCCGGAGCACTCGGGGTAAATTTACCACTGCCACTTCCAAAGCCAGGATCGACAATTTTATTGTATTGCATTAGGTACTGCTCAACACCATATTCTTTAGCCGCATCAGTTTCTTCGCTAAGTACAAAAACGCTTGCA
This sequence comes from uncultured Bacteroidales bacterium, assembly GCA_963761195.1. Lineage (GTDB taxonomy): Bacteria > Bacteroidota > Bacteroidia > Bacteroidales > JAADJA01 > JAADJA01. Next base: position 17,671 of record CAVXGA010000022.1, read on the forward strand.
AATCCGGTTGAGTCATTGGTGGTAACACCATTGGTATAGATCAGGTTGTTTTCGATTTTCAATGTACCATAACCACCGTCAGCAACTGATAGCCACTGATCGTAGCAACTTGCTGATTTACCATCTTGTGAATTGATTTTATCGGTTCTCCGCTCCATATCAATCGGGCCGTCAAATCCATAAAAAACCGAGTTAAAAAATTGTCCGGCCCAGCCATCGCGCATATAAAAAGTTTGCTTATTTCCGGAAGTAAGATTCGGATTTGTACCTTCATTGAAAAGTGTAATGTTAGCCATTGAAGCAGTTGCAAAAGGTTTTTCCGGTTCATTGGCGCCTACGCCACTGTCGAGCTCAGCTCCTCGCGGATCGCTGCTTTCATTGGTTTCACTTTTTTTCCATACAAGAGCATTTTGTACAGTACCGTGGTAACCTTCATCCTGGTCAAGACCGTCATCACCGGCAAAGACGATTACAACATTGGTAACCTTGGCAGCACCACCAAAGAACTCAATGCCATCGTCGAAATTTGCGAAAACCTCAATATGGTCAAGGACTGTCTGATTACCCACAGCACCCAGTGAAATGCCGTTAATTTCATTATCAGCTCCGATAACGCTGCCTCCATGACGAACAGAAACATATTTGAGCACGCCTGAATTATCCGCATCATTGCTTCCGCCATAAATGCCTCTTGATTCGGTTTCCGGTATGCCCTCGATGGATTTTTCACCACCTGTATCATTGTTATTGGTAGTGGCTCTTCCAAGTATGATTAATCCACCCCAGGTTTGATTAGCATCATCAGGCACTGAACCATTCAAATCATCAGCTAAACCGGTCATAATGATCGGCGCTGCTTCGGTACCTTCAGCCATTATTTTAGCACCCCTCGCGATAATAAGTGCAGATGCACCGGCACCCTGTCCCGGCTGTCCTTTAATAATAGTGCCTGCCTGGATAGTGAGTATGTCACCGTCATTTACAAAAATGAATCCTCTGAGCACATAAACAGTGTCTTTACTCCATGTAACAGTCCCTGTTCCTCCTGCGGTTGCATAAATATCCCTGGTAGCCGAAGCAGGCACAACCGGATTATTCGTCGTTGTGGTATCATCCTTTTTACACGATGTAATAATTGCTGCACCGGTCAGGACCGATAGCATCGTCAAATAATGAATTCTTTTCATGATTGTTATTGATTTAATGATTTCTTTATTTAGTACTTTTTCACTCAAAATTTTTTATTTGTCAGATTGATTCCTCTTTTTAATCGTTGTAAATTCAATTTTTTCATGTGATGTTAAGTGTTTTCGAAAATTCGAATTAAATCTTATTTTGATGCAAAAGAAGAACTTAAACAATAAGTATATTTTAAGCGATCATTAACTTTTGGTTAATTGAAGGAGGGTTAGATTAAGAATTATTTAAGATTCGGCAGAGGTTTCTGCATATTGCGGTAAACAATTCGATTTAAGATCAAGAAGTGACTGGTTACGGAGTGAGCGTATCTTTTTTAACAAAGCCCTTTGTAGGCGGAGGTTACTGTATTATTTTTCAGGCAGAGCAGATTGGCAATTCGGGAATAGGCTGACAGGTTTTAATAAAAGAAAATATGTAAAATTTAATATGTCCTTTCGTTAATTACATAGCCGTTTTTATTATACATCTTCCAGAATCCTATTTTTTCACCATTCTGGTAATGCATTTCGTACACTAATTTTCCATCAAAATCCCAGATAAACCAATCGCCATCTTTTACATCATCTTTATAATTCGATTCTGAAACTTCTATTCCATTTTTATTCCAGATGATCCAAAGACCATTTTTTTTGCCCATTTTATAAGAACGTTGTTCATGTTTAGTCCCGTTTTCAAAGTAAACATTAACCAAACCATCTTCAATTCCTTTGACAATTGAACGCTCGATTTTCAATTGACCACTTTCATAATATTCCGAATGGGTTCCTGTAAACAGCTCATTATTGCTATAATAAAGACCATTTTTGAATGAAAGCTCCTGTGAAAATGCAACGGTATAAAGCAGGAAAAACAAGGTCACTAATCCAATTTTATTCATTTTGATACTTTTTTTAATTCAATTAACTGATACGAATGAACCTTGATTTAGTTCTTAAAATCGAAGGACAATTGTAATTTGATTTACATGCTGAATAAATCAATCCAATAAAGGCTTAACAAAAAATTAACGTGGCAGAAAACATTTTATCCAAAATCGCAATATCTTTGTACAGATATGGAAGGAACCAATGCAAAAATTCTGATTGTTGACGACGAACTGGATATTCTTGAATTTTTAATTTATAATTTCGAGAAGGAAGGTTTTATCGTTTACTCCGCAAGTAACGGCACAGAAGGCATGAAACTGGCCAAAAAATTTAAACCGGAATTGATCATCCTCGATATCATGATGCCCGGACTGGATGGCGTTGAGATGTGTAAAGAACTTCGTGAAATACCTGAATTTAATGACACACTGATTATTTTCCTTACGGCAAGGGGTGAAGATTACTCACAAATTGCCGGATTTGAAGTCGGGGCTGATGATTATATAACCAAACCTGTAAGACCACGGGTATTGATTGCGCGCATCAATGCACTTCTTAAGCGGAAATCAAAAATCAAAACGGAGCAAAATATCATCGAGCGCGATCCTGTTTTTATTGATAAGGACAAACGAGTTGTTCGCGTGGAAAATATTGCGATCCACATTCCCAAGATTGAATTCGAGTTGTTGGTTTTACTTGCGGCAAATCCGGGTAAAATATTTTCAAGAGAGGAGATTTACAGTAAAATTTGGGGAAGCGAAGTCGTGGTGAGCGACCGTACGCTGGATGTGCACATACGGAAACTGCGTGAAAAAATTGGCGATCAGTACATCAAAACAATCAAAGGTGTTGGATATGGTTTTAATGAATAAAAGAGGTGATGAACAATTTCTATGAAGAATCCTACCCCGATACAAATAGCACAACTTACGTCATTTATTATTTCATTTTTTCTGCTTGTTGTTTTAATTGCCGTTAAGCTTTTTATTTTTTCTGATTTCAACTGGATTCTTGTATTCCTGATTCCCCTGCTCGTTTTGGTAGTAACCTATATTGCATACTACTACTCACTCGAAATTTTTATTTACCGCAAGATAAAACTGATCTACAAAACAATTTACGACACCAAATCACCCCGGATGAAACGAACAGAAAAAATCAATCTATCGGATGATATAATAAAAGAAGTCGAAAATGAGGTCGATGAGTGGCATAAAAATCAAAGTAAAGAGATTAAAAAGCAAATGAAACTTGAATCTTACCGGAAAGAGTTTCTCGGTAATGTGTTTCATGAACTTAAAACCCCGATATTTAATATTCATGGTTATCTTGAAACATTGATTGAAGGCGGAATAGGTGACGCCAATATCAATGAGCGATTCTTACAGCAAGCGTCCAAAAATGTTGATCGTATGATCGAGATCGTAGATGATCTTCAGATGATTGCCAACCTCGAGGACGGAAGTTTTTCGTTGTCACTTGATAAATTCGATATTTTTAAGCTTGCTGCCGAAACCATTGAAAATTTCGAAATGATGGCCTCAAAACGTTCTATCAGCCTGGGATTTAAAGAGGGTTGTGAAGAGTCATTCCAGGTTTCTGGCGACCGTGGAATGATCCAGCAGGTTTTAACAAACCTGATTACCAATTCGATAAAATATGGGAAGGAAGGAGGGAAGACACAAATCGGCCTGTATGATATGAATGAAAACATCCTTGTTGAGGTGTCGGATAACGGTATTGGTATCGGGCAAATGCATTTACCGAGGATATTTGAACGTTTCTACAGAGTAAATAAAGACCGGTCGCGCGAGCAGGGAGGTTCCGGGTTGGGCCTTTCCATCGTTAAGCACATCATCGAAGCCCACAACCAGACCATTAATGTGAGAAGTGCACCGGGAATCGGATCAACATTTGGATTTACGCTGAAAAAAATGTGATTCTGGCTGGTTGAGTTAAATGTTTTTTAAGGAAGTTATAGGCAGCCATCCAACACTTCCGTTGGCTATCTTAATTTCGCACCATGTACCTACCTTCTGGATGATTCTTACCTTCGATCCCTCATGAATAACAAACAAATCAACACTGTTTTCGCTTGGAGAACTTTTGACGGTTATTGTTGGTGTAAAAACGATGGCATCCTTTTCATTTGCAATAACAGTATAGCGTTGCCAGGAAATAAAAAAGGTGAAAACGGTAAGGAAGAGTACAATCAATCCTGCGTAAAAAGCTGTTTTTCGTATAATAAGCACCCTTGATAACAGGTAAAATGCAAGCAATATAAAAAACAAAATAAACAAACTGATACTGATTTTTGTCCAGGTATCGGCAGAAAATAAATCATACAACCCTCTCCACCATTGCCATATAAACAATTCGGGAACAGGCTCAATTTTATCAACGATCTTGGTATTGGCAACATTCAGATTAAATTCAATGTCATCATTCTTTGGATCCAGTTTTTTTGCTTTCTCGTAATATAAAATCGCGGAGGGGATTTCATTGAGCTTATAATAGGAATTACCCAGGTTATAGTATAACTCTGCAGATGCATAGCCCTTTGCAATGATCTTTTCGTAATCTTCAACAGCATTCGAGTACAGTTGCGCTACATATTCATTGTTTGCCTTAACAAACAGTGAGTCGATGTCAGAAGCAAATGCTATATTTACGAGTACTAATAAAGTAACTATGCAGATCAACCTTTTCATCCTATTTGTTGCTGTTTAATATTTTTCACGCTGCGGTACATTTATTTTTATTTGAGTTCGTTTTCAATAACACTGATTATATTCACCCCTTCATTGTAAATATTTTCCATTGCTGAATTACTCTCTGCAGGTGCAAAACGTGCATATTCACATGTATTTAACAGGTCGATAATATTTTGAATGATCTCTTCCTTCAGTTCTTTGCTCATCAACGTTTCTCTGACGGTTTCCATGGATAAACTGGCAAGGGCGATACTGAATTTATCGCTGAGATAACCCCACAAGGCCCGTGAAACTTCCTCATAAAACTCTTTTTTCTTATTTTCCTTAAGGAAAAGCTGTGCTTCTTTCATTCGTTTACGGGCTATTTTTGTTGCCTTGCGATTCCGCATTAACGCAATGTTGCTTCGTTTTTTCAATTCTTTCTTCCAAATGATTGTAAATAAAATAAACAGAAGCACTGGTGCAATAATCAGTAAATAAAACAGTGTCGACCCAAAAAAGAATGTACCGATAAGGTTGAACTCAGGAATCCGGGTAAAGATGTGGCGGATGTCGGTGCCAACATATTTTATATCTGACTGATTTACGCCACTGTAGGTGGTGGTTGATGCATTGCCTTCACCCTTGGCCACCTTTATTGTATAGGCGGGTGTGGTTAAGGTAACATAATTCTTTTTCGTTAGATCAAAAAAGCTGAATTTGACCGGATTGATGGTAAATGTACCGGGCGTACGCGGAATTACAAGGTATTCAAAAGTTTTTGATCCTGAAACCCCATTCGACCCTATGTTTATATTTTTTGAAATTTTCGGATCATAAACTTCAAAGTCAGGCGGGAAAGTAACATTAACTTTATCAATCAACTCAACATTACCGGTTCCGCTAACGGTAAATTTAAGATTCAGCGGTTCATTTGCCTTTAGCTCGGTTTTATCAATGGTTGAATTGAAGTCAAAATTACCCACAGCTCCATTAAAATCGGCAGGTTTATTATTGATAGGCAAAGGAGATACATTCAACGTTACAGCGTTCGTTCTAAGGGGGACTTCGACAGTTTGATACCGGTTAAAAAACGGATCGTTGAAAAAATTATCAAGAAAAGGGTCACGGCTTCGTTGCTGATTTTTTGCACGAACCTGAGCCTGAATTTTAAGGTCAACCGGTTCGATAACAAGTTTCCCGCTTATTTGGGGATACAAGGCATATTTCTTTAGCTCGGCTACATAATATTGCTGGCCGTTGTATGTTTCGTTATACTGAACAAGACTTTGTTTATCCTTTAATAAATCTTTCACCCAGAAACCCTGAAACGAAGGTTCTTTGCTAAAATCAGGCGAAGAAACATTAATTCTGTAATATAATTTATAGGTGATAATTACCTGTTCACCCTGCATGGGGTTGGTCTTATTCACCACTGCGGTAATGAAAACATCATCTTTTAAATTTCCACTTGCTTCAGCTGCGGAGTTTGAACCATTTGAAGAACCGGATTGTCCCTGTTGTTGTGTTGTGCCTTTTACAACCTGAATTTTAAGCGAATTGGATTCGTAGATCTTTCCGTCAACAGCTACCTTGGCGGGTGGAATTTCAAAAGTTCCTTCATCCATTGCAGCCAAAAGGTAAGTAAAGCTGTATTCTACTGACCGTGTAACTTTTCCATTAATTATCTGGATGCTTGAACTCGATGAAGTGTTTGGTCCTGATAACACGCTGAATTTTTCAATAGCAGGTCCTTTGAAATTAGTTCCTTCCGCATTCAGCGTATAGGTCAGATTAAACCGTTCACCCGTCCGAACAACATTTTTTGCTGAAGCATTAAATGTTACATCTTGCCCGGTTAGTAAACCGGCCATAAAAAGTAAAAGTGATGCTATAGCGATTATGAATTTCTTCATTGATTTCAGGAAGCAAAATTATTCAATTATCTTGAGCCTAATCATATAAATTCCAAATTTACCAGTCTTTTTCCACCTTTCTGGTTTTTGCATTTTTGTTTTTTTCCAGGTTAACTTTTTCCAGTGTTTTATTTTCATCATTTTTTAACGCTTCCAGCATCCGTTCAGCATCCTGCTTTGAGATTTGTTGTTTCTGTTGCTGCTGCTGCTGTTGTTGCTGTTGCTGGTCCTGCTGTTGCTGCTGTTGCTGTTGCTGGTCCTTGTTTTGGTCCTGCTTCTGCTGCTGATCTTTATTCTGCTCGTCCTTTTTTTGCTGGTCTTTGTTCTGATCTTTATTTTGCTGTTGTTGCTGCTGTTGTTGCATCATCCTCATGGCATACTCCAGATTGTACTTAGTATCCATATCATCGGGATTAAGCCGCAAGGAATTTTTATAGGCATCAATGCTTTCCTGATATTTTTTTGCTTTAAGCAGCGAATTCCCCAGATTATAAAGACTACTGGATTTTTCTTGTTTATCTGCATCCCTGCTGGCAAGACTGCTGTAAATTTTAGAAGCATCCTCATAGTTATCCTGTTTATACAACGCACCGCCAAGGTTGTACTGACCTTTGTACGAGTCGGGTTTTTTTTCAAGAGCTTTCATATAATCCACTTCTGCATCCTTAAAGTTTTTTTCTTCAAACTTTTCATTTCCATTGCGGATATATTTGTTTTCCTTCTGAGCATATGCAGAAGTTGTGAAAATGAGAATGATCCAAATCGCTTTTCTAAGAAGCGAGATTGCTCTTATTTCCCAAATAAATTTATTTTGCTGAGCCATTTGCTCCTCCTTTCGAATATTAGTATTTCCAAAATAAGAAATAATAAACTGATTCCGATAAAATACTGAAAACGGTCTTCGTAATCAGAAAACATCTTACTTTCAAACTTAGTTTTTTCAAGTTTATTGATTTCCTCGTAAACTGTTTTTAAACCTGCCTCCGAATTATTAGCCCTTACGTAAATTCCATCTCCTGCTGAAGCGATTTCCTGAAGCGCGGGTTCGTTTAGCTTTGTGATCACAGTAGAACCTTTATCATCTTTTTTATAACCCACCATTCTTCCGTTTGCATATTCGGGAATGGGAGCACCATCGGGTAATCCCATACCGATTGTATAAACATGAATACCTTTATCGGCAGCTTCCTTTGAAGCTTTCACAGCATCGTCTTCATGGTTTTCACCATCCGTAATTACGATAATTGCCCGGCTGTGGGTTTCATCATCAAATTCACTGGCAGCCATACTGATTGCTTCACCAATGGCAGTTCCCTGGGTTGGAACCATATCAGTATTCAATGTGGAAAGAAACATTTTTGCAGCCGCATAATCAGTGGTAACAGGCATTTGAATATATGCATGACCTGCAAATACCACAATTCCGATCCTGTCGTTCTTCAGTTTGTCGATGAGCTTTGAAATTGCCTGCTTGCTTCTTTCCAGCCTGTCGGGTTTGATATCCTGAGCCAGCATGCTGTTCGAAACATCAAGCGCAATAACGATGTCTATCCCTTTTCGCTCGCCCTGAACAAGCTTAGAGCCCGTTTGGGGGTTGGCAATGGCAATCACAAGGAAAGCATAAGCAATCATCATCAGGATAAATTTGGCCAATATCCTGTTTTTTGAAACACCGGGAATAAGCCGTTGAATTATATTTCTTTCGCCAAATCTGTCCAGAGCTCTTTTTTTCCAGAGAAGCATCCAGATAAAAATTACCGTGAGCGCCGGGATCAGCAGCATTGCGTATAAAAACTCTGTATGTTCAAAGCGAAACATAAGTTAATTCCTGGTTTCAAGTTTCAAGTTCATTGTACCAAATTTTAATTTCCAGCTTCAAATCTTAAGTCACGGATTTAAAGATGGTGTTTTTCAATACCACTTCGAGGGTGATAAAAATAAATGCTAAAAGAGCCAGCGGAAAATATTCCTCTTTCTTTTTACGGAATTCGGTGATATCGATTTTTGATTTTTCCATTTTATCGATCTCACTGTAAATTTCTCTCAGTTTCCGGTTGCTGGTTGCACGGAAATACTTTCCATCAGTCATTTCCGCAATTTTCTGTAATAATGCTTCGTCAATTTTTACTTCCACATATTGGGTTTGAACACCAAAAGGTGTTTGAACCGGATACGGTGCTGTTCCTTCCGTTCCTACTCCTATTGTATAAACCCTGATGCCGAATACCTTGGCCATTTCAGCAGCCGAAAGCGGGTCAACAGAACCCATGTTATTTACCCCGTCAGTAAGTAGAATGATCACCTTACTTACCGCCTGGCTATCTTTTAACCTGTTGATGGCTGTTGCGAGGCCGTCGCCTATTGCCGTTCCGTCTTCGATCATACCACTGTGTACATCTTTGAAGAGATTGTTCAGTACAACGTGATCCGTAGTAAGCGGACATTGGGTAAACGCTTCTCCGCTAAATATTACCAGTCCAAACCGGTCATTTGGTCTTCCGGCAATAAATTCGGACGCTACTTCTTTTGCTGCTTCCAGTCGGTTCGGTTGCAAATCCATTGCAAGCATACTGCTTGAAATATCCAATGCAATAACAATGTCAATTCCTTCGATGGTGACATTTTGCTTGCTCGTGCTGGATTGAGGCCTCGCCAGTGCAACGATTAACAATGCAATTGCCAGCCCTCTCAACACATACATGCTGAAATAAAACCACTGTTTAATGCTTTTGGAGGTGGATTCAAAACTCTGTGTATGTGATACCTGCAAATCTGCATTATCCTTTTTATGTCTGAACCAATACCAAAAACCAATAACCGGGAGAATTAATAAAAGATACAAAAAAACCGGATTTGCAAATTCAATGTTATGAAACATCTTTCACCTCCTTCCCGTCATTTTTATACCGCATTGAAGTCTCTGCATTTACAGCTTCTGTAATTTCTGCATCCTCATGGTCTACTTTCAATTCGGGATTAGAATCTTCTACCGGGCTTATTTCTGAAGGACTCAATTGCATTGTTTCCCTCACAAAGTTCACCGCATCAGTAAGACTTGCGTCGTGCTCGTCCGGCAAAGGCTGAAGCTTTGCAAATTTTACCAAATCAGCCAATATTAATATTTTTTTCAATTTATTTTTTACATCTGATCCGGCAATGGTGCCCTGCACGGATTCCATAATTTCGTCTGTGGTCATTTCAAGCGCATGGATTTTAAACCGGCCTAAAAGATAGATTCGCAAAATATCAGTCAACTCTGAATGATATTCCTTAATACGTCCGCTTTGCCACAATTTTTTCTGCCTCAGGTTTTCGAAAGCATCAAAAGCAATCTGCTGGGGCGGAAGTTTCGGCCGTGAGGCTGCCCTGAAAATAGGTTCTTGTTTTTTTCTTTTGCGTAAGTAGTAATAAATAAAATAGCCCAATCCGACCAGAAGAATAAACCCGATGATCCATGGCAATGCTTCCCTGAATGTATAAGGTGCAGCCAAAGGCCCTTTAATATCCTTGATTTCCTGTTGCATATTCACGGGAACGGTATTTACGTGCAGCAACAAGGCTTCTGTTTCAGCAAACTGAGATTGTGTATCACCGGGCTTCGTATATGTAAACCGAAAAGGCGGTATGGCATAATAGCCCGAATCAAAACTGGTTATTTTTAGTTTCTGTCTGAGAAATAACTGGCTTTTATCCTGCGAATAGGCTGTGTCGATTTTCGATTTATCAACGATCTCGATTTTACTGATTATCGAATCTGCAAGTGCCGGCCAAACAATTTTAGTACCTGCCTGTCCGGAAAATGTCAGTTCAAGCCCAATCTGATCACCTACGAGCATTGAATTTGTATCCAATCTGGCCGTAACATTCACCTGTGCATTTACTGCCAGTTGACAGAATAATAGGATTAAAATATAAATGAATTGATTACGAATTTTCATTTTAAAATCTGGCTTCCCTTCGTTTAAATAAATTTACCAATGGTTTCACATAGTCCTGATCTGTCTTAAAATGTGCAGAATCGACGCCACTCCTCAGAAAAAGTGTGCTCAGGTATTTATCCTGTTCAATCCACCATTTTTTATAATTTTCCCTGACTTTGCGGTTGCTCGTATCAATCCACATCCGGTTGCCGGTTTCTTTATTATATACCTTCATTAACCCCATATTCGGAATATCAGTTTCACGAACATCAGAAACCCGCAAGGCAACGATATCATGTTTACGTCCTGCAATTTTAAGTGCATTATCGAAACCTGTATCAATGAAATCGGAAATGATAAAAACAGTACACCTTTTTTTAATTACATTGGTCAGATACCGTAAGCCTTCTGCAATACTTGTTTTTTGACTTTCAGGCTTGAACCCGATAAGCTCCCTGATGATCCTGAGAATATGAGAGGCTCCCTTTTTCGGAGGAATGAATTTTTCAATTTTATCACTGAAAAAAATAACACCTACTTTATCGTTGTTTTGAATAGCTGAAAAAGCCAGTACGGCAGCAATTTCAGTCATTTGTTCTTCTTTTAGCTGCTGCTGAGAACCGAATTCATTGGATCCGCTTACATCGATCAAAAGCATCACCGTCAGTTCTCTTTCTTCTTCAAAAATCTTGATGTAAGGGTGGTTGAACCGGGCCGTAACGTTCCAGTCGATGCTCCGGATATCATCCCCGTACTGGTATTCCCTCACCTCGCTGAAAGCCATGCCCTTTCCCTTGAAGCTGCTGTGGTAGTGCCCCGAAAAGATCTGACTCGACAATCCCTTTGTCTTGATCTCTATCTTTCTAACTTTCTTGAATATATCTTTTGTTTCCACAATGAAAAAATTATTGAATTGTTGAATTCATGAATTATTGAGTTAGTTGTTCCATTTCATTTTCATTGTTTTTCTTGAAGAAGCTACAATGGCCAGTATTTCACTAATCTCTTGCATTAATTTTTCTTCGATTTCAACAATTTTAGATTCCGATAATAATTCTAACCAGAATGTAGTTTCATCAGCCTCTTCAACTACGATACTGAGTTTTGCATAGAATTCATTGTCGGACCTTGCACGGCATGCAGCTCTGTAATTCGATGCTACTGATGTTGCTGAACGTAAAAGCTGTTTACCAATTATTCGCGATTCATCCGTTTTTGGCAAGCGTCTGTAAAGAGATATAATCTCAAGTGCAAATAATTTCGTCCTTTGCTTTAATTCTTCTGCAAACGCTATTTTATTCATGTCATTAATTCAGCAATTCTACAATTCATTAAATCAACAATTTTTTTAAGGTACTTCAACAGTGTTCAGGATTTCGTTAATTATTTCTTCCGTTGTAATGTTTTCAGCTTCTGCCTCGTACGTAAGACCAATACGATGGCGCATTACGTCATGTGCAACGGCACGCACATCCTCAGGAATTACATAGCCTCTTCGTTTGATAAATGCATAAGCTTTTGCGCCAAGGGCAAGATTTATACTGGCTCGCGGCGAAGCGCCGTAACTGATCAATCCTTCAAATTTCGAGAGTTTGAATTTGGCAGGGTAGCGCGATGAAAATACGATGTCTGTAATGTATTTTTCTATTTTTTCATCCAGGTAAACTTCCCTCACTACGTTTCTTGCTTTAAGGATATCATCTGTTTTTAAAACAGGATGAGTCGTAGGAAATTCGCTTGAAATATTCTGCCGCATGATCATTTTTTCCTCATCCTGAAGGGGATAATCGATCAGCACTTTAAGCATAAAACGATCAACCTGAGCTTCAGGCAGCGGATACGTTCCTTCCTGTTCGATCGGATTTTGAGTGGCCAAAACCAAAAAAGGTTCCTCAAGCCTAAACGTATTCTGTCCGATTGTGACCTGACGCTCCTGCATTGCTTCAAGCAATGCACTCTGCACTTTAGCCGGACTTCGGTTTATTTCGTCGGCCAGAATAAAATTAGCGAAGATCGGCCCCTTTCGTACCTGGAACTCTTCCTTTTTCTGACTGTAAATCATAGTCCCTATTAAATCGGCAGGTAACAGGTCGGGTGTGAACTGGATGCGCGAAAATTTGGCATCGATCGCTTTTGACAGGGATGTAATGGCAAGGGTTTTAGCCAAACCCGGAACACCCTCAAGAAGGATATGACCGTTAGCCAGTAATCCGATCATCAGCCGCTCAACCATGTGTTTCTGACCTACGATCACTTTGTGCATTTCCATGTTGATGATATCAACAAAATCACTTTCTTTTTGAATCCGTTCGTTCAGTTCTTTAATATCAATTTGCATAATGGCTTTTAATTTTTTTAGGAACGCAAAAATAGAGATAAGATTACAACTACTACAATTAGTGCTTGTTAAATAATGTTAAACACTGGAAAATCTTGAAGATGGGTTAAACCGGATAGGTTAAGCAGAATATTAATTTCCTCATCCGATAATTTCAAGTCATCGGTTAATTATGCAGCGCAAATTCCGATTTCTTTAATGGTTATTTATCTTGAAGAAGAAATTATTTCAACATCTCCAGCGAACGTTGTATCTGCTTTTCAGAATAATCAGTCATCATTTTTTCAGCTTCTTTCCGATCCATCGCATAGATTTCGATAAGCCTTTTTTCATAAGCGCTCTGACCATCAATGAGGTCATTTTCAAAATCACTAAGGTTTTTCTGAATTTGTTTTATTTGCTTTCCATAGGTTCTGTCGATGCTTTTGGCATCCTTAACGTAAAGCAGGAATTTATGGTCGGGGGCAAATTTGCCCAAATTTTCGATGGGCTCAAAGTGGCTGCTCAATGCGGCCCGATAACCTCCGATTGCAAAGTCAATGGGCATGTCGGTCATACCTTCGTACCAGGGTGTAAACGGATGGACACATGGCCTGAAAGGAGCCAGCCAAAGAACCGCTCCGACCTCTTTTGGCATGTTGGCTCTCAATTGCGCTACAAATCCATATTGTGTCGTTGCCGAACAAATTACCTGCCCATTCTCATGAGGATTTCCTTTCGTGTAATTTTCAGTTTTATCATATTCGGTGCCTTCGTTATGGTTTCGTAAAACAGAAAATAAAATATTTAAATCCACTTTTTGCCCGGGTTTGAAGGAAAACGGAAACTCATCATCTATCTCATATTGGTTTTCAGCCAGTATATTGATTGAACTCCAGTGACGGACGATGTTACCCATGTTTTTGAGATTTCCCGGATCACTGTATGCTTCCCTGAAATTAAAGACCGTATCTTTATTCGGATTGTACCATTTATTGGTTTTCGCGTATTCCACGAGATCCGACGAACCGTAATAATTCATTGTATCGGCAAGGTCAATGGTAGTAATGGTATAATAATTCGGAATAATGGCAACTTCATCATCGGGAATGCGCTCGGCAACCCAATGCTTTCCGTTCACAACGGCCAGCATCCAGGCTTCATTCGGATCGGCAATGCAATAGGTCCGACCGGACGAAGTATAGCCAAATTGTTCAACCAAAGCGCCGCCAATTTTTACAGCCTCCCTCGCTGTTTTTGCCCGTTCAGCCATAGCCCGGCGCAGCCAGTAGCCGATGCCACCGTCAGTCAGTTCTCCTTTCTTTTCGCGCGAGGAACATGCATCGGAACCAATCGTAACGCCCCACTCATTCATATACGAATCCGAGAATTCCATTTCGGGCATTTCGAGCCATAGGTAGCTCCATGTTTCTTTCACCTGCGGAATGGCTCCGCCGTTTTTCATGGTGATCATCTCTTCACCGGTATGTGTAAGTTGAGGAACTTTATACCAGTTTACGATCCGGTCGCCATAATCGTCTTCATTGTGGGCGAACATGACGGAACCATCAATCGTGGCATTTTTACCTGCAAGGACAGAAAAACAATCGAATGATGACTTACCGGTTTCCTGAGCCATGCTTCGGTATCCTGAAAGGATAAGTAGAAATGAAAAAAGGACAATTTTTAAATGATTCATGATGAAACTAATTTGTTCGGACAAAGATAAAAGAATTGAGATATGATAAGCCAATTCAAATAAATTTAACGAAAAAAAGTCAAATCTAAAATAAATTAATATGTCCCAATGTCTGCATCAGGATAATGCTGTCAGCAGCTCGTATTTATTTTGATTAGCCCCTGTTGGTGACAACACCAACAGGGGTAAGAGGGATAATTCTGAAAAAAATGATTATTATGCCATTTGCTGTTTATGCAGTTTTTTTCTGAAACTTCTCCGTGTCATTCTCAGCTTCATTCTGTAAGCAATCAAATACATCGCCGGAACAAAAAGAAGTGTAAGGAATGTAGCAAAGCTGAGCCCGAAAATGATCGTCCAGGATAATGGCCCCCAGAACATCACATTATCACCGCCGAAATAAATATGCGGATTCAATTGGGTAAAAAGCGTTTCAAAGTTGATATTCAATCCAATGGCGAGCGGTACAAGTCCCAGCATGGTTGCGGTAGCCGTGAGCAGAACAGGGGTAATACGAGTTTTTCCGGCCTGAATAATGGCGTCTCTGGTTCTGAGGCCCTTTTCTTTTAGCCGGTCGGTGAATTCTACGATCAATATCCCGTTTCGCACGACAATACCGCCGAGAGCCACGACCCCCAATCCCATCATGATGATGACGATGTCGAGATTGAATATGATAACTCCCAGTAAAACTCCAACGATACTAAAGATAACCTCACTCAGAATGATAAGTGATTTACTGAGCGAATTGAACTGAGTGATCAGGATAAAGAATATAACTCCGAGTGCAATGATCATAGCAGTACCAAGAAACTGTGTTGTTTCGGCCTGGTCTTCCTGCTCGCCGGTAAGTTCGATGTTCACTCCGGGATTCGTATGGAATGTCTTTGCAAGTTTTTTAATGACGGCAACGATCTCATTCGCCGTGTAACCTGAAAGTACATTCGATGAAAGCGTGATAACACGTTTCAGATTTTTCCGGTTGATACCACCATAATTCGAAGTATATTTGATCTTTGCCACCGTCGACAGCGGAATGCTTCGCAGATGCCCTGTATTCATATCACGGTAGGTGACCTTCAGATTGATCAATGCATCGATGTTATCACGCAGACTTTTATTATACCTGAGTTGGATCGGAAATTCATCTTCATCAACTTTAAATTTGGATACTTCGTTCCCATAAATGGCTGTCCGCACTACCATACCGATTTGCCCGGTAGATATCCCTTCACGATTGGCCCTTTCACGATCGATATCAATGAGTATTTCGGGTGTTCTTTCCTGG
Source organism: uncultured Bacteroidales bacterium (assembly GCA_963761195.1). Taxonomy (GTDB): domain Bacteria; phylum Bacteroidota; class Bacteroidia; order Bacteroidales; family JAADJA01; genus JAADJA01. The sequence continues at coordinate 33,570 of CAVXGA010000022.1, forward strand.
AAATCTGATTTGAGTTCTTCAATACCCGGTATCTGAAGCGAATCAAGATAATTTTTGAACCTGTCCGCATCAGTGATAAGTTCTTCGAGGTTTTCGCTGCTCACTTCAATGTTGATCGGCTTTCCGGTTGGCGGTCCCATCCTGTTTTTCCCCACAGTGATCTCTGCACCCGCTATGCCTTTCAGCTTTTTCCGGAATTCATCGAGATAAAACTGGGTCGAAAATCCTTTTCTGTATTTCGACTCAATAAAGCTGATGTTGATTTTGCCTCTGTTGAAAGCAATGCCGCCGCTCTGAAAGTTTCCGTCTTCGCCGGCACCGACGGCCACATTGGAAATTACGGATTCAACCAGCGGATTATTTTTCCCCAAAATTTCAAAAACCCGCTTCTCCGCAACTCTTGTCACACTGTCTGTGACCAACTGATCAGTCCCTTCAGGCATTTTAACATACACAAAAACATTGTTCGGCTCGTTGTTAGGAAAGAACAATACGTTGGGTTTAATGACGGCCACCAGGAAAATGGTAAGAAAGAACAACGCAATCACGCCTGTCAACAGCCAGTAAGGACGAAGCCCCTGCAGAAAGAAACGAAGCTGACGGTCGTAAAGCCGCATCACGGCAGGCCAGACCTTATTCTGGAAATTATGAACTGCCTTTTTCAACACCAGTACATATGTTATGTACAGAATAATGGCGAAGACAGTGAAATTACCCATTCCCGTGACGCCGGTCAGGTAGAAAAAAGCAGCTACAAGAAGCATGATAATTCCCCATTTTTTCATTCTGCGGATGTCAGCTTTTCTGTCGGGCTTATCATATTCATGTTTCATAAAAGAAACAGCAAACACCGGGTTGAAAATATAGGCGACAAAAAGGGATGCAAACAATGTCAGGATGACGGTGACCGGCATGTAATACATAAACTGCCCGACGATACCCGGCCAGAAAGCAAGTGGGAAAAACGGTGCAAGAGTTGTGAAGGTTCCTGATAATATGGGCAGAAAGACTTCTCCGGCAGCCATTTTTGCAGCTATTTTAATATCCGGATGGTTCCTGTGAATTCGATGTGTGTTTTCAATAACGACAATGGCATCATCGACAACAATACCAAGGGCAAAGATGAAGGCGAACATGACCATCATATTCATGGTGAACCCAAAGCCAGGCATGACAATATAGGCTACTGCCATTGAGAGCGGCACTGATAATCCGACAAAAAAGGCATTGCTGAAACCCATGAAAAACATTAGCACAAACGTGACAAGGATAAAACCGATGATAATGGTGTTGTTGAGCTCTTCAAGTGTGTTCCGCGTATAGCGCGACATGTCATTGGTGATTGTTACATTCAGATCATCCGGAAATGCCTTGCCGATAAGTTCATTGTTAAGTATATCCTTTATCTTGTCGGATGCCTCGATCAGGTTCTGCCCGCTTTTTTTAATCACATTGAGGGTGATGACGGGATTTTGGTTCAGCCTCGAAAAACTCTCCTGTTCTTTAAAACTGTCCTGTATATCGGCAATATCTTTCAGGCTGACCAGTGCCCCGCTGGAAGATGTAAGAATGATGTTTTTTAGTGTTTCAATATTTTTGAACTGACCGACAACACGAATGGTTCTTTTCATCCCGTAGGTGGTAATTGTTCCAGCCGAAACGGTCACATTTTCAGATGAAATGGCACGCTCAATGTCACTGAAAGTGACTTTTGCGGCTTGCATCTTGTACATATCCACATCCACTTTGATCTCCCGTTCAAGTGCACCGACTATGTCCACACGTGTAATTTCCTGAAGGGTCTCAATATGATCCTGTGCAATATCGGCAAACTTTTTCAGCCTGTCCAGGTCATAATTACCTGTTATATTGATAAACATGATTGGCAACTCCGACAAATCGATATCCATGATTTGCGGATCATCCGGCAGATCGTTAGGAAGATCGGCTTTGGCTTTATCAACGGCATCCCTTACGCGTTGTTTTGCTTCCTCAATCGTTACGCTGAGTTCGAATTCGACAACTATGCTCGAAAAATCCTGCATCGATTTACTGGTGATATTTTTTACATCGGCAATCGATTTCAGTTCTTTTTCAATGGGACGCGTTACCAGATTTTCGATATCCGCAGGAGAAGTGCCGGGATACGGCGTATTGATGATAATGTAAGGGATCACGATTTCGGGAAACTGCTCTTTGGGGATACGCTGGTAACTCATGATGCCCAGAACCGAAATAAAGACTACGAGCACAAAAATGCTTGTTCGGTTGTCGATAGCCCAGCTTGTGGCAAAAAATTCCTTGAATTTATTTTTTTTCATCTGAAATGTCATTAACGATTAGAAATTCACTGTCTCACCTTCTTTCAAATCGATGTATCCTGTGGTTATGATTTTATCTCCGGGTTGCAAACCTTCGTTTATCTCTTCTAATCCGTTGTAAGCGATTCCTGGTTTTACCATTTTTCGAACAGCGATATTCTTCTCTCCTTTTTTTTCCACCACATAAACATAATGCCCGTTTAACGAATTCTGAACCAGGTTTACCGGAACGACCAGTGCATCGGGATTGGTATAGTCGTTGATCCGGAGTTTGGCGATCATATTGGCCCGGTAGGCTATTTTTGATGGATCCAGTCTTGCTTCGACCGTAAATGTCCGGTTCGTCGGATCAATATAGCGGCTTGTAAATGATATCTTCGTCTCGATATCGTTTCCATAATCCGGAAAATTGACAAGTACCTCATTTCCCATGTTGATGACTGCTGCATACGCTTCGGATACATCAGCAACGGCTTTGATTTTTGCAAGATTGATGACTCGTATGGCTGTTCCGGGGGCACCGGGCGATACCATCTGGCCGACTTTAAACGGAATATCATCGACTGTGCCGTTGAACGGAGAAACGTACTTCGCCAGGTCTATTTGTTCCTGCATCGAAGCATATCGTTGTTCAAGCGATTCTTTATTCGACTTGGCTGTCAGGTACTGAACCTCAGTTCCTATTTTTTTATCCCAAAGATTTTTTTGCTTTTCATATAAGTTATTGGCCAGATCGAGCTGCGTTTGGACTTCTTCCATCGATTTCTTCAGCACCTGTGTATCGAGTTCTGCCATGATTTGTCCCTTACTGACGTTGGATCCTTGCTTCACGTAAATCTCTTTCACAATTCCGGGAGTTTGTGCATTTACCTGTGTATTTTCCTCAGCATCGATCCTGCCCTGAACCTCAACAAAATGTTTGAATTCGGAAGGCTGCAATTCAGTTACAACCACTTGCGGACTATTATCAGGAGGAATATAGCTCTCTGTACCTGAAAGTTCATTCTCGATTTCTTTTATCTGCTGTGAAATTTTGTCCTGCTGTGCTTTCAGTTTTTCAAGCTGCTTCTGTTTATCGGATGTACCGCAAGAAATCACTGCAAGAGCTAAACTTACAATTAATAATTTCTTAATCATGGAACCTAATATTAAATTAATACTGTTTTTCTTTATGTAAATCTTATTTCTCTTTAATCACTTCAATTAACTCAACGGAATAAATCAATGTAGATCCTCCGGGTATTACGTTTGCAAAATTCTCATCCTGGTATCCAAGTTCAGGCGGGATATATAATTCGAATATCGCACCCGGTTTCATTAGCTGTATTCCTTCGGATAAGCCTTTTATCACTTTGTTTAGCCTGATACCTGCGGGACCCCTGTCGTAGGACATATCAAATGTTTTCCGGTCGATAAACATTGCCCGGTAATGAATCCTCACACTATCCGTCGGTTCCGGATTTTGTCCGTGCCCTTCTTTTAGAATTTTGTATTGTAACCCATCAGGAAGCGTGACAACCCCTTCCTTCTTTTTATTCTCGGCCATAAATTTCTCACCTTCCTTCTGGTTCTTTTCAACGAGTTTTTTATTTTCTTCCAGATCTTTAATTTTTAATTCTTTATTAAACTGATCGACCATTTTGTTTTTAAGTGAATCATTGATCAAACTGTTGCCTTTTAACCCGTCTGACAATCCCATCTTCACGGCATTTTCGTTTACAGTTATTTTCTGATCTTTAATGCCGGTTCCGTAATCCAGCCCAATGATATAACTGATCGTATCCATCCGGGTTTTTAATTCAACAGCACGATTTTCCTGGTTATTATCATCGCATGATTGGAGCACCACAACAATTGTCACGATAAAGAAATTGAGAAAAAGCTGTTTTTTCATTTTATTAAATTCTTATTTGAAGGTTGTCCGGGTTAATTCCTTTTCAAGGTCCGTTTTTTTATTTAGCAGGTCGAGTATCGATCCCAGGTAATCAATCTGTGAAGTCAAATACTGATTATAGCTCTGGGATAAATCCAGGCTCGATACGAGTCCTTCTTTATATTTCATTTCATTTTTCTCATAAATTTTTTCTGCATTTCCCAGGCTCAATTTTTTATTTGAATAAATCAGGAAAGAGTTATTGAAATCCGATTTTAATGTAATGATCTTTAGTGATAATCCTTGTTTTAATTGTTCGTCAGAAACCTTGAGCTTATCGAGCTGAAGCTGCGACTGCTGTACCCTGAATTTACGGTTACCACTGCTAAAAATAGGAACATTCAGATTAATGCCTAAAATCTGGCTGGTGAACCAGGGTTGATCAGAAGCTGTAAAATCAATTTTATTTCTTTGTGCATTTTGCTGGTAAGTATAGAAAGCGCTAAGGTTTGGCAAATACTCTGATTTTTTAAGTTTCAGGTCAAGGACTGCCATTCGTTCCTGATTTTTAAAGACTTTATAATCAATATGGTTATTGTAATCGAAAGGGCTGTTCAGTAAATATTCTCTGTTTACTTCATCCATCAGGTCATCAAGTTTGTCCGTTAAAATAATACTATCCGCAGCCTTCAAACCCATCTGGTATTTCAGCATATTTGTAGCAATTGTAACCTGGTTGTTGATATTGGTAATGGTCGTTTCCATATTGTGGATCAATAACTGCAATTGGTCCAGATCAGTATCCTCAATAAATCCGTTTTTATAATATTCCTCCGACTCATAAAGCATTTTTTTGAGATTGATCAATGTGCTGTCAAAAAATACTTTATTTTCCTGTAAAATGATAACCGGATAATACAATTTGGAAATCAGATATTTAGTTTCGATTTCACTTTTTTCCTGACTGGCTTCAATCAGATCAACGTAGGCCTGAGAAGCCATCAAACCAACAATATATTGGCCGCTGAAAATAAGCTGACTTACCGATGCATTCCAGGCTGCATTGTGTTCGGTACCAAATTGAATAGGTAAAAACTCGACTGAATCAATACCAAAAAACTGTCCCGGTATCAGCATCGTTGGCAACTCAATATTGTTGGTATAGCTAGCTCCGGCACTTACCTGAGGAAGTCCCAACGCCAGGTTTTCCTTGACTCTCTTTTTCGCTATCTCCACATCTGTCGATGTATTTTTTACGGTATAATTATTTTCCAGTGCATAAATCTGAGCTTCCTTTAACGAAAACTTTTTAACCTCCTGTGCATTGGTGGTCGTAATTAGTAAAAATGCAACAATTAAACTGCTTATCAGATAATTAATCTTACTCATCATTTCTTATATATTGAAATTCAACTTTTCTTTTTGTTTTTCGAAGTATTCAATTCCTTTTGGGTTTGCAATGCCTCGGATATGATTTTCAAACATAACTTCAAAAACCCTGGCATAGTTAAAATCTTCCGAACCGATAAATTCAGGGTCATGCAAATCCTCAATCTTCTGAAAATAGAGGCGCGCTACAATGTCTTTATCCAGATCCTGACGATACAAACCTTCAGTTATTCCTTTTTCGATGTTTTTTTTGATATAAGTCACAATCAGCTCCTTTTTGGAGTTCATGTATTCCTCATACTTCTGCGGATAATATTTTTTTAATTCAAAGGTTACCATCGGATTGATCCTAAAATGACGTGTACTGGCAATTTTACTCATCTCAAGAAGCACATCAATGGCGTTCAGATTCATAGTTTCGAGCTGTTTTACCCGGCTTTCAATTAGCTGCCTGATGTAAAGAATAATTTTCGAAAGCAAATCGGCCTTGTTTTCAAAATACAGATACAGCGTTTTTTTTGATACCCCGACAATCCGGCACAAATCATCCATCGAAACGTTTTTCAGGCCTTTTTCAGCAAATATTTTATAAGCACTTTCGATAAAAAAGGTGTATTTTTCGTCAGTAGATTCGTTATCAGTCATTTATCCAGTATTAATTTGTAGGTATTTAAAAAGGCGACAAAACTAACAAAAAGAAACACGAGATACAAAAAATAATTATTTCGTTTCCATTAAATTTTGATTAATTTTTTACAGGATGTGGAAATAACAAGGAGTGATGAATTATCTGGTTTTATCTATTTCAAATTTCACTGATTTAATCTTTTTCTCGAAATAGGCAATGCCTTCGGGCTCGGCAATGCTTCGTATAAGATCTTCAAACATGACAGCAAATAGGGTTTCAAAGGAAAATTTATCGGGAGGAAATAACTCCGGATTGTGAATATCGATGAGCCTGCTTAAGTATAATCGGCTGAGCAATTCGATGCTCAAGTCTTCACGGTACATTCCCTGACTAATTCCTTTGGTGATATTGATCTGAATTTTACCAAAAATAAAATCCAGGCGTTTGTCAAAATGCTCCTGGTAAATTTTTGGGTATTTTGTCTTTAAATGAATTGTAATAGCAGGGCTGACAAGAATAAAATTCTTTGCAACTTCTTTGCTAACAGTCAACAGAATGTCAATTGCGTTGATGCCTTCAAAATTATGAACTTCGAAAATCTCCTCAAACTTCTGCCTTTCGAGCTCGAGCAATTTTTCCACAAGTTCCGATTCATTTTTGAAATATTTCTTTAGCTCTTTTCTTTTTATTCCCGTTTTGGCAGCAATTTCACTGAAAGTAAAATCTTTCAGCATTTTTTCTTTTGCTGAATACCGGATTGTTTTTAAAAGATCCCGGAGATTTTCACTCATGTGTAAATGGTTATAATTATTTATTTACAAAATTAACAATTTATCTTTTGAAAATTGAATGACTGAAATTTTGATATTACCGTATGTCATAACCGGGCAATTATTGTTTCACAACCCTTAACCTTTTGACCGATTTCAACTTCAATTTTAGCATCAAGAGGTAGAAAAAGATCAAACCGGGAACCAAATTTAATAATTCCAAGTTCGCCACCCTGGGTCACAACTTTGTTTTCCTTGGCATAACAAACAATTCTTCGTGCAACAGTACCTGCAATTTGCCTAAACAAGATTTCCTTTTGCATCGAATTTTCAATCAGGACACTTGTCCGTTCGTTTTCATCGGATGATTTAGGATGCGAGGCAATAAAATAAGAGCCGTGATTATGCCTGAAATATTTTATTTTACCACTAACCGGATACCAGTTTACATGAACATTGGTAGGCGACATAAATACGGAAACTTGCTTTCTTAGTTCATTAAAATATTCTTTTTCAAACACCTCCTCAATAACCACCACTTTACCATCAGCACCGCTAAGCACAATAGAATCATCAGGTTCGACTTCACGAATAGGATTTCTGAAAAACCGTAAAACAAAAAAGTAAAATATGAGTCCGGAAAGGTAAAGCAGATAATGGACAGGAGTTTGTCGTGGGATTATGATATTTATAACAACCACAATCGTAACAAGAAGCAATAAAACCAATACAATAACCGGAATACCTTCTTTGTGTAGCTTTATTTTCATCCTGTTAGTTAAGAATTATCATATAAACAACTGCAAAAGGTGCTGCCAGTAAAATACTATCCAATCGGTCTAATATCCCTCCATGTCCCGGCATAATATTTCCCGAGTCCTTAATCCCTAAAGATCTTTTCATCATCGACTCAATAAGGTCGCCAAATGTACCAAAAATTATAATTATTAAAGCAAAACCTATCCATTCGGGTGAAGTTAATTTATCCGAATAAAATGATAATGCATATGCAGCAACCACACTAAAAAATGCTCCGCCTATTGTTCCTTCCCATGTTTTTTTTGGTGAAATCACGTTCAAAAAACAGATGCTTACCGATCAGCATTCCTGTAATATAAGCAAAGGTATCATTGATCCAGATGAGTATAAAAAACCCGAAAACCAGATCTTTTGATGGGGAATTAAAATCCATTTCCGGGTAAAAAAGAAAATTCAAAAAAATTAATGGAATAACAATATAAATAAGACCGAAGAATTGAAGACTGATATTTTTCACCGGATTTGGTGTTGTTCTGAACAATTCGAAAATAGGAGGCAGAAAAAACAATAGGAGACCGATAATTATGGAAGATTTGGGTAAAATTTCCCAAACCGACAATAAAACAATCAGATAATAAAGAATACCCGAGATTAATAATGTAATTTTATCAATAACAGCATCCATCAATTTGCTGAGCGTATGAAATTCCAGCAGGCTCAGTGAAAGGAAAATCAGAAACAGAAAACCAAAAGAAAACGGTCCCCATAGAATTGATCCAATAATCAAAATCAAATATACAGCACCTGAAAGAGTTCTGGTAAAAAAGGTTTTCACTATTCGTTTTGTGAGGTTAAAATATGTTTAGCTTTTATCACGTCATCGATGTGCACGTATAATTCGAGTTCTCCGAAAAGGTAGATGGAATCTTTTTTATTGATAATGATTGCCTCAATCTCATTTTCAATTAAAAGCCCTTTTAGTAACTCAGCTTTGTAATTGACACCGGTAGAATATATTTTTATCCAGTTTTTGTCCATTAACAACCAAAGCTATTACAATTTGGTTAACGAAACAATCAGAAAATTAAATCTCATGTTTTCCGATCAATGCAAGAGCTTGGGCCTCATCTTTTTCATTCACATAAAGATGAATTTCACCCATCAGGAATGCTGAACCTTTCTGGTTCAAAATAAAACTCTCAATCTTATTTTCATCCAGTAATTCCTGAATAATTTTGATTTTGTACATGTCATCAGCCGAAAAAACCGCTTTCGTGTTTTCTTCCATAGTTAAAAAATTATTCTTCGTCAAGTAAAAACACGAACAGTTTTTTGGGTCCGTGTGCACCCATAACCAGTGTTTTTTCAATATCAGCTGTACGGCTTGGTCCGGTTATCACCGAAATTAACGAAGGAAGGTTTGAATTATATTTTTCTTTGATCTTTTTTAATGCATCTTTCAAATCAGGGACAATTTGTGAAGTTTTCGCTAAAACCAAATGATTTTCGGGAAATACATTCAATCTTCTTCCCGAAATCTGCCGCGAAGAAATCATAATACTGCCTAAGCGCGCTATCAGGTATTCGCAGGTGGTAAAACCGGCTTCCATATCTGTAAACGAGTCAGGATCACTGCTAAACGGAATACCTGAATTATTTAATATTTGTTTTACAGAAGGATCAATGCACCAGGTATTTTTCCAATTTTCTTCTGCGATCAGCGAAATCAGATTCGTTGTCAACTCAGCCTGGGTTTCACAATAGACGAACTGACCCCCGGCTTCTGTAAATTTTTGTGCAAAAGTAATGTCCAGTGAATCGGTAAAATCTTTATAAACTGAAGATTCGATATCAAGAGAAGGATAAGTGCTTTCATGCCTGCTTATTAAAGCATTTCTGATCTTTTTTAAAACTTTTTCCCTTGAGGTGGATTCTTCCATCGTGATGAAGTTATAAGAGTCTTATTATTTCGACTTTACCTTAGTTTTAGCTTTCGAATCACCGGTATTTGCAACAGGGGATTCCTCACTGATACTTGTTTCGGGCAGAACTTTAATATCCTCTTTTAATTTACCATTATTTCCTTTAAGCTTTTTAACTTCCTGCTCAGCTTCTTCTTCTATTTTGCGCTTTTGTTCTTCATAAGGGCGTTCGCCGAAAACTGCCACAAGATCCTCACGAAAAATTACTTCTTTTTCAAGTAGCAGACTTGCCAGTTTTTCAATTTTCTCTTTGTTATCAGTAACGATTTTAATTGCACGCTGATAGGCCTTTTCAACCAATTTGCTAATTTCCTGATCTATTATCTGAGCTGTTTTTTCTGAGTATGGTTTTTGAAAAGAATATTCCTGCTGACCCGTTGAATCATAGTATGAAATATTCCCAATCTCTTTGTTAAGGCCGTAAAAGGCAACCATGTTGAACGCTTGTTTGGTCACTTTTTCAAGATCGTTGAGAGCTCCTGTAGATATTTTGCCAAAATTAACCTGTTCGCTTGCTCTGCCTCCCATCGTTGAGGTAAGTTCATCAAACATCTGCTCGGACGTTGTGATTTGTCTTTCTTCAGGCAGGTACCAGGCTGCTCCAAGCGCTTTACCACGAGGTACAATCGTTACCTTAACCAATGGGTGGGCATGCTCGGTGAGCCAGCTAACAGCTGCATGGCCTGCTTCATGATATGCGATGACCTTCTTTTCGGAAGCAGAAATAATTTTATTTTTCTTTTCAAGTCCGCCAATAATTCTGTCAATGGCATCCATGAAGTCCTGTTTCTCAATGGATTTCTTATTCTTCCGGGCTGCAATCAAAGCCGATTCATTACATACGTTTGCAATATCTGCTCCCGAAAATCCAGGTGTTTGTCTGGCAAGGAAATCCAGGTCGACAACCTTATCAAGTTTGAGTGATTTAGAATGAACATTAAAGATCGCTTTTCTTTCTTCCAAATCAGGAAGTTCGACATGAATCTGCCTGTCGAACCTTCCGGCCCTAAGCAATGCCCTGTCCAAAATATCAGCACGGTTGGTAGCAGCCAGAATGATTACCCCGGTATTACTTTGGAACCCATCCATTTCGGTCAGTAATTGGTTCAGGGTGTTTTCCCTTTCATCGTTAGCACCAGTGAGTTGGTTCCTGCCCCTGGCCCGGCCAATTGCATCAATTTCATCGATAAAAATAATACAGGGGGCTTTTTCTTTGGCTTGTTTGAAAAGGTCCCGAACCCTCGAGGCCCCAACACCTACGAACATTTCAACAAAATCGGATCCTGAAATTGAAAAGAAAGGAACTTGTGCTTCACCGGCAACTGCTTTAGCCAAAAGGGTTTTACCGGTTCCCGGAGGACCAACTAAAAGCGCACCTTTGGGAATTTTACCACCTAAATTTGTATATTTCCCAGGGGTTTTAAGAAAGTCAACAATTTCCATAACCTCAACTTTGGCTTCCTCCAGACCGGCAACATCCATAAAATTTACATTTACGGAAGTCTCTTTATCGTATAATTGGGCTTTGGATTTTCCGATATTAAAAATCTGACCTCCGCCTGCTCCCCCCCGGCTCATCATCCGCATAATTACAATCCAGACAACAATCAGGATCAGAAGCGGCAATACCCAGCTGATATCCTCAAACCAGTTATGCCGTTTTTCATTATTAATATAAACTGGATTTTCAATACCCTTCTGTGCGTTTTCAACATCTTCTTTAAACGTATCGTACGATCCTATGGTATAGGTGTACTGGGGGTTTGCTCCACTTAAACCTTGCTCCCTGACTTTCTCATATTTCGGTTCAGAAAGTTTATCTTTTTTAATAAAAATTTCAGCTTCTTCGCCATTTACCACTACTATTTTGTCGACATCCTGTGATACAAGCATCTCCTTCAATTGTCCCCACTCAATATCCTTAACACTGTTTCCCCAATTGGTAAATGTAAGCGCGATAAAAATAATAGCCACTAAGCCATAAATCCAATAGAAATTAAATTTGGGTTTGGATGGTTTTCCACCCGGTAAACCGGCTGGTAATTTATTTTTTTGTTGTTTTTCTTCTGCCATTATGTCCTGCTTTTATTCTCAAGTCTTAAATTGAAACACCTTTTAATACGTATCAGCATAGGTTCTTATTTCAGCATCTGCCCATAATTTCTCAAGGTTATAAAATTTTCTTGTTTCTTCCTGAAATATATGAACGACCACGTTCACGTAATCCAGCAAAATCCATTCCGCATTTTCAAGTCCTTCTTTATGCCAGGGTTTATAACCAAGTGTTTTCCGCACTTGCTCCTCAACGGCATCAGCTAAGGCTTCTACCTGTGTTCTGCTATTTCCATGACAAATAACAAAATAGTCACTCACTGAGTTCGACAGTTTCATTAAATTCAAGCTTAGAATATTATTTCCTTTTTTTTCGAGTATTCCTTTTATTACGGATTCCGTTATTATCTCTGAGTCACTTCGTTTCTTTTTCGGCATTTTAAAAATTTGAATTTCTTTGTAAAAGTAATCATTTTACAAATTATTCACAGGCTTTTGACTCTGTAAATAAGTAAAACATTTACGGAGATCATTTATAATTGAAAATTACTTACTTTTAGATTCTTATTAGAGACTGTTTAAAATTCAATAAAAAATTTGAATGTATCAATTTTGCCACTAAATCACTAAAACGCAAAGAAAACACAAAGAGTTGAAAATGAATAGATCCCTTGGTGAAACTTTGTGCTTTTGTGTATTTGTGGCATTAAATAACAATAGTTTTATCATTTTTAAACAGTCTCTTAATCAATTCTAAAAATTGATTTTAGGAAAACATTAAAGATCCAAAATGGCATAAATTCTAAATCACTAAATCGTATTATGAATGTTATCGGTAAGGAATTAATCTATCTGAAAGAGGTCGGCTCAACCAACGGTTTTCTTATTAATGAGGTTTACAAAAAAAGAATTGTGGATGAGGGTGTGGTTGTGGTAACCGAATCACAAACCAGCGGACAGGGGTATGCGAATAACTTTTGGGAGAGTGAACCGGGAATGAATCTGACTTTTTCAGTTTTACTCAGGCCGGTTTTCATTAAAGCCAATCAACAGTTTTTGCTGAACAAGTCAATTTCTTTGGGAGTAATGGATTACATAAAATCTGTAATCCCGGCACACAACGTAACTATCAAATGGCCCAATGATATCTACATAAACGACGGAAAAGTTGCCGGAATACTAATCAACAATTTAATAGCCGGTGACAATTTTTTACATTCGGTTGCCGGGATCGGGATCAATATTAACCAGATAAAATTCAGAAACGAATCCCATAATCCGGTTTCTTTAAAGCAGTTTGTGCATGCTGACCTTGACCTCGGTGAAAATCTCAGGAACGCATTATCGTTTTTAAATTTCAGGTATGAAAAATTAGCCAATGGTTATTTTACGGAAATTGATGCTCACTATAAAGCCTCCCTTTACAGGATAAATACAAAGGCACTTTATAAAATAGAAGATACAATTTTTGAAGCTCGCATCACCGGAGTTTCAATATTTGGAAGGCTTCAATTATTAAAATCAGATGGCAAACGGCTTGAATGTGATCTGAAAGAAATTGAATATATCATTTGAACCTTGTTTTAATTTTGCTGAACTTTCAATTGCTGCTGCATTATTTATGCCTTATGGCAAAATATTTTTGACTTTTTCTTTACTTTCTTAACCTTCCATTAAGGTTTTTAATTTCCCGGTGAGCATATTCAGGAAATTCTGTAAGGGACGCATTGCTAATATTTTAAGCATGGGGCTGAGATCGGCATTAAAAATTAAATTAACTTCGGTACTGTTGTCATCTCTGTCCTGCAGATCCGATTCCAGGGTAAATTCAAACGGTGCTTTTCCATCTGAAGCCCATATAATTTTAGAAAATTCAGTTTTTTCCTTCATCTTCATGCCAAGGTCCGTCATACCTTTTATAGTAAAAGAACAACTGTCTGGTGTTGCATGCCAGTTTATAACCTGTTCGGGCATCAGTTTTTCGAAATTGTTAAAATCACCCAGAAAATAGTAAATATTTTGAGCATTGTTTTTGATGGTAACAGTGTCGCTTTTAATTTCGGTCATAAAAACTATTTTGTCGGAAATTCTTAAAATATATATCTAACAGGCTTTCGCGGCATACATTAGATTCGATGTTTCTACCATTCATTCAGGCATAATCATTTGTCTCTGGTAAAACATCAGCTCCATTTTTCAGGGTCTTCCCTCCATTTTTGAAGCGATTTCAAATCTTTGTCGGAAATATAATTGCTTTCCACTGCCAGCTTGATTAATTCGGTGTAATCAGAAAGCGTAAAAAGCTGACATTTGGATTTTTTGAAATTTTCAACAGATTTATCGAGATTATAACTAAAGATGGCAAGCATACCTTTAATTTTGCAACCTCCGTTTTGTAATGCTTCAACTGCATTCAGGCTGCTTTGGCCGGTGGAAATAAGGTCTTCAATTACTACTACCGACTGACCGGATTCAAAATTACCTTCAATTTTATTTTCCAGTCCGTGTTTTTTTTCTGACGAACGTACATAAACAAACGGCAACCCCAATTCATGCGCTACCAGCACCCCATGAGCTATTGCCCCGGTTGCCACGCCTGCAATAAGGTCGACGGCACCGTATTCCTCGTTAATGATATCCACAAATTGCTGACGAATATAGGTCCTGATTTTAGGGTAAGATAACGTTTTACGGTTATCGCAATATATCGGGGACTTCAATCCCGACGCCCATGTAAATGGTTCTGTCACATTGAGTTTTACGGCTTTAATCTGAAGTAAATATTCCGATATCGTCCGTGCAGTATCTGTATTATAAACCATGCGACAAAGGTAGAAGATTTTAAAATCAAACAAATAAAAAATAATTGACAAAAACACCAAATAATCCTTGAAAAGTTGATTCAAATAACACGATATCAGTTCACTAAATTTTTAAAAGTGATTCCTTAAAACCTGAATTATAGGTAAAAATGAGTCAAAATGAAAGTGGATTTTTGGTGCTTGTATAATAATCATCTTCAACACGAATAATCACGATCCGCTATCGAGCATTCAATTTTATTATAAAATCAGGAATATTTATAAAGAACCACATTTTAGTTAATTTTGCTGTCAAACAAAATCTGATGAAAAAAACAGCCGTCTTTCCCGGATCTTTCGACCCGATTACCAGAGGACACGAATCGGTAATAAAAAGGGCCCTTCCGCTTTTTGATGAAGTATATATTGCTGTAGGTATGAATGCAGAGAAAAGGAGTTATTTTGGTTTGGATCAACGGATCGAGTGGATTAAAAATGTATTTAAAGATCATTCTAATGTAAGGGTAATCAAGTATGAGGGGCTCACTGTTGACCTTTGCAAAAAACTGGGTGCTCAATACATACTAAGGGGTCTAAGGACCTCAGCCGATTTTGAATTTGAGCGAAGTATCGGACAGGTGAACAAAAAGCTTTACCCGGAAATTGAAACGGTTTTCTTTCTTACATCACCTGAGTATACTTCGTTAAATTCTTCGATTGTCAGAGATATTTTGCTTCACGGAGGTGATGCAAGCCAGTTCGTTCCTGAATCGATCGATTTGTCGGGAGGCGGTTTCCATAAATAATACGATTCTAATAATTCAGGCATTCTTTCGTTTTAAAATTCAAATTTGGTAGATGTACAATAAAATTAGCCTGTCACTTATATTTTGCTTGTTTTTTTTGAGAACCGTAGCTGTCGAAACCACCATCAACGGCCATTTACCGGGCGCCGAAAACATGGAAATAAGGCTGATTACCTATGCCGATCAGATTACCTATACCGAGCAAATTCTCGACAGGACCCGGACCGATCCAAACGGAAATTTCATTTTATCAGCAGATCTAAAAGAAACGGTTATCAGTTTTCTTGATATTGAATTTCTTTCATCTATCCTATATCTTGTTCCTGGCGCACATTACAAGCTGGATTTCGATTCAGTTACTATTTCTGATCAATTCAGACCTTTTTACCAAAAGGAACAACTGCATTTCAGGTTGATATCAGGAGATACAGAAAAATTGAATCAATTGATTTCAAGCTTTGATAACGATTATAATGAATTTATTCTCTCAAATTTTGAGGAAATTTACAAAAGAAGAAAAATTAGCCTGATCAAAACTTTCAGAAATACTACTGAAAGTAAATATGATTCGGCTGAAAACAGTTATTTCCTCAATTATGTGAATTATAAAATTGCTTCGGTTCAACTTGCGGCATCTTCAACGGATAAAAGGATTCTATTTGACGAATACATAGGCAATAAACCGGTGTTGTATGAGAATATTGAATACATGAATTTCTTCAACCAGTTTTTCCTTCATTATTTAACTTCCGGAACACGGTTAATATCAAGAACCGACCTTGAAACAGCAATTAATGAGAACGCGAATTTTACTGCTCTTGTTGACACACTTGGGAAAGATACATTACTGGTGAATGAAGTCATTCGTGAACTTGTATTGTTAAAAGGATTAAAAGAGTTGTATGGGAATCCTGATTTTAAAGCAAAAAATATTTTGGCTATACTCGATCAGGCAGTTACCATTAGCAAATTTCCGGTTCATCGGATCATTGCAGAAAATATTAAAAAGTCATTGACGAAACTGGCAAAAGGTACGCCCGCACCTGATTTTACACTTGTTAGCCTGGATGGTGATACGGTTTCATTATCTGACTTTAAAGGGAAGCCTGTTTATTTAAGTTTTATGACGACCTGGAGCTATGCCTGCCTGGCTGAATTTGATTTGTTGGGCAAACTTTATCGCGGAATTTGGTGATAAAATTACGTTTTTAACGGTTTCTCTTGATCAAGAAATGAAGACCATTATCCGGTACAGAAATGAAAAAGGTTTCAAGTGGACTTTTTTGTATAATGGAATGCAGTACGACCTTCTGAAGTCATATCAGGTAAGTACGTTCCCGGTATTTGTTCTGATCAGTGCCGACGGAAAAATTCTTCAATACCCGGCATATAAACCCAGCGAACAGATCGAAGATTCTTTTAGCAGTTTGCTGAATCCGGAAAAGTGACCGGAAATTAGAAACACAAAAGCCAGCTTTAAATAAAGCCGGCTTTTGCTGATAAATGATAACTATTTCCAAAAGAATCATTTCACAATACAAGAGCATTTGCCGGCATTGCTTTTCCAAAAGGTGGTTTTATCATTCATATCAACCATTCCATCCATGTTAAAGTCGGCGGAATAATAGCCGGAATTGCCATAATTCACTTTCCACACATCATTTTTATCAGAGTTGTTAATTTCTCCGTCGCAGTAACCATCACCCGACATCAATCCCCAAATGCCCGGAGCAAGAAGCTTGTGTGCATTATTACTTCCGTAAGCAGCGTTTGAATCCGAAGAAAAATTGTGGGAATACACACCACCGGACAATATCAATGGTTCTGCTGAAAGGACCCCCAGGTGATTCCTGTGCCAGACCACAGCAAATAGATTATTAGTGATTTCTACATTGAACCTTAGGGGTGAAAACCCATCGGTATTAACGATTGAACCATTATTCAGGATAAAGCCCGCTTGTCTGGCAATTGTTGTAACCGGCCATGCAGTAGAAGCATCACCCGGTGTTTCCCTGAGTTCTACCAGGACCCAGTCGACAATATTGCTATTCGGAATGGATGTTACACTTTCATCACCTGCAAAGTTCCATGGTTCGGTATTATAGGGCTGACCTAGCGGAAGAAAAGCATTCAGTGAAGGATTCATGGTACTTCCGTTGAATGGTCCTTCCAGCATAGCCTTCAAAATGACCTCAATACCCGGACTCACATTCATGGTACATGGAATCACGATCGTTCCTTCATCCGCATCGTTGCTACTCAACGTAATCTGGCCAGTATAAACACCTTCACTCAGGCCCGTTGCATCAAAGCCAACCACCGGGTTCTGGTTATTTCCCTGTGAAATCGTTCCTGAAGCCGGACTGATGGACAACCACTGGTTTACACCTTCAACAATGACTGTGTAATCTTCCACTTCGCCATACGTAGTTGTCCCGCACGAACTCCCGCAATCATCGCCTGAATATTTTATACGGATACGCATGCGGGCAGAACCGGAAAATGCATCCTGTGGAACCGTAATTGCATACGTTCCCTGTCCGCTGTTACTATAAGCACAAACCACATTTTCACCGGCATCGGTAAAATCCTGGTTTTGGTTCCAATCAATCCATACCCCCAGGTCATCGGTAGAATAAACAGTACCGTTTGTAACGGTAATGTTGTAAGTTTCACCTGCAGTAACCGTGGTCGATATGGAAGTATAATCGGAATACTGACTGCAGGATGAAGCATTGTTAATGGTATTGAAAACAACATTGCTGATATACTCATCGCAGCCACCGCTAGCTGTGCAATAGGCTGCAATACCTTTATACTTGGCATCGATGTTTGTAGAGGCATTCCAGGTGAGGTTCATGTTGCCCGAATTGCTGATGAGAAGCGGCAATGAAGAAACCTCATCCGGTGCTACCGTGACATTGAACACCAGCGGATCGACCGAAATTTCAGGAGCCAGAATGGTGGAAGGCGGGAAGACGATGTAATCGACCCATGCACAATCCGAGCCCGAGCTGACCGAACCATCCTTGGAATAGGACCATTTAAAGGTATGCTGACCCGCAGTGACAGCGAAGCTGGCCTGGGTCCAGGCTACCTCACCCGACCATTGGTTCTGCTGAACCCCGTCGATGTAAAAATGCAGGTAATCATATCCCGATTCGGAAGAAACCTTATAGAAGAACGAGATGTTCGCGGCTGTATTCACCAGCAGCATCACGCTCAGATCAGAAACCTGGCTGTGTGTAATCGTCCCCGACTTAGAAGTATAAAAACCTTCATATTGTCCGGTAGAAGCCATGGTCCAGTTTCCGTTACCGCTGAACGTCCAGGGGAAGCGCGTGAAATCACCCGTCTCCCAGTCTTCGAGCACCAGGCCCACACTCTGGTAATAAGTATGAGCAAAGCCATAATTTCCGGCATCGACATTCATGGCCAGATCGACCGATTGGCCGATTGGCGTAGAAGCATCGCAGGAAATATTAAAAACTGCATTGGCATTGTTTCCTGCAGCGATCTGTCCCAGCGAAGCCGAACCCGAATTAACCGTTATGTAAGGTGAAGCCGACGAAAGCGAAGCCGAAGCAGCAGGAGAGAGGCTGTGACCGTTGTTTTCAACGACGGCAGTAATCGTGGCTGTTTCCCCCGGATCGAGGCGGCCGTTTCCGTTTCCGCCAATGTTGTCATTGATAACAAGGCCTGTTCCGGGTTCAAGCGATGGGGCATAGGCAACATCACTCAGGCTGGTTGACCATAAACTTTCCGCATCCGTCATTTCAAGAGTGAACAGGAGCGGATGATTATCAGGGACATCGCCTGCAACTACAAAAGCAAATCCGTCTGTAACAGATACCGTCTGATTTACTTCAATATTTCCATAACTTGCGGTATTGTCAGTAATTGTTACATAAGTATCCGATGTTGTAAGAACTGCATTGACATTATTCGCAACTGCAATTCCGATATTTTTGATCGCGACACTCAGCGTGATGTTTTCGCCATAATCGATTTGTCCGTTATTATTGCCCGTATTGTCATTCACCACATGATCAAAATAGCTTAAATAGGGTCCGGTGGCAGGAGTGATCGTTACATTTGCAATGTAAGGCAGGTAATTGTAAGCCGTAACGGCTACTTTCATCGTTCCGATTTCACTTAAGGCCGGGAAAGTAATTGTAGTGCTTCCTCCGTTAATAATTCCTGTTCCGATAATTTCATTGTTAAAAGTCAGGCAAACTTTTGCCCCTTCAGCATTTGCAAAAACAGCAAACTGGGCTGCACCCAGAAATACAGTCGGATCGTGACTAACCGAAAGCGTTTGAGGTACCTTTGTTCTTACCACGATAGAAGGATCTCCGAAAACCGTCCAGGTGTCGGTCATTTCAGAACCTGCTGAACCATAAGTATCATTCATCTGCATACATCCGTTCATCGAAATTCCGCCAAATGTCCGCTTGATATTGTTAGGATAATTTTCAACCAGGATATCCACCATAGCGTCGTGTCCTTCCATGGGTGGATTCCAGCTTTGATTGATGGTACTCATCAGCGTGGCGACTGCTCCAATTGGCTCACTATTATAGGTTGATCGCATCCAGGCTTCTGCAAAACAAGTGGTGCCGACAAAATTTCCGTTTACGCAGGCCACTGACCAGATAAAGGGAAGTTTGCCGGTATTGGTCAGGCTTGATACATTTGTGCTTGAAAACCCCGAAGTACCCCATGAAACATCACTTCCATGACCGGTGTAAAGAATAACGCTTGCCCCGCTGTTTATACCGGCAGCTACCATTGTCGGTGTCGGATTTCCGGAAGCATCGTTTCCTCCCTGAGATCCATCGAACAACTCATAATGATAAGTATAGCCATAACCGGTTAATTGAGTTTGAAGGTTTCGTATATGCTGATAATCGTATTCACTATCATCGCCGGGTCCCTGGTCCGAACCGATACCGATAGATTTAGTCCAGTCCAGTGCCATGTTCGGCGATTGTTCATAATCAAGGGTTCTTTCAACCTGTGTTTGAACCTGTGCTATATTTTCAGCCGAAAATCTGCCTATAAAGATGTCAGGATAATGATCGCTTCCGACAATATATGTATAATCGTTATCCGAATCCCCGCTTGAGTAACTTGAAGGAACCTGTGCAGCATCTCCAACCAGTAATACAAAAGCAAGGTCGTGAGTGTTATAATAGTTTGCAATATAGGTTTTAATCGCAGCAGAATTTCCAATCGTTGCTACATCGACTATCTCAACAGGTAACCCAATGGTCTTCTTCCAATTTACAAAATCGGTCATTGCCGTCATAAAGCTGTTGTAGCAAATAATCAGCATGCTTCCATCCTCATCAACAGGCGTGTATTTGCTGTTGTAATAATTCAGGAATTGCCTGTTATAGATCTGATTGAACTGCGAATTGACTTTTTCAAGCTTGGCAGTTCGTATAAAGGGATTCACGCCATTATCACCGGTTTTATAGATTTTTATCTCAAGGGATGAATATACCCTTAACGTTTTTGTTACTGCGTTATATTGAAAAGGATACACCACCAGCGTTTGTCCGCGCCAGTCGCGGATGATGTATGGTTCGCGCAATTCTGCCAGTTTCCCCGGAAAATAATCATCCTGTTTGTACCATTTGCTATATGTATAAGGTACAGATGCCGGATCTATATTCCGAGTCAGATTTCCCTTTGAAGGTGCCATATTGATGTCGGCAAATTCGGTAAAATCCGATGAAACGATCTCAAAATCCATTTGGGCAAGGTCGGGGATTAAGAAAGATGAAGTCACTTTTAACACATCTGGATCACCTTCCTGTAATAAGGGCGTAGCATCCTCTAGTTTGATAAAGTTTGCAAGTCCGTTTGAAGTGGTAACCTCATCCAGAAAGAACCCTGGAATATCGAAATGGATTACCGTAGTTTCAATGGTAGACGACACCAATGTCGTTTTCACCGGTGCGGGCTTTTCCGAATTAACGTTCACCCATTCCTCTGCAAATAAAAATTGAAGACAAAGAAGACTGATAAAAAGTAATGACAATTTTTTCATAGTTATTGTTTTTTGATTATTCATAGCGATCCAAAACCTTTAGAATTTAGAAGTCTAGGGAACCTGACTTTCCGCCATCCTGTTTTTAATAATAAATTCATTTTTATCCTGATTTGTAACCTGTCCATCGAAGGAAAGATCGGATAGTAAATACCCTTGTAATCCCGCTGAAAACTGCCAATAATCAAGCATATCCAATTCATCGATCACACCATCAGCATTGCAATCACCTGCAAACATTCCCCAGATTCCAGGTGCGATTTCCGTATGCCCTTCATTTCCGCCAAAGGCCTTTGATTCGTCATCCGTAAAATCATAACTGTAAATATTTCCCGTCATCACAAGCGGATTAGCCGAAATGACCGAAACATGGTTCCTGTGATAAATGACTATAAACAAATTATCGGTTACAGAGATGTCGGGTAAGAGAGCAGAATATCCGTCCAGGTCGACAACCGATCCATTCGCAAGCAACAAAGCTGCCTGCCGGCCAATGACTGTTGTCTGTGTTGCAGATGCCGCATCAGGAGCGTCGCGGTATTCCACAAGCACCCAATCAACAACATCAGGAGGAATATTTGTCAGTGTTTCTTCACCCGGATAATTCCAGGGATCATCCTGATAGGGTTGTGTCATCGGGAAATCTGTCAAACCGGTTAAACCGGTGTCCATGCCTGAACCCGAAAAAGGCCCTTCCAAATAGACTTTTAGATTAACTTCGGCATGTAGGGTAACATTCAGTGTCACAGGCATTGTGATCGAAGGCAGATCAGGATCATTACTGGTTAAAAGTATTTCGGCAGTGTAAATATTTTCTCCCAGCCCGAATGCATTGAATGTTATAGTAATTTCCTGTGAACCCATTGCATCAATCGATCCGGAGGCTGATGATGAACCATTCAGTGTAAGCCAGGTGAATGCCGGTGTATAGGTGTAATCAATAAAAAGATAGGGCACATTGGTTTCATTCCATCCGTCGAAAGCAATGTAATAGGAAGATGAATTATCCCGGTCCATGATCCCGATGGCGAACCAATCCTGTGTCAGGGCAGCTTGTAAATCGTCATTAACATTTCCTCCCAGCATATACGTCTTCCATCCGGTGTTATAGCTGCTGCTTTCGCTTCGATAAAGATAATAACCTGAGTTTGCCTCCGCATTAATGTCGGCAAACAGAGCGGAAGATTCAGTTGTCAAGGGATCACTGTTTAATGGATTAACATTCCAGAATGGATAGTAAGTTGAATTTACATAACCATGAAATTCAACCGAATTAATAACAGATCCATCCGGAATTGCGCTGACATCAAACACCATCCATCCGGATTCGTCGGGTGGGTATCCTTTTACAAGGCTTGTTTCCGTTTTAGCTGAAGATGTTGTTGAGCCGGTTGCATAATTTGAAGCAGAAGGAAAAACCTGAAGAGAAGATTTATTCTTTGCAGTATAATTTAAAGTTGCATTAAAGTTTAACGTCATGCCTCCGGTATTTTCAATCAATAATGATTTGGATACTATCCCATTTATCGGAACAGTTATATTAAAATCAGACGGATTCGCAACAATATTCGGATAGTCCGGTTCCCCGGCGGTAAAAACATGAGGATCAGGGCTGCCGATAAAGGGATGCGTCGTATTCCGGCCGGAAGCATCAGCAGCATAGAGATAATATGCGATCTGGCTGCCGTAAGCTTGTCCCGGGATCGATCCGGAATAAATATTTCCTGTCGTATTCGTCATCAATACAGTGTCCCATGAATTAAAATTGACGGCATAAATGATAAAGACCGAATCGGGATAAATCGCCTGATCGCTGTAAGCCATGATTTCTGCCTGAAGCGGATATTCGGTTTGTAAAGGTTGGTTTCCGGTTAAAGGAATATGGCGAATATATAGCATCCCGATATCTGCAATTCCTTTTGCCCTGCAATGCAGCGCATCGGTCGATTCCCAGCTACCGGTAAATCCAATAACCTCATAACCGGGCATAGCATCCTGATAAACCTGTAAGGCATCGTCATCCCACTGACTACCTGTGACAGGAACAAAAACTTTACGGTTCAGGATTAGAGAATTGGTATAGGGCTGGTCGTCGGGAGTATAAACCCTGAAAACCTGGTAGGGTGTTCCGTACGAAGAGGATTGTGCAGCGTAATAGGCAGCAGTCGCTTCAATTTCATCGTATTGCGGATGGGTTTGAGGTACCGACCGGATCAGCACCTTATCAACATCCAGAAACTTTCCCCAGCAATCGATGTGGTCGATGTAGGTATTGTTCGGATCAGGGACAACATGATAGGTATCGATACCAAGATAATCCTGGAACATCTGGTCGATTTGTGAAGGAGTTAGATCAGGATTTTCTTCCCAAACGAGTTCAGATGATGATGAAATACCCATTCCATCAGTCATATAGTTTCCGCCTGTATGAATCACATCCATTCCAAACAGATTGATTCCCAAATAATTTGCTACTTCAACCGGTATTTCATCATCGTTTGGCCGGGAAGGCCGGTTATACGGAAAGTCGACAATTCCGGGATCACCGTTTCCATCAAATATAAACCAGGGACCGTAATCGCGTGTCCAGTAAGAATCGCTCGGTGCTATCAGAAAACTGCAATTAGCTGTATTTACCTGGTTGGAGATATAGGCATTTAAAACCGTAGCCTGTTGTGATGCATTTGCTACGATGGTGACTACCTGAATATCTTCGGCCATTTCTTTTATAATCTGGTAACTTATTCCGAAAGGATAACGGATCAGTACAGCCTGCATTTTATCAAATTCGGCTACATTTCGTACCGGACCTAAAGGTGGATTTGTGCTGATAAAATCTTTACCGATTTCACCTTTCCGTAGTTCTTCATCAGGGGTCATTTGGTGAGTAAATACCCGTGTATTGTTCTGATTTGATTCCTGAGATACTGAAACACCTGTAATAAAAAAAATCAGGACAAAAGGGAAAAGATAAAAATAAAGGATATGCAAAAATTGATTCCTGTAAAATTGAATAACATCCAAATAATTGACCATTAAAATAGCTTTTAATCCTATTTGGCTTTCAGTGAGGCAATAAAAATACAGTTATTATTTATAATCCTTTGCATTTGCTCCTAATTTTTAGTTATTCTAAATAAAAGGCTTTCTCCGGGAAATTAGATTTTTACATAGTAAAACTGCCCGGTAATTATTTAAGTCAGGATGAAGCCCCGGGTATATTTTTACTGTAGGTTTATTTATTTCAGTTAATTTTGCCCATCAAAACTGACTATCTGTCATCTTTGACAATAACTGATTCTGAGGTATAGTTATTGATATTTTAAGATGCTTGATGAAAAATCATAGTTGAAAAAGTTAAACAACGAGTAAAATGGCAAATTTTCTTGAGAAAATTCTGGGAACAAAGTCAGATAAAGATGTTAAAGCGATAAAGCCTACATTGAATGCGATACTTGAAGCCTATGAAAAAATTAAAACACTTAATAACGATGCCTTAAGAGCCAAAACATCCGAATTTAAAGAGAAAATATCTGAATATATCGGAGATGAAGAAAAGGAGATTGCTGATATAAAAATCAGGCTGGAAAGTACTGAAGAAATTGACATAGACGAAAAAGAAAGGTTATGGAAAAAAGTTGACGACCTTGAAAAGGATGTGTATGACAAGACCCAGAATATACTGAATGAGATTCTTCCGGAAGCTTTTGCTGTCATGAAAGAAACTGCAAAACGGTTCAAGGAAAATAAATTTGTTGAAGTTATTGCGAATGATTACGACCGTGAACTTGCATCAGCACGCGATAATATTAATATTGTTGGTGACAAGGCAAGGTATAACAATGAATGGATGGCCGGCGGGAATATGATCACCTGGGATATGGTTCACTATGATGTCCAGTTGATCGGAGGCATTGTTCTTCATCAGGGGAAAATATCGGAAATGGCCACAGGAGAGGGAAAAACACTGGTTGCAACACTTGCAGTGTACCTGAATGCCTTGCCGGGTAAAGGTGTTCATGTTGTTACAGTTAATGATTATCTGGCAAAACGTGACCCTGAATGGATGGGAATCCTCTATGAGTTTCACGGCTTGCGCGTGGATTGTATCGATAAGCACCAGCCCAATTCACAACCCAGGCGAAAAGCTTACCTCGCTGATATTACCTATGGAACAAATAACGAATTCGGATTCGATTACCTAAGGGATAATATGACTGCTTTCCCTGATGAACTGGTTCAGCGGGAACACAATTATGCCATCGTCGATGAGGTTGATTCAGTGCTGATTGATGATGCAAGAACTCCACTCATTATTTCCGGGCCAACACCGAAAGGCGACACACAGGAATTTGAGCAATTTAAACCCGGTGTTCAAAAGTTGTACAATGCTCAACGCGACCTGGTGACTAAAATTCTTGCTGAAGCCAAAAAAGTGCTAGCCGACAAGTCAATACCTGATAATGAAAAAAAAGGTGGTGAGTTATTGTTGAAGGCCTATAAAGGATTACCCAAAAATAAAGCACTGATAAAATTCCTGAGCGAGGAGGGACGGAAGGCTCTGATGCAAAAAACAGAAAATTTTTATCTGCAGGAACAGGAAAAAAACATGCACATTATAACTGATGAGCTTTATTTTGTTATTCAAGAAAAATTAAATTCTGTTGACCTGACTGAAAAAGGGATAAACTTTATCAATGATTCTGCCGGAGATCCGGAGTTTTATGTTTTGCCGGACGTCGGTGCTGAAATTGCAGAGTTAGAGAAAACCAATCTGACGGAGGCTGAGAAACTTGAGAAGAAAAGCGAAATCCTTATTAACTTTTCGGTGAGATCAGAAAAAGTTCACACCGTAAACCAGCTGTTAAAGGCCTATACCATGTTCGAGCTGGATGTGGAATACGTGATCATCGAAAATAAGATCAAAATTGTGGATGAGCAAACCGGCCGTATAATGGAGGGTCGACGCTATTCCGATGGTTTGCACCAGGCCATTGAAGCGAAAGAAAATGTTAAGATTGAAGATGCCACGCAAACCTACGCTACAATCACATTGCAGAACTATTTCCGAATGTATAAAAAACTGGCGGGGATGACAGGTACGGCCGAAACAGAAGCCGGTGAATTGTGGAATATCTATAAGCTTGATGTTGTGGTAATCCCAACCAACAGACCAGTAATCCGGGAGGACAGGGAGGACCTGGTATATAAAACCAAGCGTGAAAAATACAATGCAGTGATCAATGAAATTGAGGATCTGGTAAAAAAGAAAAGACCAGTTCTTGTTGGTACTACATCTGTCGAAACCTCCGAGTTACTAAGCCGGATGTTGACCCGCAAAAACATTAAACATAATGTTCTCAATGCAAAACTTCATCAGAGAGAAGCCCTGATTGTGAAAGAAGCCGGTCAGCCCGGAACGGTTACTATTGCTACAAATATGGCAGGAAGGGGTACTGACATCAAGCTGGGATCAGGGGTCAAAGAATCAGGCGGTTTAGCAATCATCGGAACAGAGCGACATGAATCCCGGCGTGTAGACAGGCAGTTAAGGGGACGGTCAGGACGTCAGGGAGACCCGGGAAGTTCACAGTTTTTTGTCGCTCTTGAAGATGACCTGATGCGTATGTTTGGTTCGGAACGTATTGCACGGATCATGGACAGAATGGGGATTAAGGATGGTGAAGTGATCCAGCATTCCATGATCACCAAATCCATCGAACGTGCCCAGAAAAAAGTTGAAGAAAATAATTTCGGTATACGGAAACGATTACTTGAATACGACGATGTAATGAATGCCCAGCGGGAGGTGATCTATAAAAAGCGCCGTCACGCCTTATTTGGAGAACGATTGTCGATCGATATTTCGAATATGATGTACGACACAACCGAGCAAATTGTTCTTGACCACCAGGAAACCAGGGATTACGAAGGTTTCAAATTGGAATTGCTAAAAGTTTTTGCCATTGAATCTCCTTATAATGAGGCTGATTTCCTGGCTTTGAACAAGGATGAAATCGTAGAAGGCACATTTAAAAAAATCTATGATTACTACCGGTTAAAAAATGATCAGATCAGAGAACGGGCCATGCCGGTTATAAAAGATGTTTTCCAAAACAACACCCAATACGAAAATATTGCCATTCCAATTACAGATGGATCAAAGGAAATGCAGGTTGTTGCCAACCTGAAAAAATCAGTTGAGAATAGTGGGCAGGAAGTGATCCTTGCCATTGAAAAGGGAGTGACGCTTAAACACATCGATGATGCCTGGAAAGAGCATCTTCGGGAACTTGACGATCTCAAGCAGTCCGTGCAAACGGCAACGTATGAGCAAAAGGATCCGTTGCTGATCTATAAATTTGAATCGTTCGAACTGTTCAAAACAATGGTTCAGAAAACAAATAAGGAAATTAATTCCTTCCTGCTCAAAGGTCATTTACCGGGTCAGCAGGCGGATGTCAGGCAGGCTCAGGCTCCCCGCCGAACAGATTTATCAAGGATGAAAGAAGAACGAACTGATTTGCTTTCGCAGGCACACAGCAATACACAGCAGGAACAGAAAACACAACCGGTCGTTCGTGAAAAAAAAGTCGGCAGAAATGATCCCTGCCCTTGTGGAAGCGGTAAAAAATACAAAAATTGCCACGGAAAAGAGGCGTAAAGAAAAAGTTAATCATTAATGGTTATTCGTTATTCATAATTCGTAATTCACACATCCCATGTCGGTAATAGTTGAAAATATTACAAAGCTTTACGGAACACAAAAAGCACTGGATGATGTTTCATTTACTATTGATCCCGGCGAAGTAGTTGGACTTTTAGGACCCAATGGTGCCGGAAAATCTACAATGATGAAAATCATTACCTGTTTCATTCCTCCCACCTCAGGGAGTGTTTCAGTAAATGGCTTTGATATTTTTGAACATTCGATTGACGTTCGCAAACGCGTTGGATATCTTCCCGAAAATAATCCCCTGTATACTGATATGTACGTTCGGGAATACCTGGAATTTGTTGCCGGTATTTACAAACTGAATAATCGCAAAAGCAGGGTGGCCGAAATGATAGAAATCACAGGCCTTGAGATCGAGCAGAAAAAGAAGATCGGAGCATTATCCAAAGGATTCAGACAGCGGGTTGGTTTAGCTCAGGCATTGATCCACAACCCGGAAGTCTTAATTTTGGATGAGCCCACCTCAGGCCTCGATCCGAACCAGTTACTTGAAATGCGCAACCTGATCAAAAAAATCGGGTTGGAGAAAACGGTGATGCTGTCCACTCATATCATGCAGGAAGTGGAAGCAGTCTGCAGCCGTGCGATCATTATTGATAAAGGTAAAATTATAGCTGATGATGCTACTGCTAACCTATCGCTAAATGCTGCGGGTATTGTTACGACTATTGTTGAATTCAACAATCCGGTCGACGTAAACCTGCTGGCTGCTATACCCGGAGTATTAAGAGTTCATGCCCGTTCAGTCAACACTTATGAAATTGAAGCTGATAAGACAGATGTTCGTGAACTTATTTTTAAGTTTGCCGTTGATCACAACCTTTCTGTACTATCAATGCAGAAATCGGAAAAGGGACTGGAAGAGGTATTTCAGCAACTGACAATGAAACAAGAAAATGGATAAACTCACCATCTTCGTTCCCTCTCAATCAAGCTTTAACTTCTGAGTCTTTTGTTGAGAGCATCTGTGCGTTTTTCTTTAGATTGGAGGATTCCGGCATTCCCGGAATCGTAAACGTGAACCAGCTTCCGGTTCCTTCAAGACTTTCAGCCCATATTTTCCCATTATTTTTTTCAACAAATTCCTTGAAAAGAATCAATCCCAGACCTATCCCTTTCTCATTATTGGTACCTTCACTCTGGATTTTCTCATCCATCCTGAACAATTTTTCAAGGTTAGCGGGTGAAATTCCTACACCAGAACATGCGACCATCACTTCGCTATCACGGTATTTAATAAAGGTATACACTTCCACAACCCCATTTTGCACTATGAATTTGATGGTGTTCGTAATTATATTTAAAAAGATCGTACACTATAAATTTACTTTGTGAATAAAAATTAATTCCCAAAAGAAATTAAAGTTGTCCTTGTTTTAAAATAGATTTCTTAAAGATTGTGAAGAAAGACTTGATGTATTTGAGTTTGGCGTATTTTTATACATTGTTTTTTGATATTTATTTTTTTTATCTTTGCGCACTCCTGTGGACAGATTTGATTGATTGCAACCACCGAAAAAAATGCTAAAGCAATTTTCTGTTTCTTCGCCGCAATCAAAACTCCCCACCGGATTATTAAAGATTACAAATGAATTTTTTGTTGTCAGGAATAAGGAGAAATTGGATAGGATTACCAAAGGAATGCCTTTGGAGAAATATTGAATTTCTTAACAGATATTATAAATTTATGTATTATTCCATCATTTCAAAAATACATTCAATTTGTTTAATCTTTTAGATAATAAACGAAGTTCTAAATAGTTAAAATTTTAAATTATGGGATATTTATTTACATCCGAATCGGTTTCTGAAGGCCATCCGGATAAAGTTGCTGATCAGATTTCCGATGCTTTACTGGATGAGTTTTTACGCTGGGACCCTGAATCGAAAGTGGCGTGCGAAACTTTTGTGACAACCGGACTTGTTGTTTGCGGAGGTGAAGTTAGAACTGAAGGTTGGGTGGATGTTCAGGAAACCGCGCGTCGTGTTATCCGCAACATTGGATATACAAAAGCAGAGTACCGTTTTGACGGTGATTCATGTGGTGTTGTGTCAACAATTCATGAACAATCTTCTGACATTAATCAGGGCGTTGTGCGTGAAAGGAAAGAAGATCAGGGCGCCGGCGATCAGGGTATGATGTTTGGCTATGCCACGCGGGAGATGGATAATTTAATGCCACTCTCTTCCGAACTAGCGCATATTCTTCTTCAGGAACTGGCGGCGATTCGCCGGGAGAAGAAAAAAATGAAATACCTCCGTCCCGACAGCAAATCACAAGTCACTATTGAATATGACGATGATGGTACACCCTTGCGTATTGATACCATCGTAGTCAGTACACAGCATGATGAATTTATGAAGCCAAAGGATAATCTTGTAAAAACGGTGAGGTACTCTGAAAAAGCGATGCAGGATACCATCCAAAAGGATGTACAGGAAATTCTGATTCCACAGGTAATAAAAACACTTCCTCCCCGTATCCAAAAACTTTTCAAAGGTGATTATAAGTTGCTCGTAAACCCAACAGGAAAGTTTGTTATCGGCGGACCTCATGGAGATACGGGCCTTACCGGAAGAAAAATTATCGTGGACACGTATGGTGGTCACGGAGCCCACGGTGGTGGGGCATTTTCGGGAAAGGATCCATCAAAAGTTGACCGGTCTGCTGCTTATGCTGCACGTCATATTGCTAAAAATATGGTAGCTGCCGGTGTGTGCGATAAGGTCCTGATTCAGGTTGCCTATGCCATTGGTGTTGCTCAGCCTGTCGGACTTTTCCTAAATACGTTTGGAACGGCTAAGGTAACAGATAAAAAAGGGAAAAAACTCACGGATGGCGAAATCGCTTTGAAAATACATGAACTGTTCGATATGCGTCCTTATGCCATTGTCGAAAGGTTTGGGCTGAAAAATCCAATTTTCCTGCCTACCGCTTCGTATGGTCATTTTGGAAGAGACCATTATTTTGAAGATGTCGAAGTTTATTATCCTGTAAAAGGAAGTAAGCCCATTAAAACAAATGGAAACGGCAAGCCGGTTTACCTGAAAAAAGTCGAATTTTTTGCCTGGGAAAAACTTGATTATGTGGATAAGATAAAAAAAGTTTTTGGGTTGTAAAGTTCTCTGACTAATTATTGATTGATTTTTTGTAACTATCAATTCATAAAAAGCGAGTTTGCTTAATCGCATCATTGCGAGGATGCAAGACGAAGCAATCCCATGACGATAAGGAATGAAAGATAGCTTCACCCCGCTGAAAAACGCAGGGTTCGCGATGACGTCTAAAAATGATTTGAGGTAATCAGGGATTACGAATGTTTCACAAATAGTTTATGCGTTTCGATGGTTTTATGATCCATTACCAGCGAGTAAAAGTAAATTCCATCCTTTAGTTCAGATGTATCGATTTTTAATTCACCTGATTTTGCAGTAAGATCGATATTTTTTACCGGAGAACCCAATAAATCGTAAATCACCAGACTGGTTTTGGATTTTGCACCCTGAAAATCATAGACAAAACTTACAAATGAGTTGGCCGGATTCGGGTAAGCATGGGAAAGGGTATATGCCGCTTCCGGTTCATCCATACCCGGTGCAAGGTGAAAATCATAATGAACCTGAACACTCGCATTGTCCTGAGGATTATCCTGATTGTAAAATACATATTTCACTTTGGTTGTTCCGGCATTACCATGGGGTACATAATTGCCTTTGAAATTGCCGGAAGTTTTATTTGCCCTGATAACCAATGCAAGATTAGAAGTATCTGTCATGGGCTTGTCGGTTAAGCCCCACAGGAATGAATTTTCAGTTCCCGGAACAGTTTCGATATTCAAACACGCACATCTTACGTTTAAATCAGCCGGTGAAAGATTAGATACGGCAAGAGCATCAAGTACCATAGCTCCGGATTCCGGATTCCCCTTAACCGAAATAATTGTATCAGGAGAAACCAATACTCCCTTAAAATATAATTTAAAACTTTGAGCAGTGACAAAAGCGAAAATGACTACCATTGTCAGAGTGAGTATTCCTTTTTTCATCGTCGAATTTTTTTTTTATTCGTGTTCTACTGTAAAACTTAATGACAACTTTAAATTTCATATGTCGCATCAAAATAACAGATTGTTAAAAGAAAATGATTCAAATAGTGTGCTAAAAAATGTTAATTGAAAAGTTAAAATGTGTGAAAACAGAAGATCTTCACGGACAACCTTCGTTACCTTAAAAATGTCTGTTAAAAAAATGTTAAAACCAGTTTGGTTTCTCATATTTATATAGATCAATTCGAAAATCTATTTAAAATAAACTAATTTTGCATTTATAAAAACACCGCATATGAAAACATTGAATTTACTTTTAGCATTTATTTTCCTTGCTGTTTTTTCATTCGCACAGCAGGTTCCGAGAGATAAGGTTGTCGTTGAGATCGGTACCGGTACCTGGTGTTATTATTGTCCGGGAGCCGCTTTGGGCGCTGACGATTTGGTGTCAAACGGAAAAGAAGTCGCTGTTGTTGAATATCACGGCGGTGGAGTCGATAATTATATCAATGAATATTCCGCAGCGCGAATCGGTTACTATGGTATCACCGGTTACCCAACGGCTTATTTTGACGGGGGAAATGCCGTAGTTGGTGGTAATCACACGAACAGCATGTATTCTACATATTTACCGATTTATAACCAGCGAATCAATATCCCTTCATCTTTTTCAATTAATATGATCGGTTCGAAAATCGGGACACACGATTATCAGGTAACCGTTACCACAGATAAGGTGGCAGAAGCATCAACGGCAAACCTGGTGTTGCATTTTGTACTGACTGAATCTGACATTGTTTACAACTGGCAGGGATTAACCGGTCTTGATTTTGTCGAAAGGCTCATGTTCCCGAATCAAATGGGTACAGCCATGGATTTTTCATCAAGCAGTGAACATCAGATAAACTTTACATTTTCGTTGGATCCTACTTGGGTTAGTAGCCATTGTGAAGTTATTGCATTTATTCAAAATACAGCGACTAAAGAAATTTTCCAGGGCGCCAAGCGAAGCTTATCAGAATTTGAAGCTACCAATAATCTTGATGCTGCTATTGTGAATACAAGTATTCCGAAAGCAGTTTGTATGAATAGTTTTATTCCAAAAGTAAAAATTGGCAACTATGGTACGGATAATTTAACCAGTCTTGATATCATCACCCAAATCAATAATGAACCGTCAATAACTTATAATTGGTCGGGGAATTTGGCTTTTATGGCTTCCGAGATCATCGAGTTACCACAGGCTAATTTTACAATTCAATCGAGCAATACGTGTTTGGTAACGTTGGATAATCCCAATGGTCAAACAGATCAATATCTATCAAATAATTCTAAAACAGTTACAATGGATTTGGCGGATGAAGTAACTCCCCCTATCGGCCTTATAATACAATTGGATAATAATCCACAAGAAACTTCCTGGGAACTTAAAAATTTACAAGGAGATCTTTTATACTCAGGAGGTCCTTATTCACAACCTAATCAATTTATTATGCAATCCTTTAACTTGGCAGATAACGGATTGCTACTCCTTTGTTATTTATGATGGAGGGGGTGACGGTCTAACAGGAGCCGGGATTTATATATTAGCCAATAATGGATCAATGATTTTTGCACAGGGAAAAGATTTTGGGTTTGAAGAGCAAACCCAGTTTGGTATTGGACTCACCGGTATCGATGAAATGGTTAGTGATCAGGGATTTCTTGTTTCACCGAATCCGGTCAGGGATTACGCTTCTGTATCCTTTGACCTTGCCAGTAAAAATTCAGTGCAGTTACGGGTCTACAATGCTACCGGAACGCTGGTTTTCGAAAATACGAAACAGGATCTGCAGGCTGGAAGTCATTCACTTATGTTTGAAAATAAAGACCTGAATGCTGGTTTATATTATTTCCAGCTGTCAACAGGAGAAAATTTATTTATGCAGAAAGTTATCATAACCAAATAAAAATTTCAGGCTGAAAGGAAAAAACGGTGGGATTGATTCCACCGTTTTTTTTGTGCATACAAAGCTTTGTATTTTTAGGATTCAAACAATTTATCAATCAAACTTTCATCGGCCAGGTTTGGCAAGGTGACCCTGAGCTTAGGTTCAGACGACATTGCTTTTCTGATGGCAAAAAGGGCACCATCATTTCGCGCCCAGCTACGCCGCGCGATGCCATTATTTACATCCCAGTAGAGCATCATCTTTAACCGTCTGTCAGCATCCTCCGAACCGTCAAGCACCATGCCGAAACCACCGTTAATTACCTCACCCCAGCCAACACCGCCCCCATTGTGGATAGAAACCCAGGTTGCGCCTCTGAAGGCATCGCCAATCACATTTTGAATAGCCATATCAGCGGTGAACTGAGAACCGTCATAAATATTTGAAGTCTCCCTGAAAGGAGAATCGGTTCCTGAAACATCGTGATGATCGCGGCCAAGAATAACGGGTGCAGAAATTCTACCTTCATAGATTGCTTTATTGAAAGCTGCAGCTATCCTGGTTCTACCTTCACAATCGGCATAAAGGATACGTGCCTGTGATCCAACCACAAGATTGTTTTGTTTGGCTTCCCGAATCCAGCGAATGTTATCTTTCATCTGCTGGCTGATTTCCGATGGAGCGACAGTTGCAAGTTTTTCCATGACTTCCAATGCTATGTTATCCGTTGTATCAAGATCTTCCGGTTTCGAGGAAGAGCAAACCCACCGGAATGGCCCGAATCCATAATCAAAGCACATAGGTCCCATAATATCCTGCACATAACTCGGATATATAAAAGTACCGTCATCGTTTAAAACTTCGGCTCCTGCCCGTCCCGATTCCAGAAGAAATGCATTGCCATAATCGAAGAAATACATTCCTTTTCCGGAAAGTATATTAATAGCTAACACCTGTCTTCGTAATGATTCCTGAACCCTCTGCCTAAATGCCTCCGGATTTTTGGTCATCATTTCGTTCGATTCTTCGAATGTAAGTCCAGCCGGATAATAGCCACCTGCCCAGGGATTATGCAGGGAAGTTTGGTCAGAACCCAAATTCACAGGGACATTTCTTTCTGCAAGCCGTTCCCACAATGTGACTATATTTCCAATAAATGCAACAGAATGAGGTTTTTTGGTTTTTTGCTTTTCGAGTGCGAGGTCAATGGCTTTATCAACATCCTCGGTAATCTCATCCACCCAGCCCTGATCAAATCGTTTATGAGCCGCTTTCGGATTTACTTCGGCTGTAATGCTGACCACACCGGCAATATTTGCAGCTTTAGGCTGTGCCCCGCTCATTCCGCCCAGGCCGGAAGTAATAAACAACAGAGATGCATTGTCCTGGCCATGCGATTTTACCATTCTGGCAGCATTCATTACTGTAATGGTTGTTCCGTGCACTATTCCCTGCGGACCAATGTACATAAACGAACCGGCAGTCATTTGGCCGTATTGTGAAACACCCAATGCGTTAAATTTTTCCCAATGATCAGGAGACGAATAATTCGGAATTACCATTCCATTGGTGACAACCACCCTGGGAGCATCTTTATGCGAAGGAAACAAGCCCATAGGGTGACCGGAATAAAGAACGAGAGTCTGCTCATCCGTCATTTCGGAAAGATATTTCATGGTGAGCCTGTACTGCGCCCAGTTCTGAAATACCGCGCCATTCCCGCCATAGGTGATCAGTTCGTGCGGATGCTGCGCAACGGCATTATCCAGGTTATTTGAAAGCATGAGCATGATAGCTGCTGCCTGTTTCGACTTGTGTGGAAATTCATCGATACTCCGGGCATAAATTTTATAATCCGGTCTGAAGCGGTACATATAAATTCTGCCGTATTCTTCCAGTTCTTTCTTAAATTCAGGAGCCAGGACAGCATGGTGTTTTTTATCGAAATAGCGGAGTGCATTTTTAATGGCCAGTTTTTTTTCTTCTTTAGTTAGAATATCTTTTCTCTTTGGAGCATGACTGATGGATTTGTCGTACGGTTCTTTTTCAGGTAGATGGTCAGGAATGCCTTCGGCGATTGATTTTTGAAATTCTGAGCTAGTCATTGAACGATGAATTAAATTTCAGCAAAATTATAGAATTATTTATGGTTAAAATATGAAAACTTCGAATCCATTTTTATTTTCCCATCCTATACCGTTACCTGATTTAATATTGCCGTTACCTGATTTTCAATTGACAATCTGATCCGTTTATACTATTTTCGTTTTCTTTTATTCTGACCAATTGCTTTTTTTGACCATGAATTGATGGATTAGGTTTTTAAGAAACTTTTAGCGTTTCAATCAAATGAAAACTTTTGCCTGTTCAATAGGAAACCCATGAGAAACGAGGTAAGATCCCGGTCATAGAATCTTGTATTTCCGGGATCTTTTGTTTACTTTTGAACATACAATTCAAACATACAAAACCATGAAAAAATTTAACCTTCTTTTCCTGTTCGTAATTCTGATGATGAATTTGACAGGTCAGCAATGGCCTCCTGATGAGGCATGGATCGGAACTACGTATTATGATCTTCAGAACTGGCGGGCCATGCAGAACCGAATATTCGTTTATGAAGATGGCACTATCGGCGCTGTTTGGGATATGGGATTCAATTATCCGGGATTTAACGATTTGGGTATCGGGTATAATTATTTTGACGGAAATAACTGGGGCGAAGTACCCTATCAGTCCATTACAAGCGGTTGGGCCATTAATCCATCCTATACAGCATATGGAGAAAATGGTGAACTTTGTGTTTCTCAGGGGCAAAACGGATTGTTTATTAACTGGCGGGTTAATAAAGGCACAGGGTCGTGGCAACAAACAATTTTTACGGGTACCAACCTAAAGCAGCCAGTGGTAATTACAACGGGTGCTAATCATTCCATCGTTCATCTGCTGTACCTGTCGGCTGATCCAACCTTTGAACCGACCAATGCGCAACCGGCAAGAGGATTTATTTATTATGCACGCTCTACCGACGGTATGCAGACATGGGATATAAACCAGGAAGTACCGGGCTTAGGTCCGGATCAATATCTGGGATTTACTATTGGGGCTTATGCATGGGCTGAACCAAAAGGAGATGTTTTGGCATTTGTCGGAGGCGATTATTTGACAGACCTTGTTTTAATGAAATCTTTTGATGGCGGTGATTCCTGGCAGAAAACAATCGTCTGGCACCATCCCTACCCGATGTTTGAAATCTTTACCTTTATTTCTGATACCTTTTATTGCAATGACGGCGGGATTACTGTTGCATTGGATAATGCAGGAATGGCCCATGTTGCATTCGGTTTGAGCCGCGTTTATTCAACCGTTCTTCAGGATACCCTCTGGTATGATCCGGCAACAGGCGGGATTGCTTACTGGCAAGAAGATATGCCGGCTTTCAAAAATACACTGAATGCACTCAATCCTGATTCGCTCAGTATTTGTGACAACCTGGTCGCCTGGCCATTGGATTTAAATGGAAATGGCACAATTGATACCATTCCGTTCACGGTCTATCCAACTCCCGGTATGCTTACAATGCCCAACCTTGTAATAAACGATAACGGACAAATGTTTCTCACATTCAGTGGTGTGACCGAAACCTATACCAACGGCATTGAAAATTACCGGCATCTATGGCTGAGATCAGGAAGTGTTTATGATTGTACCTGGGGAAATTTTATGGATTTGACCAGTGATCTGATCCATATTTTTGATGAATGTGTTTACCCCAATGTGGCTGCTTATGTTGATGATTATTTACATTTGATTTATCTATTGGATAATGAACCGGGACTCTCGTTGCCTTATCCAAATCTACCCTCTGAAAATTATATTAAATACATGAAAATAAGCTTGTGGTGGGCAGACCAAAAAAGTGAAAAGGGTACTTATGCCGATTTCAGGATAAAGCCCGACAGCATTTTTGCCGGCGATACGGTTCATTTTCAGAATTTATCGTGTGGGTGTCCCTATCCTGTTTCGTATACATGGGAATTTGAAGGAGGAGAGCCGGCTACCAGTGCACTTTCTGATCCGGATATTGTTTACAACACCCCCGGGACATTCGATGTCGGATTAACTGTTTCGAACGGTCTAACTACGTCTGCAGAATTCAAACCCGATTATATCAAAGTGTATAATTATACTGATGTGAAAGAAAGTTTTGAAAACTTTACTGTTGATTTGTCTCCCAATTCAAACAACGGACAATTCTCCCTGAAATTTAATGGAATCGGTGAAAGCAAAATCGAAATTGGTGTCTTCGATATTCTCGGACAGAAAGTTTTACTAAACAAAGGGCTGGAAATAAAAAACAAACAACTCACTTTAGACCTTACGAATCAGCAGGAAGGTATTTACTTTCTTGTTCTTAAATATAGCAGCACACTTATAACAAGAAAGCTAGTCGTCCGGTATTGAGACTAAATATATCGGATTCAGAATCCCAATGTGTAATTCAAAAAGAGATTATCTTTTCTTTCAAAATGTAAAAAATTTAAGGGATGGAATTTTTTTGGATGAGACGAAGATCAAATCATATCCTTTGAATTCTTTAAGATCTGGTATAAAAACTCCCTTGCCCTGAAGAGTTGCGCCTTTACTGTGCCTAACGGAAGATTTAATTCGGCAGCAATTTCTTCATAGGAGAATTCTCTGAAATATCGGAGTTCAATCAGCATGCGGTAATGGGGTTTTAGTTTTTCAACCACTTCACGCATCAGCTTGATCTTCTGTTTTTTTACAAGCTCTTCCTCGGGATCGAGCATTTCGGAAGGTATACGGTTGGACAATTCGGTGCCGGCTTCATCGTCGAGCGCCTGGTCGATCGAAAAGGTATATTTTTTCTTTTTCCTGATAAAATCGATGCAATTATTTGAAGCTATTTTAAACAACCATGTACTGAAGGCATAATCCGGTGTATATTGATGGAGCTTTTTAAATGCTTTTCCAAAGGCTTCAATGGTCAGGTCTTCAGCGTCGTGCGGATTATTGGTCATTTTAAGCAACATAAAGTAAAGCGAGTCACGGTAGTTCTTCATTAACTCGGCATAGGCTTTCTGGTCGCCCTCATCAATAGCACGCTGAACTAGCTGGTAATCACGAAGTGCTTTTTCAGTTAAATGAGTAGTTATTTCCATTTACTTTGTTTACTGACCAGGTTTGCTATAACAATGACCGGATATAAAACCAATAATAATACCTCCACGATTGGCGAAATTAACAATAATTTTTTTTCATCTAACTTATTCATTGATTTTTTCAGAATAAATAACTGGCTTATCCATCTAATAAAAAGCAGAGCCAGTACGAAATATATATTGTATCTAAAGCCGATTAATAATATAAAACCTAAAAATAGAATAAATAAAGTAAATGAATAAAACCCAAGCAAAAATTTGTGCTTTGGTTTATAGTATTTACTTGTTGATAAATGCCTTCGTTTTTGAATCCACCATTCTCTGAAAGTTTGCTTGGCAGGTGACAGTGTAAAGCTCTCAGGTGAAATCTCAATCTGCGTATTTTTTTTGTTAGCAACTTTATTAATAAAAAGGTCATCATCCCCTGAGCTAACATTATAGTGCGAAATAAATCCTTTGTTTTTAAGGAACAGCGATCTTTTATAGGCGAGATTTCTGCCCACTCCCATGTAAGGTATCCCAAGTAATGCGTATGAAAAATACTGAATTGCAGTAAAAAGTGTCTCACTCCGGATAATCGTATTCATCAGATTATTTTCCATCCGGTACTTCCCATAACCCAGCACAACTTCCGTATTTTCATCAAAATGGCTGCACATCGAACGGAGCCAACCGGTTCCTGCAGGGGTACAATCAGCATCGGTAAGCAGCAACTGTTCATTTTTAGCTGATTTAATACCTAAGGAAAGCGGAAATTTCTTGCCTTTAAAAAAATTCAAATCCTGTGTTATACTAACTACTTTCAGACGCTTGTCTTCCCGTGAAATATCTTCCAGCAAAAAAATGGTTTCATCATCCGATGCATCATTAACAACTACAACTTCAAAATCAGGATAATCCTGGCTCAGAATTAACGGAAGATTCTTTTTCAGGTTGTGGAATTCATTCTTAGCACAAATCACTACTGAAACAGGGAGTACGGAAGAATGCGGAGATTTTTTTTTGTAAAAAGCAAACCGGCCAAAAATAATCCAAAAATAGAATAGCTGGATAAAAAAGGCCGTTCCGTATGCACCGAGAGCCCAATTCAGATAACTATTTGAAAAATCGAATATATGTTCCACTTGTTTTTGATAGGCTGCAAAAATATTTAATTAAAGTGAATTACAGCTATCTTTACCCCGCTTAAAAATGAACAATTTTTTTTGGGTGAAATTTTGGATTTTTGTCAATGGAGTTCAACATTAAAGCAACAGATAACAAATCCTCGGCAAGGGCCGGGGAAATCATTACCGGTCATGGTATGATCCAAACGCCCATTTTTATGCCGGTGGGAACGGCCGGTGCTGTTAAAGCTGTACATACAAAAGAGCTGAAGGAAGATATCAAAGCGCAGATCATTTTAGGCAATACGTACCATTTGTATTTACGACCCGGTACTGACGTAATAAGCAATGCAGGCGGATTGCATCGCTTTAATGGCTGGGACTTGCCTATTTTAACCGATAGCGGAGGGTATCAGGTTTATTCACTTGCCAATACCCGCAAGCTGACAGCGGATGGTGTTGTTTTCAATTCCCACATCGACGGATCAAAGCATGTTTTTACTCCGGAGCGTGTGATGGATATTCAGCGAGCCATCGGTGCCGACATCATCATGGCTTTTGATGAATGTACCCCATACCCATGCGCCTATGATTATGCAAGAAATTCTTTGGAACTGACCCACAAATGGCTTCAGCGCTGCGTTGATCATTTTAATCAGTCAAAGCCGCTGTATCACTATCAACAGGCCTTATTTCCCATTGTGCAGGGAAGTGTTTACAAGGATTTACGAACAAAATCGGCTGAAATTATTTCTTCTTATCACGCAGATGGCAATGCGATAGGAGGGCTTTCAGTTGGCGAGCCGCATGAAGTGATGTATGAATTAACAGATTTGGTTTGTGCCATTTTGCCAAAAGACAAACCCCGC
Source organism: uncultured Bacteroidales bacterium (assembly GCA_963761195.1). Classification (GTDB taxonomy): domain Bacteria; phylum Bacteroidota; class Bacteroidia; order Bacteroidales; family JAADJA01; genus JAADJA01. The sequence continues at coordinate 74,880 of CAVXGA010000022.1, forward strand.
TATCTGATGGGGGTGGGAACCCCTGTAAATATACTTGAAAGCATTGCGCTGGGAATTGATATGTTCGATTGTGTGATGCCTACCCGTAATGCAAGACATGGCCTGCTTTATACAAAAAACGGAATCATCAACATCAAAAATGAAAGATGGCAAAATGATTTCTCACCCATTGATGATGGGGGAATTTGTTTCGCAGACACGCACTATTCAAAAGCTTTTTTGCGTCATTTATTTAAAGCCGGGGAAATGCTGGGACCTATGATTGCCAGTGTGCACAACCTGGCTTTTTATCTCTGGCTTGTTGGAAAAGCAAGAGAAAAGATCATAGAAGGGTCATTCATGTCATGGAAATCAGGGATGGTTAAACAACTCGAAACCAGACTATAGAATATCTGGTTTGTTTGGGTATTTTTGCAAATCAACTTAATGAATTGAAAAAGATCGACATTTATATTATTAAGAAGTTTTTAGGCACATTCTTTTTTGCCATATCCCTGCTGATTGTAATTGTTATCATATTTGATATTTCAGAAAAGATCGATGATTTCATCGATAAAGACGCCCCGCTCAGTAAAATTCTGTTTACTTATTATTTGAATTTTATACCCTATTTTGTAAACCTGTTCAGTTACCTTTTCACGTTTATTGCCGTCATTTTCTTCACATCGAAAATGGCCTCCGACAGCGAAATCATTGCCATTTTATGCAGTGGCATCAGTTTCTGGCGATTTCTCCGGCCTTATCTTATAGCATCGGTTTTTCTCGGTTTGATGTCATTTTATCTGGCCAATTTTTTGATTCCGAGAACAAACCAAAGGATGATGGCTTTTGAAAAGGTTTATATCAAAAACCCTTATATCAGCCGCGACAAAGACATTCATATGCAGATTTTACCCGGAATCTTTGTTTATATCGAAAGCTACAATGCCGAGGCAAAAACCGGTTACAAATTTTCGCTTGAAAATTTTAAAGGTGATAAGCTGGTTTATAAGCTCAATGCAGAGCGAATTTTATGGGATAGCATTGGCGCAAAATGGAAAATCCGTGATTATTATGCCAGAAAGCTAGATGGTATCAACGAAACATTAACAAAAGGGAAGGAAATCGATACGGTTTTAAATATGAAGCCCAGTGATTTTACAAATCAACTCGATGAGGTGAAAACCATGAATTATTCCGAATTACGAGCCTTTATAGCAAAAGAAAAACTTAAAGGCACAAAAAATTTAAAAGAGTATGAAGTAGAAAAGCACAAGCGTATTGCTTTTCCTTTCGCCACGATTGTCCTTACGCTGATCGGAGTATCTATCTCAAGCCGGAAGGTAAGGGGAGGAATTGGGATGCACCTGGGATTAGGGATAGCGATTACGTTTACGTTTATCATGTTTCTTCAGGTAACTACTGTTTTTGCTACCCGTGGTAACCTTGCTCCCGGAATCGCTGTTTGGATTCCCAATATCATTTTCGGAATTGTGGGGTTGTTTTTGTTAAGAATTGCCCCCAAGTAGTTGAAAGCAAACCGGTAAATTCAGAAATTTTTCCAGACGAAATGATTTTTAAAGGACATTGACAAAGCCGGTTTATCTTTAAATATTCCATAAACTGCTGATCCGCTGCCACTCATCGATGCATAAATTGCGTTCAATTTGTAAAGCTCATTTTTAATTTCTTTTATTGCCGGGAACCGATCAAAAATTGCAGGTTCAAAATCATTTTTCAGGATTTTCTTCCATTGTTCCACAGGCTGATGCACAATTTTCATCAACGGTAGATTATTTCGAACCGGATGAACCCATGAATAGGCCTCTGATGTCGGGATCTGAATGTCGGGTTTAACAATGAGAAAAAAATAATTTTCCAAATCCAGGCCGATTGTTTCCAGTTCATCCCCTTTGTGAATGGCAACAGCCGGTTTGTTTTCGATGAAAAAAGCACAGTCGCTTCCAAGCTGCCGGGCGTATCCAAGCTTTTGAGAAACCGACAATTTGATATTAAACAGGTCGTTGAGAAGCTTGATTGTAAATGCGGCATCTGAAGAACCTCCACCCAGCCCTGCGCCAAAGGGTATTATTTTATGCAGATGAATTTCAACAGGTTCAAGCTGAAAATCTTTTTTTAAAAGTTCAAAAGCCCTGATTACAAGATTGTTTTCAGGTTTGATTGCAACCTGCAACCCTGTATTTGTAAATGAAAATTTGTGATCCGGCGAAATGATGATCTCCAGAACATCCTTCAATTTTATGGGGTAAAGAATGGTTTCGATGTTGTGAAACCCGTCTTTACGTTTTTCTAAAACTGAAAGTCCAAGGTTGATCTTCGCATTTGGAAAACAAATCATGTTGCTAATTTAAGAGAAAACCTTTATTTTCTTATGGCTTCATTAAACTGTCAGTTTTTTATACCGGATACGATGCGGGGACGTGTCACCAAGCCGCTTCTTTTTATTTTCCTCATATTCCGAGTAGCTGCCTTCGAAAAAATAAACCTGCGAATTACCTTCAAAAGCGAGAATATGCGTTGCAATCCGGTCGAGGAACCAGCGATCGTGTGAAATCACTACGGCACAACCGGCAAAGCTTTCCAATCCTTCTTCCAGTGCCCGCAGCGTATTTACATCGATATCGTTTGTAGGCTCATCGAGCAGCAACACATTGGCGCCCATTTTCAGCGTCAGCGCCAGATGAAGCCTGTTTCGCTCTCCGCCCGACAAAACACCGCACTTCTTTTCCTGATCGGCACCGGTAAAATTAAATCGTGCGACATAAGCGCGGGCATTGATCAGCCGTCCACCCACCTGGATTTCTTCAGCACCTTTGGAAATCACCTGGTAAACTGTTTTATCCTCCTGAATTTCTTCGTGTGCCTGATCGGCATAACCGATCTTCACCGTATCACCAACCTCAAAAGTACCCGAACTGGCATTTTCCTGGCCCATGATCATCCGGAACAAGGTTGTTTTTCCGGCACCATTTGGCCCGATAACACCAACAATTCCATTCGGCGGCAATGAAAAACTCAACTTCTCGAACAAAAGCCTCTCATCAAATGACTTCGCAACTCCTTTGCATTCGATCACTTTATTTCCCAGGCGCGGGCCATTAGGAATATAAATTTCAAGCTTTTCCTCCTTTTGCTTCACATCTTCATTCAACAGCTTGTCATACGCACTCAATCTTGCTTTCGATTTTGCCTGCCGGGCTTTCGGACTCATACGTACCCATTCCAGCTCGCGCTCAAGGGTTTTCCGTCGTTTTGAAATTCCTTTTTCCTCCATTTCGAGGCGTTTCTGCTTTTGTTCGAGCCAGCCCGAATAATTGCCCTTCCAGGGAATTCCTTCACCGCGGTCGAGTTCAAGGATCCAACCTGCAACGTTGTCAAGAAAATACCGGTCGTGCGTAATACAGATCACGGTTCCTTTATATTGTTTCAGGTAAATTTCCAGCCATTCCACCGATTCAGCGTCGAGGTGGTTGGTTGGTTCATCCAGCAAAAGAATATCAGGTTGCTGAAGCAAAAGCCTGCACAAAGCCACCCTGCGTCGTTCTCCTCCGGATAAAACACTGACAGGGGTTTCCCCTTCGGGACAGCGCAGTGCATCCATTGCCCGTTCGAGTTTGTTGTTCAGGTTCCAGGCATCCGTAGCATCGATCTTTTCCTGAAGTACAGCCTGACGGTCGATGAATTTCTGTAGTTTATCGGCATCTTCATACACTTCGGGCAGTCCAAGCTGCTCATTGATCCGCTCATATTCATTCAGCAGGTCGACGGTTTCCTGAACCCCTTCTTCAACAATTCCCATCACGGTTTTGGAATTATCCAGATCCGGTTCCTGTTGTAAAAGGCCAACGGTATATCCCGGAGAAAAGGACAAATCACCCATAAACTCCTTTTCAACTCCTGCGATGATTTTCAGCAGTGTAGATTTGCCTGATCCGTTCAATCCGATGATCCCGATTTTTGCTCCCAGGAAAAAGGAAAGTGAGATGTCTTTCAGTACCTGCCGGTGTGGCGGATAGGTCTTGCTGACCTTATACATTGAAAATATGATTTGTCTTTCGTCGGCCATTGATTTAAAAATTTAAATTGAGCCTGCAAAATTCGCATTTTTTCTGCTAACTGTAAAAAAACCTTTCAAGTCGAAGAGGGCTAAAGTGTCGGGACCTGAAAGGTTGAAAAAAATACCTAAGCTGTCTCACTTCGGCTTTTCAGGTTTCCCGCCGTATGTGCCTGTTTTCAACCTGAACGGAAATTTAGCGGCATATAAAAATTTCAAAGAACAATCCTTTCTTTCCCCGATAATGGCTAATTTTACCCGTTAAGAAGAACATCAAAACAGAATTCTCATGAAAAAATTCATCTGGTTAACCGTCGTTGTTTTAATCTTCGCTAATTCCTGTAAACATCCCGACCGGACAAAAGAAGAATTTCTCGAAAAACAAAAGAAAGGCACGGTCATTCCAAAGATCGTTTGCAAAGATGCTCCGCAGCAAAATTATTGCCTCTATCTTCCGACATCCTATTCAACGGATAAAAATTTCCCTGTCATTTATGCCTTTGATTCACACGGCGACGGACGCGTGCCGGTAGAACTGATGAAGGACGAGGCCGAAAAGCTCGGTTATATCCTGGTTGGTTCGAATAATTCACAGAACGGACTGAGTTCTGCAGAGATCAACCACATTGTTAACCTCCTGATCAGCGACACCCGGAAGAAGCTGGCTATCGATAATCACAGGGTCTATACGGCAGGATTTTCAGGTGGAGCAAGGGTTGCTTGTGGTGTTGCTCAATCGGTAAAGGGCATAAGTGGAGTGATCGCCTGCTCTGCCGGGTTCAGGCCAGGTACCTCGCCTCCTGCATTTCATTTTATCGGGATTGCCGGAACACAGGATATGAATTATCTGGAAATGAAACAGCTCGATGAAGTCCTTGATCACTTAAAGGCTTCAGCGCAATTCCTTGTATTTCATGGCAAGCATCAGTGGCCACCGGAATCCGTTCTGGCCGACGCAATGACTACGCTTGAACTCTATGCAATGCAGGATTCGATCATTCCGGTAAACAGAAATCTGGCTGATTTAGTAAAGAAGGGTTATGTAAACCGCATCGATGCAATGATGTCAAAAGGAGATCCCGATAACCTTGCCGGTGCTTATGCACTTCTCAACAGGGCCATAGAAATGCTGAACGGCTTGACAGATATTTCCAAATTAACGGCTATTCAGGAAGGATTGAAGCCCATGCCGGAGCTTCGGGATTATATGATCGAACAGGCTGCCCTTGAAAATTATGAATTTCAGAAGCAGCAGGAATTTGTTTCGTCATTTGATTCGCAACCCGAAAAATGGTGGAATTCAGAAATCGGCAAACTCAATAAGGATGCCGGTACCGGATCCGACAGCCTCCAGATCAATACGGCACAGCGGCTGCTGGGCTACATCAGCCTGAATTGCTACAGCTATGTGAACCGGTCGCTCCAAACCAAAAACTGGCAGGCGCTTGAATTGTTTACCGGTATTTATAAACAGGCCGATCCAAAAAATTATTATTGCTGGTATGCGCTGGCATGTCTTGATGCAAATAAAGGGAACAAAGCTGAAGCCTTTGCCGATCTTCAGAAATCTGTTGAATACGGCTATCCCAATGTTGAGAGTTTGCAAAATGACCCGTTACTGGCCTCACTGCATGGAATGCCCGGATTTGAAGCACTTGCTAAAAAATAAAAGCCCTATGAAAAATTCAATCCGGTTTTCACATACCAATATTATTGCCTGCGACTGGAAAAAGCTGGCACGGTTCTACATCGATGTGTTCGGCTACGAACCGGTTTATCCTGAGCGGGATTTGTCGGGCGATTGGATCGATCGCCTTACACGGATTAACAATGTTCACATCAAAGGCGTTCATCTCAGGCTTCCCGGTCATTCGGACGGACCAACCCTTGAAATTTTCAGTTACAGCGAACCGGAACCAGGGCCGGAAAGACCCCTGATTAACCGTGTGGGTTTTGGCCATATCGCTTTCCATGTCGATGATGTTGAAGAGGTATTTAACAAACTGCTCAGCCACGGTGGCTCTGCATACGGTGAACTGGTTCAGACGGAAATGAACAATCTTGGGACACTTACAGTTATATATGCTATCGATTTAGAGGGAAATATAATTGAAATCCAAAACTGGAAAAAATCAAAATGAACCATACTGATCAACGGATTGACGATTACATTTCGAAATCCGCCGATTTTGCAAAACCTATACTCATCCGTTTACGGCGGCTTATTCATCAGGGATGTCCTGATATAAAAGAAACATGGAAATGGAGCTTTCCGCATTTTGAGTACAACGGCAGCATCCTTTGCAGCATGGCATCCTTTAAGCAGCATTGCGCATTTGGGTTCTGGCTGTCATCAAAAATGAAGGATCCGCATAATATTCTTTCTGTCGGTGATGAGCGGACCGCCATGGGAAGCCTCGGAAGAATTGAAACATCGGCTGATCTGCCCTCGGATGATTTGCTGATTGAATATATTAAGCAGGCTATGGATTTAATCGACAAGGGAGTTAAATTATCGAAGCCGGCAAATGTAAAGGGACAAAAAGAACTGACGGTTCCCGGTTTTTTTATGGAAGCTCTCAAAAAAAACAGGAAGGCGCTTGAAACTTTTGAAGCATTTAATTATTCGAATAAAAAGGATTATGTGGAATGGATCACTGGAGCAAAATCCGAAGACACACGGAAAAAGCGCCTCGACACAGCCATCGGATGGATGGCCGAAGGAAAAATCAGGAATTGGAAATATACCCGGTAAAGTTCCGTTAATACTATTTTTGTGCAGTGATCATCAGGAAGCCTAAAGATTTCATCTCGCATCAAGTCTATTTATCAAAAGAATTTTAATAATGAACCAAGAAATTATTGAATACCTCAACGAAGCCATCGATCTGGAATTAAACGTAGCCGAATTATATCTGCTGTTTTATAATTTGTTTCCTGAGGATTCTGATTTTTGGTGGAAGCTGGTAATCGAGGAAAAGAACCATGCTTCGATACTTAAAAATGTCAAAATGCTCTCAGGTATTGTGGATGAGGTCCCAAAATCGTTAATGCCTGTAAAGCTGGAAGTCATCAAAAAGGCAAATGCTTCGGTTCGCACTGTTATCGGAAATTTCAGAAATCGGGCTACCCGCAAGAATGCCTTTAAGGTTGCACTCGAAATCGAAACCTCTGCCGGTGAGCTTCATTACCAGTCATTTATACAACGCAAAGAGCCAGGCGATTTATTTTCAGCTTTTCGGAAATTGAACCATGAGGATAAGGATCATGCTGTACGAATTCAAAAATACATAGACGACAACAATATCTGAAGTATATAGGTGAATGACCTTTCCCATTGCTCACTTTTAAATACCAATACCTTCTATTCGTTGACATTTTGAAGCCTCTGCCTGATACATTCATAAGTTTTTTCATTTATCCGGCAACCTAATCTGATATCAATTTTTTTTAATTTTATAAGTTATTATTTCCGATATTCATTTTTGGAAACAGTTGACTTTAACTTAAACCTTATAGTTATGGCTTTCAGTATTTTTGATGATAAATCAAGAGTTCCCGGGGAGGACGATCTTCGGGATGTATTGAAGGGAACATTTCCACTTTGGAATGATATCAAAGCATTCGTTTATAAAAATTACCCCGAAGCGCATGAAGAATGGAAATATGCAGGCAAAACCCTGGGCTGGGGTTTCCGGTTAAGGGACAAAAAGCGGGTGATCGTTTACCTTACTCCTGCCAATGGCTTCTTCAGGTTTTCACTGGTATTTAGTGAAAAAGCGACCAACGAGGCATTCTCTTCTGCAATTTCTCAGCAGCTAAAGGATATTCTTACATCCGCCAGGGTTTATGCCGAAGGCAGGGGATTCAGGGTTGAAGTAACAACCGGTGAATTTATGGAGGACTTTAAAAAACTGATTTTAATAAAGCTGGCAAATTAGAGGTTAAAGAATGTTGCAAATGCTTCTCAAAAGGAAGTGTTAGTCATGGAAAATGCGACGAATGCTTTTGTTGATTTGAAGTTGTGTAAGCCACGAAGGAACAGTTGCTGATATGGATGATGGTCATAGGCCAGGAATTTTAGAAATGAAAATAGGAATGATAAAATTCGTAGGTTAAAAAGTTGACATAAACTAGGACGACAGTGATAATGGTATTTCCTGAAAGCTCCAGAATTCAAAGAATCACCAGGGGTTGTTATGTAAATGCTCAAGTCCTAAAATCAATGGCGATAATGATCTTTCCCTTGACTTAATTTCCGGAAGGGTATTTTATAAATAACTGGGAAAAGTTAAAACCAGATAATAAACAGTGCGTATAAAAAGAAGTAAGGTATCATTTCTAAATTGGTTTTTTCAATAATTACGTTTAATTTTTTCATTTAGATACCTTACTTTAATACCGGCAGGAGTGGCTATCTGCCGGTTTTTTACAATACCGATGACCATTTCCTAAGAAACAGGAAAATAGTCACCTGTATGGGTGATTATTTCAGGTCGGTTTGATGGGGCTCCCGGCATTTGCCGGGAGCTTTTTTGTAAAGGGCCATGGGCTAATGTGCTGGTGAGGTAATTTGAGAATTATTTAGCCACGAATTCCACTAATGAAAAATATGATTTTGATACTTTATGCCACAAGTTACAAACTTGCAGATGCGTGAGAGTTCATCTAGCAATAATATTTGAAATGTAATTAACAGTTTTAGGCCATTTAATAGTCTTGGGTATAATTGATATTTTTTATAGTTTTACTTTTTAATAAAAAGATAATGAATGTTCGATTATTAATTTTTAACATCATGAATGAAGTTTCTCCCCCAAAAATTGATACCGCTACAATTATTGCTATTTGTGCACTAATCGTTAGTATTGTGAGTATCACTATCGGAGTAAGATACAACAGAAAATCATTGGAGATGACCAAAGAACATAATATGTTGTCTGTTATGCCACAAAAAAACATGCTCCATAAATCCAGTTATGTAGAAAACACAAGCGAACTCATCATTAGCAATAATGGACTTGGACCTGCATTAATTGAGTCTGTTTACTACTATTTAGAAGGAAAGGAATATCGCTCATTTGACCAATTGTAGAGTGAGGTCGACAGTGTAAAATATGAACAACTTGATTTTAATAATACGCCCTGCTCGCAAGTATTTCATGCATCACTATCTGCAGGAGCAACATTCATACTCTTTCACCTTAAATTCAAGGAATCTTTACCATTTAAAGATTGGATACCTTTAACCAGGAAAGCAAGAGTAGTGATTAAATACCAATCTATTTACGGCAATGAATATGTTACACAAGGACCTGTTAATCCATACAAAAATAAACATCTAAACTCTGAATAGTCAACAGCTTGAGCCAGGTGAGTCAATTTCATTAGATTTATTAATTGTGCCCTACAAGAAAACATAATACATACCTCTTATCTTTAATCCAATTCGTACATTCGCGGCTAATCCATTTTCAAATTAACACAATAGCAAATCAGCATATTCTTTAAAACACAAACTTCAGCGTAAACTTTGCACCCACATTATCCCATCCGTATTTGAAGCCGTAAGGGCCGTACCTGTAAAAGCCACCTATCCCGAGAGAATAGATCCGCAGGTTCAGCAAGTTGTTGATGAGGATGCCCGATTCGTAGTAGCCTTTTTCCATGGTGTTGTACTCGATATTGGTATTGCTTTTCGAAAAATCCAGCCACCCGAACCCGACATTGGTAGCCACTGCAAATTCGGGCTTAAAGTGTTTGGACTGATAAAGCAGCTTACCGAAATCGTGCGTAAAATAAAAGGCAATGTATTTGTTCGAAAGAAACTCATTCATGCGCATGGTTGCAAAGCTGTCGGGGGCAAACAAGCGTAAAGACCCGGTACGCTCCATTGCCATTGTAGAGGTCGGTATAAGGGATATCCGAATCCACATAGCCGGCAGCCAGCTTCAGGGATGTTTTTCCGAAATAATTGGTATAAAATGATTTTTCGATTTTCACATCATAGCGGTTGTAATCATAATCCCCATTCAAAAAACCACTGATTCCGCGTGTATACACAAACCAGAAAATAGGGTATTTGGTGCCGAGGGGAAATCTTTTTCCGCATGTTTTTAATGAATTTTTCGCCATAGGCATACCGGAACCCAATGCCGACATCAGTAAAATCAAAGCGGTCGAAAAGTACATTCACCGATTCGCTGCTTACAGCATAGCGGTAATCGTTTGTTATCTTCCTTGCTGACTTTTGCCAGGCTCAGATCAACATTCAAGAATTTTAATGTTCTGAACCCGACGGAAGCCCGGTACATTTCCGTTTTGTCCATCCGAGAAATCAGAAAATCCCTGAAGTATTCCGGGTTCGACAGTTTGGGCTCGTCATCGAAATATGGTACACCACCAGTTTCCGTAACATCTTTCATGTACATCAGCCTCAGTCCCAGGTCGGCAGTGTGGCTAATAACGATACCCAGGTCGCCGCCATATTTAAAGACTTTGTCACTGAAGCCATACCGCACAAATCCCCCCACTTTAAATGTCTGTGAGATCCGGTCGTTGGTATGCGCCGAGGCCGCCG
>CAVXGA010000023.1:0-4998 GCA_963761195.1 uncultured Bacteroidales bacterium
AGAATTGAAATAAAAGTTTGCCTAAGGATATAAGATGATGATTGGTAATTAATTTCAAATGCGGATTCCTGAAACGAATAGAGCCTGCAGCTTATTTGCTGCAGGCTCCAGTTTCCCTATATGATGCCAGTTTATGCTGTCCGGTATTCAGGTTCATACTTTACAAATAAAGCCACCACGATTCCATAGACTAAATGCCCCAGAAAACCTCCTAAAATTAATAACATCATACTTCCCTGAGGCGAAGGCATTCCGCTGATCATAGCGCTCATCACTGCCATTGCAATCTGGGCAAATACAAATACGCCAAAACCGAAAATTGCTCCTTTGAGAATTTTATTTTCTATTTTGCTAAGCCAGCCGGCTGCAAAAAACACATAGGTTGTAGCGAATATAATACCGATCATGAAGTGTATCGTCCAGCCAATCAAAATGTGATTTCCCATCATGGCAGATAACATTGCTGCCGGGTTCATTTTTGGAATGCCCATCATCGGGGCCATCAGAATAATAATTGTCATTGCGGCAGTACCAGCTATTCCGCTCAATAATGCCTGTTTTACTTTTGTGTTCATTTTATTTATTTTTTAAGAATTGATGTTTAAAATAGTTAGTGAAAATTGCAGAACCAGTTTTTGTGTTTTCGGATTTTTGCGAAAACTTTGTCTTTTGCTCCTTTTAATGTATACTTAAAATTGATTCGGTGATTTGCCCATCTGTTTTGGTTTCAGAATAATCTTAACCTTTAAGAGCAGCATTGTCGAACGCCTTCTTAATGTCATCATCCGATTTGGTTAAACTTATTTTATCGATAAGCTTTTTGGTAACCGGATCAATAAAATAGATCATTCCGGTTGCGTTGTTTTCTTTTGCAAATTCATAGATCCCTGCTTTTTCAAGGTTTTCCTTCGAAGAAGCTTTTGTGTCATTATCTGAAAGGTCATTCATAACGATAAGCCAATCCTTATTCATCATGTACGACGGCAAAACGTCTTTTGTAACCCGGGGGCCATTGGCCTTGCATACGCCACACCATTTGGCCGAATTCACCAATGCAATAACTTTTACATTTTCGTTCTGGGCTATTGAAATTAAAGAGAAGCCAATCAGAATAACCGTTGCAATCAAAATCTTTTTCATTTTTTTAAAATTTAAGTTCAACATATTTGAATTATGTTAGTGTAGTCGGAGAAAATTTGAAATACTGACACGGTTCGGTGAATTATTTTCAGAAATGGTTTACGACAAATGAGGAAATCCTTATAAATATTGACTGTAAGCATCATTTAAAATGCCCAGGATTGAAAAGAAGATGGACTGATGAATATTTCCGAACACAAAATTACCGTGAAGGATTGTTGCTTTGGGAAGTTATTTTATTGATGTATGATTAGTATAAAGAGCCAGCAGGATTACATTAAAGTTTTGAGATGATTCGTTTTTTTAAATCCTCGTTACTGCTGATATTTTTGCCGGATTCTTCCGACTCTTTTAACTTTTTATTCAGAATTTTATCCAGAAATTTACTTTGTTTCTGGTAATTACGGCAGGCATCACACATCGCAGTATGAAGTTTCAGCCGCAGCCATTCACTGAATGAAATACCCGAAGCAGATCGCTTATCGATCAGTTCGGTAGCTTTTTCGCATTGTATCATCCATTTACCAGTCATTTTATACCCTTTCTAATTTTTGAACCATCCTGTTTCGATACATTTTCTTAACTGCAGTTTTGCCCTGTGTAGTATCTGCCAAAGATTAGTATTTGAAATACTTAATTCCTGACAAATTTGTTCTGCTTTTTTTCCCTGCATGTATTTTAATTGAATGATAGAGAACCATGATGAAGGAAGATTTTTCAGGCATTTTTGCAAAACATCGTTAAAGCCCTCATCGTCCAGCAGATTCTCATTTGCACCAATCCAATCCCCAGGCCTTTCTTCCGTTTTCCATTTTTCTTTGTCATTAAAAAACCAATCCTTATCTCTATTTTCAAAGATGTCCTGGTGTCTGTAATTATTCCGGTGGTAGTCGATAATTTTGTGGTTCAGTATCGAAAAGAGCCACGTTTTGGGGTTGCTCAAGCCTTCATATTTTTCGAATCCCTGTATAGCAGCCATAAACGTTTCCTGAACAAGGTCCTCAGCAGTTTCTTTGCTTGATGTTCTGAACAGGGCATATGAAAACATTGAATCAGTGTAAAGATTGACCCATTCACTTATGACGGATTTTTTGCTTTCAGGTTCCATTAAATAAATTGCTGATTACAAAAATAGAAATAATCAAACAGGGAGAGGATGAAATTTCAAGTAAATGAGGGTAACGCTTTAATGTTCTTATGTGTTAATTTGAAAATTGTTCAGCCACGAATTCGCGAACGAAAAATATGATTTTGAAACTATATGCCACGAGGAACAAATTTGAGGCTGCATGGTGAAGTTTTTTCATGGGATTTCAATTTTTAAATGTTTTATATTTATGACATCCTTTATTTTTCAATCGATGAATTATTTCAACAAGGTCAGTGCCCAATATATTTCCGGTTTTTGTTCGGCAAAAAGGACATGCATGGATGTCTCCTTCTGTATCTATATATAGATAACGGTCGCCTGCACCAAAACATACCGAATGCCGCTGATGATAGCCGTGATAAGTAATGATCGGCATATTTTTAAATTTCTTTTGAAAATTCATATTCAGGTACAAATCCTCCAGAATTTTTTCCTGTTCCGGTGAAAGCTCAATATCGGAAGGCCGATTTTTCCCAACAGCCCTCGGCTCTAAAATATGAACGAAAGCCACCCCCAGCTTTTTAGCCATCTCCATATATTTCATCATGGTTTGGGGTGTTACAAAATCCTTTGATGCACAAAGTGACAGACTAACCATTAATCCTGCCTTGTGTGCACTTTGAATGGCTTCCATAGCCCATTGAAATGCATACGGACTTCGTTTGATCAGATTATTTTTTTGAGAATCAAAATGATCAAGTGCTACTGTTATTCCGGCTACTCCTGCACTTTTTAGTCGCCTGGCATTTTCAGCCGTCAGATTGTATCCCGAAGTCAATATAAGGAATTCCGTACCTGGTTTTGCAGAACTTATTAATTCCAGCAAATCGTCCAATCTCGACATAGGTTCACCGCCACTGATCTGTATCTGAGCCACACCTTTTTCCTGAAGGATACCGACAATTTTTTTCAAGTCCGGCAGCGATAATTTTTCTTTGCCATCAAGGGCATCCCATTCAAAGCAATGGGCGCAGCGCAAGGGACATTTTCGGGTAATTCCCATGATAACAGTTTTAAAATCATACCTTCCGCGATATAAAGGAAATAACCTGTTTATTTCACCCAAAACAAATTTTCGCATAGCCGACGAAGGAAAGCCAGGAGTATGGAGATCAAAATAATATTTATTGCCTGATTTGACCAGCTTCGTTATCTTGTTTTTCCCAAGATGATAGCTTCTCAATCGAACGAATCGTTTTTTTATTTGATAAACTTTAATCGGGTTTTTTGTGATCCGGATCAGCATCCAAAGCATTTTTATCCTAAAAAACAATCTCGTGTAATAAAACTCGAAACCCTTTACCCGGTTATTTTCCCCAATTTCTGCTGCATTAATATCCCAAATAAATTCAGGGGTTATTTCAGGCGAAAGTTGTTCAACTGTTTTTACCGGACTTTCTGACACTTCAATTTTATTAAAATTCATAATTAGCGGGGATTTGAAACAATTAAATCTTTGATGCCGATTTCGTCACAGACTTCATAATATCTTTTCTTTGAATATTTTGTAAAAGCACCGGGTTCTTTGAATTGTTTCAGAAAAGTAATATCCGGTTTTCCTTTATAGTCTCTGATCTTGGTATAATAACCCTTGGTGTGAAGTATCACTGTTTGGATAAGAGAGTCGCTACAAGGTACAACAGGAAAAGTCAGTATTGCTTTATTCCCGACATCCGGTTGCTCTAAATATTTGTCATCATTATCCCTAAGTGGGGCTGAAACGTCATTCCCATTTTCATCGACTGCAAGTGAAGTCTTCACATACATTACATCGATTGGTATATTTTCAGAAAAATCCAATGCTGCATAATCAATATCCCAAAAGTCAAATCCCGCCTGTAATTTTATAGTAACTTCATCACTATTGATTCCTGAAATATCAATTGGCATAACCAAATCGCGGGTAACTAGAGGCCCAACTGTATTAAAGTAATCAACAAACTTCCAGCCCGCGTCTGTCTTTAAATAAACTTCAAGTAAAAGTCCCTGTTCGCGCATCCATCTCAGGTTATCTTCTGGAGGCATTTGATTTCTGTGTTCGGTAAACCGTTCGTATTTATTCCCGAACATTGATGAAAATTCCTGGTAGATATAATCTAACCAAAACGAATTTTTGGCATTCAGTAAAAGTTTTGCAGTGTCAGCAGATTTGTTTTCAGCGGGTTTTTTAAATTTGAGAATAATTGAATTAAAGTCACTCTCTGCGGAATAATCATTGAACAGATAAAAATTATTATCACGTTCGTTAAGTTCTTTTTTATAACTGTTTCCGGTGTTAGAAATGGCTGAAGCAGGGAGCTGTATGTTTCCAAGTGTAAAAATTTTACCTGTTTTGTCGGTAAGAACTGCGGTGTGTTCAGGATGATTGGTAACGATCAGTTCTGCAAGATTTTGTGAATTGCCGTTCCTTCAATTCATTCGAGATTTTTGTAAGGTACTTTCCATCGAATGGTGAAATTTTTGACAATGGCATATAGTCGTCTCTTTCCATTGATGGATAAATTGCACCGCCGAATGATTCGCCCTCGAGTACAAAATGATCTCCGTTGCTGGAATAAATGTAGGGACATGATTCTTTTGTAAGAGCCACTATTATTGCAATAATCCCTAAAACCGCCACTGTTACACCAATACCACCAAGCACCCAGGAAGCAGTTGTTGTTCCTAAGTCCTTAAGCAATACGTAACTGAACGAGTTGGTAATAACA
>CAVXGA010000024.1:0-23360 GCA_963761195.1 uncultured Bacteroidales bacterium
TGTAATCCGCGGCTTCAACACCACACCTTCTATCCTTTTTACTTTGATTATTTCTTATTTTGACTTTCAGTTATTCTTTCGTCATTCGGTGTTCGTTATTCTGCATTCAGAAATACCAAACCTCAACTTACTGAACAGACAGGCAATTGTTAACTTCAATTTTAGGAAGAAGTTCAAAGAAAAGCCACGAAAAAATTGTGATATTCAATGGTAAGTTTCATGCTTAAACCATGTAAAATAGATTAAATTTGTATTCTTATTAATGATGTAAAAAAATGAAAGCTAATCTCACATTACAATTTTGGATTGACGATAACTGGTATGTTGGAAAATTAATGGAAGTGCCGGGAGTTTTTAGTCAGGGTGAAAACCTGGAAGAGCTGAAAGAAAATATCCTGGATGCATACCATCTTATGATTGAAGATACTGAATTTGAAGCAGAATTAAAAGAATCCCAATTTGTCAAGCTTGAAGTTGAACTGTGAAAAGAAATTTACTTATTAAACAGTTGATCGGCGAAGGTTGCTATCTAAAAAGACATGGCAGCAGGCATGACATCTATAAAAATTCCAGGAATGGCAAACAAGCACCAATTCCAAGGCATTCTGAGATTAAAGAATCACTTGTCAAACTTATTAAACATCAGCTTGGAATTTAAGATAACTTAATTACTAGCCTGTTCATCCGGATTTGTGTACGGGTAATTGGTAAATAAAAAAGACAAATGATTAAAATTGAAGAAATACAAAAAGAGATCAATTCCTGCGTGGTGTAAGAATCTCTGATTATTAAAACGCTAAATCATCCTTGCTGGTCCCCGCAAGTGCCTATCTTCCATCGTAGGCTTGCGCGTTAGCGTGACAGGTAACCTAAAATGATTTTTTTCATTTTAACTTTGATTATTTTCTGTTTTGATTTTAAAACACTTCTTCTTTCGGTATTCTGTATTCTGTATTCAGAACTACGTTTCCCTTTTAACTTCGATTACTTGATATTTTGACTTTTAAATTCCTTTTCCCTTCATCATTCGGTGTTCGTTATTCTGCATTCAGAAATACCCAACCTCAACTTACTGAACAGACAGGCAATTGTTAACTTCAATTTTAGAATGGACTAATAAATAAATCACATCGTATAAATCTGTGATGGAGTTTCGTTATTTTTGTAAAAAATAAAGGTAATGACCGAGTTAAAAGAAATATTGAAGCTTAGCGTTGAGGAAAGGCTTCATCTTGTTCAAACCATATGGGACAGTATTTCAGCAGAAGCCGAAGAGGCAGATATCAGCGATGAGCATAAGGCAATTTTAAATGACCGCCTTGAGTCCTATAAAAATAATCCGGAAGACAATGTAAATTGGGAGGATGTTAATGAAAAGGTCAGAAAGCTATTATGATTTTCAAAATAGAATTTCGAAAGGAGGCTCTTAAGGATTTACTTAATGCTGTCAGTTGGTACGAGAAACAAGTTCCAGGCCTTGGAGATGAGTTCTATATTGCTTTTTCAAATGAAATAAGAATAATCCGCCATAATCCATTGATATTTGAACCCAAATACATGGAAATTAGAAAGGCAATAACCAAAAGGTTTCCATACATTATTTATTTCATCGTTAAACAGCCTGAAACAGTGATTGTAATTGCGGTGCTCCATATGAAAAGAGGATCAATTCCCATTAAAAAAAGAATTGATAAACTATAAAACTGGTAAAATTTTTATCTAACCGGGTGATTCTCCTGGAATATCTTCAGCCGATTTTCAAGTGTAGGAAATTCATCGCGTTTTATCAATGAGACACAAGCCCGGATGCCTTCAAGTCTTTCACTGCGCGTTATTTCGAGAGTTGTTCATGGTTTAGCAGTATAAGGCATTTGGCTTTCATTGTGTTTTCCCTTGACCATTACAATTAAGAAATTGAAATATTTGATATTTTTGTAAATAAAAAAGACGAATGATTAAAATTGAAGAAATACAAAAAGAGATCAATTCTCTTTCAATGGAGGATTTCAAAAAGCTGAGAGATTGGATTCTCGAAAAGGAATCAGGATATTGGGATCGGGAAATTAAAAACGACTCTGAAACCGGTAAACTTGATTTTCTTATTGAGGAAGCACAAAAAGCAAAATATAAAAAGAAACTCAGCAAACTTTAAATGCATAAGACCACAGATCGATTCAGAGAAGCCTTTAATGTTCTGCCTGATAAGGTTCAAAGAGTTGCATTGACAAATTTTGATCTATTAAAAGACAATCCTCGCCATCCTTCACTGCATTTCATTAAATTATTAAAAAGAATAAATAATGCGAATCAAGGGTTAAAAAATTAAGTTAATAAAAGCGGCAGCCATTTTGCCAAAGACATGTACCATTAGTCCTTTTGTTGATCTTACCTTGCTTGCCTTTTGAAAATCAGTTTTTTCGATTAGCCAATTAAAAAAACTTTCAATTGGCTGACGCACCTTTGATACTGCTGTTGAAAACAGGTCATCAGCTGCTTTGTTACGTTGTTTTTCAATTTCTGTCTGACCTTTGACTGCTTTAACCGGGGTTAACATTACTGAGTTTTTTTCATTTTCAAGTTCAGTAAAAAACTCCCTGTTATAATAAATCTTATCACCATAAAAGCATCTATTAGCAATGTTATACCAAGCCTGTTTAAAGACAGTTAGATCATTTACAGATGCTGGGGTGATAAACAGTTGTCGGGAAATGGCATTTTGTTTATCTGCCGGAATGCCAGAGCATGAAGTTTCAATCAATGATAATATATCCCTTTGCTTGAACACCTACCCTTGTCTGCAATTTCTGTTGCAACTTTCGGTATTCTTTTGCCTGAGCAAGTGATTATCGGCATGGAATCCAAAAGACTTTGATCTAAACAACAGTCTTCTGGAATAAATTCATTTAGTAATGAAGATAAGAGCTGTTTAAAAGCTTCGGATAAACGGTTTATCCTGTTGTTAAAAGCCTGGTAACTTCCAAGGGCCGGAAACCAGGAACGAAGATACTCGTTTGCAAAGCGGTGGATCTGCTTCAATTTAAAACGTTGTTCTTCATGTATGGTGTATAGATAAATTGTCATTATTTCCTGGTCACTGAACTCTGGTTTATTATTGTTACTGAATCGTTAACAATGGTATTTTAAATCTTCATCAAATCGTTTACAGACATATAAATAAATTTCTACTAACTTTAGTGCTTTAGCCTCGGGAATCATGTTCTTAAATGTTTTGTGATTATTGCATCTAAGATATTGGTTCCCAGGCTATTAATTACATTTATTTGTTATATGTTATTGACATTCAATTGTTTATAACATTAGATTATTACAGCGTTTCAACTCTTGATTCGCATAAATAATTATAATTTACAGAATATTCTGAATTTTATAACTGTTATGAAGATTTAATAGCATTGCTAATTTACCGGATGATTTTCCTTGAAAATCTTCAGCCGTTTTTCAAGTGTTGGAAATTCCTCACGTTTTATCAGCGAAACACAAGCTCTGATTCCCTCCAGCCGGGAGCTTCCGGTTATTTCGAGAGAAATGGCGCTGATGCCATAATACAGCAGTTCTTTCAGCAACTCATCCCCTGTAAACCCGGGATATGAAAAAGTAAAGTAAAATCCATCGGCAATCGGCTGGTCCTCATCTTTGTCGTAAACGATGTCAAATCCGTTATCGGTGAAGATCTTTTTCATGATTTTCGCTTTCTCACCGTATTCTTTCACCACTTCCACAAAATTGTATTCACCGTTATTAACGGCTTTCAATATGGCAGCAAGTGCATATTGTGGCGTATGAGCAGTTCCGGAACTCATGGCATAGATGGTACCGAAAATCATGGCATAGCCGAATTTATCATACATGTAGAATCGTTTCAAATCGGGTGCTACGGTGTTGAAAAGCTTGTTCGAAATTACCATCATCCCGATACGCTGTCCCGCATAGCTGAATACCTTGGAACTTGAAATCAGTAGCAGGTAATTGTCGGTGTAGTGGGAAACGCTGGGCTGATAGGGAGGCTCGCCGGGTTTGGAATAATCTTTCCGGAAGTCCATCCCAAAATAGGCAAGATCTTCAATCACAACCACATTGTATTTTTCAGCAAGATCGGCGATAATGCGCAATTCCTTTTCGGTAAAGCATATCCATGAAGGATTGTTCGGGTTTGAATAGAGAATAGAGGCAATGTTGCCGGTTGAAAGGTATTCTTCCATTTTATCACGGAGTTTGTCGCCACGATAATTATAAACATCGAAGGTGTAAATTTTTTGGCCAAGAATCCGGGCTTGCTGTTTCTGCACCGGAAATCCGGGATCGATGAAAAGGGTACTTCCCTTATCGGCATACATCCTGTTTATTGTCAGGAAACATGCAAATGCACCCATCATGGAGCCGACAGTAGGAATGCAACCTTCAATATCAACATCGATATTCAGGAAAAGCTTGACAAAGCGTGAGATTTCTTTTTTCAACGGCAATGTACCATAAATATCGGGATAAATGGCTGCTACTCCTTTTCTCAGTGCCTCTATTTCGGCTTCGATGCCGATCTGTACCGGCGGAAGTCCCGGAATGCCCATTTCCATCCGGATAAATTTTTCATCCGACTCGGATTCGATCATATCGATCAGCTTCTTTATTTCGCGTATCGAGGCTTTTCCGACATTCGCTATACCGCTATCTTTAAGCTTGCGGCTTACTACTTCAAAATTGATGGGAGTTTCCTTCATAGGGATAAAAATTTACACGTATAGAAAATCTATGTTTACCTGCCAAAAATATAAATTTTAAACGCAATGTAACTGTCTTCTTAAAATTAATTAACTAATTTTCTTTCTTTCAGTACCTGTAAATTAGAATAGAATTTTGATTCTGTTAAATTTGCATCAGCTTATTTTGTAAAAATGAAAAAAATACTGATATTATCTTCCGTTATTGCTCAATTATCGGCGTTTTCCCAAAATAGCGCACAGGAAGTGACAAAAGAAAAAGATAGCTATGCTTTCGCACAAATCTTTGCCGGGTTTTATTATGGATTTAAGGATACTTATAAACCGCAGGCAGCTTTTGTTTTTAATCAGGGAATTCTGGGTTATTACCATGAACTATCGGATAAAGTGAGCGGGAAGATCATGTTCGATGTGACCCGGACAACAAATTTTTCTTCGATAACCGATACGGCAGGCAACATGCTGAACTATGATTATTTTGAAGGGAGCAAGTACACTGCTTACCTTAAAATGGCTGAAATCAAATGGGATATAAATGATCATTTTACATTCAGGGTCGGGCAGTTGCTGAATACCCAATACCTGACAACCATTGATAAATTCTGGGGATTTCGTTATGTGGATGTCACGCTGCAGGAAAAATTCCGCTTTGGTAATCCGGCCGATTTCGGTGTTCAGTTTGATTATTCAGTAAAAGATAAATTGTTAAATCAGCTTTCAGTGGTCAACGGCGAAGGACCCTTTCGATACCAGGACACAAACAGTAAATTTATATTTTCGGATAATATTCAGTTTTATCCAACAAAAAATATCACCCTTAAGCTTTATGGTGATTATGGAGCTTCTCCGGATACCGGCTCAGATAAAAAACCAAAATCAGCTATTTCAGCATTTGCAGGTTATCAAACTGACAAGTTCCGGATTGGAGGTGAATATGATTTTGTAAACAACTATGGCTATAATAAAGATGAAGATCATACCGGAATTTCGATTTATGGAGGCTGCGAATTAATTGATAAATTCTGGCTACTGTTACGTTTTGATCATCTTGATTTAAAATTGCCGGATGAAGCAAGCCATCTGAATTATTACATTGCCGGTTTACAGTATGAACCGGTGAAAAATTTCACCCTGTCTTGCAATTTTCGGTATTATTCGCAGGACGCATTGCCCTTTATTTATGCAAATTTCGGATTGAAATTCTAATGTTCTGACATTACCTGTACAATCCGTCCGGGTCAATTTTTTCACGAAGGATTTTTAATTCAACCGCTGTCGGAGGGTCATTCTGCGTAATTTCATCAGCCAGTAATAATTCGAAGCCTGTATTTTCAATTACATGTTCCACAGTGATGCCAGGATTAACGCTAAGCAATTTCATTTTTTTCGATTTATCGTCGTACCCCATAACACAAAGATTTGTGACAACACGGTAAGGTCCGGTATTGGAAGGTAATCCAGCTTCTTCACGAGCTCCGGGTCCTGTCAAAAACCCGGGTGTGGTCAAAAAATCGATCTTTTCCATGAACCTTCTTTTGTCGTGGATCATGATAGCAATGGTTCGCCAGCAGGAGGATCCCACGTCATTGGCACCACCGCTGCCGGGTAAACGAACTTTGGGGTGTTCATGATCCCCAATGACTGTTGAGTTCAGAGTTACCGTATTTGTCGATCTGCGCTCCCCCTAAAAATCCGAATTCGACAAATCCGCGCTGGGCCGTTTCCATCACATCACATATTCCTGATGCTGCAAGAGCTTTATTGTAGGTTCGCATATCGCCTACGGCAAGCGGAAGTTTTTCAAGAATGGCACCGGTTCCGCCAAACTCAAAGATGGGCACCAAATTCGGTGCATGCATGGATTGTGCAAGACTGGCTGCCAGCATCGGTATTCCTGTTCCTATAAAAGCTGTTGTGCCGTCTTCCATTACTCGGGATGCGAGGCATATCAATAATTCTGATGGTGAATATTCCTGTGTCATAACTTTACCTCCCAACTTTTAATTCCTGTAAACGATTTTTACCAACTTTGTCAATCAGTGCCTGATGATCAGGAAGGTCATAAATCCATTCTTTCATATACTCGTCCATGCCTTCCTGAGTCTTTTGTTTTTCGATGTACATTTTATAATGGGGCTCATCCCGCTCATACATGCCGCTCATTTCGCCCGGCCATGATGCATATGGAGCATGAATCACAGCATCTACAAGGTAATACGGAATGATTGTCCTGTCGGGATGTTCCCTGATCTCCTTCGTATCAACTATTTCTTCGGTACTGATGATAAGATGCTTGCAGGCTCTCGACATCTCAAAGGCAAACCCGCTGATGCCATCAATCTGACAATTGCCGTGGATATCAGCGCGATTGACATGTATGAAACCAACGTCGACGATAAGGGCAGGAAGCAAGGCAACTTTAAGGCTACTGAACGGGCATTCGATCACTTTGGCTGATGACTTTTTCAGGGTATCCGTGCCCAACATGCTTCGTGTCGGAATAAAAGGGATTCCCATGCTGGTTGCTTTAAAGCGCCAGCTTATTGCAGCATTCGACCATTCAACAACCTTTTTAACATCTCCGGATTCGACCCTTCTCCGCATATTTGCAGAAATTCCGTAAACCTCAAGACCGATATAGGTAAAATCAATTTCCCTGACCATGTTCGCACCAAACAACATATCGAGCTCGTGAACTCCCTGCCCTACAATCCGGAAATCTGTTTTCCCCGATCTGACCAATTCACGGGTCAGGCTCATGGGGCAGCGAACCGTCCCGTAGAGCTCAAATCCGATGTAATCACCGTTATTGACAAATTTAGCAATGGCTTCCTTTTCGGTCATTCTTTTATCAATTAATGCCTTTGACTTATTCCTGTTGTGTTCACGGAATCCTTCCAGATCAATCGGTTGGATAAGGGAGGCTTCGCCTTCGTCGATGATCGGAATGTGTTTAAAATTTTGACTCATTGGTTATTTAGTATATGCATCAAATAATATTTGGACTGTCTAAAAGCGAAGAAGTTATTGCGATTTTCATTTGCATTGCATTATTCATACAGTAAGGTATCAAAGAGAAAATACAAATTGTAGTTTGTCTTGTAGAAAAAACGAACGATCAAAACTAATTAAATTAGGGAAAGAATAAAAAAAAACAGAAAAATATTTTGCATTCTCTTACACTTCAGTCCAAAATGAAGCAGATAGAGCTAGTCAATTAAAATCAATTTTCACGGTAACACCTTACCCAGTCAATTTCCATTGAAGCAGGCAAACCGGTTCCATCTGCTTTTCCGGTGATAGAGGAACTGAATACAAGGTACATCTCTTCCTGAGGAATCCCCTGAGATTGCTCATTTACAACTACATCATTGATTTTCCAGGTCAGCTTGTCTTTCGTCCATTCAAGGGTATAAATAAAATAATCCTGGGAAACATCAAGCCCTGAAAATTCAGCTTTCCTTGATTCCGGGACCTTTCTTGTCGGCTGACATTGCCGTAGTGATGGGCCATCGCAATATGCGTTTTTTTCTTGTCCAAGCTTGAGGATATCAACATGAGGCAGGTTTTTCTCCGAAGCCATCCAAAAGTTGTAATTGACAGGCTTTGCATAATTAACTTTTATTTTAGCTTCGAATTTCCCGATATTTTTGTCTGTGCGATTTGGCCGTACTGATCAGACCGGTTGTAAAATCAAATTCCTTTGGCATAAAGCCGAACGGCTGTTTCCATGCCTTGCCTTCGATTTTTTCTTTACGGGTGATTATCCTTAATGCACTGCTTGCTAGTTCAAGATTTTTTCCTTCTGTCGGGAATGCTTTGTCATGTTCCAAAGCATAGGCATCATTCAGTAATTTATCACCCCAGATAATATCGGGTAATCCATTTTTCTTTGTTCAGTTTTGACTCGCTGAAATCGTCCTCAAAAATAAGCTCCCATCGCTTCAATCATCGAATTTATTGGAATCTTTTACAGATAAATACCATTTGAAAATCTTCGAATTTTTAAATTCCTCGTATTTCTTAATCTTTTCTTTTTCCGCTTTTTCTTTTTCCGCTAATGATTCAAGTATTTCTTTATGCTCTTTGGAAGCAAGGTATTTTTCAAGTTCCAGATAATCGGCCAATTCTTTTGATTTCTCAAATGCCTGAAAGTCTTTAAACTTTTGTGAATTTTGAAATTTGAAATAATTTTTCATCGGCCGTAGAATTTTTCTTCATGCTTATATTCCTTTTCCTTTCCATTTGTTTCAGCCAGCACATTCGTAGCTTTTGTGAGCTTTTCTTTATGATCCGTTGAACTGAGATAGTTCTTCCAAATCACGATACTTTTTAAGTTCAGAAGATTTTTCAAAGGAAAGATAGTTTTTATATTTTGGTGAATCTTTGAATTTGAAATAGAATTTAATTTTTCCTGAATTTTTAAGTGATTCGAATTCCTGCTCTTTTTTGCCTGCTGCAGTATTTTTAAACTCTTTGGCGTCAGTTTCTTTTTTTGTTTTTTTGAATTCAGCTGAACCCAAATATTTTTCCAGTTCGCCATATTTATTCAATTCTTGCGAATTCGATATAGCGTTGAAATCCTTCAGTTTTGAAGAATCCCGGAATTTAAAATAATCCTTTACCGCTTTCGATTTTTTCAGCGAATTGAATTCATTTATTTTTTTGTCTTCCACTGCTTTTTGATCCGAAGCTGTTTTTTTCTGCGCACCGAATTCTTTTGAAGAAACCAGTTTTTCAAGCGCAAGGTAATCGCTCAGCTCTTTTGATTCGCTGAAAGCATAATAATTTTTGAGAGCAGGTGAATCTTTGAATTTAAAATAATCCCTGAATCTTTTTGATTTCTGTTGGACTTCGTACGATTTGGTTTTATCCAGTTCTTTTACCTTCTGATTCTGAATTGTTGCCATCAGGTCTTTATGCTCTTTTGAGTTAAGGTATTTCTCAAGTCCGAGATGATTTTTTAATTCATCAGAAGCAAGAAATTCATTCAGCTCGCTAAATTCCTTTACAAGGTTTGCCCTGTTCTGCTCTATTTTAGAAGTCTTTGGAATGGAACTGAATTTAGAGAAAATAAAATATTTGCTTCCAAATGCAATGTTTGTCATATTTACTGAATTAATAGTTTATTTTTTTACTTTGACAATAATACAAAAATATAAGTTTCAGACAACTTAATTTTATTTATGAATATTTATCCGGGCATCCACGGCCACAATTTTATCTCCAGTACCCATAAGCGGATTTATATCCATTTCAGTGATTTCGGGTGCAGCCATCGCCAAAGCAGATACACGGGTAATGATTTCTGCATACCTTTCGATGTTGATTCCTTTTTGTCCCCTCACTCCGTCGAGTATCTTTTTTACTTTTAATTTACCGATCATATCAAGCGCTTCGTCCATGCTCACGGGGGCAAGCGTCGATTGAATATCCTTAAGAACTTCGATAAAGATCCCTCCCAGTCCGCATAAAACGAGGTGGCCGAATTTATCTTCCTTTTTCACTCCGATAAATAATTCTGTTCCTGATAGCATAGGCTGCAGCAAAATTCCGGTTACATCAGGAATTTTCATCATTCGTGAGAATTCTTCCTTTAATTTTTCTTTATTTTCAACATATAAGGCTACACCTCCCACATCCGATTTATGGATGGGTCCTACCACCTTCATAGCTAACGGAAATCCTGTCTTTTCAGTTGCTTTTACAGCATCCTCTGGTGTTTTAACAACAATTTCAACTGCTCTGGGGATTTCTGCTGCATCGAACAACTCCTGAATTTTTTTCGGAGAAATGAAGCCATTGACGGCATTGTCAATTATTTTCCTGATCCGAGGAATATCAATTTCCGGGGTTTTGATATTTTCGGGTTGCGGACCCGACATGCTGTAAACTTTTGATAGTGCCGTTCCAAGTAAAACCTCATCGGGAAAATTGATCCTGCCTTTACCTAAAAACTCTGCAATTTCTTTCCTGGCGGTAATGATGGATGGCAGTACAGGGAAAATAGGTTTGGGAGAGGTTTTCATTTTCTCATGCAGCAAATTGTACACATCGTTAACAGGAATTAGTCCCGGAGTTCCGAAAATAACGACCATGGCATCAATGTGATCGAATTTTTCATTCACATAATCGATGATCATTCCCAATTGTTCGGCTGTTCCGGTTGCCAAAAAATCGATTGGATTGCCGACCGATGATCCGGGATAAAGTTTTGTTTTCAGTTCTTCAGCATATTTTCCGGTAATCGGCGGGACATTCATCCCCCCGTTTGATAAAGCATCGGTCAGCATCACTGCAGGACCTCCAGCATGTGTTATGATAGCGATGTTTTTACCTTTTAATTCAGGATGCTGGAAAACAGAGGCCACAGCAACGAGTTCTTCCCGGATATAGCAGCGGATAATACCGGCTTTTTTGAAAAGTGCATCAACGGCAATATCCGGCGTTGCAAGTGCCCCGGTATGAGATGTTGCAGCCCGTATTCCTGCTTCTGAACTACCTGCTTTAATAGCTGCTATTTTGCATCCTTTTCGTATCAACGAGCTGGCATGTTTCAGCAGCATTTTGGGGATAGTGAATATTTTCGAAATAAAGAAGTTTGACCATTGCGGTTTTTTCCGGTGGTGAGGTTTCGTCCATGTATTTGATCATCTCCTCGATTCCCATTTGGGCTGAATTTCCCATCGAAATAATTTTCGAAAAAGAAAGTCCCTTATGAATCCCTGATTCCATAAAATAACAGGCGGTTGCTCCTGAAGCTGATAACAGATCGCATCCATTCGTATCGAGTTTGGGAATGGGTTGGGTAAATACCCCATGAAAAGCCGGCGTAAGCAATCCGATGCAATTTGGCCCGATTAAAGCAGCTTCATGCTTATTCACCTGCGCAACGATTTTATTCTCAATTTGTCTGCCTTCTTCATTCAGTTCGCTGAATCCGGCAGAAAGGATGATGAACGCTTTTGTGTTTTTTTGCTCGGAAAGGATTTTAACAACTTCGAAGTGTATATTTGGCAGCAATTGCTATGATCGCCATCTCCACTTCAGGGAGTTCTGCAGTATTCTGATAACTTCTGATACCCTGCACTTCGCTTTCTTTCAGATTGGTCACATAGAGTTTGCCCTTGATATTTGCCATCAATAATGTTCTTCAGTACCTTGCCTCCCGGTTTGGTAATATCATTCGATCCGCCGACAATCACTATGCTTTTCGGGTCTACCAGTTGCTTGTTAATCATCTGAAATTCCGTTTAGCCTTTACATTGTTTTTATTTGACGGCTAAAGTAAGAAAAAGGAAAATGATGAATAGGCTATTTCAATTGATTTTATCATAAAATATTCTCAAAAATCGAATATGATCTGTGTGATAAAACTTTGTTATCCAAAACAATTAAAATAATTGACTGGCTCAATACTGATAATGAGCGTGAAAACTAATTTTCAAGCCATCAAAAGTTTAAAAATATTTTCATTTGACATACGAGTACTATGTATAAATTTGCCCTGATCAAATGAAAACCTTGAATGTACCAAAAAATAAAGTTCTGAAATCGTAAACGCTAATTATAGAATAAGTTTTGTAAGATGGAAAGAAAATAAACCATCTCCTAAAGAGTAAATCAATATGAAGTACAAAAACAATTTAATCCCTGAAACAATGAAAAAGGTAACCCCAATTTTTATCGCTGTATGTTTAGCTGCTTTGATCTCCCAGGCACAGCAGGTGAAATCACCGCTTGGCATTGAAATTTATCAGCTCGAAAACGGACTTACGGTTTACCTTAACGAAGATCATTCACTTCCAAGTGTATTCGGAGCGGTAGCTGTAAAAGGAGGCAGCAAGCGCGATCCGGAAGATGCTACAGGTATTGCGCATTATTTTGAGCACATCATGTTTAAGGGAACCGATTCGATAGGAACACTGGATTATCCGTCAGAAAAAGTATATCTCGACAGTATTGCCGGTTTATATGATGAACTGGCTGAAACCAGGGATGAGGAAGGTAAAGCAGCTCTTCAAAAAGAGATTAACCGGTTATCAATAAAGGCTTCCGGATATGCTATTCCGAATGAACTGGATAAAATTCTCAGTGAAATGGGCGGCACTAAAATCAATGCAGGAACCGGTAATGAAGAAATTGTTTATTACAATATTTTTCCAACGAACCAAATCGAAAAATGGCTAAAAGTTTACAGCAACCGGTTCGAAAATCCTGTTTATCGTTTGTTTCAAACAGAACTGGAAACAGTTTATGAGGAGTATAACATGTACAAGGACAACCGCTTTTCCAATGCCCTTGAAGAATACAGCAAGGCAATTTATCCCGATCATCCTTACGGCAGGCCGGTAATTGGTCTGCCAGAGCACCTGAAAAGCCCATCGATGGAAAAGATGAATGCGTATTTCCAAACTTATTATGTAGCCAATAATATGGCTCTTGTGTTGAGCGGCAATTTTAATACGGATGAAGTTAAACCGATGATCAGCGAATACTTTGGAGAATGGAGAAGCGGTGAAATACCGGCTTTCCCATCCAAATATTCTATTCAGCCATTTAAAGGCAAAGAACTGATCCAGAAGAAGCTTACGCCGGTTAAATTCGGAATCCGAACGTACAGATCTGTTTCGACTGGCCATGAAGATGCGGCCGTTCTTGACGTGATCCATGGTTTGTTGACGAATGAGTCGAGCACAGGATTGATCGATGATTTGGTTGTTGAAAACAAATTAATGGCGACAGGGTCAGGAGGGAACCGGTTTTTGGAAGCCGGAACAGAGATGGTCCTTTTTGTGCCGAAAATTGTCGGTCAGTCACTTGAAAAAGCTGAAAATCTGATCGATAATGAAATTGATAGCCTTAAATCAGGCAATTTTGATGATGAATTGCTCGAAGCAGTCAAAACAAATATTATTGTAAATTACGAAAGAACTTTCGAAGATCAGTACGGAAGAGGCTATATGATGATCACATCTTTTGTTAAGGAGAGAGATTGGAAAGATATACTCGGGTATACAGATAAAATCAAAAGCATTACAAAAGAAGATGTTTTAAAAGCAGCGAATAAATATTTCGGGAACGACTACCTTACATTTTATTCCAAAACGGGTTTTCCGAAAAAACCGAAATCAATAAAACCTTCTTTCGACCCCATCCCTTCAGTTAATACAGATAAAAAATCGGTGTATGCTCAAAAAATTGAAAACATGCAGATTCCTGAAACTGTGCCCGATTTTATCGAATTCGGTCCTCCGGGAAAAGAAAATAGTGAAGTAACAATTGCCGACCTGAATCCGATGACGCATTTGTATTACACTGAAAACAAGGTGAACGATCTCTTTGACCTTACGATCCGCTTTGGGATTGGTAGTTACGAATTACCGGTTTTAAACCAGGTATCAGAATATATGAAATTGATCGGTTCGGAAAAACATACATTTAGGGAACTTTCCAGTGAACTTCAAAAATTGGGGGCGACTTATGAGTTTAACACAAGCAACGATTATTTTGACATTAAGATAACCGGTATTGATATGTATTTTGAAAAAACACTGAAGCTGGTATCAGAACTTATTTACACACCCAAACCGGATGAGAAAAAAATCCGGAAACTTTATGAGTACATCAGGACCAATGAGAAAGTTGAGCAAAAAGATCCGGAAACATTGGGCTATGCCTTATACCTGTATGCCGTTTATGGTAAGCAATCGCCTTTTATTAACCGTTTATCGGTTAAGGAGGTAAAAAATTTGTCACCCGATACCTTATTGAATACGCTGAAAAAAATAATCCGGTATGAAGCCGAAATCCATTATTCGGGAACAATTGGATTGACGGATTTGGAAGATCAGCTAAAATCAAATCTGCAGCTTGATAGGATTCAAATGAAAAGTAATTCACCTGTGAAAAAGGAATATAGGATTTATACGGAGCCCGTGGTTTATTTTATGAATGATAAGAAAGCGATTCAAAGTAAAAATTACTTTTTCATTCCCGGAGATCAGGTTAACGAAAATGAAAAGGCTTATTTAAATTCTTTTCATGATTATCTTGATGGTGGCATGCAAAGTGTCATTTTCCAGGAAGTCAGAGAATTGAGATCGCTCGCTTATTCAAGCGGAGCTGCCGTTTATAATCCGTTCTATCCCGACGAAAAGACCAGTCTGATTGCATATGTGGGCACGCAGGCCGATAAAACAAAAGAAGCAGTCGATATTATGCACCAGATTATTTGTAATCCACCTGATAAAAGTGACCGCATCGAACTGGTCAGAAAATCGCTGATCCAGTCAATCAACAGTAATAAAGCCGGTTTCAGGACAATTTCGCAAAAAGTTGCTTCACTTTGTAAACGAAATTATTTAACGGATCCGGAGAAGAATTGGGTTGAAACTTACAAGACGATGAATTTTAATGATATCGTGAGTTTCTATAATAAGCAATTTTACAACAAGCCTGTTGTTACAACAATCATCGGTGACGAAAGTCTGATCGGTAAAGATTGGATGAAAACTTACGGAAAAATCATCGAGGTAAGAAAAAAGGATATTTTCAGGTAAAGAATGATTGAATTTTCTGATTAATTGTAAAGTCAAAAACTGAGAAAAGCCCGATTTTTTTATGGATGATCCATAACCAGGAATATAATTATTCCAGCATCACGGCCAAACCAACCACCCCTGGTCCTGTATGCGTGCCCAGTACGGGTGAAGCAGGACTGATAAATTCGGGTTTTAATCCTGTAAGTTTCTCCATTTGTTCAGCATACCAATGGGCACTATCAGGATTGTCGACCTGCGAAATAGCGTAACCCCAGACCTTGTGACCGTTAATCGTCCTGACTTGTGACGTTTAGTGCGGTAACAAATTCCATTTTGAGATTAGATTTTGCAACGGAGTATTTAAAATATTGTTTGTTGGCGAACGAAAAGTAAATGTTTCCATAGTTAATCGGTCTTGAATGTGGGTTTCAGTAATATTCATGACAAGGGAGCGGATTTCTCTTAAGGATAATTTAGTAGTTAACTCCAGGAATTTTTCTACTATCAGTGCAGTAAAGCAAATCAAAACATGGGCTTTGATTGCATCGTGTTTTTGATGGTAAATCGGTCGGGCCTGCAAGTCAAATTTACTCATCCTGAACGATTGCTCAACATGCCATAGCTGGTGATACCTGGAAATGACAAGTTCATTTGACAATTGTTGTTCAGATAGATCAGTGCAGTACCCCTTTATTCCGAGTAATAACCTTCTTTTTTCGATCAATGCCGTATTCAGTTCTATTTTCTCTTTGGTGACCTTTTTGACAAACCTGGCTTTTACTTTCAGGGATTGCTTTGCAACAAGCTCTTCTGCTTTTTGAATGAGTTTGTTTAAATCGGTTAATTCCTTCTTATATCGTTTGTTGGAAAAATCACAGACCAAATCACCATGTATTGATGAAAAACGGGCCATTGCGCCATGGCTCCCATTTAGTGTGCTGTAGATGCATTTCACCAACTCCAGGTTTGCATTAGCCAGCCGTGCTCCAACAATGTATGATATTTTCTTTTCTCTGAGTTCGGTAAGCCTTTCTTGATCAAGCATGGCAGCATCTGCCACAATAATGGGTTTAATCTGGGGATGTTTGTCAATAAATCTTTCCACCACCGGTAACATGGTTTTGCCTTCAAAGGTATTTCCGGCAAAAACTTCATACGATAAAGGAAACCCCGATTGGGTTACAAGTAGACCGATTACAATTTGTGGCTGTTGTGATTTGTTGTCTTTTGAAAAACCCTGATTTTTAAATTCGTCGGCTTTAAATGATTCAAAATACAGTGTTGTGACATCGTACAAAACAAAATAAAAGGGCTCATTAAACTTCTTTTGTGCAACATTGTAGGCGCAATGTTCAATATCGGTCTTGTAGTTTACTAATTTCGGGATATTGCGATAAATGCGTTGTGAATACTGTATGCCAAAATAGTTCTGCAACAATTCTAATGACCGAAGTTTTGAAGCTGGTTCAATTAGCCTCATAATAGCTAAATCAAGCAGTAATCGGGGCAGATGGGATAACTCACATTCATCAATGCAACACATGAAAAAATGAAAAGCAAAATGGCGTGTTACGCCAATGCAATCAGACCTATCTACCAAAAGCACTCTTTGCTTTTGATCGGGGATTAGGGATAACTGGCCGGAATGCTCATCAATCCAATCTAATGCCTTTTGACGCAAAACATTAATTTCAAGCTCGTCCTTTCCACTGCCAATATGTTTTGCAATAATGGAGCGATGTCCGACATATTGTACCACTTGGACAGCAACGGAACCTGACCTGGTTTTTACTTTTCGCACGGAATACATAACGCAAAAATATGCGTTAGTGCGGTATTTTCCCAAAAATCAAATTACAATAACCTGACATTCAGAAGTTTTTATTTTTGTTTTGTGTAAATTATTAAAAGCGTCACAAGTCAGGACTTTACCATTGCGTCCGATCAGACCTATGGAAACAATGCACAGAAGGAACTTATACCGGGAACTTGGGGCATGTTTACTGCCGACGGAAATGCGGATGCCACCATCGATGATTTAGATAAATTAAATAACTGGATCGAAGAAGCGGGATTATCAGGTTATTATTCCGGTGACTATAATCTCGATAATCAGGTAAACAATATTGACAAGGATGCATACTGGTTAAACAATACAGGGACAAATTGCTTTGTCCCTGAGTAGTATTTTCAATAATTGAAGGTAATAGAGGTAGCCTGCAATGCAGCTATCTCTTTTTTAATACTTTAACTGTTTGGGTAATCATTTGGCCACTTGTAACTGATTCTACCCGGAGAAAATACAATCCGCGACACAATTCATCCAGTTGCATCGAAAAATAATTGACGCCGCTTTTTTGAATCCGGACAGAATTCCTGACTATTCTCCCATAGGGATCAGTAAGTATGAGTGAAATCAAACCACTTTTTTCAGCTTGATAATTTATAAATAGTTCATTGGAGAATGGATTTGGGTAAATAGTCAAATTTCCATCAACTGTCTTTTGCCGAGTACCAATGCCTGTTGCACATGGATTGCAACTATTGAAACAAACATCCATAAGTGAAGTATCCGTTTCAGGAACAGTAAGGTGACGATTATAACCACCCTGCCCGTCATCAACGCCGCATTCAGGCGGCACAGACTCTTTTCCATCCCAGGTATTGCCGTTAATAAACTTGTACTGATGATTCTCATTTGACCAAAGTGTAAGTGTCGCGGTATAAACATTAGCCCCCATGCTGGTCATAGGTGTAACGGCCGGATCCCAACCCTGAAAACTCCCGGCAATATGGACACCATCAGGTGAGACAACTTGTTCTGTCATATCCACATGAAATGTAACATTAACTTCTACCGGTGGTGCGCCACAGGGTTCACAACTTGAATAACAAAAAGCTGTCAGAACAGAATCTGTTTCAGGTACATCAATAGAACGGTTGTAACCCCCTGTGCCATTATTCTCTCCGCATTCTACCGGTACATTTTCTTCATCATCCCATGTGATGCCATTAATAAATTTATATTGATGATGATCACCGGCCCACAACGTAAAAGTGGCTTCATAAATATCATCACCCATAGCAATCATTTCATCAGCGCCCGGGTCCCAGCCTTGGAATGCACCTGCTATGTGGACTCCATTTGGGGAAACCACCTGTTGCGACATATCGACTCTGAAGGTAATATCCACTTCGGTAGGGACAAATCCACATGGATAGCAACTGCTGAAGCAGACTTCCCCAACAATTCCACCGCCAACAGGAACGTCATAATACCGGTTATAGCCTCCCACACCATCAGGTACACCACATGAAGCAGGGACAATTTCTTCACCCGGCCAGTCAGAACCATTGATGTATTTATATTCAATGGTTTCATTTTCAGAAACCGTGACGGTAACTGCATAATGGCCTCCACCCTGATCCGTCATTTCAGTGTTACCGGGACTCCAGCCCTGGAATGAACCGGCCACATGCACACCATTCGGAGATACGGTTTGTTCCGACATATCCACCTGAAGCGTAATTTCGGTCGGATTACCACAAGGATCACAGCTTCCAAAGCAAACAGCAATAAGAACTGTATCGGTTGCCGGAACAATCAGGTAACGGTTATTATTCTGGGCACAACCTGCCGGCACTGCTTCGTCTTCACCCCAGGCATTTCCGTTAATATATTTATATTCAAGGCTTGAACCAGCATCAAATGACTGCGTAAAAGTATAGATATTGTCTCCTGCATCGGTCATCAGTGTTGCTCCGGGATCCCATCCCTGGAAGTTGCCTGCAATATGAACACCCACCGGAGGTATAGTCTGTTGCGACATATTAACTCTGAATGTCACATCGGTAGCAAGCGCCATCATGCCGTAAATCATTAAAAGTGATAAAAGTAAAAGTCCTTGTTTTTTCATTACGTTGTTATTTTGTTTTTGAATACCTGACCAATCATTCTTCAGCAGAAGATAAAACACTCAATAAGATTGGTTTTCTGTCAATAAATTTAAGAACGACCCTTTTGAATTCCAATGCATAAAATTCAACAAAAGAGATGAGTTTATTTATTCTATTGAAATTCTCAAATCAATTCAATTAAAGGATCATATTCGTGGAGCCGGCTAACTTTTACATTAGGGAACCATAGTTCCTGAGCCTATATTCGGCATCCACTTATCATCTTTATCAGGATTATTAACTTGTGAATCCAGATTCAGGTCGCTACTGAAATATCCGGCACTACCGGCATCACCTGTCCAGTTCACATCCTTATCATTGTCATCAACCACTCCATTTGCATCGCTATCCCCGGCGATCATTCCATACATCCCACCTCCAAGTAATTTTTGACCATCCATGTACGCTTTCGAAAGAGCATCGGTAAAATCGAAGCTAAATGTGCCCGATGATTCAATCAGAGGTGTGGCAGACATCACGGAAATATGATTTCTTTGGTAAATCACAATGTAAAGGTTTTGTGTGATATTTCCCGAAAATAAAATATAAGGAATACCATCCGGACTTGCAATTGTACCATCCGATAAAACCACAGCAGCCTGATGATCGATCATTTTATCAACAGTGGCAGTTGAGGCATCACCATCCGTTTCACGCATTTGGATATAAACCCAGTCCACAATATTGGTTCCCGCCGGGGCACTGATCGATTCTGTCCCGTTATAATTCCATGGAGCCATATTGAAGGGTTGATCCACGGGTAAAATTCCCTGATCGAATAAATCAGTATTCATATCAGTACCGTTGAAAGGTCCTTCAAGTAAAACCTTTAGTTCGAATGTATACAATGTACTGGTACAGGGACCGCACTCTCCGAAACACACTGTTGGAAGGGTTGTATTTGCTGATGGTCCGTAAAACTCTCTGTTTCCATCAAAATTAGCACATTCTCCGGGTACATTTTCAGCAAAGAGCCAGTCATTACCATTTACAAATTTATATTCATGCAACACACCTTCTCCCAAAGGCAATGTGATTGAATATAACATATTACCCATATCTGTCATTTCGGTTGTAGCGGTATTCCAGCCCTGGAAACTACCTGCAAGATGGATACCGAGTGGAGACACTATCTGATTCGACATATCCACATTAAAAGTAATATCAAAAGTGGGGGTGTTACAAACTACACAACTCCCGTAACAAACGGATGGAAGAATAATATCAGCATTAGGAACGGTTAGAAAACGATTGCCATTTTGGGCACAAGCACCCGGAACATTTTCATAACCAGCTCCGGTATTCCCGTTAACGAATTTATATTCATGGTAGGCTCCGGATTGCAAAATAAATGAATACTTCCAAATGCCATTGCCCAAATCGGTCATAAGGGTTCCTGCAGGATCCCAGCCCTGGAAACTACCTGCAATATGAACACCCTCGGCCGCCACAGTTTGCTCCGACATATCCACGTAAAAAGTGACCTTAATATCTGTAACCGTTGTACATGGCGAGCAACTTCCAAAACAGACTATAGGTAGCGTAGTTGTGGTTGAAGGTACGATTAGATGCCTGTTATTTTTATTGCACAACCCGGTGGTACGCTTTCGTCGGTTCCCCAGGCATTACCATTGAGATACTTAAATTCATGGTACTCGCCCTCACCCAAAGTCACTGTCGCTGCATAAACACCATTACCCTGATCCAACAGTTCAGTGGCTGAAGCATTCCAGCCATTAAATGTTCCTGCCACATGAACCCCATAAGGTGAAACGGTTTCATTTGACATATCTACCCGGAAAGTCACGTCCACAGGCGGAGGGTTACATTGGGTACATTTGCCGAAACATACAACCGGCAGTGCATAGGGATTGTTGTCGGGTACGGTCAAATACCGATTGCCATTTTGTGCACAATAGGCAGGAACGCTTTCATCGAGACCCCAGGCAGCCCCATTAACATATTTGAATTCAATAGTGGTACCCGCAGGTAATGAAAGGGTTACTGCGTAAACTGTACTCGCAGGCTGGAGATTCATAATAATACCAGCCGGATCCCATACAGGATAAGGTGCAGGGAATGATCCTGCAATATGTACCCCTTCCGGTGGCACGGTTTGTTCCTGCATGTCGACACTAAACGTAACATCTACATTTTGTCCGATTGTAAACTTTCCGTTGATAAAAGCAAGTAGAATCAGAATGGAAAGTGAAATTGTAAATCTTTTCATGATTATTATTTTATATTAATTAAAAAATTCAGTTATAAAATATGGTGAACGAAAGTATAAAAAAAAATTTGATACTAAGAGTTTTGATTAACAAAATTATATTAGGAATTATAAAGGCAAAGAATCGGTAATTAAAAGAAAATAGTATTTTTATCAATATTTTTTTAATATTTGAACCATGAAACATTTTTTACTTAGTTTTTTTCTCTTGATTTTTTTTATACCTGCTAAAGCCCAGCCAACAATCTCAGGTAATCTTAAATTTTGGAATGCGGAAGATTTCATAGGTTTCGATCTTGTTGGCGACGTAAAGACGTTTACAGGTGATATAACCTCCGTTTACTTAAAAAAACAAAATAACAGGTTTCTCCTTCGGATCACTTTCGATGACCTGGTTGAACGTAAATCTAATGAAATTGTCGCTGACAGGTTTGAAAGTAGCAACATAATCATTAAAATAACCATTGAAAAAAGCGAAGATGAACAAACGCTTTACAATAAATCTATTTTACTTTCAGGAAAATCAGGAATTGTTGACGGAAACAAATATCTGATTACACCCGAAAATAACATGGTTGAGTTCGAATTTGATACACCGGTATTACAATCTGGCGATCATGAACTTTCCATTGCTGTTGAAGTTAACGGTAAAACTGCCGACACCTTTACCGGCAATACCAAAGGAACACTTGACATGGGGAATTGTGCCTTTGTACACCACGGTAATCAGGGGCTTACCCATACCGATGTATTTTATGGAAACCCAAACGGGCAAAGCGGCATTGACGGAAGTGGTTATGATGAAGTTCTGAATGCACACCGGGCTACTGGAATTCCAGGCAATTTCCATATGTCAGGTACGCTGATGCCGGCTGCAGAGTGGCATAATCCGGAATTTAACGATACACTGGCTGCTATGGCCTCAAGAGGACTGGTATCGATGATGACCTCAGCATTGGGACAACATATGATGCCATTTACAACCAACGAGATGAATGACTGGTCTGTGTATACCGAATCTCAAATGGTCAATTACCTGTATAATTATACACCGCATGTTGCCTGGGTACCGGAACGTGTTTGGTTGGGACAGGGCTATTACCCGGATGCAGGTGTGATCGATTGGTTAGGAGACAATTGGGAACAGCATGGGATTTGGGGCGTTGTCCTGGACGATTGGCCTCACTTGAATGGCTATGATAATCATAAAATACACTGGATGAATAATGGCTCCGGGGTTAATCTCAGGGTAATTCCTATTGATAATGCATTTGTCGGAGATATGCAGAGCAATGCTGACAATGCGAAAAACCACATTGCATCCATGGGTCAATACGGTATTTGTGTTTATGGAACCGATTGGGAAGTTGCTGCTGAGATGAATGAGCACGACGGGACGAATTACCTCGAAAATTACTGGAATGTATTGTGGTATTGCCATGATAATTATCCGGGCGTAAATGTTTGGAAACTGGAGAATGCCATTGAAAATCCAGACTTTAACGGAGAAGTAGCCAATATTACAAAAGGCACCTACGGTTTGCTCGGAGGAATCGATGGCTATGGTGGCAGCAACAACAGTTGGTACATCGACTGGGCCTCAACTCCTTCACATTCTGATAATCATAACCCCAAGTGGAATTACGGAACAGTCTGGTCAAATGCCTATAATTTTCTGATGAGTGTAAATAATAACAATCTGGCTCAGTTGGGTTGGTACACCATGATGATCAACCTTCATGAAACCGGCTGGCATACAAACGGTAGCGTAGCTATTGGGAAAACAGGTATTCATCACATATAAAAAATGCGAATGTCTACACAGAAGCTTCCCGCTGGGCTGACGGGCAATACCTGGAAACTACAGCATGTTATTTTGAAGATATTGACCGG
>CAVXGA010000025.1:0-127803 GCA_963761195.1 uncultured Bacteroidales bacterium
ACAAGACATAAGCCATTCTAAAAACAACACGCAATTGACAGAGTTTAACCCGCCAATTTCAAGTCGGGACCTGAAGAACTAATTGCTGTTGTAAACGGGACAACTGTCCTTTGGCAACATGAAGCAATTGATTAAGCCAAAAACAAACTAAGAAAACGTGACATATCAAGAGATTATCAAATAAACCTTCATGACAAGTGGAAGGAAGAAGAAAGACAAAGTGAATTGGCTTACCAAAAACAATTAGTGCTAAACGGGACGGAAGGATATTCAACAGGCAAAAAGATTTACATTTTTCTTGTTGCACCATTCATACTTGTTGGCAGATGTGTAGTTGATATTTCATTGCGAGAACTGAACGAGTAAACTATCAAAGGAAATTTAAGCAGCGACTTTTTTTGCTTCTTGGTGGGACAACATTTTGAATTTTACTAATGGTCGCTCGTTTTAGTGACTATGAGAAAAAACGTCAAGATGAAATTGAAAAAGTTGGCATTTCAGAAAGGGAAAAGTTTTACCAGATCACTACAACAATATTCTTGAATTCAGTTATCCCTTCACACATTTACAGTTATCAGCGTTTAAAAAATCCAAATCAGGATTGACTTTATTTTCAGAATGAAACAGGCGTTTGAAAAGGGTTATGCTTTCATGAATTTGGCGCATTTTATTATCAATAAAAGAGTTGTGCGGTTTAATTCTTTTACATTTTGACTTTGTGCATATTAGAGCCTTTGTGCCTTATTGGCAATATTCTTTTTTGCCACTAAGTCTCAAAAACACGAAGGTTCACTAAGATTTATCAAACTATAAATCAGATAATTAATTTTATTTTAATCGCACAAGACGTTATCAATTATTTTTAATTACTGCAGAAAAGTAAAATCCTTATTTCGAAAACGAATATATCCATTTATTCCAATTCATTGAAAATAAACTGATCCTCAAAGAATGAGGATCAGTTTTCAACATATTCGGATGCCAAGGTTGTAAATTAATCCTCGGCTATTGAACGGGGTTTAAAGTTTTGCAATGCGGGAGGGCGACCTGAACCGGAAGTTGGAATTAGCTATTCTGCTTCTCCTAATGGATAATCACTCAGAGGATTTCAAATAACAGCTCAGTCCAAATTGTCAATACACTTTTCCATTTTGAAATTATTTGACATTATTAACTGTTAAATCTTTAAATGCTTTACCCAACTCATCCATATCATGGTTGAATTCACTTTTAAATTTTGACCAGTTATCCTGTCCGTCGTCTTTATAATCTTCCAAGTTCTTTTTCAGCTCGTTGTTCTTTTGTTCGAGCGAGGCCAGTTTCTTTTCGTATTCAATCTTTGTTTCCTTTTTCGCGGTTGCTATTTTAACCTTGAACTCGGCAATACTTTTTTCAAAAGCGTTGATTTTTTCTTCAGATTCTTTTTTGAATTTTTGATAATCAGTAATAGAATCCTTAGTCATCATGCCTGGTTCCATCTTTGACCCTTCATCATCAGACATAGACTTTTGCATTTGGTCGGAGGAGTTTTCAGTTTTATCGGTCGTCGACTGGCAACCGGTAATCATTGTACCTGCCATAAGCGTTGCTATAGCGAGACTAAAAATTGTCTTTTTCATTTTATGCGTATTAAATCCCGAAACTGCCGGGCCAGAGGTGACATAATATTCACTGTACAAAGGTGGTAAGTATGAAACTATAAAACGTTACACAATTAAAGAAAAGAGTTACATGATTCACACATATATCAGAAAGGACTGAGTGGCGAAAGAAGCATATTTTTTGTCTTTTTACTGATATAACACCGGCGCAGGTTTTCCAATTTCAAAATCCCTGAAACCGAAATCAGTTGTTTTGAATGAGTTTATTTTAAAAATATCTTGTCCGTTGCCTGGAATTAATGGATAAAACGAAATAGATAGTTCAAATGTATTAATAACCAGATAGTCATTTTTAATTAAAACACCCAGCCCTATTTGTGAATATATCGGGCTGTTTTTAAATCCTGTGGTTGCATCGCTAAGCATGCCAAGCGAAAAGATAAGATAAGGCCCAAAATTGAATCCGACAAAATTCCATGGTGCGTATGATTGTGTTTGCAAAGTAAATAAAAGACGGCTGGTGCCTGATAATACAGAACTGTTGAATCCATCAATGCCATATCCGTCGTTGATGGTCAGTTTTTCGTAGGAGAACCGGTTTATGCCAATCATAACCTGGGGTTTTACAAATTGCCTGAATTTCCATTTTCCGATTTCAAATAATCCTGAAAAATAATTTACATTTGCTCTAAAAATGCCCTGTTCAGCTTTTGATGCATGAAAAAAGGCTCCGTACTCGAAGTTCGAACTCAGGTATCCCCACGGATAATAATTGCCATAAGAAAAACGTGCTCCTAAATATAACCGGCCGGTATTATTTCTTACCTGGTAGCCGCCTGTTAGGTTTATAACTTTTCCAATAGGAACATCTTCTGTAAAGCCAAATTTAAAAATATACTTATCCTGCACATATTTTCGTGTTGAGATACCCAGGCTTGCCAGGTAAAAATTTTCATCAATATAAATATGCAGTGTGTCATTCATTTCAATTGGTCTTTCGATATAGCGGATTCGTAAGAAACGCATGGCAGAAATAAAATTAGTCGTGCGATTATATTCCGAATTCCCTTTAAATATCCGAATGGCACTGCCAGCCCAATAATCTTGTGCATTAAATTTAAATCGCTGTAGAATAATCAGCGAATCGATGGTATGAATGGAATCCTTGCGAAGTTGCTCCATAAATTGTACACCTCCGGCCCACTTTGCGAAAGGGGAAAAAAACGGACGGTCAATGGACAAAATTTTGGTAAAATTCCTGAATTCATCAGTACCATAATGTATGGTTGAGTTAATATAGGTATTGCGAAATCCGGGAATAAAATAATTTGTATTGTAAGCATTATCTCCGGTATTATAGAACCAGGTGTAGGAATTTCCAAATTCGTGTCCAAGCCCTAAAAAATTATTATCGGTTAATTTAATTGTGAGCCGGGAACTGGTGCCGGTAACCACTGGAATAATACTCCATTTATCTGATTCCCGAATAATAATATCAACTGAATCGGAGTTTTTTGAAACAGCTTTAACGATAAAAGATACATCACGCACATATTTCTGGCTTCGCACCAATCGTTCAGATTCTTTAACAAGCAATGAGTCGAATAATTGATTTCGATGGATAAGTAAAAGGTTTCGAATGGTGATTTCCTGAGATTTCACATGCAACTTATTACCGGTATTAATTAAAAAGTTATGTGGTGGTACAATGGTGTCGCCAATTGTGTACCCAAATGGGTCCAGCGTTACGATAGTAATATGCCGGATGACTTTTCCTTCAAAGGTGCTGTATGGTTTTTTTATCAGTTTTTTATATACTTTCTTTTTACCATCTTTTTTTTTGGGGGTGGGGGCAACCGGTTTAAAAAATAACCTGTACATAAACCTGGTGAATTTACTCCGACTGGAATAAGATTCGATATTTCCATAAACTTTGGTTGAATCTTTTTTAGCAGTAGTTTCCTGTGCTAATCCGGAAACAACAGTTAAAATTGAAATAAGAAAAATTACGAAAATACTTTTGAACCACATTTGCTT
Organism: uncultured Bacteroidales bacterium; assembly: GCA_963761195.1. Lineage (GTDB taxonomy): Bacteria > Bacteroidota > Bacteroidia > Bacteroidales > JAADJA01 > JAADJA01. The sequence goes on from CAVXGA010000025.1 coordinate 3,639, forward strand.
TAACTGTTATATCATTCCCGTTTTTAAACATCATCACCGATTTTTATCATACCTTTAACTTATTATTTCAGTTCTTCCTTTTTCATTTGTTCTTCTTGCTTCTTTTGTTCCTCTTCAGCCAAAAGTCTTGCTTCAGCCTTTGCTTTCTTGTTATAATATCCTCTGAAAAAGAAATTGTGTTTGAGGGCTTCCATATTTTCATCCAGTCCCTGTGAACTGCTTTTAAGGTTTATCATTGTCTGGCTCAAATTTTTCGCAAGCGTTGTATCCTGAATGATTTGAGTGAATGCTCCATTTTCATCGTTTACTTTCAGCATAACTTCTTCAAGTTGTTGCGAGAAAACTTCGGCATTGGACGTTGTTACTTCAACACTTGCCATAATATCAGAGGCATCTTCTTTTATTGATTCTACTGTTTCATCAAATCTTTTAGAGCTGTTTTTAAGATTTACAATGGTCTGATTAATATTTTCTGCGATGGTTGAATCCTGAATTATTCTGCCGAGGGTGCCATGTCCGCCATTTACACTAATCATAATCTCAGCAAGTTGTTGGGTAATAATTTCGGCATTGCCTGCTGTTACCTGCAAACTTGCCATGATGGCATCAGTTTCAACAGGTTCTTCTGATGTAAGTTGCTGCCCCTCTTTTGCCAATGGAGCATCAGAGCTTCCATAGGTAATATTTAACAGGCGGTCACCAATAAGGCCTTCAGATCCTATAGCGACCTGACAGTTGGATTTAATAAAGGGTTGAACATCTTTTTTAATCAACATATCAACCCTGACAGTTGAATCATTAATTATTTTAATGTTGTCGACAATTCCTACATTAATCCCGGTTAAGCGGACATTATTTCCCACCTGCAATCCGCTTACATTGTGAAAAGTCGTTGTAAGTTTAAAAACAGGGTTAAATAAATTCTGCTGCTTGCCGATGATAAATATGGCAATTACAAAAAATGCCAATCCTCCTACAATAAAAAGCCCCAATCTTACTTTAAATTTCTCTGTATGTGTGTCCATGACTCATTGATTTTAAAATTATTGATTTACTTGTTTTCATTTGAAGAAGGCGCTAATTAAAGGGTCAGTTGACATTTCAAACTTTTCCAGTTTTCCTTCCTGATAGACTTCTCCGTCAAACAGCATAATAACCCGGTTTGCATTTGTACGGGCACAAGCAATATCATGCGTAATAATGATGGAAGATGTTTTATATTTTTTTTGAACTTCATTGATGAGTGAACTTATTTCATCGGATGTCACCGGGTCAAGCCCTGTAGTAGGTTCGTCATAAAGCATGATCATCGGGTCTACAACAATGGTTCGTGCTAAACTTATTCTTTTTCGCATACCTCCCGAAAGTTGCGATGGCATTTTATCCAATGCATCAGGCAGACCTACATTTTCCAAAACCTCGTTAATTTTTTCTATAATTTCTTTTTCAGACAGATTCTTTTTTATTCTTCGCAACGGAAATTCCAGGTTCTGTCTCACTGTCATGGAATCATACAAAGCCCCGCTTTGGAATAAAAAACCAATTTTCTGTCTCAGCTCATTCAATTCTTTTCGGTGTAAGGCCGTTACATTTTCTTCAAATACATTGATTGTTCCTCCATCAGAATTTAATAACCCAACAATGCACTTTATTAAAACAGATTTGCCACTGCCCGATTTACCAAGAACCACCAGGTTTTCGCCATTAAAAAGTTTTAAAGAAATATTTTTTAATATCTCCTGCTTGCCAAAGGATTTTCTAAGATTTTTTATCTCGATAACCGGCTCATCACTTTTTGCATAAACGTGAGCATCATTTAACGTTTCTGTTTGTTTTGCGTTCATGATATCAGCATATCGGTTATTTGTGCGGCAATCAGATCTATAATTATCACAAGCAGAGATGCCAGAACCACGGCAGAATTTGCAGCAGTCCCAACACTTTCGGTTCCCCGTCCGGCATTGTAACCTTTATAGCATCCTACCAATCCGATTACGGCCCCGAAAAAAAATGATTTTATAACAGCAGGTAAAAAATCAATAAACTCAATATGACTAAATGCCTGAGAGAAAAACAAGGTAAACTGAAACGTCTCCTTTAATATTCGCACCTGCCCAGCTTCCGAATATACCCAGTGCATCGGCATAAAATATTAACAAGGGGATCATGAGCGTTGCTGCCGCCACCCGGGTAACAACTAAAAAACGCATGGGATTTATTGAGGATACTTCCATGGCTTCGATTTGTTCGGTCACTTTCATTGAACCTAATTCTGCTCCCATACCCGAGGCAATTTTCCCTGCGCATATTAATGCAGTTATTACCGGTCCCATTTCCCTGATAAGAGATACCGCTACCATTCCCGGAAGCAGTGTGACTGCACCGAAATCAACAAGTACCGGGCGCGATTGAATCGTCAGCACCAATCCCATAATGGCCCCGGTAACTGAAATTAAGGGCAACGATTTATACCCGATTTGAAAACACTGACGGAAAAATTCCTTAAATTCAAAGTTGTGCGAAAATGTTTCTTTCAGGAGTACCATAATAAACAAGAAAACATCAGCAACATCTTTAAAAAAAATGCTTGCAATTTGCGTTTTTGCCAGCGTCTTTTCACTTAGTCGCTTTGATTGCGCTGTTGCAAACCCTTTCACTTTAATGACCGGAATAGTTTTTTTCATGTTAAAACATTTGCTTCCATTCTAACGACTATCGCTCTGCAACTTTAGTGTGTTGAACATGCGCAGCCTTCAGCCTGCGCGAAACACTGATTCGGCAACTTAGCTTTACAAGCCAATTAATCCCAAATGTATTAAAGCTTTTACTCAATGTTGTTTTTATAAACTTCTTATTTACAGGTGTAACCACCATCAATAACCAATTCGCTTCCCGTAACAAATTTTGATTCGTCAGACACGAGATAAAGTATTCCATACGCAATATCTATCGCTTCGCCAACATGTCCTAACGGATGCAGGCTGTCAAGGTTTTTTCTGAATCCGGGATTGTTTTTTCCTAATTTCTCAACCAGTGGTGTCCAAATAAAACCCGGATGCACTGAATTGACTCTTATATTTTCTTTTGCATAGCTTATCGCATCATTTTTTGTCATTAATCTAACGGCTCCTTTTGAAGCATGATAAGGAGGCAAATCTCCGGCCCCGATCAAACCATAAATTGAAGACAGGTTTACAATGCTTCCACCGCCAGATTTTAGCATGTGAGGAATCGCATGTTTGGTGCAGAAGAAAACGCCTTTTACGTTCACATTCATCACAGTATCCCATTCTTTTTCAGTTAATTCATGCGTCGGCTTGTCAGCGCCGGCAATGCCTGCATTATTAACGGTTGCATCAAGTTTTCCAAATTCTTTCACTACGGCGGCATAAACTTTTTCAACTTCCTTTTCGTTGGATACATCAAGATGCCAGAATTTTGCAATGCCTCCGGAATGGTTAATGTCTTCAGTTAATATCTGTCCTTCTTTATCAAGGACATCTGTTACGGCAACTTTTGCACCTTCTTTTGCTAATAAAAGACAGGTTTCCCGGCCGATTCCTAATGCGCCACCTGTTACGATGACGACTTTGTTTTCTGCTCTTTTCATGATTAGCATACTTTTTATTTACGATTACTAAATTCCGGCAAGTAGATTTGAATTCTAATCGAAGCTGGCCTCTATGCCCGTCAACACATTTGGCTTAAAAGGTTGTCTTTTGGCGAATTCGGTTATTCAGGACAGGTTTGATTACGAAAAAACCCGATCCTGAACAACACAAATCGAATGATGGATTAAAGCTCTTCGATAATCCTGTGCATTTCTTCTTTTGTTTTACCAAGCTTGATTTGAAGTCTTCCAAGCATCTCATCTTTTTTGCCCTTGTCAAACATCACATCATTATCAGTTAAGATGGCAAATTTTTGTAAGAGCTTGCCTTTTTGCTCGTTCCAGTTTCCTTTAGCTTCAGTAGTGTTCATTTTTATAAATTTTTTAATTCCCGTAACTGCCGGGACAGGGTTGAAAATATTTTCAAGATACAAAGGTGGGAACTTTAATACCGGAAAGTATTACACAATTATAGATAAGAGTTACATCATTCACACATTTCAGAGAAATGTTCCCTGGCAATGCCTAAGTTACTTTAGGGAGATAATGCTGATTAAGTTTAATTTTGACGTCACGGATTAGCTTGCCTTATTATAAGCTACCTGATAATAAATGTCCTTCACTTTGACTGCAGCATCTTTCCATCTTAAATTATTCACCTCGTGTTTCCCATATTGTTTTAAATGCTTTTCCAATGAAGGATAAGTTAGTATCCCATAAATAGCGTCTGACATGGCATCGATATCCCAATAATCAATTTTTACAGCATGGGTGATTACTTCTGATACACCAGATTGCCTTGAGATGATTACCGGGACATTGTATTGTAATGCCTCTAATGGGGAAATCCCAAACGGTTCGGATACCGATGGCATAACATACAAATCGCTCATGGCATACATCCTCCAAACATCATCACCTTTTAAAAACCCGGTGAAGTGAAACCTGTCTGCAATTTTTAGCTTTGCAACATATTTTACCATCTCCTCCATTAAATCTCCATTGCCTGCCATAACAAACCTCACATTATCCATTTTTTGTAAAACTTTATATGCTGCTTTTATAAAATATTTTGGGCCTTTTTGACTGGTAATTCTTCCTAAAAATGTCACAATTTTATCTTTTGTCCCCCTTTTCCATAAATTTTCATTTGAATTATTGATTGCAGGTTCAACTGCATTATGGACGGTTACTACTTTTGATGGGTTTATGTTATATTTGCTTATTACAATATTGCGTGTTAAATCACTCACGGTTATTACTTTATCGGCAAATTCCATCCCCCTTCGCTCAATTTCATATACCTTCTTATTATGGTTTTCACCACACCGGTCGTATTCGGTGGCATGCACATGCACTATTAGCGGGTTACCGGACACTTTTTTTGCCTCAATTCCTGCCGGATATGTTAACCAGTCATGGGCATGGATAACGTCGTGGGGTTCCGTTCTTGCTATTTCTGAAGCTACAACTCCATAACGGGATATTTCATTAAATAAGCTGATTCCGTATTTTCCGGAAAATTCCAATTTCCCTGAAGGTGCATGTACAACATTATTTTTAACGTCTGCCTTTTGTTCCAATAAAAGCTTTTCATATTGCCCGGGTGATATATATGCTGAAATTTTTTGATCAAAATCATTAAACGTTTTTAATTCCAGCGTTTTTTGCTTTAATATTGTTTTGTCGGAGAGTTTAACATCGCTGGCACCAATCAATTTCATTTTCACTTTGTCCTCATTCCCGTAAACTTTGGGTACAACAAAAGTTAAATCAATATCATTGAAGGAGGCTAACCCTTTTGTCAAACCATAACAAGCTGTTCCCAAACCACCGGAAATATGTGGAGGGAACTCCCAACCGAACATAAGTACCTTCATAATATTACTATAATAAATGAACTTTCTAAGCCTTATAAAGGTACATCTTCTGATCCCAAAAATCGTTACACAATTTTTGAAAAGAGTTACACAATTCACACATTTTACGATGTGTGGATACTTGAAAATCTCCTCCTTGCCATATCATTCATTTAGCTCAAAAAGTCGAAGTCTGTTTTTAAGCGCAATGATTTCATTCTGCATTTCATCCATCCGTTTTAATAAATGAATGGTGGTATCAATACCTTCCGGGTTAATATCCAAATTAAGGCATCGCCGGATAATTTTCTCAAGAACAGGTAACTGGTTTGCTGGTATGAATAATATTTCTCCGATGGTTTTAATTTCGATCAATCCTTAGATGATTTATCGATCCCTAATGCCTTATTATAGTCTATGAAATTCATGTATTTATACTGGAGTTTATTTAAGGTTAAATAAAAAAACAAGGAAAAGAATGTAAAGTTTTTCTTTAAATGTTAAACCTGCGGGAAGCTTAAGGAAGTTAGTATAATTGAAGAATTGATAGCTGCACATTTACCTGAATGTTTAGTTATAAATAATTGGATTAAAGCGGAATATTCGAATCTGTCGAACCACTGCGTATCTCATCAAAAAAAGGTGTTCTCTTTTCTTCAACGCATTTTGCAGCATACAGGTATAGCGCAGCGCTCCAGGTTTGCCAGTCCTGCCCTTTGGGCTTTCCGTCCTGGGCTTTTATCCATTCATTAAATCCAAAATCCAGATTGCCCGTGCTGGAGACTTTTATTAAACGGGTAAGTGCCATTAGCTTTTCCTGGGCTAAATTGAAACGTTTAGCAGCTACCAGTGCTGCAATATGAAATCCGGAAATAAAAGGCCATATCCCTCCATTATGGTATTCCCCGGGATTGTTAAATTGTGAATATCGCTCACGCCAGTCAGGATCTTTGGGTTGAATAAAGGGGAAGAAATTGGGAGACAGGTCAACTGCAAGTTCACCTCTTTTCTTTAATTCTGCACACTCTTCTTCGATCCAGGAAATCAATTCCTCAGCCCGGGTAGGGGAGGCTATTCCGGAGAGAATAGCAAGGCTGTTACCGAGCAAGTCGAACCGCTCACTGCTATAAATTTTATAGGACCAGAAAGCATAGTAAGGCTTATGTTTTACGACAAGCCCTGCGTGGACATGATGATGAATCACCCCACCCGTAATGGTAAACCGGCTCATTGCGTGGCGCATCCTTTCTGCTCTTTCATTCTCATCAAATAGCCTGAGACAGGAATATACCAGTGTGTTTACATACAGGCCATATCCAATTACCCATTGTTCGTCGCGCCAGTCACTTGTGGGCTGCTGGGCAACCAGGTAACGGTCAGAAGGGCTTTGATACTCCATCCATGTCAGGGATTTACTGACTGCACCCTGAAGAAAATCCTGCTCACCCGTTATTTTTCTGAAAATACCAACACCAAGCAAAAACAAAGGTGTTGAGTCACTTGATCCCCGATCCTCATTGTCGTGCACGAGTGAAGGGATATGACCGTGTTCTGTCTGATTATTTGCCAGTGTTTCCAGAACTCTGCGAATGCTTTCCAGAAGTTTCTGATTTCCAGTGACTGCAATTCCCAGAATGGAAAACATCAAATCCCTTGTATATGGCTCAGGATACCCCCAGCCTGCAGTTCTGGGAAGTCCGTGGTATGGTCCGTGTGAATTATGCAGCAGTACTTCAAGGGCAGCTTTCTTTGCCTTTTCTATTTCATCCCAGTCTGTTATTTGCATTTTATTGATTTACAATTTACCTGATTCCTAATTTATCCTCCATTATCTGAACAAATCGTTTTGCAACAACCCGGTAGTCAAAATTTTCAACTACACGTTTCCTGCCTGCTTCGCCCATTTTATCACGCAATCCGGCATCGGTCATAAGTATCATCAGGTATTTGGCAATATCCTGAACATTTGCCCTGTAATCTACCGTGCGAGGAATTTTAAATTTCACCTTGTGTTGATCTTCAAATCCGGATTCTTCTCCGAGTATAACTTCCCTTACCACTATTTTCTGTGATATAGCAGCCATAAATGCAGTTTCTTTATGAATAAGCGTATCCAGCATTCCCATTGCATTAATGCTAATGACTGGTTTGCCGCAAGCACCGGCTTCTACCTGGGGCATCCCGAATCCTTCGAGACGGGATGGTGCAGCATAAATATCACAAGCCCCAAACAGGTATGGCATAAAATTTCTGGAAATCGTATTGGTGGTATAAACGACGTTCTTTTCGATTCCCAGATGTGTAGCCATTTCCAGGTCAATCAGGTTTTGAGCTTTTGTACGAGGCTGCGGCCAGACCTTGCAAACATATTTCCAGTCGGGTGCTTTCGTATCGATGATCGCAAGCGCCTGCATAACTTCCTGAGCACCTTTTGATGCGGCATCTCCACCAACAGTGAGGATCATGATCTGTTCCGGAGAAATGCCCAGCGATTCTCTGACAGCCAGAATTTTCGGGTCGTTTTTTGAGTGAGGAATGAAAGAATCGGTATCGCAGCCAACAGGCAATACTTCAATATTTTCGCTGTTGATCCCATCGCGGACATACATCTCCTTTACCCAGTTGGATGTTACAAGTATGAGCGGCAGCGCGTTCAAAATTTCCTGGTAATTAGCTACATAACCGTCTGCAACCAGCCATGGTACGGCCTGCACTCCATAACGCTTGGGATGCAGCACCAATTGTGGGGTATGTCCCCAATATCCTACTCCAACAACAACATCAGGTTCGAACCAGCGATAATACCATTCTTTCTCCTGTGCTGATTCAAAATGAACTGCATGGGCATCAACACCTATATTAAGTAAACCCTTATAGAGCAGATCGCCCTGGGTTGCAAGCCCTCCGGGAGAAGGGGGATAATCATAGAGTACCAATACTTTCATGCTATAACTCCTTTATTATTAAGCCATTTTTTGGCAATATACGAATTTGTAAATTGCCAGAATGATTCTGACCGTGGTGTTGTTTCAGCTTCAAAACTGTTTTTCTCAAATCCATATGTTTCAGTAATAATGCTGTACTTTCTCAGCCATATTCGTCTTGTAAGTGTTCTGTAAACAGGTGCGTTTTCGACAGGTCTGGGATAATATTCCTTATTACCATCTTCATAAGCAAAAGTCCAAAGTTCCGCGGTCGAAATTTTACCGGTATGCCAAAGTTTAATAACTGCTTTACTTGTTTCCTCATGCCTGATATGTCTGGTATATTCTCCTGAAGGATTATGGGAAATGACCAAATCGAAATGATCAGGAGGTAATAAATCCAAAATTGCATCTTCAACCTCTTTTCCATCCAACGGCTTTTGATCAGGACCATCATCAAGGTTGCCCATGATTCCTTCAGATTTAAGGATTTTCAATGCTTTATAAAATTTTGGGGCACGGTCCTTATCGCTTCCTCTGCACAGACAAACAATAAAGCACTTCCATGAAGGATGACTCATTATTGTTCCGCCAGCCCATAATGTTTCATCATCGGGATGGGCAACGATAAGGGCAACAGATTTTGACTTTCTGAACCCATTTTCTTCGACTTCTTTGGCCATTTATTCAGATGCGTTAAAATATTCTTTAACAAATTCCTCTTGTTGATTTACAGTCATTTTATCAGCCGGTTTCACATCTATTTTCACCTTATCAAAATGGTGATCTGACTTTAAAATGTTCACCAGCTCAGTTTTGGCATTCGTTGGTCCAAACAAGGAGTACTTCATCGTAATTGATGATTACCTCGCTTAGTCGATTGAAAAAACCGGAGAGTTCGTTTTGTTCTTTGTTTTGTATCAGGGTTTCATCTCGTGTGCTAAGTGCTTCATCTTGTTCTCCAACCTGCGCAATAATGGTTTTATTTTCTAGTGAGTCACCGTTTAATTCGATTAAATGGGCTATTGAATGATCCATCCAGATGCCTAAATGTTTTTTTGTTTTCATAGTGGTTATATTTTATTAATGTCTAACAAATAAATTGTATTAAATGATTTTTGCATTTTAATGTTTTCAAGTTAATCCGTTTTTTTCGCAATTCCATCGTTTATTCTGGTATCATTGTGAAGATTCACCTTTCCGAATCTCCTGCTCTGCTTTCTTCCAGTCCTGCTCTGCATTTCCGTCGTGATGGCCATGCTGCTCGTAAATTTTATAAGCGCGTTTGGCGATCTGCGGAGTTAAATCGGATGGTGTTTTCGTTTTTACAGGATCAAAAATCCGGTAGGCGAGCAATTTCACAGCGGTCATTCACAAGGAACCATAGCAATGCATAACCCCAAACGAACCCTGCCCAACCCCAGCCAAGGGGTGTCATAAATATCCCATAAACAGCAATTAAAGTAGCCAGTGATTTGCGTTCCCAATACTGCTATCAATAAAATCCGGGCGGGCGTATGGACCAGAACGGACCACGTGTACGTGTGAGGAAGATCGTTAATGCCCTGCCACGGACAGCTTTAAATACATTAGTGTTTGGATGTGTAGGCGGTCAAGATGAAAAACGCGCTCACCAAGATAAAATAATGCCGAATGCTGGCGACAACGCCAATAACGCCCAGCACTGTGGAAATCCCCAGCACCATATGCATATTCCATGCTTCGGGCTTATTTTTATAATGAACATTATCATAGGCGATGGACAGGATGGCACCATCGTTGAGCAATGCCAGCATCACGATCATGACCGCGGTCACGGGATAAAAGTTAAAGATCAGTATCGGCAGCTGTCATGAACAACAATACACGCAGTGTTTCAGCGATCCGGTAAATAGCGTAACTATTCATCCGCTGGAAAATTTTCCTGCTCTCTTTAATCGCATCAATAATCACCGACAACCAGGGGTCATAAGGACAATGACGCTGCTGCGCGTGCTGCATCTGTGGCATCTGAAACAGCGATTCCACAATCGGCTTTCTTCAGGGCAGGGGCATCGTTCACCCCGTCGCCTGTCATACCGACGATGTGGCCGAGTTTTTGAAGGACATCCACAATATGAAATTTGTGTTCAGGGAATACTTGAGCAAAGCCGTCGGCATTCTCAATGGATTTGGCAATCAGCAGTTTTCATTCTTTCTTCGAATCACCCAGGCTGCTGGCATCGAGAATGTTTGTGCTCATGGCTAACTTTTTTGCAGTTTCCTTTGCAATGGCTAGCGCATCTCCTGTAACCATCTTGATCTTAACGCCCATATCTAACGCAGTCTTGATGGTTGACTTTGGCATCTTCGCGTGGTGGGTCAAACAAAGGCAATACGCCAACAAACTGCCATTGCCCGTCGCCTTCTGCCCGAGCAACGCCCAATGAGCGAAAACCGCGCTCGGCGAAATCGTTGACCGCTTTGTCGACGATAGATTTCACCTTCCCGGCATTGTCCGATAGTTCCAAAATCACCTGTGGCGCTCCCTTTGTCACCTTAAACGTCTTTCCATCTTTGGTTTTGACTGTTGCCTCGGTCCGTTTATGTACCGGGTCGAATGGCTGGTAATGAACTACCTCATAACCCTTTAATGAATCCTTGTCTTTTAGTCCACCGAGTACAGCCAGATCAATTGTATCATTGTTTTCCGCGCGTGACGCCAATGCGCCAATGAGGATCACCTGATCGGCGGAAATATTGTTAACACAGAAAGGATCGCCCAGCGTCAGCTTGTTCTGGGTCAGGGTGCCGGTCTTGTCTGCACAAAGCACATCCACGCCCGCCAATTCTTCAATGGCCACCAATTTGCTTACAATCGCCTTTTTCTTCGCCAAAAGCCGTGCCCCGACTGCCATGGTCACAGACAAAACTGTCGGCATTGCCACGGGAATAGCGGCAACGGTCAGCACCAACGCAAATTGTAATGTTGTGAGGATCTTGTCGCCCCGGAAGATCGCGACAGTAATAATTACAGCCACCAGAGCCACTGCCAAAATGATCAGGTAATTTCCGATCTTCAGAACCGCCTTTTGAAAATGGCTGACGGTTTGTGCTTCCTGCACCAGTTGTGCCGTCTTGCCGAAGTAAGTCTTTGCACCAGTTCCATAGACCATCGCACCGATTTCGCCCCGGCGAATGATCGAACCGGAAAATACTGCTTCGCCGGGTTTGCGGGTAACGGGCAATGACTCCCCTGTCAGGGCAGATTGATCCACTTCAACCGGGTCACCTTCCAGAAGCCGTGCATCCGCCGGCACAATGTCACCCAGGCGCAAGCGTATCACATCGCCCGGAACCAGTTCACGAGCAGCTGGTGTAACCCACTTTCCATCACGTTTCACTCTTGCTTTGATCGCCAATTCGGCTTTCAGTGCTTCTATGGCGTTGCCTGCCTGGCGTTCCTCCCAAAATCCGACTACTGCATTGGCCAACAATAATAGCAGGATAATGCCAAAGTCCGGCCAGTGCCTTGCTACCGCAGAAAGGATCACAGCTGCTTCGATCATCCATGGGATGGGACCCCAAAAATAGGTGAGGAATTTCAGAAACGGATTGGTTTTCTTTTCTTCAATCTCGTTCGGCCCATATTGGGTTAGTCGTTTCTCTGCTTCGGCCTGACTGAGGCCTTCAGGCGACGATCCCAACTTTGTTTGAAGGTCCTGCATGGAAAGAGATTTCAAATCGTCCTTCGCATCAGATTTCGATCCCTGTTTCGGTTCCGGAACCTTCGGCTTATTTTTATTTGGTTTCATAAGGAATATTTCTCTTTACCTGATTTATTTTGTTGTTATTGGTAATCCAACAACCATTTTTTTGCTTCTTCCAATTCAGCATTTTTAAATATGCGAAACTCACAGGATAGCATGTATCCAAAGAATTTCGCAAAAGTATTTATCATCTCGTGGTCAGATACCAAAGCAATCTTTTCCCATGCAGATAAATGTTTCATCCCCATTCTGGCATCATCCAACATAGCATTTAGATCAAATCCGGTAAAGTTGCTTCCAAGATGATATAGCATCCGGATTTTTTTGTTTGATTTTAGTTTTTCGTCCAAAGCAGGAATTAAAACAGTTTCTTAGTTTATTTTTCAGATTATGATAATTAAATTACACTTTTTCATCCGGCGAATCAGCCATTCCTTCCGGCGGTAAAACATCCGGCAAATCAAGACGTGCAACGCCAATCCGGTTGTCAGCCATGCCATAATAAACATCGAAGCGGTCTGGCAAACCAAGATCATCGCGCCGGTCAATACCGGTAGGGAACACTACATTTGAAATAGTTCCCTGCCGTTCTTGTCTTAAGTTCTGGTTTCAATACCGGTTCTACTGAACGATAGTTTATCACTTGCGGATGATCCTTTGATAACACCATCACACCGGCCGAATAGCATAAATGCTTCCCCTCTTTGTCCTGATCAGGCATTTCACTTACTCCGTGGTAAAGGATAAGCCAACCATGCCTGGTAAGGACCGGTGGAGTTCCACCTCCAATTTTTAGTCTTTCCCATGGTGACACAGGTGTCGCAAGCCGGTGATGTGAATTAAAAAGGCTTATATGGTATGGCTCGAGACCCTCAAAGGTCATAGGACAATAAGAGATCCAAATGCTTTCACGTTCGATGTCCACTTCCCTCGTCTTGGCCTGGAGGACAGTTTCTTCCGGTCGTGTTCCCTGAAAAAGGGGCCGGTGAAGCATGGCTAATTGCATTTTTCCGGCATGATTAGGGATAGCGACCGGGAAGATACTTGCATCCTTGTTGTCAACATGGACGAAATCAATGCCGTCATAAGGTTCAAATATGGCAAGACCAATGCGTTTCCAGTGAAACAAATCCTCCGATTCGGCCAGGGCGATCCGGGGCCCATTAGGCGAAAGTGCTGTATAAGTCATCACAAAGTGATGAAGTGGTTCAACATACGTGATACGAGGATCTTCACATCCACCGCTGCCATCTGATCGCAGCTCATAATCAGCTTCAGGCTCCAGGGCAATGCCAATACGCTCGACTCCGGATGGATCACCGTCTTTATTAAAAAGAACCTTTACGATGCCTATACGCGAATAATTACCCTTTGCGACGAGCCGTGGAAACAGGTAAAGATTGCCATCAGGGCCGCGGGCAGCAGCCGGATTCAGGACACCTTCCACCTCCATCTGATTACCCGGCTCCGGTTCCATGATCAGTCCCAGGCGCTGTAATTTTAATCCACTCATTTGTTTTCCTCCTTATTAACTGGTGAATCATAAACACCATCCAGGCAAGCGATGATCGTTTCAATTACCCGTTTCGATTCATTCGGATTTTTTACCTTGATAGAAACAACGCCTGCTTCTTCGGCCGGATAATCGTTTCCTCCGGGGAATAAGGCATCACCAATAAAAATCATTTCCTGAATTGAAATACCCAGCGTATCGCGGAGTTTCTCAATTCCATAGGCTTTATCAATACCGGGTTTGGTCACATCAACCGATGTTGTTCCACCCAGACGCACTGAAAATTCAGGAATATCCTTATCAAGAATTGCTTTGATCTTTTTTCGTTTGTCGAAATCAGGGTCCCATTTTTTCTTTTCTTCGATGGGAGCTTCTTGCCCCAATGCTGAAAATGTGATCTGGCTTCCCCGATCTTCAATGGTTTCGCCCCAGACCTTTTCAACTTTGAACCCCGTTTTATCAATGGCTTTTTTCAGGGAACCGATAATTTTCTCTTTTTCTTTTGCAGTGAAATCTTCGGAATAGAGCTTTTTCCAATCCTTGCTGTACTGGTAGAACTTTGTTCCGCAGGTTGGCAAAAGGGAGAGATTTTCCAGACATTCGTCGTGGGGAAGGTTGGAGAGCAGTTGTTTTTCAAACTGTGGCCAATTGCCTCCTGAAATAACAGCCACTTTGATAATACCGAGTAAGTCATGCAGCAATTTCGACATTTCGGTATCGAGCGGTGATTTGCTTTCGGCGAATGTGCCGTCCAAATCAAAAACTATAAGTCGTTTCATCAGAATTACATCTTTTATAATGAATTACGGTATAGCAATTTCCAACAAATTCACTTTGTTGCCCGGCCAAAAAGAACACACTCCGACTGACGCAGGCAAAACAAATACATCACCTTTCCCGATGGCATAAAAAACGTCGTTATGTTCAATCTCTCCTTTGCCTTCAAGGCATACCAATACTCGTGGCACTTCCATTTCGCCAACAGTAAACGGCGATTGTCCCTGGTACCGCCACAGGTTGAAATGTTCACAACGAAAAAGCATTTCATTCCTTACAGGGGTTTTTGCTTCAACAACCGGCACCACTGGTTTTGTAGCACCTTGTGTGAAATCAATACATGCAAGCGCCTGTTCGACATGGAGAGCCCGTGGTTTACCTGTCTTTTTATCAACATGGTTCCAGTCGTACAACCGAAATGTCACATCGCTGTTCTGTTGAACCTCAAAAACCACAACGTCTCCACCAAGGGAGTGAACCGTTCCTGCCGGTATAAAAACACCATCCCCTGGTTTTGGTGTGAAATAAGATAGATGATCAGCAATTGTCCCGGTTGTGAGAGACTTTTGTAAATTGTCAGCTGTGGTCCCTGGTTTAAGTCCTGCATAAATGCGACTTTCAGTCCCCGACTTTAATACCACCCATGCTTCGGTCTTGCCATGTTCACCAACTGGCAGATAGTCTTTATTATGATCAGAAGGGTGTACCTGCACTGACAGCATTTCATGCACATCGAGGAACTTAAGCAAAAGAGGAAATCGTTGGAAGTGTCCGGCAAGTTTTCCGAGTAATTTCTCCTGCTCATTCTCCATCAATTGGCCAATAGTATGTCCTTTAAGCGGTCCATTAGATACAATACTCTGATGGTCATCGCGGTCGCTGAGAATCCATGCTTCACCGATAGGACCGTTACCCGGCAGAGGTGCAGTGAGCAGATCAGCCAAATGTCTGCCTCCCCAGAGCCGATACTGATATATTGGTTCGAATTGAAGCGGATATAGATCTGTTTGATCCCAGGAACTTCTATTTGCTTTTACTTTCATTTCTTTTCCATTTCGGCATTGTATTCACCCTGTCGGGCGGCCCGGTTACAACTTGCCCGATGATACAGTGCCTGTTGGGCTGGTAATATATTGGCATCTTCTCCATGCCAGATTTCCAGTGCCGGTTGCTGAATGGCACGGGCAAACGAGAATGCAAGCTCCCAGGGTAGCTGAGATCTGAATCTGAAATTCATGGCATTCAAACGGGCAGAGGCCAGTTCTCCGGATTGTCCGCCTGACAGGAAAGCAATCCCGGGAACAGCAGCAGGAACAGCTTGCATGAGACAATTCACCGTCGCATCGGCCACCTCATCCACCGATTCTTGCTTAGGGCAAGTCAATCCAGGAAGTACCATATTGGGCTTCAAAATCATGCCCTCCAACAATACCCTTTGCAGATAAAGCTGATTGAAAACCGATCGCAGTGCTTTTTCTGTTACTTCAAAACACTGTTGTAATGTATGATCACCATCCATCAGCACTTCAGGTTCAACGATCGGAACCAGTCCTGCCTCCTGGCACAATGCGGCATACCTGGCCAATGCATGCGCATTAGCCTCTATGCAACCACGGCTTGGAATATCGTTTCCGATGATAATCACTGCCCGCCACTTGGCAAAACGGGCGCCCATTTGAAAATATTCCCGGAGGCGCTCGCGTAATCCATCCAGACCCTCGGTTATTTTCTCTCCCGGGTGACCTGCCATATCCTTTGCACCGGTATCAACTTTGATTCCGGGGATGATTCCCAAATCGGTGATGGCTTTAATAAATAAAGTTCCGTCTTTTTTCTTCTGCCTGATCGTTTCGTCGTACAGGATAAGACCACTAATACATTTACCCAGACCAGGTGTTGTTATGATCATTTCCCGATAGGAACGCCGGAACTCCTCGGTTTGAGGAATCCCTGCCGCTGCAAATCTTTTATTGCAGGTTGGATTACTTTCATCAATTGCCAGCAGGCCTTTGTCTCCGGCTACCATTGCCTTCGCTGTGTCAATAATTATCTGTTTATTCATTTTTAATGATCCTTTAGTTGTGAATGTTTATTGTGTTCTGTTATTTTCCGATGGCTGTTTCAATGGCCTGCGAGGTGAAATGCAAAATCAACACTCATTATGTAATAGGTGATACCTGCAAACATTAAAAACAGGAAAACCCAAAAATACCAGGTATGATGTATCCGCTTCCAATAAGGTCTATGATGATTGTGATCATTTTCATTCATGATAATCTATCCTTTTTTAAATTTAATTTTCAGTAATTCAGATGAGTTGTGTTACACTTTTCCCTTTTCCAGTGCTGCCACTTTATCCAATCGCCGGATGAACCGTTCCTCTGCTTTGTAATCAGCATTCAGAAATGACTCAACCAAATCCCAGGCCAGAGCAGATCCAATAATCCTGCCTCCCAGGCACATCACATTCATATTGTCATCCTCAACTCCCTGATGTGCGGAGAAGGAATCTGAGATCAAAGCTGCCCGCACACCGCGAACTTTATTGGCGGCTACACAGGCTCCAACACCGCTGCCACAAATGGCCAGACCGCGTGTTATTTCACCTCCTGAAACAGCTCTGGCAAGTGGCACCACAAAATCCGGGTAGTCATCTTCTGGAACCAATTTCAAAGCACCGAAATCCTTTACCATGTAACCAGCAAAAGTAAGCGCTGCCAGCAATTGTACTTTCAATTCAAAACCACCATGGTCGGCAGCAATTCCAATACGCATCATATCTCTTCTGTCGTCAACATTTCCTTTTTCTATGTCTATTTTCTGATTCCATTTTCATTATTGTATTTCCAACGTTTACCTGGTCTCTGATTCCGAGTGTGCAATTCGTATTATTTCCTGAGCGATTTTTTCAGGTGCAAGAACAAAATCGATACATCCGCTGGCTATTGCACTCTCAGGCATATCAGGCTGCCCGGCGGTGTCGGGTTTCTGCGCGATGGTAATGCCGCCTACCTCTTTAATGGCGCAAAGCGCTGCAGCCCCGTCACCATCATAGCCGGAGACAATAACAGCGATCAGTTTGCCGTCCCAGTGCTCCGTCAGTGAGCGCATAAAAACCGTAATCACGTCGGGCCATCCCCAGGGCTTTGAAATAGGTTTCAGGCGGAACTCTCCGTTTAGAACATGCAAATCCCTCTTTTCAGGGATGATGAAAACATGGTTGGGCTCGATGTCTAATTTTTCTGTGATCAGCTCAACCGGCATCTCCGTGTATTTCGGGAGAATCTCATGGAGCATGGTAGCTACTGTTCTGAGGTGATTAACGATGACAATGGCAACCCCCATATCAGCCGATAGATTTTTTAGTAAGCGGATATAGGAATCGAGGCCGCCGGCCGATCCTCCCACGCAAACTACAGGAAAGTCTTTTGATCTGTTCTTTGTTTTCATTTTGTGTTGTTCCATTTCCAGTTGCGTATTTCCGGCAAATCTTCGCCGTGTTTATCAATATATAGTTTGTGTTCGATGAGCTTATCCTGCATCATTTGTTTCAGGTAGGCTCCTTTAGTGCCCAGCTCCGGCAGCCGGTCAATTACATCTTGAACCAGGTGAAACCGGTCCAGATCGTTCTGCACTCTCATGTCAAAGGTTGTTGTGATCGTCCCCTCTTCCTTGTACCCACGAACATGAAGGTTACGGTTCGTCCGCCGGTAGGTTAACCGGTGTACCAGCCAGGGATATCCATGAAAGCCAAAGATAATGTGCTTGTCCTTCGTAAAGAGTGAGTCGTAATCCGTTTCATTAAGTCCATGGGGGTGCTCGCTTGCAGATTGTAACTTCATCAAATCTACGACATTGATTACCCGGATTTTTAAATCGGGCAAATGCTGTCGCAAGATAGAAACCGCTGCCAGTATTTCCAGCGTTGGAGTATCTCCACAACAAGCCATTACCACGTCCGGCTCGGCATCCTGATCGTTACTTGCCCATTGCCAGATGCCAATTCCTTCCGTACAATGAACTACTGCCTCTTCCATTGTCAACCATTGAGGCAGCGGATGTTTTCCTGCAACCACAACATTGACATAATGCCGGCTGCGCAGGCAATGATCAAATACCGACAACAGGCAATTGGCATCAGGAGGCAAATAAACACGTACGATATCAGCCTTTTTATTGATGACATGGTCGAGGAAACCCGGATCCTGATGCGTAAAGCCATTGTGATCCTGCTGCCACACATGAGAAGCGAGCAAAAAGTTAAGAGAGGCTATCTTCCTTCTCCATGGCAACTCCAAAGTTACCTTCAGCCACTTGGCATGCTGGCTGAACATTGAGTCGATGATGCGAATGAATGCCTCATAGCTGTTGAATAGTCCATGACGTCCGGTGAGCAAATATCCTTCCAGCCAACCTTCGCACTGGTTCTCACTGAGCATTGAGTCCAGCACGCGTCCGTCAGGCGCGAGAAATTCATCATTTTTCACTACTTCCGCATCCCACTGACGGTTGGTGACTTCAAAAACTGCACCCAGGAGATTCGAGATTGTCTCATCCGGACCAAAGATCCGGAAATTGCGCTGATCCTGATTGAGTTTTTCCACATCGCGTAAAAACTTACCCAACACCATGGTATCCTGGCCGTTAACAGCACCCGGAGAAGATACTTTCACTGCGTGAAGGTGAAAATCAGGCATCCGCAGGTCTCGCAGAAGATTGCCACCATTGGTATGAGGGTTTGCTCCCATCCTTCTGTTTCCTTCAGGGGCCAGTTCGGCCAATTCCGGTATGAGTCGTCCTTCCTTGTCAAACAGTTCTTCTGGTTTATAACTCTTCATCCAGTTTTCGAGTTGCTTGAGATGATCGGGATGTTCGCGATCTACCAGAAGAGGTACCTGATGTGACCGGAATGTACCTTCAATTTGGAGACCATCTACTATTTTGGGTCCTGTCCAGCCCTTGGGAGATCTCAGGACTATCATTGGCCAACGAGGCCGGGTTGTATCTTTTTTATTCCTTGCATTCTTCTGGATTTGCCGGATATCTTCGATGACCTGTTCCAAAACACCAGCCATTAGCTGATGCATTTTTTCAGGTTCATCTCCTTCCACGAAGTAAGGAGTCCAACCATTACCACGGAAGAATTGGTCCAACTCCTCATGCTCGACACGTGCCAAAACCGTTGGGTTGCTGATCTTGTAGCCGTTTAGGTGCAGGATTGGCAGAACGGCACCATCGGTGATTGGATCAAGGAACTTGTTTGACTGCCAGGCGGTTGCAAGGGAGGCAGTTTCTGCTTCACCATCACCAATTACGCATGCAACAATCAGTCCTGGGTTATCGAAGGCTGCACCAAATGCATGGCTGAGCGAATAGCCCAGTTCACCACCTTCGTGAATCGACCCTGGAGTTGTAGGCGCTACATGGCTGGAAATCCCACCCGGAAAAGAGAATTGTTTAAACAGTTTTTTCAGCCCGGCTTCGTCCTGAGTGACGTTAGGATAAACTTCGCTCCAGGTGCCTTCGAGGTAAACGTTGCCCACAATAGCAGGCCCCCCATGACCAGGTCCGGCAATGTAGAACATGTCCAGATCGTATTTTTTAATAATTCGGTTCAAATGCACATAGATAAAATTCTGGCCGGGTGTTGTACCCCAGTGTCCCACCACAAGAGGTTTCACGTGCGACATTTTCAGCGGCTTTTTCAGCAGCGGGTTATCGTAGAGATAAATCTGGCCGACCGACAGATAATTGGCAGCGCGCCAATAAGCGTTCATCTTCTGAAGAAGTTCCTGCGATAGCAGATTATTCTTCTCATTAATCTTTTTTGTTTTCATGATGATATTTCATTTCTAAGTAATATTTAAAACCTGGCTGACTGTTTTAGCGATCATCCATTCTTCATCAGTGTGAATGACACGTACAGCAACTCTTTCCTTCTCTTTTGATATAACCGGAGCGTTTTTTCTGTTTTGTTTCTCTTCGAGCCTGATCCCAAGAAATCCCAAACCCTCACAGATGCGGGAGCGAATAACCGGGCAGTTTTCGCCGATACCTCCTGCAAAAATTAATGTGTCCAGACCGCCAAGGGTAGCTGCAAAGGCGCCTATCCATTTCTTCGCCTGATAGCAAAATAACTCTATTGCTTCTGCGGCCCTAATATCATCGTATTCCATAGCAAGCAAATCGCGCATGTCTGAACTGGTTTCAGAAACGCCGAGCAAACCGGATTCATGATTGATAAGTTTATTGAATTTTTTTGGAGATAATTTTTCCGATTTCATCATATACCAGGCAACGCCCGGATCCAAATCACCCGGACGGGTACCCATCATGAGTCCTCCGGCAGGTGTAAAGCCCATGCTGGTGTCTATACTCTTGCCTTTGTAAACTGCAGCCATACTTGCGCCACTACCCAGATGAGCGAGTATCACACGGCCTTGTGCTGCCTTTTTTCCCGCAACATGGGCGAGTTCCTCCATCAAATAAGTATAGGAAATGCCGTGAAATCCATATCGCCGTATTCCTTTCGCGTCGAATCGGCGTGGTATCGGAAGCAATTTAGCTACACGGGGCATGGTGCAGTGAAAAGCTGTATCAAAACATGCTATTTGGGGTGAGTTTTGGGTGACGCTGCCGGATAGTTTCTATCAATTCAATTTCGTCAGGCAGATGATCCGGATCGTAAGGTGCGATGCGATGAAGTTCTTCCACCAATTCAGGAGTAATTAGCGCGGGCGCAGTATGATTCATACCATGAACTACACGATGCCCTACAGCTTTGACAGAAGAGAATTCTTTCTGCTTTTCGAGCCAATTCATCAGAAAATTTGCAGCGGAAGGATGATCAGGAGCATCTATCTTTAGTGTATCTTGTTGATCTCCTTTCTTATGATGGAAAGATAACGTTGTATCCTTCAGGCCAATCCTGTCAATTTTTCCCTGAAATAAAAGTGTTGGAATTTCACCAGCTTTATAAAGTGCGAACTTAATCGAGGAGGAGCCACCGTTAATGGTTAATATGCAATCCTCTTCGCGAATTCATTATTTCTTTATTTAATCAAATCTCAAGCCCCATCGAGGCTAATTCTGCTGATGTAGATAGATAATTCTTATGCCTGATACCCCGGATACCCAAATCAATGGCAACATCAACAAACATTTGCGTGTCTTCAATATAAACAACGTTTTCAGCTGGAACCAGTGAAATATCCAGTGCTATCCGAAAAATATCCGCGTCGGGTTTTCGAAAATGGACAAAGCAGGAGGATATGAAAAAGTCAACGAACTGGTTCAACTTAAATTTATTTATTCTGTATTCATTCAACTCCCGAGCTTCATTGTTGATTGCGGCTATTTTTAGCTGGTACTTTTTCTTCAACTGTTTTATAAACTCAATCATCTCCAAATCAGGAGTCGTTTGAGAGAACATAAACTCCCGAAATTGGCTATGCGTAAATGGACGTTTTTGATAGAACACTATCCGATTAAGGTATTCGTTCAGGGTGAGCTTTCCCTCTTCATAAGTGACCATCGTGAGTTTGTGCCGGTCCTGCATTTCATTATAGTTCAGCTTGAAAAAATCTGCAGCGGATTTGCGCGATTCATGTCCCCAACCATTGCTGAGCAGAACGCCGCCTATATCTAAAAATAATGTCGTAACAGGAATTAATTTTTTCATTTTTAAAGTATTTTACATTATTTCATGATTAATGCTGCCAGAGAATCAGGTTCGTTTCAAGAGGAACTGAAACACCTTCAATGTTTGGTATTACCCGTGGCGTATAATCCATTGCAGGACGCGTTGAAGCTATCGATGCTTGATAAATGTACCCGTTGTTTTTACCTTCTGTTTTTTCCCCCCGAATCATCTTCTGAATGATTGGAGTTTCTCCATTAATTCCATTGGCAAATAGCTGGACTTCTGTTAAATCCGGGTCAAGGTCATTGAAATAAATCTCTACGTCGAATTTATGCTGTTTTTCAATAGTTGTGAACTTTGCCTCACCAAAATGCATTGAACCCCATTTTTGTTCAAGGTTATGCAACCGGCCCATCATTTGCTTTCCCTTTTTACCCTTATTGGCAGAGCGCTCAAGATATGCTGTTGCGGCAGGCAGATAATGTTGTTCCGTGTATTCCCTGACTGTCCTGTCGGCAGAGAACCGTGGCGTCAGTTGTGCCATGCTTTCCCGCATTCTGGCTATCCATTTAACAGGAATACCCTTTTCATTACGATTGTAAAATTCAGGCACTACTTTTTGTTCCAGTAAATCATATAGTTGTCCGGCTTCGAAGGCATCCCAGGCAGGATCGTCACCATGTTCATTGCCATCTCCAAGCGCCCAGCCTACTTCTGGTGAATAAGCTTCAGCCCACCAACCATCCAGTTCAGAAAGGTTAATCCCACCATTGACGAGTACTTTCATGCCACTTGTACCGCTGGCCTCCCAGGGACGACGTGGTGTATTGATCCAGACATCGACTCCCTGAACAAGATTTTCTGAAACATTCATATCGTAATCACTAAGGAATACTGCGGGAGGATGAACACTATTTTGCCGGATAAAGTGTATCCATTCTTTAATCAAATTGTGGCCTTCCTGATCGCCGGGATGAGCCTTGCCGGAAATAATAAGTTGCACAGGGAACTCAGGATTTGTTAACAGCCGGAATAAACGTTGCGGATCGTGGAGCAATAAATTAGGCCGTTTATAGGGTGCAAAACGCCTTGCAAAGCCCAGTGTTAAAATGTCAGGATTAAAAAAATGTTTTACCCGTTTGGTCAAATCGGGTGAATTACCTGAACCGGGTAATTGTTTCGAAATATGTTCTCCGGCAAATTTGATGAGGGCCTTATTCGCATTGGTGCGCATTTCCCACAGTCTTTCATCCGAAACTTTTCGAATATCCTGTTCCAGTGTTTTGCTCATCCCCAGCCATCGGTCTTTGCCACAAGCTTCTGTCCAGATCTCGTCAGCTTCTTTGGAATCCCATGTCGGCATGTGAACCCCATTGGTTACGTGCCCAACAGGAACCTCATCTTCCGGCCATTTTGGGAATAGAGGTTCAAAGAGTTGACGACTAACTTCTCCATGTAGCCGGCTTACACCGTTTACTGCTCCGCTTCCCCGGATTGCCAGATAAGCCATATTAAACATCTCCGAATCGTTACCAGCATCCTTTCGGCCCAGGGCTAACAATTGGGTACGTGTAATTCCAAGCTTCTGCTCAGCATAATTACCAAGGTATTGGTCAATAAGCTCGGGTGAGAAACGATCGAATCCGGCCGCGACTGCCGTATGGGTTGTAAAGAGATTGCCGGCTCTTGTAACTGCAAGGGCAACATCAAAGCTAAGACCTGTATCTTCCATATAACGATACGTACGTTCCAATATCGCAAAGGCCGCATGCCCTTCATTGAGATGGCAAACCTGGGGCTGAATACCAAGGGCATTGAGCAAACGCCATCCTCCGATGCCGAGAACCAATTCCTGCTTAAGCCGAAGCTCAGTTCCCCCGCCATATAATTCGTTGGTTATTCCCCGATGAACAGGAAAATTGGCTGCATCATTACTATCCAGCAAAAAAAGTTTTACTCTGCCAACCTGAACTTGCCAGGCCCGCAACCATAAAGAGCTTCCAGGCAGGGCAATCTCTAAGCGTAACCATTCTCCGTTAGGCTGGCGTAAAGGTTTTATCGGCAATTGCCCGGGGTCGTTATATGGATAAAGTTCTTGCTGATTCCCATTCATGTCAATTTCCTGGCGAAAGTAGCCTTGCTGGTAAAGAAGCCCGATGCCGACAACGGGCACTCCTAAATCACTTGCGGTTTTAAGCTGATCACCGGCTACGTTTCCCAGCCCACCCGAATATATCGGGAGCGCTTCGCTCAACATAAATTCCATGCTGAAATAAGCTATGCATGTCAGAGGAGAATGTGGGTGGTTTTGTTGGAACCAGGCCGGTGCTGTATTTGCATCCTTCTGAGATTTCAGAAGGAAATCAATCTTTTTCCGAAATGCCGGATCATTCATTACAGACTGGAACTGATCGCGGGAAACTGTTTGTAAGACTACCCATGGATTATGTGTAGCATCCCAAAGTGCAGGTTCAAGTTGACGCCATACTTCATCGGCTGAATGATCCCATGACCATCGCATATCCAGAGCAAGCTCCACAAGTGAATCGAATCCCTCTAAACCCGTTGGCAGGAAACTGTAAACCGGTTTTCTTATTTCTGCATCTTCTTTCATGATTATATTTTCAGATTTTTTATGCTGCAATTTCAGCTGTCACGCCGGTGGTTATTATGGTTTGTACTTTTTTTAAATGGTTATTTACCAAAGCGTGCGTATCCGGCGAAACGGTGAAGTCTCGCCATTACCAGATTTTAATACAAGTTCGTCTTTAGTAAAGGACACGATCGTGCTTGAAGCAACCTTGTTCTTCAACTGCTCGTTTTTCGCACCGGTGATTCTCAAAATAAGAATTGTACCGGCAATTTTCCAGGTTCCACTAATCGTTCCTGTAACACTTTGAGAAAGAGTATTCGCAATGAAGCCCAATGGATGAATTTGACAGACGAAAGTGCTATCACTTTTGATAGACATTGTCTCTTTCAAATTGCCAACCGTGCCCTGCCAGTTCCCGACGATTTTCGTCGGATATTCTGCCTCCGGGATTGGTGTTAAATTATTCGTGCAGGTCACAAAGCAAAATCCAATTACTACTACGACAATTGCCCTTACCCAAGGAATGCGATTCGTTTTCATGTCAGATCAACTCCTTTCATCCGATTTCTTTTGTTAATTAAATTGATTGACTTTTTTGTTATGGACTCCATCAGTTTGTCGAAGGAGTCGATAAATTTTTTGATACCCTCGTTTTCAAGTTTTTTAGTAATTTTTTTTATATCTATACCCACTTCACTCAATTCAGACATCACCCATGAAGCCTGTTCTATATCAGCTTCCAATCGGGAAGCAGGATCGCCGTGGTCACGATATGCCTCAAGGGTTTCGGGCGGTACGGTATTAATCGTATTTGGTCCGATGAGCGCTTCTACATATTTTATATCGCTATAATCGGGGTTTTTAGTGCTTGTACTGGCCCACAGCAATTTTTGCGGTAAGGCACCCAGTTTAAAAAACTGTTCACTTTCAAATATCTCTTTATAAATTTTATAGGCAATTCGAGCGCTTGAAATGGCAACCTGTCCGCGTATTTTTGTTGCAAAATGTGCCTGCTCACCGCCTAAAGCAACAAATTCCTCTTCTTTTGGATCGATCAAAACATCAATACGACTCAAAAAGAAACTAGCCACAGATGCAATATTCTTTACCGGCTTACCCTGATCTATGCGAGCTTTGATACCAGATATGTATGCTTTTATAACCTGTCTGTATCGCGGTAATCCAAATAGTAAAGTAACATTAACATTGATCCCTTCGCTGATGAGTTGCCGGATAGCAGGCAAACCAGCCGACGTTGCCGGAACTTTGATCAAAATGTTGGGACGGTTCAGTGCAGCCCACAACCGGCGGGCTTCCTCAATGGTACCTTTGGTGTCATGCGCCAGATGAGGATTAACCTCTAAACTGACATATCCATCTTTCCCACCGGTTTTATCATACACACCCATGAACTCATTGGCAGCATTTAATACATCACGCTGACTGAGCGCTTCATAAATTTCTTTAACATCTTTTTTCTTAAGGGCCATGTCGTGAATATCCTGGTCATACATATGGCTTTCCTTTATTGCCTTTTCAAAAATGGACGGGTTCGAGGTCATCCCTTTAACACCATCTTCCCTGATCAAACGCCGAAGCTCACCGCTTTCGATTAAATCACGACGGATATAATCCAGCCAGATGGATTGACCGAAAGTTTCAAGTTTTTGTAACTGATTATGTTGCATGATATATTTGATTATATTCAGGTAACAATTAGTATAATAAATAGTTTATACTTTTTCTATCTGGTTGGGATAATCAAAACAGGGACAGAAGAGTGGTGTAAAACTTTTTCCATTACGCTTCCAATTACCATAT
The DNA here is from genome assembly GCA_963761195.1 of uncultured Bacteroidales bacterium. GTDB lineage: Bacteria > Bacteroidota > Bacteroidia > Bacteroidales > JAADJA01 > JAADJA01. The sequence goes on from CAVXGA010000025.1 coordinate 30,127, forward strand.
TTTGCTGCCATTTGCGGCGGTTAGAACCCATAATAATAATATCAACTTTCAATTCCTTGGCTGTCTTTACTATAGATTCCGCTAAAGCCCCATCTTTTAAAAGGGTTTGAATCGTATTATCACCAAGAAGTTCTTTTGAATTATCAAGAAAATACTGGGCTATTTTTTTTAACTCATCCACGTTATCAAATTTTAGCGGAACGGCATCCTTGCTACCGGCAAATCCCATTATTTTAATGTGTTTTGGTGAAGAATAATGCCCGGGATCTGATATTACATGCAACAATGTAATTTCTGCATTCATTGCTTTCGCCAGAGAGTAGCCTGTTTCTGCCACTTTTTGCGCAGTCGGATCATAATCCAGCGCTATCAATACTTTTTTCGTTAAGTTCTTTTTCATATTCTATTTATTTGATATTGATTTTATTGTATTAATTCATTAAAATAACAAAAGAAATGTCTTATGTGCTTAGAGACTGTTTAAAATTCTAGAAAATTTGACAGCATCAATTTTGCCACTAAGTCATTAAGACGCAAAGAAAAACACAAAGAGTTGAAAATGAATAGACCCCTTGGTGAAATTTTGTGTTTTCGTGTCTTTGTGGCATAAAAAAAACAATAGTTTTATCATTTTTAAACAGTCTCTTAGTTTTCTTTATCATTAAACATTACAGATAAGTTTTTTATTTTTTTTCGTAAGAGTTTAATTTCACATCAATGACCGGTACTCAGCATTTTCTTGATAATTCCTTATTAAAAATATTCGCGTTGAGTGCAATAAATACAGTTGATAAAAACAACAAATGGACAATTAGGAGTGAGTGAAAACTCAAAAAAACAATGGCCCAAATTATTACAAGTAATATTGCAGGTGATATAAGGTGTATTTTTCATTGCGGTAGTGCTTACTTCAGCCATTTTATAACAGTTCATAAAGTTGAACAAAAGTACCTCCATCGATTTCGGAAAATATTACACAATTATAAATAAGAGTTGCATGATTCACACATTTCAGAGAAATGTTCCCTTACCAGCCCATTCTACCGGCTGAAAAAATTAAATGAATAAAAAACCATTCCGCTGTTTCAAAAAAACCTTTACATTAGCCACACAAAACAAGCATAGAGGTGCAGAAGCAAAACCGGCAATTACCGATGAAAAAGGAAAGCCATACAAGTATAAATGATTGTAACCGGGTATACCCAATTAATTTCGGGTATCGTACCGGTCTCAAAACTGTTGGACGAATTTTGCCGGAAAGGGGAGAGGTGCATTTATAAACAAGTTAGCCATTATTAAAAAATGAAGAAAACTTTAATACTAATAATTACAATTTTTCTAAATTATTTATCTTTTTCACAAAGTAAGGTTGATACTGTAATTATAGTTTTAGACAGCTTATATTTTCAAAAATATGTCATTTGTGAGGATATTAATAAGACAAGATGTACCGATACAATATACTCTTTATTGACTTTCGAAAATATAAAGAATGGATTTCTAAGTTATATTGATAACGATATAAATAATAAAATAGGAAAAAAGTTGGAACTTAACCAATTCAAAGAGAAACAAAAATATTTTGAATCAACTTATACTTGTAAAGGTAGTTATAAAGGATTTGAATTTCCATTGCATTCGACACTATACTTAAAGCTTATGTATATCAATAGTAACTGTGATAGTATTCCTATTTTAGAAGGGAAATTTTTTCAAAATCAGAAGTATGAGTTTTATTATAGTGGTCTTTATAAAGAATTTGATAAAAAGGGGCAAATAAAAATCAAAGGTTATTATTATTTCACAAAAGAGGGTGAACGAAGTGTTAGTATACCTAGGAAGGGGTAATTCAATATGGAAGCATTTCACGGAAATATAGAAAAGAAAAATATGGAGGAGCATATATTAAAGCTAAAAAGGATGGTGTATGGGAATATTATAAAAATGGTAAATTACTTAGAAAAGAGAGAATATAAGGAAGAGAAAAGAAATAGAGAAATAACAATGGCTAACATTTTGTATAAGTAATGGCAGACAAAGTACTAAATATAAAGGTTTGTAGCCCGCTCAAACTGCGTAGCGGTTTGACAGGAAACTACCACGCAATCTGCCACTACGCATACAATTTAACCGTTAGTGTGCCACGAGGCTGTAGTTTTCCGGCAGGTGTAAATCCTGTCTAAGCAATTTGCTGTTCACTTAGAAGAGCTGTAGACAGATAAGCCCGTAAGGGTGACACTGAAGCTCTGCATGCTCAAATAACCAAGCCGTAATGCTTCAGGCGTGAACCCAAAGTAGCTTCGAGATGTGTATCCGTAGATTGGGGAGAGTTTTGACGGTCATCGAACCCTGCTACGTTGTATGGATCAACAGCAACTTGAAGTACAACGATCTACCGGAGTCAAAGGGGTGGCGTGGTTATAGATGGAAAACAGCGGAACGTGGGAGGTCTCTTGTTTTAAAGGATGGCAATCTTAAACAACCCGATATAAGCATAGCGAAGTTCGGGAGGGGAACAAGAGAAGTCGGAGAAGCCCATAGTACTGTTTGACCCAAAGGACAACAAAACCAATGGATAGGGAAGGGGCTTTACTTTAGAGAAGCTAATATGAAAGACAGAACGACCTATATTGATGAAAATCTATTAGTAAGTCCATCGACAGCAATGACCGATGAGCAGGTTCGTGTTTTTCAAAGGAAGCTATACATTAGGGCCAAGCAAGACAAAAGCTTCAAGGCATATAGCTTGAAAGACAAAATGTGTTTCGACTATGTGCTGGTAGAAGCCTGGCGACGTGTAAAGCAGAATTACTCAAAAGGAACGGGTGTTGACAAGGTCAGTTTTTCGGACATTGAGAAATATGGACTACATAAATTTCTGTCCGAATTACAAACCGAATTGCGCACCAATACCTATCAATGCTCCGCAGTTCGGAATGTTGAAATCCCGAAAGAGAAGAAAGGTGAATTCCGGATGTTAGGCATCCCGACTATCAAAGACAGGGTTGTCCAGATGGCGGTAAAGATGCTTATCGAACCCTTATGGGAAGCCGATTTTATCGAGACATCTTACGGATTTAGACCCAAGCGTGGGGCAAAAGATGCAGTTAAGCAAATTAAGAAGAACATGTATGAGGGGCATCAGTTCATTTACGATGCCGATTTGTCGAAATACTTCGATACCATCCCTCATGACAAACTTTTTATAATGCTTAAAGAACGCATCAGAGATAAAGGAATTCTGGACATTATCGGACAATGGTTAACTGCCCCAAAGCAAATGCGCAATGGGGAATTGATCAAGTCAACGGCAGGAACACCACAAGGAGGGGTAATTTCTCCATTATTGTCCAATATTTATTTACACGCATTTGACCGGATAGTAACTAATCCCAAAGGTAAATTTGCCAAAGCAAGCATTCGCATAGTTCGCTATGCCGATGATTTTGTGTTGATGGGGAATTATTACTACAGCAGGGAAATCCTAAAATATTTGGAATCGCTGATGAACCGGATGGGGTTAACGATAAACAAAGAAAAGACGTCCATTCTACACATCAACAAAAAGAGTTTATATTTTCTTGGGTTTGAGTTTAGGGTAATCCGTTCCAAGTTTAAATGGAACAGTAAGAATTACACGAACGTGCGCCCAAGTATGAAATCAAGGTCGAAATTGTTTACACAAATCCGTGAGCTATTACGCAAGCGGAGACACTGGAAGATAGAACCCTTGATATACAAATTGAACTCGTTGCTGATAGGCTGGTTGAATTACTTTTCGATAAGCAAAGTAACACACATCTGGGAAACGGTCAAGGTTATAATTAAACATTTGGATTATAAACTGTTCAAGTGGTTGAAAAGTAAAGGAAGGAAAGCGCACAAGCAGTTACGCCAACGGCCATACAGCATCTTTGTCAAAGACAAAGGGCTGTTAGACTTAGAAAAGTATGCGCGTTTGAAAACCCTTGCGAAAGCTCAATGAAGAACTCTATCGGTAAGCCGTGTGAGGGAAAACTTCATGCACGGTTTGATGAAGGGGGTGCTGATAGCTTTAACATAATTATTATCTTTGGATATTAGTTTTGGGTAAGCTATCAGGCTCTACTCTACGTGGCAATTTAAAAAGACAAAAATGGAACGAGTAATTAAATATATTTCTGATAGGATCAACAATTTAACCTATAAAAGCTCGGAATCTGGATTTAGTGTAACAACAGCAGATTTTGATTTGAATAGTTTCAATTACCTATTTAAAGCAAAATCTCTTTTAAATGCTGAAAAGGATGGTCTTGAACCAATAACAAAAAACGAGGTTGTCCACTATTTAAAAACATCTATTGAATGCCAAATAGATACTTTACTCAACTCATATTGTATCGATTATAAAAAGTTTAATCTTCCGAAAAAATTAAACTTCATTGAAAAGCTAAACTTGATTAGTGGTTCAAATCTCATTGATCTTAATAAAATCAGAAATAGGACAATTCATGAATATCAGATTGCACCAATTACGGTACAAGAACTCAAACTTTATTTTGACATCGCCTATAGTTTTGTCTGGTCTCTCCAACCGATTTTGACACTAATTCATCAAAATAGAGGTATGAAATTTACTGCTAAAGACGGCAATTTTTCGATATATATTAATGAATTTCAGCCAACCATTACTTACTACATGGAAATTGACGATTTAAAGGAAACAGTTGAAGAAGATTTCAGAGATAATTCAGACCTCAATGTTTTTTCTCAATATGTCAAGGTACACTTATTAATGACTCAATTTGAGTCTTTTAGAAACAAGAATACTATTTTGGAATTAATAAAAACTTACACAAACTGGTAAGCCTAATCTACACCCCACTCTCAGCATAGTCTCCTGACTATGCTGTTTGGGGTAAGAATCTCTGATTCTTAAAACTACAATTATCACCACCATTCCCCGCACCCTAGACTTGGAAAAGTATGCGCGTTTGAAAACTCTTGCGAAAGCTCAATGAAGAACTCTATCGGTAAGCCGTGTGAGGGAAAACTTCATGCACGGTTTGATGCAGGGGGTGCTGATGGCTTTAACATAATTATTATCTTTGGATATTAATTTTGGGCAAGCTATCAGGCTCTACTCTACGCGGTAATTTGAGATAAACTGAAAAGCACATGATAGGATTTAATCACAAAAAAGGGAAACACATCGAAATTGATTCAGCAAAAATTTATTTTGAAGAAACTGGTAATCCCGAAAAGAAACCATTATTGCTATTACACGGCGGATTTGGAAATTTGGAAGATTTTAACAATCTTATTCCATTGTTAAATCAAGAATTCAGGATTATAGGTATAGACAGTCGTGGACAGGGAAAATCTACCTTGGGAAATGAACGCTTAACTTATGAACGTATCCAAAAAGATATTGAAGAAGTTATCAAATCAATGAACCTATCAGATAATTTGTCTGTAATTGGGATAAGTGATGGAGGTATAGCCGCTTATAGATTGGCATGTTTTTCTGATATTAGAATCTCCAAATTAATAACAATAGGGTCACGTTGGAATTCCCAAAATGCCAGGGACACCAGAGAAATTCTGACTGGTATAACCTCATCGAAATGGAAAGAGAGATTTCCGGAAACTTATGCTGCTTACAATATGTTGAATCCTGAACCTGATTTTGAAAAATTGACCACATCTTTAGTGCAAATGTGGATTGATGAAAAGGAAAGTGGTTATCCAAATGAAAAAGTAATGAACATAGCCTGTTCAACACTTATTGTTCGTGGCGAAAATGACCATTTGGTGAAAAAGAAAACAGTCTTTGATTTATCCGAATTAATTCCAGATTCACACTTGGCACATATTCCATTTTGCGGACACGTAGTTTATCCTGAGCAGACAAATATATTGATGACTTTAATAAATGAGTTTCTTAATTAAAAAACTACCGCTAATCGAGTAGGCTGCCCCCGCTACCGCAAGTTTGTAACTTGTGGCTTTAATATGTCAACATCAGACCTTCTGCACCCAATCCTACTCCACCAACCCTATTAATCCTCCCTTCCCAACCCCAAAATTCTTCACAATATTGGCTTTTAATGTGCAAGAGGGGCATCATAGCCGAAAATTATGGTCCTCCTGCCTACGAGAGGGGCATAATTGCGGACGAAAACAGGTATTTTACTGCGTTATAGTCGAAAGAAAGTACGGCGATACTCGAAGCCGAGTATCGGCGTACTCGGAGTCAAGTATCACGGTACTCGGTCAAGTATCACGGTACTCGGAGTAGAGTATGCTGCATATTCTGCAAGTTCAAATAAACTAATTGAAATCATTTATCCTGCTCCCTCGATTTTAATATTTCGGGATAGGCTGGTAAACAGTTAAAACATAGGTTATCAACAAAAAGAAAAAGTAACCAAAAAAGAAAAAGTGAATATAACAATGACTCTGTCAAAAAACTGTCAACCCCGCTGCCGTAAGTTTGTAACTCGTGGCAACAGATAATAATGATTTAAGCCTGCAACACTTAAACCTGCCATAAACAAGTGACACCTGAGATGGAAATGACCAGAGCAGTCACAATTATCGGGCATTTTATTTTTGTATTTTATCAAGAATTAATTCTTTCATTCTTTTAACTTTATGTGCTGTAAAGCCGTGTGCAGCCATTTTTCCTTCGCCGGTTGTTTCAATACTTATCGTAGAAAATCCTGCAAATGGGCAATTAATGTCAACGGAAGAAATACTTGTGTAAGGTATTGTTTTTTCTTTTCCGCTGAACAATCCGGGGTCCTTCAGTGTCACCCCAAGTTCATCAATAATAATTTTTGACCGGAAAACTCTGTTTCCACCTGTCAGTCTGGATGCAATGAATGTTTCCATTTTTTTCGATTTAATTTTCCTGTTCTTGTCACTTATCTGCCTGCCTCAATAAGCATAGGTGCACGTTGACTGAACCTCTTACAATTTAATTCGGCAAGGCCTTAGAGTCTGTTTAAAATTCAATAAAAAATTTGGCAGTATCAATTTTGCCACTAAATCGCTAAGACGCAAAGAAAACACAAAGAGTTGAAAATGAATAGATCCCTTGGTGAAACTTTGTGCTTTCGTGTCTTTGTGGCATTAAAAAACAATAATTTTATCATTTTTAAACAGTCTCTTAATTAAAATAGTTGTTTATCAACTTTTTTAAATCGCTTGCATCGATAGGCTTAGTGATATAGTCATTACATCCGGCTTCTAATGCTTTTTCCCGGTCACCATATAATGCATAAGCCGTTTGTGCAATAATGATTACCTCTTTGTTAAATTCACGAATCTTCGCGGTAGCTTCATACCCGTCCATATCCGGCATGTTAATATCCATCAGTACCAAATCGATATCATGATTATTCCGGCAGGCTTTGACCGCCTCTTTGCCGGTTGTTACTTTTAATAATTTTTTGGTGAATATTTCAACCATTTTTGTAATTAATAGTGTAGATGCAAGGTCATCTTCAGCGATCAGAATAGTTAGATTCCCGATCTGATTCACTGAAACAATATCTGATATACCAATTGAAGCTGCGATTTTTGCTTCTATCGGGGGATGAACGGGTATGGTAAAAAAGAATGTAGCGCCTTTTTCTTCCGGGCTGCCGTTTGCCGGAAATAAATCGCAGTTGCGTTCCACCCATATTTTCCCACCAAGCATTTCAACATAAGCTCTTGAAATCGACAAACCCAATCCTGCACCTTCATAATTCCGGGTTAATGATTCGCTTCCCTGTCTGAACCTTTGAAATATGATTTCTTTTTGTTCCTCACGAATGCCAATACCTGAATCCTTTACAAAATATTCAAGGTTGCCATTCTTTTTCTCGTAGCCAAATTCTATGGAACCTGAATGTGTATATTTTATGGCATTTTTCACAAGATTGGAAAGCACAGCATAAACTTTCTCCCTGTCAGTTTTAATGATAGCCACTTTTGGGGTCAATGAATTTTTGTATGAAATTTGCAATTTTTTATGGTCAGCTTCCGGTTTGAAAAAGTCATATACTTCCTTAACCTGTTCGTACACATTTGTATCTGAAATAGCAATTTCCATTTGTGCTGATTCTATTTTTGAGATACTCATGATGTCGTTTATAATAGTAAGCATGCGCTGTCCGCTTTTCTCGATTACCGAAATATATTCCTGCTGCTCCTCACCCGAAAGCAATGGTTCTTTCAGCAACTCGGTAAAGCCCATGATCCCATTCATTGGTGTTCTGATTTCGTGGCTCATGTTGGCTAAAAAAGCTGTTTTCAATCTGTCGCTTTCTTCTGCTTTTTCTTTTGCATCAATAAGTTCTTTCTCAGCATTTTTACGGAGGGTTATGTCACGCTGTATCCCAAGAAAACCTATAATGTTGTTATGTTCATCGAAAATCGGAGAAGCAGAACTTTCGATAGTGATCAATGTGCCGTTTTTTCTTTTATTAATTAGTTCACCTTTCACTTCATTTCCGCTTATTAAGGTATCCCAAAACTGTTTATAGGTGTCTGCTTCTATAAATTCGCTTTTAAGTATCCGGGGAGTTTTCTTTCCAATAATTTCATTGGCCGAATATCCATACGTAGAACTGAAAGAGGGATTGACGAATGTAAGAATACCTTCTTTATCTGTTAGAAAGATAACTTCACTGGAATTGTCGACCGCTTTTTTCAATTTCAGAAGTACCTTTTCAGTGTTTTTTCGTTCCGTTATGTCGGATGCAACGCCAATCAGACCCAAAGGTTTGCCTTCTTTATCACGTATTATTGTGGTTGTCAGATGCACCAGAAATTTACTGCCATCCTTTCGTTTGTTCCACAACTCACCATGCCATCCTCCCTCCAGCGTGGCGGGTAATATATTCTCAATATACTCTGGTGAATTATCAGGATACCTCAATATGCTCACATGTTTTCCAATCAATTCGTTTTGATCGTAACCATAGGTTTTCAAAAAAGATTCATTGACAAACAGTATTTTATCTTCTAAATCAGTAATACTAACACATTCATTTATACTTCTTAAAGAGTGCGCAAGCATTGCGATCTCTTCTTCAGCCCGTTTACGTTCTGTGATGTCAATATATATTCCAAGCAACCCAATGATCTCCCCTTCTGGATTATGTAAAGGTATCTTGCTAGTAAGAATCGTAATCGTTTTCCCTTCGGGGGTTGTCTGAGATTCTTCGAATAGAACCTTAGGTATTCCACTCGCAATAATTTCCCGGTCATCAGCGCAATACAATTCTGCCTGATCGCGCCATCCCATCTGGGAATCATCTTTCCCGATGATTTCCTTTGGATCGGTAAATCCGGCATCACGTGCGAAAATTTCGTTACAACCCAGATAGATAAGATTCCTGTCCTTCCAGAATACCCTTACCGGAATTGTGTTGATAATTCCGGCAATGAGTCGCTGGGACGCTTTCAGTTCTTCTTCCGTCTGCTTGCGTTCAGTGATGTTCTGGTTCACTCCAAATGTCTTTACGGTTCGGCCATTTAAATCTTTCTCAATACGAATATTGACATTTAAATAGCCTGTCTTACCATCCGGATAGACTATTCGATGATCCAACCGGGAAATGTAGTTCGGGTCGGTCGTTTCCAATGCTTTTTGAGTTTCAATAACAACTATTGCCACGTCGTCAGGATGGAGGAATTTTTGGGCATAATGCCCGGGAGACATGAAATAACCGCCTTCCTTTTCTGCTGTTGTGTGCAAGAGTGAATAAAACTGATCGTTGAACTTAAACTGATCGCGGTCAACATCGTACTCCCAGGTGCCAAGCCTGGCAATTTTCATAGCTTCATCCAGCGTGGCCTCTCTTTCGCGCAGGATTTTTTCCGTTCGTTTACGCTCGGTAATGTCAATACCAAATGAGATGGTTCCAGTAATTTTCCCATTCTCAACTATTTCGTTGTTCTGCCAGGCAACATGACGTTCATCACCAGCCTTTGTCAGTATGGGATTTTCAAAATTCCTGACGACACCTTCGGTCATAAGTCTATCGAATTCTTCCCACACCCTGGGATAATTCTTTTTCGGTACGATGGTTTCGAACCAGTTCTTATCCTGTAAATCGGAAAGGGTATAGCCAGTGATAGCCTCTGCAGCTTTGTTAAAGACTGTAATATTTCCTCTCAAATCCAATCCCACCACAATGGCATTGGCTGTTTCGATCAGGTTCTCTGCAAATTCTTTAGATTTCTGCACAGCTTCTTCTGCTTCTTTGCGCTCAGTAATATCTTCAACAAAACCTTCATAGTAGAGTGTACTGCCTGATTCATCCTTTTCGATGTGTAACGTAAGGGATATCCAAATCTGATCGCCGTTTTTCTTTTTCCAGCGAAGATTGTGGTTGAATGATGACCCAAAGGGTTTAAATTTTGATAACAGCTTTGTCCGCTCCTCAGGATCAAAATATATATCATTCGAAATAGTCTTTTTAAGCAGATCATCTTTTGAATCGTAGCCCAGCATTCTGACAAGTGTGTTATTAACCGTGATAAAGTGATCATCCGGTGTAGATTGATAGATGCCGACCGGGGCGTTTCTGAACAGGTCGTGGTATTGTTTTTCAGATTCACTTAACCCTTTTTCCGCTTTTTTACGGTCGGAGATATCATGTAAGCTACCTATGATTTTATGTACCTGCCCATCAGCATTAAAATTTATTTTTGCAGAAATGGAGGCAAAAGAAAACGAACCATCTTTGTTCTTCAGCGGGACTTCATAATCATTCACGCCCCCCGTTTGTTTCATTGTTGCTATAAGAATATCGCGGTCCTTCGGATCAGCATAAATTTCGTACATCGATTTACCGATCAAATCCTCCCGTTGATATTGCCCTTTCGAAACGGTTTTTATGGACGGACTGATTTCAAGTATTGTTCCATCCATTGAAGTTTCATAATAAACATCCTGTATATTCTCAAAAATGCTGCGGTATTTATTTTCACTCTTATGAAGTTCCTCCTCAGCCTGTTTACGCCAGGTGATGTCCTGAACAGTGCCAGCCATATAAATTGGTTTGTTCTCAGAGTCGCATAGTACATCACCGGTTCCGTTAATGATACGCATAGAACCATCTGGTAATAGTATGCGGAAATCGATCGTGTGGATTGATTTTTCGGGACCTTTCGATTCAAACCAATTTTGCATGGCCGGGCGATCATCAGGATGGATTAGATTTATCAGTGACTCCGGAGCAGGGACAAAAGTTTCCCGCGATACTCCATAGATACGATACGTTTCGTCCGTCCATTTGAATGGCCCTTTCATTTCCCAGCTCCAACTTCCGATATGAGCCAGGCGCTGAGATTGAGAAAGCATATATTCTTCTTCACGCAATGTGTCTTCAGTGCGTTTGCGTTCAGTGATATCTGTAAAATTCTCTAAAAGTAGTCTTCTGCCCCCCAAATTTATTTGTGTTACCGTTTTTAGAATTGGAATTTTTATACCCTCTTCATTGATTAATTCACATTCAGTGTTGTCCATCAGTTGCTCAGGATATGGAACCTGGTTTTTCCCGTTTTCTGCCGGGCAGAAGAAATTGTGGCAAACGGTCCCGACGATTTTTTCTTTCGTTTTCCCGATTAGCTTGATGGCTTCCGAATTTACTTCAACAACAAGGTGCGTTTCCGGATCAACAATTATAATCCCGCTTGCTATTGCTTCAAGAATGGTTCGCGATTTGACCTCGCTTTCACGAACCACATTCTCCATTTGTTTGCGTTCGGTAATATCCTGTGCAATCGTTGCAACAATATTATTTCCTTCTTTATCAAGAATATTTTTAGAATTCCATAATACGGTCTTTATTCCTTTGTCTTTTGTTACAATATCTATTTCAACAACTTCTATATTTTCTTTTTTCAGATGATGTTCTAGCAATTCGAGCGTAAAATCGATTTTTTCTTCAGGAAAAAGAATTTCAATTTTTTCGTCAATTACTTCGGTTGAACTGTAACCGCTTAGTTTTTCGAATTCGTGGTTAAAACGTTTTATAACCAATGAAGAGTCCCAGATAATGATTGGGGCATGCGCGTAGTTCAAAAGAATATCCAGGTATTCACTGGTCATACGGTTTTTTTCACTGAGCAATTCTTCAGCTAATCTGCGTTCGGTAATATCCTCAATGGCAAGCAAAATGATTTTCTCTTTTCCAAGGTCCCTTTCAATTTGCCTGGCATTCAAGACCATGATGCGTTTTCCGATGGTTGAAAAAATGTGTTCAACTTCATAGCTATCGAAAGTCGTTTTTTCGGGAAGGATTGTTTCTAAAAGATCTCTCAGTTTAGGTATATCCCATTGTTTGTTTCCCAGATCATAGATGAGCTTACCAATTGTTTCATCCGGGCCTACCTTGAAAAAATCGTAGAATGAACGGCTGGCATTAAGAACCCTTAATTCTTTGTTTAAAACGAGCAAAGGTTCACGTACTGTGTTGATTATGTTTTCGGTTAAATTATTTTCTTCAACGGAATTAATTCCACCAGAACTTTTAATTCCTGATTTTTTCATGATGATTTCAATTTAAGCATTGCAAAATTGGTTAGATCTGCTAAAAAGCTCTTTTCAAAAAGAAACCGCCTGGGTGAAACAATTTGTTTTTGTTTTAAGAAGCGACGATCGACTAATTCGATCCTATATTGCCATGGCAAATTATATTGCCTGAATTTACCGTTGTTTGATAAATATTAATATAACCATCGTATACCAACCAGTTATCATACGTAATGGCTATACCGCTATCAAGATTTCTGATGTTCGTATAACCTTTGCCGGTAGTTCCATCCACATTGTTCAGTGCCCTTACAACGGGTCCTCCACCCACAGTTTCAATTGAACCCAGGTTTATTGTTGCAGGATATACCTGACCGGCGATAGCGCCCGTGACCGCTATGGTTACCAGGGTATTCCCATTTACCCTTTTTTCAAAAAGTGCAGTTCCGGATACTCCGAATGAACCTATCGTATCCAGTGTGTAGGTTTTTTGGGTAGTCGTTATTACATTACCGCCTATATCGCCTTGTGCTAAAATTACATCGGGTTCGGCACTGCTTTTAAGGACTTGAATAAATCCATCGTAAATAATCAGTTGCGCATAAGTCATCGAAGTTTCAACTGTTGAACTTTTACCGGTTGCATCAACCGGATTCAGGGTTATAACAACCAGGCCTCCTTCACTTGCTGAATTCATGCACAGTTCTGCCGGATGTGTTCCTGAAGGAGCGCCGGTCAGTTCTATATCTATGGTAGCTGTGGTGCCGCTGGTTTCGGTAAAAATAGCTGTGCCGGTTACACCCAGTACATCTTTTACCTTCAGGTTATAGGTAGTCTTTCTGGCTGGAGTGGGGGCCGGAGTAGTACTATCTTTTTTACATCCGCTGACTGCGGCCAGCACAATTACTGCTGTAAGCATCGCTATTACTGTATTTATATTTCTTGCTTTGATCATATTATTGAATATTTATAGTTTCCCGCTTCTGGCGGCACAGGTGTGAAATAATTTTCACACGTCAAAGGTCCATCCTTTTATTCCTGAAAGCGTTACACAATTATAGTAAAGAGTTACATAATTCACAGGTTTTCTTCAATATGCAACTTTTTTATAAAAAATTAGTTTGTGACTTTTTAGCTGCAATTTTGTTCTAAATATTCGGTTTTGTTCGTTAACCACTGAATTCTCACAATCAGACTTTCTCCATAAAGTCCTTTCTTATTTTCTGGAATTCCTGCGCTTCACGATTTTCGATCTCGTTAAATGATTTCGAAATGATACTGGTAATGTGGGGTGTAATATGAATGAACTCATAGGAAAGGGAAACGAAATTCCTGACCTGTATAACGACACCATTTTTACCTTTTATTAATTTCGCGTCGACATTCACATCCATATTATCTATCCCGTATTTCTCACTGATCAGGTTATTAATGACCTCTATTTCGTCCTTGCTGATGAATGGAAAGTTATAATTCATAGCGAACAAAGAATCGTTCAGAAAATAGTATACCGAAATTCTGAACACATCTGCCAGATTATCTATTGCCATTGAAATCTCCAGCTTGTTCTGTGTGTCTAATTTTCTTTTTTCTTTATGAATGATCTTTACATTCTTTTTGACAAATTGAAAACTTACACCCGGCTCAAAGGCTCCAATATTGTAAGCCACATCCGGGTTTAATACCACATTTCCATTTAAGGAAAAAATTATATCATTGAAATAGCGCAAGGGCTTTTCGACGATATAATTACTTATAAAGGAATCAACCATAAATTTGGTTAACCTGTCCTGATGTTTAAAACCCAGCAAATTCATAATAAATCAATTTAACGATTGTGCGCAACTATTAGCCAAATCATTTCCCTGTATATGATCCCTGGCGTTTTGACGAATTGAAGACAAAACGTAAACAGGATATTCCAGGGTAACTAAATGGTTAAGTAATTTTTCTGCTTTCATGGCAATTAATTGGTATTATGCAAAAATAGTCATTCAAATCACCAAAAGTGTTACACAATTTCAGAGAAGATTTACATAATTCACACATTTAGCTAAAAATTCAGCCTTCTTAAAAAGAATTGTTTTGTGATTTTTGCAGTTAAAATGACCGTGAATTGAGGTAAATGCTGCTGAATACGAGGAATGAAAACTTTTATGTACATTAAAGTCAGCAATTTAGTAAGCATAGTTCTGTGCGGGTAATCAGATCCGAAAATTTTAGGGAGCCAGGGTATTGTTCGTCTTCAGACTTGAGCCAAAAAGGCCCTTCTTATATTATGGAATTCCAATGCTTCAAGATTTTTCATTTTTGCAAATGATTTCGTAATGATTGCGGTAATGGATGAAGTAACATGAATAAATTTATAGGAAAGCGAAACAAAATTATGAACCTGTATAACGACATTATTCCTGCCTTTAATTAATAACGGTTTTACCTGTTTTCCTGCATTCTTTATACCATATTTCTCCGTGATCATACTGTTGACATCTTTTATTTCATCCTGGCTGATGAACGGAAAGTTATACGCTACGGCGAACAAGGACTTGTTCAGAAAATAATAGACAGCAATCCTGTATACATCTGCCAAATTATCTATACCCATTATAATTTCTATACTGGTATTGCTGTCTATGTTTTTTTTTACTTTATAGATCGATTGTAATCTCTGATTAACAAATTGATAACTTACCCCCGGCTTATAGGATCCGATATTAAAATCATTATCCTGGTTCAATGGAATTTTTTCATAGCAATTATTTATCATCTTATTAAAATAAAGCAGGGGATTATCCGGAATATAATTGCTTATAAAGGAATCTACCATAAAATTGGTTAGCTTGTCCTTACATTTAAAAACTGGCAAATTCATGACAAATCAATTTAATGATCGTGATTAACTACTATTTCGTTACGTTCTATTTATCGATGCCTGGTGTCTTCACAGATTGAAGACAATAAGTAAGCGTAATATTTCGGGGCACCTCCCAATCCATACAGATTATCTGAATTCAAACCAAAAAATTTGAATGAAACAGTGCACGATTAATAATATGCAAAACTAATCATTCAGATCACCAAAAGCATTACACAATTATAGTAAATCGTTACATAATTCACACATTTTCAACTTTCGTACACTTCGTGTGTTTGATCAGGATCGAGTATAAAATTGTAAAAAAATGGGCCGTTGAAATCAACAGCCCAAAACCAAAAATGTAAACCAAAACAAGCACTAACCTGATTTTTTCATTAATCCGAAGTTTTTAATTCAACTCTTCTGTTTTTCACACGACCTTCAGCAGTATTGTTGTCGGCCATTTGCTTGGTTTCGTTATATCCACTGCTGTCAATCGTGATTCCATAATACCTCTCCCCATCAAATATGTCTTTACTGCGCCGGTGCGCTTTTGCTATTATAAGACCACCTTTATTTGCTATGGTTCCCTTTACATCTTTACAATGGTCATCAATATCAGCGACACCATCGCCATCTTAATCAATGCATCCTTTCAGGCTTTCCTGATCAGGCTCTAATTTGCAAAATCTTTCAATTTTTCCATCAGATACTTGCGGCTAAAGGATATTCTGCTTTTAACGGCTCCCAACGAAATATTTAATGAATCAGCAATTTCCCAGTACTTATATCCCTGTACATGCATTTGAAAAGGGATGCGTTGCTTTTCCCTCAAATTATTGAGAATTTCCTTAAGTTCGGTATGGTGGTAATTTGAATCGGGAGTTACCATACCCGATTGACTTAAATTGCTCAGATAATAAAGTTCCTTAGTTTTATCAACAATAGTATTGGCCCTTTTATCTTTTCTGTATTTATTAATAAACGTGTTTCTCATAATGGTATAAACCCAGGCTTTCAGATTTGATGACGGATCAAACGCATCCTTATGTGTAATCGCCCTTAAATAAGTATCCTGTATGAGATCGTTGGCGTCTTCTCTGTTTGAAGTAAAAGAGTAGGCAAAGTATTTCAGTGTACTTTCCAAACGAAGTAATTTATGGCCGAATTCAATAGATGTCATGGTAATGAATTGTATGAGGCTTTCCATTGATTATTAGCATACAAATTTATTTAGTCCTGTCAGCATTTGTGTTACATAATTTTGGAAAAAAGTTACATAATTCACACATTTTTGTGAGAGCGTTGATTAAATCATAAGGAGGTCCTATTTTATGGATTTAATAGAAAATATGGTTTAGGCATTTTTGATCCCTTTCCACTAATGCCTGATGAGCCAGTTGAGTATTCTTTTAAACGTTCGGGTTAACTCAAGTTCTGTTCTTACTTCTATAATAATCACAGCATTGCTGGTTGGATAGTACGATTTTAAAAGGTCATTCACATTTAGATGAAGTTAAGCAGAGAATCGGTTTAATGACTTTTGGGAAATAAAAAAATATGTATAACCGGAATTTTACCAGTAATTGAAAATATCTCGCAGATACCGCAGATTATCGCAGAATTTAATTTTCTTCGTTTTCAGCGAAATCTGCGAGAAACAAACAGATTATTTTTTCATTTTGTACGAATCTGGCATAAAGGCGGATTATCAATAAAAAAACTTAAAAAAGCAACACCGGGAAATACATCTCCAATCCTGTTATGTATATCCTGGGTCTAAAACCCTTGTTGCTGGGCCATAATATTACCATGCACGACAATAATAAATGTAATTGAATTACCAGGTAAGGCAATGGCAACAGAGGCAAGTTTTTCAATATTGTTTTCAGTCCGTTGGTGAAATCTTTTCATAAACAGTATGTCGATCCCAACTATAATTTGTATGGCAAAGTAGGTTTGTTCTGTACCTGTTTATACCTGAATATGCATCAGGGAATCGAATAGTCCAAATACCTTGAGAAGCCAAACAATAACTACAATCACAACCACAATGTTTAAGATTTTTTTGATAGTACCATCCATGGGGATGTATGAATTAACCAGCCACAGAAGCACACCTGCAACAATCAAAACAATTATTATCGTCAATAAAGGCATAATAAATAATTTAAAAATATACCACAAAGGTAATCCTCGCATTTCATGCTAATGTTACATAACTTTATAAATAAGTTACATAATTCACACATTTACAACTGATCCATCAATAAACCCACTTCATTCGGAACAGGCTCAATATTTACAATTCATTATTTCTTACTTCAATTGAATCAGTTATGCCTGCTTTTGCTTTTTTCTTAAAATATCCCCGCAGTAAAAAATTGTGTTGAGCAGCTTCGAGGTCTTCATCTAATTTTTTGGATCCGCTTTCCAGGTTTTTAATAATTTCTTTTAACCGGGCACCTGATTCTTCATCGTGCAGCAATACGCCAATTGAGGTGTTAGGATTACTTCCCGCCTGGTTAAGATTTGTAACAAACACTGCTGCTGTATCCGCAATTTGCTGCAATTGTAAAACAGAGGATTTAATCGAATTATAGACCACAGTATCAGTAGTCAATTCATTAGCCAACGTTCCTTTTTTATTCAGACCTGAACTGAAAGTGACCAATGACGTAACCAATTGCTGTGCCTTTGCAGATGCAACCTGAAGGGATGCAGTAGCGGCATTAATATTTGTATATACAGCATCGTCCTTTAGTAATTTTCCGATGGTACCTTCACCGGTAGCTAAATTTTTACTGATCACTTTAAAATCGGATGTAATAGCCAGGAAATTTTTATTGTTTTCCTGAAGCATATTAATCATATCTTCGCTGGTAAAAGTCTTTTCTACTTCTAACGTATCTCCTTCCTCAATTTGTGCAAACCTGGGAGTGCCGCCATAAATAATAAGTATTTTATTACCGATAATTCCATCGTTGCTTGTTTTGATCATTGCATCTTTGCGGATATACTGCTGGGTTTTTATGTCAATTTTTAAATTTACTACCACCTGAGAGGATCCATGAAAATCCAGGCTGGTCACGGTTCCTATTTTTACTCCTGAGAACCATACATTATTGCCCTTTTGTAAGCCACTAACGTCGTCAAAAAGTGAAACGACTTCTATTTTATTTGTAAAAGTTTCACGAAGGTTGCCAACTATAAGAATTCCTCCTAAAAGAAATAATAATCCTATAAAGACAAAAAGTCCTACTATTACAGCGCTTCTGTTAGGTGATTCATTCATGGCTTATTGTATAAAATTATAATTAAAAAAACCTTTAACTTGTTCATCATCGCTATCAAAAACATCTTCAAATTTCCCGACTTTTAAAAATTTCCCCCCAAACAACATGGCTATCCTGTTACCCGTATTTTTGGCGCAAGTGAGGTCGTGTGTAATAATGACTGAACTGGTATTGTATTTCTGCTGAACTTCGTTGATAAGCTCAATAATTTCAGCACTTGTAATAGGATCGAGGCCCGAAGTGGGTTCATCGTACAACATGATTTCGGGTTTCAGAATTAGGGTGCGGGCAATTCCAATTCTTTTACGTTGCCCACCTGAAAGGTCTGAAGGCATTTGATTTAATTTATCTTTCAAACCTACAGCCTCAAGCACTTCTTCCACGGCCTCATTTACTTCATTTTTACTCAGGCTTTTTACATTCATGGTCAGCGGGAAGGCAAGATTCTGGTGAACATTCATACTGTCGTACAATGCGCTGCTTTGAAACGAAAATCCAATGTGCAAACGCAACGCATCCAGTTCTATCCAGTCCAATTTATCAACCCGTTTTCCTAACACAAACACATCGCCCTTATCGGGTTTAAGCAATCCGACTATAATTTTAATTAAAACCGATTTCCCTGTACCGGATTTACCAAGCACGGCAACATTTTCGCCTTTAAACAGATTAAAGTCAATACCTTTTAATACCTCCAAATCGTCAAATGACTTATATAATCCACTGACAGAAATTACTGCTTCTTCTTTATTTATACTACCCTGTTGTTCTGATTTTTCCATCTCTTTATAAATATCGAATCCAGTTGGCAACCTGCACGATTAAAAGTTCTTCAAGAAATATCAGGAACATGGAAAGTACAACTGCCTGATTTGCCGCTTTACCAACACCACGGGTTCCATTTGTAGCATTATATCCTTTGTAAGCCCCCACAATGCCAATCGTAAAACCGAAAATTAATGATTTTGTAACAGATGTAAAAATATCAAGAAAGCTGATGGTTGAAAATGCACTTTGATAAAAGCTGATAAGACTACTTGTTTCTTCGGAGTGCACATTTACATATGAACCAAACAGCCCAACAAAACTGCAATAGAACGCCAATATGGGGATGGAGAGGGTAGTGGCCAGTACACGGGTCACAACTAAATATTTAAAAGGATGAATTGCCGATACTTCCATTGCATCTATCTGCTCGGTTACTTTCATGGAGCCAAGCTCGGCACCAATGCCCGATCCTACTTTTCCTGCACAGATTAGTGCAGTAACCAGCGGACCTAATGCTCTTACGATGGCTATACCAATTAAAGATGGCAGCCAGGATGTGGCTCCGAAATCTTCCAGTGAAGGCCGTGATTGTTTTGTAAAAACCACTCCAACAATGAAACCTGTCAATGTAATTAAAGGCAACGATTTTAAACCCACCTCGAAACTCTGATGAATTACTTCACGCAGGTGGAAAGGTTTTTTAAAAGCTTCCTTAAAAAAAAGTTGAGTAAATTTAAAGGCATTCTGAACCCCAATAAAATACTCGTCAATTCCTTTTGAGAATAAATATTTTTTAGTCTTTTCAGTTATCATTTACTGAATACATTTATTACAAGTTAACATACAAAGGCAAATACAACAAGGAAAAAAGGTGTCACATAACATTTTCAATAAGTTACATGATTTACACATTATTAACCCGATGAACTTTTTATTTAAATAATCAATTGGCGTTGGAGTTGTATAGAAAAATGGGCTGTTGAAATCAACAGCCCATACCCTACATGAAATTCCAAACATTGCTTAATTTTTATTATTCATCAATAAGATGTTTTTAATTCAACTCTCCTGTTTTTTGCGCGACCTTCAGCAGTGTTATTGTCAGCAATTGGTCTGGTTTCGCCATAACCTATTCCTGTCAAACGCGATTCCATAATACCTTTTGACATCAAGTATGTTATTACTGAGTTCGGTACGCTTTTGTGATAAAGTAAGGTTGAAATCATCTGCACCCTGGCTATCGGCATGACCTTCGATTGTTAATTTTGCATTCTCATACTTTTTGAGAATAATTACCAGTTCGTCCAATTGAGCTAAGGATGCTACTTTAAGCTTATCGCTGTTGGTTTCGAAGAAAATTTTACTTGCAATCTTAGTAATCTTTACTGAATCCTCTTTGGCTATTTCAGGACAACCTCTATTTGCAAGTGTACCTACTACATCAGGACAATTGTCTTCGTTATCGGCGATACCGTCACCATCTTTATCAGGGCAACCCTTTAAGGTAGCAATACCGGCTAAATCAGGACATGCATCATCTTCATTTAATACACCGTCCTGGTCATTATCCATAGGACAACCTACTATATCTACTTTATATCGGGGATTTGTATCCGGGCATTTATCATCAATATCAGGTATACCGTCTTTGTCGGTATCAGGACATCCCTTTAATGCTGCAAGACCTGCTACATCTGGGCAACGATCTTCTTTATCAGCAATACCATCACCATCTTTGTCGGGGCAACCTTTTAAATCCTTGTTGCCCGCAACATCAGGACATGCATCTAAATAATCAGCTACGCCATCTCCATCTGTATCCACCGGACATCCGACTTTATCAACAACAACAGCAGCAGGGGTTCCAGGACATTTGTCTCGGTAGTCGGATATACCGTCTTTATCAGCATCTTTTTTCTTACCAAAATTAAAGGTAACTCCAATTGTATGAAGAAGGTACATATCATTTTCATTTGCCGCAACCCCGTCTCTGAAATCTTCCGAAGAATAAAGAAAGGTTTCCTGTAAATTAAGCATTACGTCTGTACCCAACTTTATATTTACTCCTGCTCCAAATGAAGGTGCAACCCAATCTAGTTTACCGGCACTGGCTTTGAGATCTTTATCAAATAACATAGCTCCCCCTCCCACAAATAAATAAGGAATTACAGCGTAATTGGATGCCAGTATATTAAACCTTGCATTGAGGAGTATTGATGTAAAAGGGGCATTAAAGTAGCTGGTATCGCGTTTATATCCTACCGTTCCTTTCGTTAGTAACACGTTTAAATCGAAGTGATTTGCGATGTACCTTGAAACAGACAGGCCACCAAAGGCATAAACTGCCATATGAGTTCTATAGAAGTCATTGCCGAGGTCGCCTTTGTACTGGGTTAATCCTCCATGTAAACCAATATTCCATTTTTTGTCAATGGTTTGTGCATTCATCATAAATGTAAATGCAATGCAAATAATTGATAGTAATAGTTTTTTCATCTTATTTTTTTTAAAATTAATAAATACAAAAGTCATATAATGCAATACGGTATGTGTTACAGAATTTTGGGAAAATGTTATATAATTCACACATTTTTGTTGGGTCATACAGGTAAAAGAACCTTCATGCCGTACTTATTTAATAATACCCACTTTTTATCACGGTTTGAATCATTTTAAAACGCCCGTTCGGAGTTACATTGCTGGGTGCGTGGGCAGGTATTACAATGGATTGTCCAGTCTGAAGTAAATTATGTATTCCGCTAATTACGATATCCGCCTGACCTTCAATAATTTGAACGAAACTGTCGAAAGGGGAGGTTTTTTCGGTCAGGCCTTCGCCACTGTCAAATGATATTACACTGATATTTCCTGTCGATTTTTTTAAAATCGTTTTGCTAACTACTGAATTTGTTAAATATTCGATTATTTCAACTGTTATGTGCGCTGTTGCTTTTTCGAGTTCTAAGTTTTCCATTTTGTAGTTTATTGATTAATCTCTTGTTGTTTTTTTAGTTCACTTTCTATTCTTTTTATCCTTACCTTTTTCCTTATCTTTATTACTTTTTTTGCCATTATCAGAATTTTTTGAGTGGGCGTTTTCTTTACCCGGTTTCTTACCAATAGTTTTTTGTGCCGGACCACGGTAGCCTTTGGCATATTTGGCTTTATACTCTTTGAAATTTGCGTAGGGAGCACTGCCGTGATAGTCCGTTATTACTACTTTATAACCTTCATATAAATCATAATTTTTATACCGCGAGGGGAGATGATCCCTGTGAACCCAGTCTCCTTCCACAAAACAAATAAACATGGCTGCATGAACATCATAATAAGATTCCACATCCGGAAGATAATAGTACCGGGCTTCTGTATATCCGACCGGGCCCCATGGCGGAGGCGAACCTATATTTACGTTTACTGCCACTTGCGCCTGCATAGCAATAGCAGAAAAAAACAACATTATGATAATGATAAATTTCAAAGCCCTCATCTTAATTGCTCTTTGAATGTGAATTAATTTTCACTCAGCAAAGGTGGAGCTATTAATTCCGAAAAGCGTTACACAATTTCAGAAAAAAGTTACATCATTCACACATTTTCGAGATTGCTGCGTCTTTTGTTCTTAAGATGCTTAAAATAGGTAGGCGTTAAACCGGTTACTTTTTTAAATTGGTTGGATAAATGCGAAACACTGCTGTAGTTCAGCCGGTAGGATATTTCGGTAAGATTGAGTTCATCATAAATGAGCAATTCTTTAACGCGCTCAATTTTGTGAGCGATAATATATTGTTCAATGGTGATACCCGTTACTTCTGAAAAAAGGTTTGCTAAATAGGTATAGTCATGATCGAGCTTCTCGCTGAGGAAAATTGAAAACTTTACTTTGGGCATTTCGTCTTCATAATGAACCATCTCCACAATGATGTTTTTTATCCGCTCGATCAGAATGGCTTTTTTGTCATCCATCAGTTCAAGTCCCGATTTCAGTAATGCAGTTTTTAACTGGTGGCGCTGTTCAGGAGTAATGGTACCTTTGATATCTGCTTCACCTAATTCCACCTTTACATAATGCAGTCCGAGTTTATCCAACTCCGACTTCACGATCAATTTGCACCGGATCGAGACCATGTATTTGATGAAGATTCTTACCACAACTGATTATCAAATCTAATAAGTTTATCTATGCAAATATACAATAATATTAATAAAAGTAGCTGATGAATTATTGATACTAAATACATGGATAGAACCATCCTTTTAGTTTGCACCCTCTTTTCAGAAAGCTTGTAACCTATTGCAATCATCAAACTCACTAAATCAGTGAGACTGTGATTTCAGAATATTTGTTGCAGGTAGGTTTTTATAGGAATCAATTTGTTGTTCGGGATTTTTGAGAAGTACTGAAAATCAAGTTTCCGGCGTTATCTCAGCCTTGCATTTACTGCAAAGTCCGTTCTTTTTCTGATCGATATCTTCAACGTATGTGCTGGACCGCATCACACAACTTGGAATATAGCAGTGAGGCAACCCGAATGTATGCCCCAGTTCATGGATCACCACTTTTCTGAACCGGTCAAGCAACAGATCTTCATCCTTTTTCATGCCGTATTGTTCGTTTTTTAACCGATAAATGGAAGCGATTCCTGTTTTTCCTTTAAAAGCAGCCTGACCAAAAATATAAGTAAGGATGGGTATGAACAAATCGACCCGAAATAATCCGATCGTTTTTAAATATTCGGATCCGGAATTGGAATCCAGAAATTTTAATAATTTATTCCCATCGTATTGTCTTCGTGTAGGTTCATAAAACTCGCTTAAATCGGCATGACTTTCTATAATATCCACCGGATAAAGAAATTCATGGGTTACATCTTCAGCAATAGTATCGAGAACATAATTCTCGAAATGCCCGTGAGAGACCAATAAAATTCGTTGCTTGCTCAATGAAATAGTACCTTAATGAATACGCGATTTTTTCAAGCTATTAATCCAATTATAAGACAATGAAAAAATCAGGATTTTCTTAGTGATTTTAAGTCGAATTTCTTGATTTTATTGTAAAGGGTAACCCTGTCCACTTTTAATGCCCGGGCTGACCGTGAAATATTCCAGTCATATTTATTCAGGATTTCGAGAATGTATTTTTTTTCAAGATCATCCAGGCTTTCATAAGAGCTGTTAATTATATCTTTCCCCAGGGGTAAATCTTTCAGGGTGATTTCCTTCCCATTTCCAATGACAATAGCACGTTCAATCATATTTTCGAGTTCACGGACATTGCCCGGAAAATCATTTTCTTCAAGGCGTTTTAAAGCTGCCGGGTCAATTGAAATAAGATCACGGCTCATGGATTTACAATATTTTTTTATAAAGTGGTCTACAAGCATCGGAATATCTTCACGCCTTTCCCGAAGTGGCGGAACGATTATGTTCACTACATTCAGCCTGTAATAAAGATCCTCACGAAAAGTTCCAAGTTCAACCAGCTTTTTCAGGTCCCTGTTTGTAGCACATAAGAACCCTGAAATCAGATTTTATTTCTTTATTACCCCCAACACGCATAAACGTTTTTGATTCTAAAACACGCAACAATTCAATTTGCATTTTCGCAGAAATGGTAGCTATTTCATCCAGAAAAATTGTTCCTCCATCTGCCATTTCAAATCTTCCTTTACGATTGAACATTGCACCGGTAAACGCTCCTTTTTCATGTCCGAATAATTCACTTTCAAGCAAACTTTCGGATAATGCCCCGCAATGAACACTAACCATTGGAAAATATTTGCGTGACGAATTTGAATGAATAGCCCTGGCGATAAGCTCTTTCCCTGTCCCGCTTTCGCCCGTTATGATAACGGATGAATTGGATTGAGCTACACTTTCAACATCCGTTAACACCTTTATCATTGCATTACTGTTCCCGACAATATATTCAATGTTTTCAAGTGAAACGATTTTATCCTTAAGCGCTTCATTTTCGGCTTTCAGGGTAAGCTGGGTAGATGCATTACGAATTAAATGGGAAAGGTCATCCGGATCAAAAGGTTTCGTTACGTAATCATAAGCTCCGTCTTTTAAAGCCTGAACAGCTGTTTCAACGGATGCGAAGGCTGTCATAACAATCACAATAGCATCTTTATTTATTGCTTTAATCCTTCTGTGCATCTCAAGCCCGTCCATTCCCGGCATTTTAATATCGGCAAGAATGATATCAAAGTTTTTTGATTCAATCATCGACAAAGCCTCCTTAGCATTTTCGGCACAATCAACATCGTACCCATCCTCGATGAACCAGTTTAACAAAGATTCCCTTACAGATTCTTCATCATCAACGATTAAAAGTGAGATTTTTTTTTTCATGTTAATTTATCTTAATTCCTGATCAAAGGCAAAATGATAGAAAGGGTTGTTCCTTTTCCTGGCTCTGAATCGATTTCAATTTTTCCTTTATGGCTTTGAACGATGCCATGAACAATAGCCAGTCCCAATCCAATGCCACTTGCCTTTTGTTTGCCTGAATAAAAGGGTTCAAAAATATGTGGCATATCCTGAGGTGCAATTCCAACACCATTATCGGATATATCGATCCTTATATGATCTTCATCCGGATTCGTGGTTTTAATCAGAATTTCCCCGTTCTCAGCAACGGCCTCGGAAGCATTCACCAAAATGGCAACACATGCTTGTTTAATTTGATTTTCGCTGCAATAAATCAAATCGGACGTGGCTGAAAAATCGGCATAAAAGTTAATATTGGCCATTTTCATTTGATGTGCCATTAAATCGAAGGTATCCTTTAAAATTTGATGCAACTGTTTGTTTTCAAAATTTTGTTGGTCTTTTCTTGAAAAATCGAGCAGACCCTTCACAATGTCCCCACATCGTTTCGTTTCCATCTCAATTACTTTCAAATATTTCAACATTGAATCTTTCGCCACGTGATCCATGTCAATCTTGCTTAAATGTTTATGTACCAGCTTGGTGTAGGTTAATACACCGGATAATGGATTATTTATTTCATGTGCCACAGAGGAGGAGAGTTTTCCAAGTGATGCAATTCTTTCTACATGAATTAATTCATTTTGAATTTCGGATAACTCTTCTGATTTTTTCTGAACCTTATATTCAAGCTGATGCGACCAGTTTTCCAATTCCTTATTCGCTAAATTCAGGTTATTGAGCATGTTATTAAAGGCCATGGAAACCATCCTCATATCATCCAAAAGATCGGGTTTTATTTCCAGGCGCATCGTTTTATCACCCTTTGCCACAGCCTCACTGGCATTGATGATTGCATTCAATGGGTCTTTGATTTTTTTCCTCGTAAATACGATTAAAAATGAGATCAGGAAGAACGTGGTAATGGCAGCCAGCAGAAAAAAATCTTCTGATGATTTTATTACAGCCGCATCAAGATCCTGCAAGGGAAGTTTAATGATCAGCGAACCGAGCACTTCATCTGTTTCCGGGTGAGCGTGGCATGAACTCAGATAACAGGATTTTTCATTGTAAATGGGAGACCGAATTAACAATTGCCTGTGTCCATTTCCAGTTTTACTCATGTTGCAGGCATTTTGCGCATTAATGATCCGGTACGATTTCTCCTTATCGGGAAACATTGATTTAACATCCGGGTGGCAACTCTTGCAATCGGGGTTGCTTTGTTTAGTAGTGTCGAAAGCAAAGGAAGAATAAACAAGGCTGTCCTGGTTGTTATACATATTCACCTCCTCAATACCCGGCATTGTATTAATAATATCAAGGGTGCTTTGCAGCGAACTTTTGTCGTTTTGCAGCATGGAATAATAGAGCGCTCCTTCAACAATAGAACCTACGTTATTCCCATTCTGACGGATGACAGTGTTTAGATATTCTTCGTAAACCGATCTGAAAATTATCCCGAAGGAAACAAACAAAAAAACCGATGAAATGGTGATAATGTAAATAACGCGACCGTATATCGAAGACCGGAACCTTAAGTATTTTTTGTAAAACAAATATGCACGGGTCCTTTTAAATCCGGTTTTATTAAGAAAAGCCATATTACCTCATTGTTTTTTTGATAGTTGATCAATTCTAAAGCTGACCAATTTTTCTGACCGCAAATTACTAAAAAACCGGGGATATTGTAAAGTTTTTCTACAAATCTTTTTTTCAGCTTAGAAAAGTTTCCTGAAAATCGTCCCAAACCTCCCGATCTAATTCTGAAAGTATGTTTTGGCGTAGTTCTCCACCTTCCTGGAAAGCAATAAGCGATTGTTCGGAAGAATGTTTCCCAAGTGATACAGCTAAAAAATCCTTGAAACGGTCAACCTCTTTTGAAATCCAGCTTGTGGCTTCCTCAGCCAGGTAATATGTATTTGTTTCAGCGGCCCAGTTTGATGGCTTTATGGCATAAACCCAACCTTTTCCGTATGGGTCGTCATGCAAAATATCCGGGTTTTCCTGTAGCTGTGGATTTGTATTTACAATTTCTCCGGTAATGGGTGAAAATAGCTTAAGGCGTTTACCATTTTGATCTATTTCTGCAAGGATTTCACCTTTTTTGAGAAATTCGCCGGGATTTTTTATGTAGTTTACATTTACATTTCCAACAATTTGGAGAAGAAAGTCATCAAGCCCTACTTTTGCATTGCCTGATTTTTCAAGGTAGGCCCACAAGTGGTTTTTAGTGTAGAACAATCCCTGTGGGATACGTAGAATTTTAGCTGTAAAAATTCCCATCGCATTTTGAATTCGTTTTGCAACATTTGTTTGTTTGTTTATTATGATCCAGAATGGGATCAAAATGACAAGGAATGCAATTATAATCAGATATTCTATTCCTTTTGTTTCAAATATATTGGTGTACGTAAATCCGTCCATTTTCTTAAGTTTTTAAGGTTTACAATATAATCTAGTTTAATTATTTTTTTTCATTGACCCAGGATGGCGAATCACGAAGAACCGGCATACGGGTTATCACCCACCTGAATATCCATAATTCAGTAAATATTACGGCCATTGTAACTACAATTTCCATCCATGAAGGATAATAGTGCGAAGCAGCATCCCATCTAAAACCAATTACCGTTACATTGAGCCTGTTGATAATGATACCGACAATGGTCATAATGGAGGCTATTTTAATCAGCAATATATTATTTCTGCGATAACTGAAATAGAAGAGTAACATGGGAAGCAATACGAAACCAAGCATCTCAGTAAGATACCAGTAACCCATTGGTGTATTTAACAGATCCCAGTGTTTGCCGTGAACAAACACAAGTACCTGCAGGAAAAAGTAGGCGAACATGGTACCAGCGCATATTTTTGATAATCCATGGATTATCTTACTATGCGCATGATGATTTTTATCGCTGATCTGGTCAGAAAATACTTTATTACTAATGGAACCCTCAAAGATGACCATCGAAAGTCCGGCGAAAATACTGGATACAAAGAACATAATGGGGATGAATTCGGAATACCACAATGGATGAATTTTATCCTTTGCCATCAGATAAAGTGCTCCTAATCCCGATTGATGCAAGGTGGATAATGTTATACCAAAAATTACCGCAGCAAGGGTCATGCCTGATAAAATTTTATGGGCACGACGAGCACCAAGCCATTCCGCAATAGCCGGCGAAAATTCAATTAACTGTGCGATCATATATAGCAGAAAATGCCATGCAACAAGAAACAAAACTGAACTAACCCCAAAGTTATTTCCAATAATCGGATTGATTACATTCCAGGGGCGGCCTAAATCAAGAAGTAAGGCTCCGGCATAAAACACGTAGGCCAGGAACCCATTCAGCACGGTAACCCGGACAATTGAATGGTATTTCCGCATATTCAGAATATATACCATAAATGTAATCACATAAGCACCACCTGCAAAGGCGACACCTGTCACAACATCAAAGCCAATCCACAAACCCCAGGGCACATCCTGCGTAAGATTTGTAATGGCTCCGATTCCTTTCCAGAACCGGATTATAATTAGCACCAGACCTAAAAGTAT
The DNA here is from genome assembly GCA_963761195.1 of uncultured Bacteroidales bacterium. Classification (GTDB taxonomy): domain Bacteria; phylum Bacteroidota; class Bacteroidia; order Bacteroidales; family JAADJA01; genus JAADJA01. The sequence goes on from CAVXGA010000025.1 coordinate 59,574, forward strand.
GATGGGAATGGAAATGATATTAAATGGTGTGAAAATCTTTCCTTTGGGTTTCAATTCACTTCGTAAAAACTTCCAAATGTTTTTACCTTCCGGGTCTTTTACAATTGAAATACTGCCTGTATTACTCATTTTCATCTGTATTAGGGTGATTGTTTTTAGTTGCTTCCTGAATACCTAACAATATCGCGGGCCAGAGAACAAATACGGTCGGGACACTGTAAAGAAATCCTTTTGACAATTCGGGGTAAGATGATTTTTGAACTTTTGTATTGAACCCTAATTCATCAAATGGAACGGCTGAAAGGTACAGAAACCCGGTTCCACCAGCTTCATTTTCGCCATAAATATGATCTTCATAGATATCCGGATTTTCCACGATCCGTTTATGAGCCTCTTTTAAAAGGTCTCTTCGTTTTCCGAAAACAAGGGCTTCAGCCGGACAATTTTCAACACATGCTGGAATTTTACCTTCCTGTTGCCGATCGAAGCACATGTCGCATTTTGTTATTTTCGGATTCGGACTGTTGTATTCAAATTTTGGCATATCAAATGGACAGGAGATCATGCAATAGCGGCAACCCATGCATTTTTCACCTCTCCAGATGACCGGGCCTTCTTTTGTCTTGTGCATAGCCTGTGTTAAACACGCAGCAGTGCAAGCTGGTTCGTTGCAATGCATGCATTGTTTTTTTACATAAACTTCACCTTTTGATGTGTTATAAACATTTACAACTGTTCGTCTTGTCTCATCTGTTTTCCTGAGAACTCCTATTTCCGGTGAACCCACGGGTTCTGGTAAATTATGGGCTTCTGCACATGAATATTCACATGTCTGGCAGCCCACACATCGAGTTGAATCATAAAGTATTCCATTGAATTCAACCTCATTCTCATTTACTGGTGTTGCATTTACTTCTTTTCCTATGGCAAGTGTGGCGCCTGTTACGCCAAGTACCCTGAAAAAGTTTCTTCGATCTATCCTCATAACTACTTAATTTAATTGTTAGGGAAAGTTATTAACAAACTCATTTTAATTCGGAAGTGTCAATGAAATTCTTCTGAAAATCTTCCCAAATTTCAGGTCCAAAATCGCTGAGAACATTGTCTTTAAGTTCTCCACCATCCTGAAACATTATATGGGCATATTCCACTGTTCTGGCATTTACTGATCCGGCAAGAAAATCCTTTAATCGAGTAAATTCATTGATTAACCATGCTTTGTATTTATCTGCCATACGTAAAAACTGAATTTCGCGTAACCAGTTGGTTGGTTCCATCATATATACCCAGCCATCCACGTAGGGAGATGAATTGATAACAGATGGATCTGTAACCAATGATTCATTTATATCTATTATGGTTCCAGAAATAGGTGCGTAAATATTTAAATGTTTTCCATTTTGAATAAGCGATAACATCTGTTCACTTTTTTTGATTTTATCTCCGGGATTTTTCATTTCTAAACGATTATACTTTCCTGTGATATGTTGGAGGAAATCATCAATTCCAACTTTTACTATACCATCTTTTTCCATGAATGCCCACGTATGTGATTTATCGAAATACAATCCTTTTGGAATGTTTATGGAATTTTCATTAATCACATTACTGTGATCAGGGGTAGCAATTTGCGAAGCGTTGATCTTTTTCCTTCTGTTTCTGGCAAAAATATTTACAATGAGCCCCATTCCAACTGATAAAATAAAAATAAGCAGTATTAACTTTTGAATCGCATAGCGTTCTTTTGTGGCGCCAACGTAGTTTTCGAATTCGTTTAATTGTTCAATTTTCCCTTTTCTTTCATTAGAAACCAATTCGCTAAAACCATTTGCTTCCAGAAGCTTTTGCCCATCACTGAGTACCCACTTAAGAAATGCCACTTCCGTTTCATTTTTTGGAAGGCCATTAGAAACAGAATACAAATTACTTATTAATGCATTCTGATATTTCCCAATCCAGATTCCACGGGTAAAATCGTTAAGATTATCATATATATTTTCAAAATAATCGATGTGCCCATTGCCATTTTTATCAATAGGAAGAAGTTTTATATTGTCGGCTAAGCCCTGATTATTAGGATCAATGATATCTGATAATTTGCAGAAACCAATTCCATAAGGGTCATTTTGAATAGCGGTGAGCATTTCATCACTGGTATTTACGTCATTCCCCTTAACAATTATTTGATCAATTCCCATGAACTCCGCCAATTTCAATTTAATGGATTCATTTTTTATAAGATAGAAATTAAGTGGGACATTTTCCCCGTTTTCAAGAAGTGATCCCCAACTTGACTTATCAGGGTTACGAAAAATTTCAGCTAACATATTGGATGAAATACCTTTCTGATAAATTTGCTTAATGAAAGGGTTTTTAGAATTTATTATTGGCACAATAATTTCCCGGCCAATCAATACTTTCCATAAAGATTTGTTCTCAATCGACTGAAAATATTGATTTGATACAAAACCTAAATTAGTCCCTGTCATGAACTTAGCGCTTAATTCACCCGGACCAACTCTGGTTAGGTTAATTTTAAAGTCCGGATTTAGATTGCTATAATCACTAACCCAAAGATTTGTTAGGCCATACAGATCAGGAGAACATGCTATATTAATTGTGTTGTCCTTGTTTGTGCTTTTATTTCCCGAAGTATCTTTACTCATGATAATGGAGCCGGAATAGAATATCAAAGCACTTACGATAAGAAGAAATAACTTTTTCATAACTTTAAGATTTATTAGATTGAAAAGAGCCTATTCATATATAATATTTTTATATTTAAAAATGGGATTTCAAGTATGATGCCATAATAAAAAACTATTATAACTAACTATAAACCAGCTATATAATAAATGACAAAATCAGTTTTTATATAATGAAAGTGTTGAATAAATATACATAACCTATATTTAAGGAACATAAATAGTTAAATGACAATAAAATAAGAGCTATGTGTATATATTCATCACCTGTTGAATATATACACATAAGTTAAGTTTGTTGATGAAGTTGCCTTTTATAAGAAGAAGAATTAGAAAACGTAATTCTGCAGGTCTTAATGGAGCGGGTTATTAATTCTGAGAAAATTAAAAAATTTACCGATAACATTTTTAAGACAAAAAGAATGTTCCTGTAAATTAAATATTGTTGATTGTAAATTTCAAATTTCCGGAAATCTTTGAAAAAAATCTTAACGATGGAATTGAGTTAAAACTTATTTAATAGCTTTGCATGTTTTCGCGTTATAGAACTGCCGATAATTTTAAAAATTAATGTCTTATGAAAAGGCTTATCATAATTGCTTTGGCGTTATCATTCCTGGCTGTTTCCTGTCATACAACCAAGGAAAATAATATTTATGTCAACCATGCAAAGGAAAAAGACCAATTTAAAAAACCTGCTGAAAAAAAATATGAATCTAAAAAACACAGTGAAAAAACTCCAAAGAAGTAAAGGGATTTAACTGTTTAACCTCCAGCTATTCTTTGTTTAGCACTGTTTACTAAGATGTCTTGACTTAAGCATTTGCCATGCAATAACCTTCAATGAACTTATTCTCCTGACTACGGCGCCTGATGTCAAAATCTTCAAATTTTTTAATTTGAGATTACTTAAGTTAGCCGCACAGCTTTTGCCCTTTGCTATTTGCCGCTCACCGATCCTGCATAGCAAAGCAGCCGGAAATATGATATAGGATAGTCAATGATAAAAAATTGCCGGCTATCAACAAAATAATAACTATTATTGCCCTGTATGATGAAACACAAGCAGCCCAAAACCTGCCCCGGCAATAAATCGCATCTTAGAAAAGCAATTGATTTTGGTAGCCGCTTCATCAACTATAAAATGGGAATTTACGGTGCCATCTTTTTGGGGATCGTTGTTTTCGTTATCAATTTCTTGGCCACACAGGCATGGCTCCCTTCATTCACAGCAGCGCTGAAGCAAGGAAGTTATACCTTTTTGTTTGGCGGGATCATAATGAAATTTTGCGAATTTCTTGCCATCAGCATTAAACGGCAAACACTTGCCCTTGGGGCAGCAATCCTCATCCCATCAATCATTGCACTGAGCCTGACTTATGGTCTTCACAATTTAAAAGGTACACCAAGGCCACTGGCTTCTACGATACCCACTCTATTAATAATTCCTGCAACCGCAGTTGTGGCTTACAGGAAAAGGAAGGCAGCGAAAACAACAAAGCGGAAGTTCTAAGACAATAGGTTGCCAGGACATTCTCAAAAGTAACCTTTACGGTTTAAATCTCCTGATTTGTAATTTTAATCCGGCACCTGCGATGATTTGGCATTGTTATTTAAAATCCAAATGTCATTCTTATCCGGATTATTAACCTGGCCATCAAAATTCAAATCCTCTTGTAAATAGCCTTTTACTCCGGCAGATGTTTCCCACATTATTTTATCTGAAATATCAACCGTCCCATTTGCATCAGCATCTCCGCCTGCCATTCCATAAATTCCCGGCGCAATGGATTTATATCCGGCAACACCTCCATAAGCCTGGTCGATGGAAGTCGTAAAATCGTAAATATATACTCCGCCCATATCGGTTAATGGATTTGCTGACATAATATCAATATGGTTTCGATGACGCACCACGACAAACAAGGAATGAAGTATAGAATGATTGAATGATAAAAGAGAGGTGCCATCCAAACCAACAACAGAACCGTCTTTTTTAAGAAAAGCAGCCTGTCGTTCGACGGTCGTCGACCCAGTTGCACTGGCTGCATCCATTGCATCCCGGAACTCAACGAGAATCCAATCGACTATATCAGGATTCGGAATGGAAACAACCGACTCGGTTCCGTTATAATTCCACGGAGCTGTATGATAAGGCTGGCTTATCGGTAAAATAGTTGAATTGGTTAAACTGGTATTCATATCAGTGCCATTGAATGGGCCTTCGAGGAAGACCTTCAGATCGGTCTCAATTTTATGTGCCGGTTCATAACCCGTTTCAGAATAATTAACGACTATATCTTCAGAATTGTCAGATGATTTAACCTGGATAAAATAATAATCATTCGGTGTGGGCATGGATTGCGAAATAGCATAATCCGCCCATCCATCCCAGCGAATAACACTCACATTATCAAACCAGGAATAAGCGGTGCCCGAACCGGGAATACCACTGTTCAGACGAACATCGAAAAACTTCGTTCCTGTGGGGATCGTAAGCTCCCGGTGATAAAAAGTCCAGGGGGTATTGCCATTTACCTGCACACCGATATTTTCGGTACCAAGTACCAGAGTTCCGGTGCGATCCTGGTAATATCTTATTTCAATGGTGACATTGGCGCCATTTTGGGTTTTTATATAACCGCAGAGTGAATAGTTGGCGGTATCACTAGGGCAAATGATCCTTTCCTCGAAATTCGTAACAATGTTAGACGTTGAACCGGAAGTCCGTATGTGTTGGATAGAGCGCTCACCAGAAAAGTGGACCGAATCACAGTAAGTTTCATTTGTGCTGTTCAGGTCCCACAAGGTACAGCCTTCATCCTCCATATTGCCGAACCAGATCAATTCCCTGCCCAGCCGGAATTCATAACTACCGTTTGGCTCAATGCTGTTCACGGATGAAATACTTCCCAATCTTGCCAGGGAATAAGGGGGCGATGTCCAGTTGCTTCCGGCTGCTTCCATCGGGAGCTCGACAGTATTTTCCGTAAAGGTTGAAATCATGCCGGCAGTATCCATGATCACTCTTGCAATGACACTGTCCCTGTCAATTTCCAGGTATGTATCCAAGTCTTTTGAACGCTGTGCCAGATCATCCAGAATATGCAGGCCCAAACCTCCTTTGGCCCTTTGCGGGATATAGTCATCGATGTACACGGGGGTAAGTGTAAATTCATAAAATCCTGTTTCGTTAACTTTCGTATTCAGGATGAATGAGGGATAAGTTTCCGGGTATTCCTGATCGAACGCAAAATTCCCCATCGAATGGGCAATGAGCTTTCCGTTATAGAGCTCGACCCCTTGCATCATGTGAGGATGATGGCAAATAACGAGGTCTGCCCCATTGTCGATGGCGAAATGAGTGGTAGTCCTGTCCTTTGGAGTTGGAGCCAGGGCTAACGGATAATAATTTTCATCTGATTCATTATCCTCACCAAACAGGGAGCAGGAATCGCATTTCTCACCCGGTTCAGATGAATACTCAGTACCGGTATGCCACTCCAACACCACCAGATCAGAGACATCCTTAACTTCATCAATTTGCTTTTTAATATAATAGGGTTCAAGATAAGCAAAGCCGGGTTTGTTGTATCCGGCATTCAGATAGGGCTGTTCATTGTTATATTGCCCGGTTCTGTCGCTTGCGGCAAGGAAGGCGAAATTCACACCCGACTTTGAATAAAAAACCGGCAGATAAGCCTCATATGAATTTGCCCCGGCTCCCATATAGAGGATATTATTTTCTTCTAAAACGGATTGGGTTTCCTGCATCCCCGGAAACATATAATCAAGTGTATGGTTGTTGGCAAGAGTAACGATATCGATTCCGGCATAAACCAAACCTGCCACATTCGCTGGCGAACCTTTAAAATAAATGGATTTTGTCGGGTGATGCTCCCAATAGGTGGTCAGCGGACATTCAAGGTTGGCAACCGTAATATCCGCAGCATCCCCGAGAAATGGCAGGGTTGGTTCGAAAATAGCTTCAACACCTTGCGTGGGAATAATTCCGCCCGGATTTTCGTATCTCCGGGCCAGCATGATATCACCAACAAAATTCAGCGTTACGGGAAAGGAGCTGTTTCCCGGATCGACTTCAACGCTGCAACTTGCCTGTCCCCATCTGTCAGTCGGGTCAACAACCCGGAGGATAACCCTGTAAGGATGATCATCGGTGACTAAAAAAGTATGCAATGGATTCTGTTCATTGCTGGTCGAGTCATCTCCAAAATTCCAGAAATAGTCATGGGTTTCACTATCAGGGTCAATCACTTCACTTGTAAATTGAACATCAACAACTTTACTGCCGTCTACATCGGTATAAACTCCTCCAACAGCAAAATCAATCGATACTTCAGGAATAAAAGGTAAATCATTACTGATGTTTATAATATTATCAAAATAAACTTCGCCCTGCGATGTGCCATCCTTATCATTGATATAAACCAGACCTGTGATTTCAGGCAGGTAATCAAAAAAAGCGAGCCAGTCATCTGCAACCGGAAGTTGATAATCATTCCATTGGCTTTCAGGAAACCAGCCCTGGTAAACGGGCACCCATTCATCAATATTCACCTCCTCCGATCCTGCAAACGAATAAAAAAGTACATGTGCAGAATCCATGATGGCAAATCCCTCGATTTCAGCTTTCGAAGCGATATAGGCAGAAACCTGCCACACGTCACCTTTATTTACAACTACGGGTTGAATAGTTTGAACCTTCCAGGTATTTCCATAAAGTTTCAGCGACCAGGGGGAATTTTGGTAGGTAATTGTTGAATTCAATTCCCAATCGAGGGGTTCCTCATCTTCACCTGGGTATGATGTCAGATCAACGGCACCGCTATCAAAATTTTCAATGATGATTTGTTTTGGAGAACCGGATTTGTATTGATTTTGGGCATTGATTACACGAGAAGTGAATAACATCATCAATCCGGTAAAAATAGCGAAACAGAATAACCCCTTTATTTTTTTCATTCTTATAAACCAGAAGTGGATTTAAAACGTGTATTCATTGATTGTAATTTTCTCCGGGAAACTTTCAAATCAAAGATAGTACTATTCATGTTAGTAAGCATGATTTTTTTCATTGGAGTTGTCAAAAGTCGGATTTTGATCCAGGTTGGTGTTATCATCAATTTGTTGAATATGGATGGAAATACTATTTTTTTCCAGTTTGATTTTGTAATTCAAACTTCTTTTAATATCTTTGAACGTGTCAGATACGTTGGCATATTTTGAGACCTTTTTATTATGTATTTTCATCAAATCTAAAAACTTTGCCATGAAAAAAGCATCTTCATTATTTATCTGCTTAATCTCAGCCATTTCTTTTTTTGGTCAGGATTATTACCCCATCGTTCAGCAAAACAGGGAATGGAATGTACTTCAAGTTACAGAAGGTTTGGGATGGTGGGATACAACTTATTATACATTTAATTATAAACTTGACGGTGATACATTCATAAATGATTTGTCCTATCTGAAAGTTTATGTCTCTTATGAGGGGATTCCTTTGAACTGGACATTTGATGGATGTATCCGGGAAGATTCATCGGGGAAAGTGTATTTCAGATTTTGGGGAACTGATTATTTGAAATATGATTTCGGAGCCCAGACGGGAGATACGATCGAAATATATACGCATGACGGATACCCAGTCCAGGCTCGGGTCGGATCAATTGACTCGGTTGCCATCAATGGCACTTACAGGAAGGTATTCGATCTTGATTATCTTTCCTACGGAGATACTCATGAAAAATGGATAGAAGGGATCGGCAGCAACCGGGGAATTCTCCAAAGCGGACAGGCGGGTTATGTGGGTGGATGGACCTGGTTTTTATGTGAGTCAGATAATGGAGAACTAATCTATGTAAATTCTGATTTCGGCACCTGCAGTTTGTTCAATGTAGGTATAAAGGAGACAAATAGTTTCGGAATTCTATTGAGCCCGAATCCTGCCAGGGGCAAAATAAAGGTTGAATATCCGGAAACCATTAAACCCGAAGCGATTTCTATGTTTGATTTTACCGGTAAAAAAATAAAGGAATTTGAACCAAGCCTGAATTATCTCGACATTTCCGGAATACCATCGGGAATTTACTTCTTAAATCTCATTTACGAGAAAGCCGAAATAATAAAGAAAATTTTAGTTGAATAGACTAACAGATAATTTGCTTCAAGTTGGCGTTGTCACCAGCCTGTTAAAAATGGCTGGATGTAAATCTTGTTGGTGAAAACACCAACAAAGGGCAGGGTTATCACTTTTAACCTTATATTATTCCCATTTATTTCGATGGATATCAAGGAATATCAACGAATTTTTCGAAGGAGTCATTTGGACAATGAATATTTCCAATGCTGATACGCTTTCCCAACGATAACCTGAAACATGAGACTTGAAATAGGAAACATGAAACTTGAAATCCTTTTTCTTTTTACTTTTGCCCAATTAATAACAGTTTTAATTTTTATGATCATGCAAAACCTAAAAACGATTCCTGGCCTGGTATTTCTCCTGATCACGACAACTGTATTTTCCCAGGTTATCCATCACGATTTGAATGTAAAGCTAAGCATTCAGGGAAAATCGATCGATGTGGTTGATTCTGTTACGATCCCCAAAGAGATTTGCAAGAATGTGAGCTTTTTTACATTTGCGTTAAATAAAAACCTGACACCGGAATTGCTGGATAAATCTGCTTTTATGAAAAAATCAAATGCAGATAGTTCAGATACGATTTACGATAAATACACGATTGCTCTAAGTAATCATGGGGCGGGAGATTTGTTGGTCCCGATAAAATATTGGGGTAAGATCACCGGAGAAATTGAAGCGGGTGCAGCCGAATATGCCAGGGGTTTCAGTGAAACGAGCGGGATGATCAGCGATTCCGGAGTTTACCTCGCCGGTTCAACATTCTGGGTTCCGAAGTTCGATGAGCCACTGGTATCATTTAATCTGACCGTCACACTCAGAAAGGACTGGAATGTTGTTTCGCAGGGAGAACGGGTCATTAATAAGGTTACTGATAATGAACGAACCGTAAAATACGATTGTAAGAATCCGACAGAAGAAATTTACCTCATTTCTGCCGGCTGGACCGAATATGAGAAAAAAGCCGGAGAGGTGCTTGTTCAGGCATTTCTCAGGACTCCTGATCCGGCATTGGCAGAAAAGTATATCGATGCAACATCAGGATATCTGGATATGTACGTCAGGCTGATCGGGCCTTATCCGTATACGAAATTTGCACTGGTCGAAAATTTCTGGGAAACCGGTTACGGAATGCCTTCATTTACATTGCTTGGCGAGAAGATCATTCGCTTCCCGTTTATCCTTTACACCTCTTATCCGCATGAATTACTGCACAACTGGTGGGGTAATTCGGTGTACGTTGATGCTGAGAAGGGGAACTGGTGCGAAGGCCTGACGGCTTACATGGCAGATCACCTGTTGAAGGAACAGGCAGGCCAGGGAGCAGATTACCGAAGGGAAACGCTGGCGAAGTTCACGGATTATGTAAATACGGAGAATGATTTTCCGGTAGTTGATTTCCGGTCGAGGAATAATGCGGCAGAAGAGGCAATCGGTTACGGAAAATGTTTGATGTTTAATCACATGCTAAGGAAAATGATGGGAGATGAAAGTTATATTAAAGGCTATCAGGCTTTTTATAAGGATAACATCTATAAAATTTCATCTTTCGATGATATCAGGCAATCGCTTCAAAAGTTTACGGATAAAGACCTGAAGCCTGTTTTCGATCAGTGGCTTACACGTAAAGGCGCTCCGTCATTCAAATTATCGGATGTTTCTACCGAAAAAGCGGATGATGGAATCATGCTGCATTTCTCTTTATCACAAACCCAGCCTGAAGACATCTTTGTCGTGGATATACCGGTTGCTGTATATTTTGAAGATACCGTGGATTTGATTACAGTAACTTCAGATAAACGGACCAATCCATATTCATTTTCTTTCCCCTCGAAACCGGTAAAAATAGAGGTCGATCCGCAGTTCGATGTTTTCAGGAGACTGGATAAATCGGAAGTGCCTCCATCATTATCCCAAATTTACGGCAGTTCGGACGGCATGATCATCCTTCCCAAAAACAGTGCCTACCTGGATGAATACAAAGCATTGGCTGATACATGGAAACAGACACAGGAAGCTCAGGATAAATCACTTCAAATCGTCATGGATGATGAACTTGCTAAAATGCCGGCAAATAAATCGGTCTGGGTTATCGGGTTTGAAAATAAATTTGCTGCCTTGTTCAATGTACAAAAGGATTATCATAATGCCTTCGATACGGCTCAGATCAGCTTGATAAATAAACTCTCCAGTGAAGGATCTCTTGTTTATGCACTTCCAAACCCTGAAAATAATGCGTATACCATTGGATTTGTCGGTACGAATGTGAAACAGGCCGTTTCCGGACTTGCACGGTTATTACCTCATTACGGCAAATACTCATTTCTTGGTTTTAAGGGGGAGCGGCCCGATAATGTGTTAAAAGGTAATTTCCCGGCTTTGCATTCGCCATTGTTTTATTCCATTCTGTATGATGGTAAATACCTTAAAACAAATACAACGCTGGAACCATCCAAACCCCTTATTGAATAAGTTTATGTCATGATTTAAAACAGGTATTATTTCGACCCAAACTGCTAAATACAGTCCAGAAAGGGAAGCCAGATGTATGACAGAAACTATTTGTTTACACGTTGAGCGACTGCTTTTTCCATCTCTTCCTTCGGAACCCTTCGGATAAACTGGCCTGCCCACCACTGGTAACCATGTTTATCGCGGAATCCTGCGTCGCGGCTGCCGTAATACTGATCGGTAGGTTCCATGATCGAAACGGCCCCGTTTTTAAGGGCTCTCTTGTAAACAGCATCCGTATCTTTTACATAAACAAAATTCATGGCGGCTGTCGATTGATTTTCTCCGCTTGCTTTGCCGATCATCACGATCACATCTCCTATTCTGACTTCCCCATGAACAGTTTTGCCATCGGGTTGATGGATTTGTTCTTTAACTTCGGCATCAAATACCTCGCTTTAAAAAATCAATTTCTTCTTCTACGCTATCGACGATAAGGTAGGGGCTCAGAATACTGTTTCCCTCGGGGGCGGGATTGGTTGGATCTGGATTTATCATTGTTTCATTTTTTAAATTAATAGATATGTGTTCGCTTATTGAAAAATTGGCAAGTTTTAAAATAAACACTATTTCCACCTTTTTTGTTTCTAAAAATGAAAATTATAATAATGGTGAGCAAAAAGAGCTTTAAAATTAGCCAATACACTTAAGTAGAGTTAAATCAACAAAAATACGATTCGGTCGACAGTTATTTAATTGAATCCCTAAACTGATCAATTTTTTCGAGCAGTTTGTTAAAAAACCGTTCCCTTTCTTTTGCATTTACCGAACTGATGAGGGTGGATTGTTTTATCAGCCCTTTAAAGTAATTTGTTACTCCCGAGCAAAAGTCAGGATTGCTTGTAAATAAAAGGCTCACTACGTTATATGTCAGATAAACAACATCCCGGTTGTCCATTTTAACATAAATTGTATTATCATTAAGTACGACCTCGTTTTCGTAAAAGCTGTACGTGTTTTCTATCCCGACAGGTTCAGTACCATACAAAAATTTAAACCCGCACTCCGCTTGTTTTTTAATATGCTCAATCCATAATGTCAATTTATCGCAAAGTGTGAAAATATCTTCCTTACGCTCAAAATATCCCGAAACATAGTAATAGGCAATTTGACTGAACATGATATTAAAGGTGTCTTCGTTCCAGATTTCAATTGTTGGTATTTTTAAAGAAGAAACCAGGATATTTTGTCCAATTTCCTGGATTTCAGGATCCATATTCGCCAGGGAGAATTTTTTCTCCGTTAAGCTGGGAAACTGGAAAAGCGTCTTTTCCCAGAAAAACATTTTAAACGCACCAATTTCAGGGAACTCGAAATAATGAAATATGGGCGGATCTTTGGCCGCATAAATGATTTCACTAACCCGGGAAGAATGAATGCGTTGCATATCGTCTTTAACGGTCCTGAGCCATTCTTTCATGCCAAAGGATTCGGATTTGATCGAAACGTTACGGAATACAACATTGTTACTATTGACATTAAACAGGGCATCGACAGATAGGTTGAACCTGTTCGCAATTGTGTAAAGTTCTTCTACTGACAGGGATTTTTCGCAACGGATGCGCCGGTAAGCACTGTCGTAACTGATTTTTAACAGCTCAGCTATTTCATCAACAAGTGAAAGATGTCCGGGCAATCCTTCTTTGATTTTCTGAAAAAGAAGTTTCTGAATTTCCATGATTTTGGTTGTTTAATCCAAAAGTAATAATTTTTAACAAATCAGGTGACAAAAAAGTTTTACTGGCAGTAGAACATCTTTATAAAGAAATTATTCACAGCATAACAGTATTCACTGAATTAACTGTTGTTTTGATAACATCAGGTTTTCCAGGCGAGTTTTTGTGAGCCATCATAAACAACCTGATCATTATCAAGAAGCCACTGTACAACTTTCAACAGATAATCTTCTTTAACTTCTTTTAGCCGGTTTGCCAGTTGTTCTATGGTAAAAGGCTCTTCCATCAATAAAGGCCGAACCTGATCCAGAATTGAATTGAACTGCAGGTCGCTCAATTCAATTTTGTTGCGTTCGATACAAACATCGCACCTGCCGCAACGGTTGGATTGATTTTCATTAAAATAACGAAGCAATTGACTGCTGCGGCATTCCGTAACATTATTAAGGTACTTAATGACTGCCTGTAACCTTGTCTCCGCCGATTTTTTTCTGTTTTTATAATGCTCATCCGAAATGTAAATATCTTTCTCACTGAACCGTTCAGTAAGGAAGGTGATCTGCGGCATGGTTTTCTTCTTAACATACGTTATCAGTTCAAATTTTTCAAGTGAAATCAGGTATTGATCGACTTCCTTCCTTTTTAGCTCGGCCCGCCTGGCAAGCTCCTCCTCATTAATTTTAACAAATTCAGTAAAGAGTCCGCTGTAGGAGCGAAGAAGCGTTTTAATGAACTTATCGTAACGGGAATGCTCAACCTGAAACTTGTATAAATCTTCCATACCGGCTCTCACATATAGTTTCGATTCAGCGTCGATTACGTCCTGCAGCAAAAGATACCCGTCTTTTTCAAGGAACTTCAGCGAATTATAAACTGTTTGAAAAGGGAAATTATAACTGTTTGAAAAATCAGCGATGTCAAAATCCAGGCTGATATCCTTACCACTACCGATGGCAAGATTAAAATAATTGCCCAGTGCATGATACACCTGCCTGATGGTTTTCATCTCCGGAAACTGGCTGCTGATATTGCTATTGGCTTCCGTAATATCTGCATTTTCGTAGAGCAAAACAGCATACGCATTTTTCCCGTCACGACCAGCGCGACCAGCTTCCTGGAAATATGCTTCGAGACTGTCAGGGATATCCAGATGAGCGACAAACCGGACATCGGGTTTATCGATTCCCATACCAAAGGCATTGGTTGCAACCATTACCCTGGTTTCTCCTGTCATCCAGGAGTCCTGTCTCAGATCACGGGTTTTCCGGTCGAGCCCGGCGTGATAATAGCCTGTCCGAATACCATTTTTTTTAAGAAATTCAGTAATTTCAACAGTCCTCTTCCGGCTGCGCAGATAAACAATGCCCGAGCCTTTCAGGTTCCTAACTACTTTTAAGAGGCGGTTTAATTTGTTCTCCTCATGCTGAACCACATATACCAGGTTTTTCCGCTCGAAACTCTGCTGAAAAAGGTTTTCTTTTTTGAACGCAAGCTTTTGCTGAATGTCAATGGCTACTTCGGCAGTTGCTGTAGCTGTTAAGGCAAGAACAGGAACTCCCGGAAGGAATTTTCGGATTTCTGTAATTTTGAGATAAGAAGGCCTGAAATCGTAACCCCATTGTGAAATACAATGCGCTTCATCAACAGCCAGCAAGCAAACCCGCATCTTTTCGATATTCATCCTGATCTTTTCTGTCTCAAGGCGTTCGGGCGATAAATAAAGAAATTTTACTCCGGAATAGATGCAGTTGTTGATAGCGACTTCAATTTCACCGGGATGCATTCCGGAATAAATGGCAAGGGCTTTTATCCCTTTTTTTTTGAGGTTCTCTACCTGGTCTTTCATCAGAGCGATGAGTGGCGTTACCACAATGCATAAGCCCTCCATTGCCAGTGCGGGAACCTGGAAACAAACCGACTTACCTCCACCGGTCGGTAACAGTGCAAGTGTATCATTTCCGGCCATCACTGAATTGATGATCTCTTCCTGCATTGGCCGGAAAGATGAATAGCCCCAGTATTTCTGTAAAATCTTATTGATGGCTGTTTGAATTTAGTTGTACGAAATTATGAAAAAGCCCCGACATCGAATATAATAATGGCATAATTCGCAGAATGACTAATTTAAATATGTTGAACAGACAATAAAAATGTAAATAACACAGCAACCCGCATACATGTTTGTTATACAATTAAGAACCATTTAATAAACATGCAAAACTTAAAATAGGGTACATACTCAATTTATTTCCGGTTTTTATGCTACATTTGCTGACCCTGGTGTTTAACAAATTGCATGACAATTATACATAATGGAAACACTCCGAAAATTTCTGGAATTCGAGTTGATCAGCGTCGGGCAATATAAAATCAGAATTTATACACTTGTCATCATTTTAATTATTTTTCTGATTACCAAATTAATTTTATGGCTGATCAGGAAAACCTTATTTCGAAAACACAAGCAGGATAAACTCGACATAGGAAATACGTACGCCTTATTTCAAATTATTAAATATGTAATATGGGTCTTGGCCATAGGTGTTCTTCTGGAAACTATTGGAATTCAGGTTACGGTACTGTTAGCGGGCTCTGCAGCCCTGCTTGTTGGAGTGGGTTTAGGTCTGCAGCAAACCTTTAACGATATTGTTTCGGGTATCATCCTGCTTTCTGAGCGGTCGATAAAAGTCGGTGATATTTTGGAAATTGATGGCGATGTTGTTAAAATTCAAAACATAGGATTACGGACATCAACAGGTTTAAACAGGGATGAAATATCTCTGATTATCCCCAATTCATTGATAACAACAAATAAAGTCATTAACTGGAGTCATCAGTCAATGAAAACACGTTTCCGGATCAATATCGGGGTTGCTTACGGGAGCGATGTTGAGCTGGTTTTAAAAGTGTTAAAAGAAAGCACCCTGGAGCATCCGGATATTACTGACAGTAAGCTGATAGAAGTACGTATTGTAGATTTTGGAAACTCGTCAATAAATTTTCAAATATTATTTTTCAGCAATAATATTTTCAGAATTGAAAAGGTGAAAAGCGATATCCGGAAAATAATCAACCGGAAATTCATGGAAAACAAAATCACCATACCGTTTCCTCAAATGGATGTTCATGTTAAGCCTGGCCCTGACGAAAAAATAGAAAATCAACACACGAAATAAAACCTCCCTGTTGTTGGCGTGATATCTGATACAAGTCCTCATATGCTAAAAAAATCTAATTTTGCATATCTTCTTTAAGAGGGTATAATACTGAACAAAACATAATCCTCGGTCATGAAAAACATAATTTATTTTATTATTTTTTTGTTGTCAGCCTTTCCATTATTGTGCCCTGCGCAGATTGATTCAACAGCGTCTCAGGTAATAATGTTCGAGGAATTGCATAAAAAATCTGAACAGATTCGCGTTGCCGATTCAATCAAAAGAGCAGAATTAGAGGCGCAAATCGCAACGTTAAAAACAACAGATAATCTTAAAAAGGAAGACCTGCAAAAACAGATACAGGAGCTCAAAGATAATGAAGCCCATCGTCTGGCTATAAGAAAAACCAAAATTGATTCGCTGCGTCATATTGTAAAAGGATTTCCTGTTAACGGGCTTTTCAATGATACATTGTTTTTAATGTACACCAAGCTGGGCAGTTTTTCTGCTAAGGACCGGGCGGAAGCAATCAGTCTCCGGATAAATAAATTAGCCGGTAAATTCGGTTACAAACCTGATTCAATAAAATTATCCGAAGCAGAATCCAGCATCGACATAGTTAATGATGAAACTATTATCATGAGCGTTTCTGAGAATGACGCACTCTGGAATAATACGACAAAGATTGAATTGGCTAAACGGTATCGGCAAATTATTATCGATGAACTGCTTAGGTATAAATCAGAAACTAATTTTTTATCACTGGCTAAAAAAATAGGCCTTGCCATCCTGGTACTGATCATTACGATCGTCTTCATTTCCTATATGAGGAAGTTTTTTAAGTGGCTTGCACTAAAAATTCAGCATCAGGAGGACCGGCTTATAAAAGGAATTACTATTAAAAACTACACCTTATTTGATGCCAAACGACAAGTGCGTGTTTTGATTACTGCCAGCACTATCCTGAAATGGTTTTTAATTTTGCTTGTTATTTACATCGCCTTACCTATTCTTTTCGGAATTTTCCCCTGGACCAAAAATTTTGCACAAACGTTGTTCGGGTACATACTCAATCCAATCAAGAAAATCGCTACAGGTTTGTGGGATTACTTACCCAATCTCATTACGATCATCGTAATCATTATTGTTTTTCGCTATGTATTAAAAGGAATCCGCTTTCTGAAAATGGAAATTGAAAAAGGCAATTTACAGTTGCCCGGATTTTATCCTGATTGGGCGAACCCTACGTATCAAATTATTAGAGTAGTGGTATTTGCTTTTATGGTTGTCGTCATTTTCCCTTATTTACCAGGCAGCGATTCCCCAGTATTTCGCGGTGTATCCGTTTTTTTAGGGTTCCTCTTTACGTTTGGTTCGGCAGGTTCGCTTTCAAATATCATGGCGGGTTTGGTCCTCACTTATATGCGCTTGTTTAAAAAAGGCGACCGGGTAAAGATTGGTGAAGTGGTAGGTGATGTTATTGAGAAATCCTTATTAGTAACCCGTGTACGGACAATTAAAAATGAAATAATCTCCATTCCCAACTCAACCGTAATGAGCAGCCATACGATCAACTACAGCAGTGATGCTCCGGACAAAGGCCTGATAATTCATACTACCGTAACAATTGGGTATGACGTACCCTGGAAAGATATGCACCAGGCTCTGATTGATGCAGCCTTAAAAACAGAAATGGTTTTAAAAGAACCCAAACCCTTTGTATTGCAAACAAGTTTGGATGATTTTTATGTGTCCTATCAGATCAATGCTTACATAAGAGAAGCAAACAAGCAGGCAGGTATTTATTCCGACCTTCATCAAAATATACAGGATGTTTGCTATGAAAAAGGAATCGAAATTATGTCGCCACATTACAGAGCTGCCAGAGATGGCAATGCATCTGCCATACCCACCAGTTTCAAGTCGAAAGATTATATAGCCCCCAGTTTTAATGTTAAGGTAAGTAAAGATTCAGGAGAAAATAATAACACAAAATAAAGGAAATCCGCGTAACTTAATTGCAAGCCTTACTTAATATCGGACCAATCAATTTATGGCTTAGCTATTTATAATCAAACGTTAAATTTTCGTAAGCCGGAAACCACCCGGTATCTAAAATTTTAGGATTCTATTGTTAGAAAAATACTTTAATGAGTTATTTCTATCTCCCCAACCAGATAAGTAACTGCCTGCCCGCCAATCCAAACCCGGTCGCCTTTGAGTTCGCAATCAAGCTCACCTGTTCGGGAAGAAATTTGAAGTGCCCTTAGTTTTTCTTTGCCCGTTCTTTTTGCCCAATATGGGATAAGCAGCGTATGAGCAGAACCTGTAACAGGATCTTCATTGATCCCAACTCGGGGCGCGAAAAACCGGGAAACAAAGTCAACACGGTCACCGGGGGCTGTAACAATAACACCCATAGCTTCAATTGTTTTCAGCAATTCAAAATCGGGCTGTATGCTGGCAATGGTTTTTTCGTCATTGTAAACTGCAAGCAATTTTTGCCCTGATTTGTAGAGAGCCGTTGGAATGTTACCAAGTGCTTTGGTCAAATCGTTTTTAATGATGGCAGGTTTCAGGTCGGAGGCAGGAAAATCCAGCACCAGCGAGTTCCCCTCGTTTATACACCTTAAGTTCACCACTTTTGGATTGAAAGGTAATTTCGTCGTTCGTATAATCCAGATATTTAAAAATAACATGTGCAGAAGCGAGTGTAGCATGGCCGCAAAGGTTCACTTCTACTGTTGGTGTGAACCACCTGATTTCGAAATGTTCGTTTTTGGGAACAAAAAAAGCGGTTTCCGAAAGGTTGTTTTCGAGTGCTATATTTTGCAACAGTTTTTCATCAAGCCAGCTCTCAAGAGGGCAAATGGCAGCCGGATTCCCCCTAAATACATTGGAGGTAAAGGCGTCAACCTGGTAAAGCTTTATTTTCATAAGTGTGCTGGTTTATAGGATTTCAAAAATCAATAGACTAATTTAGCTTTATAGCTGGAAACATTGTTTTTATTGTCGCTAACTGTAATCACCAAATCATTCGTTCCCTTTTTAATCCGGTCATCAAAATTATAGATCAGCAAATCGTTCTTTTCATCGTAATCCATCAGTATCCATTGGCCGTTTAAGGTGCCCCTGTATGATTTTATTCCGGAAAGTTCATCTGTGATCATCACTTTTAAATTGTTTTGTGAGGAAAGTGTTTTACCCGGAGTAAAATTTACCGGTTTAATTTCTGGTTTTACAGTGTCGGCCATTATGCAATAATCACCAAATTCGCGGATGTTTGTGGTTACAAATCCATTATTCCATTCCCCACCGGTTGAAGTAATCTTTCCGTCTTTTCCAATTTTAACGATAACCGACTTATTTTGTAAACGTGCAGGCAGTGAATCGGGCCGGATGCTTAAACTGCACCATGTATGCAAAGGCACATAGTCATAATCGAGCTGATGAACTTTGGAAAACGACTTTTTCAATGCAGGTTTTAACTGATACCTGAAATACAATGTATCATAAAGAGCCGCGCCGGGAACATTCAGTACCAAATCTTCCGTTTTAAAAGTATTATCCGACGTATACGTGAATAATTCCCCTTCACTTTCTTTTTGATTAGAGATATATGCTGTATCGGTATTAAAATTTCTGCTTAAAACATGGAACCTGAGTTCTGAAACATTACCAGCTGCATCCGAAACGTCATACCTGACAGTATGCAGTGCATCGTCATCAAATTGTACAACACCCTTATGGATTGTGTTTTTGTAAATAGTCAGATGGTTGTTGGGCTGTATGTAAGATTTTTGAACCCTTCTGTTATTTAAAATAAATTCCTTATAGTCGATGAGGCTGTTGATATAGCGGGTTTCATCAAAAGCAAATCGTTCAACATCCTGCTCATAAACCTGCGTCGAATCGACCAGCAGCCTGATGGAATACACACCGTTTTTGTTGTTCCCGCTATTAAACGGATCGTAGGTATTGATCCCGAAATAGACTTTCCCTGAAATGATTAGGGTATCCATTTTCGAAAGTGAATAAGATTTCCCATTATTTTTTGTGAAGTATTCCGATTCAGTGGTTTTATGATCAATCTGTGAGCCGTCACCCACTGGATATACTTTGATCATGTTGATGACCGGTGATGTCGAATCCTGGATTTTGAATCCGAACAGAAGAGGATTGATGGTTTCCTGTGTAGCCTCATCACGAATTTCGAAATGCAAATGAGGGCCACCTGAACTTCCTGTGTTCCCTGTTAATGCCACAACATCGCCTTGTTTTACAGGCAACAACCCTTTATCGGGATAAAGATCCACTTCAAAAGATTCAAGTTTGTACTGTTCTTTTTTCACATAATCGCCGATGGTTTTATTATAACGCTGCAAATGCCCGTAAACTGAAACATAACCATTGTTGTGAGTAATATACAGCGCATTCCCATAACCATCAGGGGCGATTTTAATTCTCGAAACGTAGCCATCGGCAACGGCATGAACCTTCAATCCCTCCACTTCACCGGTTCGGATATCCATACCTGAATGAAAATGATCTTCCCGAAGTTCACCAAAGGTACCGGACAGATTTATTGGAATATCGATAGGAGAAATAAAATAATTTTGGGGATAATTTTTCTGGGCAAATGTGCTAAATGTGAAAAATGACAGATACAAAAAGAATGATATTTTTTTAATCATTTTGCTTCGTTAGATTGTTAACATTGTACGTTAATAAAATTCTTTGTCACCTTATTCGAACTTGATTCATTAATCAACGTACAAATGCAAAGATATTTGATTTCAACTATAAAAATATTACATTTGTAAGTATCGCAGGGCTAAAATAGATACTTATATAAAAATTAATGCTCTATTGGAAACCAACGGGAAACTAGACATCAGCATACTCTTTGTCGAGGATGAAGAACTGCTTCGGGCTATTTATGAACGGATTCTTGAAAAGGTAGTGAACAGGCTCTATATTGCCGAAAACGGTAAAGAAGGTCTTGAACAATACAAAATTCATAAACCCGATTTGATCATTACCGATATCATGATGCCGGTGATGGATGGGCTTGAGATGGTTGATCATATCAGAAAAAATGACAACAACGTCAGGTTGGTCATTTTATCAGCGTATGGCGAGGCAGAATATTTTATGGATGCTATTAAAATTGGCGTTAATAGCTTCCTGTTAAAGCCTGTTGAGACGAAAAAGCTTATTTTTCTTGTGGAGGAACTTGCAAAAGGAATTTTGCTGGAGAGGGAAATTAAAACCGAAGAATTAAAGCGGAAAAAAGCCGAAGAAAATTTACGCAAACTCAATGAAGAGCTGGAAAGAAGAATTGAAGAGAGAACCATAGATTTGCAGAAGGAGATCAAAGAAAGGATTCAAGCCGAATACGATTTGAAAGAATTGAATCTAAATCTTGAAAAAAGGGTAAAAGAAGAATTAAGGAAAAGGCAGCAGCAACAGCAACTGCTAATTCAGAAATCTAAACTGGAATCAATGGGTGAACTTTCAGCCGGAATGGCGCATGAAATAAACCAACCCCTTGGCGGAATTTCAATGGGACTGGATAACATTCTCTTTAAACTGTCGAATGATGGAGTATCCACAGATTATCTGAGAAATAAAATTGATGCATTATTTAAGGATATTGACCGGATCAGGCAGATTATAAATCACATGCGGGTTTTCTCAAAAGATCAGGAGGTGGTCATTAATGAAAAGATTGATATAAACGATGTGATCCACGATGCATTATCATTGGTCAGTACACAATACCATAACCATAATATAAACATTATCCTGAATTTGAATAAGCATAAATGCCTGACAGAAGGGAACAAATACCGGATCGAACAGGTAATACTCAACCTTTTGTCGAATGCGAAATTTGCTGTGGATGAACGGCACAAAATTTTAGCTAATAAAAATTTCAATAAAACCATTAAAATTAGCAGCAACATTGTAAACAGCGACGTTGTAATCGAAATAGAGGACAATGGTATCGGTATTGCAAAAAAAAATATGAACAAAATTTATGATCCTTTTTTCACGACTAAAGATGTTGAAAACGGGACGGGTCTTGGCTTGTCAATTTCCTATGGGATTATTAAAGAGATGAAAGGTGATATCAGGGTTGAAAGCCAGTTAAATAAATTCACAAGAGTGTTGGTTTCCCTGCCGAAACAAGAGGAAATTCAACAATAATCTTCAAGAGTATACAGTATGGAAAAAGTACGAATTTTAGTAGTCGATGATGAACAACGCGTAAGGGATGAAATTGCGGAATTTTTGATCGAAAACAAATACGAAGTCCTTAAGGCAGGACTTCCTTCCGAGGCATTTAAAATATTAGAGGAAAACAAAATTGACATCGTAATTCTGGATATTAAAATGCCTGAAATGGATGGTTTAGCAGCGCTGGAGATCATCAAAGAAAAATATCCTGATATCGAAGTCATTATGGTATCAGGTCATGGAGATATGCAAAGCGTTATCGAAGCGATGCGTAAAAATGCTGCAGATTTCTTTCCAAAGCCTTTCAGGTTGATGGATATTAATCTTGCTATTCAACGAACAACCAGGTATATCAATCTTAATCAGCGTTATAAGGATTTAGAAAAGAGCTATTCATTACTTTCTGCCGAAATACAGAAGAATATCGGCCATCAGCTTATTGGTAAAAGTAAATCGATGAAAAACGTGATTGCGCTGATGACTAAAGTAGCACACGTTGAAAACACAACGGTACTCATTACCGGTGAAAGCGGTACAGGTAAAGAACTGGTCGCCCGTGGTATTCATTACATGAGCAACCGTAACAAGCAGGTTTTTCATTCCGTTAATTGTTCGGCCATTCCCGAAACTCTTTTTGAAAGTGAATTCTTCGGGCATAAAAAAGGATCATTTACAGGAGCCATTGAAAACAGGGCAGGATGGTTCGAAATTGCCAATAAAGGAACATTATTTTTGGATGAAATTGGAGATATGCCACTCAGCCAGCAGGCAAAATTGCTGCGAGTACTTGAAGAAAGGCAAGTATCGAGAATTGGTTCCCGTGAAAAAATCGATGTAGATGTTAGGGTCATAACGGCTTCCAACCAGGAACTTATGAAAATGAGCCAGGTAAAAGAATTTCGGTTGGATCTGTATCATCGTATCAGCTCATTTATTATTGATCTGCCGCCGTTGCGTGACCGTAAAGAAGACTTGCCAATACTGATTAATTATTTCATCGATTATTATACTGTAGTTCTTAACAAACCAATCAAAAAGGTAGATCCGGCTATTATCCGGGAGCTTACAAAATATCATTTTCCAGGTAATATTCGTGAATTAAGAAATATGATCGAAAGGGCAATTATTATCAGTGAAAATGAGGTACTGTATCTTGATGACTTTCAACTTGGCAGAAATACGCTTCAGGAAATTGATCAGGCAATTGCACACAACGATGTATTGTGGGACCTTGAACTCGCTGAAAGAAGGTTGATTAAAAGCGCCCTTGATAAATCCAATAACAACAAGTCAAAAGCAGCCGAATTGTTAAACATTTCCTGGCAGTCGCTCGACAGGCGATTAAAGAAGTTTGATTTGTCATAAAACTTGTGCTTTTAGCCGGTTTTTAGTTTACAATAAAAATTATGAAAAGGAGGAAAAGAAGTGTTATTTGATGGGTCCTATGAGGAGATGCGTTCTATATCAAATTGTAATATTGCTACTTTTCCATGAATTTGTAATTGCACAGATAAGTTCAGGAAATGAAACTCCAGTACCCGAATATTATAGCATCAGTACAGAAATTGGCTTTACCTCTTTTTATGGCGATATTGATGATGGGCCTGCAAATGGCGGAATTTTAAGCAATAATTTAGCCTTTAAAATTCAGGCAGGTAGAAATTTTCAGAGACTTTTCGCGCTTAAAGCCCAGGTATCCATCGGCAATTTAAGCGGCAAAAAAAATGTCAGCACACAAAGTCCAGCCTATTATTATTTCAAGACGAAATTTATTGAGTATACGTTTACCGGGGGCTTCAACCTGATTGCATTTTTCAGCAAAGCCTACACAGGGAAGTTTAACCTTTATGCAGAAGCCGGAATTGGATTGATCGACATTCATTCTAAACTTTACAACGGTGAAAACGACTCGGTGATGAAAGCTTACGGCGGCGGCAGTCAAAAAGCAACTACCGAATTTACGATTCCATTGGGGTTGTTTGCCTTATATCATGTATCGAAACATTCTGCAATTAGCTTGCATCTTACGCTGAGCCGCGTCGACACAGATAAACTCGATGCGTTGGAAGGTAACAATAACAGGGATTATTACAGCCTTTTTTCAGCAGGTTATCAGTATAAAATATATCCCAATCCAAATAAATCTGCACATGGAAACGGATTGATAAAGAGAAAAAATAAATAGGGATCAGCAGAACAAAAAAGGTCGTAAAAGAAGTATTTTGATTTTCCCCCGACTTAAAATTTCCCAACTATTTCTGAAATTCTGGGAATAAAAATAACCAGTCCGATTATCACAGAAGTAATGGCAGTCAAAAGAACTGCACCGGCAGCCAGATCTTTGGCATGTCCGGCTTTTTCCTGAAATTCAGGCGAAACAATATCAATCAGATATTCAATTGCCGTATTGATTAGCTCAGCAAAAAATACGAGCCCCATTGCAAAAATAAGCAGGCACCATTCAAGATTACTTACTCGTGAGATGAGCCCGCAAATTACCACCAATATGGCAATAGCAAGATGAATACGCGAATTATGCTGGGTTCTGAACATATAACCAATTCCGTTAAAAGCATAGCCAAAGCTCGTTATTCTTTTTCGGGCAGAGAATTTTTGATTGTCGTCAGTTTTCATAATTTGAAGTCATTAACCGATATCGATTTGCAGAGGATTACAAAATTAAGAATCCTTTTGTTATGGATCGTAGGATTAAACGGCAAATAAAAAAGTCCCGTTTTGCGGGACTTTCCTATATCTATTACAAATTTTAATATCTTTTTTCCTTGATCCTTGATTTTTTACCCCGTAACCCTCTGAGGTAAAAAATACGTGCCCTGCGAACAATCCCTTTTTTATTGATGATGATATCATCGATAAATGGAGAGTTGATAGGGAAAATTCTTTCGACGCCGGTACTTCCTGACATTTTCCTGACGGTAAAGGTTTCTGTGGGGCCGCCACCTTTCCGTTGTAAAACAACACCCTGAAAATTCTGGATACGCTCCTTATTTCCTTCCTTAATTTTATATTTAACGGTAATGGTATCCCCGGCTGAAAAATTGGGCCATTCCTTTACCGGTGAAATTTCATCTACATACTTTAAAATCTCTTGCTTGCTCATCACTCAAATTTTTATGTGGTTTCCTTTAAAAATGGGTGCAAATATACACCTTTATTTATAAACTCTGCAAAATGGATAAAATTTTTTATAAAGGGAAAATATCTCTGTATTTGTTGTAAAGGGCTGCGTGTCAATCTTCGTCTTTCAACATTTCAGGCCTTTTTTCGCGGGTTCGTTCCATTGCTTTTGATAATCTCCAGTTTTCTATTTCCCTGTCATTTCCCGAAAGCAGAATTTCAGGAACTTTCAGCCCATTGTAATCCGCGGGCCGCGTATAAACCGGCGGGGATAATAACCCGTCCTGATAAGAATCGGCAAGAGCGGAAGTCTCATCGTTCAGTACACCGGGTATCAGTCTGACGATCGAATCCGTCAATACTGCTGCAGCTAATTCACCACCGGATAATACATAATCCCCAATGGAAATTTCAAGCGTGATATAATGTTCCCTGATCCGCTCATCGATGCCTTTGTAGTGACCGCACAGCAGCAAGAGGTTCGCACAGGTTGAAAGTCTGTTCGAGAGCTTTTGATCGAGCAGTTGTCCGTCGGGTGACAGATAAATGATCTCGTCGTAAGTATTTTTAGCCTTCATTTGATCGATGCATCGGACGATGGGTTCGATCATCATCACCATTCCTGAACCGCCTCCGTAAGGGTAGTCATCAACCCTTTTATGTTTGTCAGTGGAGAAATCACGGATGTTGATCAGGCTGATTTCAACGATGCCTTTTTCGCCGGCCCGTTTCAGGATTGAATGCTTAAAAACCCCGTCGAACATTTCGGGAAACAATGTCAATATATCGATTCGCATTTATCGGATTGCTTAAACAGTTGTTGTTGCAAAAGTAGGACTTAAATGATAGTTATTGAAATTCTTAGAAATAAATGGAAATATGATGAAATAGATAATTGGAAAATGCCGAACATTCAGCACTGAATACACATGAATCTTTAACGAAAAGGTACAATGAACTACAAACTCGCCAGCTTGGGGTTTTAATAACTAAATAATTATAGATCAATCTCCATTTCCATTTTTCCACAATGAATTTCCATTTCTTTCAATGAATTTCCCTGCTTTGTTTCCGGGAATAAAGTAATTGTATCAATAGGGACCATTTCAGTTGCAACTTTTTCTTATCAAGACAGGTCTTATTTTCAAAAATGAATTGATGGTATTTCTAATCATTTTATAGCTCAGTGAGACACTGTTGATTTATAATTGTAATTTTGCTACTTTATTAAAAATTGATATTCATGAAAAAATTCTATTTTACTGCAGGTTTATTGTTAAGCGTATTATTGACCTTTTCGCAGGTTGCTCCAGATAAATACTGGGTGCGGTTTACGGATAAAAACAATTCGCCTTATTCCATCAATAATCCGGAAGCTTATTTATCATCCAAAGCCATTGAACGGAGAACCAAGCAGGGAATTGATATTGTTGAAACCGATTTGCCGGTCAATCCACAGTATATTCAAAGTGTTGAAGAAACAGGTGTAACCATTTATACGGTTTCGAAATGGCTAAACTCTGTTACCATTTATACCACCGATCAAAGTGCCCTGAACACTATAAGCAACTTTTCATTCGTTGAATCGATCACGAAAGCAGGCGGAGGAAATAAACTTCAATATAACAACTTCGAGGGTAAATCTTTCTTTAATAATGAAACCTTTGGCCCGCTGGCAGAGACAGGTACGATGAAATCAACAAATGCAACGGATAGCTATGATTACGGCAGTGCATACAATCAGATCCATATGCTGAATGGTGATATCCTTCACAATATGGGTTACGACGGTGCAGGAATGACTATCGCCGTGCTGGATGCCGGTTTTCTCAATGCCGATAACCTGTCAGTATTTGACAGCTTATGGATGAACGGCCAAATATTGGGATACAAGGATTTTGTCAGTCCTTTTCAGCCGCATTTATTTGATTCGCATTATCACGGATCCATGGTTTTATCTACTATGGGAGGAAATCTTCCGGGCGAATTGGTAGGTACTGCTCCAAAAGCTGATTTCTGGCTGCTTCGGTCAGAAGACGGTGATACGGAATATTTTATCGAAGAATTGAACTGGGTTTCGGCAGCGGAGTTTGCCGACAGCGTCGGAGCGGATGTAATAAATTCTTCACTGGGGTATACCACCTTTGATGACCCTACGCTGGATCACACCTATGCTGATATGGACGGGAACACAACACCCATTACTATTGGTGCTGATATGGCAGCCAGCAAAGGATTGATCGTGTGTAACAGTGCCGGTAATTCAGGCGGAAGTTCCTGGCAATACATCGGAGCACCGGCAGATGGTGACAGCGTTTTTACTGTTGGAGCAGTCGATGCAAGTGGAAATTACGCTTCATTCAGTTCCACCGGCCCCACTTACGATGGAAGAATCAAACCCAATGTTGTAGCGCAGGGGCAGGGAAGTACCATTATCGATCCCTGGAGCGGACAGGTTTCATCCGGAAGTGGTACTTCATTCTCATCACCCATCACTGCTGGCATGGTTGCTTGTTTGTGGCAAGCTAATCCGATGAAGAGAAATACGGAAATTATGGATGCTATTCAGGAAGCAGGTTCATTGGCTTCCAATCCGAATAATCAGCTTGGCTGGGGAATTCCGGATTATGCCCTTGCCAATAATATTCTTACCATAATCGATAATAAAATTATTCAGGATAATAACCTGATGATTTTTCCGAATCCATTTAGTAGTGAATTTACAGTGACATACTTACAAGGGAACACCTCTATTGATCGGATTCAGATTTGCGATATCACGGGCAGATCTCTTTTTGTTGAAACTGAATCAGGTAAAACAACTGAAGTAAGGGTAACCGGTCTCAGCAGTTTATCCCAGGGATTTTACCTTGTAAAAATTTCCTCCGGAAATGAAACCGTAATTAAAAAAGTACTGAAGAAATAAAAGGATAGGATTTTTTTGAGGCCTCCTGAAAGAAGGAGGCCTTTTTATTTCAGGTTCACACATGATTTATTGAACCCCCGCAAATAAATGGCTGTGATCACTTTTTTTGTCGAGAGCGGAAACTGGCTTTTCATCATCCAGTCATAATATTGGGGTTCTTTATCAAATGTTTTTGTGACGCTTTGCCCTTTGTATTTGCCAAAATTAAATACCTCTTCTTTTTGGTCATTATAAACAATATGTCCGATCATGTCCACATTTTTACTGTAAATCGAAAAATCTGACAACGCAACAATATCATTTTTTATCGGTCGGGTTATTTCCCCGTCTTTTTCTTCGTATGGAGTATTTTTATACCTTTCGATTTGTGATTTCAGAACTTCGTAGGTGGCCAGAGTATCAGCCTCAGCACTGTGAGCTTCCACCAACTCTTTATCACAATAAAAGCGATAGGCTGCTTTCAATGTCCGGGGTTCCATTTTATGAAAAATATTCTGAACATCCACAAGCTTTCTATCCTGTATATCAAAATCGACTTCGGCACGCAGAAACTCTTCGGCAAGAAGCGGAAAGTCAAATTTTAAGGAATTGTATCCAGCCATATCGGAATTCCCGATAAATTGTGCGAGGCCATGCGCCAGTTCGGAAAAAGCAGGTTTATCTTTTACATCTTCATCGCTGATACCATGAATTGCAGTCGACTGTAGACTGATAGGAATGGTTGGATTAACACGCTCGGTCCGGATCTCGGAATGACCTTCAGGAAAAATTTTGACCAGGGAAATTTCAACTATCCTGTCAGTAACCACATTGACCCCTGTCGTTTCAAGGTCAACAAAAACAATAGGTCTGTTTAAATTTAGTTCCATCCGGTTATAATTTAATAAAAAGTCATTCCGGCTGTAGTTTTGCAAGTAGTGAGAAAAGTCTCATTTAATACCGGAATGACTTAATAAATTCAATTAAACTATTTGTAAAAAAGGTCGTTAACTTAATTTTTCTGCTAATATACAAATCTTTTGTTACACATTTCTAGTGACATCGAATTCTTCAAGATACTTAGCCACCCGTTGCAGGAACATACCGCCTAATGCACCATCCACAATCCTGTGATCAAATGCAAGTGACAGTATCATCATCTGCCGGACTGCAATCATATCGCCTGTTTCCGATTCAACAACGACTGGTTTTTTCTTTATCGTTCCCAATCCCAGAATGGCAACTTGTGGCTGGTTAATAATGGGTGCGCCTGTATAATTTCCAAATTGCCCGAAATTTGTTACAGTAAACGTTCCTCCTTGAATTTCATCAGGAAGCAACTTATTGTTTCGGGCACGGTTGGCTAAATCGTTTACATCTTTGGCCAGGCCGGCAAGGTTCTTCTGATCCGCATTTTTGATCACCGGAACAATTAAATTTCCGGTTGGTAAAGCTGTTGCCATACCGATATTGATATTTTTTCGCTTGATGATCGAATATCCGTCAACCGAAGCATTAACCAGCGGGAAATCACGTAAAGCCTTAGCACTGGCTTCGATGAAAATAGGAGTGAAGGTTAATTTTTCTCCTTCCCGTTTGAAAAACTGTTCTTTGATCTTTTCTCTCCAGGAAACTATTTTAGTCATGTCGACTTCATGATACATGGTCACATGAGCCGATGTATGCTTCGACATCACCATGTGGTCGGCAATCAGCTTACGCATCCGGTCCATTTCAATTATTTCATCCCCAATTCCGGCATTGACAGTTGGTTGTTCAATAATTTTCCCTGCTGTTGTTTGAGGAATAACCTCGAGGGGTGGTCTTTTAGCCTTGCCAGAATTACGGTCTTCTATGTATTGCAGGATGTCGTTCTTATTCACCCGTCCTTCTTTGCCGGATCCTTTAATGTTATCCAGTTCTTTAACGGATATGTTTTCCTGTTTGGCAATGTTTTTTACCAGTGGGGAATAGAATTTTGATGATGATGCGAAATTGGGGGAAGTTGCTTGTATTGGTTTTTCCGCCTCGCTAACAGACACTTTTTGACTTTCTTCCGTTTTTTTGGTCTCCGGTTGTTCAGTCTCTTCTACCGAACCTTCACCGCCCATGTCAATGAGGGCAATGATCTCACCGACTGCCACTGTATCGCCTTCCTTGAAATTAATTTTTTTAAGCTTACCTTCTACCGGTGAAGGTATTTCAGAGTCAACTTTGTCGGTTGCAATTTCAACAATTGCATCATCTTCGGCAATTTCATCGCCTTCCTGTTTCAACCATTTAGTGATGGTAGCCTCAATAATACTTTCACCCAACTTGGGCATTACGACTTCAAATATTGCCATAGGTAATCGATTAATTCAAATGATAAACACCCTGTTTTGTTTAATGTTTTGCAAAATTACAAATTAATCGGGAAACAGGCAGATTGCATATAAATTGAAAATGGAGATTACTTGTTTGCATCAAGCTGATAGACATGACCTTTGGCTTACTTAAGAAACATGAAATAAAATTGCAACATTACCTCCCCAAATTCCTTAATCCTTTGAGTATAATATTAATGTCGTTCAAAACCTTATAATCTCTGGCATATAATAGGTTCAGACGGTCGATGGTATCTGTCGGGATGTCGCTGTTCTTTAATATATCGGTTGGATTCAATACGCCTTTTTTTAAGTATGGCAGCCGATGTGCTGCCGATTTTTCAGTGAACCGGTAACCCACCCAGGAGCGGCTGCCAAAAAGCACACAAAACAGGTTCCTGAAAAAACCAAATGGTCGGTGAACGATAAAAAGAATGAAAGGTGAAAAAATTAAAAGAAGAAGGCTGCCGGAGAAGTCAAGGAAACGCTTGCTGCGCTTGTTGTTTGGTTTGGCTATCGAATCAAGTTCAATAATGTAAACGTCTCCCGAAGTGTTGATAGATTTACTCCCGATAATTGACATACTTTCGGGAGGTGCTATTTTAAATTCTACCTGCGAAAGGTTCAGCTCCGACATTTTATCGATGATTTTTTGTGCAGGAAGGTCCTTGGCGCAAAATATCACTTCATCAATACCGTAAATGGCGATGATATCTTTCAACTGATCCAGCTTGCCAATAAACCCCTGCAATTCTTCTGGTTCAGCAGTAATTCCAACAAGCCCTATAAAACCCGGATTCATATCGGCCCTCCTCAGCAAATCTGCAACCCGACCTGCTTCATGCTTTTCACCAACAATCGCATATCGCTTATTTATTTTTACACCAATACTGAAATTTTTCAATTTCAACAAATGGAGGATAAGCCGGAATCCCATCATGGAGATAAAACCCCAGATCGCACCAAAAACAATCAGCGCTCTTGAAAACCTTAATCCTTCCGGTAAAAGTGCGTATATCGTAAGAATGATGATGGTGCCGATGAATAATCCCTGGAATATTTTCGGCAGACGAACCGGCCTGTCATAACCACCACTTAGATAAACACTCAACAACCAAATGATGATGTACAAAGGGATAGCTACAGATACAATTTCAAAAGGGTATTTGCCTCCTTGCGGGAAAATAACATTGGTTTCCCAGTAATTTTTTATGCCGATGGTACCAGCAAAAAGTAAAAGTGCATCCGTAAGAGGTAAAATAACATTGTTAAAAAATCGGTTGAGAAGGGCAAGCAATGCTCTGAAATAGACTGCTATGTTGATCAGGAAAGAAAAAAACCGTGCATTTTGAGCTGAAAAATGTTTTCGGGCAAAAATGGTCATGGCGTTGTAAAACATGACCACATAATTTACGCTACTTTTTTTCGTGCTCTCCCCTTTATAATGGATAATACGTGTTTCGGGGAAGTAATAATTTTTAAAACCCGCTTTGATGATACGGTAGGATAAGTCGATATCCTCTCCATACATAAAAAAGGTTTCATCGAGCAGTCCGGTTTGATCCAGAACACTTTTTCGCAACATCATAAATGCACCCGAAAGGATTTCTACCTCATGTGTCTTATCCTCATCAAGAAATCCCAAATGGTATTTGCCAAATATTTTCGATTTTGGGAAAATCCGTGAAAACCCGAATATTTTATAAAATGCAACAGCAGGAGTTGGCAGGCCGCGCTTGGATTCGGGAAGGAAATTTCCTTTACCATCCACCATCTTTACACCCAGTCCGCCTGCATCCGTATGATCATCCATAAACCTGATAATCTTTTGAAAAGTATCGTCTTCTACAACGGTATCAGGGTTCAGAAGCAAAACATATTCACCTGTCGAAACTTTTATTCCCTGGTTATTTGCTTTCGAAAAACCAAGATTTTCTCTGTTTTCAACTGTTATAACATCTGGAAATTTTTCGTGAAGCATTTCCCGGGAACCGTCCACTGAATTATTGTCAACTACAAAAATTTCAGATTCAATACCCCGAACAGCTTTCCTGACAGAATGAAGGCATTGTTCGAGAAAGTACTTGACATTGTAATTTACAATAACGATGGAAAGCTTCATACCCGCCACGACTGATTTGAAACAATAATTCCCGTCAAATTTACAACTTATAATGAAACTTCTACCCGATATTTTTGCCAACACAGAGTTAATTTAGAATGAATATAACTTTTATGTCCGGATTAATCATGTAAATAGCAAATAGATAATCAATTAGTCCTATAAAAACACAACAAAAACCCGTATGCCGGTATCATAGGTTATTATTCCTTAAAAATTAAATTTAATTTTGCCTTTAAGTAACCTAATACTGATTTCAATGGAAAAAAAGATTTTAGATGCACTGAACAAAACCGGTAAACCAATGCGTTCAGGTGAAATAGCAGAAATAGCAGGATTGGATAAATCGGCAGTTGAAAAATTAATTAAGAAACTAAAGGCAGAAGATGTGATCTTCAGTCCACAGCGATGCTTCTACGATTTAAAGAAAAAATAAACGACACAATTATATTTTTTTTTAAAAAGTGCAGAGAATATGGCACATGTAATTAATTTTTCTGAAGCAGCATTTATCGCATTGCACGGTATGGTCCTGGTCGCTAAATCCAAAGAACAGCTAAATGTGGTTAAAATTGCGGATGATCTTGACAGTTCAAAGCATCATGTGGCGAAGGTAATGCAGCGGCTCGTAAAAGATGGCTACCTGAACTCTTTCAGAGGTCCATCAGGTGGATTTTCTTTAAAGAAACCGGCAGAAGAAATTACGCTGCTGAATGTTTACGAATCCATTGAAGGGAAGATATCAATAGGCCCCTGTCCGCTTGATCATCCGGTATGCCCGTTTGATAAATGTATTTATGACAACACCACCCGTAAGATGACGGAGGATTTTGTGGCTTACATGAAAGCACAGACGTTGGACAAATATATCTGATTTTTAGGGTCGTCCCAATTCATTTAAATAAAAAAAGCAGATTGGTCGTCTGCTTTTTTTATTGACCTCTATTTTGCATAATTAATGGATCGTGTTTCTCTGATCACCGTAATTTTGATCTGACCGGGATAGGTCATTTCATCCTGGATCTTTTTCGAAAGATCATATGAAATCTGTGCCGCATCTGTATCCGTTACTTTTTCAGCTCCCACTATTACACGCAATTCACGTCCTGCCTGAATCGCATACGTTTTCACAACACCCGGATAGGTAAGTGCAAGCTCTTCGAGTTTATTTAAACGCTGGATATATGCTTCAACTACCTCCCGACGTGCTCCCGGTCGCGCACCTGAAATAGCATCACAGACCTGAACTATCGGAGAAATAAGGTTATCCATTTCAATCTCATCATGGTGAGAGCCAATAGCGTTACAAACCTCAGCTTTCTCCTTGAACTTCTCTGCCAGCTTCATACCATGAAGTGCATGCGGAAGCTCAGGTTCGTTATCCGGAACTTTTCCAATATCATGAAGTAAGCCAGCACGTTTTGCGAGTTTTGGATTCAGTCCTAGCTCAGCTGCCATAGTCGCACATAAGTTTGCTACTTCCTTCGAATGCTGTAAAAGATTTTGCCCATACGAAGACCTGTATTTCATTTTCCCGACGATTCTTACCAGCTCGTGATGCATGCCGTGAATACCAAGATCGATGGTTGCCCGTTTACCGGTTTCAAGGATGTCCTGTTCGATCTGCTTTTTCGTCTTTGAGACGACTTCTTCAATTCGTGCCGGATGAATTCGGCCATCCGTTACAAGCTTGTGAAGCGACTGCCGGGCAATTTCACGGCGAACCGGATCAAAAGATGAAAGAAGAATAGCATCGGGAGAATCATCAATGATAATTTCAACACCGGTAAGTGCTTCCAAAGCCCTTATATTTCTCCCTTCACGACCAATGATCCTGCCTTTGATTTCATCGTTTTCAATATTGAAAACAGATACTGCATTTTCAATCGCATTTTCCGTGGCTGTTCTTTGTATGGTTTCGATGATTATCTTTTTGGCCTCACGACCTGCAGTAATTTTAGCTTCATCAACAATTTCCGTAATATGGGACATTGCTTCTGATTTAGCTTCATCTTTAAGGGTTTCGATTAACTGTGCTTTTGCTTCATTCGCTGAAAGTGTGGAAATAGCTTCAAGGGCCTCTACCTGTTTTTTATGTGATTTATCCAAATCACTTTGCTTTTTAGCCACAAGATCGAGTTGTGCGGAAAGATTTTGACGAATGGTGTCAAGCTCTTTTTGTTTACGCTGGAGTTCTTCCATTTTTTGCGAGATAACAGCTTCTTTTTGCTTAAGCCTGTTTTCGCTATTGTTTATTACGGCATTTTTTTCCTGGATCAGCTTATCGTGCTCAGATTTAAGCTGTAAAAATCTCTCCTTGGCGAGAAGGATTTTTTCTTTTTTAATTACTTCACCCTTTTCTTCCGCTTCTTTAAGAATATTTTCACTTTTATTCTCAATACTTTTTCGGATAAGGGTGCTGGTAATCAAGTAACCCAGGAATAATGCAACAACACTCACAATTACCACTAACATTATTACATTCATTTTCCTAAGATTTAATTTGAGGAGAGAGGCTAAAAAAAGAAACCCGCATTATTCAAGGAGTTTGATAAACCCCAGTTAGAACGTTTAGGGTTGCCGGGTTTTTCGAAGCGTCCACTGCCCCTGAGCT
This sequence comes from uncultured Bacteroidales bacterium, assembly GCA_963761195.1. Lineage (GTDB taxonomy): Bacteria > Bacteroidota > Bacteroidia > Bacteroidales > JAADJA01 > JAADJA01. The sequence goes on from CAVXGA010000025.1 coordinate 95,175, forward strand.
AACAAGAGATCCGACGAATCGGATTGAGGCCTGTTCTGGAAACTCTAAGCTTTCCCTTAATATATAAATGTTGAGTTTATAAACATTAAAATGAATAAATGCGGGTAATCTTTATTTCCCTTACTAAGAAGGGAATGTATTTTCAAAGAACGTAAACTTTTATTTTTCAATAAGGTATTCCGATAATAAGCTATTTATTTCTGTGAGCTTTGACTCAATCTGCACGTCACCTTCTGTATCTGTTTTCTTGTGTGCCAAAGCATCCGATGTCTTTTCAAGTGCTACCATTGCCAACAAGTCCTGTTTGTCGTTATAAGCATAACTTTCAGAATAATTTTTTATTGTCTTGTTAACTTCAATTGCAGCCCTTCTGATTAGTTCCTCCTCATTTCGATCAATCGTTAACCGGTAAGGTCTGTCGGCAATAGTAACTGTTATTGTTAATTTATCCATTAAATAGTTTTCAAATTCCGGAATAATCTACTTGTTTAAAAGTCCAATACATTTGTCAATTTCCCGCATCAGATCATCAATCTTTTTTTTTGCGTCGCTACTTTCCTCAGTTTGTTTAATTGATTTAGAAATTTTTAAATTTTTGTTTTTGTCTTTTAATTGTTCGATTTCTTTAATCTGATTTTCAATAATTTGTTTTAATTCAACCTGTTCATTTATTAAATCCGCATTGAGTTTTTTAAGCTGATCCTGCAGGTTGATCAGTGTTCTGACTTTTTCGTAAACCGAGTCGATCACTTTACCTGCTATATCCATGTTGAAATTAATAAAAAACCGATCTCTCTGCAAAATTATTTATACGAAAATAATCAAGCAAGTTTCCAAAAGTAATATTTTTTGAATTGTAAACAAGTATAAAAATAAGAAATGGATTCCAAAAGAGAATGTGAATCAGAAACTATAAAAGCTATGTGTTATGCTCATATTCCTCAATCGGAATGCAGGTACAGATTAAATTCCGGTCGCCGAATGCGTCATCGATTTTTGTAACCGGTGGCCAGTATTTAGAGGATTTAATGGTAGCATCCGGGAAAGCTGCTTTTTTTCTCGAATACGAATAATTCCACTCATCCTCTATAACCATGGCGACCGTGTGAGGTGCATTTTTAATAAGGTTATTTGTCTTTTCAGTCTGGCCGTTTTCAATTTCTTTTATTTCATTACGGATGGAAATCATAGCGCTAACAAACCTGTCTAATTCACCAAGAGGTTCACTTTCAGTGGGCTCAACCATCAGTGTGCCATGCACCGGAAAGGCCACAGTAGGAGCATGAAATCCGTAATCCATCAGGCGTTTGGCAATATCACCAACGGCAATATCTGCCGTTTTCATAAACTGGTTACAATCGAGTATCATTTCATGGGCTACCCTTCCGTTTTTACCAGTATAAAGAATTTTATATTCTCCTTCCAACTTTGATTTAAGATAATTGGCATTGAGAATGGATACTTTTGTGGCATCTGTCAAACCCGTTCCCCCCAGCAATTTGATATAACCATAGGAAATCGGAAGAATGAAAGCACTCCCAAAGGGTGCCGAGGCTACTGCGTGGATGCCTTTTTCTCCGCCAGTTTTTAGCAAAATATGTTTTGGAAGAAATGGAATCAAATGTTTGGCAACTCCGATCGGACCAACGCCCGGGCCCCCACCACCATGTGGAATTGCAAACGTTTTATGAAGGTTCAAATGACACACGTCTGCACCGATAATACCCTGGATTGGTGAGGCCTACCTGAGCATTCATGTTTGCTCCATCCATATAAACCTGCCCGCCATTTTTATGGATGATATCAATGACTTCCAAAATTCCCTCCTCGTAGACACCGTGCGTGGAGGGATATGTGACCATAAGGGCAGCAAGATTATCTTTGTTTTCTTCTGCTTTAATTTTTAAATCAGCCAGATCAATATTTCCGGATTCATCGCATTTAACAACCTTAACTGACATTCCTGCCATGACAGAACTGGCTGGATTGGTTCCATGAGCGGAAGCCGGGATCAGGCAAACAGTCCGATGTCCCTGACCAATGCTTTTCAAATATTCCCTTATCACCATCAGTCCCGTATACTCGCCTGCTGCTCCTGAATTAGGCTGCATCGAAATAGCTTCAAAACCAGTAATTATGCACAGATCTTTCTCAAGGTTATCAATCAGCAGTTTGTAACCCTCTGCCTGATCTTCCGGAACGAAAGGATGAATGGCACCGAATTCGGGCCAGCTCAAAGAAAATAATTCTGCTGCTGCATTCAGTTTCATGGTGCACGATCCCAATGGAATCATCGACCGGTTCAATGCCAGATCTTTATTTTCAAGTTTCTTCAGATAACGCATCATTTCCGTTTCCGAATGGAATGAGTTAAACACCGGATGGGTTAGATACCTAGATTGCCGGATAAGTGACACCGGTATAGATTGAGATTTGGGATAGTTTTCTGCAACCAAAAACTCATTGTACTGTTTTTGACACGCAGCTGCAAAAACTTTCAATATGGTTTCAATATCCTTCAAACTCGTGGTTTCATCTAGTGAAATTCCAATTTTCCCATCGATGCGATAGCGGAAATTTATTTTTTCAGCAAGTGCTTTCCTTTTTAGGTCATCTGTTTTAACAGATGATGGTAATACTAGTGTGAGTGTGTCAAAATAAAATTTATTGTCGATCGCAACTCCGTATTTGCAAAGTTCAGTGGCAAGAATTTTAGTTAGTTCATTGATTTCGACAGCAATTTCTTTTATACCCTTTTCACCATGATATGCGGCATAAAATCCTGCCATCGTAGCAAGCAATGCCTGCGCAGTGCAAATATTTGAGGTGGCCCGCTCCCGCTTAATGTGCTGTTCCCTTGTCTGCAAAGCCATTCGCAAGGCTTTGTTGCCTTTGGCGTCAACGGATATGCCAATAATTCTTCCCGGAATGCTCCTTTTGTAATTTTCGGTTGTTGCAAAATAAGCTGCATGAGGTCCGCCATAGCCCATTGGTATACCGAAACGCTGTGTACTTCCGATGACCACATCAGCGCCCCACTCTCCGGGAGGCGTCAATAGTGCCAGACTCATTAAATCGGCACAAACTGCAACCGAAGCTTGCACAGCATGCACCGTTTCAGTAAATTCTCTAAAGTCATTTATTTCTCCATTCTGATCGGGGTACTGGATAATGGCTCCAAAAACCTTTTCCGTAAATGCAAATTTTGCGTGATCGCCAATAACCAGTTCTATACCAAGTGGATTGGAACGGTTCTTTAAAACATCGATGGTTTGAGGGAAAAGATTTTCAGAAACAAAAAACTGATTTGCCGAACGTTTTACAACTTCCCTGGGCCGAGAATTAAACAGCATGATCATGGCTTCGGCTGCGGCAGTTCCCTCATCCAATAAAGAAGCATTAGCAATTGACATACCGGTAAGGTCAGAAACCATCGTTTGGAAGTTAAGCAATGCCTCAAGCCTCCCCTGTGATATTTCAGCCTGATAAGGAGTATAGGAGGTGTACCAGCCCGGGTTTTCAAGGATGTTTCGTTGGATAACACCAGGTGTAATTGTATTGTAATATCCCAACCCAATGTATGTTTTAAAAATTTTATTTTTCCCGGCAAGCTCCTTCAGGTGTGAAAGATATTCAAATTCATTTAATCCGTCAGGAAGCGGCAATGGGTTCTTCATTCTAATAGCAGCTGGTACGGTTTGATTAATTAATTCATCAAGGGAGGAAACACCAATTATTTTTAACATTTCCTGCTGCTCTTCAAGCCTGGGACCATTGTGCCGTTTAATAAAATTATTTGTGATCATTCGAACCGTTGTTTTTCAGAAAATTAGTACAAATTATTTGTTCGTAAGGACGGGCAAAATTAAAAATCTTAACCAAGAAAAAAAGGAAATTATTAAATTATTGTTAGAAAGATAACAGACAGGCAATATAATATTAAAAATCTATTGTTGAACTGGCATCTGAAAAAACAGATTCATTCAAAATATTTGTGTTAAATCAACTAAATGATTTAATCAGGTTCATTCAAATTTCACAAAAAAAGAATTCTATTCAAACAAAGGTAGTTTATTCTAATTCTGATTTTTTTTGATCCAGGTAAAGGGGTGGTTTGGGTTTAATAAACTTTTCAGTTCTTCAAACCGAATGAAGAGCATTGTCGTGCCGGTTGAATAAGGAGCAATTTCATAAACATTGAAGAAAAATCCGATCCCATCATTATTAATGAAAAAGTTATCGGTGCTGACAACTTTATCCAAAAAAAAGCCTGCTTCCTTCAATTTTTCATCGGACTTCAACCCGTTGAGTTTTCGTAATTTTGTATCGAGGATATTGTCTAATTGCGGCTTATAACCTTCCCTGAAAATGTCATCCGGCCTGAGCCTGATCTCGAGTGCCGTATTGAATACCGCATATTGCGTCATCATGATCCCATGTGCCCCTCCGGTATTGGCATATTTTTCAAATTTAAGTGTCAAAATATTATTTTCATTGTAAAGGATTTCCATTGAAATAATCTTTTCCCAGTTGAAAAAAGAGGCTGCGGATGAGATGTCTTCGATACCATCAGTTGCATTGTGGTAACGGTCAAAGAAATTAAAAGTGACATTTTCCATAAACAATACCCTGTCGCTGATGATCATCGAAGTATCATCAATAAAGCTTGAAATCAGAAGATCAATGGAATCTTTAAGGCGATTATTATTGTTTAAATCAGGAAAAAGTAAAAACAGGCTAATTTTTGTTTTTGGAGCATTTTCTCTGTTGTGATCTTTTTTAAATAAATATCGTTGATCGGTGAGTGTATAGCATTTAAAAGGGAGGCTTCCTTTTGAGTAATCTTCCTGTATTTTAAAAGGAATTGGTTTTTCCTTTGCATTTCTTACCCAGGTTCCGGATATCGCATTATTTTTATTTATTTTCCCGCTGAAATTGGATTCAGTATTTGAGAATTCATGAAGAATGAGGTTATTATCTTCAATTTTGCCCTCCACGTCAATGGTTTTTCCATAGTGAAAGATTGTATCGGTTCCGGGTTCAGGAAAAAAGTAATAATAGTGTCCTTTAACAATGCCATCTTTCGAAAAAAGATCGACTGTGATTCGCATGGTAGTATCAAACGTGCCCTGGTAATGCCTGTAAAAAGAAACATTACTGGTTTTCTGTGATTTGGCATTAAATGCAAAAAAAACAGTGAAAACAAAAATCCAAATAATTCTAACTTCGCGTGAAAGCATTGGGTCTATTTTATGCAATAATAAGTATCAAACAAACCTGTTTAATGCTATATACTTATATTTTACGCAAAAGTTTTAAACATGGGTAAATTTGTTTAACAGGAATTTCATAATTGTTCAAATTATGTATCCTATTTGACTTACATTGCTGCAATTATTTTGACATTAATGGATTTTTCGATATTAAATCTCAGTAATCCAAGGCCTGAAAAGAAAATATTAGGTGAATGGAATTTTGAAATACCTGTTATCTTTGAGTACAATAAATAATAATCATGGAAACCCAAAATGAACTTTACTGAAATGAAACTCAAATTATTCATCAGCATAGTTGAACTTGCCGGTAAAATATGGGTTTTATTACTTTTAAAAAGGGATATAATGAGGTTTACTTTAACAACCAATAAATGAGCAATAAAGTTGTAAAAAGAATACTTAGTTTTTCACTCACAAAAATTTTTGTCGGTCTGGTCGTTTGTGCCGGGATAGCTACAATAGCTCAAATAGGGATTAAAAAATCACTTGAACATACTCCACTAAAGGAAGATTTCAAAAACCTTATAGGAGGTGGAATCATTGCTGTGCTTTTTTTAATCGTGTACACAACTCTTTACCGGTTTTATGAAAAAAGGGAAATCACGGAATTATCAAAAAAGGGACTCGCAAAAAACCTTATCACTGGTATTGTATTGGGCGCTTCTCTGCAATCATTGACCATTTTTGTGATTTATTTATACAATGGGTTTACTGTAATTTCGGTAAACAATTTTACAGCTGTTTTGCCGTCATTAACAATGGCATTTACGGCTGCCATTACAGAAGAAATATTATTCAGAGGGATCATTTTCAGGATTACAGAAGAGAAATTAGGAAGCTACCTTGCATTGGCAATTTCAGCTTTAATTTTTGGTGCGCTCCATCTTGCAAATCCAAACAGCTCGCTGGTCATAGCTGCAGGAATCGCCATTCAGGCTGGGCTTTTATTAGGTGCAGCATATATTTACAGTAGAAATTTGTGGTTACCAATTGCCATTCATTTTGCCTGGAATTTTACACAATCAGGTATTTTTGGAGCAACCACCTCAGGAAATGCAATAAGTGGAAGTTTATTAACCACTAAAATAGAAGGAATTGAACAGATTACTGGCGGCCAATTTGGTCCCGAAGGCTCTGTTCAGGCGACACTATTTTGTTTACTGGCAACCGTTATCCTCATGATATTAAATCATAGGCAAAATAAAATTATAAATCCATTTTGGGTGAAATCGCTACAATAAGTTTTGTTTGCTTCACCAAAACGAAAAATGAGAATCTGGTCAATCCATCCGAAATATCTTGATGCAAAAGGTCTGGTTGCTTTGTGGAGAGAAGCATTGTTGGCTAAGAAAGTTCTCGAAGGGAAAACCAAAGGTTACAGGAATCATCCGCAGCTCAACCGGTTTAAACAGGAAAAAAATCCTGTGAATAGTATTAATTGCTACCTTGTCAGTGTCTACGAAGAATCCGTCAAAAGAGGATATCAGTTTAACAAAGAAAAAATCGGCTGGAACTTTAAATCCGAAACACTAACAGTGACGAATGGTCAGGTCATTTACGAACGGAATCATTTGCTTAATAAACTCAAAACAAGGGACAAAAAAAAATACGATGAATTAATTGAGGAACAGAATTTTTCTCCTCATCCTATGTTTAAAATTGTTCAAGGCGATGTTGAGGATTGGGAAATAATTGAAAAAGAAAAGATTGTTACAAAATGAAAATATTGAGATACAATTCTTTCCGATTGATTTAAATTTGATCCTCTTCCAATTCCTTTTCAAATTCAACAGGCATAAATAAAACCGGACCTCAATTTACAATTTCAAATCTTCAATAATACTATCGATTCTACTTTCAAGATGGGAATTCATTTCGTCATATTTACTTACATCATCAAAATCTTCCCTGACACTGAAATAGAATTTAATCTTAGGCTCGGTGCCTGATGGCCTCACCGAAATTTTACTTCCATCCTTCAGATAAAACTGGAGCACATCCGATTTGGGAAGGTTTATTTTTTGCTCTGTATGATTTTCAAGATCTATTTCACTTTGTTTCAGATAATCTTTTATCATTACTACTCCGGAATGATTGATGATTTTTGGCGGATCAGAGCGTAGAGATTCCATCATCTTTTTGATTTCTTCAGCCCCTTCTTTACCTTTCCGTGTAACCGACTTCAGTTTTTCTTTATAAAAACCATATTCGCGATAGATTTCGGGTAATAGCTCATAAAGGGTCTTTCCCTGATCAGCAGCCCAGGCAGCACACTCTGCAATCATACAGCAGGCACTTACAGCATCTTTATCACGCACAAAATCGCCTACCAGAAAACCATAGCTTTCCTCGCCACCGCCTATAAACTGCTTTTTGCCTTCATTGAGCCTTATAATATCCGCAATGTATTTGAAACCCGTGAGCGTATCAAAATATTCAACACCGGCTTTCACCGAAATGTCTCTGAGAATTTCTGAGGTAACGATCGTTTTTACAGTAAACTCCTTTCCGGTCAGCTTTCCGTTTTCCTTCCATTTTTTAAGCAGATAATAAAGCAGCAACGTAGCAGTTTGGTTGCCATTGAGGAGGACAAATTCATTTTTGTCATTTCGAACCGCGATTCCAACCCTGTCTGCGTCGGGGTCCGTTGCCATAACGAGAACAGCATTCACTTCTTTGGCTTTTTCTATCGCCAGAGTAAGGGCCGCAGGTTCTTCCGGGTTGGGCGATTTGACCGTGGGAAAATTACCGTCGGAAATATCCTGTTCGGGTACGTTGTAAATATTTGTAAATCCAAAAGCTTTCAGACCTTCGGGAACAAGTTTTACCCCGGTCCCGTGGATAGGAGTATACACAATTTTCAGATCTTTATGCTTTTTAATAATTTCGGGAGAAAGGGAAAGTGTCTTTATCCGGCTCAGGTACTCTTTATCCACTTCATCACCGATCAATTCGATAAGTGTATCATTACTCTTAAAATTGATAGCATCGATACTTTCAATATTGTTTACTTCGCTGATAACATTCTTGTCGTGTGGGCTTATGAGTTGCCCGCCGTCTTCCCAGTAGGCTTTGTATCCATTATATTCCGGTGGATTGTGGGAAGCAGTGATAACCACTCCCGCCTGACATCCGAGAAACCTGATAGCAAACGATAATAAGGGAGTTGGATGAAGGGAATCAAACAGGTAAACCTTGATTCCATTCGCCGACATAACACCTGCAGTCGTGTTCGCAAAAAAAGTATTGTTCCTCCTCGAATCATAGGCGATAGCGATTTTTATTTGATCTTTATGTGGGAACATTTTTTTCAGATAATTTGCAAGCCCCTGCGTGGCGGCACCTACGGTATATTTATTCATTCGGTTAGTACCGACTCCCATGATCCCGCGCAATCCGCCGGTTCCGAACTCAAGATTGGTATAAAAGGCTTCTACCAATTCCTTCGATTGCGTATCAATCATTTCCCTGACCTTTTTTTTCGTTTCCGGATCATAGTTTCCTTCGAGCCATTTTTGTGCCTTTTCAAGGATTATCGGATCTATTGTTGTACTTGGCATAGCATTTAAGTTAAGTTTACCATTGTTTCGGACATGCAAAATTATTTAAAAATTTCAGCTCGAAATACCTGCTTACCGGGAAGAAATTTTTATTTATGACCGAGGTTTGACAGACAGATTTTCAGGCTATCTCTCCAGTAAGGAATTTCTATTTTGTTTTCCCTCTTGACTTTTTCCTTGTTAAGAACGCTATAAAAAGGCCGGGGAGAGGCGAGTGGATATTCTGAAGTAGGTATGGGAATTATCCGGCATTTTGAATTTTCAAGCTCAATAATTGCATGCGCAAAATCATACCAGCTTGCTACACCTTCGTTTGCATAATTATATATACGTACACCTTCAGGAATCGAATGAGAAGATACCAGAGTCAGGATGACATTTGCCAAGTCGCCGGCATAAGTGGGTGAGCCGATTTGATCATTTACCACTTTCAGTTCCTGCTTCTGACCAGCTAGCTTTTTAATGGTCTTTACGAAATTATTTCCATATTCAGAGTAAAGCCAGGATGTCCGGAAAATAATAGCATGTGATGCAAGTTTTAACAGTTGTTTTTCAGCCTCGTATTTGGTCTTTGCATAAATACCCTGGGGCTTGGGTTTGTCAGTCTCTAAATAGGGGGTGAATTTATTACCGTCGAAAACATAATCGGTAGAAATGTGAATAAGAGCGATGTTGTATTTTGCCGAAATTTTAGCCAGGTATTTTACAGCAATGGCATTGATGGTATAAGCTCTTTCTGCTTCATCTTCGGCTTTATCAACAGCAGTGTAAGCTGCACAATTGATGATGCACTCGAATTTATTTGCCGCAATGAATTTTTGCAATTCTTGCTGATGGGTAATATCCAGTTCTTCAATATCGGTAAACGTACATGTAAGATCTGGAAAGGATTTAATTCTGTTCTTGATGGAGAGGCCAAGCTGACCCTTGCTTCCGGTTACCAGGACTTTCATAATTTATTTATTGAATTATTTTCTTAAAATAGTTTATCGTTTCTTTTAATCCGTCTTCAAGGTCAATTTTGGGTTCCCAGCCAAGTTGTTTTTTTGCAAGTGAGATATCCGGTTTGCGTTGTAGCGGATCATCAGCAGGCAAGGGTTCAAAAATAATCTTTGAAGAAGAACCGGTAAGCCGGATCACAATTTCTGCCAGTTCGTGAATGGTAAATTCTACCGGATTACCAACATTTACCGGACCTGTAATTTCATCACCGGTGTTCATAAGTTTAACCATACCGTCAAGGAGGTCATCCACATAGCAAAAGCTTCGGGTCTGTTGTCCATTGCCAAAAATGGTAATATCCCTGTTTGTCAACGCCTGCATGATGAAGTTTGAAACTACCCTGCCATCGTTCTGGTCCATTTTCGGTCCGTAGGTATTAAATATTCGCATGACCTTGATCCTGACATTATTTTGACGATGGTAATTAAAAAACAAGGATTCGGCACAGCGTTTCCCTTCATCATAGCATGATCGCGACCCAATGGGATTTACATGACCCCAGTAACTCTCCGTTTGCGGATGAACTTCAGGGTCACCATACACTTCACTGGTGGAGGCTTGCAGGATTTTTGCCCGGATTCGTTTCGCAAGCCCGAGCATATTGATGGCACCCATCACAGAAGTTTTGATCGTTTTTATTGCATTGTACTGATACTGGATAGGGGAGGCCGGACAGGCGAGGTTGTATATTTCATCAACTTCAATAAAATAAGGCATGGTTACATCGTGCCTGATAATTTCAAAAAAGGGATTGGAGGTCAGGTGGATAATGTTTTCCTTATTGCCGGTAAAAAAGTTATCGAGGCAAATAACTTCATTGCCTTCATTTAATAGTTTTTCACAGAGGTTTGAACCCAAAAAACCTGCTCCTCCTGTAACCAAAATTCGTTTTTTCTTCATGTACCCATCGTTATAGATACCACAAAAATGCTACACATGAAAACCCATCTAAATTCCTCATCGCTTCTTATTTAGAAATACTTATAGCAAACTTATTTCAAGTATTTAAGCTAAGTAACATTTAAATTATTACGTGTTTATCCCGATACAAAAATAAGTGAAGCCTTTCTCTTTCATTTCATCAGGGTCATAAATGTTTCTTCCATCAAAGATTACCGGACTTTTCATCAATCGTTTCATTTCAATAAAATCGGGCACTCTGAATTCCGACCACTCTGTAGGAATGACAAGGCAATCGGCATTCGTCAGCGCATCAAACTGATCAAACGCATAGTCAATTTGACTTCCATATATTTTTTCTGTTTCCTGCATCGCCGCCGGATCGTAGACTTTCACAACTGCTCCTGCCAGCAATAATTTATTGATGATAATACCTGAGGGTGCTTCCCTGATATCATCGGTTTGAGGTTTGAAAGACAATCCCCACATTGCAACCTTCTTATCTTTAAGATTATTATTGTAATAATTTTCCATTTTACGAACCAGGATCGACTTTTGGCGGTTATTAACTTCCTCCACAGCTTTAAGAACTTCCATGTCATAGTTGTGATGAGCTGCTGTCCGAATCAGGGCTTTAACATCTTTTGGAAAGCATGAACCACCATAGCCGGTCCCAGGATAAATAAATTTATTACCGATCCTCGAATCGCTGCCAATTCCTTTTCTTACCAAATTGATGTTAGCTCCGACAATTTCGCACAGGTTGGCGATATCGTTCATGAAACTGATTTTCGTGGCCAGGAATGCATTGGCTGCATATTTGGTCATTTCTGCTGAAATAATATCCATAAAAATAAGCGGATGTCCGTTCAATGTAAACGGTTTATAAAGGCGCTGCATAATGCCGCTGGCTCTTTCCGAATCAGTTCCGATAACAATCCTGTCGGGTCGCAGAAAGTCATTTACCGCAGCCCCTTCTTTCAAAAATTCGGGATTGGAGGCTACATCAAAAGGAACATCAACATTGCGTTGGAGTAATTCGAATTGCACAGCATCCCTTACCTTTTCGGAAGTTCCTACGGGAACAGTACTTTTGGTTACAACTAAAATATAGTCATTTATCGAACGGCCTACCTGCCTGGCTACTTCAAGCACATACGTAAGATCAGCACTGCCGTCCTCGCCCGGAGGCGTACCGACCGCAATGAAAATAACTTCACAGTCTTTCAATGCAGCCTGCAGATCGGTTGTAAAATGCAGACGTCCTTTTTCCCTGTTCCTCTCAACCATATCTTCAAGCCCGGCTTCATAAATGGATACGGTATTGGTGTTCAGCTCATCAATTTTCTTCTTGTCCACATCAATACAGGTAACATCCAACCCAACTTCCGCAAAACATGTCCCGGTAACTAATCCGACATAACCGGTTCCGACAACACATATCTTCATAAATAATCGTAATTAACAGAAGACAAAAATAGGAATTTTAATCCGATATGTTATAATTTACAGGATTCAGCTTAGTGCAAAAAACCATGCTTAGCCCGAAGCATAAAAAATTATTATTTCAATTTAATAGATAATTTTTTTAGTGAATTATGGTAAAAATCAGAAGCTTTTGTTTGGAATAAACGGTAAAAGGTTTTATAATGTCTCAATATTCTGTCTTGTGCTCAAGGCTGATCCATTGAGCAAAAATGGCTTCCGCTTCTTTCTTTAAAATTTGTTCAGAAGGTATTTTACGATCATTGGCAGACAATACGATTTCCTTATAGATTTCAGAATCGTCAAAACCTGCTTTGGCTGCATCTTCTCGGGTAGCTGCAAAATATATTTTTTCGGGTCGTGCCCAGTAGATGGCCCCCAGACACATGGGACAGGGTTCACAGCTTGAGTAAATTTGGCATCCCTGGAGTTGAAAACTATCGAGGTTTTCACAGGCTTCCCTGATGGCATTGATTTCGGCATGAGCAGTAGGATCCATTTTGCTCGTTACGGTATTAACCCCTCTCCCGATTATCTTTCCATTTTTTACAACAACGGCACCGAAAGGGCCACCGTTGTTCAGCTTAAGATTTTCTTTCGCCAGGTTGATGGCTTCCTGCATAAATTTTTTCTTATCCTCCATATACTATATATCGTTTTGGATGCAAACTTACCATTTTCCTTTTTTAGTTGGATAAGTGAGTGCTTGTTTCAGTAAGTTTAAATATTCAGTGCGTGATATATTTTCAGCACCCAGGCTGAGGAGATGATTCGTCTCTACCTGAGCATCTATAAAGTGAAAATCCCATTCAGTGACCCTTTCAACAAGCGAATGCATGGCAATTTTTGAAGTATCCCGTTCGATTGAAAACATAGACTCACCAAAAAATGCACGACCCAGAGATACTCCGTAAAGCCCTCCTGCCAGTTTATTGCCATAATAAATTTCGATGGAATGAGCATACCCTTCCTGATGCAGTGCTATGTAGGCATCCTTTATTTCTTTTGTTATCCAGGTTCCTTTTTCGCCTTTGCGTTTAATCGATGAGCAATTACCAATTACAGACTCAAAATCCGAATCAAATTTTACCTCAAATCTTTTGTTCCTTAATGTTTGCCTAAGACTTTTTGAAACCTTCAGCCTAAAAGGAAAAAGGATGGTTCGCGGATCAGGTGACCACCAAAGGATTGGTTCATCTCTTGAAAACCAGGGGAATATTCCATTCGAATATGCCAATAACAGCCTTTCAACCGAAAGATCGCCCCCAACGGCAAGCAGGCCGATATCAGAAGCTTCTTCAGGATTGGGGAAATGTAAGTTCTTATTTAATCTGTAAATCGGCATGTTAATTTTTATCTTTTTCAGGAGGGAAGTAATTTATCAGGATAGAATCATTTTTGCTTTTATCATCATTTTCATCGTCTCCTTCCTCCTCTTCTTCCCATTCGTAGGTCCTCCGCTGAGGCCCCAGTTTCCGGTAATAAAATGAAAGCAGCAAGCCCACAACCAGGCCCCAGAAATGGGATTCGTAGGAAATATTTTCCTCAGGGAAAAAATCAGGGAAAATTCCCCAAACCATGCTTCCGTACAGAAAAGCAACGAAAAGGGTAATGGCCATTAAGCGTATGTCCCGGCGGAAAATCCCGCTGAAGAAGAGAAATGATGCAAGCCCATAAACTACACCAGAAGCCCCGATATGATAAGCTTCGCGGGCTCCAACCCATACGCATAACCCGGTAATCAGCCAGATAAAAATGAATACCCTTACAGCAATCTCTTTATAAAAATAAAACAAACATGCGCTGAGTACAAACAATGGTAGAGAATTGGCCGACAGATGCTTAAAATTAGCATGAACCAGAGGTGAGGTAAGAATACCCGTTAATCCCTTTAAGCTTCGGGGATAAATCCCAAGGAATCCGAGATCGATATGCCACAACGCTTCAATAATCCGGATGATCCACAACAGGATCAGCAATACGAGAGGGAAATACAGGCTGCTAAGGGTTTTTTTATATTCCGGATTCATGATTGCCATTAAAATCAAATGTCATTCCACTTCTGATTAATAGTAAAATTGACAGTGCCCCAATTATTTATTCATACCCCCAAAAATACCTTAATTTTAAACATTCATAGAATTTAGGATTTTTGTTTTTCATTATTGCTGGTTTTATTACATTTGCCTAAATTTTCATGCAATGAAAAAGTTAAAACTTTTTTCTTTGATCCTGATGCTTCCTGGTTATCTTTTTTCACAGGTTATTATTTCTCAGAACGATATGCCGAATGCAGGTGATACAATCCGAAAAAGTAATACCGTTAATTTGGGCTTGATAGATTATTCATCAACAGGGAATAATTATTCGTGGGATTTTTCTTCGCTGATACCACTTACACAGTCTGTCGATACTTTTGTTTCCGTTTCACAGACGCCCCTTATTTATCAGCTCGTTTTTCTCCTTTCCGCCAATCTGGCACAACAAGGATTTGAATTCAATCAATTTCAGGGATTTCAGATTACTGATTCCTATAATTTTTATAAGAAGTCCAATTCCGATTACAGGCTTGTCGGGTATGGAGTAACCTTAAACGGTATTCCTATTCCCAATAAGTATTCTTCCGCGGATATTATCTACCGATTCCCATTATCTGCAGGGAATGTGGATTCCTCGTACTCTACCCAGGAAATTTCAATTCCCGGAATTGGATACCTGGGAGGATGGAAAAAGAGGGTAAATCATGCCGACGGATGGGGAACATTAAGTACACCTTACGGAACGTTTAATACAATCAGAGTAAAATCAGAAATTGAAGAATACGATAGTATTTATGTTGATTCGCTGAACATAGGTTTCCCGTTCGTCCGTAATTATACGGAGTACAAATGGCTCGCCAATGGATTTGGGATTCCGCTTTGTACCGTTACGGATGACGGTTTGTTGCCGACGATCAGTTACATCGATTCGGTTCGCAGCATTTTTGTCGGTGTTCCGGAAACTAATCTCAAACTTGCAGATTTCCGGATTTATCCGAACCCGGTGAAAGATGAATTGACACTCGATCTTAATCTTAATAAAGCATCAGTTGTTTCTGTCTACCTTTATAGTACGGATGGTCGTGTTATTGCCGAATTAATGAACCAGCAGCAGACTTCAGCAAATGATCCGCTGGTTTTTAACCTTGGCTCATACAAAATGAACAGGGGATTGTATGCCCTCATGATCTCGGTGGATGGTAAAACTTACTGTAAAAAGTTTATGAAATTATAAAAAATTAAAGTGGTTATTTACAAGACAGTTCTTTTGTCATTATCTTCATAACTTTCATCCTTACCTGTTCTTACCGTCAAACAATTGGCCTGTTTAACTGTTATCGTTTTTATTACCTTGAAATTTAACTTTGAATTAAATGAGCCATACCATGAAAGCAACAAAAATAGCCATACTTATTTGCGACGGATTGGTTGCCCTGCTCGGTTTTGCCTTTGCGTTGATATATATTTTTCGTCCGGAGTTTATGCATTATCATTCGATCGCTGTAAACGAAGCATGGGCTGATGTCGATCCGCAATTCCAGATTTTGATCCTTGCCCTGATGAAGGTTTCCGGCGGTGGCTGGCTCGGGGTTTCCATCGCCATTACGGTGCTTCTTTACCGTTTCTACCGGTTTGAAAAGCGCTGGTTCATCGTAGCCATCTTTTTGATCGGACAGTCCATTCTGATTCCTACCCTGTATGCAACCCTGCTTGTAAAACACCATAGCAATGCAAATCCTCCGTGGATTGCAGCTTTGGGCGCGATAATACTTTTAACAGCCGGATTGATTCTTGCTTTAGCTCGAAATGATTCTCCTGAAGAAATGTAATTCATTATCAATACTTCGCAGCCTTTTAGCCTTTTTAGTGTGAATCCGATTATCTTCGATGGATCAGTTTACAACTTTGCTGTTTCACTTCATTTTATCTGATCTCTCCTAATCGAACGGTCCAAATTTTCAACGTATCAGATCCAAAATCCTTCTCTTCCTTTAAAACAAAGATGTCAGCGATTCTGCATTCCGATTTTATTATTTGTTCAGGTTGTACGGAATCGGTAAAGTTTTGAGCAAATCCAAGCGATCCTGAATAGGTATCATCGCTAATCCTGTGAAGTGGTTCATGGATACGAATTGAGTCAAACGTAAAGGATGAAGTTGATAATTTATTTTCCAACCCACAATTAATAAGAGTCAGGACATCTAATTTCTTTGTGCTCTCATTAATACTTATGATCTGTACATTTGAATGATCCGATAGAAAAATGCTTTTTATCATCTCACTGGCTTTTATCCTGAACGACATATCAAGCGAAGGTTCGGTCATAATCTTGAAATAATCAGTAAAGTCAGAAAGTTTTTGCTTTGCCACTGCTTCATAAGCCATTAAAGTGGTCTCAGTGAGGTAGTCGGTTTCAAAAACATCACGAATGCTGTCCCTTGATGCCCTGAGAATAGATTCCTCCCGGTTTTTGTCTGCTTGTTCATCACCGCATGAAGGTGCTCCGATCACAAGCAGAACAGCAATTATTAAAAATATTTTAAGGAGCCTGATCATTTCATTTCCTTATTAATTCTGAACCTTAATACAATAATTTTATCATTTCTTAATTTTGTATTGAGCACTTCGATATTCTTAAGAGTTCCGGATGGCATGGTTAGCATATCGATAAACTCCTGTTTATTGAACAATGCCATGCCGATTTGCTGGGAATTGTTCAGAACCTGGTATATCATGGCAGCGTCATCAATCATCATCTCAAGCTTGCCTCTTCTTTTTTGCCAGTCGTCCACATTCATCTCCGAAAAGTAATGGATGACAAGGGCATAATCGTTTGGTTGCAGACTGATCTTTTGATCCCGATCAAATGTTTTCAGGACCCGAATCAAGGTATCCGTTTTATAATAAGGTGTGTTGATGACCATCTTTATAACACGTTTATCGGTTTTAATAGCAAGGGTTCCTGTTGTATCACTAAAATAATTTACCGGAGATTCTTTTTCTGACAAAAGATTGATTTCTATCTGATAACCGGTAATATATTCTCTTGTTTGGGAGTCGTAAAAGCGAAATGTGTATTCACGGTTATTCAGGAGTTTAAATAAAAGAAAAAGGATTGCCACTACTCCCATCACAAGCAGGGGTAAAATGATAAAATACTTGTTTGCTTTTGTTGTAGATTTTCCCTCCGTTACCGGGTCACTGTTTTTAAAAACAAAATCATCCCAGTTAGCATAACCTGCATATTTGCTTAACAGATTCAAAACATCAATCCTCGGCAACGATCTGCTTTCTGATTTAATGTGATTATAAAACCATTTCTCGCTGATGTGTGCTTTAACCTTTATCAGCAAATCTTCCTGAAAATCGGTAATCTCCTGACCCTTCCAATCTGATATGGAAGGATTAATACCAGGATATGACTGCTGCATCGTCGTAACAATCTTTTGCTTCAGCAATTTGAAATGATTTTTATTCCCGTTCTGCAAAACTGAATAAATAATTAAGTTTTTGAAAGTAAAATGCTTGCAAAGTAATTTGCAAATGATTTACAAGAGAAATTCAACGGATTAGCTGGCCATCGTTCTAATTTTATATCCGGTAAATCGAATTAAAAACAAAAATAAGAAATTAATCTGTTTTTCTTAATTCTAAAAAAGGAGTACTTATGAAAACAAAAAACTATCAAATCATTTTATTAATGACGATCGCAATTTCCTTGTCATTAAAATTATTTCCACAATCCGGCAGTTTAACGCTTTCATTCTCCGGGGATAACAACGGCCAACCGGTTTCACTCGAAAGCGTCTGGGTTAAAAATCTCACTCAGAATTGCGATACCACTCTTTATCCGCCTGAGTTGACTCTTGTAATCGACACGTTAATGACCAACACTGAAAATCTCATGGAATCAGAGAACAATTTCAGTGTTTCGCAGAATTACCCCAATCCTTTTACTGATCAAACGACCATTTCAGTTTATATTCCTGAAAAAGATAAGATCGAAATTCGTGTGAGTAATCTTCTTGGGCAGCAACTTGCTGTTTATTCCACTCAGTTAAACAGTGGTAATAATACGTTTCGATTTTTTCCAGGAAAAGACCGGGTTTATTTAATGTCAGTAAATTATAAAATGACGACAATAACCATTCGGTTGCTCTACTCGGGAGATGGGAATATGCAGGTTTGTAAATTAAGATATGAAGGAAATGAGGACCATGTATTTATTAAATCAATTCAGTCAAAAAATTATTTCGATTTCAACCCAGGCGATCAATTACTGTTTGTTGGATACACTTTTGATGACGAATCCGGAATTCTTGATTCACCATCTGAAAACAAGGATTATATTTTTCAGTTTGCTACAAATATTCCGTGTCCCGGTTTGGATTCGCTTGAATATGAAGGACAATATTACCATACCATCCAGATTTTTAGCCAGTGCTGGATGAAAGAGAATCTTAATGTTGGGACATGGATCAATTCTTCACAGCCTCAGACCAACAATAACATCATCGAAAAATATTGTATGGCTGATATGCAATATGGATGTGATGTGTTTGGTGGCATTTATTTCTGGAATGAAATGATGGAATACACGAATACTTCCGGTGGCAAGGGCATCTGCCCCGATGGCTGGCATATCCCTGAAGATATTGAATGGCAGATATTGGAAGGCGCTGTTGACAGTCTTTATGGAATTGGTAATGATGTTTGGAATTACAATGGCTGGAGGGGAATAAATGCGGGTGGCAATCTGAAGCAAAAAGGAAACACCTGGTGGATGCTTCCCAATACAGGTGCTACAGATGCCTTTGGGTTTTGTACATTGCCGGCCGGCTATTACGTCCAGAATGAGTTCTGGGGACCTGAATACAAAACGTATTTATGGAGTTCACATTATCCCACCCATTATTTCCGGAATATGGATTTTGACAAAGCCTTCATTGCACGTGGTTCAGGAGGTAATGATTCGGCAATTTCGGTTCGCTGTGTGAAAAATTGAAAGAATGGGATATATATTTATTAGGATCTGTAGTGAAATTATCGTTGTCCTGAAAATAAGAACAGCAGAAATTGTAAGTACTAAAAATAGGTAACGGAAAAATTGAAAAATGAACAAACAAAGTAAAAATATAGTAAATTTGATATACTTAATTTCTTAACAATAAAATCAAAAATTATGATCGAACATGTCCACAATCACATCACATCGGAGCTGCAGCAAAACACACGCACCGATATTATTTTTATTTTAACGGCGATCCTTCTCAACCTGATCACCCTGGCTGTGAATTCAGGAATGTCAGAAAAATCCAGAACAGACAGTGCGACCCTCATTGTCATGTTTGTATTTGTATGCCTTATTGTTTTGGTAAATCTGGTGGTAGTTATCGGATTAATGAAAGGAAAACAAACAAGGGAGAAATTGTTGAAAGGTTTAATCCAGATGTATAAAGACCAAAATGTGGATAAATATTATGATATGTCGTTGCTGGGAAATTATAATGTCAGGTATAATCTATTTATCATGGTCGTAATTTTTACCGGCGTTATTGCTACCATTGTACCTTTTATTTTAAGGTAACCCGTCACGTTAAAAAATGACTTCAAATCATAGTGAAGTCTACCGTAAAATTTGTATTGAAAATTTAATAAAGATAAGATTATGGCATTAAAAGTACTTTTCTGGACACCAAGGGTATTGGGTATCGTTGCCATCCTGTTTATGATGATGTTTTCACTCGACTGTTTTGGTGAATACGATTCAATCGCGAAACAAATGACTTGTCTTTTTATGCACAATATTCCTGCATTAGCTTGTATCGTTACGTTGATCATCGCCTGGAAATGGGAACTGGCAGGGGGCGTTCTGTTTATCCTTATTTATATTGCAGCAGGAATCTTTTTTAAAAGTTTTTCAGCTAATCCTGCTTCATTGATCGTTATCAGCCCATTTTTATTAACCGGTATACTGTTTATTATTCATGATATAATGAACAGAAAAAAAATCGAAGAAGAAAGAATGAAAGTATAAAGGTATAAAAGAAACACCCGAACCGGTTTTAGCTGAAAATTTATTTGATTATTTGTAACTAATCAGTGTCATGAAAATCAATAAACAATAGACTTTTGAAAACCTTTAATACTTCTTTGTGTCACTTTGAGCTACTTAGAGGAACTTTGTGACATAGCTATTTCACAAAGATTCACAATGAAGACACTGAGTTTCACAGAGAAATAAATAATTTTGTGTATTACACTGATTAGTTACGATTATTTTATCCGGAACCTTTCTTGCAGTTTCCTTATAAACCATAATTTTGCTTCCGGTTGGTGTTCTCACCAACCGTTTTTTTTATTATTTTTGATTTACCCTGAATGTTTTATTTTTTACCGCCACCATTTCGATTGGAAACCTTTGTTAAAATCAGAGTTGATAATTCTGCTTTCCGGTTGCCAAATCATTTTTACTTTTCACTTTGATTATTTCCTGTTTTGACTTTCATTTCCTTTCTTCTGCATTCCCATTTTCTTTCAGCCGTTTAAATGAATGAATAAAAATTATTCCGGCCTGTTAAAATCCTTGCATTAGCTACACAATAACAATTACAGAAGGGCAGAGGAACAGGTTAAATCAGAGATTTCGACCCCAGAGAGCATAGGCAGGAAATGATGCTCAGTGAAGGCGGTGTACCCCTCTCTTTATGGATTATTAAATCTGATAATTTAAACCGGCTTTTCAACATTGAAAGGCCGGTTTTATTTTCTATGAATGCTTAATCATTTAGTCCAGTAAATTTAACTGTTAATTAACAATTCCACAACTAACAATAGATAACACTATTTGTTTATTTGGTTTTATCTTCTATGCCAAGTTTCTTAATATTAAGACAATTCAAATGAAAGAATTTAATATATTCTTTGCCAGCCGGGCCATCAGAGCGTCTTTAACTATATTTTGTGCTGCATTTTTGGCATCAAAACAGGGAATTTTGCTGGTAGCCTTTAGTTTTTGAATTATTTAAATATCCCTAAATATGATATGTCATTGCTATTTACACGAAAGCAAATAGTCTAATTTAAACCTAATTATTAAATAAAATGAAACAAAATTTACCAGGCAATCCACACCAAAGAGACCTTCTACCTTTGGACCAACTATTTTTTAATTGCAGAATAATTACTTTTCTACTTTTTTTATCTGCCATTTCAATAATTAACGTGAACAGCCAGACCCTTCGAAGAAAACTGGTGGGTGACCAATGGAGACGTGTATTCTATCGTAAAGGACAGTGCAAACAATGTTGTTTACCTTGGTGGTTATTTCACGCGTATTGATCCGAAAATGCCTTATGGTGCATCCCTGGATGTAGCAACGGGATTATCGGATCTGGCCTTTGTTAAACCAAACGGATCTGTAAATACTTCTATTCCCGATGGTAGCGGAGGATGGTATATAGGAGGTGATTTCACCAAAATTGGCGGAGTAACCCGGAATCATCTGGCCAGATTAAATAGCGATGGCAGTCTGAATTCCTGGAATCCGGGCACTAACGACGGCGCCATTGTTTACGCTCTTGCCCTAAGCGGAAATACCGTCTATGCAGGAGGATCCTTTACGAGCTTAGGAAGCCTGCCCCGTAGTAAGATCGCTGCCATTGATGCCACTAGCGGAGTCCCGTTAAATTGGCTATTCCCGGATTATCTTAATGGTCAGGTAAATGCGATTGCTATTGATGGTCTGACCGTTTATTTTGGAGGAACGTTTAACTACCTTGGGCCGGACGAACCTTATGGCGCTGGTATAAATACCGTGACCGGCGTGCCCGATTTTTCGTTTGTTAACCCAAACGGCATAGTGAATTCGGCCATCTCTGATGGTAACGGAGGCTGGTATATTGGTGGTAGTTTCACCCAGGTTGGGGGAATGGGACGTAAAGGTATAGCTCAAATAAATTCTACCGGTCAACTGACTAATTTTGGTGAATACAATGGAGTTGTTGGGAATGTTAATGCCTTACAAGTAGCCGGTAACTCCTTGTATATGGGAGGAGATTTTACCTACATCGGACCTGATATACCTTATGGTGCTTCGATTGATGCCACTTCAGGCATTCCCGACTTATCAGGCGTTAACCCTGATGGACTTGTTTATTCAGCAATACCCGATGGAAGCGGTGGATGGTATATAGGTGGAAATTTTACCAAAGTGGGTGGTGTAACCCGTAACCGCATAGCAAGGATCAATAGTGACGGAAGTCTGAATTCATGGAATCCTGATGCAAATAACACAGTATATACTCTTGCTCTGAATGGAAGTACAGTGTATGCCGGAGGTATTTTTACCCTGATTGGCAACCAAAGCAGAAACTACATTGCAGCCCTGGATGTTTCTTCAGGAAATGCCACAGCATGGGATCCAAATGCAAATAATTATGTTAATACTATTGCACTCAGCGTTGGAACTTTATATGCAGGTGGTTATTTCACCAGTATAGGAGGGCTAACCAGGAACCGTATCGCCGCAATAGATGCAAATACCGGCATCGTTGCCTCATGGGATCCAAATGCAAACAATTATGTTAATACTATCGCAATCAGCGGCAGTACTGTATATGCAGGCGGTAATTTCACTAATATAGGAGGGCAGAATCGAAGCCGGATTGCTGCACTTGATATGTCAACAGGAAATGCCACAACCTGGAATCCTAATGCAAATAATTTAGTATACACTATTGCCATCGGTGAAACAAATATTTATGCGGGAGGCAGTTTCACAACCATTGGTGGACAAACCCGGTATTATGTTGCAGCTTTAGATATAACAAGTGGGAATACCACTACCTGGAATCCTAATTCCAACAGTATTGTCAGAACCCTGGTTATAAATGGCAGCACACTCTATGCAGGTGGCAATTTCACTAATATTGGTGGGCAGAATCGAAGCCGGATTGCTGCCCTTGATATTTCAACGGGAAATGCAACCACCTGGGATCCAAATGCTAATTCAACAGTGCAAACTATTGCCATTAATGGCAGTAAGGTATATGCTGGTGGAGGATTCACCGGCATAGGTGGACTTTTCAGAAACCGTATTGCTGCAATAGATGCAACTACCGGAACTACAACATCATGGAATCCGAATTCCAATAATATTGTTAATTCTCTTGTCATTAACGGAAGCACGATCTATGCCGGAGGCTCATTCACTAATATCGGAGGGCAGAGTCGAAACCGTATTGCCGCCCTGGATATTTCAACAGGAAATGCCACTACCTGGAATCCAAATGCTAATTCTACAGTGCAAACTATTGCCATCAGTGGAAGTATCATCTATACCGGGGGTAATTTCACTAATATTGGAGGCCAAACCCGGAATTATATTGCAGCCCTGAATAATACAACCGGGCTTGCCACAACCTGGAATTCCAATGCAAATAGTTATGTTCAGGCTATTGCAACCAGCGGAAGCACTGTATATGCCGGTGGATCGTTCACCAACATAGGAGGCCAGACCCGGAATTATATTGCAGCCCTGAATAATACAACCGGGCTTGCCACAACCTGGAATCCAAATCCTGATAATACCGTTAATAGTATTTATATAAGTGGAAATACCATGTATGCCGGAGGAAATTTTAGAATTATTGGTGGCCAAAACCGGAATTTTATTGCAGCTTTAGATATAACCAGCGGGGTCGCAACTGCCTGGAATCCTTTTGCATCGGGCACTGTCAAAACAATTGCCATGAGTGGAAGCACAATATATGCAGGCGGTAACTTCCTCAGTATAGGTGGACAAACGCGGAATTGTATTGCAGCGTTGGATGCGACCTCGGGAAGTATCACAAGCTGGAATCCGAATGCAAATTCGACCGTGAGTACTATTGTCATCAGTGGCAGTACAATATATACCGGTGGAGAATTCACTTCAATAGGTGGACAAAACCGAAATTATATTGCAGCTTTAGATAATACAACAGGGCTTGCCACAACCTGGAATCCAAATGCAAGTTACTATGGATATGTGAGAACTATTGTCAGCAATGGAAACACGGTCTATGCAGGAGGAGAATTCACTACAATAGGTGGACAAAACCGAAATTATATTGCAGCACTGAGCAATACAACTGGGCTTGCCACAACCTGGAATCCGAATGCAAATAATTATGTAAAAACCATTGCCATCAGCGGAAGTACGATCTATGCCGGAGGGCAGTTCAATAATATCGGAGGTCAATGGCTGAATTATATTGCAGCGCTGAATAATACGACAGGGCTTGCCACAACCTGGAATCCAAATGCAAGTAGCTATGTTTTTTCATTGTCCATTAGCGGGACTAAGATCTATGCCGGTGGTTGGTTCAGCAGTATCGGAGGATACGCCCGGAATTATATTGCCGCTGTGGATGCTGCTACCGGAATACCCACCACATGGAATCCTAATGCAAATAGTATAGTACAAACTCTTGCACTCAGTGGAAATACTATCTATACCGGTGGGCAATTCACAAGTATCGGAGGGCAAAGCCGGAACCGCATTGCAGCCCTGGATATTAATACGGGCAATGCAACAACCTGGAATCCTAATGCTAATGGTTATGTCAAAACTATTGCCCTCAGTGGAAGTACAATATATGCCGGTGGCAATTTCTACACCATTGGCGGCCAATCCCGGAATTATATTGCAGCCTTGAATAGTACGACAGGGCTTGCCACAACCTGGAATCCAAATGCCAATTCAACAGTTCAAGCTATTGCCATCAGTGGAAGCACAATATATGCCGGTGGTAATTTCACCAGCATTGGAGGCCAACCCAGGAATTATATAGCTGCTTTAAATAATACAACCGGTATCGCAACTTCATGGAATCCGAATGCAAATACGTATGGATACGTGAGAACAATTGTCAGTAATGGAAACGCGGTTTATGCCGGAGGAGATTTCACTACATATAGGAGGACAAAGCCGGAATTATATTGCTGCATCTAAAAATAACAACGGGGATGCTACAGCGTGGAATCCGAACACAAGCAGCCCTGTTAATACTCTTGGCATCAACGGTAGTTCATTATATGCAGGCGGAGAATTTTACACCATAGACGGACAAGAAAGGAACAGGATTGCAGCTATAGATATTAACAACCGGGAATGCAACAGATTGGAATCCAATTGTTAATGGTACGTAGTAATAGTCTTGCCTTTAGTGGCGGCAAAATCTATACTGGTGGTTGGTGTGCCAGCATTGGAGGTCAATTTTATAATGGGGTTGCAGCATTCAATATCGAAGAAACCTTATGGAACGGTAATGTAAGCCACGACTGGAATAATCCCCAGAACTGGAGCCAGGGTAAAGCCGATCGCTTTAATACAGCTCGGATTCCGGCAGGTATTGTTAATCAGCCTCATATCACCAGCCCTCCGGCTTCTTTTTCAACAGTCAATAACCTGATCATTGATGCAGGCGCATCATTAACCATTGATGCTGGTAAAGCGCTCACGGTTAATGGCACAATAACCAACAATGCCGGTTTTTCAGGACTGGGACTTAAATCTGATATCGATGGTACAGCTTCATTAATTTGTTACACGACAGGTGTGGATGCAAATGTCGATAAGTATCTTACAAAAATGAAGTGGCATTTCATTGGTGCGCCGGTTGAAAACGAGGCAGCCGGGGTATTCCATTTACCATCGGGACATTCGGATATATATTTAAAAACACATATTGAATCTTCAAATACATGGGGTCCTTTTATCGTCCCTCAGAATGCACCGCTTATCCAGGGACGTGGTTATGAATGTTGGCTAGGCAATGCCGGGTTCAACCAGGATGAAACGATTAAATTCAATGGAAAACTCAATGCAGGAAGCTATACTACCGGAACAGGCATTTTTTATACACTCGAATATACTCCGGGGCATGGGCTTAACCTGATCAGCAACCCCTATGCATCTGCATTACAGGCTGATATTCAGACCTGGGCCAAATCAAACATGGCCAATTCAGTATGGACATGGGATCCTGCTTCAGGAAATTATGTGTTCTGGAATGGTACAAATGGAACAAACGGAAATGGGTATGGAACGCTTACAGGAGGCATCATACCTTCTATGCAGGCCTTTTTTGTATTGGCTACGGATGCAAATCCTTCCCTGAGTATTCCTCAAAGCAGTCGTTTACACAGCGATCAACCATATTATAAAAACTCGGAGATTCCAGTCAATACCTTGCGCCTTGATGTGAGCGGAAATGATTACAGGGATGCTGTGTTTGTAAATTTCAGCAGCAATTCCGGAGCCGGCTATGAGATGGATTCCGATGTTCAGAAGATATTCGGGCTAAACGAATCACCCCAGTTATATGTCAGCATTCCAGGACAGGATTTGTCGATCAGTTCACTGCCATTTCCAATTGAAAACACGGTAGTAAACATCGGGTTTAAATGCGGTACTCCAATTATGGCAACTCTCAAGGCATCAGGTATGGAGGGATTTGAAGAAGGGTCACAATTTTACCTGATGGACATTAAAGAAGGAATAACAAATGATCTAAATCAAAACCCTGAATATACATTTAACTCTGAACCGGATTACGACCCAAACCGTTTTGTACTTTACTTCACTAATCCGAATGGAATCGAGGATTTAAAGACAAACCCTTTTACAATTCAAACCTATAATAGGGAAGTTGTTTTGGTAAACACTTCGGGTGAACCTATTACCGTGTATTTATATGATGTTATGGGCAGGCAATTAGCAATGGAGAGATTAAATGGCAATGGATCATGTCGAATGCAAAGTAATGCCGGATCGGGTTATTATATTGTGAAAATTCTTAACAGCAAAAAAATGTATTCTCAGAAGGTATTTATAAAATAGTAAGGATAAAACTTTGAAAACCGCCATTTAATGGATGAATAGCTAAACATAGTTGTTGCTAAATTTAACTTTGCATCCGGTTGGTGCTGTCACCAACTGTTTTTGCTTATTTTGATTTACAATTAATGTTTTATTTCGTTTTTTACCGCCACCATTTTCGATTGGAACCCTTTGTTAAAATCAGAGTTAATAATTCTGCCTTCCGGTTCCCAAATCATTTTAACTTTTCACTTTGATCATTTCCTGTTTTGACTTTCATTTCCTTTTTGTATTCTTTATTCTGCATTCCCTATTTCTTTCAGCCGATTAAATGAATGAATAAAAATTATTCCCCCTGTTCAAAATCCTTACATTAACCACACGATAACAAGCACAGAAGGGCAGAGGAACAGGTAAAATCAGAGATTTCGGCCCCAGATAGCAGAGGCAGGAGAACCGATGCTCAGTGAGGGGAGTTTCTTTTCCAGAAACGCAAATAAAGTGTTCCAATAGATGGTAAATAAGCCATTCATCAAGAAAGGGAAAAGCGGTTGAGGGTTACAGCATAATAGAATTCACCAGCATGATACGAACAGAAGACCAAAAAATATCTTTATAACATTTCAAAATCGAGCTTCATCAATTGAATTAAATTCTTTTTACTCATTATTTTGTAAAATTCCTATTTTTATCATTTTTGTAACCCAGGCAACTATTTTTCAAGAATTGATCACTAAACAATAAAGGCGAGATCAGCTAAATGTCCAGTATACCTGAAGAAAAAATAATAATAGAAGGCTGTCTGAAAAATGACAGGGTTGCTCAGAAGGCTTTGTATGATCAATATAAAACGAAAATGTATACCCTTGCTTACAGGATCACCAACAGTTTTGAAGATGCCAGCGATGTGCTGCAGGAAGGATTTCTGACGGTATTTGAAAATCTTGCTTCTTTCAGGGGACAGTCGCAGCTTGGGACATGGATTCATACGATTATAGCGCGAGCAGCCCTTAAAAAGATAAAAGACAGGATCCAATTCGAGGAATTACAAGAAAACCACAAAGCGGAGAACATCGACTGGGGATCTGTCATCGAGGTTCAACGCATTGAACAAGCCATTGCAGAACTACCGCCTGGCTACCGGTCTATTTTTACCCTTTATGAAGTAGAAGGATTTAAACATCGTGCAAGATGACGCAGAAATGATGGAAATTTCGCTGAATACTTCTAAAACGCATTTGCTAAAAGCCAAACAGGATTACTTATTAACGAACTCAGAGAAGAACTTCATATAATGGAAAAGAACCGGCAAATATTACAAGAAAACTCTCAAATATATGAAGGAGTATCCTCCGGAAGAGATGGTTTGGAAAGGCATTGAAAAAAAACTGAACAGCAGGATCAACGTAAATTCCATTGGCCTATTGACACGGTTCGATCCTCCTGAATCGGTTTGGAATACAATCGGTGAGGAACTTTCTCTCCGTGAGTTGACCGGCAAACTGAATGCGTTTGAACCACCCGAAACAATCTGGCTGAACATCGAAAAAAACCAGGCTAAAAAATTAGCAAGACATACAGGACGCACAATAAGCATGTGGGTCAGGTGGTCGATAGCTGCTGCCGCTATGATAGCGGGTGTTCTGTTTGTTTATTTCTTCCAGAGAACCTCTGGAACCAGGATTTACATACTCGGTTGAAAGGGTGGATCAGGAGAATACACAGCAATGGAATTCTGACGATAAAATGGTTGCACAAACACTGGCAATAATTTGCCGTGAGAAAGCCGAATCCTGTCAGTCATCCGAATTCAAAAAAATAGAGAAAGAGCTTGACTTTCTAAACCAGTCAAAAGAATACATCATCAGCCAAATGAACCCGTATGATACTAACACAGATTTGACATTAATTCTGACAAAGATCGAACTGGAACAAAATGATTTAATTAACCAAATGGTTGCAATGGTCAATTGATTGTCATGAAATCACTCAAAATTCAAATAGGGCCCCTTTTCAATTTTAGTTTTGCTTATCTGTGCTTTTCCGGCAACAGCCCAACAAATGGTACAGGTGGTTTCACAAAACATCAGCCGCGAATTTTACTGGAATAAAGGCATGTCGCTTCAGCTGAATGCCGAACATGCGGAGATTCACTGTTCCACACATACTGAAAATACCATAAAACTTGACCTCACCATTATTTTCAAAACATAAAGATAGGAGTACTGCTGAAACCGACCTTAAAAAAATGAAATGGCTTGCCGAAATAAATGGCAGCAAGCTTTTTGTCAGGAATTATGTTGAACTGGCCAGGGGAGAATCCAGTCCCGAATCGGCCCTTAAAGTAATTTACAATATCATAGTGCCCGAAAATTGCCCGGTCCAAATCAAGGATTATTTCGGCAGCATTGATGTGAAAAATCTGAAAGCCGGATTGAAAATCGACAGCGAATACAGCAGGATCGAACTTGAAAATATCAAAGGTGGAGCCATTATTCAAACCCTTTTCGGAGATATATCCTGTACAGGAATCGGAGGAGCGGTATCGGTTACATCAAACCGTTCGAATATAACATTTACACATATAAGTGGGAATATTGAAATCAATGCTTCTGTTGCGAAAATCAAGTTGGGTGATTTCGATAATGTAAAGAAAATGAAAATCAAGGCGGAAAAATCAGTGATTGATCTTAGCATCCCGGACTATAATCAGTTTGCCTTCCATGTCGATCTGTCTGATTGTGAATTTATAAAACCCGATAAAATAATTACAGAGAGTTCAAAGAATGCCCCTTCGAACATCAAAGCAAATTTTCAGATTAATTCGGATAAACCGTTGGTTTCAATTGTATTAAATTACGGATATTTAACTATAAATCAATAAGATGGCAATGAAAAAAGAACCTGTCCTGCTTTGTTTGCTACAATTCCTCCTGTTTATCAATTTTCGGATTAAATCAAAACTCTTGCTTTGCCCAGTTCGAAAATCAACCCGACTCAGCTAAACAGCTGCCCGATAGCATAATGCAGTACATTTCACCTATGGAATATGCGTTAATGATGCACGAAAAAACGAGTTGGCTGTTAAAAGGATACCTGTCGGCCGATCCCACAATATAAGGACTGGAATTACTTAAAACTGGCATTTGAAAAAAGAATCGCCTCGGCTTTTACCATCAATTTTGCCATTGATCAATCAGCTTCGGACCTGGCTGTATCGCTTTTTCGGGGAAACGCCATAAGGAATTCACTGGAGATCCGATGGTATTACAGGCTTAACAAAAGAATTCTTAAAAACGGTATAGCCAGAAGTATGTCGGACAATTATTTTTCGCTGGGTACCGATTACACTCACTTTTATAATTATGATCCGGAATGGGATCACTATAAACAAAATTACCTAACCTTTTATGCAAAATGGGGAATACAACGCCGGTTATTGAAGCACGGTATCGCTGACATCGGGCTGAAGACAGGATTTATAACAGGAACAAATAAGGCCTATGATCTTTCGTTCTATTTTAATACCTATGTCGATATGGGCCTTGCACTTACGAAGGATCGTTACAAACTCAACCGGGAAAAACTATGTCCGGTGCTGAAATGCTATGAGTCACAGAAATACCAATTGAAGAGTGATTTAAGCAGTCTCTTTTATGTACTGGCTTTCCAGGAAAATAAATTCATTGGTATCTCACCCTCGCTTGCTTTTGAATATAAGCTCGGAAAGAGTCCCTTTTCAATTAATACAGAATTGGGTACAACCTTTCGATATGAACCATATGCATACTCTGACACTGAAATTTTTTATAGTAATACCTGGCAATCGAAACTTGAAGTTGAAAGCAGATGGTATTATAACCTTCATCGACGTATTATCAAAGGAAAATCAGGCAATGGCCTTTCGGCAAGCTATATTGCTTTAGGGGGCAGTTATAATTATGAAAAAAATAAGTTTTATCAGCAGCAAACATATTTTTATCCGAAAGTTTACGCTGTTGCGGGCTGGCAGCGACTTATCAGCAAACACTTATATTACGACATTCAGTTGGGAATGGAAAAGAGTTTTCATACAAAGATTGATGACACCTGGGGTATGCGCATCAAGACTGAGCCTTGGATACAGATTTTAGGAAATAGAGATCTGATGGTATAATGATTAAATTGACTGGAATGACTGGAATTGGAATAAGTTCATAGAATGCGCCAGTAAATGCCGAATTAAACAGGTCCTCGTTACTCTCGTCCCAATAGCTATCGGGAACTTTCGTGACCAGGACTAGTGATGCATAAGAGCAACAAACCCACTGAGATTTTATTCCCATGTTTCAACAAAAAGTTTACAGAATATAAAAGTCCGTCTGAGGATATTTAATTTTTTTATATTTGCGTAACAATTAAAAATGGATAAATGCAATTAACCAGAACTGAAGGTACAAGTATTCAAAAGGAGGTGGCGAATAATCCTGCCAAAAGGAAGGTTATAAACCAGTTGTGATTCATGCAATGATCATCCTGCTAAATAGATAATATAAAAATGATTGAAAAGAAAATAGCAATAATATCTGATATTCATGGTAACTCGATTGCATTGAGTGAAGTGCTCAAGGATATTCAGTGTAGAGATATTGCTACGATTATAAACTTAGGTGACTCCATATATGGACCTCTTGACCCAAAAGGAACATTTAACTTATTGGAAAGCAATAAAGTGATTAGTATCTCAGGAAATCAGGACAGGATTATACTTGAAAACTTAGACCTCGCTTCGGAATTAATGACACTTGAGTATGTTAAATCACAACTTAACAGTAAAGTGGTTGATTGGCTTAGAAACTTACCTTTTGACATGATATTAAATAATAAAATTTATTGTTGTCATGCTACTCCGCAAAGTGATTCTGCTTATTTATTGGAAAAACCTGGAAAGAATAATGTTGCTATAAAAGACATGAGTGAAATTGATAACTTACTAAAAGATATACAACAGAAGATTGTTGTTTGCGGTCACAGCCATGTTTCAAAAATTGTGGAAACAGATAATAAGCTGATAGTGAATCCAGGTAGCATTGGACTACCCGCATATGATGATGATTTGCCAATTTATCATAAAATGCAGAATTATAATCCACGTGCCAGTTATGCTATAATTAAAATGTCTGGAGATTCAGTTTCTGTCGAAAGAGTTTCAATTGATTATGACTTTGAAGAATCAGCGAGATTGGCGGAGAAAAATAAACGCGATGATTGGGCAAAGTGGATTAGGACGGGAATAGTATAAAATACATGAAAGCACAACACGCAATATGCGGGACGGCAACAGTTTTTAGCTGCGAAAGTTTTCGGGAAAAATGTTTACTCAGAAAAAATTAACCCGAACCAGAAGGCTTCAAAGATCGATGTTCAATCGTGGCATTCGGGAATCTGTCTTGTAACAGTTTATAACAACAGTAATCCTGTAGGTAAAGGGAAATTTATCGTTCAAAAATAAAATCAATACGA
>CAVXGA010000026.1:0-82392 GCA_963761195.1 uncultured Bacteroidales bacterium
GACTCATTGTGGCGCTTGCTCCAAGAATAGCTGCATCACCTGCCGGTAATTCAGATGGAAGAAGTTTAACTTTATTTCTGTAAATATTAAGCATATTTTCTTCCATGTAATATTTTGTAGGACCAAAGATCAAATCTCCGGCCTGAGCCAAACCACCAAACAGGAAAATTGCTTCTGGGCTGGTGTGTGCGACAGCATCAGCTAATTTAATTCCCAAAATTTCACCTGTAAAGTCAAACGCTTCAAGGGCAATCTTATCTCCCCTTCGTGCTGCTTCATCTATTCTTCTTGCGGAAAGGTCATTAAAGCTTATAGACCTCAGTTCGCTTGGATCATTTGAGGTTGCCAAAAGTTCGAAAACAGTACGTTTAATACCAGGTGCAGAAGCATACGTTTCGAGACATCCCTGCCTGCCGCATCCACAATCCCTGCCGTTCGGGTCGAATATGGTATGTCCGATTTCTCCGGCAAAACCATCGTGGCCGTAAACCATCTCACCATTCACAACAATTCCGCTTCCAACTCCAGTTCCCAGGGTCATCATGATAAAATTTTTCATTCCTTTTGCACCGCCGTAAACCATTTCACCTATGGCTGCTGCATTGGCATCATTGGTAAGGACAATGACCTCAAAATCAAATTTCCCTTTCAAATATTCAACTACGGGGACAATTCCTTTAAATTTAAGATTTGGAGCAAATTCGATGGTTCCGTTATAATAGTTGCCATTCGGTGCGCCAACACCTATCCCTTTTATTTCGGTCTTTTTTTCCAGGCTTTGGATAAGTGATCCGATAGCATCCGTCAAACGTTTCATAAAAAGTGTGTAATCCGGTTCCGTCTCCGTTGGAATAACTTTTCTTGCCAGAATATTTCCTTCCTGATCTACAATACCCATAACCGTGTTGGTTCCGCCAATATCAATACCGATAGCAGTCTGTTTCATACTCTTGTTTTTGATGAATTAATTGACACAAATAATATATAAAGAATGGCCAGTAAAGGCACAATAAAACCAAATAATACAGAAGTCTGATCGGCAACAAAACCCATGATGGGCGGCAATATGGCACCACCAACAATAGCAGTTACCATAAGGCCCGACAGTTCATTGGATCGTTCAGGCATTTTTTCAACGGTAATTGAGAAAATCAGTGGGAAGATGTTGGCAAATCCAAGGCCAATGCAAATTACGGCTGCAAACGCCAGCATTTCAATACCCGAAAATAGTAACAACAAACCTATGAAAGCAAGCACAACCGTACCTATGAGAAACTTTTTTGCTTCTATCTGTCGCAAAATGATTCCTCCAAGAAATCGGCCCAATAATATGGGCAGAAAAAATAATGCCCATGCGACCCATAATCCGAATTCCTGAATGCCAAATTTCTCTTTTAGTAAAATAGGAACGCCTGAACTCATTGACACTTCAGCTCCAACATATAAAAAAATAGCGGTCACCATTAATAATACATACCTGTTTCCAAGCAAAGTAAAACAAGACTGAAAGGAGGCGCTATGCCCTTTTTCATCGGCTTTCTCATGAAATTTATAGGCATTGAACCAAAGTAAGTTTAATAGTATCAAAACCGAATAAACAGGAAAAAGGACAGGCCAGTCGAGGTTGAAAAATTTTACAGCTATGGGAGGAAGTAAAAACCCCAGGGATGATCCGATTGCTTTTACACTTTGAGCAAAAGACAGATTGCTTGAATATTTGCCTTCAGGTGACACATCGCGCATGATCGGATTACCCACTACCTGTAATGTTGTAGCTCCCGCACCAAGCAACAAAATCGAAAACAACAAAATAAAAAATCTACCCGTTGTTGCATCTTCAATGGAGACTTTGGGACCATACATACCATTGAAAATGGGAATAATCAAGCCGATGAATGCGATAACCAAACCCAAATTCATGATAATTTTTTTCCCTTTCTTATCCTGCAAAAGTCCCAGTGGTACTGACAACAATCCAAACATAAGGAATCCGGAAAGCGAAATCATTTGGGCTTCAAAGTTTGACAGCGAAAATGATTCTTTTACAAGGCTTACCAAGGGACCTACTGCATCACCAAAACCCATGCAGAGAAAAGCAAAAAAAATGGGAAGCGCTTTCAGGTTATTTGTTGATTTAAGCTCTTTATTCATAGATGAAAATTTACCATTTGTTGAAATTTGAAAAAGCTAGCCGGATTTACCGGCTTTCTATAATGGCCGCAAAACCTCCACCCCTGGCCAAAGATAATTCAAGTTCGTCAGCATTTGTTATTTCTTTTGAATATATATTGATTGGTAAAGGATTCGATTCATAATCGGCATTTGCACCGTCTTCAAAAATTTTTATAGTATACTTTTTATCCGGTTTCAGAAAATCAAACTTAAGTTGCATATGTCCGCTGATTTTCATCAGTAATTCCGCCAATGTACCAGTTATCACCGCTTCTTCTGGCAATGGTAACATAATCTCCGATTTTAGCATTCAGAACTTTCGTTTCATCCCAGGTAACCGGTACTTTTTCAATGAATTCAAAAGCCGGCTGGTCCTTATAATTTTCGATCATATCTGCTGCCATTTGCATCGGGCTGAAGAGGACAACATACAAAGCTAACTGCTTCGCAAGTGTCGTGTGAACATGCTTTTCAGCATTTTTCGGATCAAATTTTTCCCTGATTTTTTTAAAGTTTTCACAGTTGATATCAAAGATTCCCGGTGTGTAATCCATCGGACCGGCAAGGATACGTGTAAAGGGCAAAATGGTGGTATGTTCAGGCGGGTTGCCAGCACTCCAGGCATTGTATTCCATTCCGCGTGATCCTTCCCGGGTCATCATATTCGGCCAGGTTCGTTCAATGCCTGTTGGCTCGATCGGTTCGTGAGCGTCGACCATAATTTTGTGTGCTGCCGCTTTTTCCACTACCATCCTGTAATGGTTTACCATCCATTGTCCGTGATGGTGCTGGCCCTTCGGTCTTATTTTTCCGGCATAACCAGTTTTTACGGAATGGATGCCCAGACTCTGATACAATGCAAAGGCAGTATCGATATACTTTTCATACAATGGGACTTGTCCTCCAGTCTCGTCATGACCAATGAGAGCGATTCCTTTTTCATTAGCATAGGAAGCCACTCCTTTCAAATCGAAATCGGGGTAAGGGGTAATAAAATCAAAATTATCTTCTTTGAACCAGCTTTCCCATCCGGTATTCCATCCTTCAACCAATACAGAGCCAATATTGTGGTCAGCGGCAAAATCGATATAACTCTTTGTTCTTTCCGTCGTAGCGCCATGCCTGTCGCCATAACTCCACGTATAAACCCCAAGATGCATTCCCCACCAGATACCAACAAATTTTGTAGGTTTTATCCAGGATACATCTTCCAACTTACAGGGTTCATTCAGATTGAGGATCATACCTGATTCTATGAGTTTTCCCGGAGAATCTGCAATTTGCACAGTCCGCCATGGGGTTATAAATGGCGTTTTCGTCTTAACTTTGATTCCGTCAGGCCACGGAACAAGATCACAATTAAGCTTAAGCTGCTCTTCTTTATCCCTTACAAGCGTCATTCCTGCATAATCCGTCAGATTTGCTTCATGGATTGAAACATAAACCCCATTTTTCATTTCTATTGTGACCGGCATATTCGCTGAGTCAATGGATCCGACCGGCGTAGTATTATACAGATGCTCATAACTATCATAGTCAGCAACTTCCCAAAAGGCTGTTCCATCGGTGCTCAGCCTGAAGGCAGTTTCCTCTGACTGGATTTCAACATCTTTCAAATTTTCTTGTTCAGGAAACTCATACCTGAAGGCAATTCCATCATTGTATGATCTGAAAACAATATCAAATTTCCGGTGAAGGTTATTTTTTTCCTGTAAACTTACAGTTAGCTGATTATAATTATTTGTATACGAAGAAAACTGACCCCAAACCGGCTTCCATGTTTCGTTTACCGAACTGGTTTTGGTATTGGTTACCACAAAATTGCGAACCAGCGAATCATTCCCTTTAAAAATAAATCCAAGCGGCGACCAATCCAATACCGTTTCGTCCCTGTAATAAACCATGTAATAAGGTTCTCCGTTATTGAGATTAAAATAGATATGAACCTTGGTATCAGGAGAAGGGAGAAATGCTTTATAATTATCTTTTGTATTTGTACAAGCAAAAAAAAGTGGTATAGACCCTAGGAGGATGAAAATTTTTTTGGTCATAGCCGTTATCTTTAAAATTCAGAGTGCTAAGATAGGAATGGTTTGGGAGAGAATGAAATTTAATTGGAATTTTTAGTTGAGCTATTTTTGATGGGCTGAATAAACGTAAAGAATTACGTTCGGGTTTAAATCTCCTGACTTAACGTTTAAACAGTTTTGTTTAAAACATCCATAATGGTATCAAGGAACTCCTGCCTTCTGAAAGGTTTTGAAATATAGTTATCCATTCCGGCATCAAGGCATAATTCCTTATCGGATTGCATAGCGTAAGCGGTAAGAGCGATAATGGGAATACGGGAATTATTTTCTGCCTCCATTTTTCTGATTAGGCGTGTAGCATCATAACCATTCATGACGGGCATTTGAACATCCATTAAAATCAGGTCGAAACAACCTTCGCAGTAAGTATCAACTGCCTGCTGACCATTATCAACAACAGTAACCTCCCATCCCCTGGACTTTGCAATTGCTTTGATCAAAAACTGATTCGCCTCATTATCCTCAGCAAGCAATATCTTAATCATTTTGGTTTCTTCGTTAGATTGAAGTTGGGGCATATCCTTGATTTCTTTAGATTTTTCTTCCTGTATTACTTTAAATGGTATTTCTACTGTAAATCTGCTTCCTTTACCAGGTTCAGATTCTACATTAATTATTCCATTCAACAAATTTACCAATTTTTTTACAATTGCCAGGCCAAGCCCTGTGCCTTTTATTCTTTTTGTAAGGTAATACTCAAGTTGTCTGAACTCATCAAATATCTTATCTACCTGTTCTTTATCAATCCCAATCCCGGTATCCTCAATAGTAAATTTTGTCTTTACAACATCTTTTATTTTTTGCGATTCAACAATAATAATTACGGAACCTTCATCCGTAAATTTAATGGCATTACTAATTACATTTACCAAAATTTGCCTGAGCTTAAAGAAATCTCCATACAATTCATTTGTACGGATTTTTTCAATGTTGACAACCATTTGCAAATTTTTCTTAATAGCAGACGGTTCGAAAAAACCAGTAGTTTCTTTCAGAATTTCATCAAGATAAAAGTTACCTTCATGAAGGTTAACTTTCCCGGATTCTATTTGTGAATAATTAAAGATATCGTTGATGATTTGCAGTAATTGATCGCTGGATTCTTCAATCATACTGAGCATATGGCGTTTTCTTTCGTCTTGTTCGTTAATGGCAAGCATTTCATAAAAGCCCATGATGCTGTTGAGGGGAGTCCTGATTTCGTGGCTCATATTTGCCAGGAACTGGCTTTTGGCTTTATTGGCATTATCTGCCTCCAGCAGTGCTGTTTTCAGTTCTTGTTCTACGGTATATCTGCGTTGCTCCAATGACAGTGCTTTGGCAAGCGTGGAAATAATTTTTACTTCGGTTTCGGTAAACTTTTTTGGTTTTACATCCATTACACAGAGCGAACCAATTGTTTTACCATAAATTATTACCGGGCTTCCAAGATAGGATCTTAGACTAAATTTTTTTACGTTTGGATCCGTCTTACAATAATCCGTTTCTTCCAAATCGGAAATAATGATGGTTTTATTCCCTCCTTTTATCGTCGCTTCATAGCAGATGTGACCATTCGGCTTATCAGCCTTATCCAATTCTTTGGGTGCGTTGAATTCAGACCAGGTAATTAAAGATTTTTCTTTTTCATCGAGGCGGTTGTAAAGCGAACAAACTCCATCAATAATCTCACAGGTTTTCCTGACAATGATATCTATATTTTTTACGGGATCAATTCCCAATTCCAGGAAAAGACCATTAAGCTTTGTGATCTGAAGCTCAGCAATTTTTTTATCCGTGATATCTTCAACCGTTCCTTCATAAACAGAAATAATCCCATTTTTATCGCGGATAGCCCGGGCGTTTTCCCGCACGAAAGTAACACGGCCATCATTTGCTATCCATGAGGATTCGAATCCTATTACCTCCCCATTTTTCTCGATTTCCTTTCGAAATTCTGAACGATTGTTCTCAAGAAAATCAACTTTTTCAAGATTTTTTTGTAAAAGCTCCCCGACAGAAGAAAATCCAAGCATTTTTACAAGAAACTGATTCGCCATCAAAATCTGACCAGAAGGGGTCGTTCTGTAAAAACCGACATTGGCGTCTTCGTAAAAACTCTTAAACTTTTGTTCACTTTGCCGAAGATCTTCTTCAATATCCTTACGCTTTGAACATTCATTCAATAAGACAAAAGCATTGTTATTCTCACCAATACTTACAAATACATCGTACCAACGATTTTTTGTTTCGGAATAATACTCCAGCTCAAAAGGCGAATTATTTGTCAATTGTGATGAGTAGAAAGAAAGTTTTTCGGAAAAATTATTTGTGAGCTTAAAAGCTATTTCGCTTAGTTTTTTGCCGATAATTTCCTTCGCGTCCAGCTCCGTGATATCATTGAAGGTATTGTTAGTAGCCTGAAAAATCAAATCGGCGAGATGGCCGTTTTGATCAAACTCTAACTTTAAACTTGCAAATGCGAGCGGAATATTGTTTATTAACTGGTATGTTAATTTGTTTTTCTGCCCCAAGATGTCTATCCCCATGATGGCAAAAATTTTATTTAATCAGGATAACCTGACAGAAATATTGTAAAACTATGATTCTGTTTATGTGAGAAACTATTTAAATATATAATGAACAATCAAATAGTTTGCAAAAATAGACTTTTTTAAATGACAATGGAATGAACTGCAAGGATACAAAATGTCAGGTTTTTTATTATAAATTTCAATACCAACAATCATAACAAAAACCGTATATCTGCACCGGGCGCTACCTCTTTTGGATCCATGCCAAATTTTAGAATGCGCGCAGGTCGTGAACCCATTAATTCAATTTTATCATCTTCTATCAGTAAGAGCGAACTTTCACGCAAACCCACAACATATAAATTACTGTTAACAATAAGAAATTCTTCCAGTCTTTGTTCGCGTGTTTCACCACCATGCCCTTCAATCCCTGAATCGATATAGTGAGGATTGATTTGAAAGTTTATCAGATTAAGGGAGTTTAAACTTTCGGGTTCAACAATAGGCATGTCGTTGGTTGTCCGTATTGTGGGGCATGCAATATTTGCTCCTGCGCTCCATCCGATAAAGGGAATTCCATTTTCAACAGTTTCCTTTATAACCTTCATCAGCCTCAACTGGTGTAACATATACACAAGATGAAAAGTATTGCCTCCTCCAACAACAATTGCAAGTGCATCTTTAATGGATTGTGCCGGATCAAGTTCCCGGTGAATTGAATAAACCTCAAATCCGAGCTTGTTAAAAACCGTGTTAACCCTTTCTTCATAGGCATCGTAGGATGCTTCGATGCTTATATCGGATAATGCCAGGCCCGCATAGGGGACAAATAATGCCCTTTTCACTCCAGTCTTATCCAAAAAGTCTTTGATATAGCGCTGTGGCCACTCCAGGTAATTTTCCGAATAATTTGTAGAATTACTGATCAATAACAACCTCTTTTTCATTATTTTAGCTTTATTAAATAAATCATTCCCCGAATCAGTCGCTAATATACAAAACCTAATTCAACCGAATGATTATTTTATTAAAATAATTTATTAACGGTATTATTCTACCAGCTTTTAATATAGGTTTTTTTAAAATGTTTATAGTATGGATTACCTTCAGTATATTTCTCTACATTAAGCTTTGGATCTAAAGCTGTGGCGTCTTCTTTGTCAGCCAATGCCAGTTTATTGGCAAGCTTTTGCTGAATTCCTTTTGTATCTTTATCCGAAAAATTATTTGCCTCAAGAACTTTAAGCAATTTTAAGGCAGTTTCATACTCATCTCTGTTTTCAAAGTAGTTTACAGAAGATTCGAGCAATGCAAGATTTTTCTTAACAGAAAATAAATAATGCAGCGGAAGTGGTTCGATGTATTTTCTGATCACTTCATAATTTTCCGAAAGAATTTCCATTTTTTGGTGAACCTCGATAAACTTCTGATGATCGTTTGAATTCAGGGCGTCCTGGGCTGTCTTTGCAAGTTCCTGGTATTCTGCTGCTGGAGAATAAGTCTGTTTTAATTCAGCCACAAGGGCTCTATCAAATTCGCAATAATAATTTTTTGATACGATTTCATCTGTTTGGTTAAGGAAATCAATGGCCGAAATAAAATCGCCCTGCTTAACAGCATTATTGAACAATACAATAATGGCATCGAATTCCTGATTTTCATATTCGCAATGCGCATTGAAGATGTTATTGTTCAGCAATGTAAGACCTTGCTGTAATCTCGGTTCATAGATCAACCCATATTCATCCTGAAGCCTGAGGCATTTGTCGTATATGGCTCTTGCCTCATCCAGCTGATGGTTCTGTACCTTCACCTCCCCCAAACTGCATATATCCTCCAAAACAGGTGTAGCCGCTTCGGCAAATAGTTTAGGAAGCTTATCACTGTAAGCAAAATCCGAATTTTCTTCAAGATGAAATGCATCAAGAAATTTTTGGTATGCAAGGTTATAATTGCCGGAATCTAAAAATTTTTCTCCTTCAGATATCAGACTATTATAATAGTAATAATTGATTCGTGAAATAATGAGATTTGATTGTTCTGAAGGGAGTATTTTTGATTCGTATTTATTCATAAGGCTTTTTGCCTCATCCATGAGTGCAATGGCTACTTCAATCTTGCCACTCTCAAGGTTTAGTCCGGCTAATGCAATCAGGCTATCGTACCAACCGTTTTTCGATTGAATTAATCCATGCCTGATTTCGTATTCATAATTATATTCATTAATGTTATAACAGATTTTTTGAGCCTGTTCGAAGCAATAAAGCGCATTGGAATAATCTTCATCCTTGTTTAACTGGCTTCCTTTCTGGAGATAGAGAGTGGCCAGCTTTTCCGAGATTCTCCTGATATGCTCATCAGAAATAATCGAAGCGCTATTATCTTGCTGAAAACTCTGGGCTTTGTCAATATAATTTTCAGCCAGATCATAATTTCCCACATCTATGGCGCGATCGATCAAATGCAGATAAGAATCGTAAATACCATAATCTGCTTTCGAAATCAATATTCTAAGTTCCACGGGCTCAGATTTCCGCGAAATGGTCTTGAAAAAACATTCTGCGTTATCCAAAATCCCTTTTGCGATATAATAATTTTCCTGCCTGATGAAAAAGTTTGCCTTTTCCATATAGGCTCCAAAAATTTCCTGCTCAAATACCTTATATATCTGGTTTAAGTCGTTACAATAAGGTGTTTTAAGGAGTATTTTATTTAAACCGCTTTGAATGCCATTTATTGAAGTATGGTTATAATCGACACGACCAAGATTATAAAAATAAGTTGATTGTGAGTGCGTAACGTGTTGTGCTAAAATAAAATAATCGGAAATTTGATTGATATAACCCTGTGCAATCTCAGATGGACTTATTTTGAGCTTTAAATAATCTACTGAATTTAAAAGTATATCATAATAAGAATCGTACCGCTGTAAATTTCTTTTAAAATGGGTAAGCTTCTCAAAATAACCTGCAACATCATGATGTTCAATGTCAAGGGTTTTTATAAAATCAGAATTTGTAACGTGTGAATATATTCTTTCAAGTTCCTGAATTTGCAGATAAGTTTCTACAATGGCTGATGGTTTTAACTGGATTTTAACAAACTGATCCATTGCATAATCAATTGCCGCAATCGAAGCGTAATAATTATCCACACTGTTAATTCTATCGAAGAATTTTTGCCTGTCTTTTTTTTCGGAATAAAAATTTATATCGCTTATTTTAAGTACATAAGCTACATTTTTATACGGTGCCTCAAAAGAATATTCCACGCTAAATTTGTTTTCGGCATTCACCGTTACCTCTTTGAATTCGCGGGTTTCGATATAATTATTTTTGTCAATCACTGTAACATTAAAATCAACTTCTTCCGGGATTAAAATATCCGAAATATTAAAGTCACGGTAATAAATATCACCGGTACATTTTTCGCCTGTAAACTCAATGGAAACCACAAAGAAATTTGGGGAGGTTTGTGTAATACTTTTATGAATGGAATAATTATAAACAAAACGTGTATTGTACAGGCTCGTGAAATTAAACTTTGCAATTTCACGTATGAAAAAATTATTTATAGAGTGTTCGTTGGGAGGGGAAGATGAATATTCAAAGACGAACGAATTATTCGCAGTATTTTCGTAAACAGTATCTGTTGCCAGGGCAACGCTTACAGTAAAAAAATAGCAAATTAGAACAACATTTGTAAATAATAACCTCACCTTGTTTATTTTATATCCTTACTGCAAAATTACCAATTCAATTTTCAGTTAATAGCAGCATCTGCCAATATTATGAACACCTTGATTTTAATAATCCTTATACGCAACTGGCAAAATTAGTTGCAAAAATGATCCATCATTTTAAAAATACGCAAGGTTAAACTGCAAATATCAAAACTATAAATAGCATGAATGGGTATTTTGCATTAAGCACAGTGGTTATCAAATTTTTTTGAAGAGAGGAGGAGAATTGATCAATTGACAATAAGTTAACAAAATAAGAAGCTCTGAAATATTCATCAGAGCTTCTTTTATCATTATGTGCCCAGAACAGGACTCGAACCTGCACGGCCTTGCGGTCACTGGTCCCTGAAACCAGCGCGTCTACCAATTCCGCCATCTGGGCCAATTCGTTTCAGGTTTAAATTTACTGTTCAATTTCATCCTGAAACTTTAAACCTGAAACAATGAACTTTTTTGTGCCCAGGACAAGACTCGAACTTGCACGTCCTTGCGAACACCAGCCCCTCAAGCTGGCGTGTCTACCAATTTCACCACCTGGGCTAAGGGTTGGCAAAATTAATAATTTTAAACTACCACCTGTTATTTTCTACTATTTTTTTACCTGGAGAAATTTGAGGGATACAGCGAACGCGAGATTTTATTAATTTTGCTGAGGAATAAATAAAACTAATGATTAATGAAATATATAAAGATATATGGTGAGAGAAATTCAGGTACTATTTACCTCGAATGGTTGCTGAAAAAAAACCTGAAAGCCAATATCGCAGAAACTTATGATTTAGGATGGAAGCACAGGATAGCCCCTTCTCCTGAAGAATTAAACGAAAGCATTAAAAAAAATGTAATTTTTCTTTGCCTTGTTAAAAATCCATATTCATGGTTGCTTTCTCTGCATATGCGTCCATACCAGCATGATTGTCTTAAAAAATTAAGCTTTTCTGATTTCCTTAAATATTCATATGGTGATTATCGAAACCCGGTAATAATGTGGAATTTGAAAAACAACTCCTACCGGGAAATGAAAAATTATGTTACGTATCACATGCTTGTGCGGTATGAGGATGTTCTTGCTGAACCGGCAAATATGATAGACCTGATTGCTAATATTTATAAATTTGAAAAGTCGTCGATGTTCAAAAATGTCAACAATCTGCTATCCAACTCCAAGGGTATGCTCCCCAGCAAATTTCATAAAGACTATTACCTGACTGAAGGCTGGAAAAGAAATCTTCGGAGGGAACATGTCAAACAAATAAACGAATTCCTTGATATGAATTTGATGGAAAAATTAAATTACGAAATTCTATGACCTCTTTTCGAAAAACAGATCTTATTCAATTTGAAAAGAAAGGAATTTCTGTCAATACAATCGAACAGCAACTGAAAAACTTCAGAAA
Organism: uncultured Bacteroidales bacterium; assembly: GCA_963761195.1. Classification (GTDB taxonomy): domain Bacteria; phylum Bacteroidota; class Bacteroidia; order Bacteroidales; family JAADJA01; genus JAADJA01. The sequence continues at coordinate 11,915 of CAVXGA010000026.1, forward strand.
TGGTTTTCCATACACCCGACTTCTGAAGCCAGCAACTATTGGTGATGGTATAGAATTACTAAGTCAGGCTGAAACAAGCTCATTATCCAGAAATTATGAAACTAATTCCGGGGAATTTACAAATTATAAAATTTGTACCCGCTTCAGGCGCTGCAAGTCGTATGTTTAAAGACCTATACGGATTTCTCGAGGAATTTGATAAAACATCGGGAGATAATAAAAAGATGAACAGAGGTAATCGTTTCAATACCATAAAGGATTTTGTATTAAGAATAAAGGATTTTGCATTTTATGATGATTTGTCATTTGCCATGCAAAAGGATAATCTAAATCTTGAAGATAAGCTAAATAAAGAGGAATATCATATCGTTATCGATTATTTGCTTAATGAAAAAGGTCTTGGCTATGGGAAATTACCAAAAGGTTTGTTAAAATTTCACCGTTATAAAGAAGGATCACGAGTACCTTTGGAAGAACATATTGAAGAAGCAGCTCAATATGGTAAATCGAGAGACAATTTTACGGAAGTTCATTTCACGGTTTCTCCGGAACATCTTGACAAATTCTCGGAAAATGTTGACCGATTGAAACCCGATTATGAAAAAAAACATGGAATCAAGCATAATATTTCATTTTCATTGCAGAAAGCCTCCACCGACACAATTGCGGTTGATTTGGATAACAACCCTTTTATTGATGAGGATGACAGCATTTTATTCAGACCGGCCGGGCATGGCGCATTGATTGAAAACCTGAACGATTTGGAGGGTGATTTAATCTTCATAAAAAATATTGACAACGTTGTCCCTGATAAGCTGAAACCGGATACCACTTTGTTTAAAAAAGTAATTGGAGGCCTTCTTCTTAAACTTCAGACCAAAACATTTGAGTTTCTTCGGGAGCTCGAAATTAATAAGCACGATAATTCACTACTCACAATGGCGACAGAATTTGCACAAAATAAATTGAACATAACTTTCCCCTGCGGATTTTGAAAAAATGGGTGTACAATCGAAATTTACATTTTTGAACCGAAAGCTTAACAGACCCATAAGAGTTTGCGGAATGGTAAAGAATGAAGGTGAGCCCGGTGGTGGACCTTTCTGGGTTGAAAACTCAAAAGGTGAAGTTGCGCTGCAGATCGTTGAATCATCACAAGTTGACAGAAACGATCCAAAACAGTTGAAAATCCTGAACTCAGCCACACATTTTAATCCGGTAGATTTAGTCTGTGGAATCAAAAATTACAAAGGCAAACGATTCGATCTCAGAAAATTTGTTGATCCGGAAACTGGCTTTATTTCAATAAAATCAAAGAATGGACGCGAACTGAAAGCTCAGGAACTTCCGGGGTTATGGAATGGAGCAATGGCCGACTGGATCACCATTTTCGTGGAAGTTCCCATCACCACATTTAATCCTGTGAAAACGGTAAACGACCTTTTCAGGCCTCAGCACCAAGGGTGAAAGCATGCAGGATTGGTGAATTGAATCTACGGATTAATTATTTTCTTTCAAATGCTTTCCGCTTTCAAAAAAAAGTCTCATCTTTGCAGCCCTTTTTAAAAAAGTAAAAAGGAAAAAACAACGATGATTCAAGTAGTTTAAAATCATTGTTATATTGTAATTAAACATTAAACAAATTTATTTATGCCAACAAAATTAAGACTGCAGAGAAGGGGTAAAAAAGGACAAGCTTTTTACCACATTATCATTGCGGATGGTCGTGCACCACGTGACGGGAAATTTATTGAAAAAATTGGCACTTACAATCCGTTGACCAAACCCGCTGACATTGAAATTGATTTCGACAGGGCACTTTACTGGCTTCAAAGTGGTGCCCAGCCCACCGAAACAGTTCGGACTATTTTATCCTACAAAGGTGTGCTTTATAAAAATCACCTTGCAAAAGGAATTAAAAAAGGAGCTCTTACTCAGGAACAAGCCGATGCTAAATTCGACGGATGGCTGAAAGAGAAACAAGAAAAGATCGTAAATAAGATCAAAGAAACCACGCAGGAGGGGAAAAATGAAGAAAAGAAACGTTTCGATGCGGAAAAGAAGGTGAATGAAGAAAGAGCGCAGGAAATAGCGGCTAAAAGAGCTTCGGAATTAAAAGCAGAAGCAGCGGCAAAAGCGAAAGCAGAAGTCACCGAAGTGATAGAGGAAAAAACTACCGATGTAGTTGAAAAGGAGACAATTGAGGCAACTGAACCAGAGACTAAAGAAGTGGCGATGGAAGAAGTACCTACGGAAATGGTCGCTGAATCGACATCTGAGGAACCTGTAAGCGAAGTAAATGAGACGAATGAAGAGGTTAAAGCCGAAGAACCGAAAGAAGATGATGACGTAAAGGCTGAATAAAATTATAATTCAGTCAGCATGGAAAAGAAAGATTTTTACTTTCTTGGGAAAATTTTAAAAACATCAGGTTATTCAGGTAACCTGATGTTTTTTTTTGATGTAGATGACATTGCCCCTTACAAAAACCTGGATGCTGTCTTTATTGAAATAAGCGAAGAGATGATTCCATTTGTTATCGAGAAACTCACCTTCCATTCTAACAAAACTGCTAATGTTAAACTTGAAGATGTCACAGATGAGCAGGCAGCCTCAGCACTTATCGGAAATGAACTTTACCTTCCGTTATCTTTTTTACCCCCTTTATCCGGAAATAAATTTTATTTCCATGAAATAACCGGTTTTACTGTCATTGACAATATAGCCGGTCCTGTCGGGACCATAGAAAGTGTCTATGAAAGTACAAATCAGCCTTTATTGATTATCAAAAAAAATGGGAAAGAAATTCTGATTCCCATTTCGGACGATATTATAAAAAAAGTTGACCGCAAAAATAAGACGATCGAAATAGAGGCTCCCGAAGGTTTAATTGATATTTATCTTTAATTATATGTCCGGCTTACGGAATTCTGGATGATAATCAGTTAAAAGTTCATGCAAGTCAGGAATCCATTTCAGTTTAAGCAATTCAGTATTACCGATTCTCAGAGTGCGATGAAAGTCGGAACCGATGCAGTTTTATTGGGTGCCTGGACAAATACAGAAGAAGTGTCTACGATACTTGACATTGGAACTGGTTGTGGAGTGATTGCGATAATACTTGCCCAACGTACTCATGCCATTATTGATGCGATTGATATTCACGATGAATCCATTCGGGATGCAACGGCCAATTTCATGAATTGCCGATGGAAAGATAGACTTACGGCCCGACTTATTTCGTTGCAGCAATTCACCGAGGAATCGAATAAAAAGTATGATCTCATTATCAGCAATCCACCCTATTTTTTAAAAAGTCTGAAATCGCCCATAGTTTCGAAAACACTTTCGAAACACGACCTCTACCTGAATCATGAAGAATTGATAAAAGCTGCAAAGAGTCTTTTGACACAAAACGGAAGGTTTTCTGTGATTTTACCTTATAAATCTGGTTCTCTTTTTAAAGAATTTGCCCGTAAAATGGAACTATTTTGCACAAGACAACTCACAATCTATCCGATAGCCGGTAAAAATCCTAACCGGATCATCATGGAATTTTCACTTTTAAATCATGCGGTTCCCGATGAAAATAAAATTACCATCCGAAATGCTGATCAATCGTACACTCAAAATTATATTAACCTCACCAAAGATTTTTATATCAAATTTTAATTCTTGGAATTATTCTTGCAGAATAATTGGATGGACATCAAACCATTTAATATGAAAAATCAAGAAATCTTCCTGTATATTTTCGCAGTCCTGATCCTGGCATTATCTCATTTACCTTCACACGCACAAACGTTTTTTTCCTGTGATAATAAATACGATGCTGATTTTAAAGTTTTTGTGGTTGATAACAAGTATGATGCTGACCTCTGTGTATTTAAGGTTGAAAATAAATATGATGCTGAAGGAAATAAAGGTCTTTGGTTCTTTGCTGACAACAAATATGATGCAGATAAAAAGATTTTTTTTGTTGACAATAAATACGACGCTGACTTGCTCGTGTTTGTTGTAGAGAATAAATACGATGCTGGCTGGAACAAGCGGACCAAGATGCCCTTACTTTTCTAATAAACTGAACCATAAATTTACCCTCTTTTTCGATGTTCTGCTTTTACTTATTGTAAGTTAAATATTTAAAAGCAGGATTAGCATTTTGAATACTTCAATTTTATATATGACAACCAAAAAGTATCCCTGTGCTTTATGCCAGGGGTCCCTGCTAATCCTAAAAACTCGAATTAACAATTAAATTTTTATTTATCTTCGCCCGCAATTTATAAATCAAATCAAATGATATGAGAAAATTTACACTACTAATGTTGATTACCACGTTTTCAGCATTCAATTTATTTGCCGGAGGATACCAGGTTCGACTCCAGGGTCAGAAGCAAACTGGTATCGGTTTAATCGGAACACCTTTTGCATTTGGTGCCAGCAGCATCTTTTACAATCCGGGTTCCCTTACTTTCATGAAGCACAACAATTGCTTTTCAGCCGGGGTAAGCCCGATTATTTCAAATGCCATTTACCAGGCAAGCGGTTCGGATTATCAGGCAGAAACGAATAATCCTACCGGAACTCCCTTTTATTTTTATGGTGCTGCAAAAATTTTAGACGATGTGGCTGTGGGTCTTGGCATTTATACGCCATTTGGAAGCTCAACTACTTGGGATCCAAATTGGAACGGGCGAAATTTGATCCGCAATATTTCTTTGAAAACGATCTTTTATCAACCTACTGTTTCCTATAAAATAAATGATCAGTTTGGCCTTGGTGCCGGTATCATCATTGCTACAGGAAGCGTAGATCTTACTAAAGCAATTGCTGCACCCGTTAACGGTGAATTCAATATGAATGGTAAAACTTCTGCTCTGGGTTATAATATTGGTGCTTTTATGAAGCCATCAGAAAAAGTGACTATCGGGATCGATTACCGCTCAAAGGTGATCATGAAAATTGATAATGGAGATACCAAATTTACAGATATTCCTTCTTCGCTTGCAACTTATTTTCCGTCTTCCGGAAATTTTAAAGCGGAACTGCCGTTACCCGCAAACCTTGATGGCGGTGTTTCCTGGCAGGTAACTGATAAATTCTTACTGGCTGCTGAATTAAACTATGTTTTCTGGTCGGTCTATGATTCTCTGATAATCGATTTTAAAGAAAATAATGAAAAGCTTGTTGATTCAAGGAATCCCAGGGAATATAGCAACAGATTAATTCCCCGTATTGGTGCCGAGTACAAGTTCAGTGATAAGTTTATTGCCCGCTTAGGTTTTTATTATGACAAGACGCCGACCAATGAAGATTATTTCAGCCCGGAAACTGTCAGTTTGAACCAGCTTGCATTTACCGGAGGCATTTCTATAATGCCTGTTAAAGGACTGAGTATCGATCTCTCTTACCTGCAATTAGTCGGGATGAAGTCTGATAAAACCTACACACCTGACAATTTCAGCGGTACTTACAAATCGTATGCATTTATTCCGGGAATTGGTGTAAGCTATTGTTTTTAATCTTTAAAAATTGATCGACATGAAATATAGAAATTTATTATTTATTGGTTTACTGGCTTTTATTTTTGCATGTAAACCAGAGTTAGACGAGTTCTCCCCATCATCAGGCAGTGCGAATTTTTCGACTTATGTCGCTATTGGTAATTCCTTAACGGCTGGATATGCTGATGGTTCTCTTTATAGGTCCGCACAATTAAATTCATACCCCAATATACTGGCAGAGCAATTTGCAATAGCAGGCGGTGGCACTTTCAAGCAACCCCTGATGGATGGAGAATTTGGTATTTTACCAGGTAAGCTGAAGCTGGGTTATTCAACCGATTGTCTTGGAAATGTCTCTTTATCACCCATTCCTGATAATGGGGCTTTGGACCCTATTGCACCAATATATACCATGGTAAATAACCTGGGTGTACCCGGAGCAAAGTCGTTCCACTTATTGGCACCGGGATATGGGAATCCGGCCGGATTACTGACTCATACAGCGAATCCATATTATGTCAGATTTGCAAGCAGTCCGGTTTCAACTGTTTTAGGAGATGCTATCGCCATGAATCCAACATTTTTTACGTTATGGATTGGAAATAACGATGTATTGGGGTATGCAACTTCCGGGGGACTGGGAGACAGTATTACAGGTCAGCAGTCGTTTGCATATTTTCTGAATACAATTTTGATGAGCATAACGGCTTCCGGCTGCAAAAGGTGCCATTGCCAATATTCCAGATATCACATCAGTTCCGTTTTTCACAACCATCTCCCTCATATAGCTATGTGGTTACTACCGGTCAGGCAGATACATTGAATTTATTTTTAGGACAATTCGGATTTTCTTACCAGGCCGGACCTAATTCTTTTATTATCCAGGATCCCACTCGCAACTAGGTTTCAGACAAATGAAACCGGGTGAATTATTGCTTCTCACGGTGCCTCAGGATTCATTGAAATGTGCGTTCTGGGGAGGATTTAATCCTGTGTTACAAATTCCGGTGGCCATACCGGTCAAATATGTTTTGACACTCGATGAAATTGATTTAATCAATGCGACTGTATCTGGATATAATCAAACCATTCAATCCCTTGCTGATCAGTATGGTTTCGCATATTGTGGATATGAATTCGCGGTTTGAAGGAATTGAAAAATGGGATTACTCAGGATGGCATAACGCTAACACCAGAATTTGTTACAGGTAATGCTTTTTCACTTGATGGCGTTCATTTAACACCAATGGGATATGCGTACACTGCGAATCAGTTTATTATGGCAATTAATGATAAGTTTGGGGCAAATATCCCAACAGTTAGTATTGCCGCATACCAGTCGGTTATTCTTCCGTAAAATTAATTATAAAGCAAAAAAGAGAAATCCTGAATTCAGGATTTCTCTTTTTTTATTTTAATATTATTTATGACAGAGCTTGTATTTGCAACAAATAATCTGCACAAATTAGAAGAAATTCGTCATGCGGTCGGTGAAAAATTTAAAATTTTATCCCTTACAGATATAGGTTTTCTTGAGGAAATACCAGAAACAGGAATAACACTAAAAGAGAATGCATCATTAAAATCACACTATATTTTCAAAAAATACAACCGTAATTGCCTTGCTGATGATACCGGTCTCGAAATAGATGCTTTAGGTGGAAGACCTGGGGTTTATTCAGCCCGATACGCCGGACCGGAACATGATTCAGTGAAGAACACAGAAAAAGTTTTGGCTGAACTTAGTGGGATTCAAAACAGACAAGCCCGCTTTAGAACCATTATTTCACTAATCATCGGTGGGAATGAACTATTTTTTGAAGGTGTTGTCGAAGGGTTTATTACAGAAAGGAAGTCAGGAACCGGAGGGTTTGGCTACGATCCGATTTTTATGCCCATCGGTTATAATCTTACATTCGCTGAAATGGGACTTGAGGAGAAAAATCTCATCAGCCATCGTGGAAAAGCAGTGATGAAACTAATTGAATACCTGAAAATTCTATAAGTCAGAATCAAATTGAAATTTGTTTCTCTATAAAGCTGATTATTTCATTCCTTTCATCCGGATGAAACCAATGAATGGTTGGGTCTTTTTTAAACCAGGTCAACTGCCGCTTCGCGTACCTCCGTGTATTCGTTTTTATTTTTTCGATTGCAGTTTCCAATGACCATTTACCGTCAATGTACTGAATAATTTCTTTGTATCCGACAGTATTCATAGCATTCAGGCTCCGGAATCCGAGTAAACTCTCCACTTCACGAACCAGACCTGATTCAATCATTTTATCAACTCGTGCTTCAATAATTTTAAATAACTCCTCTCGGGACCGGTTCAAACCGATTTTAACAATTTCAAAATCTCTTTTTAGAGAATTGTTGATCCTTAGAGAACTAAATGGTTTACCGGTAATTATACTTACCTCCAATGCCCGCATAATACGGTTCGGATTATTCAAATCAACTGCATGATAGTATTCAGGATCCAGCGCATAAAGTTTTTGGCGGAGCGATTCAATACCCTCCTTTTGAAGAGATTCGATCAACCCTGCACGAATAGTTAAATCAGAATCCGGAAGATCATCGATCCCATTGCACACGGCGTCGATGTACAATCCTGATCCGCCTGTGAGAACTGCCAATGAATGGCTTATAAAATATCTCCTCAAAAAATCCAGAACATCCTTTTCAAACTCAGAAACATTGTATTTATCGGTAATTGATAGATGACCTACAAAATGATGCTGGATTTCATTTAATTCGGAAGATGTGGGAATTGCCGTTCCTATTTTCAATTCTTTGTAAAATTGTCTGGAATCTGCCGAAAGTATCTCAGCGTAAAAATGTTTTGCTATATCTATTCCAATTGCTGTTTTCCCTATGGCAGTAGGTCCTAAGACAACGATCAGGTATTTTTTCAAAGAATGGCTGTTATTTTTAATTTTTAAAAGCTGAGCAAATAAAAAAATAATGAATGGAAAGAGATATTATATCGGTGAATTTTCAATTGAGTCAGCATCTTCCTTGAAATCAAATGTATCGTCAAGCAATCCATCAATATCTTCTATTTGATCTTCCGAGGGTTCCTCATCATCATCTTCATCCAGTGAACTTAAAATTGTCTGCGGGATTGCTTGCTGAATCAGCTCACCCCTGTTAAGAACACACCTCGGAAATTCAACTTCATCCTTTTGCCTGTAAACACTCAAAAGCTCAATGTAAAGTGCATTCATGTTCAAAAAATCATATACATAAATCAGGCGTTGGTGCGGTTCATCAATAAAATCTTTTATGCGCGAATCTTTCATAATGAACGTTTCGACAATTGCTTCAGCCTTTTTATCTTCTTCCACCTCCTCTACACCTGCAAGCATATCAATTAGGGTAATTTCTTTTATTTTGTTCCATTTCTGATCACAAATTTGAAAAGAGGTAATATCCTGATTATTCAGATTCGTGCATTTCACAATGGAGTTGTGAAAATCCTCAAATGTTTGTGTGCCTTGAATTTCGATATCTCTAACAAATTCATCACTTATATCCGACAACAATCTGAATTTATAGATATGCATAGCTTATGTGATTTTGTTATTCAGCTATAAAATTAAAAAAATTATTGTAAACCAAATCTTATTTACAAAAATGCAAATTTTATTTTTCAAGTAAATTTTTTACGGTTTTTAAACCGTGCTCTTTTCCTTTTGCAAGCATAAACCGGTATGCTTCCTCAAAATCATTCTGAATCAGTCCTTCGAGCACAGCTTCACGGATAGCTGTTTTAATTTCCCCGATTATCCTTCCCGGAGGTACCTCAAAAGTTTTCATGATCATTTCACCTGTAATCGGCGGCTGCCATTCCCTAAGTTTGTCTTTCTCCTCAATCTCAATCATTTTTTCCCTGACAAGTTTGAAATTTCCTAAATACTTTTTGATCTTTTCCTTGTTCTTGGAGGTAATATCCGCTTCGCAAAGCATCATCAGGTCATCGATATCAGCTCCTGCTTCAAAAAGTAAACGCCGGATTGCAGAGTCTGTCACATGGCTTTCGGAAAGGATGATGGGGCGTAAATGCAGCAATACGAGTTTCTGAACGTATTTCATTTTCTCGTTTTGCGGTAGCCTTAACCCTGAAAAAATTTCAGGAACCATTTTTGCTCCTATATATTCATGCCCATGAAATGTCCAGCCCGCTGTAGTATCGAATTTTTTAGTCAGGGGTTTAGCAATATCATGTAGCAAAGCGGCCCAACGCAGCCATAAATAATCGGATTTCGCAGCAAGATTATCGAGCACTTTCAATGTATGGTAAAAATTATCCTTATGTCCCTTCCCATCAATGGTTTCTGCTCCTTTGAGCTCATTGAACTGTGGAAAAATTAATTTAAGCAGACCTGTTTCTTCCAGCATCCTGAAACCTGTTGAAGGATTCTTTGACAGAATGATCTTATTCAGCTCTTCGGTTATTCTTTCCTTTGATACAATGCTGATTCGGCTGGCATTTTTCTTAATCGAATAAAAACTATTCTTTTCGATTGTAAAATTTAGCTGTGTAGCAAACCGTATCGCCCTCATCATTCGCAAAGGATCGTCAGAAAAGGTGATATCAGGATCAAGGGGCGTACGAATAATTTTATTTGCAATATCGCTAAGCCCGTCAAAAGGGTCGATTAATTTACCAAAATCCTCCTCTTGCAAACTTATTGCCAGTGCATTAATTGTAAAGTCTCTCCGGTTCTGATCGTCTTCCAGGGTACCATCCTCCACGATCGGCTTTCTGGAATTGGTTCGATAAGATTCTTTTCTTGACCCGACAAATTCAATCTGCCAATTAACTTCTTCCTGGTAATTTACCATAGCTGTACCGAAATTAGCGAAAATGCTGACTTTTGCTCCACGGCCGATGGTTTCAGCAAATTTTTTAGCTAATTCAATACCACTTCCAATAGTTACCACATCGATGTCGTCGCTTTCACGCCCCATAATACTATCGCGGACATAACCACCCACTACATACGCAGGAAATCCCAGCTCTGAGGCCGCCTCTGCAATCTGTTTAAATAATGTGGGTTTCAAAAACTTTATCACGTCAACAACTTTTCTGCAAAACTATTAAATTCTGCCGAAGAGAAACGATGGCATTATTCGGCAAACCATATTTCCCCCGAATTTGCCTATATTTTGATTCTGCTTCAACAAAGGTTTAACGTTCGTTGAAAAACCAGTTTCTCCCTTTTACTTCACGACAACTGGCTCTTATAATGCTTTATTTCCTGCAAAGTTTACCTTCAAAGTCCTCTGATTCGAAGATTGTAAGACTTCTTTAGCTGTTAAAAGTCGTTTCAATTTATCCAAAACATACATTGTATCCAATCAGTACTTAAAATGCCTTAAGTTTTAAGTATTTAAAGTTTAAAGAAAAACATCCAAATTGACTTTTAAAAGAGATACTACATGAATTTATTTAAAAATCAGCGTTTGAATAAGAAAAGTTACAAAATGAAATGTATTGGTTTTCTTTCGAAATTCAGGGGCAGCTAATTTTAGGCATTTGAGTCACTCTAAACTTTAGTCACTGATTAGTAACCATACATTAAATTCGATGAGATTTCTCTTCGCCGAATATCAGTAACGATTTTATTTTTCAGGTTAAACGATTACATTAATTTGACAATTTTTACGTTTTAAATTTTTATTTATATATATTTGCTTCGGAAATTATAAATAATCAATCGATAAAGCATGGAAGAGTTAGATAAAAAAGAGCAGAACAGTGTTAGGGAAGAGATTTTTTCGAGGACTGTAAGAGCAGGAAAGAGAACATATTTTTTTGATGTAAAATCCACCCGGTCGGAGGAACAGTATCTTACAATAACTGAAAGCAAAAGAAGATTTGACAATGAGCAGGGAAAGTTCTTTTATGAAAAGCATAAATTATTTCTGTATAAGGAAGATTTTGAAAAGTTTGCTGACGGATTAAATGCTGCTATCGAATTTATACTTACAGGTGTAGCTCCCCCTGAGCCGGTTGAGGAAACCAAATCCGATGCTGTGGAGGATGTTCATACCCATGTTGATTTTGATGAACTGGGAGATGAAACGACTGCAAGCAAATCTGCAGAAGAAGAAACCAATGAATAATCAGTAGCCTGTCAATTTATTGCCATATTGTTCTTTTCTCTGAAGGTTATTTGTAACATGAGTTGAAACCTTCCGATATTAACAGCAATCCATTAATTGTTAATATTTTCTTAATCTCTTATGGGGGTTATTATTGTACATTTGTCACCATAGCTTAGCATAAAATAAAATCTTTCGAAGGATGATTGTATGGGCAAAGTAATCGCAATAGCCAATCAAAAAGGAGGTGTCGGAAAAACCACCACTGCAATAAATCTTGCAGGAAGTTTCGCTGTACTGGAGTACAAGACGCTCATCATTGATGCCGATCCTCAAGCCAATGCAACATCGGGGGTAGGTTTTGATCCGAGAAATATTACCACCAGCATTTATGAATGCATTATTGATGATGTTGAACCGGGAAAGATTATCCTGAATACGGCCACCCCCAACCTTGATCTTCTGCCAGCCCATATCGACCTGGTTGGAGCTGAAATAGAGATTATCAACCTGCCGAACCGTGAAAAGATGATGCGTAAAGTAATCGCAAAGATCAAAGATAATTACGACTTCATCATCATCGACTGTTCTCCTTCATTAGGACTCATCACAGTGAATGCCCTTTCAGCGGCTGACTCTGTTATGATCCCTGTACAATGCGAATATTTCGCCCTCGAAGGTTTAGGAAAATTACTGAATACCATTAAAATTGTACAATCACGCCTGAATCCGGATCTGGATATTGAAGGTATCCTGCTTACAATGTTTGATACACGACTCCGGCTGGCAAAACAGGTTGTTGAGGAAGTTAAAACGCACTTTCAGCAAATGGTTTTCGAAACCATCATACATCGGAATACCCGACTGAGCGAAGCACCCAGCTATGGAGAAACGATTATTATGCACGATGCCGGCAGTTCCGGAGCTATCAACTATTTGAACCTCGCCCGTGAAATCCTGCAAAAACATGGCATGACCAGGATTGACGAATCTGATAAACAAATTCCAATTGTAAATGAAAACTAAACGATCTGCCCTCGGGAGAGGGCTTAGCGCCATACTCGAAAGCCCGGAAACAGATATTACATCTACTGATATTTCTGGAAATTATGTAGTGGGTGCAATTGCCAATATACCACTCGAAAAAATTGAAGCCAATCCCTTTCAACCGCGAAATTCATTTGAAGAGGAAAAACTAAGGGAACTCGCATTATCTATCAAAGAGCAGGGAATCATTCAACCGGTTACTGTCAGAAAATTAGGGTTTGATAAATATCAGCTAATATCCGGAGAAAGAAGATACAGAGCCGCTAAAATTGCAGGTATCACAAGTATACCAACTTTTATCAGGGTGGCTAATGACCAGCAAATGCTTGAAATGGCGCTTATCGAAAATATTCACCGGGAAGACCTCAATTCGCTCGATATTGCTATCAGTTATCAACGTTTGATGGAAGAATGCAAGATCACCCAGGAAGAACTAAGCGATCGGATCGGTAAAGACCGTTCTACCATTACAAATTATATCCGGCTTTTAAAATTGCCTCCGCAAATTCAACTGGCACTTAAAAAGGATAAAATTTCAATGGGCCATGCACGTGCGCTTATATCGATAGAAAATATTGATTGGCAACTTCATATTCTGTTTGAAATAATTGAAAAAGGTCTTTCGGTGAGAGAGGTCGAACGGATTGTAAAGCAGGGAAATAATCCTAATAACACCGTTAGTAAAAAATTGCCTGATTCTTTGCAGGAAAAACACGTTACTTTACAAAATATTCTCTCTGATCGTCTTGGAACCAGGGTGGACATTAAGCGAAATACTAAAGGCCGGGGCAGCATCGTTATCCCATTCAAATCGGAAATTGAGTTTGACAAAATCATTTCTTTTTTTGAAAAATAGTATTTTGCATAACTTCCTTAAAGCTAAGCGTGATACAATAAGGTCATTACCAGAACCTGCTTATAAATTTCAAAAGATAATTCTATTGTTCCTGGTCTTGATACCATTGCTGTCAAATAGCCAGGACAATGATGTGAAAATAAATAAAGAAAATACCACATCTTCCCAACAGGATACGGTGAAACAAAAAATTCATGATCCCACGAAAGCAACCATATATTCGATGATCATTCCCGGTTTGGGTCAGGCTTATAACCACAAATACTGGAAGATTCCAATAATTTATGCCGGTTTTGGAACCCTGTATTATTTCATTTCATTTAACAATACAGAATATAAAAAATGGCGGGATGCCTATTATCATTCTCTTGTAAATCAGAATGGGGATGAACCACCCGTTAATGATTACGAGCGGTTATACGGATCACGACCTGATGTTTTGAAAAGCCAGAAAGACTATTACCGGCGAAACCGGGATCTATCCTATATACTTACTGGTGTATGGTACCTGTTAAATGTCGTTGATGCTACAGTTGATGCTAACCTTTACACCTGGAATGTGGATGATAACCTTTCCATCAGATTCGAGCCTACTCTCACGAGTCCGCTCTATGGCTACCGTCCAAACGGAGGTTTGAAGCTGTCCCTTCATTTTAAATAATTATGATTCAATAATAACATGAAACTGACTATTTCCGGTTATGGTAAAATGGGTAAAGAAATCGAACAAATTGCGATCGACAGAAACCATTCCATAGCAGCTATCATTAATAATACCGCCGACTGGGACAAATATTTGTCCAATGTATTGGATTCGGATTTGGTTTTGGATTTCAGTGTACCTGAGGCAGCAGTTAAAAATATTTTACGTTGTTTCGAAATCAAAATCCCGGTTGTTGTCGGTACTTCCGGTTGGTACGATCAGCTGACGGAAATCAGGGAGCAATGTATTTCAGGTGGCTGTACCATGTTTTTTGCCCCAAATTTCAGTATTGGTGCAAATATATTTTTTGCGCTCAATAAAAAGCTTGCCCAGTTCATGAATCCCTACTCTGAATACAATGTAGTTATCGAAGAAATACATCATGCTCATAAAAAAGAAAAACCCAGCGGAACAGCCATTCATCTAGCCAATGATATTACGGAAAACTTAAACCGGATTAATAACTGGTCTGTCCCTCCATCAAATCATCCGTCCCAATTATCAGTTTTCTCAAAACGGATTCATGAAGATCCGGGAACGCATACCGTCAAATATTTTTCTGATGTCGACGAAATCAATATCATACACACCGCAAAAAACAGAAGAGGGTTTGCTGAAGGAGCAATCATGGCAGCTGAATGGCTGATCGGTAAAAAGGGTTATTTTGAAATGAAAGATATGATCCGGATTGAAATCTGATAAGCCCGAATTTAATCCTCAAGGGATTTATGAATGGCATATTTTCGCCATTTTTCCAAAAGCATTAGAATATCTTCAGGTGGATCTTTTTCAAAAAACATTTTTGTTCCATTCACCGGATGAATAAATCCCAGTGACCTGGCGTGCAAAACCTGACGGGGACAAATTGAAAAGCAATTTTGAACAAATTGTTTGTACTTCGAAAATGTGGTTCCTTTCAAAATCTCATTTCCGCCATACGTTTCATCATTAAAAATTGGATGCCCGATGTACTTCAGATGCACTCTGATCTGATGCGTGCGTCCGGTTTCAAGTTCACATTCAATAAGGGTAACATAACCAAACCGCTCAACAACTTTGTAATGAGTAACTGCCGATTTGCCATAATCACCCTGGGGGAAAACAGTAAACACTTTCCTGTTTTTCAGGCTTCGGCCGATATTTCCGCTAATCTTCCCTTCATTTTCCTTGAAATCGCCCCATACAAGAGCCAGGTATTTACGTTCAATGGTGTGTTTATAAAATTGCTTACCCAGAATCATTTGCGATTCTTCATTTTTCGCACTCAGAAGAACGCCGGATGTGTCTTTATCAATCCTGTGTACAAGATAGGGACCTGGTTCATTTCCATTTTTTTTCGGTGAAGGATGTTGCTGAAAATGAAACAATAAAGCATTAACGAGTGTCCCGTAATAATTACCATAAGCAGGATGAACCACCATTCCTGCTCGTTTATTCACAACAATAACATCATTGTCTTCGTAAAGGACTTCGATTGGAATATCTTCCGCGATCAGCTTAAATTCACGAACAGGATGCGGTAGCATCACGGAAATAATATCTTCAGGTTTTACTTGATAAGAAGGCTTTACTGCACTACCATTCACCACGATATTTCCCGAATTGGCAGCTTCCTGAATTTTGCTGCGGGATACATTTACGATCCGTGACATCAGAAATTTATCAATTCTCAGCAAACCCTGTCCCTTGTCCGCCTCAAATCTGAAATGCTCGTACAATTCCTGTTCCTGCTCAATATCTTCTTCCCGAAGTGCAAAATCTTCACTCATTACAGAACCAATTGTATTATTTCGTAATTAGGAGTTTAGCTGTATAATGTCTTGTAAATGCTTCATTAAAAATATCCACTATATAAAATCCCGGTTCAAGCCATGCCGTATTCAACTCTTCATTGTAGGGCGCTTTGTAAATAAGTCTTCCGGATAAATCATATAGTTGCAAAGATAAATATTTTCTGTATTTGGGATCCGATGCCTCAGTAGGAAGTAAAAGTTGAATGATATCTGTATTTACCGGTGGGTTGGGAAATATTTTCAATTCAGATCGGACACTCTTTGTTTGAGTAGTAGAATTTGTAATCGGTGGACCGAGCACAGGACGAATCATTAATGAACCTTCAAAACTGGAATTTACCCATCCATTTTCAGCAAAATAAAAAATCCTGTTCCGGGTATTTGTATTTCTGTCGAAGCCGATATTGAGGTTGTCGGATGTAGTTTGAATAATTCCAATATAAAATGCCCCAACAGGTAATTTCTCAGTTAATGAATCCGGAATTACATAGGTATAAAATTCATTCGGTCCCATAAAATGAGGTTTCTGGTTTTGCATCTCATACCTTAAAACACCGGGTTTACCATTATTGTCGTTCCATAAACCAATATGAAAGTAACGGTCATTATTATTGTCCAGAACCTTGTTAAAAAAAATCTGAACACCTCTGAGTGTATCGTCCCTTACTGTTTCGAATTTAACTGCAAATTGCCCCCCGGCTTCCGATGATCCGTAGCTTCTTTCCGCCGTCCCATCATCATAGGCCATATAGTTGCTGAAATGCTGGAAAAATGTCAGTGTATCTCCGATTCCCGCAAAATCCGCATCACCCACAATCTGATCGATACGAAAATCGACATCGCCGGAACCAAGGTATTCAAAAAATCCTTTCATCGGTGCCTTCACGAATGGTGCGTAATCATTAACATTTTGGGAATCGAAAGGATCCATTAATCCGGTATATGAATAACTAAAATTCTCGATAATATTTCCCTGATCATTATAAACCTGGTAATGATAGTAGCAGTTATGCACTATTGAATCATTATTATTGGCGTAAATATGCAGTGTGTCTTTTTGCAATTTCTGTGAATATTGCCTGAATGGCATTGAATAATAGTTCTGAATAAATGATTCAGGAGGTTGTACAAATCTTATTTCACGGGAATAAAAATCATTTTTATTCCTGCCAATATTCAGGTACACTTCATCAATGTTCCAGTGGTCTGTATTGCTTTGCCAGCTTGTGATGTCTGCCAGGCTCCCGTAATTGTAAAACCGGAACTGAAAATCGTGCCGCAGCCAGAAAGTATCAGTGATCGGGATCATTACCCGTTTAAAATACACATCATTATCGACAAGGAAATTCAACAGTGAATCTCCCCTTGCCGACCATGCATATACCCACTTGTTTTTTAATACATAAACCGAATCGCAGGGAATTACAATAGAATCGTCAACAAATAAGGTATCCGTGAGTAAAAAACTCATGCTGGTATCGCAGGGCGGTGGTGGATGAAGAATGGAACCCGGCGTAAAATACCCCATGACGTAAATATCGGGATATTCATAACCATAAATTTGCACTGAATCGATATGAGAAAAAACCGTGATGGTGTCATAATAGCCAAATTCCAGTACCAGTGAATCAAAAGAAAGGGGGGTATCGCCATATCCCTGCGGTTGGTAGTAAAAACTCAGATAGATGGAATCAGCGGGTGTTATTTTGCGCAGGCTACCAATGTTTTCATCATAAACAGAATCAAGCCTAATCGGGTATGAAGTAAGATAATCGGCTATGAAAGGAAACGGACTTGCATTTTTGTACAAATCTCCTTTCGCATCGAGCACATCGAAGGTTGCAGCCCCATAATTTACAGGGAACTCAGGGTATTGGCCATTAATGAAAACATTGTTATCAATCCATTTACTGGTATCAGGATAGACTGACGAACCGGAAAAATCATCCATAAACGGCAGAAATAAAGAATTGTAATGCTTAACTGTTGATTTTAGCGGCGAAGTGAGTTCATTTTTTTGTAAGTAACTTTTGATAACGGGATTGCTGATTGTTCCCGAAAGGTATTCCTGGCACCACCCGGTAAAGGGCATGAAAATTAAAATTATGTATGTAAAAAATTTCTTCATGCGTTAAAAGCTGAACGTATCTGTTTGCATGCTGTCAGGCTGCAGTGAATCATTCAGGAACGATTTTACATAAGGTTCAAAGTTAAACAATTCATCCGAACGATACCATAAATGAATGGAGTCGCCCGGAAAATAAGGAATTTGGGAATCCCACCTGGGATCCTGCATGTATACGCGTGCCGTGTTATCCATAACACTGTCCATATAAAATTCTCTTCCCAGGTTAAAGGACGCAATGTTTAACGCATAAATTGCTTCATCCCTCTTTTTCCCAATCAGAAATGGGATGGGTATCCGGTATTGTTCGTCACCCGAACCGACAACAAGATCAATGACAGAACCTTTGGAAAGTGTATCTCCCGGTTTTACCGTATCTCCTCTGTAAAACTGCTCGAGAACGGCATTTTTGTCAAAGCTGGGTTCATAAATTAGTTTACCTACTGTCATCTTTTTTGATTCAAGGATGTTGATTGCCTGTCGCATGGACAAGTCCCTCAGATCAGGCATAATGACCTTTTCCGGCAGCATAGCAACAACAGAAATGTATATACTCCTGCCCTTTTTTACTTTTGCACCGGGTAAAGGATCCTGTAAAACCACTGCGCCTTTTCTATTAGAATCATCATATACGGAATCCGTTACTGAAAAATTATATTCCCCTTCAAAACCGGCTGCTTCAATTTCCTTCATTGTCATTCCCCGAACATCGGGTACTTTGAGTTCTTCACCATGCCGTGTATAGATATCAAGGAACTTGATTGAAAACAGGAGCAACAAAATCAGGATTACAATAGCGATCACCAGATTTATGAAAAACATCCTGCTAAATAAAAAACGTAAAAACACGCCTTTTCCTGATTTTGAATCGTGCATGACCTTGTTTGATTCCCCCTGAAAAAATTTACTTTATAACTTTAAACGAATTGAATTATTGCTTTCTCTCTGCAAAGATAAACGGAAAATTCAATTGAATATCCTTTGATTTGTGTAAATGGTATCTTTAAAATTTTGTTGCATACCATTTTCAGATTGTGCTTATTTTTGCTTTTTTATGCATTTTTATGAAAAAACAAATTGCCGTTGTTAGCGGTGGAAATTCCGGTGAGTTTGGCATTTCCGTTCAAAGTGGCCTTGTAGTAGCCAAATATCTTGATCCGAATCTTTTCAAAGCTTATCCCATCCTTATAAAAGGTAACGAGTGGTACCACGAATGTGAACACATGAATTCCTACGAGGTCGATAAAAATGATTTTTCAGTAACAATCGGATCTGATAAAATAAAATTCGACTGCGTTTTCATTGCCATTCATGGAACACCGGGAGAAGACGGTAAACTCCAGGGCTATTTTGATATGCTTGGCATTCCGTACACAACATCTAATCAGGCAACTTCAGCATTGACTTTTAACAAATATTTCTGCAAGAATTATGTCAGTAATTTCGAAGTTAAAACGGCTCGTTCCCTATATTTTATTCATCCAAAAATGGCCCTTCCTGAAACTATATTAAACAACCTATCGCTCCCGGTATTTGTAAAGCCCAACAATGGAGGTTCCAGTGTCGGTATGTCGAAAGTCGGTGATAAAAAGGAACTCGAACCCGCAATCGAACGTGCATTTGAGGAAGACAGTGAAATACTTGTGGAAGAATTTATAAAAGGAAGAGAAATTACTTGCGGGGTTTTACGATATAAAGGAGAATTGATCGTATTACCAGTAACAGAAATAGTGAGCAAAAAGGAATATTTCGATTTCGAAGCTAAATACGACCCGACCCTGGCCAATGAAATTGTACCTGCCCTGATTCCTGCTCAGATCGATCGCGAATGCAGGGACACTTCTGCAAAGCTCTATGAAAAATTGAACTGCAAAGGTGTCGTCAGGTTTGATTACATTTTTAATGATGACGGGATTTATTTTCTGGAGGTAAATACGGTTCCAGGTTTAACAGAGGCGAGCATAGTGCCGAAAATGGCCAAATGCTACGGAATCACACTTACCGAATTATTTACAATGCTTGTGGAAGAAGCGACCAGTTAATTCCGCAATTATTTACAAATATCGGGTTCACTGGTAAACTTAAAATTTGTGGCCATAAAAAATCCGGGTCAAAGCCCGGATTCCTGTTTAATATAATATGTTCGTTCGGGTAATTTTTTCTCATAAAACCCGATGTAATCAATTAAAAGAAATTTTAACTGGCAGGTAAGAAATGGCTTGAACGAAACTTCATAGTGGTTTCCAAAACCAAAATCATCATTTATAAAATAAGTATTTGTTTCTTCCACTTGAATCGTTTGGGGAATATCAAAAAAGTAGGTATTCCTTAGAAATTTGAAAACGTGCAGATCGATCATTTCGATCACAAACGGATCGTTTTCATTTTCATCCTCTTTTCGGTTGTAACGCTCCTGAAAAGACATCGCTGAAACATTCAGCATAAAAACTGAAATAAAAATGATCAGACTGATTGAAAACTTCTTGTTCACATTTAAAATTTACTTTCAAAATTACTAAATTTTATTATTTTTATCGAAATGATTTATCCCATGAAATATTTATTTCTTTTCCTGATTTCCGTTCTTTTAAATTTAGTTTCTTACCCACAAAAAGTAGAAATTATCGATCACTATCTCCGGATCAATGCCTCGGCTCATGATCCTCTTTATACCACCTATGCAGCCACGATTGACCGATCAAGGCTTTACGGCGATAAGGCATATAAAATGGATTATTATTCCGATTGCATGCCATTGCATTACTCAAGCGATCAAGCCGGAAGTATTTTCGGTATCTGGATGATTGACAAACTGGTTGTTGACCGGATTTCAAAATACTATAAAAAGCCGGTCGTCAAAGCCTCATTTCCCGACATGGCAGTAATTGAGTACGAACCCTTCAATGGCATCCGGGTGCAGGAATGCTTTTTTGTTTACAGTTCAAGCATTGCCATGGTGCAGGTTTATATCGAAAATACTACCCCTGTAAAGCAGAACATTGAACTATTCCCAATTCTTTACCTCGGCAATGATTCATTACAAATTATGGGTTTTGATGACAACGGGTTCGGTTACGTAGCCCAGCATTTTGAAACAAAAAAGCGGCTTATCAGCAATTTATACGCAAAGGCACCTTATCCAACCAACGTGAGGGATTTTTTATGCGGCAGTGAAAATCCTTATTCCTACGGTGGTTACTTGGGGACAATCGATGACTTCTACAATAAAATAAAAACTGACTATTATGCCGAAAACCATTCGTATGATTCGTTAAATATGGCATTAAACGGAAATATGGATTTTGTCTCCCTTCACTATAAAATCGAACTGCTGCCTGGTGGATCAAAGATGTTACGCTATTTCAGGGGTGAACAAGACCAGAAAGAATACTATCCTCAGTTAGCCGATGACATAAATACCCTGAAAACAGTTAATCTGCAATCGTATATCGATGATAATATCAGGCTCTTTGCATCCGTCCCAAGAATAGATTTCAAAACTGAAGATGAAAAGCTGGTTTATTTGGGCGCCTTTAATTTAGTGAGAGGATGCATGCTCCCACCAACAGGCCAAACCACGCATAATTTTTATGTTTTCTCCCGAAATCCCTTGTGGGGCTGGGGTCATGGACATCAGGTTTTGCATGAATCACTGAGCATGATGGCATATGCATACCTCGACGCCGGTTCAGCCCAGGAATCGGAAAGGGTTTACATGGAACAGCAGGGAGATGACGGTCTGATTGCATACCGCCATGGGCCAAGAGGAGCGCAGACATACGAGCATAAAGGACAACCTACTACTTCGGCACCCTTTTATAGCTGGATTAACTGGGAGGTTTACCAGGTGAGCAAAAGCAGGTTATTCCTGATCGATGCCTATGAATCAGGAGTAAAATACACTGATTGGCTGATTAAAAACCGTGATAAGAATAATGACGGGTTGTTCGAATGGGGTCCTTATGGGATCATCGAAAATGTGAGAGACTGGTACAATGCGGTTTTCCAGGTCTCTGCTGAACGGTACCTTGATGTCGACAAGGAGGATATTTCGGATGAACTCGATTGTCTGGATCTGACATTGATGATGATAAACGAAATGCGCTCTTTATCCAAAATGGCCAAAGAGCTTGGGAAGAATGATGAGGCAAAAGCCTGGACTGATAAAGCCGACAAAACATCCGACCTGGTGAATAAAATCATGTGGGACGACGAAAGCAACTTTTTTTATCATGTAAATATGAAGGATCATACGTTTCAGTTCATGGGGAGGAATTTGAGGCGGCAGGAAATTATCGGTTTTCTTCCGCTGTGGGCTGAAGCCGTAGATAAAAAACGTGCCGATTTGCTGGTGAAGACGCTAACGGATACTACCAAATTCTGGAGAAAATACGGCGTTCCTACACTTGCTGCCGATGATGAATGGTATAGTCCCTATGTGGATTACTGCTGCAAATGGAACGGTCCTGTATGGATGCTTTGGGATTATATGGTTTATGACGGCCTGAAGAAATACGGATACGATGAAATTGCGAAAGAGCTTGGCGATAAAATGATGCTTGCTGTAACAACTCAATTATCAAACAATCATAATTTCTGGGAATCCTTCAGCCCGGATAATGAAGTGCTGGATTGCCCTCCCAATTACATCTGGGATTCGATTATGGCGAAACTTCTGATAGATATGTATGGAAATTAAAATGAGGCTGTTTCAAAAGTCAAACATTTATAGTTTTTCAGCTTTGTGCAACTTCGTGTGAACTTTGTGATCCTTTGTGGCTCAACTTTTTATATTAACCACAAAGGTACACTAAGAAAATCACTAAGAGCCACAAAGAACTTTTGAGACAGCCTCAGATAAATTATTGCACAACAACTTTTCGGGTTTCGATCCAGTCGTTCACCTGTATTTTCAGCAAATACACTCCTTTGGAGTAGCCTGAAAAGTCAATATCCTTTGTTTCACCGTTCCATTCAAACTGATCGAGCAAACGGCCGGTCAAATTATGTATCTGAACGATTCCTTTATCCAGCGAGGCTTTTCCTTTAAATGACAACTCAGTAAGCCCGTTTGTAGGATTAGGGAAAAGAGTGATGTATGAACCGATGTTGTAATAATTCTTGTCAATTCCAACAATGAACCCGCTATCGACGGGACTATCGGAAAAAACAACCAGGTTACAAGCCACCACCAGGTTCGGATTGAAGCCATCGTTGCAATCCGCACAGGTAACTCCGGTTACGCAGGAGGGATTGTCCGGATGACATAAATCCACATAATCCTCATCAAAGATATATTGTAAATTCACGGTTCCCTGTGAGACAAACGGGTTCATATTAAAATCGAACCAGGGAGCAATAGATCCGGGGCACCAGCCGGCACGGTTGTAATACCAGGTCCCGTTCTGGGGCTGGCATCCATCGGGATTCGGATTGCAGGTTTGCCAGTTGTGCTGTTCGAAGGTTTGCACACCGTTTACCCAGATATGGTGTGTGTCTTCATGAAACTCAGCCGCATTGCCCGTATTCAAATCTCCCCAGCCATGGCCTGTAGAAACAAGCTTTAACGTGGATGCCTGAGCATTTTCAGGAAACGAATACGAAAAGGGTTCCACAGGCTGCAGGTTTGCATAATCGCCGAACCAGTACGTATCGTGCCATACGACATTGATATCACTGTATTTATATGCGGGGGTCCCTTCATTGAAATTAAAAGTGAGATCGTACAGATAACCGTTATCAAGTGTATAACAATTCAGCCGCAGCGAAATTTTACCCTGCAATATCGACATAAAGTCTGTGACATCTAATGTATGAGCGCAAGCGGTTCCGTATGGGGTTATGTACCGGATGATCTCAACCCATTTGCCATCGTGTCCGCGGGCATCAATACTTGCCACCCTGTCCCATTCACCGCAACCTCCGGTTGGACAATGCACATTCAGCGTAGCAGTGATCTGGTCGAAGGCGCCCAGGTAAGAAGGTAATTCAGCCTCTACAACCTGTGATGGGTTATCTGTGCTCAGCCATACATTTTGGGCAGCCACCGTTTCCATATCCGTTGCCTGGCTTACAATGTTAATATTTACTGTTTCTGTAGCCATTGCTCCATAATTATTGGAAGCATTGATGGTAAGGGTATAATTTCCGTATGATGGAGGAGCCCACCATCCTGAATAATATCCGTCGCCCCAGTTGGTCGGTGTAAAAGTCTGTCCATTGATGCTAAATTGAACATTCTGAACCGAAAATAATTCGGGGTAGGTTATGGTTGCGATAGTTGCGATCTGGATATAATCGAGGTCAGGCACATACACATCTCCGGATAAAGGATTCCGTGGATCGATATCCGGTACGTGAGTATTTGGATCGAGAACCATGAATGAATTTTGGACAGGTTCGGCAGGATCAAACGTTCCGTTTCCCGGCTGCGTTGCTTCGATGGTAACTTCTCCCGAGGTTCCGGTAAGTGTCAGAAGATTTCCATTGATTGTTGCCGGACCGGAAAGCACAGAAAAATAAACTGTCAATCCTGATGTGGCAGTGGCTTCCAAATTAAAGGGTGCATCGGTAGTTAAATGGCTGGGGATCTGGGCAAACGAAATAACCTGGTAACCCGGATTTACTGTACCGTTAAAATTGGATGTCGGGCCATCCATTGCAAAGTTAAGAAGGTCGGCATCGCGTTCACCACTGCCAATTTCGCAAACAAGCTTGGTTATGGTTGTGTTATTCCCACCCGGGACACCCTGGTTCATTTTATAATACAATTGCAAATTGGCTTCGTTACCGGTCAACTCATCGGCCATTATATCCTGAATTTCGGTTTGAGATAAGGCTTTATTCCAAACCGAAACCTCGTCGATCCGACCGCCATACACAAAATTAAATCCACTGAGCATGCTTTTCCCAATGGCAAAAGCAATGCCTGTGTTCGTGATCTGGCCGGAAGCTGCAGCACTCCCGATGAGAGAACCGTTTATGTAGAGTGAAACCTGACTCCCGTTGTATATCCATGCCCAATGCTGCCAGACCTGAGGTATGGTCGCATTTACAGGGGCGACAACTTCAAATAATCCATTGGCTGTTTCAAGCCTGCATTCAACCTGACCGTTATTCAACTGGATCATGTAAAAACCATTTCCGCTTGTTCTGAACCCCATCATTCCCTGGCCATAGGCGAGCTCATCGCAATAAAACCAACCGGTTAACGAAACTCCTGCACTATTGGCAATGTATTGCGAAGCACCATCAAGTTTTACATAATCGTCAACCCTATCGAAATGAAGGTATTGATTGGATTGTGAAAGAAGGTAGAAAGGCTGGGCAGTAAGAAGGATAATAACCAGCATCCGAAAATTTTTGTAGATGTTTTTCATGTTGAAGATTTTATGTTTATGATATAAAAATAGGTGAATATTTTAAACTGATCAAATTTTTTATTAAGAGTTTCAATTATTAATCGGGTATCCACCAGATTTTGTATTCCGGAGTATCTCCTCCACCCTGGTTACTGAGCGCGCTCGCCCAGTTTGCAGAATTGTATTCCACCTCCGAAGGAGGGTAAGGCATTCTGAAATGCTGAATAGGACCTCCTTCTCTTGGTGTCATCTTTGTTCTCCTGGCTAATGCATAAGCTTCCCAGGGCTGGCGAAATGCATCGAGCCATCGTTGTGTATAAATGAATGCCAGCTTTTCCTCATCTGTTGTTACATTCCATGATCCAAAGTGCTGAAGAACACTTGCCACATTAAGTCCCTGCGGGATATTGATCATTTCAGGAAAGGCCATCCCTGAAAGGGGTAATTTTGAGTTTTCGGCAACATTCATCCACCATTCAACAGAAGCATTAATACCATTCATGTATTCTATATCAGCTAAGGTTTTATCCTCGGCAACCCCAATTCCTCTAAAATATGCTTCCGCTCTGATAAACTGAATTTCAGTACCGGTAATTAAGGGTATGGGCATAAAATCCTCGTCCCTGACAACAAAATAATTAAAGGGAGAATAAATACAAGTTTCACCCTTAATCTGGAAAGCTCCTGCCTGATCCCGGTGACTCTGATAGGGAATTCCTCCTTCCGCAGGAGTATTGATTCCAGGAATTTGTGGAAAAGGTACCCATTTGCCTGCATTGTTTGTTTCGAAAAAAATATAGGTGCGCGGATCAAAAATGCCGCTGCCATCGCTGCTGTCGTTCGCTGATAACTGGTGCCAGATGTTGGAACCCATCCGAAGATTTTTATGTTCACGGAATGACCAGTTGAGGCTTTCATTTTTAAATCCCATTGCAGCAGGCCAAATACAGGCACTTTCACCCACATAGGTGATGAAATCATAGCCAAGAAATACAGGACGTTCATTTTCCATTATATCTTTAATAATATCACCGGCAAGCTGCGGTTCCTTGGCCGACATACGCATTGCATAACGCATGCGTAACGAATTTGCAAATTTTTGCCATTGAAACATATCGCCGTTAAAAAGTTTATCGAATGTGCTGAATGTTTTAAAGGGCTCCTCAATAGTAGCTGTATCACTGATATTTTCATCACACCATTTTAATTCATCCAATAGATAGAGGTAGATATCCCTCTGTGAATCGAATTTTGGATGCAAATGCTGCAAATCCTGAAATCCATATCCTGCATCAAAAAAAGGAATGTCGCCAAAAATATCAGTAAGCTTAAAGGTTTTATAAGCAAGAACAATTTTAAGCATGGCTTTCATATTGGTTACTTCCCCGGAACTACCCATTTCATCCATTCGCTGCTCCAGTTCCCTTATATTCGGAAGGGTAAGATAATAATTCGACCACATTTCTTCCGTTCCGATTGTAAAATTTCCCCAGGCCTTTTTCGTCAGTGCAGCCAATTGCGTTTGTTCATACAAAATTTCATTGTTAATATAAAACTGCTCATTTCCGGTAAGAACAAGCGATTGAATAATACCATTGAAAAGCGATCCGGCACTTGCAGTCGTGAATCCCTGCTGATTTTTATTTATTTCTTCCAAGTCTTTCTTGCAGGAGTTTATCATTATAAATGAAATCAAAAGAAAGAAGGTTAGGACAAGACCCGTTTAATCTGAAAAATTTGGCTGATTTATTTCGCCCGGACAATGATGGGATCTTAATTTCATCCGGGATTAAATCCTGAATTTCAATTCTTCTTCTTTTCTATATGTTTTTTACTTTCAGTTTTCATTATCAAATTTTTATCAATTTAATGTTCTGCCTTAAAGATTCCTTCTTAAAATGAAGCATTAATACTAAACGAAACCGATCGGGTGCCGGGATATGAAGCCCACTCGAATCCCTGTGCATTTCCAGAACCCATAATACCTTCCGGATTGATTTTATCAGGAAGTGTAGTATACAAATAAAATAAATCCCTGCCGACAATGGAGAAGGATAGATTCTGAAAAATTTCCAGTTTCTTAATAACCGCTGCCGGAAGATTGTATGTCAATGAAATCTCCCTCATCTTAACCCATGTATTATCAATAATACCGGGAGTTGAAATAAATTTACCCCAGCCGCCTGCATTGGGAAGGTACTTGTAATAATAGTGTACTACTTTAGTATTTGGCGTGCCGTCTTCATAAACGCCATCCAGAATTATTCCGATGTTACTTGTATTTCCTTCGGGATCGGTATAAGGCAATCCGCCTCCTTCGCGTTCAATTAGTGTTTCAGGGCTTTGTCCCGTTTGAAGACCGATCACGTATGAACCACAATAAATATCTCCGCCCCATTTTGTGTCGACCAGAAAGCCAAGGTTAAAATTTTTAAAGCTGATATTCGTTTGCCAGCCTGCAAGAAAATCGGGAGAGGCGTTGCCTATCGGGACACGTGTATCGGTAATCAGATATTTTGTTCCCTCGTCGTTAACAATTCGCTGACCATTTGCATTGTAAACATAATCGTATCCGCTGATGGTTCCGTATTCATCGCCTTCGTGCAGGATCATGGCAGGGCCATTCAGTCCCCAGATATCAGCAAGCAGATAGGAATCGGCATAATCACCAAGACTGACGACATAATTCCTGTTTCGTGAAAAATTAATACCGGTTTTGATTGTCATGTTCTTTTTCTGGAGCGGAACAGTATTCAGAATGATTTCAAACCCTTTATTGGTAAGAACGCCTTCATTAATTTTGATACTTTGTGCTCCCGAAGAAGAGGCCAGCGGAGCCGTAATTATCTGATCAAATGAATATAAATAATAATAGGTAAAATCAAAATCGATGCGGTTTTCAAATAGTCCCAGGTTTAAACCGCCTTCATACGAATTGACCCGCTGTGGTTTTAGTTCGTAAGGAGGTATGGTTGTTGGGACATAGGAGGTTTGCTCTCCGCCAAAACGATTCGTGTTGTAATAAAATTCTGTTTGGTAAGGATCCGTATCCGTTGCCGTTTGTGCAACACCACCTCTGACTTTCAGAAAGTTCAGCCATGAAATTTTTTCCTGTATTTTAAATGCCTCGGATGCAATAAAACTCAGAGACGCCGAAGGGTAAAAGTACGAATTATTCTGTGGCGGTAAGGTTGATGACCAATCGTTTCTTCCGGTGAGTTCGAGAAAAAGATAGTCTTTATAGGCGAGATCAAGAAATGAGTACACGGAATTTGTTCTTCGCTGAGAAATGTATTCACCCGGAACCATTGAACCTGCTGAATTCCCAAAGGATTCGACATAAGTCACATTGTTGGGATCGGTATAATAGGTGTTCTCAGTGTAATTGAAAAAAGTATACATATTTGGATAATACCAGATTCCTGAATGACCGTTTATTCCATAGTAATTTTTATTCCACCTGCTGGCACCGCCCGTTAGTTTAACATTAAAATCTGAGTTGAAAATGTTATCTTTTGTGGCAGTGAGTATAAAATCAAAATTTCCTCCCATATCTCTTGAGAGACTATTGGCATAATAGCCTCCATTTAATCCGATCAGATCAATGGGCTTATTTTTGGTTTCATATTGTTCAATCGTAAAATCCATAGCCATTTTCCCTGTAGCATTTAGCCATGAAGTAATATCGTATGTGAGGGTTAATGCTCCAAGTACTTTATCCCTGTCAAGGGTCGTATTATTATTATAGTAGTTCCACCATAGGGTTGGATTTATATCATTAAAAGGATAACCTTCCATAGGATTTTGTGATCCATCAGGAAATTGATAATTTTCCTTATCTATTCCCTGATAGCTTCTTGGCCAGCAATAAAGCAGCCCTTTATTGAATGAATTCCGGTCTTCTCCTAAAATCGGGCTGTTTAACCTGTGAAAGTTAATGTACGACACAGAAAGATCAGTACGTACTTTATCCGAAACTTTAAGGTTTGCAGCGAGATTGATGGTTGTGCGGTTAGAATTGCTGTTATCAATGATCGGTTCGTTGTCCTGACGGGTTAATGAAACCCGCATGGTGCCTTTATCACCGCCTCCAACGAAAGAGATATTATGAGTCACGGTATTCCCTTCATGATATGGTATTTTTAAATTGTCAGGTTGTGGTGAATAAGGTCTCATTTCACCATCCCACCATTTCACCATTTGGCCATCCATTTTCGGGCCCCAGGAAACAGCTGACCCATAATATCCAAATTCCGCTGTGGTTGAAGAAGTCTCTCCTTCCTGATTGATAATTAAATTGTCGGTTCCATAAACTCCGGGATACAACAGGGTATCACCGCCCGCGGTAGTCGGAAACGTCGGTGGTGTAAACGAAATCGGTCCACCGGCGCCATATTCATTCTGAACTTCCCGATAGCGGTATGGCTGTGTAATTTTATAGGAAAAATTATAATTAACACCTATTCCTTTTCTTTTGGATCCTCGTTTTGTTGTAATTAATATGACCCCATTGGCACCTCTCGAACCATAAAGAGCAGATGCGGCACCTCCTTTTAACACAGAATAATTTTCAATATCAAGCGCGTTAATATCTGAAACGGGGCTTCCCCAATCGACCCCTCTGCCAATATCCGTCATTCCCGGTGTATTTTCCATTTGAATACCGTCTACAACTATTAATGGTTGATTATTTCCATCAATGTTATTATTTCCCCTGATAACTATCCGGGTCGAACCGCCTTCGACTCCATCGTTATTTGAAACCTGCACACCGGCTGATCTGCCGGTAATAGCACTTAATACATTGGGCGTATTGGAACTGACGATAATATCTTTATCAATTTTTTCAGTGGAATATCCGATTTCCCGTTGCTGACGTGTAATCCCCAAAGCCGTAACCACCAACTCGTTTAATTCACTGGCACTTGAGTTTAATTGAATATTTATGATCTTTTGCTCACCGGCCCTAATTTCCCGGGTTTCAAAACCAACAAAACTGTATACAATCATATTGTCAGTAGCTACCCCTGATAATTTATAATTTCCATCAATATCTGTCACGGTTCCAGTTGTGGTACCCTTGATGTACACCGAAACGCCCGGCAAAGGCTGACCGTCATCGGCAGAAGTTACATTACCGGTGATGGTTTTTTCCTGCGCGTAAACATTACCGGTTATTATTATGAGGGTTATAAAAAAGAGTAAATAGTTTTTCATACCAGGTCATTTAGAACAACTTTAATAAAAACTTAATTTCAAACCGATTGTGTAAATCGCCCTGAAAAAAACATTCCAATATTATGAAAATTTTTATCTCTAACCTAAAAAAATACCAGCTTTTAGTTAGTAAGGATGCTGGTACGGAAATATTGTTAAGTATTCCTATTTTACAAGATTTGCAAATCCCATAAAAGCCAGGGAAAGCAATCCGGCGGTGAGGAGGGTAATAGGAAATCCTTTCATTCCTTTGGGAACGCCAGTCAGTTCGAGCTGTTCGCGAATACCTGCCATAAGTAAAAGGGCAAGTGTAAATCCGGCAGCGGTCGCAGAAGCATAAACCACACTTTTGATGAGGTCGTAATCCTTCTGAACAGCAAGTATGGCAATTCCTAATACAGCGCAATTTGTTGTAATAAGCGGAAGGTAAATACCCAAAGCCTGGTATAAAGGAGGTGCTGTTTTTTTAAGAATAATTTCCACAACCTGAACCAGAAACGCAATGACCAGAATAAAAGTAATCGTTTGCATAAACTGTATCTGGAAGGGTTTCAGAATATAAAACTGGATAAGAAAGGTAACAAGATTTGCCAGCGCCATTACAAAAATTACAGCTGCTCCCATCCCCAAAGAGGTTTGCACCTTATTCGAAACACCCAAAAAAGGACAAATTCCAAGAAACTGGGCAAGAACCACATTGTTGACAATAAGGGCAATGATGACTATTTTAATGAGTTCCATTTCTTTGTTTTTTATTTTTCAATACGCTAATTAAATATTGTAACGGCTTTTTATTTTGTTCATAATGGCAATCAGGTAGCCGTAAGTAATGAACGCCCCCGGAGGCAGAATAAAGATCAGCATGGTTTTGGCTTCCTGCGACATTAAATGGATATCGAAAATCGAACCATTTCCCAAAATCTCACGGATACTGCCCATAATGGTTAAAGCCAGTGTAAATCCCAAACCCATCCCAAGACCATCCAGAACAGCATATTGAACCTTGTTCTTTTGGGCAAATGCTTCGGCACGGCCAAGAATGATACAGTTTACAACGATCAATGGAATAAAAATCCCTAGCGATTTATACAGATCCGGCGTAAACGCTTTCATCACTAAGTCGACAATGGTGACAAACGTGGCAATTACTACTATAAAAGCAGCGATCCTAACTTTATCCGGAATAACATTTTTCAATAAAGAAATTAGCAGATTCGAACATACAAGGACAAAAGTGGATGCCATGCCCATGCCAACCCCATTTATGGCAGCGGTTGTTACAGCTAATGCCGGGCAGGTACCAAGAACCAAAACAAAAGACGGATTATTTTTTATCAATCCATTGGTTAAGTAGTTGATATTTCTCATTGCCGACCTCCTTCCATTTGGCTAATTGTATCGGATTTAACCGTATCAGCTTTTATTGGGTTTTCGTGGGAATTTACATTTTTAACAAATCCATCATACGCTCTCTGAACGGCATCGCAAAAAGCCCTTGAACTAATGGTTGCTGCCGTAATCGCATCAACCTGTCCGCCATCTTTTTTAACCTTAAGAATAAATTTTCCCGGGTTCTTATCGATGAACTGATCCTTAAACCGGGGTTCTTTCATCTTGTTGCCAAGGCCCGGCGTTTCCTTTTGATCGAGAACTGCCACATTGTTGATGGTTCCATCCGGTTTAAAACCAACCATAAGTGTAAAATGGCCGCTAAAACCCTTATCAGTATATGTTTTTACTGCATATCCAACCGTTTGGCCTTCTTTGTTATGCCGTATAATAATCAAGTCCTTCAACAGAATTTTTAGAAGTGGTCGGATCGTTATCAAATGCAGGCAAAACGTCCCTGATGGCCTGGATCTCTCTTTGCCTGTTGGCTTCTTCAATCGGCCCTTTTGTTAGCGAATATACAAATCCCAGGGCAGTGGCCATAGCCATCGAGATAAGCATAAGCGACAGTACCATATTTTTAAATGTCGATTCCAGTTTAGCCATTTTTCACTACCTCCCCAAATCGTTTTGGCTTCATACTGCTGTTAATAAGTGGTACGAATGCATTCATGATCAATATTGCAAAAGAAACACCTTCCGGGTAAGCACCAAAAATTCTGATAAGCACGGTAAGCAATCCGCAGCCAGTTCCAAAAATTAACATTCCTTTATAGGTCATCGGTGATGTAACCATATCCGTTGCCATAAAAAAGGCTCCCAGTATCAATCCCCCTGCCAGCAAATGGAAAACCGGGCTGATATAATGTTCCGGATTGATGAGGTATAAAATGCCTGTAAAAAGAAAAACTGTAAGCAAATAGGATAACGGGATATGCCATGTGATGATTTTTTTGTAAAGCATATACGTTGCACCCAGAAGTAAGGCGATTGCTGAAACTTCTCCCAGCGAACCTCCGATATTTCCCATGAACATTTGTGTATAATCGGGAAGTTTATCCGTTAACTGTGAAATCGTTTCACCATTGTTCAATCCTTCCTTTAAAACACCCAGAGTGGTCGGACCGGTTATGGCGTCCGTTAATACAAACCGATTGGCTATGGGCAGCGGCCAGGATGTCATATCAACAGGGAACGAGATCAGGAGGAATACCCTACCGATCAGGGCCGGATTAAACGGGTTTTTACCCAATCCACCGTACGACATTTTCGCAATCCCGATCGCGACGACACAACCAATGATCAATTCCCATAAAGGCAGATTACTGGGAACATTAAATGCCAGTAATATACCGGTAATTACGGCCGAACCATCAGTATATGTTGGTGTTTCCTTCAGTAAAAACGATTGAATCAGGTATTCGATAAAAACACAAAAAATAACAGAGGTCAGGATAAGAATCAGTGCTCCAAGCCCAAAATACCAGAACGAAACAATCATGGCCGGTACAAGTGCAACCACTACACCCCACATAATTTTACTTACGGACGATTCGCTGTGAACATGGGGCGATCCCGATATGGTTAAAATATTCATTCCACTATTATTACTATTTCAAATTCACTTTATTAATTCAGATTTTAATTTCGGCCAAAAAAAATTGATAGATCCATTTTCAAATTAAAGGCACTATTTCTTATTTCTGTTTCTGATGATTTTACCAACTTCACTTTTCCCGTATCTGATATAATCGAGCAACGGCCGGCCCGAAGGGCAGGTAAAATGACATGATCCGCATTCCATGCAATCCATAATCCGCTCATGTTCTGCTTTGTCGAAATTATCAATAAGTACAAGTTTTTCAAGAAGGTAAGGTTCCAGACCCATCGGGCAAACCGTGACACATTTTCCACACCGGATGCAATGAGTGGGGTTAATCCTGTTCGATTCCTTTTTATTTAAAATTAAAATACCTGATGTTCCCTTAACAATGGGTACTTCCAGTGAATTTAATGCCTTGCCCATCATCGGGCCGCCACAAATCACTTTTCCGGTATCTTCCGGTAAACCCCCTGCTGCTTCGATTAATTCGGATACAGGTGTTCCAATTCTTACCAGGAAATTGGAAGGTCTCTTCACAGATTTGCCTGTAATTGTCACCACTCTTTCGAACAGTGGTTTATTCTTTTGAACGGCTTCGTAAATTGCATAAGCCGTACCAGCGTTATGAACAACAGTGCCTACCTCAATAGGTAATTTCCCTGAAGGAACTTCCCGGTCAATCAGCGCTTTGATCAGTTGCTTTTCGGCTCCCTGCGGATATTTTACCTTTAACCCAATGACTTCAACTCCGGGGTAATTTTTTGCCAGTCCTGAAATGTTCTGAATGGCATCCTGTTTATTGTTTTCAATTCCAATAAGTGCTTTATTCACACCCAAAGAGATCATAAGAAGCTTTATCCCGACCATTAACTCTTCGCCTTTTTCCAGCATTAGCCTGTGATCGGAAGTAAGGTAGGGCTCACATTCCACACCGTTAATAATCAATACCTCCGCTTTTTTACCTTCAGGAACCATTAATTTAACATGCGATGGGAATGTAGCTCCGCCAAGACCCACAACTCCCATTGAATTTATTTTTTGAATGATTTCCTTTTGGCTCAATACAATTTCTTTGTTCAACAGCGGATTGCGATCAATCCCTTCTTCCCATTCATCACCTTCAACGTCAATAATAACAGCCATTTTTTTGTAGCCACTTACATCAGTTATTTCCTCAATTTTCCTCACTTTTCCTGAAACAGAGGAATGGATATTAGCTGAAATAAAAGCTTCTCCCTTAGCTATCAACTGTCCTGTTTTCACAGCTTCTCCCCTGTTCACAAGTACAGAAGCAGGCGCACCCAGATGCTGTGATACGGGAATATAGGCGACTTTCGGTAGTGTCAATACCTCTATCCGCTGCTTTTCCGAAAGCTTGTTTTCTGAAGGATGAACCCCGCCTGTTTTGAATGTTTTAAGCATCCCGATACTCATTAAAATTATTTAATTTATTTTCAGACAGAAGATTCACCTTTAGCTGTCGAATCAATTTTTTGATCAGTCATTTTATTCTCAACGAACTGTTTTGCAGTGGTTCCGGGTTCAGTTTCCGCAACAACCCTGGTTTTTACAACCTGTTCTTCTTCCGGTTTATCTTTTCGAGGTGGAAAATTTAATTCTAAAATTGAGCCTGTCGGGCATTCAGTAACACACTTTCTGCACAATTTGCATTTTACCGGATCAATATAAGCAAGATTATTTTCAAGTGTAATGGCTTCAAAAGGACAAACTTTTACACATTTACCACAGCCAATGCAGGCTACTTCACAATTTTTCTTAG
Organism: uncultured Bacteroidales bacterium; assembly: GCA_963761195.1. Taxonomy (GTDB): domain Bacteria; phylum Bacteroidota; class Bacteroidia; order Bacteroidales; family JAADJA01; genus JAADJA01. Next base: position 47,410 of record CAVXGA010000026.1, read on the forward strand.
CAGGTCCGCCTTTTTCCTTATTTATACACGAAACAAAAATTCTTCTGTCTTTCTTCCCTTTCGGTCTGATCTCAATAATATTTCGTGGGCAAGCCTCAACACAGGCACCACAAGAAGTGCATTTATCGTTCACTTCCGGTAATCCGGTATCTGAATTTATGTGAATGGCATCAAACAAACAGGCTTTCACACAATCCCCCAACCCAAGGCAGCCAAATGGACAACCGCTTTCTCCGGCAAAAAGATTATGGGCAAAAGCACAAGAGGTCGCTCCCTGATAGGTGACTTTTTTAGGGGAGTTGACAAATGAACCATTGCATCTCACAACTGCAATCATTGGATCCTGAATTTGAACTTCCAACCCCAGGATTTTTCCTACCAGTGCCATAACATCATTCCCACCGACCGGACACTTTAACCCTTCAATAGTCCCATGCTGATTTTTCTTGTTTACAAGCGTCTCAGCAAATGCACGGCATCCTGCAAACCCACAGCCTCCGCAATTAGCTGCTGGCAATACTTCGTTTACCTCATCAATTTGCGGATCTTCAATCACTTTGAATCGCTGCGCAACAAAATACAAAATAATTGCAGCTAAAGAACCAATGAGACCCAGCGTACCAATTGAATAGATTAATTCAATATTCACAATATTAACCCTTTATGATTAAATATTTTATTGTTAATCAATTAACGCTGGCAAATGTATAAACATTTAGGTAAGTTAGAAGTGTTTTTGGTTAAATTTTATTCTTCAGTAACTTACTGATTACCTGGTTTTTATTTATGGCAAAGACATATTTTAGCGCATCGGGAGACCCTAAAATATCTGATTTAGAAAAAGTTATACCTTTAGTTTATATGCGTTCTAAATTTCGAACCAACGAGAGGAGAATAAAAAAGTGGCAGCCAGATTCTGACTGCCACTTAAAAAACAATTAATTACATTTACTTTAAAATGATTTTATAAAACTTTTTTATATCAATCGTATTGAATTCAAGCATGTAAATACCTTTGGGGTAGGTTGAAAGATCAATTTCTTCCCGGCCTTTTTCTGAATTTTCATAGGACTTTTCATAAATCATTTTACCCGTCAAATCGCTAATAATAATTTTAAAATTGTTGATCCTGTTTTTTTCATAAACAATGTCAAATCTGCCGTTTGAAGGGTTAGGAACAATTGAAACCGAAAGATCGCTTGCAGGAGCAGCAGCAATTCCTGTGGCAGGATTAACAAATAATATCATATTATCAGCGTCTTCGCCTTCACACGGTGTAATGGCACTTGCTGTCAGGGTAAGGGCTACCTGACCTGCACTTATGTCAGCAGTTCCGGGTGTATAAGTGGCTTGTAAAAGAGATGGATCATTAAAACTTCCGTCGCCGGCAGTTGACCATAAAACAGACGAATAGCTGATAGCCTGTCCGTTTAAAACAACACTTGGGGTATTAATTGTAGTATCACTTCCTGCATTCGCTTCGGGTTGCTTGATGATTGTAACAAGAACATCATCGGATGCTTCCCATCCGGGTTGGAGTCCGGTAACTGTAAGAGTTAAAGTGACAGATCCATTTTCAATATCACCGTTACCCCGTAAATACTTTGCCATTAAAACATTCGCATTCTGAAAAGTACCATCACCCGAAGTTTCCCAATGAGCGCTATTATAATATAACGCCGTTGGCTCAGTATCAAATAACACATTATCGCATATTGTTGCATCAGGACCGGCATTCGCAACAGGAGGTTGTAATCCACCGAAATCAAATTCACAAATACGGGTTGCCCAACTATTGCTTTTCATATATTCATTGGTAAACCAAAAGGTAGTATCTGTTGAGGGATCTACAGTCATGCAACTGTAATCACCCCAACGGTCAATTCCCGATTGGGATGAAAGTCCGGTAACGATTTCAGTTTCTGTAATATTCATTTCGCCCAGAGGAGCATCTGCTGTACGCCCTGTATATCGAATCGATGGATATAAAGAAGAACTCGCTACAGAATAACCCAAAGCAATATCACCATTACCCGCCATAGCAATACTCCCCATCCATCGGTTTTGAGCATCAGGGCTATATGTTCCCTGCTGATAAATTGACCAGCCGGAACCTGTATCTCTTAGTTCGTACCATCTGATGCCTGCCTTACCTGATACATTAATAGTATGGTTTGCAAGCATAACATTGTATCCATTAATCCTCCTAAAAGGTAATCGAAACATCACCCGGCCTGTAAATTCATCCAGTTTGGTACTTGTACCCGGTTGGGGAATACCGTTTATAACATCATTAAATGATGCAGGAGTGAGGACGGCACTCAGCATATACGTTGAATTGCTTGTGTTTAGCCAATCGGGTGTCAGTTTCCATATTTCCATGGTGTGATTGGTAAAAAAATTAATTCCAACAATATAGTTAGGTGTTCCCGCAGGAGGTGCATCACCATCAAGATCAGATGGCAGATAGCCGTACCGGCTCGAATATTCTCCGAAATAAACCATTTGAGCATTCGGATCTCCAATCAGCATTTTATCCCTTTCAAAAACAGCAACTGCCATTCCCTGAAAATTACCATTGTTGAACGTGTTAAATGTAGCGTAATACCCGTCAGGCCAAACCGCTAGTTTAGGATAATCAGGCATATACGTAAATTGAAACGCATACCGGTTCCAGGCACCAAGTGGGTCACTGGTTTGGGAAACTGCTATCAATTCATAAAACGGCCCACTCGGATAATTAGGCAAAGCAAACTGACTGGCAATCCACCGATCCGCAAGTCCATCATAAAGAACAATGGGGTCACCATCATTGGTTCCTGTCCAGGGACCGGGAAATCCACTCCATAAAGTACTGTTTGCAACCGGCCCATAAATTTTAGTACCCGATTTATTATACACTGCAAATGATAAATTGATCATCTGAATGTAATTATTTAATCCAACATCGCCGTCAGTATCGGGTGGGTATACACCACTAAGATTGCCAGTTCCATCAACATTAATTATCGGGCCTTTGGTTTCCTTGGTTCCTGATTTACTTTGAACTGAACTTGCGTCTGTAACAAAATTATCACTTTCTTTCGATTTGAGGTCAAGAAACTCATTTTCTATTTCGCCATTATCCCAGCCAATAATTTGGTCTTCAGGTTTAATTATCTTCATGTCCTTGAGTGGTGGGGATTGATCATAAAAGGCAGCTTTCACGACTTTTGTGGGTCTGTAGCTTTCCTGGCCGAAAGCTTGAAAAACAAACGAAATTAATACGAGTAAGTAAAAAATCTTCTTCATTGTAATTTAAGTTTTATATATGACAATTATTAATTTCAAATTGATGCACAATGATATAAAATATTCCCAACAAATTTCCGATAAATATACTTAAATTCCTAATATGTAACACAAATTATTTGGATTTATCTGATTATCATAATTTTGAATTTCTGATTATTCCCAGCACTATCTCAAGAAAATAAATTATCATAAGGCATTTACAGAAAAAAGTACGAAAGATCAATTATAAATTTTATCGAAATGAACTTTCAAAAATACAATTGAATATTGAAGTTGTTCAACGTATATTTTTTTACTTTAGTTCCAAATTAATTAACAAATCGTATTAAATATTTACATAAGATGCAACTATCTGATTCTAAAAATAAACGAATTTCTGATTCGTTTTCGAAATGCATACAGAATGAAATAATAAGGAATTAGCACACCAATCGAAATCAGTCCGGTAAGACCATCACTATTAACAATATTATGGAATGTAAATAAAGCGGCTATGAGGATTATAAAAGGTAATAAATATCCCAGAATTACCGCTTTTGTACCCAACGATTTTTCCATTCTAATTTCAACTTCATCTCCCGTGACATGCTCCGGATTTCCAATTTTAGCAATCTCAATGATTTTATCGCGAACTTCTGTCAAATGGCAAAGATTATTCGCATGGCATGATTGACACGCTGACTGCACACTGATTTTAACGAAATACGTATCCTCATTTTCATCGGTAATTACCCCTAATTGACGAACAGAATCAAATTCACAATTTGGATCTGACTTGAATTTATCCATAATCTTCAGGGAGTAGAAAGTGAAACCGGTATAATTTTTCCATTAAAATAGTGATGGCCTGTCAATGCAAAATCCTTTATAAAAACGGCCATTTCAGCGGCTGATAAAGGAGCCGTATAACCCGGAAAAGCTTTTACAAGCATTTCAGTCTGTACCGAACCAAGAGCCAGACAATTGACACTGATTTTACGATTTTTAAATTCTTCCGCAAGACATTCGGTTAGTATTGCCAGGGCTCCTTTACTTGCACTGTAACCGGCTAATCCGGAAAATTTCACACTTCCCTGAACACCTCCCATGCTGCTTATATTCACAATATGTGAATTCTCTGAGAACAAGGGATAAAGTGTTCGTATTAAGCTAAAAACACCGATGACATTTGTACCAAAAAGCAGATCAACATCATCTTCTGTCAGATTTTGAAAAGGTTTATTCACTAAATACCCTGCATTGTTTATTAAAATATCAACCGAAGTAAATGAGGAAGGTAACCGGTTGACCAAATTCTGTAACAAATCATCGGTAAGAATATTCAATGCAAACGGATAAACCTCCGAACCCGGAAAGTTCGATAAACATTCATTTTTAAGGTTATTTAAACGCTTTTCATTTCTCGAAACGGCAATAATAGTGGATTGTTTATCAGCAGAAAATGCTTTTACGAGTTCATAACCAATCCCTTTACTTGCACCGGTAATTATAATGTTCATAGTCGATAAATTCCACTACACAATAAAAAATATTTAAAAACAGGCAAAGTTACACAGAATTATTGGTAACGGAATGTTTCCTTATACCGACCCAAATTATTAATGCAATTCGTTATCAATTTTTGTACTTTTGTGGGAATTATTTGCAAAGAAGATAATTTTGGAGAGGTAGTTGTACTATTAAGCTAAAATTTATGCACATGAGATTTATTCTGATTTCATTTATTTTCTATTCCATTTTGGGTGCGGTGGCTCCGCCAGGTGACGATGAAATACAAAAAATCACAGAGGCCATAAAAGCAACTGATGCAACAAAGCTAGCTGTTTACTTCAATTCGACTCTGGACCTTGAATTGGGAGATATTAGTGGCACTTACAGCAAAACTCAGGCAGAGATGATCCTGAAAGATTTTTTTAAAAACGCTCCTCTTGTTTCGTATACATTGAATCATCAGGGATCATCGGAGGACGGATCGAAATATTCCATTGGTACCTATAAAACAAAAACGAAAGAATACAGGGTATACATCCTTTTAAAAAAGCAGGGGACGTCGTTGCTCATTCAGCAGTTGCAATTTGAATAAAACTAATATAGGTTAGGTGCAGGGAATGGAAATTGATGAAATAATCGAAAAGGCACTTCAGGAAGACATCGGCGAAGGTGATCATACTTCCCTTGCGACTATTCCTTCGGATGCAATGGGTAAGGCCCGTTTAATTATTAAGGAAGATGGAATTCTGGCAGGGATTCGCATTGCTGAAAAAGTATTTCAGCGGGTAGACCATTCACTCTCTTTTACAGTCCTGATTAACGATGGCTCCAAAGTCTATAAAGGTGATGTGGCATTTGAGGTTGAAGGGAATTCGATTTCTATACTTTCTGCAGAAAGACTTGCCCTTAATTTTATGCAGCGGATGAGCGGTATCGCATCGAATACAAATAAACTTGCAATGCAGCTAAAGAGATTTCATACACAACTTATTGATACACGAAAAACAACACCATTGCTAAGGGAGCTTGAGAAATATTCGGTAAGAATGGGGGGTGGTGCCAACCACAGAATGGGATTGTACGATATGATTCTGATAAAGGACAATCACATTGATTTCGCAGGGGGCATTGAAGAGGCAATTGCATCTGTTCGTAAATACCTGAACGACAAAAATAAAAATTTAAAAATCGAAATTGAAGTAAGAAATTTTAAAGAACTTAATGAAGTTTTGAAGCAAGGCGGAATAGACCGAATAATGCTCGACAATTTTACAGCTTCGGATCTCAAAAAAGCAGTTAATTTAATTGATCGGGCATATGAAACTGAAGCATCAGGTGGAATTAACCTGGACAATATCAGGGAATATGCTGATTCGGGGGTAGACTATATTTCTGTCGGAGCGCTGACACACCAGATAAAAAGTCTCGATATGAGTTTGGTAGCAGTTAACAAAAATGAATAAAGGTTAATTTTTAAAATAAATTAAACCATGGTCACATTTTGGATATAAAAATCATAGATAAAATTGTCAAGTGGAAACCTGTAAATAATTTCATAAAATACACCAAACGAATAGTATTACCGGGATTTGACGGATTACCCCTGTTTGATGTAGCTACGTTCTTTTTTCGGGGACTGTTTAAGGGATCCCTCACCTCCCGGGCTGCTTCTATTTCCTTCAGCTTTTTTATGGCAATTTTTCCTATGCTCATCGTTTTTATAGCATTGATCCCATTTATTCCCATAAACAACTTTCAGGATTCCCTTATAAATTTTATTGAAAATATTACACCAGATAAAACGGAGGTGATTATTCGCAGCACTTTACATGACATCATCGAACGTCCGCGCGGAGGGCTTCTCTCCATCACTTCTATTTTGGCACTGATATTTGCCACTAATGGCTTCGACAGTATCGTCGATGCTTTCAATAACACTTACCATACAATGGAAACACGCTCCTGGATTAAACAAAAACTGATATCAACGTTACTTTTTTTTATTATAAGTATGATAATTATTCTATCCATAATTTTATTAACAACCGGAACGTTTTTTTTAACATTCCTAATGGCTAAGCATATCCTTACAAGCCGGTTAATGTTTTATAGTTTGGAAATAACGAAATGGGTTATATTAATTGGCATGTTCTTTTTCACCATTTCGTTTATATATTATCTTGGACCAGCACGTGAAAGTAAGTTCAGGTTTATTTCTGCCGGTTCTTCATTAGCCACCTTTTTGGCCACACTGGCCTGCATCGGTTTTAATTTTTACGTTCAGCATTTTTCCAGTTACAATGCACTTTATGGATCGATCGGAACCCTTCTTATTCTTCTTGTTTGGATATATTTTAATGCCATTATTTTATTAATTGGGTTCGAGTTAAATGCAAGCATTCACCATGCAGGACTTCTTAAAAAGGAATAAGTAGTTGTTTTCAAGTAACTGTTTTCTTAAATATTTATAGAACAATTCATCTAATTTATCCAGAGTGTTTATATGTAAAAATAAATTAATTACATTTGCAGCTATTAATATCGTTTTTGCATTCAAAGAAATTGGCGTTTCAGGCAACTAATTCCTTTGGTTTTGTGTCTTTATGCAGAAAGAGGATGGTGTATCCAACATCAAATTTCGTTTTTAATTGTTATATAAGAGATAAATAAAATAACTAACCACATAATTTTATCAGCGTGAAAAAATTTACAAAGAACCTTTTGAAAATTTTTTTAATCAGTTTATTTTCTACCAGTTTGCATGTTCTTGGGCAGATCAATATTGAGCCCGGGCCGGTTATTACACCAATCGATATGGTGGAAAACATTGTTGGAGAAGGAGTTCAATACAGTAATGTTACATTTCACCGGAGCCCCTGCATCGCGAGGTATTTTTACTAACGGGGCAAGCACCAATCTGGGAATAAATAGCGGGATATTTCTGACCTCCGGAGCAGGATATATCGTGCCTGGTCCAAATTCGTCATGTTATGCTGGAGTGAATAATGGATATCCCGGTAATGCCACACTGAATGGGATAACTACTTCCACCACTTATGATGCAGCGGTTCTTGAGTTCGATTTTATCCCCGAATCCGATACACTTCATTTTAAATATGTTTTTGGATCGGAAGAATATAATGAATGGGTCGGAACACAGTATAATGATGTTTTTGGTTATTTTGTAACAGGGCCTGATCCATTAGGTGGTCAGTATAACGATAAAAACATTGCCCTTATTCCCGGTACTAATATTAGCGTAAAAATAAATAGTATAAACAATGGGAATTCAGGATGTGGCGTTGTTCCAACTGGTCCTGGTTCTTATTCCCAATACTATCATGACAATACAGGCGGTTTGTCACTTGAATATGACGGTTTTACAACCGTATTGACTGCTTTTATTCTTGTTGTACCCTGTCAGCAGTATCATATTAAATTGGGTGTTGCTGATGCCGGCGATGGAATTTACGATACCGGTGTTTTTATTGAAGAAAACAGTTTTTCGAGTCCCAAGATCGATGTTCAGACAAATCCATATCCGGTTGGCGTTTCGAATAATATGATCGAAGGGTGTGTGGAAGCTGATGTCGTTTTCAAGCTCCCCAATGTGGAATATGCTCCCCTAACTGTGCATTTTGAAATTCAGGGAACAGCGGATAATGGTATAGACTATAATTGGATACCTGATTCGGTTTCGTTTGCTGAAGGAGTTGATTCGGCTGTTATCCACGTTGTTCCTTTTAAAGACGGAATAACTGAAGGACCCGAAACGATCATTCTCATCATAACCAACACTCTTGGGTGCATTATACGATATGATACGGTCGAATTTACAATCCTTGATTACGTAAACATGATCGATGTGAAAAGCCCCAATACAATTTTGTGTGAGGGGCAGCAAATACAGCTCTGGATAAATACCTATTTTGGGATTTCTCCTTACACCTATGAATGGCAACCTCCTGCTGCGGATAACGATACCATTTTGGTGAGTCCGGATACAACAACGACGTATTTCATCAATGTCATGGACTTATGCATGGATACGCTTACAGACTCCATCAAGGTCACTGTCTTTCCCACTCCCGATATCGATATCGGGCCCGATTCATTAACGATCTGTGAGGGCGATACGCTGATACTGAACGCGGGAGGTGGTTACCTGGCTTATGTGTGGCAAAACGGATCCACGGATTCAACCTTTACAGTCACTCAGGCCGGAACTTATTCTGTAACGGTTGCAGGTATGGGAGGCTGCTCTACAACAGATGCCATTACGATTGCCGTTTCTTCTGTGGATGTCTCACTGGGGCCTGATACAACAATATGCATCGGCGAAAATGTGACCTTTGATGCCGGACCCGGTTACGCGTCCTATCACTGGCAGGACAATTCTACCAACGAAACTTTTATAGCCTCTCAAACCGGAACCTATTGGGTGCAGGTCACTAATTCGTACGGATGCTTTGCCGTTGATTCCGTTTATTTGTTTGTTGATGATCCAAGCTATGCTGTTGACCTGGGTCCCGATAAAAAAGTTTGTCCCGGTACAGCAGTTACATTACAACCTGCAGGAATCTGGAATTCATACTTGTGGTCAACCGGTCAAACAAGCGCCAGTATCACGGTAACAACTCCGGGCATTTACTATCTTTATGTTCAGGGAGTCTGCGGCCAAAGCAGTGACAGCATAATTGTTTCAAACTGGCCGGCTGTGAATGTCAATCTTGGGCCAGACCTAAACCTTTGCTATGGACAATCTACTACGCTTGAACCTCCATCAGGATATACTTATGTCTGGCAGGATAACTCTACCTTTCCAATTTATACAGTTTACGATCCCGGTTTATATTATTGCACTGCTACAGACATTCATGGGTGTACAGGTTCAGATTCAGTTTATGTTTCGGTAGCTGATAAGGTTGACCTGGGTGCTGATAGCATGTTGCTTTGTACAGGCCAAACAATTTGGATTACTGCAAATTCCGGATTCGCTTATTATGACTGGAGCAATGGACAGAGTGATGTTCAGTCAATTGAAGTGACCGAAGGAGGTAAGTACTATGTTACAGTGGGTTATTCTTATGGTTGTGAAACAGTAGACAGCGTATATGTTGATGAGAATCCTGTTCCGGAAGCATCCATTAAAGGTCCCGATAATTTCTGCGCGGGAGAAAGTATTGTTTTACATGCTCCTTCCGGACCATTCATGTATTACTGGAATAACGAACTCGGTGATTCCATTACTTCAATCTCAGAGCCGGGAACCTATATTTTAAAAATGGAAAACGTGTGTGGTGATTCGACTGCAGAAAAGACGGTACAGGAATTAAATTTACCGTATATTAATCTAGGGGATAAGATACTTCTATTCCCGGGTGAAAGCGTTACTCTCGATGGTGGAGATTATGAATCCTGGACTTGGGAATTTAACCCATCATTAAATGAACGGTATTACACAATCGGATACAATGATATTAAGCCCAATGATACAACAATATCTGTGGAAGTATTTGATGGTCAGTGTAAAAATTCGGATGCGATCACCATAGAGGTTTATAACGTGGAAGTTCCAATCGTTTTTACTCCGAATGGTGACCCATATAATGAAAAATTCAAACCTATGAAAGACCTTTCGGGTGTGAATAGTAATTATATTGTTGTTTTCAACCGCTGGGGTGAAAAAGTTTGGGAATCGGATGATTTTAATTCCGGATGGGATGGCAGGCAAAACGGTCATTTGGTCGCTGACGGTACTTATTTCTGGGTACTCGAAGTTTATTACGGAAACGAAAATATTAAAAAAGTTTATAAGGGAAGTGTTACTGTGCTTGGAACAGGAAATTAACCATATAATTAATTATTTGTCATGAAAATTAAAATCTCAATTTTAGCCGGAATTTTTATTTTAACTTCCATCAGGCTTTTGGCACAGATCGACTATTTCTGGGTCGGAGGACAGGGAAACTGGTCAAATCTCAACAACTGGAGAACCGTAACTGGTTCGATCCCGAATGAGGTACCGGATGCAAACGACAATGTGATATTTAATGAGTATTCATTTCCTGAATCTGGTGACACAGTTTTTGTACTTACAGGCAACCCAACCTGTAAAAATTTGATTTGGGAAAACCTGAATCCGCTGGATACAATCTATCTTTACGGAGGTTCCGGCACCACTACCTTCAGTATTTACGGCTCGGTGAAATTCGACCCTCATATGGTCAATGCCTATACAGGTAAAATAAAATTTATGTCCGATTCACCCGGAAATACAATTACCTGTGCTGGTGTGCCTTTTGCCGGCGATATCCATTTTGCCGGAAATGGAGAATGGATTTTACAGGATACATTGCTGGTTTTTGATACGGTTGTGCCCATACAAAACTGGGTTAATTTTTTTAATCCTGACAGTATGGGTGTGTATAAGGATCCTATAAATCCTCTTAACCCGCTGATTTTTCATGATAACGGCACGTTCAATTCAAACGACAAGGTGATTGTTTGCCGAGGTTTTTTCTCTTCGACGAGTAAACAAAGGGATTTGAACATACTTAATTCGAAACTGTACATTTTTGGTGCATGGACAGTAAGTGGTCAGGGGCTGTCGTTAGAAGCCTCGAACTCATATTTCCGCTTCCGAGATGGTACCATGAATAATTTTGCAGGTAATGTGTTGACTTATCGGGATGCGGATTTTCTTCCACCTGATGGCGTTATGCAGAATCAAAATATAAAAACCATATTCAGGAAGGTGCATTTCCTTGGAAGTGGCACAGTTGACGGTAAGAAGATACCAGGCCAGATTGGAACCTTTAAAATAGATACGCTTCTCATGGAAGGTGCCATAACGATGGCAGGGCCTATTCCGTGCGAAGTAAATGGTGTTTATAATGACATTCATTATACCCAGATCAATCTTGTTATGGGTTATTTGTCCAATAATTTATCCGATTTTCACCGGATCGATCTCAACGGGTATTGGGAAAGCAAATTCGATGGCGATCAAAGTCAGGTTGATTCTATATTTTTCAACAATGCCAAAGGCGATTTTGTGGGTAACCATACAGTCAACTACCTGTTATTCTTTAATACAGAAGGCGTGGTTAGCAACGGCAGTATAATAGGTAGTTACAACGCTATTGAACATGCTGTTTTCAGTGCTGACGGACATATTTCAGGAAATAATACCTTTACTCTGCTGAGTTTTAACTCCGGATACTGGTATCAGTTTCAATCAGATTCTCTTAGTCAGCCAGGTAGCGGATACAACAAAGCCTATGTGCAGACCATCCATGGTATTGAAGTAATGGGAGATTGTTCACACGGTCTGAGTTACCTTTCTTCAGATTATAAGGGGGTTTACGCATGGATAAATTACCTTGGTGGGTCCGTAAATACGGAATACCTCAGTGTAAGGGATATCGCCAATATGGGAACATTATTTGACATCCAGAATGGTATCGACCTTGGTCATAATCAGAAATTTAATTTTACAAATCCCATTGTTTCCCGTGACCTTTACTGGGTTGGCGGTGACGGAACCTGGACCGATAATACGCACTGGTCATTGACATCGGGAGGTGCACCCGGTGACCAATGTCCGCCGACTATCCTTGATAATATTTTCTTTGATGGTAATTCAGGATTTGCTGATAGCGGTGAGATGGTATTAGTCGATCAAAAGTACGTCTGTTTTAACGATATGACATGGTCGGATGATGTGATGAATCTTCCGATGCTCGAAGGACCAGATACCAGTTCGATGCGAATCTGGGGATCTCTTAAACTATCAACTTCTATGGCATATGATTTCTGGGGAAAGCTCTATTTTGAATCGGAGCATGATGCGGATTACGAGACCATCAATGTAACCTATACCTGGCCTCCCGACAATACCGGAGTTAAGAGTTGGGATATGCTTAACCAGACAATTTTCTACGGTGACAGCGGTAAATGGGAGTTGACAAGCAAGTATTACAATAACATGGATACGCTTTTTTTACGAATGGGTGAACTCAAAATGGTGAACGATACATTGGAGGTTTATTCTTTTAGCTCCACCGACACACTCCGGCGTGGTTTGTACATGCTCGATACCACGCTTGCAGTTGTTCATGCTTATCAACAGAATGGGTGGGAATTATGCGGTTACGGTATGACACAAGATCCGCCGAAATTTATGTTTGATGCCGGACGATCAACAATCCTCATTCTTGGGGATGCTGGTGCACCTCCTCCAATCATTGGGCCTGCCGGTAGATGCAATATGAGAACTTTTCAAAACGATACCATCGTTCAATATTATAATGTTCAATTTGATTCTGCTGGTTTCTGGTTTCCTTCCGGAACTGATAAATGCAAACTCCTTAATGATGCTCTGGTACATTTTCACCTGGTTGACTATTATTGCAGATTTGGTGATGCATACGGAGCGTTGTGTCATATTGATACGCTTACCTATAATGAAGAGGCCACCGGATGCAAAATCAGAAACAATTACACCATTGATTTTTTGTATGCCAAGAGTTTTGACGATACAATTATGGGAAATCAGGTTATCGATACAGCCTTTTTCTCGGATGAAGGTTCATTATCCGGTACTCACCAGATCGGTTATCTGAAAGCTGACAAATTCCTTCATATTGATTCCATTTCGCTCAATACAATCGATACATGTGAGCTACTGGGTAATGCTGAAATATTAGGCCAAAATACATTCTCACAATTAATATTGACACCAAATCAGCGGTATAGTTTCCAGCGTGAAATTTCCGGTAAAAAGGAGTATCTGCAAACCATCAACGATGATTTATTTCTTAATGGATTATGTGACGGACCGATCCGGATAAATTCGGACCTGATCGGTACACCGGCGCATATCCTATATAAGAAGGCACAGCCGACTTATCCGGATTTTACTGCAAATTATGCCTCAATACGTGACATTACAATGGATAATGGTATCGGAGTTCCCTATACAGCGATTAATTCAGTTAATCTTGGCAATAATTCAAACTGGGATTTCCAAAACTCAGGTAATAGTACCTATTACTGGATAGGAGGTGCCGGAGATTGGAGTGACTGGCAGCACTGGTCATATGTAAGCGGAGGCCAGCCGATTACGGATCAATGTACTCCGAAGGAAATCAACACGGTGATATTCGACGACAATTCATTTATAACGCAGAATGATACTGTTACAGACACAATAAGAAATTCATATTGTAAAAACATGTACTGGAAAATGTCGGATAGCTATAATCCTACATTTTTAAGTAATGATACAGCGGCGGTGATGTACATCTATGGGTCGCTTGAATTAAAGCAGAACATGACTTATTCGTATATCGGTAAACTGTTGTTCGACCAGTTTGAAGAACCCGGCGATCATCCTGACTCTATTACAAGTGCAGGTCAGCTTATTCCAGGCCCGGTGTATTTCCAGGGGTTGGATGATTTGGTCTATCTGAAAGACGATATGACATTGAGTGATGGTGGGGGAAATTATTTTACGGTTTACTTTTTGCATGGCGGACTGGTATTAAATGGCAATCATTTAACTGTAAATTCCTTCTTATCCGGAAATAAAAATCAACGTGCACTGGACCTTACTGACTCAAAGGTTTCACTTTACAGAGTTGACGGCTATAGCTGGTATATCGATGCAGATAATTTAGAACTGTATGCAGATAAATCCACGATTTATAATGAAGCACCCCAGGATAGTTTAATAACTATAAACGGAATCAATATCAATTATTATGATTTTGTGCTGAACGGAGGTCAGGAAGTTTTATCAAACAGATTTAATATGCCATCGTACAATGTAGTGACCATCAATGGAGATGCCAGTCAGATTGCAGGTAATTTCACAGCAGATTCTGTATTATTAAATGGTCAGACTGATGGAATGTACAATCATTCCAATACAAATGTTGTCATTCTTGATGGTTTTCAATGTTCAGTAAATGATTTCCACAATATAAACAGATGCATTGTGAATAAATATGGGATAGTCTTCGGAGATAATTATTTTAAATATTGCATATTCAATGATGATGGCGTATTCTATGGCCACAATGTATTTGACACGCTCATTTTATATCCTGGTGAAGGAAATGAGCAGAACCTCGGTAACTGGTTCTATTTCCAGGCCGATTCGGTCCAGACTATTATGGATTCCTTATATCTCAGAGGCAACCAATGTAGCAATATAAATCTCACTTCCATTTCACCTCCAAAAGATGCCTTTATTGAAAAAGTGAACGGCACAAATGATGTCATTTGCGATTTTCTCAATATCATTGATGTGGGTGCGATCGGAAATATCAGTTTTTATGCCGGTATTAACAGTACGGCAGATACAAACAATCTGCCGCCGGGCTGGATATTCAATAATGCTCAGGGATATGATTATGGTTTTAGCGGTATAACAGAACGTTTTTGTTTAGGTGATCAATTGGTGCTGGATGCATCGAATTTTAACGGTGACGCATATACACAATATTTTTGGGAAGGATCTGATAAACCTGGTGAATTGACTTATACGGTTAACCAACCGGGAACGTATCAAATTAAGGTTCGCTATTCAAGCGAATGTACCCTAAGTGATTATATCGTGGTAGAAGCCGATTATCCTCCTATTGCGGCGATTGACCCCGGTCCGTTTTGTGAAGGCGATCCGATTAATGTAACTGTTTCACCATCAGGAACGAATTACCAGTATAACTGGTTCAACCTGGAAAACACATCTTCAATTGAAGCCCAGGTTAATTATACAGGCGACATTAATGTGGAAATCACGGATTTGACCAATGGCTGTAAAGTTACTCCTATGCAAAATATACTTGTGAAACCGGCTCCGACTCCGGATGTTACACTCGGTCCAGACATAACTATAAAGTTCGGTGAATCCATTACACTGGATGCCGGACCAGGAGATTCCTATTCATGGAGTGCCGACCCGCTGGTTCCGATCCCTGATCCGAATGCACAAACTATTACTGTCCCCGGTTATTCCGATCCCAATCCGATTACTTACAGTGTAGAGGTGACAAAGGCTGGTTGTGTTGGTGACGGAGAAAAAGTAGTTGGCATGTACCCACCAAGTAAACTTGGAATACCAACCGCATTTACACCTAATGGCAGCGGTCCGATAAAGAATGAGGTTCTTCATGTCAAGGGGAGTGGATTTAAAGAATTGATTTTCAGGATTTATGACCGGTACGGTAAACTTGTTTTTGAAACGAATGATAAGAGCATTGGCTGGGACGGGACAACTAACGGTGTACCGCAACCGGAAGAAGTGTACACTTATTATTGCAAGGTATTGTACCAGGATGGCGGTACTGCGGAGGAAACCGGCAACATTACATTATTGAGGTAATTTATGAAGTTTTTTTTCAGGATTTTTTTCGTTCTTTCCTTTGGGGTTGGAGGTTATTTTGTGAATGCGCAGGATGTCCATTATTCGCAGATGTATTCTACACCGCTTTATGTGAATCCTGCATTCACAGGTAATCATGATGCGGATTTCAGGACAGGAATCAATTACCGGCAACAGGATGCCAAATTTAAAATACCTTTTACTACTTATACTGCATGGGGAGATACCCGGGTATATCCGAATTTCCTCAGAAGAAGGGCCTGGATCGGCCTGGGTGCTCATCTTTATTACGACAATGCCGGTTTCGGTGATTTAACCAAAGTACAGGGAATGTTCTTTGCTGCTTTCAGCCAGGGTTTCAATTCTGATAACTCGTTTTATGGAAGCCTGGGCGTGGGAATTGGTGTAACAAACAGGACGATCAATAAAGACAAGCTGATTTTTGAAGATCAGTGGAATGATACGACTTTGGAGTTTAATCTTGGTATCAAATCAGCAGATCTCAGTTATATTACGAACTCTTCCATATTTTACCCTGACTTTAATCTTGGAATAGCTGTTCACCACCTGGTAAACGAAAAATGGATGTATGAAGTCGGTGGAAGTATCAGTCATATCAATAAACCGAAAGAGAGCTTTTTCGGAGAATCCGGGAATAACAACAAGGTAGGAAGAAAGTATATCGGGCATTTTACTGTTCAGCGGATTCTTTCCCAAAATGTGCTTATTAAACCGGAATTTTATTTTATCACCCAGGAGGGTGTAAGCCAGACGCTTTTCGGAGCAAACCTTGTATTTGGAGCTGAAGGCATAAAATTGTACACAGGTCTTTGGTATCGTCTCGGGCGGGATTTAATACCCACGGTTGGTATCGAGTACAACGACTACACATTGCTATTTTCCTATGATGTCAACGTTTCAAAGAAACATATTGCTAGCGATTACCAGGGAGGATTTGAATTTTCATTAGTTAAAAAATTCCGTACCAAGAAAATTTCCAAACGAAAACCTTGTAAGTTCCTGCAATTTTAGAAATTGATTTACCCAGATGAGAAAATTAAAATTTAATATTTTGCTCCTGTGCGTCGTTCTTGCCCTCCAGGCTTTTTCACAGTGGACATGGGAAAATCCTATTCCACAGGGTAATAATATCCGGAAGATTATATTTAACGATTCAACCGGTTATGGTGTTGGTGAGTTCGGCAGTATAATTAAATCACGGGATAAAGGAGCTTCATGGCAGCTCATGGATTCCGTCACGACCAATGATTTGTATTCCGTTTTTTTTGTAAACAATACAATAGGTTATATTGCTGGAGATCACGGTGAAATCCTTAAAACGATTGATTCTACGAATTGGACGCGCCTTGAATCGGGAACACATTATCGTTTTAGCTCTATTTATTTTATGAATCCTGATACTGGTTATGTAGCCGGATATAACGGGCTGATCATGAAAACAACAGACGGTGGGATTACATGGGATAAAATGACATCAGGAACGCTGAATATGATTTATGCCATGTATTTTACATCACCTGATACCGGGTATGTCGTAGGAGATTCAGGCTTGATAATAAAGACGACAAATGCCGGATTGTCTTGGTTTCCTCTTCCTTTAAATTCGACAAAAGCCATCTATGATGTGAACTTCCCAACAAAGAATACAGGTTATATTTGCGGCAAAAGCGGTAAAATTTACAGAACCATTAATGCAGGCGCTACCTGGGAGGATATATCCTATGAATATAACCAGGCTGATCTCTATTCGGTTTATTTCAAAAATGATACTATCGGGTTTGCAGTTGGCGTTAATGGACGGATATTGGGTACCATCAATGGTGGAAACATCTGGACCTTTAAAACTGTCAATACACAGCTTACCTTTTATTCAGCAATTTCTTTTGATCACGATTCTTTATCCTATACCTTTATTAGCGGGGAATCAGGTCAAATGTACGGCAGCCAGGATAATGGAAATTCCTGGACAAATATAACCGGTGCTGACCAGTACCTTTTAAATTCAATTCGTTTTACCGATAATAATGTTGGCATAGCGGTAGGCGGGAATCCTTATATGGATATTTCGTATATTTTAAGAAAATCCGGGACCGATCCATGGATGCCGGTCGTGCTCGACACGATTGCAACGCCTTATATTACGGATATTAACCTGTTTAACGATACCCTCGCCTATTTGTCTATGACTTCAGGGCAAATTTATAAGACAACGGACGCCGGCCTAACATACCATTCAATTTCTACAGGAATCACTACCGGATTGTATGCAGTTTGTTTCCCGGAATTAAATAAAGGATACGCAGCGGGTTTGAACGGTACACTGTTAAGATCCCTGGGTGGCGATACCGTTTGGACCCAATTAAATGCTTTTACCGAAAAGAATCTGTATGCCCTGTATTTTACAAGCGGCTCGGAAGGTTACGCTGTCGGTGATGACGGAACAATCTTAAAACTCACCAATAACGGAAACAATATTGATATTCTTGACGCAGGAATATCAGATCCCTTGTATGACGTTACATTCCTTGATGCAAATACAGGAATAGCCGTAGGATACAATGGAAAAATAATAAAAACAAAAAACGGAGGGCAGGATTGGATACAAATTCAATCCGGAGTATCGACGCCACTCAATAATGTCTGTTTTGTTACAGCAGATACAGGTTTTATAACAGGTGAAGGAGGAGTAATATTAAAGACGACCAATAAGGGCGAAAAATGGAAAAAGATTTATTCGGGTACAGCCAATAGCCTTCATGGTATTTATTTTACTGACAGCAAAACAGGATATATTACTGGTTCCGGCTTGACTATCCTTAAAACCACGATCGGTGGTGGCGCACCGCTGCCTGAAGCTATCAATGAAAATTCTGAAGAGGGTTTACCCGCTACACTTTATCCAAATCCCTGTTCAGATTTCACATGGTTTCAATTTGAATTGTCTGATAAAATCAAAGTAAATATTGACCTGTACGATTTAAGCGGCAGAAAAGTTAAATCAATATCCGCAGGTTATTTGCCCGCCGGTATTCAAAAGGTAAAAGTAAATACTTCAAATCTGGAACGAGGTATATATATTTTGAATTTGCAGTCAGGAGAAATAATTGCATCAAGAAAACTTATTGTAAATTAAGCTTTTAAGTTTCTTATTTAGCCAAATAGTTCGGGAGCATTGTTTCCATCGCTAAAATTGAGACAAATAATATCAGCTCAGGATCATGACTTTTTACTGAAATAAAAAGGCTTCCTGGCTTCCTTACTTTACTGCGGTAAAAGACGTGCAGAAATTGTGTAATATTGCATGCTGAACAGTATCCGCCTGTAATTAATGAAACTCGACGACAAAGAATTTTTCAAACTTTCATTTCTTTATACTGCTGTTGCGGCTTTTCCACCTATTCTGAATCTTCTGGTACGGCCGTTGATCGAAGGTGAAGGCAAACTGGTTCCTGCCGACTTTTCACAGATCGAAATAACTGAGACTATTATTTCATTGGTGTTTACAGTTGCGACCTTCGCCATGTCGAACGCCATTTCAAGGTTTTATTACGATTACCTCGATGACAAAAAAGGCAGGAATAAGTTGGTATCGGGCATTTTCAACTCAATCCTGATCAGAGGAGTTATTTTATTTGTCATTGCCTACATTTTTAAAGATTACATAGGTAAACTATTTACTCAGCCTGCTCTGCAAAATTTTCCAGAGTACGGTTTTGCTGCAGTTATAATCGGTGTAAACAGGGCCATTAATATAACTGCTTTTGCATTATACAGGAATGAAAAAAAAGTCAGGAAATTTCTGTTTATCAGTCTTGCTCTTGGCTTGCTTCGATCCGTGTTTCAGGTTATCGGCGTATTTTATTACGACATGAGTTTTATTGGTTATACCTATGGAAGCGCTGTAGGAACTACTATTATTTCCATTGTAATACTTTATTTAATCTACCGGAATTCCGGATTTCACTTTAGCTTTAACTTCCTGAAGCCGGTCAACCATTTTTCCTTCCCTTTATTTGAGTATGCCATCATTGCCTGGGGAATTACTTTTGCCGATCGCTATTTTCTTGAAAGCTCACCCACTTTGCTTGGCATTTATTCGCAGGCACTAATTCTTGGCAGAGGGATGGAAATCATCCTTCAGGGTTTACAGGGAGCATCACAGCCAGAAATGTTCCGGCTGATGAAAGATGGTATCATCAAAAATGTTGATGAAATAAAAAAACTTTCGCATTTGCTGATGGCACAAAGCCAGTTCATTATTGCCGTTACAATTATCCCCGCTATGATTTACTGTATGATCTTTAAAACCGAACTGAGGCTGGCCGGCGGTTTTATTGCTATCATTTTCATGCGTTACATCCAGCGCACGCAATACATTATTTTTTCTTTTCCGGTTTATTTCGAAAAGAAAACAAAAGTTTTCTTGTATCAAAACATCGTTGTTTTAGCAGTTAACCTTGCACTCCTCTACTTTCTGGTCCCTTTATGGGGGGCTTATGGGGCCATAGCAGCAATTCTGACATCACAAACTTTGCAGGTTCTGGGCATCTATTTATACCAGAATTCAATTCTGCACATTCCCTGGAATCTTAACAAACTTCTGATCTACCCATTTATTATTATCGGTTTGACCGTTGCACTGGAAGTTGTAAAGTTAAAAACTGACCTGAATCCTTTTATTACCAGTTCCATTGTAGTCATCGTAATTTTACTGAGCATGGTAATACTGTATCGAAATGAATTGGCCAAATACATTGCGAGAAAATGGAAGTAATCGTTGTCAACAGGATTCTAAGCAGGGAGGAGGAAAATAATCTCCTTGAACAGGTTTCTGCCGGGAACCGTAAAATCCATTTATTTTCAAACGTAGCTCTAAGTGAAAAACTGGCAGAATTTTCGACAGGGTCAATTGAACTCACTGCTGATGAAAAAAGAGAGATCAATTATCAACTTTTTGATCGTGTTCTTAATTTCGGAGAAATTAATATTGGTGATGTAGCGATCACCGATATTCTGCTGATTGAAAATGCGAGCATTTGGCATTACCATAAATTCAGAACATATTTTTTTATCCGTAACCTGATGTTTGAAATCAGGCTGATTGAAAAACTCCAAAAACAATACGAAACAATCAGATATTACGGAGAATCCGGTTTTCTCAAAAAATATCCATTCAACAGTTCCGGTTTAACTCTCTGTTTGTCGCAAAACAACCCGTCAAAAGTCAATTTCAAGACGGTTTTAAACTATTTGATTTTTTTTGCCATTCGGATAGTATTTAGTGTTTTTCAATTAATCAAAATAAAAAAAGCCAAACATATTGTCATTGATCATGCCATTAAGCAAACCTGCCTGAACATTCATACACTGAAACCCGAGCCCGGAAATTACAACCTCGAATATTTATTCGAAAAGCTGGATCATGATTTTATCATACTCGACGATGTCGATATTCCCAAATTTCATAGAGGATCAGATTTCAGACTTAAAAGATGGCACTTCAAATCAAAGGGAAGAAGATTAAACGGAGAACTGATCTTGCTGCAAGGAATTCTATCTTTAAACTTACGAAAACAGCTTAAAAAGTCATCTTTACTGCTCAGTGAAAAATATGATCAGATTGAATCAAATCTGAACGACCCCATCGATCTGATCATGAATGATTTTCTAAGGTCATTACATGCATCAGGTAAATTTTATATTTTTAAATACCTCTCTTATAAAAGATTTTTTAAAAGTCATAGCTATCGGTCAATCAGTACAATTGACGAAAACAGTCCGCGGATAAAATCCATACTTGATGCAGCGAAAACGCTTGCTATTAAAACAATAGGAATACAGCACGGAACAATTCACGAGCTGCATCCGGCATTTATGTTTACTCTTGAAGACGCAAAACGAAAACTTGTGCCGGACTTCACTCTGTTATGGGGCGAGAACTGGAAAAAATTATTGATTGAAAAGGGTAATTACCCGGCAGAATCATTGGTTATTGAAGGCCAAATAAGAACTGACATTATTCCCGTACTAAAGCCTCATCGTATCTCCGGACAAATAGAAGTACCTGCAAATTCAAAAATCATTTTGTTTGCTTCGCAGCCACAGCAGGATCCGGAACTCAGGAAACAATCCGGTTTGGATATTTTTGCTGCAGCAAAAGCAGTTCCAGCTACTCATTTGATTGTTAAACTTCATCCGGCTGAATTTAACGACATTAATTATTATCGTGAGCTTGCAATCAGATCAGGCTGTTCCAATTACCAAATTGTGTCAGAGATCGATCTTTACCTCTTAATTTCGCTTTGTGACATTGTTGTAACTTGTTTCTCTACAGTGGGAGCAGAAGCCGTTTATTTCAATAAACCGCTGATTATCCTGGATCACTTACGACAGGATATTCAAAAATACTTCATAGAAGGCATTGCCTTTCAGGCAACAAATGTACAGGAATTGAAGGACTATATTGTTAAAATCCTGGATAATCAATTATCCGTAAAGACGGCTGTTTATGAAAATTATATCAGGAATTATGCTTATAAAATTGATGGTAACGTAAGCAACAGAATTGTACAGTTTATCAAGAGTCTTTGAATTTTTTTATATAGTCTCTGACTACTTGTTCCAGTAAACCGTTTTCATCCAGAATTTTCTCGACAAACTCCCTAAAAACACCCTCACCGCCTTTTTTTGTCAGAACCCATTTGGCGTAAGGTTTCACATATTGTGGAGCATTAGCCGGAGTAGCACTGATTTTAACTTTTTCAAGCAAAGGAATGTCATTAATATCATCACCGATGTATGCAACATTTTCTTCAAGGCTGATTCCCATTTTATGACATAATTCATGTGCAATTTCCAGTTTATTTTTTACACCCATAAAAAGGTACTCTATTTTGAGTTTTTCCGCCCTGCGCCGTACTATTTCAGTATCCTCCCCGGTAATTATTCCAACCGGTACACCTAATTTTCTCAGGTATAAAACACCCGCACTATCGGAGGTATTAAACTTCTTCCATTCATTATTCTGATTATCGTAATACATTCCTCCATCTGTCCAAACGCCGTCAATGTCAGTAAGCACCAATTTTATTTCCATTATTCAATCATGTTTTGGTAAATAATTTCATCTTTTGGAATGGCAAATTTTGCTTTTTTCCCGATAATGCTTTTCCGATCAGTCCATTTAAAACCATCACCAGGGCTCAGCAAATGCAAATCAGTTTCGAGAATAATTTCTCCCTCTTTAATATCCCTTACAGATGCAATGGAGCGCTCGAGTTTCACTTTTGTTTCACTGATGCTATTGCTTATAAAAATATCTTTTGAACCAAGAGCCATTTCAACATTGCGAATATCTCTTACCATGCGGTAAATTCCATCCGGCCCCAATGAGCCTGAGTGGTCTGTACCTTTCATATTCCGGTCGAGTGTTATGTGTTTTTCAAGGACTTCTGCTCCCAAAACAACTGCCGCCACCGGAACCACAATCCCAATAGAATGGTCGGAATATCCGATCGTATATTCAGGATAATGCTCCTTTAAATAGCTTATTGTATTCAGGTTAATATTCTTATACTCCGAAGGATACTGGGATAAACAATGTAAGATTGTAATATTGCTGTGATATTTGACAATTATTTCCAGGGCATTATCAATTTCTGCTTTGCCCCCCATACCGGTTGAAAGTATTATCGGAACTTTGGTTTCTGCCATCGCTTCCAGCAATGGTAAATTCGTCAGATCACGTGAAGCTACCTTTAAGCGATCAGGAGTAAAATATCTGAACATTGAAAAGCAACCTCTCGCACAGAGCGTTTCAACAAAATCCAATCCTTTATTTTTAGCATATGTATATAATTCAAAGTGCTGTTCATCGCTGAGTTCTAAAAATGCCCTGTGTTCGCCATAGGTTTTACCAAATGAATGCGGGGTATTGTAAGGTTTAAGCATTGCAGATGCTGACAATTCCTCTTTCAAATCACGCTTTGTGAACTTGACTGCATCCATTGGTTTTAGTTTCTCACCGAAAAGATGGTCAATAACGGGCTCAGAAACGACATCGATCAGTTTTTTTGCAATCGACATGTTGCCATTATGATTTTGCCCAATCTCACCGACAATATAGGTCGATTTCATACTTTTTTATTTAACTCAATTTGCTTATTCATTAATTTCAGGTAAGCTGGATGTTTGTCAATCCACCTAATGATCTGCTCCGGCTCCATTGGAATATGGTCTTCTACAAGCTTTCCATAGATTTCCTGCATCATGGCAAAATCTTCTTTGGTATCAACGGTAAGCCGGATGTCATCTCTTGAAAATAAAAAACCCGGGGCGTTAACCAGTTTCACCCTGAATTTTTCTGGCTGTTGATGAATAAAATTAGTAACATGTTCCCTATAAATTAAATTTGTGGTTTGTTCATGCACTTTCTTCAATGCCGAAAGAGTTACCACTTCGCCCCAAAATCCTGAATGTGTTAATATTGTCGGCCTTTCACCCTTTATTTTGTAACCGATATAATCCCATTCACTGATTGCAGGCATCGAAGTTAATGCCATCGTCCCTTTAATATCAATCAATGGGTTATCGGCACAAATTCTGATAATAGTATCAACATCATATTTTTCAGCAGCCCGGATAAATCTCAGGAGAACATCACTTTCAGAGCCTCTGAATAAATTAGTCTTCTTTTGGCTTACAATATTTTCAATTTTATCATCAATTGGATTTTCAGTTGTTGCAATAATCAAAGGTAAATTATTGTCAATTTCTGAAATAAACCGGTCAATGATCAATTCAATTATGGATTTACCCTCATAAAAGGGAAGGATCATCTTGCCCGGCATTCTGGCCGATCCGGCTCTAACTTGTATGATAATACCTGTACTCAAAAATCACCGTATTTTATCTACTAAAAACAAAAGTAACAATATTCGTCAGACGATTTCAAATTGGAATGAATAAGCGGAATCGTAATAGTCTTTACAAATAAAACGTACTTTTGCTTTAGAGAAATTATAATTCCATGGATTTACCAATCAAAAACATTGTCGTCATAGGCGCTGGCTCTATTGGTACGGCGTTGGGAAATACCTTAGCGAGAAAGCACGAATATGATGTAACCCTGTTATCTATTGAAAAGGATGTTGTTGACTCGATCAATGAATCAAGGATTAATTTCAAATATTTCCCTAATTTTAAACTGAGCAAGGTTCTGAAAGCTTCAACAGATGAAAGGATTTTGACGGATGCTGACATTGTTTTTCTTGCATTACCCTCTAATGCAACAGTCGATTATGTTTTGAAGGTAAAGGATATGCTTAATCCGAAAGCCATTTTATTAAATCTGGCCAAAGGGTTTAGCAAAGATCAGCATACCATCACGGAAAGCCTCTCCAAAAATCTTCCGAACCCTGTATGCTCATTTAAAGGTCCGACCTTTGCCCGTGAACTCATCAATAAACTGCCGACCGCATTTACATTAGGCTCGGAAAATCCTGAACATTTGATGCTGTTTAAAAAAATCTTTGCTGATACACCCGTTCATATCGATTTTACAACCGATGTTAACGGTATCGAAATACTAAGAAACTTCCGGTAGACAATAATAAGCGACCAAGCAAATATGGAATACAATGTGATTAAATCAGAGTTCTTCCACAACCGGTGCATTCTTGTGCAGTCAGCTTTAGCGTGGCAAACTTGTGCCAGGTTAACTAACTACCCTATCAATTTTATTTTTTTACTTTTGGGTAAAGAGGCTAATTTGTCAAATCAAAAAACATAGTGTTATCAACAATCATGGTTGATAACAGGTAGAAAAAAGAACCCCGAAAAGAGCCAAAAAAGGCTAAATTCGGGGTAATTCTTTTTTTAAAGCTATGTCAAAAGTAATAAACTCTCTGAAAAATTAAGCACAATTAATTTTTATTCTCCACAACAAGAATATGATTTATACCGGGAGTCATTTTTAAGGTCAGAACTGGGAGGTATCTATCAATGTATCCCGTGGAATGAATTGATTCGAGGCTTTAGGCTAAAACCATCAAAGGTTGGTCGAAAAGCTTTGTTTGACAGCCAGGGTCAGTTGGCCTTGATGTTTTTAAAGGCCTATACCGGCCTCTCTGACCGAAAGCTTATTGAGCAGTTGAATGCCAACATCGATTACCAACTGTTCTGTGGTGTTTTGTTATCACCGGGAGAAAGGTTGGTTGACTACAAGATCGCAAGTAAGATCCGGACACAATTGGGCAAGAAGCTGGATATAAAATCCTACCAAAAGATTTTAGCCAAATACTGGAACCCTTTGCTGACAGATACCCATACGATGCTAACCGATGCCACTTGCTATGAGAGTCAGTTGCGTTATCCTACGAATGTAAAACTCTTGTGGGAAAGTGTGGACTGGAATTACAATCAGTTAAAGCTCCTAAGTAAGGGTCTTCGGGTGCGGATGCCCCGGAACAAATACCCGGAACAAGGGGAAAAGTATTATCAATACCAACGCAAGCGAAGGAAACCTCACATGGCTACCACTAAACGAATACGCAGTTTACTTTACCTGCTTGATAAACTCAATGGTTGCTGGATCAATTTGAACAACAATACCACAATCGCATTGAACTACCGGATAAATATTATCAAAAACGCAAGATCATCCGAAAGGTTTATCATCAGCAAAAACAGATGTTTGAAACCGGCAAGAGCATTCCCAACAGGATCGTAAGCATATCCAAATCCTATATCCGTCACATTGTCCGGGGAAAAGAGATCAAAAAAGTAGAGTTCGGTGCTAAAGTAAACATGATCCAGGTGGATGGGATCAACTTCATTGAACACCTGAGCTTTGACGCTTTCCATGCAGGAAACCGGTTGATCAGCAGTATATGGTTATCCCAGCAATTAGTTGGTAAAACAACCCATATATCAGCAGACGCGATTTATGCTACCAACAAAAACAGGAGGTATTGCTCCAAAAATCACATAACTACCAACTTTGCCCGTAAAGGATGGGCTGGCAAATACGAACAACAACGCAAGGCTATTAGCAAAGCCTTATACAAGGAGCGGGCCTCACGCATGGAAGGCAGTTTTGGAACGGAAAAGGAGCATTACAGTCTGCATAAGGTAAAAGCTAAAAACCAGGCCAACGAAATACTCTGGATCTTCTTTGGTGTACACACGGCCAATGCTGTTAGAATTGTTAAAAAAATGCAAGCCAAAGAGTTAGTTCAAAAGGTGGCCTGAGTATTAAACAAGCTTCAAAAATCAACATGGGATACTTATGCCTGAATATGAGGAATCTAACGAAAATATGATCTAAATAACTGAAAAAGTTACGAAATCTTCAAATCTTATCGGAAACCAACTAAATTTTTGCAAACCAATTTTTAAAATCATGAATCTAGCGAAATAGGCGAATAAAAAAAAATCAACTACCAAGGAAATTCTCAAAAAGTTTTTTTGCCTCTTCCCAATTTTCATTGTTAAGGCAATATTTGATTTTGGGAGGCTCTATTTCACCCTGTATCAGGCCTGCATTTTTTAATTCTTTCAGGTGCTGCGACAGGGTCGATTTTGCAATTGGCAAAACCTCACTTAAATCACCGCTATAACAACAGGCTTGTTTCGACAGCAAATCCAAAATGTACATCCGTATTGGATGTCCCATGGCCTTGGCATAACGCGCTGTCTTTTTCTGATTTTCTGTTACTGATTGCATATATTTAAAATTCCGGAACAAAATTAATCAATATTCAGGTCCCTTCTTATTTTGCGGTTTTCAAAATCAGTGCACCCTGAACGTTAATAATATCGATCCATAATAAATGTTAATTTCATTATAAACTCAAACTTATATATTTAAATTTCGTTATATTTGCACTTTCAATTAGAATGATAAAAGCATTTTTAAATATCATTGTTTCGATTAACCTGCTGGTAGCTTTCACAGGGTTTACGCTATCAACCCATTACTGTGGAGACGATCTGGTAAGTGTTGCAGTCAATCACCAGGCTGCTTCCTGCTGCAAGAGCGATTGCGGAAAATGTCATACGGAAGATCACTATGTAAAACTCAAAGAAGATCTGTCATCGCCCGTTCACTTTGAAAAATTGCAAATTTCGCAGGTTGACCTGATGTTATCACCAATCGTCATTTTCAATCAAACATTTACTGAAAATTCAAACAATTACGCTTTTATCAGCAAATCGCCGCCCGGACGATCCGGTCCCGAAATGCTTTCTTCTTTCCAGTCGTTTTTACTCTGATTTTAATTGAATGCCTTTGATGGAGCATGTCCATGTGGATGGATTATGCTTTGATTTCCAATTTTACAACATCAAAAAATTCAATTAAAATCATGTATCATGCTGAATAAGATTATTCGGTTTTTTCTGGAAAACAAGCTGATTACCTTTATTGTTCTGATCACCTTTATCGGTTGGGGAATCGTTAATGCTCCATTCAACTGGAAAACAGGCTTTCTCCCAAGCGATCCCGTACCGGTTGATGCCATACCCGATATTGGTGAGAACCAGCAGATCGTTTATACGGAATGGCCGGGCCGTTCTCCGCAGGATATCGAGGACCAGATATCCTATCCACTCACAACGGCGTTACTTGGCATTCCGGGTGTAAAAACGATCCGCAGCAATTCCATTTTTGGTGTTTCAAGCATTTATATCATTTTCGATGATGATGTTGAATTTTACTGGAGCCGGACCCGTATCCTCGAAAAACTGAATTCGCTGCCTGCCGGCACTCTTCCTGAAGGAGTGACACCATCTCTTGGACCTGATGCTACCGCTCTCGGACAGATTTACTGGTATACCCTCGAAGGTCGGGATAAAGACGGCAAACCTTCCGGAGGTTGGGATCCGCAGGAGTTGAGAAGCATTCAGGATTATTATGTCCGCTATGCCCTGACTTCGGCCAAAGGGGTTTCGGAAGTTGCTTCCATCGGAGGATTTGTGAAAGAATACCAGGTCGATATCGATCCAAATGCAATGAAAGCGTATGGTGTAAATGTCGGGCAGATCATGCAGGCCGTTCGCAAAAGTAACCTCGATATCGGTGCCCGTACTATTGAATTCAACCGGGCTGAATACCTCATCAGGGCATTGGGTTATATAAAATCACTGAAAGATTTGGAGGAAAGCGTGGTCACTGTTCATAACAATGTTCCTGTTCGGATCGGTGATGTGGCTAAAGTCAATTTCGGGCCGGCTACCCGGCGGGGAGGCCTCGATAAAGATGGTGCGGAAGCTGTTGGCGGTGTCGTCGTGGCCCGATATGGTGCGAATCCAATGGAAGTAATCAATAATGTAAAGGCAAAAATCGCCGAGATAACACCAGGACTTCCTTCAAAAAAACTAGACAATGGCAAGATCTCCAAAGTAACCATTGTTCCTTTTTACGACCGGACCGGCCTTATCAAAGAAACTCTCGGTACGCTTGAATCAGCCCTGACCGGTGAGATACTCATCAGCATCATCGTGGTCATCATTTTGGTATTGAACCTGAGGGCATCGATTCTGATTTCGAGTCTCCTGCCGATTGGCGTTCTGATGACATTTATTACAATGCGGCAATTCGGTGTGGATGCCAACATAGTTGCTTTATCAGGGATTGCCATTGCCATTGGTGTGATGGTGGATGTGGGGATCGTGTTTACGGAAAACATTATCCGGCATCTCGATATGCCTGAAAACAAAAATGCCCGGGGAAAAGACCTGCTGAATGTGATCTATACGGCCACTGTCGAAGTCGGTTCAGCTATCATAACAGCATTGGCGACTACTGTCGTAAGTTTTCTACCTGTTTTTGCGATGCAGGCTGCCGAAGGAAAACTGTTCAGACCGTTGGCCTTCACGAAAACGTTTGCTTTGTTGTCTTCACTGGTAATTGGAATCGTCATCATTCCGGCGATGGCTCATGTCATTTTTTCCATCCGGTTTGATAAAAAACGGATCAGCAGGATCTGGAATTTTATCCTGATGGCTTTGGGAGTGCTGCTTTTAATCGTAAGTGGAAAATGGGAAGCATTGGCATTGGTGGCCTTCGGGATCAATAACCTGCTGGCTTACCGCTGGCCCGAAAAACGTAAAAAGTTTCCCAACCTGATCAACATCGGCATTGCGCTGGTCATCGTTGTTTATTACCTCACCATCGAATGGATGCCACTGGGCGCTAAAAACAGCACCTTTGGCAACTTCTTTTTCGTGATCTCAATTCTTGCAGTGGTTTTGGGAACATTGATGACTGTTGTCCATTATTACCCGCAGATCCTGAAATGGTGCCTGGCTAATAAATGGAAATTTCTTACTGTCCCAATCATTTTGATCTTATTTGGAATTATGATCTGGCAGGGTTCGGATAAAATGTTTGGGTTCATACCCAATGCATTTAATAAAATTGGAATTGACGCAAGGAATACCAGGGTATGGACAAAATTTACCAAAACATTTCCGGGTATCGGGAAGGAATTTATGCCTGCATTAAATGAAGGCTCTTTCCTGCTTATGCCGACAACCATGCCGCACTCCGGCGTGGAAGAAAACATGGATGTAATCCGGCTTTTGGATATGAAAGTAAATGATATTCCGGAAGTAGAATCAACTGTCGGAAAATGGGGCCGGGTAAACTCCGCACTCGATCCGGCACCGATTTCGATGTTTGAAAATATCATCAATTACAGACCCGAGTACATCCTGGATGAAAACGGTCATCGGATGCGGTTCAAGACGGATAAAGACGGAGCTTATGTTTTGAAAGACGGATCAACTTACGATACTGAGAAAGATGGGTTTAAGTTGATTGATAAGGCGAATTTAATTCAGGATGATCATGGGAAATATTTTCGTCAATGGCGGGATCAGATTCATACTCCTGATGACATTTGGCAGGAGATTGTAAGGTCATCTAAAATTCCGGGCATGACTTCGGCCCCGAAACTACAACCTATCCAAACCCGGTTGGTCATGCTGCAGACCGGGATGCGGGCTCCGATGGGTGTAAAGGTTTATGGTCCCGATCTCCAGTCAATTGAAAAAACAGGGTATGAAATTGAAAATCTGCTTAAAGAGGTTCCTGGTGTTGAGCCAGCCTCTGTTTTTGCTGACCGAGTGGTAGGTAAACCTTACCTTGAAATTAAGATTGACAGGGAAGCCATCTCACGCTATGGCCTAACCATCGATGATATGCAGATGTACATCAGCAGTGCCATTGGCGGTATGAAACTGACCACAACTGTTGAGGGCAGAGAACGTTTTCCTGTCAGAGTGCGCTATGCAAGAGAATACCGTGATAATCCCGATGACCTGAAAACCATTTTGATCCCTACACCGACAGGTGTTCAGGTACCATTGGGTGAACTGGCTGAGATCACCTATACCCGCGGTCCGCAAATGATCAAAAGCGAAGATACCTTTCTGGTGGGTTATGTGATTTTCGATAAAAAACAGGATGTTGCCGAAGGCGATGTTGTAGCCAATGCACAAAAATTCCTTCAGCAGAAAACAGAAGACGGTGAATTCAACCTTCCTGCAGGTGTGAGTTATAAATTTACGGGCAATTACGAAAACCAGATCAGGGCTACCAAACGGCTCATGCTGGTGGTTCCCATATCGCTAATCCTCATCTTTCTGATCTTATATTTCCAGTTCAGATCCGTCGTTACTTCTGGTATGGTATTTTCCGGAATATTTGTCGCCTTTGCCGGGGGATTCCTGATGCTCTGGTTATACAGTCAGGGCTGGTTCCTGAATTTCCATGTTGGAGGAGTCAACATGCGTGACCTGTTCCAGATGCATACCATCAACCTCAGTGTGGCAGTCTGGGTGGGATTCATTGCCCTCTTTGGTATTGCTACCGATGACGGGGTGATCATGGGTACTTACCTGATGCAAGTGTTCGAAAAAGAAAAACCCGCCACCGTTGACGCTGTCAGAGCTTCGGTACTTCATGCAGGAATCAAAAGAGTTCGCCCGGCGATGATGACAGCTTCCTGCGCAATTATAGCCCTGATACCCGTGTTAACCTCAACAGGAAAAGGAGCTGATATCATGGTACCCATGGCCATTCCATCTTTTGGAGGGATGACCCTGCAGGTGATGACCATGTTTGTCGTGCCCGTCCTCTACAGCATGTGGCAGGAATCGAAAGTAAAACGTGCAAAACCAAAAATAGTGAACGATGAAAACAATGCATAAAAAAATCATATTATCAGGGTTTATTCTGATGTTCATTGCGATCGGCTCCTTCGCTCAGAATGATCTTGATAGCTACCTGATGGAAGCCGCTCAAAATAATCCGGGAGTGAAAGCAAAATTCAGTGAGTACATGGCTGCCCTCGAAAAAGTGCCGCAGGTAGGGGCTTTGCCGGATCCGCAAATCACGTTTGGCTATTTTATTCAGCCCGTTGAAACCAGGGTTGGCCCACAACGTGCTAAAATTTCGGCTACACAAATGTTTCCCTGGTTCGGCACTCTGGGCGCCAAAAAAGATGTGGCTACCGAAATGGCCAAATCCAAATATGAGGTTTTCGAGGAATCGAAATCCAGGTTGTTTTACGATGTAAAATCAACTTATTACAACCTTTATTTCACGCAAAAGGCCATCGACATTACAAACGAAAACATCGGCATTCTGAATATTTTCAGGAAGCTGGCCCTCATCAAAGTGGAATCGGGGTTAACATCAACAGTCGATGTATTAAGGGTAGAGATTGAAATTTCTGACCTTGAGAATCAGTTGGCGCTTCTCAAGGACAAGTATTTTGCTGCACAGACAGAATTCAACAATTTGCTCAATGTGGATGAAAACAGGGAGGTTTCGGTCCCCGATTCTTTAGCAAACAACAATTTGGCTTATAAAAATGAAGCGATACTC
Organism: uncultured Bacteroidales bacterium; assembly: GCA_963761195.1. Taxonomy (GTDB): domain Bacteria; phylum Bacteroidota; class Bacteroidia; order Bacteroidales; family JAADJA01; genus JAADJA01. Next base: position 80,502 of record CAVXGA010000026.1, read on the forward strand.
GACAGCATCCGCAACAGTAATCATCAGGTTTTACAACTGGAATTTGCTGAAGCATCCTATCAAAAACAGGAAATCGCAGCTCATAAAATGGGAGCACCAAATTTAATGATCGGTGCGGATTATATGATCACCGGAAAAAGTTCAAATCCTATGGTGGATGCTTCGGAGTCGGGTAAAGATGCCATCGTTTTTCCCATGGTGGGCATTACGATTCCAATTTACCGGAAAAAATATACTTCCATGGCAAAAGAAGCGATTTTGATGCAGGAATCAGCGCAGAATCAAAAGGCCGATAAGATTAATATGCTCAAAACGACATTCGAATAGCCAACAAGGATTACAGGGATGCCGACCGGCGGTTACCTCTTTTCAGGCTGCAGGCTGATCGGGCCAATAAGGCGTTGCGCATCCTTCAAACTGACTATGAAACCAGCGGAAAGAATTTTGACGAGGTACTGCGCATGGAAAGACAACTATTGAAATATAAACTTGAACTCGAAAAAGCCCGTGCGGATAAAGACGCGGCAATTGCATTTATCACGTATCTCATGGGGAAATAATTGGATGTGCTTATGTGCTTATTGTGTTAATAGGTTCATTAATTTAAAAAGAAGATAAAATGAAAAACATAGTTGGAAATATAAAACGCAATTACATTTTAATGGTTGTGGTGCTGATCGCAGGGATACTGATCGGTTTTTTCATCGGGAAGCCATCATCGAAACAACAAATCCCTGAATCAGCGAATCAACAAATCAACAAATCAACAAATCAAATCTGGACTTGCTCCATGCATCCTCAAATCCGAATGGATCATCCGGGCAAATGTCCAATATGCGGAATGGATCTGATCCCCCTTGCGGAATATTCGGCTGAAGAAGCGGCTGTTTCGCCGGATGAAATTCAAATGTCGCAGGAGGCGATTAAAATCGCCAATGTACAAACGATGATCGTTGGCAAAGCCTATCCTGACAAAGAAATTTACCTGCTTGGCAAAATTAAACCTGATGAACGGAACATTGCCGAACTCACTGCCCGTTATGGTGGCAGGATTGAAAAACTGTACATCAATTTTACCGGTCAAACGGTGAAGCAAGGCGAAAAACTGGCTTCCATCTATTCACCGGCATTGGTATCTGGCCAGATGGAATTGCTTGAAGCCATGAGCTACAAGGAAAGTAATCCTGAACTGTACCGGGCCGCCCGAAGCAAGTTAAAACTATGGGGACTATCGGATAGTCAGATCGAATCCATTGAAAAGGAAAGGTAAGCCAATGAATTATTTTGATGTTTTATCACCCATAACCGGAACCGTTACCCGCCGTGATGTATCTGTAGGTGATTACATCAAGGAGGGAAGCCCGTTATTTCAGATCACCGATCTGGCAAAATTGTGGGTCATGTTTGAAGCCTATGAAAGCGATCTCCCATGGATCAGGATGAATGATAAGGTTAATTTTACGATTCGCTCATTGCCCGGTAAAAATTTCACTGGCCGGGTCAGTTTCATCGATCCCACTATCGATCCAAAAACCCGTGTAGCTTATGTCAGGGTGGAAGTTCCAAATCCCGATGATCTGATCAAACCTGAAATGTTTGCAAATGGGATCGTTACTTCTTCGATTGCAGGAAACAAAAAAGACCTCATGATCCCGAAAACTGCCATCCTTTGGACGGGCAAGCGTTCGGTTGTTTATGTCAAGGTTCCTGACCGCAATCAGCCAACATTCCATTATCGCGAAATCACATTGGGCCCGGAAGCAGGCGATTTCTATGTTGTAGCCGGTGGGTTGAATGAAGGGGAAGAAATCGCAGTAAATGGTGTCTTAAGATTGATGCCGCTGCCCAGCTTGCCGGTAAACCGAGCATGATGAATCCCGAAGGTGGCAGC